>NZ_JBVAXG010000076.1:0-206 GCF_055419245.1 Mycobacterium sp. IDUB_37 | reverse complement strand
TCTGATGGGGTGGGGGGTTTTCCGGGGGATCGTGGTTGGGATTTGGCGGAGTTGTTTGATGCTGATCCTGATGCGGTAGGCAAGACCTACACCCGCGCCGGAACGTTTCTGCCTGATGTAGCCGGGTTTGACGCGGAGTTCTTCGGGATTTCTGGGCGGGAGGCCCAGACGATGGATCCTCAGCAGCGGTTGTTGTTGGAGGTGTC
>NZ_JBVAXG010000075.1:0-206 GCF_055419245.1 Mycobacterium sp. IDUB_37 | reverse complement strand
AACGACCAAGCCGCAATGATCACTCATGTGCGATTGGGGTTGGGACTAACGAAAGATCTCCTCGCCGCAGCAATCGTCATTGAGAAAATGCTCCGATTGATGCCTGCGCCGGCCGGATTCGTGCAGGCCCGCATCTTCTCTTATGCGGTCTGCGGCCTTGGACTCAGCGTCGCAGTCGGGATGATGTCCACCGCCTTCGGCTATTC
>NZ_JBVAXG010000074.1:0-206 GCF_055419245.1 Mycobacterium sp. IDUB_37 | reverse complement strand
AACGACCAAGCCGCAATGATCACTCATGTGCGATTGGGGTTGGGACTAACGAAAGATCTCCTCGCCGCAGCAATCGTTATTGAGAAAGTGCTTCGTTTCTCGCCGGCGCCGGCTGGGCCAGTGCAGGCTCGCATCTTCTCTTATGCGGTCTGCGGCCTTGGACTCAGCGTCGCAGTCGGGATGATGTCCACCGCCTTCGGCTATTC
>NZ_JBVAXG010000073.1:0-209 GCF_055419245.1 Mycobacterium sp. IDUB_37 | reverse complement strand
CCACCGGCCCCGCCCGTTCCGCCATTGCCACCCGTTTCATCGGGGTTGACCCCGTCCACACCCGCCGCGCCGATCGCCCCGGCACCACCGGCACCGCCGGTGCCACCATCACCGAGGTTGCCGCCAGCCCCACCGACCCCACCCTTGCCACCCGAACCCGCCAGGTGGCCCGGTCCCGGACCCGGACTGGTCGCATCACCACCGGCACC
>NZ_JBVAXG010000072.1:0-212 GCF_055419245.1 Mycobacterium sp. IDUB_37 | reverse complement strand
GAGGCGTTGGAGACCGCGGGGATTGATCCGTCGGGGTTGGCGGGTTCGGAGACCGGGGTCTTCGTCGGCGCCTGGGCGCAGGCGTACGGCTTGGGCGGGAGCTCGGAGCAAGTAGAGGGCTATGCCCTGACCAGTCTGTCGACGAGTGTGGCGTCGGGTCGGGTGTCGTATGCGTTGGGGTTGCAGGGTCCGGCGATCACGGTGGATACGGC
>NZ_JBVAXG010000071.1:0-215 GCF_055419245.1 Mycobacterium sp. IDUB_37 | reverse complement strand
GCGGGCGGGCTGGGCGGTAACGGTGGGGCCGGCGCGGCGAACACCACGGTGGCCGCTGCCGGAGCGGCCGGCGCCCAGGGCGGTGCCGGCGGTAACGGCGGCACCGGCGGTACCGGTGGTGCGGCCGGAGCGACCAACGGTGGCACCGCCGGCGTCCAGGGCGGCGGCGGTAAGGGCGGTAACGGTGCCGTCGGTGGCCTCGGCGGGGCCGGCGG
>NZ_JBVAXG010000070.1:0-218 GCF_055419245.1 Mycobacterium sp. IDUB_37 | reverse complement strand
ATTCATGTGATCGCCGAGCAGGCCACCCTCGACGGCACCAGCGACACCCCTGCCTGGCAATGGAATGCCGACGGGCTCATCACCGCCGAACGGCTTCGTGAGCTCGCCTTGTCCTCAAAGCGGGTACCGCTCACCCATCCTGGCTACGCGGCACCCGAACCCCACTACCGGCCCTCGAAAGCGCTGGCCGACTTCGTGCGATCCCGGGATCTGACCTG
>NZ_JBVAXG010000069.1:0-224 GCF_055419245.1 Mycobacterium sp. IDUB_37 | reverse complement strand
CCGGCCGTGCCGCCCACTCCGCCGGTACCGCCCTTACCGTGGGAACCGTCGCTGAACCCGGCAGCCTGATGCCCGCCGCCGACACCGCCGGCACCACCCACACCGCCTAGACCACCATTGCCGCCGCGGCCGCCCTCAAAGCCATCGCCGCCGGCCGTGATCGCGTCCGCCCCGTCGGTGCCGGCCCCACCGGTCCCGCCGCCACCGCCGGTCCCACCGAGCCC
>NZ_JBVAXG010000068.1:0-231 GCF_055419245.1 Mycobacterium sp. IDUB_37 | reverse complement strand
CGTGCCCAGTTCGGTGATCTCGAGGACAGTCAGAGTCGCATCGCGGGGCAGCTGAGTTATTGGCAGGATGCGTTGGCTGGGATGCCGGAGCGGTTGGTGCTGCCTACTGATCGGCCGTATCCGCGGGTGGCCGATTACCGGGGTGCGCGGGTGGGTGTGGATTGGCCGGCGCAGTTGCAGCAGCAGGTTGCCCGGGTGGCGCGTGAGCATAATGCGACGAGTTTCATGGTG
>NZ_JBVAXG010000067.1:0-234 GCF_055419245.1 Mycobacterium sp. IDUB_37 | reverse complement strand
CAGGTGGCCCGGTCCCGGACCCGGACTGGTCGCATCACCACCGGCACCACCGGTACCGCCATGCCCCGACGTTCCGGCCGGCAGCTGACCCGCCGCGCCCTTGGCGCCGCTGGCACCGCCGCCACTGTCACCGCCGGCACCGCCCTGACCGACCGCACCCGAGTTGCCACCCACACCGCCGGCCCCACCATTACCGCCGGTGGTCGCTTGACCGCCGGCCCCGCCGGTCCCGCC
>NZ_JBVAXG010000066.1:0-236 GCF_055419245.1 Mycobacterium sp. IDUB_37 | reverse complement strand
CCGCCCAGGCCGCCGGCACCACCGACACCACCGGCCCCGCCCGTTCCGCCATTGCCACCCGTTTCATCGGGGTTGACGCCGTCCACACCCGCCGCGCCGATCGCGCCGGCACCGCCGGCACCGCCGATGCCGCCATCACCGAGGTTGCCGCCGGCCCCGCCGACCCCACCCTTGCCACCCGAACCCGCCAGGTGGCCCGGTCCCGGACCCGGACTGGTCGCATCACCACCGGCACC
>NZ_JBVAXG010000065.1:0-242 GCF_055419245.1 Mycobacterium sp. IDUB_37 | reverse complement strand
CCGTCCTGGGCGTAATCACCGGCCTCCAAGGACTGATCCTCGGATTCCTCGGCGTCGCCTTCCTACCCCCACCGGACGACAGCCTGCTGCTGCACTCGGGTAGCACCGAGTTGCTGCGCTGGGTCGGTTCCGCTGAAGTGGCGGCCGCCGTCGTCGTCGTCACCGTGGTGTCGATGGTCCTGGGCTTACTGATCTCGGCGCTCATCGGCAACGCCGATCGCGGCATGCCAGTGCTGGTCGTG
>NZ_JBVAXG010000064.1:0-245 GCF_055419245.1 Mycobacterium sp. IDUB_37 | reverse complement strand
CAAGGCGCGTTAGGTGCACTCATCGTGGCCGGCCAAAACCTCGCCGCCAACCTCGCCGCCGGCTTCCCCAACCTGTCCGGCCTGCTCGGCGGCGCACTGTCAGGCAACCTCGGACTAGGCGGGCTCGGCGGATTGAGCGCCACCTTCGCCGGCGCGTTGAACAACCTTTCGGCCAACCTGGGTGCTGTCCTCGGTGGTGGGCTGCCCGCGTTCAACCTGAGCCTGGGTGCGATCAACGGCGCGTT
>NZ_JBVAXG010000063.1:0-249 GCF_055419245.1 Mycobacterium sp. IDUB_37 | reverse complement strand
GCCGTTCTGGCCTGCGCCCGCGTTGACCCCGGCGACACCGGAGGCGCCGTTGACCCCGGCGCCACCGTTGCCTGCTGCTCCGCCGACACCACCGGCGGTGGCCGCGCCACCATTGCCATTGGCCCCGGCGTTCGCCCCGACACCGCCGGCCGCGCCGCCGTTACCACCGTTACCGCCGCTGGCACCGTTACCGCCGGCGCCGCCATCGCCGCCCAGATAGCCGTCGCCGCCGTTGACACCCGCGAGACC
>NZ_JBVAXG010000062.1:0-252 GCF_055419245.1 Mycobacterium sp. IDUB_37 | reverse complement strand
CAGGTGGCCCGGTCCCGGACCCGGACTGGTCGCATCACCACCGGCACCACCGGTACCGCCATGCCCCGACGTTCCGGTCGGCAGCTGACCCGCCGCCCCCTTGGCCCCGAAATTCCCGCCGCCGCTGTCACCGCCGGCACCGCCCTGGCCGACCGCGCCCGCATCCCCGCCGACCCCGCCGGCCCCACCATTACCGCCGGTGGTCGCTTGACCGCCGGCCCCGCCGGTCCCGCCGTCACCGCCCACCCCGGC
>NZ_JBVAXG010000061.1:0-263 GCF_055419245.1 Mycobacterium sp. IDUB_37 | reverse complement strand
GCGTTGCCGCCCAGCCCGCCGGCCCCGCCGTCGATGAAGCCGACGATTCCGTCGGCGCCGCGGCCGCCGGTGCCTGCGGTGCCGGCGTTGCCGCCGAGCCCGCCGTCGCCGCCCTTGGCGTTAGCACCCGCAATGCCGCCGGTTCCGCCGGTTCCTGCGTTACCGCCGGTTCCGCCGGTACCACCCGCGCCACCCTTTCCGCCGGCACCGCCGTCGCCGCCGTTCTGGCCTGCGCCCGCGTTGACCCCGGCGACACCGGAGGC
>NZ_JBVAXG010000060.1:0-265 GCF_055419245.1 Mycobacterium sp. IDUB_37 | reverse complement strand
AGGCAACGGCGGTAACGGCGGCAGCGGCGGTGCCGGTGGCAGCGCAACCGGCGGCGGCAACGGCGGCAACGGCGGCACCGCCACCGGCGGCCAAAACGGCGGTGACGGCGGCAACGGCCTTCTCGCCGCAGGGGCCGGCGGGGCAGGCGGTAACGCCGGCAACGGAGGCGCCGGCGGTAACGGCGGCGCCACCGGGGACAACGGTACTGGTGGTGCTGGTGGTAGCGGTGGCACCGGTGGTAACGGTGGTACTGGTCAGGCCTCG
>NZ_JBVAXG010000059.1:0-266 GCF_055419245.1 Mycobacterium sp. IDUB_37 | reverse complement strand
TTACCGGCCCCGGCGGTGCTGGTCGAGGAAGACCCGGCCGCCCCGGCCGCGCCACCGGCCCCGCCGGTACCGCCCTGACCGCCGGCCTTGCCGTCGATGACCGCGCTGGTGGTGCCCGCCGACCCGGCCGTGCCGTCTCCGCCGGTACCGCCACCGCCACCGACCCCGCCGTCGCCGCCCTTACCGCCGGCGCCCTGGCTGGCGGCGGTGCCACCGTTGGTGGCGCCCGCGGTGCCGCCGGTCCCGCCCGCGCCGCCCGCGCCGGC
>NZ_JBVAXG010000058.1:0-268 GCF_055419245.1 Mycobacterium sp. IDUB_37 | reverse complement strand
GCGCCCTGGCTGGCGGCGGTGCCACCGTTGGTGGCGCCCGCGGTGCCGCCGGTCCCGCCCTGGCCGCCCGCGCCGGCGGTGCCGCCGGCGGCGCCCTGCAGGCCGGTGCCCGCGGTGGTGGTGTTGTCTGCGCCGGCGCCGCCGTTACCGCCCAGCCCGCCTGCGCCGCCGTTACCGGCCACCCCGGCGGTGCCGAGAGTCGAGCCGGTGCCCGCCGCGCCGGCGGCCCCGCCCACACCGCCGGTGCCGCCCTTGCCGCCGGCCTGGC
>NZ_JBVAXG010000057.1:0-281 GCF_055419245.1 Mycobacterium sp. IDUB_37 | reverse complement strand
CCCGCACCCGCGGGCACCGGGCCGGTTCCGGTGGGCGAGGCCACCACCAGCATCGCGCCGCTACCGCGGCTACCCCGACCCCCGGCACCGGACCCGCTGGCCACCACCTCGGTACTGCCCACCATCACCGGCGCCACACCGACCCCGGCCCGACCGTCCGCGGGGGGCCCGCCGACCGAGGTGTTATCCACCGCGGGCCTGTCCACCGGCGCCATGCCGACCGGGGCGATGCCCATCACCGGCAACGGCGGGGTCAGGCCCCGGCCCGAGACCACCACCTT
>NZ_JBVAXG010000056.1:0-283 GCF_055419245.1 Mycobacterium sp. IDUB_37 | reverse complement strand
CGGCACCGCCACCGCCACCAGTGCCGCCGGCACCACCGACCCCGCCGTCACCGCCGGTCGAGGGACCCGTCAAATCCTGGCTGAAGAAATCAGTGGAATCCCCGGCACCGCCGGCACCGCCGGCACCGCCGTTGGCCCCCGCCGCACCCGCACCGCCGACCCCACCCACACCCCCGGCGCCGCCGGCGCCGCCATCACCACGGACCGATCCGCCCAACCCGCCGGCCCCACCAGCGCCACCCGCGCCACCGGCCTGACCAGCCGCGCCCGCACCACCATCGCC
>NZ_JBVAXG010000055.1:0-283 GCF_055419245.1 Mycobacterium sp. IDUB_37 | reverse complement strand
GGTGGCACCGCCGGCGTCCAGGGCGGCGGCGGTAAGGGCGGTAACGGTGCCGTCGGTGGCCTCGGCGGGGCCGGCGGTACCGGCACGGCCAGCGGGGACGCCGCGGTCGCGGGCCAGGCCGGCGGCCAGGGCGGCCAGGGCGGTACCGGTGGGGCCGCGGGTGCCGCGGGTGCCGGAGTGAACACCACCGCCACCGCCGGGGTGGCCGGTAACGGCGGTGCGGGCGGCCTCGGCGGTAACGGTGGGGCCGGCGCGGCGAACACCACGACCGCGGCGGCCGGCG
>NZ_JBVAXG010000054.1:0-310 GCF_055419245.1 Mycobacterium sp. IDUB_37 | reverse complement strand
AGGAAGGCGACGCCGAGGAATCCGAGGATCAGTCCTTGGAGGCCGGTGATTACGCCCAGGACGGCGAGTTTGGAGGCAAGGTAGGCGCCGCCGGAGAGTCCGATGTTGTGTTCACGCTGGTAGATGGCCTGCTCTTTGACAATCTCCCGGATCGATCCGGCGCAGCCCATCAAGGCCCCGCCGATGATCAGCAGCACCAGCAATTGGGTGGGTTGTTTGGTTTGTTGGGTGATGGCTGCGGCGAGGGAGAGTCCGGCGTCGCCGGGGACGGCGTAGGTGAACAGGCTCAGGAGCAGGGGTAGGGCGAGTA
>NZ_JBVAXG010000053.1:0-322 GCF_055419245.1 Mycobacterium sp. IDUB_37 | reverse complement strand
TGGATCCGGTCGCCACGCAGTCGGGGCGCCCGCATTGACACGCCATCTGCTGGGAGTAGACGGCCAGCGGCCCGAACACATCGGCGCGGCGCTGGGCTTTGGTCCGCGGGTCATACGGGCACACCGTGTCAGCGAGATTGTTCAACGCTTGATCGATCGCGATGGCGTCCAAGGTGTTCACCGTGGCGTGGATCTCGGCGGTGCCGTCACAATCGCCGCCGACCCACACGTCACGGCTTTTCGCCTGTTCTTGGCGGCGGTGCACGGCGTCGAGGTCTTCGCGGGCCACGATCGCATCGACTTTGCCGGCCAGGCGGCCGCG
>NZ_JBVAXG010000052.1:0-344 GCF_055419245.1 Mycobacterium sp. IDUB_37 | reverse complement strand
GCGCCGCGGCCGCCGGTGCCTGCGGTGCCGGCGTTGCCGCCGAGCCCGCCGTCGCCGCCCTTGGCGTTAGCACCCGCGGTGCCGCCGGTGCCTCCGGTTCCGGCCGCACCACCAGTGCCGCCGGTCCCACCTGCGCCACCCTTACCGCCGGCACCGCCATCGCCGCCGGCCACACCTGCGCCGGCATTGACTCCCGCGATACCGGTGGTGCCGTTGATCCCGGCGCCGCCGTGGCCTGCTGCTCCGCCGACACCGCCGGCGCTGGCCGCGCCACCGTTGCCGTTGGCGCCTGCGGTCGCGCCGACTCCACCCGCCACGCCGCCGTTGCCGCCCTTGCCGCCGCT
>NZ_JBVAXG010000051.1:0-360 GCF_055419245.1 Mycobacterium sp. IDUB_37 | reverse complement strand
CCCGATGCGTGACCAGATCACTGTGGCCGAGACGTGCCGCCGCTACGGCGTATCTCGGCAGACGTTCTACGTCTACCGACGCCGGCTCTACGCCGACGGCGTGGCCGCCTTGGCGCCGTTGTCGAGGCGCCCGAAGACCTCACCGGCCCGTACCGCCGCCGAGCTCGAGGCGGAGATCGCGCGGCTACGCAAAGCCAACCCCCGCTGGGGTGCACGCACTATCCACTCCCGCCTTCGCCGTGCCGGCGCGCCTCACGTGCCGGCAATATCGACGATTCATCGTATACTGCAACGCAATTCACTCATCACACCCCGCGATCGGCGGCGAGCGGCGCCAACCTGGCGGCGCTTCGAACGCTA
>NZ_JBVAXG010000050.1:0-360 GCF_055419245.1 Mycobacterium sp. IDUB_37 | reverse complement strand
GTTGAGGGCGCCGTTGAGTGCGGCGGTCAGCGAGGGCAGGCTCAGGCCGAACCCACCCGAGAGGGAGGGCAGCAGTGCGGCGAGGTTGCCGCCGGCGGACAGGAACGCGTTCAGGGCACCGCCGAAGACCGACCCACCCGAGAGGGCGGCGTTGAGAGCGCCTTGGAAGTTGGCGGCCAACGTGCCCAGGGCGGCGTTGAAGGCGGGGAATCCGCCGGAGAGTGCGGCGCCCAGGGTGGCTTGGAACTGTCCGGCCAGACCGGCCAGGGCGGCTTGCAGGGTGGGGGATCCGCCAGAGAGTAGGACCGAGAGTTGGCCGGCGAGGTTGGGGAATCCGCCGGCGAGGGTGGCGGCGAGGTT
>NZ_JBVAXG010000049.1:0-365 GCF_055419245.1 Mycobacterium sp. IDUB_37 | reverse complement strand
CCGCCGCTGGCACCGTTACCGCCGGCGCCGCCATCGCCGCCCAGATAGCCGTCGCCGCCGTTGACACCCGCGAGACCGCCGGCACCGGTGGCGCCTAGGCCGCCCTTGCCCGCAATACCTGCCGCGCCACCGTTACCGGCCGCGCCACCATCACCGGACTTCCCGGCGATATCGCCAGTACCGGCGGCGCCGCCCTTACCGCCCGCGCCGCCATCAGCGCCGGCACCGGCGTTACCGCCGGCTTGTCCGTTGCCGCCAGCGCCGACGGTCGCGATTCCGTTGCTACCGTCGACGCCGCTGCCGCCCTTACCGCCCTCGCCACCCTTACCGCCGGCGCCGCCGTCGCCGGCTTTGGTTCCCAGACC
>NZ_JBVAXG010000048.1:0-374 GCF_055419245.1 Mycobacterium sp. IDUB_37 | reverse complement strand
CATCACCTGGATCAGCGGGTGATGGGTCAGACTCCGGGCCGGATTCAACCGCTCCACCAACAGCTCGAACGGCACATCCTGATGCTCATAAGCAGCCAGACTGCGCTGCTGCACCTGCGCCAACACCTCAGCGACACTGGGATCAGCAGCCAAATCCACCCGCAACACCAACGTATTGACGAAACAACCCACCAACTCATCAAGCGCAGGGTCACGCCGCCCCGCGATCGGGAACCCGATCGCCACATCACTGCTGGCACTGACCTTGCCCAACAACACCGCCAACGCGGCCTGCACCACCATGAAACTCGTCGCATTATGCTCACGCGCCACCCGGGCAACCTGCTGCTGCAACTGCGCCGGCCAATCCACAC
>NZ_JBVAXG010000047.1:0-387 GCF_055419245.1 Mycobacterium sp. IDUB_37 | reverse complement strand
CGACATGTACGCGGCAGCTGAGAAGGGAATGAGCGGTGCCGCTTCCCAGCGCGCACCACTCCCGGTCGCGGGACTCCTTGAAAAGAGCCAGGCGCGCTGACATAAGAGGGGTTCACCTACTGCTACCGCGGGATACTGATCCTAGAATCACGCGGGACCGCGGGTGCGGGCCCCCCAATTTCACGTCGAATTAGTAATTTGTGGGGAAATAGTGTTGTACTTTGGACTCGAAGATGCGTGTATGGTCCTGACCAATTTGGCCGGGCTGGGACAACAATTTACTGGGATCGCCAAGATTGGCAGCGATCCCGGGATATCCGGCCACGAATACACCGCTGCTTACATGAGCAACATGCTCGGAGATGGTTTCGCTCCGGCAGCTATGCT
>NZ_JBVAXG010000046.1:0-394 GCF_055419245.1 Mycobacterium sp. IDUB_37 | reverse complement strand
GGATGAAAGACACTGTGGGAACGCCCGATTCTGAGCCGCCGCGGTTGGAGTTGCGTAGTGATGGGCGGGTGTGGCGTGTCACGGCGGATCGGTCGTGGACGTTGGGGCGTTCGAGTGGTTCGGATATTCGGTTGGAGAATCCGCGGATCTCGCGGGTGCATGCGGTGTTGGAGCCGACGGAGTCGGGGTGGGTGCTGACCAACCGCAGTAGCAATGGTGTCTTCCTGGACGGCAAGTGGGTGGAACGGTTACCGCTGAGCGGGCCGGTCTCGCTGATGCTGGGCTCACCCACCTCGGGACAGACCGTGGAGATTCGGCCCGCACCCGCGGGCACCGGGCCGGTTCCGGTGGGCGAGGCCACCACCAGCATCGCGCCGCTACCGCGGCTACCCCG
>NZ_JBVAXG010000045.1:0-402 GCF_055419245.1 Mycobacterium sp. IDUB_37 | reverse complement strand
CGGCGGTAAGGGCGGCGTCGGTGGCGCCGGTGGTTCAGGCATCGATGGCCTCAACGGAGTTGCTACCAGCGGTGCTGGCGGCGCCGGGCAGGCGGGCGGCAACGCCGGTGCCGGTGCCGACGGTGGCGCGGGCGGTAACGGCGGTGCCGCAGGTACCGGCTCCATCGCCGGCAAGGCCGGCGACGGTGGCGCGGCTGGTAATGGCGGCGCGGCAGGTACCGCGGGCAAGGGCGGCCTAGGCGCCGCCGGCTCCAGCGGCGTCTCCGGGGTCAACAACGGCGCCGGTTACACCGGCGGCGACGGCGGCACCGGGGGTAACGGCGCCAGCGGCGGCAAGGGCGGCAACGGCGGCGTGGCGGGTGGAGTCGGCGCGACCGCAGGCGCCAACGGCAACGGTGGCGC
>NZ_JBVAXG010000044.1:0-407 GCF_055419245.1 Mycobacterium sp. IDUB_37 | reverse complement strand
CACCCCCGACGGTGTCGTGCCATCAATGCCGTCGCTGCCCGTCGTGGCACCGGTGCCACCCGCGCCGCCCTTACCGCCCGACCCCGTATCCCCGCCGGCCCCACCAGCCCCACCATCACGCACCGTGCTGTCTCCGGCCGCGCCTTTGCCGCCATCCCCCGGAGTCGCACCGTTACCACCATTGCCGGCATTACCACCGGCACCCGTCGCTGCCGCCGTACCGTCAGCGGCCTTGCCGCCGAGGCCGCCGGCACCACCATCGCCACCCACACCGCCGTCACCACCGGAACCGCCCGCCGTACCCGCCGCACCCGGCGCCGCACCGTCGGCACCAGTGACCCCGGCGCCGCCATCACCACCCCGCGCACCCTGGCCGCCCGCACCGCCAACACCACCGACACCGGCCT
>NZ_JBVAXG010000043.1:0-413 GCF_055419245.1 Mycobacterium sp. IDUB_37 | reverse complement strand
ACCGTTCGCACCGACACCCGGACCCGCGGTACTCACAAAGGTGCCGCCCGTGCCGCCATTACCGCCGGCCTGACCGCCCACCGCCCCATTCGCGCCACCAGTGCCCGGGGTCGCGTCATTGAAGAGATCCGGGTAGCCGGTGCCGTTGTCGCCATTAGCCGCCGGCGCCACCGGATTGGGGTTGACTCCAGCAGCACCCGCGGCGCCGTTGCCGCCGGTACCGCCGGTGCCACCGTTGCCGTAGTTGCCGCCCGCACCGCCGGCACCACCATTGCCGCCAGCCACGCCCGCCGCAGTGGCGCTAAACCCAGCCCCACCCGCGCCACCATTACCCAGCACCCCCGACGGTGTCGTGCCATCAATGCCGTCGCTGCCCGTCGTGGCACCGGTGCCACCCGCGCCGCCCTTACCGC
>NZ_JBVAXG010000042.1:0-415 GCF_055419245.1 Mycobacterium sp. IDUB_37 | reverse complement strand
GGATTGCCCTGAGTTGTCACGGTGAAGCCCAACCCGCCGATAGCCCCCGTTCCGCCGTTACCGCCAGCGCCACCAGCCCCGTTGGCCCCGCCGGCAATACCGTTACCGCCGACACCACCGGCACCACCGGCACCACCGGCACCCCCATTGCTGGCGTTGACTTGGCCGGCAGCACCAGCGATACCGGCGCCACCGGCACCGCCATCGCCGCCGACACCACCCACCCCGGCCGCACCCGCGCCCCCGCCAACCCCACCGGTGCCCGCCGCACCCCCAGACCCACCAGCACCCCCGCCGCCACCGGTCCCGCCGGCACCCCCATCCACACCCAACGTGGTCGAGGCCTGACCAGTACCACCGTTACCACCGGTGCCACCGCTACCACCAGCACCACCAGTACCGTTGTCCCCGGTGG
>NZ_JBVAXG010000041.1:0-451 GCF_055419245.1 Mycobacterium sp. IDUB_37 | reverse complement strand
AAAGGGGGTGATGGCGTCACTACGCGAACGGCAGGCAGCCCGCACAACCCGGCCACCCACCGGCCCAACCATCTACTCCTGCTGTAGTGGTACGCCACCGCCTCACCTCGGCAACGGCCGGGGCGGGCAGCCCGCCACCAATCGGGCAGCCTCCACCCGCAACGCCGAATCCCTTACACCACAGCAACATTGACCACTTCATCCCGGCTTCCGAACCCGCCGGGTAAGCCCCTATGCTCCAGACATCGCCAGCGACGGCAGGCCCGCCCGAAGCAATCCCGCAGGCGAGTGCCACGTCTCGTTTCCAAAAGTCTGAGATTGATCAGATTTCTGTCTCGATTTCTTCGCGGCTGCGGGGATGAGGGCCGCCGGTAGCGTGGCCGGTTGTGTCCGACCGCCGAGGGTTTCCCGAGCGTGCAGCTGTACGACCACGGGCTGCTCGATGTCGGTG
>NZ_JBVAXG010000040.1:0-460 GCF_055419245.1 Mycobacterium sp. IDUB_37 | reverse complement strand
ACCGCGGGCGTCAACGCCAAGGGCGGCGACGGCGGCCTGGGCGGTAACGCCGGCACCGCAGGCACCGGCGGCCGCGGTGCTGACGGCGTTACCGGCGCGGTTGATGGCGGCGCTGGCGGCCTGGGCGGTAACGCCGGAGCGATCGGGACCGGCGGCGCAGCCGGTGCTGGTGCGGGCGGCACTGGCAATAGCGCGGCCAGCGGTCTCGGCGCCGACGGCGCAGCTGGCGGCGCGGGTGGTAACGGCCTGGCCGGCACGGCAGGCACCAGTGGCGTCAACGCCGGTGAGAGCGGTACCAGCGGCACCGCGGGCGGCAAGGGCGGCGACGGCGGGGGCGGCGGTAACGCCAGCGGTCTGGGAACCAAAGCCGGCGACGGCGGCGACGGCGGTAAGGGCGGCGTCGGTGGCGCCGGTGGTTCAGGCATCGATGGCCTCAACGGAGTTGCTACCAGCGGTGCTG
>NZ_JBVAXG010000039.1:0-469 GCF_055419245.1 Mycobacterium sp. IDUB_37 | reverse complement strand
GGCAACGCCGGCACCGCAGGCACCGGCGGCCGCGGCGCCGACGGCGTCACCGGCTTCATCGACGGCGGAGCCGGCGGGCTGGGCGGCAACGCCGGAGCGATCGGCACCGGCGGAGCTGGCGGTGCCGGTGCTGCAGGTACGGGCAGCAACGCGGCCAATGGTCTCGGCGCCGATGGTGGCGCTGGTGGGGCGGGCGGAAACGGCTTGGCTGGAACCGCTGGCGCGAACGGTCTCAACGCGGGTGAGAGCGGCACTAGCGGCAGTGCGGGCGGTAAAGGCGGCGACGGCGGTGCCGGTGGTAACGCCAGTGGTCTCGGAACCAAGGCTGGTGACGGCGGGGCCGGCGGCAGCGGTGGCGCGGGCGGTAAGGGCGGTAACGGCCTCGACGGCAACAACGGCAGCGCCACGGTCAGTGCCGGCGGCGCCGGACAGGCCGGTGGCAACGCCGGCGCCGGTGGCGACGGCGGCG
>NZ_JBVAXG010000038.1:0-491 GCF_055419245.1 Mycobacterium sp. IDUB_37 | reverse complement strand
CCCGCGGTGCCACCGGTGCCGCCAGTTCCGGCGGCACCCCCGTTTCCGGCGGTCCCGCCGTTACCGCCGACACCACCGTTACTGCCGGGAGCGCCCAGGATGGTGGAATTCCAGCCCGCGCCACCGTTACCGCCGGTACCCGCGGCACCACCGGCACCACCACTGCCGTTGACCCCGCCGGTGTCACTGTTTCCGCCCACGCCACCGTTACCGGCGTTACCCCCAGCGCCACCCGGCCCGCCATTGACGAGGGGTCCCCCTGCGGTGCCGATCGCGCCGCCACCACCGTTACCGCCGGCACCACCGGTGCCGCCAGTACCGGCAGCGCCGGAAGTGCTGCCCACGCCACCGGTACCGGCCGCCCCACCAGAACCGGCGTTACCACCAGCCCCGCCGTTACCGCCGTTGCCGCCCGGATTGCCCTGAGTTGTCACGGTGAAGCCCAACCCGCCGATAGCCCCCGTTCCGCCGTTACCGCCAGCGCCACCAGC
>NZ_JBVAXG010000037.1:0-527 GCF_055419245.1 Mycobacterium sp. IDUB_37 | reverse complement strand
GGGATATCCGGCCACGAATACACCGCTGCTTACATGAGCAACATGCTCGGAGATGGTTTCGCTCCGGCAGCTATGCTCCATAAGGGATTCATTGAAAAGTTATTCGACTTGAACCCCACTATGCGCACAATTCGTAATGATCTGATGATTCGCATGAACCAACCCCCGGGCGTAGGCGCAAAAGCCCAGCGGGCGGCGCGGATGATTCCTGTCACGATTAGCGCAGTCGACATGCTGACGCTTATGACCGGCTTCGGAGCACCGGCCGTGGGGGCCGGCGTCAAAAAAGGTTCGAAGGATTTTTCTGACCTCCGCAAAAAGCTGTGGTCGGCTTCACCGGACGCTAACTGGCAGGGGCCAGCAGCTAAAGAATACTCCGCGGCTAATGAAAGATTGCAGACCGTAGCTCAGAATATCGCCGAGCTCGACCAACGCTTCGCCGCTTGCATCAACGACCAAGCCGCAATGATCACTCATGTGCGATTGGGGTTGGGACTAACGAAAGATCTCCTCGCCGCAGCAATCGT
>NZ_JBVAXG010000036.1:0-550 GCF_055419245.1 Mycobacterium sp. IDUB_37 | reverse complement strand
ATACTGCAACGCAATTCACTCATCACACCCCGCGATCGGCGGCGAGCGGCGCCAACCTGGCGGCGCTTCGAACGCTACGCTCCCAACGATCTGTGGCAGATCGACGGCACCCAGGTCGAGCTTGACGACAGCTCAAAAGCCTGGATCATCGACATCCTCGACGACCACGCGCGCTTCGCCATCGGCGCCACTGCGGCACGTCGGTTCACCGCCACCGCGGCATGGCGGGCCATGGAGATCGCCATCGGCGAGCACGGCGCCCCACGCCAACTCATCAGCGACAACGGCACCCAGTTCATCGCCCGCGACGGCCATCAGCCTGTGCACTTCCAGCAGCGATTAGCCGCGATGGGCATCCGACAACTCAGCTCAAGACCCGCCCACCCGCAGACCTGCGGCAAGCTCGAGCGCTACCACCGCACCTTCAAAGACTTTTACGCCGACCACGGGCCTGCAGCGACGATCGAGGAGCTCCAAGCGCTGTGTGACCAATTCCGTTGGCACTACAACCATCAACGGCCCCACCAGGCTATCGACGACCAGCTTCCCG
>NZ_JBVAXG010000035.1:0-571 GCF_055419245.1 Mycobacterium sp. IDUB_37 | reverse complement strand
CGCATCTTCTCTTATGCGGTCTGCGGCCTTGGACTCAGCGTCGCAGTCGGGATGATGTCCACCGCCTTCGGCTATTCACTGAAAGTCATGAAAGACGCGAACGCCATCGGCGCCCAATACACAGATATCGCGCCCGTGGTCTCGTCGCCGGCATTGACGCACGCAGGAGTGAGCGGCGCGGTGGACTCAACAGTGTCCAGCCAGATATCGCCGAGCAGCACATTTTGGCTCAATGACGCCACGCGTGTAGACCCAAACCACGTCGTTACCACACGCGAGCGCACCTTTGCTCGCAGCGTGATGCACGAAAACCACCGGGATAACAACTCAGTCGACACCGCATCGATTTTCCGGCGGCCCGTCGCCAGACATTCCGACCGCGTCAACCGCGGCTCGGCACCGCGACCCCACCACGGCTCACGGGGCCGGCGCGGCGACAATTACGCGCCCCCCACTACAACAGCCGAATTCGAGCGGCCCACGGCTGAGGATGCCGACATGTACGCGGCAGCTGAGAAGGGAATGAGCGGTGCCGCTTCCCAGCGCGCACCACTCCCGGTCGCGGGACTCC
>NZ_JBVAXG010000034.1:0-633 GCF_055419245.1 Mycobacterium sp. IDUB_37 | reverse complement strand
CTAAACATCACCACCACACCACCAGGGGGTCAATCTTCACGTGCCGCCAGGGGGTCAATTTTCAGCCGCCGCTGACACATTCGGGCGCGGAGAACCGAAGGATCAGCTCACAGCGGAATGCTTCCATGAGCAGTGCGCTGTTGAGGCCTAGGCCTAACCGCATGGTGGTGTTCCAGTCGGCCTGGTCTGTCACGATGAACGCCAGCTCACGGTCCAGGTTGGCCAAGGACAGGCAAGCTGACCTTCGGGCCGATTCGTCACCACCTCATAGCTGGTGAGGGCGACGCTCCAACCAACGAACGAACCTCGCGCCCGCCAGCGTGTCTCGTTTCTAGAGATTTCGAGGTCGATCAGTTCCTGTCTCACCACCGTCGCGGTCGACGTTCCTGGTTTAGGTCTCTGCGGATCGTTAGCGCTGCGGGTCGAGGAGTTCTGAGAAGCCATGTATGCGTATGGAGTACTCCATGATTGGTGTCATTTGGTGGGTGGTGAGCCAGTGGCGGATGGCGTTGGCTTGTTTGTGCCGGGGTGCGTCTTCGACTCCTTCTTGCCAGAACAGTGCTTGCACGGTGGCGGGGATGTAGTCCGTGGCTGCGCTCGGTTGAGTGGTGAGGTCACCGTTGTCTCTGTGCG
>NZ_JBVAXG010000033.1:0-660 GCF_055419245.1 Mycobacterium sp. IDUB_37 | reverse complement strand
CAACGGCAGCGCCACGGTCAGTGCCGGCGGCGCCGGACAGGCCGGTGGCAACGCCGGCGCCGGTGGCGACGGCGGCGCGGGCGGCAAGGGTGCGGCCGCAGGTACCGGCGACATCGCCGGCAACGCGGGTAACGGTGGCGCTGCCGGCAACGGTGGCGCGGCAGGTATCGCGGGCAAGGGCGGGACCGGCGCGGCCGGCTCGAACGGGGTGGCC
Source organism: Mycobacterium sp. IDUB_37 (assembly GCF_055419245.1). Taxonomy (NCBI): domain Bacteria; kingdom Bacillati; phylum Actinomycetota; class Actinomycetes; order Mycobacteriales; family Mycobacteriaceae; genus Mycobacterium; species Mycobacterium sp. IDUB_37. Next base: position 446 of record NZ_JBVAXG010000033.1, on the reverse strand, counting down.
GGTCTCAACACCAACGCCGGCTACACCGGCGGAGATGGTGGCGCCGGTGGTAACGGCGCCGACGGCGGCAAGGGCGGCAACGGCGGTACGGCCGGCGGGATCGGCGCGACCGCAGGCGCCAATGGCAACGGTGGCGCGGCCAGCGCCGGCGGCGTCGGCGGCGCGGCCGGCAAGGGTGGTGCCGGGGTCAACGGCGCCACGGGTGTCGCCGGGGTCAATGCCGGCGCAGGCCAGGCCGGCGGCGACGGCGGCGCCGGCGGCAAGGGCGGCACGGGTGGAACCGGCGGAACCGGCGGCAACGCTGGCACCGGAGGAACCGGCGGCACCGCAGGACTCAGCGCTAAGGGCGGCGACGGCGGACTCGGCGGAAACGCCGGCACCGCAGGCACCGGCGGCCGCGGCGCCGACGGAATCGTCGGCTTCATCGACGGCGGGGCCGGCGGGCT
>NZ_JBVAXG010000032.1:0-708 GCF_055419245.1 Mycobacterium sp. IDUB_37 | reverse complement strand
GCGGCGTATATCGCTGGGGTGTTTTCGTTGCCGGAGGCTGCCCGGGTGGTGGCGTTGCGCAGTCAGGCGTTGAGTGCGTTGGCTGGTGGCGGTGGGATGGCGTCGGTGTTGTTGGGTGTCGACGAGGTGGGTCCGCGGTTGGCGCCGTGGGGGCAGGCGTTGAGTGTGGCGGCGGTCAACGGGCCTTCGCACACCATCATCAGTGGTGATCCTGGGGCGTTGGAGCAGTTCGCTGCGGCGTGTGAGCGCGACGGGGTGCATTTCCGGTTGATCGCGGTGGATTACGCGTCGCATTCTGCTCAGGTGGAGCCGCTGCGGGAGCGGTTGTTGGCGGAGTTGGCTGATCTCAAGCCTGCGCCGGCGCGTGTTCCGTTGTATTCCACGGTGGGTGATGCGTTTTCTGCTGATGCGTTGGATACCACCAAGATGGATGGCGAGTATTGGTATCGCAACCTGCGTGAGCCGGTGCGTTTCCATGACAGTGTGGTGGAGCGTCTGGCTGCTGGTGAGTGCACGTTTGTGGAGTTGTCTCCGCATCCGGTGCTGGCCCCGGCGATCACCGATACCCTGGCCGCGACGACCGGTCGGACGCATTCCTCGGTGATCATCACCTTGCACCGCGACCGCCCCGACCAGGACAACCTGGCCACCACCTTGGCCCAACTCCACAACCACGGCCACAGCCCCTCCTGGACAGCCCTCTACCCC
>NZ_JBVAXG010000031.1:0-814 GCF_055419245.1 Mycobacterium sp. IDUB_37 | reverse complement strand
TGCCGCCGTCGCCGCCGTTGCCGGCGTTGCCGCCGTTGTTGCCGCCGGGGGTGGCCAGGGCGCCGTTGCCGCCGGTCCCGCCGGCGCCGCCGTTGCCGCCGTTGCCGTTGGCTCCGCCGCCGCCGAGGAACGCGTTGCCGCCGTTGCCGCCGGCGCCGCCGTTGCCGGCGTCACCACCGGCGGTACCGGTGCCGTCGATGCCGGCACCACCGTTACCGGCAGCCCCGCCGTTGCCGCCGCTGCCGCCGTTACCGATGCTGCCGCCCTGGCCCAGGCCCGTCCCGCCGGGATCGCCGCCGGCACCGCCGGCGCCGCCGTCACCACCGCTGCCGGCGATCCCGCCGGTGTTGCTGGTACCGCCCACGCCGCCGATACCACCGGTGCCGCCGTGACCGCCGTCGCCGCTGATACCGCCCCCACCGGGGGCGTTACTGCCGCCCTGGCCGCCGGCCCCACCGGCGCCACCGTTACCGGCGTCACCGCCGATCAGAGCCGTCCCGGCCGCGCCGGCGCCACCGTCACCGCCGTCACCGGCGGCCCCGCCATTGCCGAAGCTGCCCCCGAGGCCGCCGAAGCCGCGGTTACCGCCGCGACCACCGTCACCGCCCACACCGCCGGCACCACCGTCACCGCTGAGCGGGCCCGCGGTCACCACACCCGAGCCGCCGTTACCGCCGCGGCCGCCGGCCCCGCCGAACCCGCCGTCACCGTTGGCCGCTAACGCCCCACCCGCGTCGCCACCGGTACCGGCATCACCACCAGCACCACCGTTGCCGCCGGGCGAGCTGGTCCCCACCCCACCCGCGGACCCGTT
>NZ_JBVAXG010000030.1:0-1193 GCF_055419245.1 Mycobacterium sp. IDUB_37 | reverse complement strand
GCTGCGGTGTTGGTGTTGGAGCGGCTTAGTGATGCGCAGCGCAATGGTCATCGGGTGTTGGCGGTGATTGCGGGGTCGGCGATTAATCAGGATGGTGCGTCGAATGGGTTGACGGCGCCTAATGGGCCGGCGCAGCAGCGGGTGATTGCTGCGGCGGTGGCCAGTGCGGGTATTGGGTTTGATCAGGTTGATGTGGTTGAGGCGCATGGCACGGGGACGACGTTGGGTGATCCGATCGAGGCTGGTGCGTTGATCGCGACGTATGGGGCCAGTGGTGAGCGGGCGCATCCGTTGTGGTTGGGGTCGATCAAGTCCAATATCGGTCATACCCAGGCTGCTGCGGGTGTGGCGGGGATGATCAAGATGATCGCGGCGATCAATCATGGGAGTTTGCCGGCGACGTTGAATGTGGATCGGCCGAGTCCGCATATTGATTGGTCGGCGGGCACGGTGCGGTTGTTGACGGAGTCGGTGCCGTGGCCGCAGACCGATCATCCGCGGACCGCGGCGGTGTCGTCGTTCGGGATTTCGGGGACCAATGCGCATCTGATTTTGCAGCAGGCCCCGGTGGTGGTGGAGGAGTCTGCGCAGCCTGTCGAGGGTGGGGCGGGGTTCGGGGTGCCGATGTGGGCGTTGTCGGCGCGGACGCCGGCGGCGTTGGCGGCTTCGGCGGACCGGTTGCACCGGTATCTGGTGGATCGTCCTGAGCTGGATCCGGTGGATGTGGCGGCGAGTTTGGGGCGCACGCGTGCGCATCATTCGCGTCGGGCGGTGGTGACCGGGTCGGTGGCTGCTGGTGATGGGCGCGCGGAGTTGCTGGATGCGTTGGTGGCGTTGGGGGCGGGTCAGGCGCATCCGCAGGTGACGCAGCATCATTATCTGTCGCATCTGCGGGGCAAGACGGTGTTCGTGTTGCCGGGTCAGGGTGGTCAGTATCCGGGGATGGGCCGGGAGTTGTATGCCGCGCACCGGGTGTTCGCGGACACGGTCGATTTCTGTGATGAGGCGTTGCGGCCGATCACGGGGTGGTCGGTGCGGGCGGTGTTGCTGGGGGAGCCGGGGGCGCCGGCGTTGGAGCGGGTGGATGTGGTCCAGCCGGCGTTGTTCACGATGATGGTGTCGTTGGCGCAGGTGCTAGCGCATTACGGGATTGTTCCTGATGCGGTGATCGGTCACTCCCAAGGTGAGATCGC
>NZ_JBVAXG010000029.1:0-1227 GCF_055419245.1 Mycobacterium sp. IDUB_37 | reverse complement strand
CACCGGCGCCCCCGCCCTACAAGGCACTTTGGGCGCGTTCATCTCCGCCGGACAAAACCTCGCCGCCACCCTCGCCGCCACCCTCGCCGCCAACCTCGCCGGCGGATTCCCCAACCTCGGTGGCCTGGTCACCGGCAACTTCGGCGCCGCGCTGGGCAGCCTGGCCGCGAACTTCCAGGCCGTCCTCTCGGGCGGGTTGCCTGCCCTGCAGGCCAACCTGGCTGGCCTCAACGCCGCCTTCGGCAACGCCCTCAGCGCCGCACTCTCGGGTGGGTCGGTGTTCGGCGGTGCCCTGAACGCGTTCCTGTCCGCCGGCGGCAACCTCGCCGCACTGCTGCCCTCCCTCTCGGGTGGGTTCGGCCTGAGCCTGCCCTCGCTGACCGCCGCACTCAACGGCGCCCTCAACGCCGCCCTCTCCGGCGGCCTGCCCGCCTTCCAGGCCAGCCTGGCCGGACTCAACGCCGCCTTCCAAGCCGCACTCAACACCGCACTGGCAGGCGCACCCGCCTTCCAAGGCGCGTTAGGTGCACTCATCGTGGCCGGCCAAAACCTCGCCGCCAACCTCGCCGCCGGCTTCCCCAACCTGTCACTGGCCCTGGCCGGAACACTCACCGGCAACCTCGGCGGCCTCGGCGCGGTCTTCTCCGCAGCGCTGGACAACCTTTCGGCCAACCTGGGTGCTGTCCTCGGTGGTGGGCTGCCCGCGTTCAACCTGAGCCTGGGTGCGATCAACGGCGCGTTCCAGTCCGCGCTCAATGCTGCGCTGTCGGGCAGCCTGCCCGCGTTCAACGCCAGCCTCGGTGTGTTGAACGGCGCTCTGCAAACCGCGTTGGGCATCGCGTTCAACGGCGCCCCCGCCCTGTCCGGAGTGTTGGGCGGGTTCATCCAGGCCGGCCAAAACCTCGCCGCACAATTCACCGCCGCACTACCGGCGTTGTCGGGGTTGTTGGCCGGCAACCTCGGAGTGTCGCTGGGCAATCTGGCCGCCAACCTCACCGCCACCCTCAACGCCGCACTCTCCGGCGGCCTACCGGCATTCCAGTTCTCCCTCGGCGGCCTCAACGCCGCCTTCAACACCGCCCTGGGCGCCCTGTTCACCGGCGCCCCCGCCCTACAAGGCACTTTGGGCGCGTTCATCTCCGCCGGACAAAACCTGGCCGCCACCCTCGCCGGCGGATTCCCCAACCTCGCCGGCCAACTCTCGGTGCTGCTCTCTGGCGGATCCCC
>NZ_JBVAXG010000028.1:0-1303 GCF_055419245.1 Mycobacterium sp. IDUB_37 | reverse complement strand
TGCCGCCGTTGCCGCCGTTGCCGCCGCCGGTTGCGCTGCCACCGGCACCGCCGCTGCCGCCGTTACCGCCGTTGCCTGCGTTGCCGCCGTTGCCGGTGGTGGATGCGCCGCCGGCAGCACCGATGGCTGCTGTTCCGGCGTCGCCGCCGTTGCCGCCGTTGCCGCCGCCGGTTGCGTTGCCGCCGACACCGCCGTTTCCGCCGTTGCCGCCGTTGCCGCTGTTGCCGCCGTTGCCGGTGGAGGATGCGCCGCCGGCGCTGCCGGCGACGCCGTTGCCGCCGTTGCCGCCGTTGCCGCCGTTGCCGCCGCCGGTTGCGCTGCCGCCGGCACCGCCGGTGCCGCCACTACCGCTGTTACCGCCGTTGCCGCCGTTACCGGGTGTGAAGATGGTGCCGCCGAGGCCGCCGCCGCCGCCGTTGCCGCCGGCGCCGGCGTTACCGCCGCCGGTGGCGTTGCCGCCGGCACCGCCGCTACCACCGTTGCCGGCGTTGCCTGCGTTTGCTCCCAGGGCCGCCGCGAGCCCGCCGCCACCGCCGACGCCGCCGTTGCCGCCGGCACCGCCAGTACCGCCGTCAGAGGCACTGCCCCCGACGCCGCCGTCGCCGCCGTGACTGCCGTTACCGGCGGTGGTGTGTGGGTTTGTAGCGGGTATCCCGCTGATGCCGCCGCCGCCGGCACCGCCGTTGCCGCCGTTGCCGCCGTTGACGCCGTTGATCCCGGTCCCGCCTGCGCCGCCGTTTCCGCCAGTTCCGCCTTGGCCGCCGTTGCCGCCGTCGCCGCCGTTACCGCCGGTGCCGTCGGTGCCGGCGGTGCCACCGGTGCCGGCCGCTCCACCAGCGGCCGCGTTGCCGCCGGCACCACCGTTGCCGCCGTTGCTGGTCCCGCCGGAACCGCTGTTACCACCGTGGCCGCCGTTACCGCCGTTGCCGGCGTCACCGCCGTTGCCGCTCGTGCCGCCGGTACCGGCCGCACCACCAGCGCCTGCGTTGCCGCCGGCACCGCCGGCACTGCCCGCGGTGCTGCCGCTGCCGACGTTGCCGGCGTTGCCTCCTTGACCGCCTTGGCCGCCGCCGCCACCGTTGCCGTTGGTACCGCCGACACCGCTGTTTCCGCCGGCACTACCCTGACCGCCGTTACCGCCCGCTCCACCTAGGGCACCAGTGCCGCCGTTATCGCCGTTACCGCCGACACCGCCATTTCCGCCGGTAGCGCCGTCTCCGCCGTTGCCCGCGGTGCCACCGGTGCCGCCAGTTCCGGCGGCACCCCCGTTTCCGGCGGTCCCGCCGTTACCGCCGACACCACC
>NZ_JBVAXG010000027.1:0-1374 GCF_055419245.1 Mycobacterium sp. IDUB_37 | reverse complement strand
ACCGGCGCCATGCCGACCGGGGCGATGCCCATCACCGGCAACGGCGGGGTCAGGCCCCGGCCCGAGACCACCACCTTGCGCACCCCGACCGCCGTCCACGCGATCGACCAGGTCACCGTCACCATCGGACGCGCCCCCGACAACACCGTCGTCCTCAACGACCTCCTCGTCTCCCGCCGCCACGCCCTGCTGCGCCGCTCCGGGACCGGGTGGGAACTGCTCGACAACAACTCCGCCAACGGCACCTACGTCAACGGCACCCGCATCACCCGCACCCTGCTGGGCCCCGACGACATCGTCGGCATCGGCCACCAACTACTGCACCTGGCCGGCGACCGCCTCGTCGAATACGTCGACACCGGCGACATCTCCTACGAAGCCGCCAACCTGCACATCGCCACCAACAACGGCAAAGTCCTGCTCGACGACATCAGCTTCGTCCTACCCGAACGCAGCTTCCTGGCCGTCGTCGGACCCTCCGGCGCCGGCAAATCCACCCTGCTGGCCGCCCTCACCGGATTCCGCCCCGCCACCACCGGCACCGCCCGCTACGACGAACGCGACCTCTACGACAACTACGCCGAACTACGCCACCGCATCGGCTTCGTCCCCCAAGACGACATCCTGCACACCCCACTAACCGTGCGACGCGCCCTCAACTACGCCGCCCGACTGCGCTTCCCCCACGACGTCACCGCCACCGAACGCCAACAACGCATCGACGAAGTCCTCACCGAACTCGGCCTGGCCGCCCAAGCCGACCAACGCATCGACAGCCTCTCAGGCGGACAACGCAAACGCACCAGCGTCGCCCTGGAACTCCTCACCAAACCCTCCCTGCTGTTCCTCGACGAACCCACCTCAGGCCTGGACCCCGGCTACGAGAAATCCGTCATGCAAACCCTGCGCACCCTGGCCGACGACGGCCGCTCCGTCGTCGTGGTCACCCACAACATCGCCCACCTCAACATGTGCGACCGCCTGCTCGTCCTGGCCCCCGGCGGACGCCTGGCCTACTTCGGCCCACCCCAACAAGCCCTGTCCTACTTCAACTGCACCGACTTCGCCGACCTATTCATCCTGCTCGAAAACGACACCGACACCGACTGGACCACCGCCTACAACAACTCCCCCCTCCACGCCGCCTTCACCCCCCAACCCGACCCCCACCCCGCCCCCGAAACCCCACCCGACACCACCAAACCCAAAGCCCAACAATCCGCCCTCGCCCAATTCAGCATCCTGTGCCGCCGCTACCTCGCCGTCATCGCCGCCGACCGCCAATACACCCTCTTCCTACTCGCCCTACCCCTGCTCCTGAGCCTGTTCACCTACGCCGTCCCCGGCGACGCCGGACTCTCCCTCGCCGCAGCC
>NZ_JBVAXG010000026.1:0-1548 GCF_055419245.1 Mycobacterium sp. IDUB_37 | reverse complement strand
CAGTGCTTGCACGGTGGCGGGGATGTAGTCCGTGGCTGCGCTCGGTTGAGTGGTGAGGTCACCGTTGTCTCTGTGCGCACCTCTAGTTGGGTATGCACGGGTCTGCGATGCGGGGGTGTCGCGCAGAGTTGCCGAGCTGTGGTTACGTCGTGCCCGGTCCTCTCGGGTTCGCGCTGGTTCGGGTGTGTCTGCGATGGGTGTCGAGGATCGGGGCCGGCGCGTCGGCAGTTGTTGCAACATCGTGGAGTCCTCCTCTACTTCAGCTGGTCATGTTTGCTTTTGTCGGACTGGTCCGGTCCCCGACTTGCGCCGCCTGATACTCAATTGCCGCCTAGAGGTTTGCCTCGCAGTACTGCGTTGGCGTCTTCGAGTTCCAGGATGCGGGTGATGCCGGCGATATTGACCCCGCCGGACACCAGATCAGTGATACGTCTGATCCGGTGCAGGTCATCGGCGCTGTAGCGGCGGGTACCTCCGTCGGTTCGGGCCGGGGCCAGCAGGCCACGGCGCTCCCAGAGCCGTATCGACTGAATGGCGGCGCCGGATAGTTCGGCAGCCACTGTGATGCCGTAGACACCCCGCCCTGGCGGGGGCCGGGGATCGCCCCGCCCAGGATCACTCATACATCTACCCTTATCACCATCGGAAATATCTGGCTAATGCTTGCGAACATCCATGTGAGATGATATATCAAATGTATGCCTGATGGCATAGATAAACAGTGCAGATGAGATGACACCAGATTGGAGTGTTGGAGGTGGCGACCATGCTGATGCGAACCGATCCGTTCCGTGATCTCGATCGCTTCACCCAGCAGGTTTCAGGAACTGCGGCGCGTCCGGCGGTGATGCCGATGGATGCTTGGCGCGAGGGTGAAGAATTCGTCGTCGAGTTCGACCTACCGGGAATCGATGGCGAATCGTTGGACCTCGACATCGAGCGCAACGTCGTGACTGTTCGCGCCGAGCGTCCCGATATCGACCCTGGCCGGGAAATGCTGGCCACCGAGCGGCCCCGCGGGATCTTTAGCCGGCAGTTGGTCCTGGGAGACAACCTCGACACCGACAACATCGCCGCCACCTACGACAGCGGCGTGCTGCAGTTGCGGATCCCAGTGGCCGAGAAAGCCAAACCCCGCAAGATCGCTGTCGGTCACCGCAACGGGCACCAGGTCATTAACGCCTGATCGGCCGGTCCTAGCGAGCGAGGCAAGGAGTAGCCGCGATGACACCTCTAGAGATCATGGCCGCGCCGGTGGGTGATCGCACCCTCGACAGCGCCTGGCAACACGTGGTGTGCCTTGATCCCGACGTCGTCGCGCTGTTCGCTGAGGTCGACGCCATCCTGTGCGCCGCACTCGCCCCTGCCCCTCGCCCACCGGCACCACCAGCCACCGGGCGCGCCCTGACCGGGCCCCGGTCGGCTGGTCGGTCTTGGCCCGCACCGCCACGGTGTCGGCTCATACTGGTGCGACCCGTGCGAGCCACCCAACGCAGCCCTCCGGCCCGCAAACCACCGACCCGGCGACCAACCCACCAACCTCCCAAC
>NZ_JBVAXG010000025.1:0-1816 GCF_055419245.1 Mycobacterium sp. IDUB_37 | reverse complement strand
TCGGCAACGCCGATCGCGGCATGCCAGTGCTGGTCGTGGTCGTCATGGCCCAACTCGTGCTCTGCGGAGGAATGTTCGCCGTCAAAGACCGCATCCCGCTGGAACAACTGGCCTGGCTGTCCCCCTCCCGATGGGCCTACGGCATGGCCGGCTCCTCGCTCGGGGTGAACTACATCCGCATCACCGACACCGACCCATTGTGGAATCACGAGCGCTCGCGCTGGTTCATGTCACTGGGAATGTGTGCGGCGTTGGGCGTGGTGATGATGATCCTGCTCGCGGTCAGGCTGCGCAGTCTCGATCCGCATCGCAGAGGCCGCAGGTAAGTAGCCGGGTGCGTGCGCAGCAACCCAGCGTCACGGGCCTGTTCAACCGCGAACGGGCCGGTTTAGGCTAGGCGCCAGACTTTGGCGCTACCTCCAAATGAGTTTGCCCCGTGGCGACCTCGTCGGTTGCCTCAACAAAGGAGATGTCAGGAGATGTCTATGAAACGGAAGCTTTGGTCCCGCGCCGGCGCCGCGACCGCTGCAGCGGTTGTGGTCTCGGCACTTGTGCTCACCGGCTGTGGTACCCCGAAGAACAATGCGTCCGGCAGCGGATCCAGCGCGCCGGGCGCCGACGCCGCGAGCACGGTCAAGCAGGCCGCCGACGTCATGAGCAAGGTCACCGGGCTGCACGTCAGCCTCACGGTCAAAGGCGCGGTGCCCAACCTCGAGGTGACCAAGCTCGACGGCGACGTCACCAACACTCCGCAGACGGCCGCCAACGGCACCGCCACCTTGACCGTCGGCAAGAGCGACGTCGACTCCAAGTTCGTCTTCGTCGACGGCCACCTGTATTCCGACGTCGCGGAGGCAGGCAAGTTCACCGACTACGGCAACGGTGCGTCGATCTACGAGGTGTCCACGCTGCTCAACCCCGACAAGGGCCTGGCACACATCCTGACCAATCTGCAGAACCCGAAGGCGGGCGGCACCGAACAGATCAACGGGATCGCGACCACCAAGATCACCGGGACCTCGTCAACCGACGACGTCGCCACGCTGGCCGGATCGCGCCTGAGCCCGCAGAACGCACAGCCGACCCCGACCACCGTCTGGATCGCATCCGACGGCACCTCCCACCTGGTCAGGATCGAAATCACCCCGGTCGAGAACGGAACGGTCGCCATGACCCTGTCGGACTGGGGCAAGCAGGTCACCGCGACCAAGCCGGTTTAGGCCGACTCAACACCCCGACAAGCCACCAGACACTGTGCACCCCGATCTTTTTTCAGCGTGGAAAGGAACCATCATGAGATCGACCGCTTTTAAGGGGCGCGCGCCCAGGTGCGGTCCGAGGCGAACTGCTCTGGCGGTCGTCAACGTCGCGGCGGTGACCGCGACGCTGATCGCCCTGGCCCCGGCCGCACAGGCCGACGAGAACTATGGAGCGATCGCCTACTCAGCCTCGGGCAAACTGTTCGGCCGGACCAAGGACGCCCCGTCGCGGCCCGCAGCGGAAAGTGCCGCGGTCAGCGCGTGCGGCAAATCCGACTGCCAGGTCCTGGTGTCCTTCTCCGAGTGCGGAGCGGTCGCCGAAAACAACGCCGGCGACCACGCCGGCGGGTACGGGTCCACACTGCTTATCGCCGAACAGGACGCGATGAAGCGGCTGGCGACCGCCGGCTGGATCGGCACCTGGCTCTGCAACTAGTCCGCTGCTCTGAAACCGTTGCACCAGAGCACCTTTGACGACGCGGATGAAAGACACTGTGGGAACGCCCGATTCTGAGCCGCCGCGGTTGGAGTTGCGTAGTGATGGGCGGGTGTGGCGT
>NZ_JBVAXG010000024.1:0-2603 GCF_055419245.1 Mycobacterium sp. IDUB_37 | reverse complement strand
CCGGCGGTGGCCGCGCCACCGTTGCCATTGGCGCCCGCGTTCGCCCCGACACCGCCGGCTGCGCCGCCGTTGCCGCCCTTGCCGCCGTCGGCGCCATTACCACCGGCACCACCATCGCCACCGGCGTAGCCCGCGTTGCTGTTGAGTCCGCCCACACCGTTGGAGCCGGCCGCACCCGTCCCGCCCTTGCCTGCGATGCCGGCCGCGCCACCGTTACCGGCCGCGCCACCGTCACCGGCCTTGCCGGCGATATCGCCGGTACCTGCGGCACCGCCCTTACCGCCCGCGCCGCCATCAGCGCCGGCACCCGCGTTACCACCGGCTTGGCCGTTACCACCGGCACCGACGGTGGAGACCCCGTTGCTGCCGTCGACGCCGCTGCCGCCCTTACCGCCCTCGGCGCCCTTACCGCCGGCGCCGCCGTCACCGGCTTTGGTTCCCAGACCACTGGCGTTACCACCAGCCCCACCGTCGCCACCCTTACCGCCCGCGGTGCCATTGGTACCGCTCTCACCCGCGTTGACGCCGCTGGTGCCGGCTGTGCCGGCCAGGCCGTTTCCGCCCGCGCCGCCGGCCGCGCCGTTGGCGCCGAGACCGTTGGCGGCGGTGGTGCCGCTGCCACCCGTACCGGCACCGCCTGCGCCGCCGGTACCGATCGCTCCGGCGCTGCCGCCGAGGCCGCCTGCGCCGCCGTCGATGAAGCCGTTGATGCCGTCGGCACCCCGGCCGCCGGTGCCGGCGGTGCCGGCGTTGCCGCCGAGACCGCCGTCGCCGCCCTTAGCGTCAGCACCCGCGAGACCACCAGTGCCCCCGGTACCCGCGGCGCCACCGGTTCCGCCGGTACCGCCCGCGCCACCCTTACCGCCGGCACCGCCATCGCCGCCAGCTACACCCGCACCCGCGTTGAGGCCCGCCACACCAGCCGCGCCATCAACACCGGCGCCACCGTTACCCGCCACGCCGCCGATACCGCCGGCGCTGGCTGCGCCGCCATTGCCGTTGGCGCCGGCGTTCGCGCCGATACCGCCGGCCGCACCGCCGTTGCCACCATTGCCGCCGCTGGCGCCGTTACCGCCGGCGCCACCATCGCCACCGGAGTACCCGGCACCGCCGTTGACACCCGCGAGACCGCTAGCACCGGTGGCGCCTAGGCCGCCCTTGCCCGCAATACCGGCAGCGCCACCGCTGCCGGCTGCACCACCGTCACCAGCCTTGCCGGCGATATCGCCGCTGCCGGCCGCACCGCCGTTGCCGCCCGCGCCGCCATCAGCGCCGGCACCGGCGTTGCCACCGGCTTCCCCGACGCCACCCTTGCCGGTGGTGAAGACACCGTTGCTGCCGTCGACGCCGCTGCCGCCCTTACCGCCCTCGGCGCCCTTACCGCCGGCGCCGCCGTCACCGGCTTTGGTTCCCAGACCACTGGCGTTACCACCGGCACCGCCGTCGCCACCCTTACCGCCCGCGGTGCCACTGGTGCCACTGTCGCCTGCGCTGAGACCGTTGGTACCTGCCACCCCGGCCAGGCCGTTACCGCCCGCGCCGCCGGCGCCGCCGTTCGCGCCGAGACCGTTGGCGGCGGTGGTGCCGGTGCCGCCTGCGCCAACACCGCCAGCGCCACCGGTCCCGATCGCTCCGGCGTTACCACCCAGGCCGCCCGCCCCGCCATCAATCGCGCCGGTGACGCCGTCGGCGCCCCGGCCACCGACTCCGGCGGTGCCGGCGTTGCCACCGAGCCCACCGTCGCCGCCCTTAGCGTCAGCACCCGCAGTGCCGCTGGTTCCACCGGTGCCTGCGGCACCGCCGGTGCCTCCGGTCCCGCCTGCGCCACCTTTACCGCCGGCGCCACCATCGCCGCCGGCCACACCCGCACCCGCGTTGAGGCCCGCCACCCCGGCGGCGCCATCAACACCCGCGCCGCCCTTGCCGGCCGCACCGCCGACACCACCTGCGCTGGCCGTGCCACCGTTGCCGTTGGCGCCGGCGTTCGCACTGAGACCGCCGGCCGCGCCGCCGTTGCCACCGTTGCCGCCGCTGGCGCCGTTACCCCCGGCGCCGCCGTCGCCACCGAGATAGCCGTCGCCGCCGTTGACACCGGCGAGACCGGCGGCGCCGGTGGCGCCTAGGCCGCCCTTGCCAGCGGTACCGGCAGCGCCACCGTTACCGGCCGCACCACCGTCACCAGCTTTGCCGGCGATGTCGCCGATGCTGCCTGCGGCGCCGCCCTTACCGCCCGCACCGCCATCAGCGCCGGCGCCGGCGTTACCGCCGGCTTGGCCGTTGCCACCCGCACCGACGGTCGCGATGCCGTTGCTGCCGTCGACGCCGCTGCCGCCCTTACCGCCCTCGCCACCCTTACCACCAGCGCCGCCGTCACCGGCTTTGGTTCCGAGACCACTGGCGTTACCACCCGCACCGCCGTCGCCACCCTTACCGCCCGCGGTGCCGCTGGTACCGCTCTCACCCGCGCTGACGCCATTGGTGCCTGCCGTGCCGGCCAAGCCGTTGCCGCCGGCGCCGCCCGCGCCGCCGTTGGCGCCGAGACCGTTGGCCGCGCTGGTGCCAGTGCCACCCGCGCCCGCGCCGCCGGCCCCACCGGTACCGAT
>NZ_JBVAXG010000023.1:0-2719 GCF_055419245.1 Mycobacterium sp. IDUB_37 | reverse complement strand
ATGTGCCGTTCGAGCTGTTGGTGGAGCGGTTGAATCCGGCCCGGAGTCTGACCCATCACCCGCTGATCCAGGTGATGCTGGCCTGGCAGAACTTCACTGGTCAGGACCAGAACCCCGCTTCCGGGCCCACCTTCGGCGATCTACAGGTCACACCACTGCCGGTGGAAACCCACACCGCCCGAATGGATCTGATGTTGACCCTCGGCGAAGGGTGGACCGAGGACGGAGAGCCCGCCGGGATCGGCGGCGCGGTGGAGTACCGCACCGACGTGTTCGACGAGGACAGCATCCACAAGCTGATCAACCGGTTAGGCCGGGTGCTGGCGGCGCTCACCGACGACCCCACCCGTGCGCTCTCAACCCTCGATCTGCTCGCTGACGGCGAGCATGCCCGCCTCGACGAGATCGGCAACCGGGCGGCGCTGACCCGGCTTGCGCCCCCCGGGGTGTCGGTTCCGGCGTCCTTCGCCGCGCAGGTGGCGCGCACCCCAGCGGCGGCGGCGCTGACCTTCGAAGGCCACTCGATGACCTACCGGGACCTCGATGAGGCCACCAACCGGCTGGCGAATCTGTTGGCCGACCAGGGTGTAGGCCCGGGACAGATTGTGGCGCTGCTGTTTTCGCGTTCGGCGCAGGCGGTCGTGGCGATGTTGGCGGTGCTGAAGACCGGGGCGGCCTATCTGCCCATCGACCCGGCGTTGCCGGCGGCGCGGATCGAGTTCATGGTTGCCGACGCCGGGCCGATCGCCGCAATCACCACCACCGGACTTGCCCACCGCCTCGATGGGTGCCAGCTGCCGGTCATCGACGTCGAAGACGCCAGCATCCAAGACCATCCGTGCACGGGTCTGCCGGCACCGGCACCCGAGGATCTCGCGTACCTCATCTACACCTCGGGTACCACCGGTGTCCCCAAGGGCGTGGCCATCACCCACCGCAACGTCACCGGGCTGATCGAGTCATTGGATTCGGGTTTGGCGGCGCCGGGGCGGGTGTGGTCGCAGTGGCACTCCTACAGCTTCGACATCTCCGGTTTCGAAATTTTCGGTGCGCTGCTGCGCGGCGCGCGGCTGGTGGTGGTGCCCGAGTCGGTGGCGGGTTCATCGGAAGACCTTCATGCTCTGCTGGTCTCCGAGAAGGTCAATGTCTTGAGTCAGACCCCATCGGCGGCGGGGATGATGTCGCCCGCCGGCCTGGAATCGGTCGACCTGCTGGTGGGCGGAGAGGCCTGCCCGGCCGAGTTGGTGGATCGCTGGGCACCCGGCCGATTGATGATCAATCAATACGGGCCGACCGAGACGACGATGTGGGTGGCGTTCAGTGCGCCCTTATCAGGGTCTGATGGTCGCGACCCGCTGCGCCCGGCTGCGCCGGGCTTGCGATCGCGACGGGGGCCAGCGGGGACATCGGGCGCGCCGCCGATCGGTGCGCCGGTGGCAGAGGCGGCGTTGTTCGTGCTCGATCAGTGGATGCGTCCGGTGCCGGCCGGCGTAGTCGGCGAACTGTACGTGGCCGGCGCCGCTGTGGGCGTTGGGTATTGGTTGCGGTCCGCTCTGACCGCAACACGATTTGTGCCTTGCCCATTCGGGAGGCCGGGACACCGGATGTACCGCACCGGAGACCTGGTCTATTGGGGTAGCGACGGGCAGCTGCAGTACCTGGGCCGCGCCGACGAGCAGGTCAAGATCCGCGGATACCGCGTCGAGCTGGGTGAGTTGCGCGCGGCACTGGCCGGGTTGGCCGGGGTGGAGCAGGCGGTGGTGGTCGCCCGCGAGGACCGTCCCGGCGACAAGCGTCTGGTGGGCTACATCACCGGAACAGCGGACCCGGCCGAGGCGCGTCGCGCGCTGGCCGAGCTGTTACCGGCCTACACGATCCCGGCCGCGGTGGTGGTTTTGGACGCCCTGCCGCTGACGGTCAACGGCAAACTCGACAAACGCGCCCTGCCGGCACCGGAGTACTCCGATGGGGATCGCTATCGGGCCCCGGGCACCTTCACCGAGGAGATCCTGGCCGGCATCTACAGCCGGGTGCTCGGTGTCGTGCGCGTCGGCGTCGACGACTCGTTCTTCGATCTGGGTGGCGATTCACTGCTGGCGATGCGCCTGGTCGCCGCGATCAACAAGAGCCTGGACGCCGGCCTTGCGGTGCGCGCCTTGTTCGAGGCGCCGACGGTTGCCCAGTTGGCGCCCCGCATCGGCGGGGACGCCGGGCGGCTTGCGCCGTTGGTCGCCGGCGAGCGGCCCGCGGTGCTGCCGTTGTCGTTTGCCCAGCAGCGGTTGTGGTTCCTCGACCAGTTGCACGGGCCCTCGCCGATCTACAACATGGCGGCGGGTATGCGGTTGGGCGGGCGCATCGATACCGATGCGTTCGGTGCGGCGCTGGCCGACGTGGTTGTCCGCCATGAGAGTCTGCGCACGCTGTTCGCCGTGGTCGACGGGATTCCCCGGCAGGTGGTGGCGCCGCCCGAGCGGGCCGACTTCGGTTGGCAGATCGTCGATGCGGCCGGCTGGTCGGCGAGCCAACTGGGTGAGGCCGTCAACGCGGCAGCCACCTACACGTTCGACCTCGCGACCGAGATCCCGTTCCGGGCAAAGCTTTTCCGGATCAGCGGCGATGAACACGTACTGGTGATCGTGGTGCACCATATTGCCGCTGACGGTTGGTCGATCACGCCGTTGGTGCGTGATCTGGGGGTGGCTTATGCCAGTCGGTGTGT
>NZ_JBVAXG010000022.1:0-3757 GCF_055419245.1 Mycobacterium sp. IDUB_37 | reverse complement strand
CAGCACCGCTGGTAGCAACTCCGTTGAGGCCATCGATGCCTGAACCACCGGCGCCACCGACGCCGCCCTTACCGCCGGCGCCGCCGTTGCCGGCTTTGGTCGCGAGGCCGCTGGCGTTGCCACCGGTACCGCCGTCGCCGCCCTTGCCGCCGATGGTGCCTGCGGTGCCATTCGCGTTGCCGCCGTTGACGCCGTCCTTGCCGGTTGTACCGGCCAGACCGTTGCCGCCGATGCCACCGTTACCACCGTTGGCGCCGCTGCCGTTGGCTGCGGTGGTGCCGTTGCCGAGCGGTCCGGTACCGCCGGTGCCGCCGGCGCCGACGGCTCCGGCGTTGCCGCCCTTGGCGCCGGCTCCGCCGTCAATCGCGCCGGTGACGCCGTCGGCGCCGCGGCCGCCATCGCCGGCGGTGCCGGCGTTGCCGCCGAGTCCGCCGTTGCCGCCCTTGGCGTCAGCACCCGCGGTGGCGGTAACGCCGCCCGCTTTACCGCCGGTTCCGCCGGTGCCGCCGGCGCCGCCCTGGCCGCCGGCGCCGCCGTCACCGCCGGCTTGGCCGCCACCGGTCCCGGTTCCGTACTGGTCGATTCCGGCGATACCGGTGGCGCCGTTGAGGCCGGCACCGCCCTTGCCGGCCGCTCCACCGGCGGCACCGTTGCTGGCTGCGCCGCCGTTGCCGTCTTTGCCCGCGGTGCCGCCGGTGCCACCCTGGCCGCCGGCTCCACCGTTGCCGCCGTTGGCGCCGTTACCGCCGGTGCCACCGTTGCCGCCAGCTGCACCGGAGACGTTGTTGGTTCCGGGCACACCGTTGCCGCCCAGGGCGCCTACGCCGCCCTTGCCCGCGGTGCCTGCGTCGCCACCGCTGCCTGCCGCGCCGCCGGTGCCGGCCTTGCCCGCGACACCGCCGCCGGTGCCGCCGCCGCCGGCCTCACCGCCCTTACCGCCCGCGCCGCCGTCGCCACCGGCTCCGGCGTTGCCGCCGTTCTGGCCGGCGCCGACACCGGTGCCGTACTGGTCGACCCCGGTGAATCCGTTGCCGCCGCTGATGCCCGAGCCGCCCTTGCCGCCAACGCCGCCGATGCCGCCGGCCCCGCCGTCGCCGCCCTTGGTGCCGATGCCACTGGCGATACCGCCGGCCCCGCCGTCGCCACCCTTACCGCCGGCCAGACCGCTGGTGCCACTATCACCGGTGTCGATGCCATTGCTGCCTGCCGTGCCGGCCAGGCCGTTTCCGCCCGCGCCGCCAGCTGCGCCGTTGGCGCCGGTGCCGTTGGCGGCGGTGGTTCCGTTACCGGCTGGGCCGGTGCCGCCTGCGCCGCCGGTGCCGATCGCTCCGGCGTTGCCGCCCTTGCCGCCAGCGCCGCCATCAATCGCGCCGGTGACGCCGTCGGCGCCGCGGCCGCCGGTGCCTGCGGTGCCGGCGTTACCGCCCAGGCCGCCGTCGCCGCCCTGGGCGTTGGCGCCCGCGGTGCCGCCGGTTCCGCCGGTGCCCGCGTTGCCGCCGGTGCCTCCGGTCCCGCCAGCGCCACCCTTGCCGCCAGCACCGCCGTCGCCGCCGGCCTGGCCGCCACCGTTGCCGGTGCCGTACTGGTTGTTTCCGGCGACGCCGTTGGCGCCGTTGACGCCTGCGCCGCCGTTGCCTGCGGCGCCGCCGATTCCGCCGGCGGTGGCCGCGCCGCCGTTACCGTTGGTGCCTGCGTTGGCGCCGAGACCGCCGGCTGCGCCGCCGTTGCCGCCGTTGCCGCCGTTGGCGCCGTTACCGCCTGCGCCGCCGTTTCCGCCGGCGCCGCCGGCGTTGTTGTTGATTCCGGCCACACCCGCAGCGCCGGTGGCGCCTAGGCCGCCCTTGCCCGCAATGCCTGCAGCGCCGCCGTTACCGGCCGCGCCACCGTCGCCGGCCTTGCCGGCGATATCGCCGGTACCGGCGGCGCCGCCCTTACCGCCCGCGCCGCCGTCAGCGCCGGCTCCAGCGTTGCCGCCGGCTTGGCCGTTGCCGCCTGCGCCGACGGTCGCGATGCCGTTGCTGCCGTCGACGCCGCTGCCGCCCTTGCCGCCGTCGGCGCCCTTACCGCCGGCGCCCCCGTCGCCGGCCTTGGTTCCCAGACCACTGGCGTTACCACCGGCCCCGCCGTCGCCACCCTTACCGCCCGCGGTGCCATTGGTACCGCTCTCGCCTGCGCTGAGACCGTTGGTGCCTGCGGTGCCGGCCAAGCCGTTTCCGCCGGCGCCGCCGGCTGCGCCGTTGGCGCCGAGACCGTTAGCGGCGGTGGTGCCGTTACCGGCTGGGCCGGTGCCGCCTGCGCCGCCGGTGCCGATCGCTCCGGCGTTGCCACCCTTGCCGCCAGCCCCGCCGTCGATGAAGCCGGTGACACCATCGGCGCCGCGGCCGCCGGTGCCTGCGGTGCCGGCATTACCGCCCAGGCCGCCGTCGCCGCCCTTGGCGTTGACGCCCGCGGTGCCGCCGGTTCCTCCGGTGCCAGCGTTGCCGCCGGTGCCGCCGGTACCGCCGGTTCCGCCCTTGCCGCCTGCGCCGCCGTCGCCGCCGGCCTGGCCTGCACCGGCATTGACCCCGGCCACACCAGTGGCGCCGTTGACCCCGGCGCCACCGTTGCCTGCTGCGCCGCCGATACCGCCGGCGGTGGCCGCGCCACCGTTGCCATTGGCGCCCGCGTTCGCCCCGACACCGCCGGCTGCGCCGCCGTTGCCGCCGTTGCCGCCGCTGGCGCCATTGCCACCGGCGCCGCCATCGCCACCGAGATAGCCGTCGCCGCCGTTGACACCCGCGAGACCGCTAGCACCGGTGGCGCCTAGGCCGCCCTTGCCCGCAATGCCGGCAGCGCCACCGTTGCCGGCCGCGCCGCCATCGCCAGACTTGCCGGCGATATCGCCAGTACCGGCGGCGCCGCCCTTACCGCCGGCACCGCCATCAGCGCCGGCACCGGCGTTACCGCCGGCTTGGCCGTTGCCGCCAGCGCCGACGGTCGCGATGCCGTTGCTACCGTCGACGCCGCTGCCGCCCTTGCCGCCGTCGGCGCCCTTACCGCCGGCGCCGCCGTCGCCGGCTTTGGTTCCCAGAGCACTGGCGTTACCGCCGGCCCCGCCGTCGCCACCCTTGCCGCCTGCGGTGCCGTTGGTGCCGCTCTCGCCCGCGCTGACGCCATTGGTGCCTGCCGTGCCGGCCAGACCGTTACCGCCCGCGCCGCCGGCCGCGCCGTTGGCGCCGGTGCCGTTGGCGGCGGTGGTTCCGTTACCGAGTGGGCCGGTGCCGCCGGCGCCGCCGGTGCCGATCGCTCCGGCGTTGCCGCCGAGGCCGCCGGCGCCGCCGTCGATGAAGCCGGTGATGCCGTCGGCGCCGCGGCCGCCGGTGCCTGCGGTGCCGGCGTTACCGCCCAGGCCGCCGTCGCCGCCCTTGGCGTTGACGCCCGCGGTGCCGCCGGTTCCGCCGGTGCCTGCGTTACCGCCGGTTCCGCCGGTCCCGCCAGCGCCACCCTTTCCGCCGGCACCGCCGTCGCCGCCGTTCTGGCCTGCGCCCGCGTTGACCCCGGCGACACCGGAGGCGCCGTTGACCCCGGCGCCACCGTTGCCTGCTGAGCCGCCGATACCGCCGGCGGTGGCTGCGCCACCGTTGCCGTTGGCCCCGGCGTTCGCGCCGACACCGCCGGCTGCGCCGCCGTTACCACCGTTGCCGCCGCTGGCACCGTTACCGCCGGCGCCGCCATCGCCGCCCAGATAGCCGTCGCCGCCGTTGACACCCGCGAGACC
>NZ_JBVAXG010000021.1:0-3794 GCF_055419245.1 Mycobacterium sp. IDUB_37 | reverse complement strand
GCGTGGCCGGTTGTGTCCGACCGCCGAGGGTTTCCCGAGCGTGCAGCTGTACGACCACGGGCTGCTCGATGTCGGTGAGGACAATCTCGTGTACTGGGAGGCCAGGGGTAACCCTCATGGCCGGCCGGTGCTGGTCATGCATGAGGGACCAAGATCTGGCAGGCCGAGGGGCGCCCACAAAGGGTTCGACCCCGCGCGGGTGTCTATGGCGCGCACGGCCAAGATGAATACGGCCAGATCCGATGCGAAGGAATCGGAGGGGGAGCAGCTATCGGCGGTGGCGGGATGGCCTGGTAGCCAGGTGAAGACCGACCACGGCGAAGGATAGCCAGTACCGGGTACGCCAATTCCAAGCGGAGTGGGGGTGGCAACAGGGGTCCGGCCACTCAGTTCCTTTGCAGCGGCGGCCTCAAGCCCAAGTTCGTGGCGCACCGCCTCTATGTCATCGTTGGGTTCCAGAGGAAACCGGGCTACGACGTGTTCGCCGACGCGGAATATGGCGTTGACCGTGCCTGCACCCGATACCGATTGGATAGGGAGATCCGTCCGCTGCGGGAACTGTTCAGCAATTAGTCCGCCGACCGTGAGCGGCGATACCGTCAGCTGTGGCGAGGTGCGGTCTCGATTGCTAGTTCTGGTTCCGGCTCGACGAGACCCGCCATCGTAACTGCGATCGGTACGCGGCCGCTTGCGTGCTCGGTCGTGTCGGCTTCGTCAGTTTTGTTGGAGCTGGTGGCGTTGGTGGGGTTGGTGTGAGCGGTGGTCTGTTCGGGACGGGTCTGTTGGCTCGAGTTGGTGTTCGGCCGGTCGTAGCGCGCCTGCTGCTCTCGCGTCTCATCGGCCCGCTTGGTTGTATCGGGTGCGGGCCGCAGGAGTGGACTGGATAGTCCTGCCAGTGCGGTCACCGGGTCTAGTGGACTCAGGGCGGGTTCGGGTGAGGTTGCGCCATCTGAGTTTGTGGGGGCGGCCGCAACTTTGGATGGCGAACCCGGCTCCTGTTGGGCGCTAGATGCTGGCGATTGGAAGGGCAGGGTGCTCTGCGGGGCGGACGAGTGTGTGGTGTTGGGGTTTGAAACCGTGGTGTCGGCGGAGCTGGCGGTCGTGGATTGCATGGCGACTGGAGCGGTCGTTTGGATGGATGGAGCCGATGAAAGCACGGTGGCAGCGGCGCACTCGGCGTATCCGGCGGTGAGATTGTTTATCTCTTTCGCGCTTTTTGTTGAAATGCCTAGCAGAGCGCCAAGCATGCCTACGGCGATAGTCACACCCAGCGAGGCAACACAAAGCGCGAAATTTAACGCAAAAGCGGGGCCTTCCGGAGCGAATACATTCCAGCTGTAGTATTCCTCAATTAACAGCGCCCCACCGAGTAACCCCTTTTCAATGCCGAACCCGAGGCGCATGTGGGTGTTCCAAGCGGCTTGATGTTGAACGATTTCTGCTAACGAGCCGTCCAACGTTGCCATTGATTTCGCCGTACTCTGAGCCGTTGCTGACTGCGTCGTGTAATCCTGGGATGACAGTCCCTGCCAGCTGTCGTGAGGTTTAGCTAGCCCCAACAGTGCGG
The DNA here is from genome assembly GCF_055419245.1 of Mycobacterium sp. IDUB_37. NCBI lineage: Bacteria > Bacillati > Actinomycetota > Actinomycetes > Mycobacteriales > Mycobacteriaceae > Mycobacterium > Mycobacterium sp. IDUB_37. Next base: position 2,227 of record NZ_JBVAXG010000021.1, on the reverse strand, counting down.
CGAGATCCGTCATCTGCTCGGAGCCCTCGATGAGTTCGGCTCCGTCCGTCGGCGGGCCGTAACCGGTTGTCTGTTCGAGCAGCTCAACCGTGGTGATAGTCCAGGCAATGATGCTTGCGGCCCGCGCGGCGTTGTTGGCCTGCCCGTCACAAGCTATATCTCGTGCTTGCTGGTGCTCTTGCCAAACCGAGTTTTCGGCAGCGACGCGGCCCGCATGAGTTACTTTGGGGTCTTGGTTGAGCTGCTTCCTGAGGGCTTTCATCTGAGAATCGGCAGAATTATTGTAATCTTGTATTAAGATACCTAGTTTCGGTCGCGGTGGTGACTCGAGTAACGGCGAGCCGGCTAGGCGAAAGTTTCCGTTCTCAATTGCCCATCGCCTAGCAGTTGTCACGATCGCGGCATTGCCATCTGAATAGGCGTTGAGGTGAGCGGACCAGGAATACTCGCCGGTGAATTTAGGGTCTTGGTTTCCTACAAATTGTTTCCCGACATTGCCCAGGGCAAAAATTACCTGAAAAGCTTCCGAATAGAAGACCATTGAACCAAATTTCCTTTGTTAAGAAGCGCAGCACGCCGGAGATATTGTTAAGCAATAACAGTAGTCCAGAGCTGGAGGTGCTCACGGCACCAATTTATTGTCGCCCGCCACGTTGATGGGTAGGTACTTCGAGCGGTGGCTGGCCGGGCACACGGGTTGCGGATGGCGGGGTGGGTAGAAAGACCGCCCGGCGTTACGTCGAAGCGGCGGTCGCGGCGGGCTTGGACCGGGCCGGAGGCATGGACCAGCTCGACGACGTGTTGATCGGTGCGGTGGTAATGGTGGTCATCGCCACGGTTCCATCCATCGCGTTCTCGTTTCTGGAGATTCGAGGTCGATCACTTCCTGTCTCGATTCTTCGGCGGGGACAAGGGCCGGCGGTAGCGTCAACCGTTGTGTCCGAGCACCAAGCGTTCCCTGAGCCGCAGGTGTACGACCACGGGCTGCTCGACGTCGGTCAGGGCAACCTCATGTACTGGGAGGCCAGGGGCAACCCACACGGCCGGCCGGTGCTGGTCGTGCACGGCGGACCTGGATCCGGCAGGCCACGGGGCGCCCACAAAGGTTTCGACCCCGCGGCATTTCAGGTCGTGCTGTTCGACCAACGTGGATGCGGTGACAGCACGCCTCACGCCAGTGACCCGGCAACGATCATGACGCACAACACCACGGAGCACCTGCTCGCCGACATCGAAGCACTACGCGAGCACCTGGGCGTCGACCGGTGGCTGCTCTACGGCGGCTCCTGGGCGTCGACGCTGATCCTGGCCTACGCCCAACGTCACCCTGACCGGGTGATCGGCATCATCCTGATCGGGGTCACCATGACCCGGCCCCAAGAGGTCGACTGGCTCTACGGCGGTCTGCGTCGGCTGTTCCCGGTCGAATGGGAACGCTTTCGTGCGGGGGTACCCGAGCGTCACCGTGACGGGAACCTCGTCGAGGCCTACCGACAGCTGATGGAGAACCCCGACATCGCCGTGCGCGAGCAGGCTGCCCGCGATTGGTGCACGTGGGAGGACGCCGTCATCTCCCACGAAACCCTGGGCAGTCCCGGTCAGTACGGTGCGAAGCCCGACGCCGCGAAACTGGCGTTCGTGCGGATCTGCACGCACTACTTCGCCCATCACGCGTGGCTCGAGGACGGTCAGTTGCTGCGGGACGCCCTTCGTCTGCATGGAATCCCCGCAGTGTTGATCCACGGACGTCTGGACCTGTCAGCACCGCTGCTTACCGCGTGGGAACTCGCTCACGCCTGGCCGGGCGCCGACCTAGAGATCATTGAAGACTCCGGCCATACCGGCAGCCCCGCCATGGGCGCCGCAGTCATCGACTCCATCGCACGGTTTCACCCATCGCACGCACGGTTTCACCCATCGCATTCTCGTTTCTAGAGATTTCGAGGTCGATCAGTTCGTGTCTCACCACCGTCGCCGTTCCTGGTTTAGGTCTCTGCGGATTGTTGGCGCTGCGGGTCGAGGAGTTCTGAGAAGCCATGTATGCGTATGGAGTACTCCATGATTGGTGTTATTTGGTGGGTGGTGAGCCAGTGGCGGATGGCGTTGGCTTGTTTGTGCCGGGGTGCGTCTTCGGCTCCTTCTTGCCAGAGCAGTGCTTGCACGGTGGCGGGGATGTAGTCCGTGGCTGCGCTCGGTTGAGTGGTGAGGTCACCGTTGTCTCTGTGCG
>NZ_JBVAXG010000020.1:0-4054 GCF_055419245.1 Mycobacterium sp. IDUB_37 | reverse complement strand
ACCAGGACAACCTGGCCACCACCTTGGCCCAACTCCACAACCACGGCCACAGCCCCTCCTGGACAGCCCTCTACCCCCACGCCCACACCGTCGACCTACCCACCTACCCCTTCGAACACCGCCGCTACTGGCTGAACCCGATCTCGACCGGCGACGCCGGCGGACTTGGTCTGGACCGTGCCGATCATCCGCTGCTGGGCGCGGTCGCCACGTTGGCCGACCAAGACCAGGTCATGGTCAGCGGTCGGCTGTCACTGCGCGGCGAGGGCTGGCTGGCCGGCCATCAGGTCAACGGCGCCAAGGTGTTCCCGGCGACGGGTTTCATCGAGGTGATCCTGCGGGCCGGTGAGTTGAGCGGCTGCCCGGCGATCGATGAACTGGTCCTGCACGCCCCCTTGATTCTCTCGGGGAATGCGGCGACCGATCTGCAGATCGTGGTGCAGCCGCTCGATGAGCGTGGGCGGCGAGCGTTCAATGTGCACTCGCGCGTCGGTGACCAGGCGGCAGGCTGGACATTGCACGCCAGCGGGGCGTTGAGCGCTGATCAGCCCGCCGCTGAGGCCTCGTCCTTGACGGTGCCGGCTGTGGATGGCCTGGACCAAGAAGACTTCTACGGACGGTTGGCCCAACGGGGTTACCACTACGGCGGCCTGTTCCGGTCGCTGCGCGGGATTGCTACCGACCCGGAGCGACCCGAGGTCGTCTATGCCGAGGTGGCTTTGCCCGCTGGCACCGAGGTCGCCGGCTACGGGATACACCCCGCGCTGCTCGATGCCGCTCTGCACCCGTTGGCGTCGGTATTGGATGGCGGTGGTGAGGCCGACTCGGCGTCGCTGCGGCTTCCGTATGTGTTCAGCGGGGTCACGTTGTATGCCACCGCCGCCACCCAGCTGCGCGTCCAGCTGACCCGTACCGGCGAGGACACGTTTGAGTTGCGCGCCACCGATCCCACCGGCGCGCCGGTGATCACAATCGGTGCGGTGACGTTGCGGGCTGTGCCCGACCAGATGGGCGGGCGTGCCTCGATCGCCGGGCTGGCGGACAGCTTGTTCGAACAGACCTGGCTGTCGGTGTCCGATTCGCCCGGGCAGCCGCCGGCCAGCCTGTCCAGCGCGGTGGTTGACACCGACCTGGCGTCGTTGACTCCGTGCCCGGACCTGGTGATCTGGCCGCTGCCGCTGCCTGAAGAAGCCGACCAGGCTGATCCACTGCGGCGGGTACATACCCTGACCCGCGACGTATTGGCCCAGCTGCAGAGCTGGCTGGCCCGGCCGGAGACCGCCGACACCCGGCTGACGATCGTCACCCGTCACGCAGTCAGCGTCAGCGTTTACGACGGAGTCCCCGATCTGGCGCACGCCGCAATCTGGGCACTGATGCACACCGCGCAGCGTGAGCACGCCGACCGGATCCTTTTGGTCGATACCGACGGCAGCGCCGCCAGCAATGACAATCTGCTGGCCATCGCCTCGACGCCGCCAGCCGGCGAGCCCCAGCTGGCCCTGCGCAACGGTGTTGTCCAGGTGCCTCGCTTGGCCCGCACTTCAAGCCTGACCCTGCCGGATGCGCCCGACTGGCAATTGGCGACGACCGGCAAAGGCGACTTGGCCAACCTGGCCTTGCTTCCCACCAGCCCCCCGACGGCGTTGGCCCCGGGACAGATTCGCATCCAGGTACGGGCCGCGGGCCTGAACTTTCACGACGTGGTGGTGGCGTTGGGCGCCATCTCCGACGAGGGACTCGGCGCTGAAGCTGCCGGGGTGGTCCTCGAAACCGCCCCCGACGTCACCGGCGTCCGGCCCGGTGACGCGGTCATGGGTCTGTTCCCCAACGCGTTCTCGACTACGGCTGTCACCGACCACCGCGCGGTGGTCGGCATCCCGTCGGGATGGTCGTTCGCTCAGGCGGCCTCGGTTCCGACGACGTTCCTGACCGCCTACATCGCTCTGGTCGAGCTTGCCGGATTGTCGGCGGGGCAGCGGGTGCTCATTCACTCCGGTGCCGGTGGTGTGGGGCAGGCCGCGATCCAGATCGCCGGCCAGCTTGGTGCGGAGGTGTTCACCACCGCCCATCCGAACAAACATCACGTACTTAACGCCTTAGGCGTCGACCGCGGGCACATCGCCTCGTCGCGCACCCTGGATTTCGCCGACACCTTCATCGAGGCCACCGGTGGGCAGGGCATGGACGTCGTGCTCGACAGCATGCGCGGAGATTTCGTGGATGCTTCGCTACGACTGCTACCTCGTGGGGGCAGGTTCGTCGAAATCGGTAAGACCGATATCCGCGAGGCCGATGAGGTCGCCGCGGACCATCCCGGCGTCGACTACCAGGCCTACGACCTAGGAGAAGTGGCGTCCGAATCCCTGCTGAAGGCCTGGGCGGCACTGCTGCCGATGTTTGCCGCCGGGGTCCTCAAGCCGCTGCCCACCACCAGCTACGGCCTGCTGAACGCGACTCAAGCCTTCCGCGACATGAGCCAGGCCCGTCATACCGGAAAGATCGTGCTGATCCCGCCCGCGGTACTGGATCGCAACGGCACGGTGCTGATCACCGGTGGGACCGGAATGCTGGGCGCGATGTTCGCCGAGCATCTCGTCACCGACTATGGCGTCGGGCATCTGTTGCTGGTGTCTCGCAGCGGGCCCGACGCCCCCGGGGCCGCCGACCTGCAAGAACGTTTGACTCAGCTCGGCGCTCAGGTCGCCATCACCGCGTGTGACACCAGTAATCCCGCGGCGCTGGCCGCAACGCTCGACGGGATCGGTTCCGACCACCCGTTGACCGCGGTCATCCACACCGCCGGCGTCCTGGATGACGCCTTGGTAGCCGATCTGAGCCCGCAGCAACTCGACGCCGTTCTGACCGCCAAAGCCGATGCCGCCTGGAATCTGCATCGTCTGACCGCCGACCGCGACCTGGCCGCTTTCGTCTTGTTCTCGTCGGCGGCGGGCATCCTGGGCAGCCCCGGGCAGGCCAACTACGCGGCCGCCAACGCAGTGCTGGACGCGCTGGCCCGCCAGCGCCATCACTCTGAGCACCCCGCCACCAGCGTGGCGTGGGGCTATTGGCAGAGCCCCAGTGGCATGACCGCCCACCTCAACACGACCGACGTGACTCGTCTGGCCAGCACCGGCTTCACCGCGATCACCAACGAGCAGGGTGTAGCCCTCTTCGACGCCGCTCTGACCAGTCAGCGGCACAACTTGCTGGTGAGTCCGGTCAACACCGCCACGTTGGCCCGCCGGGCTCGCAATAACGCCCTCGACCCGATCCTGTCCGCTCTGACCAGCAGTCGCCGCCAGGCCGCCACGTCCAGCCCCGGGGGATTGGTGGCGCGACTGGCCGGTCAAACCGCCGAGCAGCAACTTCGCACCGTGACCACCGTGGTGGCCGGCGCCACCGCCGCTGTGCTGGCGCATCCGGACCCGGCCGCCCTCGACGTCGACCGTCCCTTCAAAGACCTCGGTATCGACTCACTGACGACCCTGGAACTACGCAACAGCCTCAACCAACAAACCGGTCTCAGCCTGCCCGCGACGCTGGCCTTCGACTACCCGACCCCGGCCGCCCTGGCTAAGTATCTCTCCGACCAGTTGTCGAAGAATGGCGCTATCGGCGAGACCCGGAATGTGCCAGACAGCGAAATTCAGCGTCTCATCTCGAAGATTCCCGAAAAGCGGCTTGCCGAGGCGGGGATTCTGGCGATGCTTCGCGAGATCGCACACGATGTGGATTCACCACAACCAGAACATCAAGAGGAGGCTCCTAAAGAGGAGGCTATTGCAAGCATGAGCTTGGATGACCTTATGAATATTGCTCGGGGCAACAAGAGCAATTGAAAATTGATTTTCAGCAATTAGGATCAGATTTTTAGAATGGCTATTGAAAACGCCGAAATTATCGAGGCTCTTCGTGATTCGTTAATGCAGATCGAACGGCTCAAGCGGCAGAATCGTGCACTTCTGGCGCGTGTCGATGAGCCGGTTGCGGTGGTGGGGATGGCGTGTCGTTTTCCGGGTGGGGTGGATTCGGCGGCGGCGTTGTGGGATTT
>NZ_JBVAXG010000019.1:0-30428 GCF_055419245.1 Mycobacterium sp. IDUB_37 | reverse complement strand
CGAGGCCTGACCAGTACCACCGTTACCACCGGTGCCACCGCTACCACCAGCACCACCAGTACCGTTGTCCCCGGTGGTGCCGCCATTGCGGGCGCCGGGTGTCCCGCCGGCGCCGCCGGCGCCGCCGTTGCCGCCGGTGCCGCCGACAGCGGACGGCGTGGTGTTGTCGGCGCCATCGCCGCCGTTGCCGCCTGTTCCGCCTGTTCCGCCGCTGCCGGCGGTGCCGGCCTTTCCGGAGGTGGATCCGGTGCCGCCGAAGCCGGCGCCGCCGCCGGCTCCGCCCGTCCCTCCCTGGCCGCCGGCCAGCCCGGCTGCGCCACTGGTTGCACCGTCGACGCCCTTCACACCGGCGCCGCCGACGCCTCCTGCTCCGCCGTTGCCACCTAGTCCGCCGGCGCCTTGGATGCCTGCGGTGCCGCCGTTAGCGTTACCGGCGGCACCGCCTGTTCCGCCGTTGCCGGCGTTGCCGCCGTTGCCTCCCTGACCGCCGGGGCTGCTTGCCGTGCCTTGGACGCCGGTGCCGCCGGTGCCGCCGGTGCCGCCGGTTCCGCCGGTGCCTCCGTTGCCGGCTGCGCCGATGGCACCGGTTACTGATCCGGTGCCGCCGGCGCCGGAGTCGCCGCCGTTGCCTCCGGTGCCTCCGTTACCGCCGAAGGTTCCATTGTCTCCGTTGCCGGTGCCGTTGAAGCCGGTGCCGCCTTGGGCACCTTGGCCGCCTTGCCCGCCGGTGCCGCCTAGGCCGCCGGCGCCCTGGGTGCCGGTGGTGCCGCCGTTGGCGTTGCCGGCGCCGCCGCCGTCGCCGCCGATACCTCCGTTTCCGCCTTTTCCTCCGGTGCCGCCATTGGCGCCGGAGGCGACGGGGGCGTTGTTGTCGGCGCCTTGGCCGCCGGTGCCGCCTTTGCCGCCGGTGCCGCCATTGCCGGCAGCCCCTGCTGTGCCGGTGGTGGATCCGGTGCCGCCAACGCCGGCGTCGCCGCCTTTGCCGCCGGTGCCGCCTTGGGCGCCGGTGCTGCCGGCGCCGGTGTTGCCGGCGCCGGTGTTGCCGGTGCCGCCCTGGCCGCCTTGGCCGCCGGTACCGCCATTACCCCCGTTACCGCCAGCGCCTTGGACACCGGCGGTGCCGCCGTTCGTGTTACCGGCGTTTCCGCCGGTGCCGCCCTGGCCGCCGTTTCCACCGTCGCCGCCGGTGCCGCCGGTGTCGCCGGTGGTAGCGGTGTCGGTGTTGGTGGTGCCGGCGCTGCCGTTGCCGCCCTTGCCGCCCGCGCCGCCGTTGCCGGCGGTTCCTGCGCTGCCCGTAGTGGATCCGGTGCCGCCGGCGCCGGCGTCGCCGCCTTTTCCGCCGGCTCCGCCTTGCCCGCCGGCTTGTCCGGCGGTGCCGCTGCCGGATTGGGTGCCGCCGTTACCACCAGCGGCACCGGTGCCCCCCTGGCCACCGTTACCACCTTGGCCGCCGGCGCCTTGAGTGCCTGCGGTGCCGCTGAAGGCGTTGCCGGCCGCCCCGCCGGTGCCGCCTTGGCCGCCATTACCGCCGGTGCCGCCGGTTGCTCCCATGGCGCCGGGGGCGGCGGTGGTGGTGTTGGCGGCGCCGTTGCCGCCGGTGCCGCCTTGGCCGCCGTTGCCGCCGTTGCCTGCTGTGCCAGTGGCGCCCGTGACCGAGCCGTTGCCGCCGCCACCGGCGTTGCCGCCGATACCGCCCGCGCCGCCCTGCGCGCCCGCGCCGCCGGCGTTGCCGCTGCCTACTCCGCTGCTGCCCGCGCCGCCTTGGCCACCGTTGCCACCGTTGCCGCCGGTGCCGCCGTTGCCGCCGGCGCCTTGGCTGCCCGTGGTGCCACCGAAAGCGGCCCCCGCGGTACCGCCGTTGCCGCCTTTGCCGCCATTGCCGCCGGTGCCGCCGGCAGCGCCGGTCTTTCCGGCCGCTGCGGTGGTGGCGTTGTCGGCGCCGTCGCCGCCGTCGCCGCCCGTGCCTCCGGTGCCGCCGTTGCCGGAAGTGCCCGAGGCGCCCTTCGCGGATCCGTCACCGCCGATACCGGCGTTGCCGCCTTGGCCGCCGGTGCCGCCGGCGCCCGCGGCTGTTCCTTTTCCGGTAGCGGCGGTGACGCCGTCCCCACCTTGGCCGCCCTGCCCGCCGACACCGCCGCCACCACCGGTGCCGCCGACACCTTGGAGACCGGTGGTACCGCCCAGAGCATTACCGGCAGCCCCGCCGGTACCGCCTTGCCCGCCGCTACCCCCGCTGCCGCCGGTCCCGCCCGTGGCGCTGGTGATCGCGATGTCGGTGTTGGCGGCGCCCGCACCGCCGGTGCCGCCGGCGCCTCCGGTGCCACCGTTGCCAGCTTTGCCAATGGTGCCGGTAGTTGATCCAGCGCCGCCGAGACCGGCGTCCCCGCCGGTCCCGCCGGTCCCGCCGATGCCGCCGGCTTGTCCGGCCGCGGCGCTGCCGAGACCGTCATTGCCAGTTCCGCCCTGGCCACCTTGGCCACCGCTGCCGCCGGTGCCGCCGGTGCCGCCGGCTCCTTGGCTGCCGGTGGTGCCGCCGTTAGCGTTGCCGGCCGCGCCGCCGGTGCCACCCTGTCCGCCCGCCCCGCCGGTGCCGCCGGTCCCGCCGGGATCGCCGGTGAGCACGGTGTCGGTGTTGGCCGAGCCCGCACCGCCAGTGCCGCCTTTACCACCGGCGCCGCCATTGCCGGCGGTTCCTGCGGTGCCGGTGACCGAGCCGGTGCCGCCGGCGCCGGCGTCGCCGCCTTGTCCGCCGGTGCCGCCTTGTCCGCCGGTGAGGCCTTGTCCGGCGCTGCCAGTGCCAGCCGCACCTTGGCCGCCCTGCCCGCCGCCGCCGCCGACACCGCCGGTGCCGCCGGCTCCGCCGACGCCAAGGATGCCGGCGGTGCCGCCGAGGGCGTTACCGGCCGCGCCGCCGTCGCCGCCTTGTCCGCCGTTGCCGCCGGTGCCGCCGGTGCCGCCGGTATCGCCGGTGAGGGCGGTGTCGGTGTTGGCCGAGCCTGCACCGCCGGTGCCGCCTTTGCCGCCGGTGCCGCCGTTGCCGGCTGTTCCGGTGCTGCCGGTGGTGGAGCCGGTGCCGCCGTTGCCGGCGTTCCCGCCGGTGCCGCCGGATCCGCCTTGACCGCCGGCTTGGCCTTGGGCGGCGCTGCCGATACCGGCGGTACCGGTGCCGCCGGTGCCGCCTTGCCCCCCTTGGCCGCCGGTGCCGCCGGTGCCGCCGCCGCCTTGGGTGCCGGCGGTGCCGCCGTTGGCGTTACCGGCGGCCCCGCCGACCCCGCCGGTGCCGCCGGCCCCGCCGAGGCCGCCGCCACCGCCGGTGGCACCCGCGGTGGCGGTGCTGGTGTTGGCGGCGCCTTTGCCGCCGGTGCCGCCGATCCCGCCCATCCCGCCGTCGCCGGCGGTGCCGGCCGCGCCGGTGACTGAACCCAGACCGCCCTGGCCGGCGTCGCCGCCGGTTCCACCAGCGCCGCCTTGGGCGCCGGTTTGGCCTGCCCCGGCATTGCCGGTGCCGTTGGCGCCGACCCCGCCCTGGCCGCCGGTGCCGCCGGTGCCGCCGTTACCGCCGTTACCGCCGACACCTTGGGTGCCGGCAGTGCCGCCGAAGGCATTACCGGCCAGCCCGCCGGTGCCGCCGGTGCCGCCGGCGCCGCCGGTGCCGCCACTGGCGCCGGTCTTGCCGGCGGCAGCGGTGATGAGGTTGTCGGCGCCGTCGCCGCCGTTACCGCCGGAACCGCCCGCGCCGCCGTTGCCGGCAGCGCCTTCCTCGCCAATGACCGATCCGGCACCGCCGAGCCCGGCGTCGCCGCCGTTGCCGCCGGAGCCGCCCTGGCCGCCGTTGGCGCCCGGGACCAAGACGCTGCCGGAGGCGACGCCGTCGCCACCGGTGGCGCCGTCGCCGCCGTTGCCGCCGGTCCCACCTTGGCCGCCGACGCCCACGGTGCCGGCGGTGCCGCCGTTGATGTTGCCGGCGGCCCCGCCGGCGCCGCCCTGGCCGCCGTTGCCGCCGGCGCCGCCGGTTCCACCTTGCTGCCCGTCTGAGGCGATGGTGGTGTTGTCGGCGCCGTCGCCGCCGTTACCGCCGGTGCCGCCTGCGCCGCCGTCGCCGGCGGTGCCCGCGGACCCGGCCATGGCACCGACCCCGCCCGCGCCGGCGGCCCCGCCGGTCCCGCCGATCCCACCTTTGCCGCCGGCTTGGCCCGCCACCCCGCTGCCGGACCCGTTGACACCGGTCCCGCCGGTACCACCGGTCCCGCCCTGCCCGCCGATGCCGCCCGTCCCGCCGCCGCCCTGGACACCGACGGTGCCGCCGTTAGCGGCCCCCGCGGCGCCGCCGGTGCCGCCCTGGCCGCCGGCCCCGCCGGTACCGCCGGTCCCGCCGACGGCGCCGGCCGCTGCGCCGCTGCTGTTGGCCGCACCGTTGCCTCCCAGCCCGCCGGTGCCGCCGACCCCGCCGTTGCCGGCGGTGCCCGCCGCCCCGGTCGTGGTGCCGGTACCGCCGGTCCCGGCGGCGCCGCCGGCGCCACCCGTCCCGCCCTGTCCGCCGGCTTGGCCGGTTCCGGCGCTGCCGGTCCCGTCGTCACCGGTCCCGCCCTGTCCGCCGGCCCCGCCGACACCACCGGTGCCGCCGGCGCCGCCGCCGCCCTGCATGCCGGCGGTACCGCCATTGGTAGCACCGGCAGCACCCCCGGTGCCGCCTTGACCGCCGGCCCCACCGACACCGCCAGTCCCACCCACATCGCCGGCGCCCGCGGTGTCGGTGTTGGCCGCACCGTTGCCGCCCAACCCACCCTGCCCGCCGGTACCGCCGTCACCGGCCGTTCCCGCCGTCCCGCTCGTGGTACCGGCACCGCCGGCGCCGGCGTCACCGCCGGCACCGCCGGCCCCGCCCTGTCCACCGGCTTGGCCGACGCCGGCGCTGCCTGTCCCGTCGATGCCTTTCCCGCCGACCCCGCCGGCCCCGCCGCCGCCGCCGTTGCCGCCGGCCCCGCCGCCGCCCTGGGTTCCGGCGGTCCCGCCGTTGGTGGCACCGGCCGCCCCGCCGGTGCCACCCTGGCCGCCGGCCCCGCCAGTGCCGCCGGTAGCACCCAGTGCGCCGGCCCCCACTGTTGCGGTGGTGGCCGCGCCTTTACCGCCGTTACCGCCGATGCCGCCGGTCCCGCCGTCACCAGCGATCCCGGCCGCCCCGTCCGTCGAGCCGATACCGGCGGCCCCGGCCGCGCCACCCCGTCCGCCGGTCCCGCCGACGCCGCCGGCCTGCCCGGCCACACCGCTCCCGGTGCCGTTGACACCGTGGCCGCCGGTGCCGCCGTCGCCGCCGTCCCCGCCGTGTCCGCCGTCCCCGCCGTCGCCCTGAATACCCGCGGTGCCGCCGTTGGCGGCTCCAGCCGCCCCGCCGGTCCCGCCGGTGCCGCCGGACCCGCCGTCCCCGCCGGTGCCGCCCTGGGCGCCGGCCGCCGCGATCGTCGTATTGGCCGCGCCGTCCCCGCCGCTACCGCCCTTGCCGCCGGCACCGCCGTCGCCGGCTGCCCCCGCTTTCCCGGCAGTCAACCCGGCTCCGCCGAAGCCGGCGTCTCCGCCGGCCCCACCGGTGCCGCCTTTACCACCGGATTGACCGGCCACTCCGGTACTCGAGGCGTCAAGACCGGTCCCGCCCTGCGCGCCGGCCCCACCGAGGCCGCCGTCACCGCCGTCACCACCAACCCCGAACTTGCCGGCGGTACCGCCCAGGGCGGCACCCGCTGCGCCACCGGCGCCGCCCTGGCCGCCGGCACCGCCTTTGCCGCCGGTGCCGCCGATCACCCCAGGGGCCGCGGTGGTGGTGTTCGCCGCCCCGTTACCGCCGATGCCGCCGGCACCGCCGGTCCCGCCGTCACCGGCCGTACCGGCTTTGCCCGCGGTGGAGCCGGCACCGCCCGCGCCGGCATTACCGCCCTTGCCGCCGGCACCACCGGTACCGCCGGTCTCTCCGGCCGCGCCGCCACTGGCGCCGTTGCCGCCGGTGACACCGTCCCCGCCGGCCGCGCCGGTGCCCCCGTTACCGCCCTGCCCGCCGACACCGGCCACACCGGCCACACCACCCGTGCCGGTACCGGCCGCCCCGCCGGCCCCGCCCGCACCGCCGGCCCCGCCGTGGCCGCCGGTCCCGCCGATCGCCCCGGCCTTGGCCACCGCGGTGTTATCGGAGCCGTTGCCGCCGGTACCGCCGGCCCCACCGGCCCCGCCGGCCCCGGCCTGGCCCGTCGCCCCTCCCGTCGAGCCGGCCCCGCCGGTCCCGCCGTCCCCGCCCGCGCCACCGGTACCGCCCTGCCCGCCGGCTTGGCCGGCCACGCCGCTGCCGACCGCGTTAGCACCCGACCCGCCGGCCCCGCCGACGCCGCCGGCCCCACCGGCCCCACCGGCCCCGCCCACACCCTGGGTGTTGCCTGACCCGCCGCCGGCCCCGCCGTTACCTCCGGTGCCGCCGGCGGTCCCGGTGCCACCCACCATGCCCGACCCCGCGGCGGCGTCCGTGCCGACCGAGCCGGCCCCGCCCGTACCGCCTTGGCCGCCCGCACCGCCGGTGCCCGACCCGCCGGGTGCGCCCGCACCGAAACTCAGGAATTGCCGGGTCCCGCCCACCCCACCCTGCCCCGGCGCACCACCATTGCCGCCATCACCGCCGGTACCAGGGGTGCCCAGCACGATCGCATCCCCGCCGTCACCGCCCACACCGCCGGCGCCGCCGACACCGCCCGTCCCGCCGGGCCCGCCCGGCAGGAACAACAACGCACTCTGCCCCCCGGCCCCGCCGTTGCCGCCAGCCCCGCCGGCACTGCCGGTCCCGCCCAACACGCCCCCGGACACACCCGCCGCCCCGGCCCCACCGAAACCGCCGTGGCCGCCCGCCCCGCCCGGTGAGAACAACCCACCCGCACCGCCGGCCCCGCCATTACCGCCAGCGCCTCCAGACGTGGCGCCCACCCCCGCGGTCCCGGTACCGCCGCCACCGCCGATACCGCCGGCACCGAACAACCACCCGGCACGCCCACCCGCGCCCCCGGTACCGCCGGGCCCGAGGCCGCCCACCCCACCCAGACCGCCCGTCCCGCCCGTCCCCAACAACCACCCACCCGCCCCGCCCGCACCCCCGGTCCCACCACCCACACCACCAGCACCCCCAGCACCGCCATTGCCGATCAACCCCGCCGCACCACCAGCCCCACCAACCTGCCCCGGCGCCCCCGCCGCACCCGCACCACCACTACCGAACAACAACCCCCCATCGCCACCAGCACCACCCGGCGCGCTCGCATGCGTCCCATCCCCGAACAACCCACGCCCGAAAAGCGAGACGAACGGCGCATTGATAACAGCCAACACATCCTGCTCCACCGTCTGCGCCGCAGACACATTCACCGCCTCAGCAAACCCATACCCAGCACCCCCAGACACCAACGACCGCACAAACCCGTCATGAAACACCGCCGCCTGCCCACTGACCACTTCAAAGGCCCGCCCATGCGCACCGAAGAGCTCCGCAATACCCGCCGACACCTCATCAGCGGCAGCAGACACCACCCGCGTGATCGCCGGGCCGGCATGACTATTAACCACGCCGATTCCCGACTGAATTACAGCCAACTCCCCAGCCGCACCAGACAAAAACTCAGGCGAAACAAATGCAAAACTCATAAGGAAGGCCCCGATCCCGCTGAATAACGTGGGCGCCCCCCGTGGACGCTGGCGAAAATTTTATTCCTGGTCGCGACCACATTCCAGGTCAAATAGCGAAACTATGGCCACGGGCGACACCGCCACCCCACAGCGCAATGCCGGCATCCGCGACGCTCAACCCCCCCACTCCGGAGTCCCCGAAACCGACGCGCCCAGCAAACAACGGCTGCAGTAACAGCGCACGACCAGCCCAGTGCACATCCCAACCGATGCAAAAACCAACATGCAATAACCGGCCATCGCAACCAAACATCCCGCCGCCTAAACGATCTCGCCTCACCAACACCCCAGCGGCCAGCACTGACTAGACGCGACCTCACAACAATGCACTCATCGCCATGACACAGCTCACCCGCAACAGACTCTGCCCACCACCAAACCCGCTACACCAAAACCTCAGCAGATCCTGCAACAACCTCAAAACTCGAACCCAATAAGCCACCCGCACACAGCAATAACTCCGCAAGCGCTCGAAAACACGTCTACCCCCCGAAAGCGAAACTATTTCCGATCGTCGGCCCAGTCGGATAGCAAGGTCAGGTCCCGTGCGGAATCCGGGCCACAACCGACTGGTCCACCCGCCCGGTTCACATACGAGTCGAACACCGCAACGAGACGCTGGTATTCGCACCGACGCGCCATGCTTAACCGACCCATTACGCGCCCTGTTCCAACGAAGCGAACTCCGCACCCAAACAGCGGAATCCTAAGCCCGAAGCACGCGCGGTCAGCCTTGTTCGTTCGCTTACAGAGCAACTGTGGTTCCCCGTAAATCGTGGAGGGCCCTATGCCGCTTGGAGCTTGGTCTTGGATTGCTTGATTTCGTAGTTGACGGGCGAGAGCACGTCCGCGGCTCTATGCCGGCGTTGGTTTGTAGCGGGCGGAGCACCAGTCGATGAGCACGGCCAGCGCGTGGATTTCATCACGGAAGCTTTTGAGAGACAGCACTTCCCAATCCAGCGGGGAGAAGAACGCCTACGCGGCGGCGTTGTCGAAACACGATCTGACCCGGCCGATTGACCGCCAAATCTGCGACTTCCGGCATAGTGTGGCGACCACGTTAGCGGTATCCATACTTCCGCGGTCGGTATGGAATATGACCCGCTGCAGTGTGGGTGCTGCGGTCGGAAATCGATGACCCGCTTGGAATTTCTTGATCTCGCCAGACCTCTCAGTGGGCAACGTAGGCGGCCACCGCCATGTCGATGGCCGTCACGATCAGCTGGCGCTGCAGGCACCGCCTCATCCGCCTCGCCGGGATAGAGGTTAAGTGCTCGTCCCGCCGGTGCCGGCCGAACCGCCCGAACCGCCGCTTCCGCCGGTGGGGCCCGTAGGATCGTCGCCTGGTTGGCCCGCTTGTCCCCCGAAGGGCGCGGTAACTGCCTTCTGGCCCTGACCGGCAATGCCGCCGTCACCGCCGGTGCCGCCGTATCCGCCAAAACCACCCACGCCGCCGTTGTTTCCGCCGGTGCCGCCGTTTCCGCCATCGGTGGAGGCACCGCCATTGCCTCCGCTGCCGGCCTTTGCGCTGCTCCCGCTGTTGCCGCCGGCCCCGCCGGCCCCGCCGTTTCCGCCGCCCCCGCCGTTTCCGCCGTTGCCTGTTACAGAGCCACTGGAGCCACCGATACCGGCGTCACCGGCGGACCCGCCATGTCCGCCAGACCCGCCTTGGGTTGAGGACCCGATGGCGGCGCCGTTGCCACCAACGCCGCCGGTGGCGCCATCGCCGCCGTTCCCACCTTGACCCGCTACCCCGCCGACGCCGTTCAGGCCTGAGTTGCCACCGGCGCCCCCAACACCGCCGTGGCCTCCGGTGCCACCGTCGAGCGCCCCACTGACTATGCCGCCGGAGTAGGAGCCTGAAGCGACGACAATGGATCCGCCGACTCCGCCGGCTCCGCCGGAGCCCGCTTTGCCCCCATTGCCGGCCATAGACACGGGTGATCCGGTTCCGTTTCCTCCGTTTCCTCCGGCGCCTCCGGCGCCTCCGGCGCCTCCGGCGGTAGCAGCTGCACCAGAACTTGGGTTGAGATACCCGTCCGTCCCGGCGCCGCCCTTGCCGCCGTCGCCACCGAGTCCTGCGTTCCCGCCCCTAGACCCGATAGTCCCGAAGCCGGCAGTTCCGCCGTCTCCGCCGGTGCCCCCCGCTCCGCCGTCGCCAGCGGAAAGGTTAAACCCTAGGGCGAATGTCGTGCCGTTGCCGCCGCGCCCGGCGTTGCCGCCGTCGCCGCCGTTGCCGCTGGTACTGCCGTTGCCGCCGATGCCGCCGGTGCCGCCGTTGCCCCCGGTTCCGCCGCCGCCCCCGCCGGCGCCATCGCCGCCGTTGCCGGCGTTGCCGCCTTTGCCGCCGGTGCCGCCGATGCCGCCGTTAGTGGAACTGGCGGTTCCGCCGTTGCCGCCGGTTCCGCCGTTGCCGCCGGCTCCGCCGGCTGCTGTGGTGGCACCTACTCCGCCGGTTCCGCCGTTTCCGCCGTTGCCGCCGGCGCCGGCGGTGCCGTCCGTGCCGGTGGTGGATCCGGTGCCGCCCACGCCGGCGTTGCCGCCGGTGCCGCCGTTGCCGCCTTGGCCGCCGAATAGTCCGGTTCCTGCCGGGGCGCTGCCGCCCTGGCCTCCATTCCCTCCGGCGCCGCCGTTGCCGCCGTTGCCGCCGGCGCCCTGGGTGCCGCCAGGTCCGGCGAGCCCGCCGGTGCCGCCGGTGCCGCCGATGCCGCCGCTTCCACCTTTGCCGCCGGTTGCGCCTTGCACGGCGGTGTCGGCGCCGGTCACTCCGGCGCCGCCGGTTCCGCCGGTGCCGCCCGCTCCGCCATTACCCGAAGCGCCCTGGCTGGATCCGGTGCCGCCAGCGCCGGATACACCACCGCTGCCGCCGGTACCACCTTGCCCGCCGGCGACACTGTTGCTACTGATGCCGCCCTGGCCTCCGGTGCCGCCGATGCCGCCGTTGCCTCCGCTGCCACCTGCGCCCTGGACGCCGGCGGTGCTACCGAAGACTCCGGCCAAGCCGCCGCTGCCTCCGGTGCCACCTTGGCCGCCGGTGCCGCCGGTGGCGCCGGTGGCGCCGGTGGCGACGGTGTCGGTGTTGGCGGCGCCGTTGCCTCCGGTGCCGCCTTGGCCACCGTTGCCGCCGTTGCCGGCGGCGCCGGCGATGCCGTTGGTTGATCCGGTGCCGCCCAGGCCTCCGCTGCCGCCCTGGCCGCCCTGGCCGCCGGTGGCGCCGGTGGTGCCGGTAGCGCCGCTGGAAGTTACGGCGGTACCGGTGCCGCCCTGGCCACCGGTGCCGCCGGTGCCGCCGGCGCCACCGTTGCCGCCGGCGCCTTGGCTGCCTGCCGTGCCGCCGTTGGCTTTGCCGGCCGCGCCGCCGGCGCCGCCGTTGCCGCCGGTGGCGCCGGTGCCGCCGGCGAAGCCGGTGCTGCCGGCGCCGGCTGGGGTCGTGTTGTCGGCGCCGTTGCCGCCGGTGCCGCCGTTGCCGCCGGCGCCGCCGTTGCCAGCGGTGCCGGCTTTGCCGTTGGTGGATCCGGTGCCGCCGATGCCCGCGGCACCACCGGTGCCGCCGTTGCCGCCCTGGGAGCCGGGTTGGCCGGCTATGCCGCTGGTTGCGCCGTCGGATCCGTTACTGCCGGTGCCGCCGGTGCCGCCGGTTCCGCCGGTGCCGCCGGTGCCGCCGACGCCTTGAGTGCCTGCGGTGCCGCCGTTGGCGTTGCCGGCTGCGCCGCCCGCACCGCCTGCACCGGCGTCGCCGCCGGTGCCGCCGGTTCCGCCGGGCGCGGTGCTTGCGGAGCCGTTGCCGCCGTTGCCGCCGGTTCCGCCGGTGCCGCCGTTGCCGGCTGCGCCGGTGGCGCCAGTGGTGGATCCGGCGCCGCCGGCGCCGGCGTCGCCGCCTTGGCCGCCGGTTCCGCCGGCGCCGCCGGCATCTCCGGCAACGCCGCTGCCTACGTAACTGATGCCGGTGCCGCCGGTGCCGCCTTGGCCGCCCTGGCCGCCGGTGCCGCCTATGCCGCCGGCGCCTTGGCTGCCGGTGGTGCCGCCGTTGGCGTTACCGGCTGCGCCGCCGGTGCCGCCTTGGCCGCCTGCGCCGCCGGTGCCGCCGGTGCCGCCGGGATTGGTGAAGAGGACGGGAGCGTTGTTGTCTGCGCCTTGGCCGCCGGTGCCGCCTTGGCCGCCGACGCCGCCGTTGCCGGCGGTTCCTGCTGTGCCGGTGGTGGATCCGGTGCCGCCGAGTCCGGCGTCGCCGCCCTGGCCGCCGGTGCCGCCTTGGGCACCGGCGGTGCCGGCGCCGGTGTTGCCGGTGCCGACGCTGCCGATGCCACCCTGGGCCCCTTGGCCGCCGTTACCGCCGTTACCGCCGCTACCGCCGGCGCCTTGAGCACCGGCGGTGCCGCCGTTGGCACCGCCGGCGTTACCGCCGGTGCCGCCTTGGCCGCCTGCGCCGCCGGTGCCGCCGGTGTCGCCGGTTATACCGGCGGCGGCGGTGTTGGTGTTGTTGGCGCCGGTGCCGCCGTTTCCGCCTTTGCCGCCGAGGCCGCCGTTGCCGGCAGTTCCTGCTGCGCCGGTGGTGGCCCCGGTGCCGCCGAGGCCGGCGTCGCCGCCCTGTCCGCCGTCGCCGCCTTGTCCGCCCCCTTGTCCGGTGGCGCCGCTGCCCGATCCGGCGGTGCCGTTGCCGCCGGCTGCGCCGGTGCCGCCGGTGCCGCCCTTGCCGCCTTGTCCGCCGGCTCCTTGGGTGCCTGCGGTGCCGCCGTTGGCGTTGCCGGCTGCACCGGCGGTGCCGCCTTGGCCGCCGTTTCCGCCGGCGCCGCCGGTTGCTCCTTTCGCGCCGGCTGCAGCGGTGGTGGTGTTGTCGGCGCCGTTGCCGCCGTTGCCACCGAGGCCGCCGTTTCCGCCGTTACCTGCGGTGCCTGCGGCGCCCTGAACAGACCCGTTGCCGCCGACTCCGGCATTGCCGCCGGTGCCCCCTGCGCCGCCTTGGGCGCCGGCGGTGCCGGCGTTGCCGCTGCCGATTCCGATGGTGCCCGCGCCGCCCTGACCGCCGTTGCCACCGTTGCCGCCGGTACCGCCGGCGCCGCCAGCGCCCTGGACGCCGCTGGTGCCGCCGAATGCGGTCCCGGCCGTACCGCCGTTGCCGCCGGAGCCACCGCTGCCGCCGGTGCCGCCTGCACCGCCGAGCTGTCCGGTCGCGGCGGTGGTGGTGTTATCAGCACCAGTTCCGCCAGTTCCGCCGGTTCCGCCGGTGCCGCCGTTGCCGGAGGTCCCCGAGGCGCCCTTGGTAGATCCGGTTCCGCCGGTGCCGGCATTGCCGCCCTGGCCGCCGGTTCCGCCGGCGCCGGCGGCTGTTCCTTTTCCGGTGCCGTTGGTGGTGCCTTGGCCGCCTTGGCCGCCTTGGCCGCCGGTGCCACCGGTGCCACCGGTGCCGCCGGCGCCTTGAGTCCCGGTGGTGCCGCCGTTGGGGTTGCCGGCGGCGCCCCCGATGCCGCCTTGGCCGCCGCTGCCTGCGGTGCCGCCAGTGCCGCCGGTGGCGCTGGTGGGCGCGATGCTGGTGTTGGCGGCGCCGTTGCCGCCGATGCCACCTGTGCCGCCGGTGCCGCCGGTGCCGGCTTTGCCGATGGCGCCGGTGGTGGATCCGAGGCCGCCGAGGCCGGCGTCGCCGCCTTGACCGCCGGTGCCGCCTTGGCCACCGGTCTGTCCTTGCCCGGCGCTGCCGATGCCGTTGTTTCCGGTGCCGCCTTGTCCGCCTTGGCCGCCGGTGCCGCCGGTGCCGCCGGTGCCGCCGGCGCCTTGGGTGCCGGTGGTTCCGCCGTTGGCGTTGCCGGCTGCGCCGCCGGTGCCGCCTTGTCCGGCGGCTCCACCGAGGCCGCCGGTGCCGCCGGTAGCGCCGGTCGCGGCGGTGTCGGTGTTGGCCGCGCCGGTGCCGCCGGTTCCGCCTTTACCACCCAGGCCGCCGTTGCCTGCAGTTCCTGCGGTGCCGGCGGTGGAGCCGGTGCCGGCGAGCCCGGCAGCCCCGCCTTGGCCGCCGGTGCCGCCTTGGCCACCGGCCTGTCCTTGCCCGGCGCTGCCGGTGCCGGCGGCGCCCTGGCCGCCTTGGCCGCCTTGGCCCCCTGCACCGCCGGTGCCGCCTTGGCCGCCGGCGCCCTGGATGCCAAGGGTGCCGCCGTTGGCGGCCCCTGCTGCGCCGCCGTCGCCGCCGGCTCCCGCTTGTCCGCCTTGGCCGCCGGTGCCGCCGGTAGCGCCGGTGACGGCGGTGTCGGTGTTGGCCGCACCCGTTCCCCCGTTGCCGCCCTTGCCGCCGGTGCCGCCGTTGCCCGCGGTCCCGGTAGCGCCGGTGGCCGAGCCGAGCCCGCCATTGCCGGCTGCCCCGCCACCACCGCCGGTGCCGCCTTGGCCGCCGGCTTGGCCTTGTCCCGCGCTGCCGACACCCGCGGCGCCGGTGCCGCCGGTGCCGCCCTGGCCGCCGGTGCCGCCGGTGCCGCCCGCTCCGCCGACGCCTTGGGTGCCCGCGGTGCCGCCGTTGGCGTTACCGGCCGCCCCACCGATGCCGCCGGTGCCGCCGCCCCCGCCGAGGCCGCCGACACCGCCGGCGGCACCCGCGGTGGCGATGCTGGTGTTAGCGGCGCCTTTGCCGCCGGTGCCGCCGGTTCCGCCGAGACCCCCGTCGCCGGCGGTGCCCGCGGCCCCGGTGACCGAACCCAGACCACCCAGGCCGGCGTCGCCGCCGGTTCCGCCCGCCCCGCCTCGGGCGCCGGTTTGTCCTGCCCCGGCACTGCCGACGCCGTTGGCGCCAACCCCGCCTTGTCCGCCGGTGCCGCCGGTGCCGCCGTTACCGCCGTTACCGCCGGCGCCCTGGCTGGCGGCGGTGCCGCCGAATGCGTTGCCGGCCAGCCCGCCGGTGCCGCCGGTGCCGCCGGTGCCGCCTTTACCGCCACTGGCACCGGTCTTGCCGGCCGCGGCGGTGGTGAGGTTGTCGGCGCCATCGCCGCCGTTACCGCCGGCACCGCCCGCCCCGCCGTTACCTGCAGCGCCTTCCTCACCGATGACCGATCCGGTACCGCCCAGACCGGCGTTACCGCCGTTGCCGCCGGAACCACCCTGGCCGCCGTTGGCACCCGGTATCAACACGCTGCCGCTGCCGGTGCCGTCGCCGCCGGTTCCGCCGTTGCCGCCGGTTCCGCCGGTGCCGCCCTGGCCGCCGACACCTACGGTGCCGGCGGTGCCGCCGTTGATGGCCCCGGCGGCCCCGCCCGCGCCGCCTTGGCCGGCGTTGCCACCGGCGCCGCCGGTTCCGCCTTGCTGCCCGCTGGCGGCGATGGTGGTGTTGTCCGCGCCGTCACCGCCGTTACCGCCGAGACCGCCGGCGCCGCCGTCACCGGCGGTACCCGCCTTACCCCCGATGGAGCCGATACCGCCCAGGCCGGCGCCGCCGCCGGTCCCGCCGGTCCCGCCTTTACCGCCGGCCTGGCCGGCCACACCGCTGCCGGACCCGTTGACACCCGTGCCGCCGGTGCCACCGGACCCGCCTTGGCCGCCGAGACCGCCCGCCCCGCCACCGCCCTGGACACCGGCGATGCCGCCGTTAGTGTTGCCGGCCGCCCCGCCGGTGCCGCCCTGGCCGCCGGCCCCGCCGGTGCCGCCGGTGCCGCCGATGGCCCCGGCCGCCGCGCCGCTGGTGTTGGCCGCGCCTTTACCTCCGGTACCGCCGAGGCCGCCGGCACCGCCGTTACCGGCGGTGCCCGCTGCGCCGGCGGTGCTACCGGCGCCACCGAGGCCTGCGGCTCCGCCCTGTCCGCCGGTCCCGCCCTGGCTGCCGGCCTGTCCAGCGCCGGCGCTGCCGGATCCGTCGTTGCCCAGGCCGCCCTGGCCGCCGGTGCCGCCGACACCGCCGGTACCGCCGGCCCCGCCGCCGCCCTGGATGCCGGCAGTACCGCCGTTGGTGGCCCCGGCCAAACCGCCGGCCCCACCTTGGCCGCCGGCCCCGCCGGTGCCGCCAGTACCGCCGATGGCCCCGACCGCCGCGGTGTCGGTGTTGGCCGCGCCTTTACCTCCGGTACCGCCCGCACCGCCGGTGCCGCCGTCACCAGCGGTGCCCGCCGCCCCGTTGGTGAAGCCGATGCCACCCATGCCCGCGTCACCGCCGACCCCGCCGGCCCCGCCGGCGCCGGCGTCTTGGCCGCTCCCGCCGCTGCCCGTCCCGTTGACACCGGTTCCGCCGTTGCCGCCGGTTCCGCCGCCACCACCGGTCCCGCCGGTCCCGCCGGCGCCCTGGTTTCCGGCGGTCCCGCCGTTGGCCGCCCCCGCGGCCCCGCCGGTGCCGCCCTGGCCGCCGGCCCCGCCGGCCCCACCGATGCCGCCGGTGCCGCCCGTCGCCGCGATCGCGGTGTTGGCCGCGCCTTTACCGCCGTTGCCGCCGAGGCCGCCGACCCCGCCGTCACCAGAGGTCCCGGCCGCCCCGGCCGTCGAACCCGCACCGGCGGCTCCAGCTGCGCCACCGGCCCCGCCGGTGCCGCCCTGGCCGCCGGCCTGGCCGGCCACACCGCTGCCGGTGGCATTGACACCGTTGCCGCCAGTGCCGCCGCCGCCGCCGGCACCGCCTGTCCCGCCGTCCCCGCCGACGCCCTGGATGCCGGCCGTGCCGCCGTTGGTGGCCCCGGCCGCCCCGCCGGTCCCGCCGGTGCCGCCGGACCCGCCGGCCCCGCCGGTGCCGCCCTGCGCGCCGGCCGCCGCTTTGCTGGTGTTGGCCGCGCCGTCCCCGCCGTCCCCGCCGCTACCGCCAGCGCCACCATCGCCGGCCGTCCCCGCTTTCCCGGCCGTCAAACCCGCCCCGCCGAAGCCGGCGTCCCCGCCGGCGCCACCGGTGCCGCCTTTACCGCCGCCCTGCCCAGCCACACCC
The DNA here is from genome assembly GCF_055419245.1 of Mycobacterium sp. IDUB_37. NCBI lineage: Bacteria > Bacillati > Actinomycetota > Actinomycetes > Mycobacteriales > Mycobacteriaceae > Mycobacterium > Mycobacterium sp. IDUB_37. The sequence continues at coordinate 13,843 of NZ_JBVAXG010000019.1, read as the reverse complement.
GTACTCGACGCGTCAAGACCAGTCCCGCCCTGCGCACCGGCCCCACCCGCGCCGCCGTCACCGCCGCCGCCCCCCACACCGAACTTGCCGAACGTGCCGCCCAGCGCCGCACCCGCGGCACCACCGGCCCCACCCTGACCGCCGGCCCCACCCTTACCGCCGGTGCCGCCGATCACACCCGGCGCCGCGGTACCGGTGTTGTCGGCGCCGTCACCGCCGTCACCGCCCTCGCCGCCGGTACCGCCGTTACCGGCCGTCCCCGCCTTACCCGCGACCGACCCGCTGCCGCCCGCCCCGGCGTTACCGCCCTTGCCGCCCGCACCACCGGCACTGCCGGCCTGCCCGGCCGCACCGCTGCTAGCGCCGTTGCCGCCGGTGACACCGTCGCCGCCGGCCGCCCCGTTCCCGCCGTTACCGCCCTGCCCGCCGACACCCGCGACACCAGCCACACCGCCGATACCGGCCCCGGCCGCCCCGCCGGCCCCGCCCGCACCACCGGCCCCGCCGTGACCGCCGGTGCCGCCGATCGCCCCGGCCGCGGCCACCGCGGTGTTATCCGAGCCGTTGCCGCCAGTGCCGCCAGCCCCACCGCCGCCGCCGGCGCCGGCCTGACCCGTCGCTCCGCCGGTCGAGCCGGCCCCGCCGACACCGCCGTTACCGCCCGCCCCGCCGGTGCCGCCCTGCCCGCCGGTCTGGCCGGCCACTCCGCTGCCGACCGCGTTGGCGCCCGACCCGCCGGCCCCGCCTGAACCGCCGGCCCCACCCGCCCCACCGGCGCCGCCCACACCCTGGCTGTTCCCGGCCCCGCCGCCGATCCCGCCGTTACCGCCCACGCCGCCGGCCGTACCGGTGCCGCCCACCGCACCCGATCCCGCCGCGGCGTCAGTACCGGCCACACCGGCCCCGCCAGCACCGCCGTGCCCGCCCGCACCCCCGGTGCCCAGCCCGCCCGGCGCACCTGCACCGAAACTGAACAACTGCCGAGGCCCGCCGGTCCCGCCCTGTCCCGGAAGCCCGCCGTCGCCGCCATCACCACCGGTACCCGGGGTCCCCAAGACGATCGCATCCCCGCCGTCACCACCCACCCCGCCGGCGCCGCCGTGGCCGCCGAGCCCGCCAGGCCCGCCCGGCAGGAACAACAACGCGCTCTGTCCGCCGGGCCCGCCGGTACCGCCCGGCCCGCCAGTACCCCCGGACCCGCCCAACAGGCCCCCGGACACACCCGCTGCCCCCACTCCACCGAAACCACCATGACCGCCCGCCCCGCCCGGTGAGAACAACCCGCCCGCCCCGCCCGCCCCGCCATCGCCGCCAGCACCCGCCGGCGTGCTACCCGTCCCGGGAGTCCCCGAGCCGCCGGCGCCGCCGACACCACCGGCACCGAACACAAAACCAGCCCTGCCCCCACTACCCCCGGCGCCGCCCGGCCCTACACCACTCAGCCCACCAATACCGCCGGTCCCGCCCGTCCCGAACAACCACCCGCCCGCCCCACCGGCGCCCCCGGCCCCACCACCCACACCACCGGCACCCCCAGCACCCCCATTCCCGATCAAACCCGCCGCGCCACCAGCCCCGCCGACCTGCCCCGGTGCCCCCGCCGCACCCGCACCACCACTACCGAACAACAACCCACCATCGCCACCAGCACCGCCCGGCGCGCTCGCATGCGTCCCATCCCCGAGCAACCCACGCCCGAACAGGGAGACGAACGGCGCATTGATAATCGCCAACACATCCTGCTCCAGCGTCTGCGCCGCAGACACATTCACCGCCTCAGCAAACCCATACCCAGCACCCCCAGACGCCAACGACCGCACAAACCCGTCATGAAAAACCGCCGCCTGCGCACTCAACGCCTCATACTCACGGGCAAACGTCCCGAACATCCCCGCCACCCGCACCGAAACTTCGTCCGCTGCTGCCGCCGTGATATCGGATATGGCCGGCCCCGCCAGATTGTTAGAGACGCCGATTCCGGACTGAATTGCTGCCAACTCCCCAGCCGCACCAGACAAGAACTCAGGCGAAACGACAATAAAACTCATAAGGACGGCCCCGATCCCACAATGGAATGACGTGGCGCCCCCCGCGGACGCTGGCGAGAATTTTATGCCTGGTCACGGCCAGACTCTAGGTCGATTTACGAAATTATGGCCAGGCCAAGGCCGATTTCGGCATGCGGCGGCGCCACGTCGGCACTCGCCGTGCTCTGGCTTCACGAAGATGCCTCAACGAGCTTTGTCAGCGTCCGCATCTGTAAGGGTGATCAGCGACTTCATTAGGCATACGTCCATTAGTGGAATGCGGGCCGGGGAGTTCTGCGCGCCGAGGGCCGCGAGCGAAGCATCGCTTTGGTTGTCGGGCCCGATCCGGAGCCGCCCAGCCTGCGCCCGGCGTCAGTGGATCCGGCGACACCGTAAATACGTGGATGGAATACTCCGGATTGCTGGCATATTCGTATCTTCTGCATTTAGACGGCCAAATTTCCGATGGCTTGGGCCCTTTTGTAACTCGGTTTCAAATTGTGCCACCCACAGAGCAAGTTTATGCTGCTCAAGCCGTCGTCGTCGGAGGCTCGTTTGTTGATATCTCGCAAATCGACACTTGAATAACCACGACGTCTATTCCCGCCGACGACCCCTACATCAGCGGCCACCTAGGGCCTGATGCCTCTCGTAAGGAGGTCGGCCAGGTTGAAAGGCGCGAGGAATGGCTGATGGTCGAGCACGAGATCACAGCAAAATTCCGAAGAGGTTGATGTCGATCGGGCCGACGCTTCCACCGAGGAGCACTGGGAACGCGAGAACGGAGATCGGCGGGGTGATGATCGGGCCCAGGGTTCCGCGCAGGCCGAGGGGGATCTCGAAGAGGGTGATCTGCGGCGTGGTGATCGGGCCGAGCGTTGCGCCCAGGCCCAGAGGGAACACCGGAATCTCAATGGTCGGGGTGACGATCGGGCCGACGTTCCCGTTGATCCCGAGTGGGAACGGCAGGAGGTCGATCTGCGGGGTGACGATGGGTCCGACGCTTCCGTTGATGCCCAGCGGGAACGCCGGAATTGCGATCTGCGGGGTGGTGATCGGGCCGATGACGCCGTCGATGCCGAGCGGTATCGGCGCGATGGTGATGGGGTCGATGTTGATCGGTCCGATGGTGCCGCCGAGGCCCAGGGGGATGGGGTCGATGGTGATGGTGGGGGTAATGATCGGGCCGATCATGCCGCCGAAGCCGAGCGGGATGGGGTCGATGTTGATGGTGGGGGTGATGATCGGTCCGATGGTGCCGCCGAAGCCCAGCGGGATGGGGTCGATGGTGATGGTGGGGGTAATGATCGGGCCGATCATGCCGCCGAAGCCCAGCGGGATGGGGTCGATGTTGATGGCGGAGGTGGTGAAGGGTCCGATGGCGCCCAGAAGGCCCAGGGGGATGGGGTCGATGGTGATGGCGGGGGTGGTGATCGGCCCGACCGAGCCGAGAATATTGAGCGGAATCGCGGGCAATTCGATGGGCTGGGTGCTGAAGGATCCGATCGTGATCGGATCGATGTGTAGGCCGAATGGCGCAATGCTGAATTCCTGGGTAGTGATCGGGCCGATCGTGATCGGGTCGAGCGCCAGGCCAAACCCCGAGATGGTGATCGGGGTGCTACCGCCCATTACGGTCAGGTTGAGCGGTGCGTCTTGAGTGATGGCAAGTTGGGAGAAGTCAATGGGGCCGACGGAGCCGGTGCCCCAGAAGCCCCCGGCGTATGTGTCGAATTTGGGAACAGTGCCGTCGAGGCCGATGGAGCCGATGTTTCCGGTGATCGCCAATTTCAGGTCAAGCGGAGTGATCGTGATGGGCGCGACGACGCCGCCAAGCGGGCCGGTGCTGATCTGGTTGATCGTGATGGACGGGACGAAGAGGCCGCCGACATTGCCGGTGATGCCGTCCGGGGGGCCGATGACGATTGGGTTGATGGCCAGCGGCGCGATCGTGAAGGGGCCGATGGTGCCGTCGATGCCCAGCGGGATTTCGGGGATGGTGATGGGCGGGATCGTGATGGTTCCGAGGGAGCCGTCGATGTCCAGTGGGAACGGCAGGATGCTGATCGGCTGAATATGGATTCCGCCGACGGTGCCGTCGATGCCCAGCGGGAACGGCAGGATGGTGATGGGCGGGACGGTGATCGTTCCGGTGGTGCCGTCGATGCCGAGTGGGAACGGCATGATGTTGATCGGCTGAATACTGATGCCGCCGACGGTGCCGTTGATGCCCAGCGGGAAAGCCGCGATATTGATGGGTGGGACGGTGATCTCGCCGACCAGGCCGTTGATGTCCAGCGGTATCGCGTCGATGTTGATGGGTGGAGTGACGATCGGCCCCACGCTGCCGCCGAGGGCCAGCGGGAAGGGAAGTATCTCGATCGGCGCCACGACGATGGGGCCGATTTCGCCGCCGAGGGCCAGCGGGAACGGCAGAATATTGAGCGGCGGAACGGCGATCGGGCCGACGGTGCCGGCGAGTTGCAGCGGGAACGCGGCGATGGTGAGCGGCGGGACCACGATGGGTCCGACGGGGCCGGTGAGGTCCACGGGGAATGCGGCGATGGTGATCGGCGGCACGACGATCGGGCCGAGGGCGCCGGTGAGGTCCGCGGGGAATGCGGCGATGGTGATCGGCGGGATGACGATGGGGCCGAGGGTGCCGCCGAGCGCCAGCGGGAAAACATCGACGGAAAAGCCATAGCCCAGCTCCCCCGTCGCGTTCAGCCCCGGCAGGCCGGTGGTGAAGTTCCCGGTGTTGAACAGGCCGGCGGTGAACTCTCCGGCGTTCCCCAGGCCGGAGTTCGCCAGGCCGGAGTTGAATATTCCGTTGTTGTTACTGCCGGAGTTGAACAGGCCGGTGTTGTTTTGACCCGAGTTGCCGATGCCGATGTTTCCGGTGCCGGAGTTGAACAGGCCCAGGTTGGCGTTGCCGGTGTTGAGTGCGCCGATGCCGATTTGGTTGTTGCCGGTGAGGCCGATGCCGATATTGCCGTTGCCGGTGTTGCCGACGCCGATGTTGGAGTCACCGAAGTTGGCGATGCCGGCGTTGAAGTTGCCGGTGTTGCCGAAGCCCTGGTTGCCGAGGCCTGCTGCCGCAAGCACACCTGAGTTGGCGAAGCCGAAGTTGCCGTTGCCGAAGTTCCCGAAGCCGATGTTGTTATCACCGATGTTGCCCAAGCCGAAGTTGAGGCTGCCGACGTTGAGGGCTCCGAAGCTCAAACTCGGGACGATCAGACCCGGGGAGCCCAGGTCGACGTTGATCGGGCCGACGGTTCCGCCCAAGTTGAAGGGGAACTGGGGAACGGTGATGGTTGGGGTGAGGATCGGGCCGACGAGTCCGCCGAGGTTTATGCCGAACGCGGAAATCTCGATGGGGGGGGTGCTGATCGGGCCGATGGGTCCGCCGAGTCTGACGGGGACCGCTGAAATCTCGATGGTGGGTGTGACGATCGGGCCGATGTCTCCGCCGATCGAGAGCGGGAACGCCAGAATGTCGATCTGCGGTGTGACGATGGGGCCGATCGTGCCGTTGATGCTCAGCGGCAACGGGGCGATCTCGATCTGCGGGGTGGAGATCGGGCCGATGGTGCCGTCGAGGCCGAGCGGTATCGAGGAAATGGTGATCGGGTCGATGTTGATGGGGCCGATGGCGCCGCCAAAACCCAGGGGGATGGGGTCGATGGTGATGGTGGGAGTGGTGATGGGTCCGATGTTGCCCAGCAGGCCCAGGGCCAGCGGGTCGATGGTGATAGTCGGAGTAATGATGGGTCCGATGTTGCCCAGCAGATCCAGAGGAATGGGGTCGATGGTGATGGTGGGGGTGACGATGGGTCCGACGGTGCCCAGCAGGCCCAGGGGTAGCGGGTCGATGGTGATAGTCGGAGTGACGATGGGTCCGATGTTGCCCAGCAGGTCCAGAGGGATGGGGTCGATGGTGATGGTGGGGGTGCTGATCGGTCCGATCGAGCCGAGGATGTCGAGGGGAATTGCCGGGAATTCGATGGATTGAGTGGTGATACCTCCAACCGTGATCGGATCGATGTGCAAGCCGAAGGGCTGGAGGCCGAATGCTTGAGTGGTGATGGGGCCGATCGTGATCGGGTTGAGCGCGAAGCCGAATGCGGGAATCGAGATATTGGCGATGGTGCCTGTGGCCGTCAGGTTGAGCGGTGAATTTTGAGTGATGGAGAGGCCGGAGACGTCAATGGGGCCGGCGTGGCCCGGGTTGCCTCCGGGGCCGGTGACGACGGGGGACCCAAGCTTTATCGGGAATTGGGGAATGATGCCGTTGACGTCGATGGTGCCGATGCCGCCGGTCAGGTTGAGCTCGAGGCCGATGGGTTCAATTGCGATGGGGCCGATCGCGCCGCCGAGCGGGCCGGTGCTGAGTTGGTTGATGGTGATGGACGGGAAGATGATCCCGCCGACGGTGCCGGTAATTCCGTCCGGGGGACCGATGACGAATGGGTTGATGGTGACGGGCCCGATGCTGAAGGGCCCGATGTTGCCGCCGAGGTCGAGGGGGAACGGAAGGATGTTGATGGGCTGGATCGTGATGGCTCCGATGGCCGCGTCGATCTGCAGCGGGAATGCCGCGATGTTGATGGGCGGGATGGTGATCTCGCCGACCGCGCCGTCGATGCTCAGCGGGAATTGAAGGATGTTGATGGGCGGGACGGTGATGGCTCCGATGGTGCCGTCGATGTCCAGCGGGAACGCCGCGATGTTGATCGGCGGGACGGTGATGGCTCCAATGCTGCCGTCGATGTTCAGCGGGAACGGGTCGATGGTGATGGGCGCGATGGTGATCTCTCCGACGAAGCCGTCGATGTCCAGCGGTATCGCGTCGATGTTGATGGATGGAGTGACGATCGGCCCGATGCTGCCGCCCAAGTCCACAGGGAACGGAAGTATTTCGATCGGCGAAATGACGATGGGGCCGGCGTCGCCGCCGAGTGCCAGCGGGAACGCTGCGATGTTGATCGGCGGCACAGCGATGGGGCCGATGGTGCCGGTGAGTGCCAGCGGGAACGAGGCGATGGTGATCGACGGAATCACGATCGGGCCGAGCGTGCCGGCCAGGTCCAGCGGGAACGGCAGGATATCGATGGGCTCGACGATGATCGGGCCGATAAGGCCGGCAAGGTCCAGCGGGAACGCGTCGATGTTGATCGGCGAAACGACGATGGGGCCGACGAACCCAGGGAGTGTCACCGGGCCCGGTTGTAGGACGAATCCCGACTGCCCGGTGTTGAGGTTCGCGGTGATCAGGGCGCCGGACTGGGTGTTGCCGGTGTTGAAAAGGCCGCTGATGAAATCGCCGGCGTTCCCCAGGCCCGAGCTGCTCACGCCGGCGTTGAATATCCCGATGTTGTTAGTGCCGGAGTTGAACAGGCCTGTGTTGTACTGACCCGAGTTGCCGATGCCGATGTTTGCGGTGCCCGAGTTGAACAGACCCAGGTTGCCGGTGCCGGTGTTGAGTTCGCCGATGCCGAATTGGTTATTGCCGGTGAGGCCGATGCCAATATTTCCGGTGCCGGTGTTGCCGATCCCGATGTTGGAGGCACCGAAGTTGGCGAAACCGGCGTTGAAGTTGCCGGTGTTGCCGAAGCCCCGGTTGCCCAGGCCTGCTGCCGACGGCAAACCTGAGTTGGCGAAGCCGAGGTTGTGGTCGCCGATGTTGGCGAAGCCGATGTTCGCGTTGCCGATGTTGCCCAGGCCGAAGTCGCCGCTGCCCAGGTTCCCGAAGCCGAAGTTGGTGTCGCCGACGTTGCCGAGGCCGAAGTTGAGGTGGCCGATGTTGCTGAATTCGGCGATCAAGTTCGGGATTATCGGGCCCACCGAGAAGCCGAGGACGTTGATGTCGAGCGGACCCAAGCTTCCGCTGAGGTATAGCGGGAATTCGAGAACGTTGATCGGCGGGGTGGTGATCGGGCCGAGGTATCCGCCCAGGCTGATGGGGAACTCGAGAACGTTGATCGGCGGGGTGACGATCGGGCCGATCGTTCCACCCAGGTGCAGGGGGAACACCGGAATCTCGATGGTCGGGGTGACGATGGGGCCGACGTTTCCGCCGATCGAGAGCGGGAACGACACAATGTCGATCTGCGGGGTGACGATGGGCCCGATCGTGCCGTCGATGCTCAGCGGCAACGCCGCGATCTCAATCTGCGGGGTGTAGATCGGGCCGATGGTGGCGTCGATGCCGAGCGGTATCGGCGCGATGGTGATGGGGTCGATGTTGATCGGCCCGACAATGCCGGCTAGGCCCAGCGGGATGGGGTCGATGGTGATGGTGGGGGTGATGATCGGTCCGACATTGCCGAGGAGGCCCAGCGGGATGGGATCGATGGTGATGGTGGGGGTGACGATGGGACCCACGGTGCCGCCGAGGCCCAGCGGGATGGGGTTGATGGTGATGGTGGGGGTGACGATGGGGCCGATGGTGCCGCCGAGGCCCAGCGGGAAGGGGTTGATGGTGATGGTGGGGGTGATGATGGGTCCGACGCTGCCCAGGAGGTCCAGGGGGATGGGGTCGATGGTGATGGCGGGGGTGACGATCGGTCCGATCGAGCCGAGGAGGTCGAGCGGAATCGCGGCCGATCCGATGGATTGCGAAGCGATGGACCCGACCGTGATCGGATTGATGAACAGGTCGAATGGCGCGATACCAAATTCCTGGGTGGTGATGGGGCCGATCGTGATCGGGTTGAGCGCGAAGCCGAACTGCGGGATGGTGATGTCGGTGGTGCTGCCGGTAAGGGTCAGGTTCAGCGGTGACGCTTGAGTGAGCGAAAGCCCGGAAACGTCAATGGGGCCGATGTAGCCGCTTTCGAGTCCGACGCGACCGATGAATAAATGGAATTCGGGAATGGTGCCGTCGATGCCGATGGTGCCGATGCTGCCGGTGATCCCGAGTTCCAAATCGATGGGATCGATTCCGATCGGGCCAATGGTGCCGCCGATTGGCCCGGTGCTGAATTGGTTGATGGTGATGGACGGGATGATGACGCCGCCGACGGTGCCGGTGATGCCGTCCAGGGGGCCAATGACGAACGGGTTGATGGCCAGCGGCGCGATGGCCAGGGGCCCGACCCCGCCGGTGATGGGGCCGAGCGGGAATGCGGCGATGTTGATGGGCGGGATGGTGATGGTTCCGATGGCGGCGTCGAGGTCCAGCGGGAACGCCGTGATGTTGATTGGCTGGATGGTGATTTCGCCGACGCTGCCGTCGATGGTCAGCGGGAACGGCAGGATGTTGATGGGCGGCACCGTAATGGTTCCGATGGTGCCGTCGATGCTGAGCGGGAAGGCTGCGATGTTGATGGGCGGCACGGTGATCTGCCCCACGGCGCCGTCGATGGCCAGCGGTATGGCGTTGATGGTGAGGGACGGGACGGTGATCTCTCCGATATAGCCGTCGAGGGCCAACGGTAGGGCGTTGATGTTGATCGGAGGAGTGACGATCGGCCCTACACTGCCGCCCAGGTCCACGGGGAAGGGAAGTATCTCGATCGGCGCTATGACGATGGGGCCGATGGTGCCGCCGATGTCCACCGGCAACGGCAGGATGTCGAGCGACGGAACGGCGATCGGGCCTACGGTGCCGGTGATGGCGAGCGGGAACCCGGCGATGGTGATCGGCGGGATGACGATGGGACCGACGGGGGCGGTCAGGTCCAGCGGGAATGCGGCGATGGTGATCGGCGGCACGACGATCGGGCCGATGTTGCCGGCGAGGTCGACCGGGAATGCGCCGATGGTGATCGGCGAGACGACGATGGGGCCGAGGCTGCCGTCGAGCGTCAGCGGGAAAGGATCAACGCGGAGGCCCAGGCCCAGTTCCAACGGGGCGCCGAGCCCGGGCACCACATTGATGAAGTTCCCGGTGATGAAGGCGCCGATGTCGCCGGTGCCGGTGCTGAACAGGCCGGTGGTGAAATCCCCGGCGTTCCCCAGGCCCAAGCTGGCCACGCCCGCGTTGAATATTCCGGTGTTGGAACTGCCGGAGTTGAACAGGCCGACGTTGTTTTGACCCGAGTTGCCGATGCCGACGTTTCCGGTGCCCGAGTTGAACAGGCCCAGGTTGCCGATGCCGGTATTCAGGCCACCGATGCCGATTTGGTTGTTGCCGGTGAGGCCGATGCCGATATTGCCGTTGCCAGTGTTGCCGATGCCGATATTGGAGAGACCGAAATTGGCGATGCCCGCGTTGAAGTTGCCGGTGTTGCCGAATCCCTGGTTGCCCAGGCCGGCGGCCGACGGCAAGCCTGAGTTGGCGAAGCCGAGGTTGCCGTCACCGATATTGGCGAAGCCGAAGTTGGCGCCGCCAAGGTTGCCCAGGCCGAAGTTGCCGCTGCCCAGGTTCCCGCCGCCGAAGTTGTTGTCACCGACGTTGCCGAAGCCGAAGTTGAGGTGGCCGACGTTACTAATTCCCGAGAACAGGGCACTGATGTTCCCGAAGCCCAAACTCGGGACGGCCAGACTTGGCGAGAAGCCGAAGATGTCAAGGGCGATGTTGATGTTGATCGGGCCGGCGCCTCCGCCGAGGAATAGCGGGAACTGGTCAATGGTGATGGTTGGGGTGCTGATCGGTCCGATCGGTCCGCCGAGGCTCAAGGGGAAGGCCGAAATCTCGATCGTCGGTGTGCTGATCGGTCCGATGGGTCCGCCGAGGCTCAGCGGGAACGCCGAAATCTCGATGGTGGATGTGCTGATCGGGCCGATGATTCCGCCGAGTGCGAGCGGGAAGGGCAGGATGTCGATTTGCGGGGTGACGATGGGGCCGACCGTGCCGGTGATGCTCAGCGGCAGAGCCGCGATCGCGATCTGCGGAGTGTAGATCGGGCCGATGGTGGCGTCGATACCGAGTGGTATCGGCGCGATGCTGATGGGGTCGAAGCTGATCGGTCCGACCATGCCGCCGAGGCCCAGCGGGATGGGCTCGATCGTGATGGTCGGGGTGACGATGGGTCCGATGATGCCGCCGAGGCCCAGCGGGATGGGGTCGATGGTGATGGGGGGGGTGTTGATGGGTCCGATCGTGCCGCCGAGGCCCAGTGAGATGGGGTCGATGGTGATGGTGGGGGTGACGATGGGTCCGATGGTGCCCAGGAGGTCCAGGGGGATGGGGTCGATGGTGATCGCGGAGGTGGTGATCGGCCCGATGGTGCCCAGAAGGTCCAGGGGGATGGGGTCGATGGTGATCGCGGAGGTGGTGATTGGTCCGATCGAGCCGAGGATGTTGAGCGGAATCGCGGCCAGTCCGATGGATTGCGTAGAGATGGGCCCGACCGTGATCGGGTTGATGAACAGGTCGAATGGCGCGATGCCGAATTCTTGGGTGGTGATGGGGCCGAAGGTGATCGGGTTGAGGGCGATGCCGAAGGCCGGGATGGTGATATCGGAGACGCTGCCCGTGGCGGTCAAGGTGAACGGTGCTTCTTGAGTAAGGGCGAGGCCGCTGAAGTCAATGGGGCCGACGTTGCCGCTGCCTAACCCAAGGGGGCCGATGTCCAGGGTGAAATTGGGAATGGAGCCGAGGAGGCCGATTGTGCCGATGCTGCCGGTGGCGTTGAGCTGAATGCCGATGGGGTCGAGTGTGATCGGGCCGACCATGCCGCCGATGGGGCCGGTGCTGAATTGGTTGATGGTGAGGGACGGGATGACGATGCCGCCGACGGTGCCGGTGATGCCGTCCGGCGGGCCGATGACGAACGGGTTGATGCCGACAGGCGCGATGGCGAAGGGGCCGACAACGCCCCCGACGTCCAGCGGGAATGCGGCGATGTTGATGGGCGGGACGGTGATGGTTCCGATGGTGGCGTCGATGCTCAGCGGTATCGCATCGATGTTGATGGGCGGGATGGTGATTTCGCCAACGGCGCCGTCGATGCTCAGCGGGAAGGCCAGGATGTTGATCGGCGGGATGGTGATGGTTCCGATGGTGGCGTCGATGCTCAGCGGTATCGCGTCGATGTTGATCGGCGGGATGGTGATGGTTCCGATGGTGCCGTCGATGTCCAGCGGGAACGGGTTGACGGTGATCGGCGGGATGGTGATGGTTCCGATGGCGCCGTCGAGGTCCAGCGGGAGCGAGTCGATGTTGATGGGTGGAATGACGATCGGCCCGATGCCGCCGCCCAGGTCCAGTGGGAAGGGAAGTATCTCGATCGGCGCTACGACGATGGGGCCGATGGTCCCGCCGATCTCCACCGGCAACGGCAGGATGGTGATCGGCGGGACGCCGATGGGTCCGATGGTGCCGGTGGTGAGGTCGAGCGGGAACGCAGGAATGGTGATCGGCGGGACCACGATATCGCCGATGGTGCCGACGAGGTCCAGCGGGAAAGCGGCGATGGTGATGGGCGGGACGATGATGGGTCCGAGGTTGCCGGCGAAATCGAGCGGGAATTCGGCGATGTTGATCGGCGAGATGAAGATGGGGCCGACGGAGCCCGGGAAGTTCAGTTGGCCCGCGCCCGGGCTGAGTCCCGGCAGCAGTGCGACGAAGTTCGGGGTGTTCAAGGCGTCGGCAATGATGTTGCTGGTGTTGAACAGGCCGGCGGTGAAATCTCTGGTGTTTCCCAGGCCCAAGCTGCCCCGACCGGCGTTGAATATGCCGTGGTTGGCACTGCCGGAATTGAACAGGCCGATGTTGCCGTGACCTGAGTTGCCGATTCCGGTGTTCCCGGAGCCGGAGTTGAACAGGCCCAGATTGTCGGTGCCGGTGTTCAGGGCGCCGATGCCGACTTGGTTGTTGCCGGTGAGCCCGATTCCGATATTGCCGTTGCCGGTGTTGCCGATCCCGAAGTTGGAGGCACCGAAGTTGGCGATACCGGTGTTGAAATTGCCGGAGTTGCCAAAGCCCAGGTTGCCGAGGCCGGCCGCTGCCGCCGACGGAAGACCTGAGTTGGCGAAGCCGAAGTTGCCGTCCCCGATGTTGGCGAAGCCAAAGTTGGCGCCGCCGATGTTGCCCAAGCCGAAGTTCAGCTCACCGACGTTGCCGAAGCCGAGGTTGAGGCTGCTGGTGTTGAAGAACCCGGAGATCAGCTCGCCGACGTTTCCGACGCCCGAATTGCCGGCGCCATTGTTGAAGAATCCCGATTCGCCGCCCAGTCCGCTGTTGAAGAAGCCCGAGGACGGGCCGATGGTCGAGTTCAGGTCTATCTGCGGTAGCGAGAATCCGAGGATGGTTACCGAGATCGGTCCGACGGTCCCGTCGATGACCAGGGGGAATGCCGGAATTTCGATGGCGGAGGTGATGATCGGGCCGAGGGCTCCGTCTAGATCGAGCAGGAATGCCGGAATCTCGATGGTAGGGGTGCTGATCGGGCCGAGGATTCCGCCCAGGTTCACCGGGAATGCCGGAATCTCGATGGTGGGGGTGTTGATCGGGCCCACGTTTCCGGTGATCCCGAGTGGGAAAGCCAGAATGTCGATCTGCGAGGTGACGATGGGTCCGATGGTGCCGCCGATGCCCAGCGGCAACAGAATGTCGATCTGCGGGGTGTAGATCGGGCCGATGAATCCGTCGATGCCGAGTGGGATCGGCGCGATGGTGATGGGGTCGATGTTGATCGGTCCGACGATGCCGCCGAGGCCCAGGGAGATCGGGTCGATGGTGATAGTGGAGGTGTCGATCGGGCCGATGGTGCCGCCGAGGATCAGGGAGATCGGGTCGGTGGCGATCGCGGAGATGTCGATGGGCCCGACGCTGCCCAAGAGGTCCAGTGGGATGGGGTCGATGGTGATGGTGGGGGTGCTGATCGGTCCGATGGTGCCGCCGAGGCCCAGGGAGATGGGGTCGATGG
>NZ_JBVAXG010000018.1:0-46470 GCF_055419245.1 Mycobacterium sp. IDUB_37 | reverse complement strand
CCGAAACCGCACCACCGAAAGTAGTGTCAGCGATGTCCTGACAACAACGTGTCAGGGATGTCCCCGGCCACTACACAGACTCAACCCCGTAAACCTGCTCACTTTTCGACCGGAGCAGGCTGCTCAGAATTCAACCGGAGCCGACACGGGCCTGGCGTCTTGGTCGACTCCACGATTGCCGCGATCGCCGCAGTGCTGGTTCACTTGGATAGGATTCAGCATCGTTTCCTTGAGGTTTTCGACCGGGGGGATTTCAGTGGCAAGCCTGCGTGTGCCCGTTATGCTGCTGATGTTGGTTTCTGCCGGGTTGGTCACCACCATGCCCGTAGCGGCGGCGGATATCACCGCTCACGACCAACAATTCCTAAGTGCGTTGGCTGCGGGCCAGTGGTACAGCGGCTCGCCGGAAAGCACCGTGAGGCTGGGGCATAACATCTGCGACGGGATCTCGATGGGAAGTACCGTTCGGCAGGAGGCAAACGGAGATTTTTGGTACGTAGTCCCTCCGGGAAGCAAGGAAGCGTTTTTCTTCGTTAAGACCGCAATCACCTACTACTGCCCGCAGTATCTTCCTAAAGTCGATTGGTGAGCTTCGACCGCCGGCGCTTTGCAGTTGGTGCAATCTTTTCACGTATGCGTGAGCTTTTGCAGACCGCGCAACGGTCGCCTGGTGCGCCGGCAAATTCGATCGACGGTTAAGCAATCCGTAGCGGCGCTGCGGGACGACGGGCACAGCTCAACCCGTTGTGGTGTGGGTGGTGGTGCAGGCTGTGTTGCCCCGTTGTTACTTCGCTGGGCTCACTTTTCGCAGGCGATTCCGTCACCGTCGCGGTCGAGTCCCCGGCGATAACCGGGCTCCCCGGCGTGCAGCGGCGCTGCACCGGCAGCCTTCACCGCAGCGCAGTTCGGGTAGTACACAGACGACCCGTTGGTGGGCACCGTCTCCGATGGCGACGGCGACGGCGATGGCGATGGCGATCGCGGTGGTGGCGGTGAAACAGTTTCGGAGACGCTCTCGGACGGAGGAGACGCCACCGTGGGCGGTGATGGCGTTGGTGTTGCGGCGGTCGCACCGCAATTGGTGAGGATCTGCGCGATCGCGTCGTGCTCGGCCTGCGTCACCCAAAGCCCGTACAGGGTCTTCACGTTGACAATGCGGGAAACGAAGGTGCATCGGTAGGACTTGTTGGGAGGCAACCACGTTGCGGCGTCGCCGTCATTCTTCTGTTCGTTGACCGAGCCGATGGTGGCTTGCAAATTGATCGGGTCGTTAGCGAAGGCGCGCCGTTGGTTCGCGTCCCACTGTTGCGCCCCTTTCTGCCACGCGTCCGATAACGCGACGATGTGGTCGATCTGTATTTGCGATGATGAGCCAGGGCTGCGGTGGAACTCGACGGTCGTGTCCGTGTAGGGATCATGCAAGATGCCGGCAAGCACTGTGCAGCCATTCGTGCCCGGTTTGATCTCCACCGCGACGAGGTCTCGCCGCAAAATGTCGTTGCGGGTGTCGCAGCCGTTATGCCCGTAGTCCACCGTCGTGTCGTCGGTCCACGCCGGACCGAACTGGTCGCGGTCATATCCGGTCTTAGGTGCACGCCCCTTGATCGGCAGCGTGGCAAGCTTCGCTAGCGCGGCTGAGGCATCGCCAGGTTGTGGCTGGGGGGCCGGGCTGATCTCGTGCGACGTCGAAGTGGGAGACGAGGCCGGGGGAGCTGCGATCGGGGTCGAAAAGGCGGGCGTCGTGCCGAAAAACGTTGTGGGCAAGGGCGACACCGTGGTGCTCGCCGAATCGGTGCGGCCGGTCTGGCCAATCACTACGATCAACATCACTGTGCCGATGAGGCTCCCGACGATCAGAGCCGGCCGCCTTCCGCCTAATCTTCGCGCGCGAGAGCTTTTTTCACCCGTCATCGGTGTTCTTGGGGGGACCAAAGCTCCTAACGCGGCAGTCGCCGTCCGAGTATGAGTCCCGGCGCGGTTCGGTTCTACCGCATCGGTAGAACCGAATAAGTTCTCGTCTCTGGCGTCGAGCTGCTCGTGTTCCGGCGGCGGCTGCACCGTCGGTGTCGCTGGCACGGGTGGCGCTGGCGGTTGATCATTTTGAGCGCTTGGAGCACTGGGCGTGTCGACTGTGACGCCGAAGTCTGTAGCAAAGGAAGCCAGCCCCCCTGCGTAGCCTTGCCCGATCGAATCGAGGCGCCACCGGCCGCCGCGCCGATACAAAGCGACCAGCTGCAGTACCGATTCGTTTGTGAGGGAAGGCGGCCGGAAAATGATGCGGTCGGAGCCGCCGTAGACGTCGACGTGCAGTGCAGGCACCTGGCCGAAGCGTTTACCTTGGGCTTCTGCACTGGCCGCAATGAGTACTCGATGGACGTCGGCGGGCACATCCGCCAGAGAGACCGAGATGCTTTGGTCGGACACCAACGCCACCCCTGCGGCTCTTCTGTTGTTGAAAAAGACAAGGGCGTCGTCGCTGCGCACCCTGCCGGAGCTGTCGAGAAGTACGGCCATGACATCAACGTCAACGTCCGTCGCACCGCCGCCGACCGTGATGGTGTAGGCGGCGGCGTGCAAATCAGTTTTCGATCCCTTGCTCACCTCGCGCCGGTCAAACATTGTTCTCATTACCCCGTACATGCTCTAGTTGAAATTTGCTGTAGCACTAGCGCTCCGACTTCTTCGGCAGTGTTTTAGGAGCCGGGTGCGCCTGCGTCGGCCAGTCGGCTCGGCGAAGCGATAGCCGCATCCTTTACCGACCGCGTCGGCAACGAGGATTGAATCTGCGCACCAACGGCCCGATGAGGCGATAACGACCGAACGGCATCCCTTCCACCGGCCCACCATAAGCATTCGGCCGAGCAACCGTCTGCAGCGACCTGGATGCGAGTTAGCGATGCGCCTAGAGCACTGCCCATACGACGTCTAAGGTCAAATTCCGGGAGATCCCGGTGACTGTGGAGGGACTGACTTGGAGGTCGGCGAAGGAACCCCGTTCGGACGCTATCGCCTGATCGAGTTGCTGGGTCGCGGCGGCATGGGCGAGGTGTGGCGTGCTCATGACACCCGAACCGACCGCGTTGTGGCGATCAAGGTGCTGCCCGCGCACTTCTCCGATGATGCAAAATTTCAATTGCGGTTCCGCCGCGAAGCCCACAGCGCCGCCCGTATCGACAACCCCCACGTCATTCCGATCCACGACTACGGTGAAATCGATGGCCGGCTGTATGTGGACATGCGCCTCATCCGCGGCCGAGACCTTCATTCCGTGCTGGTCAGCGGCCCTATCGAGCCCGCCCGAGCGGTCCGCATCGTTGAACAAGTCGCGAAAGCCCTCAACTCCGCGCACCGCGCGGGATTAGTACACCGCGATGTGAAGCCATCGAACATCCTTCTCGACGAAGACGACTTCGCTTACCTCATCGATTTCGGAATCGCCCAGGCCGCCGATGACACCCGCATGACCGGCACTGGCAACGCCATCGGCACTTTCCACTACATGGCTCCCGAGCGGATGAGTGGCCAGCCCGATGACGCCCGCGCCGACATCTACGCATTGGCCTGCGTCCTGTACGAATGCCTCACCGGGCAACCACCTTTCGCCGGCACCAACATGGCCAGCCTGGTGGCAGCCCACCTCAACACCCCGCCGCCACAACCATCTAACTCGAAACCAAGCATCCCCGGAGAGCTCGACGCCGTGATAGCAACCGGCATGGCCAAAGACCCCGACAATCGATTTGCCACCGTGGTCGAGCTAGCCAAAGCCGCACGTGAAGCGCTCATGAACCTGCCCCATAGCGAATCCCGTCTGCTCGCAGAGCCAACCCAACCCGCATCCGCCCACCTTCACGATCATTCGTCGCCGGCGACCGCCGACGGGCCGCGTGCCGCCCAAACACCAACGCAGCCCAATGCGACGCCAGACCCAACAAGAAGGGCCTCGCGTGACAAGACACCCGAGGCGGCCACGATTCGAGACGGATCCGCGGCGACCCGGGCCCGCTCCGGCCCATCGGAGCCACCAGCGGCACCGCCACCAACAAATCCGAAACGATCCCAGCCCGGAAAGCGGATGTCACTGATCGGCGTCGCGGCTGTCGCATTGCTCATAGCCGTCGTCATCGTCGTCGTGCTGACCAGAACGGGGGACACGCGATCGAAGTCCGTGAACACCCCGAGCGGCGCGCCCACCAGCACAGTCACGTTGCCGACATATCTTCTGCCTACGTCGACGTCGACGTCGACGTCGCCGACACCGACCGACTACCTCGACCTGTTGATTCCAGCCTCCGATATCACTGCTTTATCGGGCGACCCGTTCACCGTCGGGCAGCCGCCCACCCAGACCGAGCGCGCGCCCGGAGTTCAGGGCACGTTCAAGAACTCGACTGGCGTCGACATCATCAGTGTCAACATTTTCGTCCTAGCGGACGCTACCGCCGCTGTGAGCGCAATGAACGGCACGTTGGGGTCGCTGGACACTTCGGTGGTCGGCGGCGTCTCGCAACGCGTGTCAGTCGGCAACGGCGGAACAATAGTCGCTGGCACCTCGCCGGACAGAACCGCGACCGCGACTGTGCTGGTATTCACCCGAGGTAAGGCTTCCGTCACGCTGCACTTCCAAGGACCCCCGGGCGACTCAGTACCAATAGATTTCGCCACGGCGGTCGCTCAAGCGCAGGACGCCACCATCATGAAGAACCTCCGCGCCTAAAGTCAGGTCACGAACGCCCACATCAGCGGTCAGAACACAATGTCAGTGATCGACACTGCCGCCAACACCTTCACTACCACCATCCCGCAGAACGGCGGCAACATTTCCGGAGTGGGAGTGACCGCCAACGGCAACTACGTCTCCGCCACCGACAGCAACAACGGCACAGTCTCAGTCATCGACACCGCTACCAACACCGTGATCCAAACCATCGGCGGCATCCGTCAACCGTTGAGTGTGGCCACATAACCCGGGTCGCCTACTCTCGTCGAGCGGGCCTATGACGGTGCTGCGGCGCGCAGGATTGGGCTGGTGCTGGACCTGAGATAGCCCTCTAGCTTGGGCCGCTCTGGTGGACACAAGTACTTGGTGGCCATGAGACCGACTGCGTAGACCTGCGTCGGCGGGACTTGCCCCAGCTCGTTCGTGACGGACTTGGCCACGATGGCGTCGGTGGTGCTCACCCCCGCGTACGAGCCGCCGTGAAGCCAGTAGCAGAAATCTTGCATTAGGTTCTCCACGTTGAGCGTACTTGCAGTGATACCAGCAGTTTTCGCTGCTTGCGCGTCGGTGGCGTAGTCCAATTCGAGCCAGCCTGGATATTCAGGGTCGGCGTGCGCTGGCGCGGCAATCACGGTGGCGATGAGGAAGCCGGCGACAATGCTGACCACGCTTCTCATTGCACAGCTTCTCCATCGGGGCTTGTGGAAGTTGGGGGATTGGGTAGATCGTCGGCGAGCTTGCCCTCTAGCAGTGGGATCGGCTTTCGTGCTAACTGCAGCTCTCTCGCCACTGAGCTTGTGAGACATCCCGATTCGTGAACTAGTGGCAGCTGACGGCATTGGGATCCGGGCCTCGCTGAATAGTGACGTCACTGCCTGAGGCTACGGAGTAAGGGCTGGTCACGGTGACCACAATCGTTTCCCGGACACCCCCCCACGACCACTGGCTGAGCTCGTTCGGGTTTCGCCAACTGTCGTCCGCGCACCACGCCAGGCCGCTGAATGGTTTCCCGATCGGCAGCTGGGGGAGCAAGTCCGCGCGTTCCTGAGCTGGCCCCATCGGCACATGCCACATCTCAGTGCCGGCGACAGGCTGGCCACCCGTCGGCGCGGAACCTGCAGGAAAAGTCACGTTGATGAGTTGCGAATGCAGCGCCTGTCCGGGATCGGCGCCGCTCGTCGACACAGGACCGGTAGTAGACACGGCAAATACCGCCGCCGCCGAGATGGCTATTCCCAAGATCCTGCTGGCGGTCATCCGCGCTGCCTCTGTGTCGGACAATTCATCGTTATCGTACGGACTCTAGGCCGAGCGCTGAAGAATCTGAATCCGCGCGGTGTTCCCGGGTTTATAGTCAGCAAGTGCCGAGATTGAGGGTGCTCGCAGCGGCAGCAACATTCACGGCGGCGCTCAGCGCCGCGCCAGCCCGAGCCGATTCCGGCGAGAGTGAATACATGTGGGAAATCACTAACATGGGGATCACCCCCGCAACCACGGGCCGAACATCTGCCCAGCTACTCGCGATGGGTCACTCGTTTTGCGGCATGCTCGCCGGAGGTCAAACTGGCCCACAGCAGATCGCTGACAGCGCGACGCAGATCGTGCGTATTCCGAGTCACATGCAATACACGATGGGCGAGCTGTGGGTCTCCTCGACGGTGGTCAATCTATGTCCAGCCGCCTACCCGCAGGTCCTGCCATGGGCTCGTTGAACACTCGGTCCGCAACGCGCATAGTCACCATCTTGTGCACCCGCAGTGCGCATCTCGGTTCCAATAGTGCGGAACGCTCGCGTTGATTGCGACGCAGAAGGCGCGCGACGAAGGGCGGCACCACTGGCCCGGCGATAGCCGGAAGGGCAGCACGAACCACGACGTCCTCTTCACCATGAAAGTCCGCACAGCTAACCTTTAGGAAGATTGAGTTTGAGGTTGCGAGGCAGTGCCCGCCGTCGCGGAATCGGAGACTTTCAATGAAGAAGTCACGTCATCAATTCACACGACGAGCCTCGGCCGGCACTCACGCCACGCTAGCCCTCCTGCTGGGACCAGCACCGGCGGCCACCGCCGACGCCGACACCTACCTGTACTACGTCCAGAGATCCGGCATCCCCGTCAACAACCGCGATGTCGCCCTTCAGCAAGGTCGGTGGATCTGCCAAGCGTTGGCAAATGGGCAGTCGATACCCCAGGTGACACAGAAGCTAATTCAAGCCCAAACCGCGGGGACGTTGTCGTGGAACCAAGGTCTGGCGATCGTCGCCCTCGCTCAGACCTACCTCTGCTGAGACCCCTTAAGGTCGCAATTCGGTGAATGCATAAGTGAAGGCCAATCAGATTCTGGGAGTCTCGGGGTAGGTGGTAACAACCGTCAAGGCAGTCGCAGCGGCAATCATCGTGATGTGCTTCTGCGCTTCACCCGCGTCGGCATCGGGTGTCCATTCGCAGCTGCTGCCCTGGCTCGACTTGCCCTCGGACACCTTGGGTGTCTGCTCTGCGCCCCTCGTCGCCGGGAATTATTGCTGGGATCCACCAGCCCTCGAGCAATACATGCTCAATATGCCGTACTCCGATGCTTTGGTGTGGGTCCGTGGTCAAGTGGCAGAGGTCGGATGGGCAGAACGCCATGGCGTCGGAAGGGACATCGACACCGTGTGGAGCAACAGTCCGTTCACTATCGATTTGTACCCTGCGACCAGCTTAACTACGACCCTCTTTGTGAACGCGCTCGGCGAATAGCTCGTGCAATTAAGGCAGTATCCGAGTCGTGGTCGCGTTGTTCTAGTGCGAAGTGATATCGAGTTTCTGTGCGAAATGCGTTGGGCAGCAACCTTCGTCAGCGTTAGTAGCTGTTGCTGCAGAAGTAGTCGAGCGCGGCCGGTAGTGACATGACGTAGCCGCCGGGCTGAGGGTCGTCAAAGTGGCCTCGCCACAGGCCCACGATCAAACTCAGGAGCGCCAGGACAAGGCTGGTCGACCAACGGCCACTTAGAGGCGACCATCAGGCCATTAAATTCGGCGCAGGATTCGATGTCGCCACGAACGGCAGACCTATGTCTGTCAGCGCGGCCCGCAACGGCGGCTCGTTGCGCATCTGAAATTTGTTGACTATCAACAGGTCTGGCCCGACCTCGGCAATGTGCTGGCAGATTTGCGGATGACGAGTGCCGCCACCCCTCTGAATGTTCCCATTGAGAACCCGCACGATCCTCCACGTCCATGCCATCGACCGTGTCGCAGTGGACGCTACCCAGGAGGCCCGACAATTGCGCCGGCACTTCTCGCCGCTGTGCTGATAGAACCCGATAGCGGCGGATGCATTGAAGTGTGTGTCAGTGTGCCGGCGCTTGTTCGATGCCATGTCGCTGCTCATTCTTCCTGCCCGAACACCGGGCAAAGAAGTCGCACAGCGACTGGACCACTACGACGGGCTCACCTCACCGACACCGTCTCAGTGATCAACTCCGCGAACAACACCGTCACTGGATCACCCATCAGCGTCGGCGACTCACCAATCGGGGTGGCGACCAGCCCTACCAGCGGCTACGTCTTCGTCACCAACTCCGGCGACGGCACGGTATCGGTGATCAACACCGCCACCAGCACCGTCACCGCCACCATTCCCGTCGGCAGCCTTCCGCGCGGGATCGCGGGTCAACCCCCTCACCGGAGCGGTCTACGTCAATAACTTCAACAGCGGCACGGTGTCGGTGATCAGCGGATAAAGCGGCCTAGTTCGGGCGCCGTTGGTATCCACCCCTCCTCGGGCAGAATGCCGGTCGCTGATTGCGCGGCAGGGGTTGCACGCCGCTTCGGCCACGGTTGGGGCTCCGACTTTCCTTGCTCCGGCGTGCACAACTTGGTGATACGCCGGGCACTGCGGAAGCTGTCTTCATCAATTCCTCTGCCACTCAACGGATTCGTGAGTGTGCACGTGCACGCGTGAAACGAGACAGGAACTGATCGACCTCGTTTCTTTAGATTTGCGACGCTATACCGTCGGGTTGAGTCTGCTACGACGCTGCCCATTCCCAGCCCGCCAGTCCCTCTAGCTTTTGCCTCCGTTCGTCACTGAGCTTGCCTTTCGCGTAACTGCTCCGCTGAATGCTGGCCCACTGACCGACCTTGGCTCCCATATAGACAGAGTCGTAAGGAGCGCGGCTGGTGCCATGTTCTGCTGTGTACTTCGCCAGGAGGTCGTAGGCGTGGCTCCACGTGTCTTCGTGCGGGTCCCAAGACCAGCCAGGAAGAAACTCGAGCAGAGCGCGGCGTTCTACGGACAGCTTGTTTCTTGTGGCGCGTTGTACTGCCACCCACTTGCCGATAGCGACACCGTCCTCGTTGTGCCCCTGCGGTATGCGGGAGTGCCCCTCGCGTGCGGCGAATTTCTTGACCAGTTCGAATTTCTCGTACCAGGTGTCGCCTGAGATGTCCCAACTCCAACCGGCGAGGGCCTCTAGGTTCGCTATCCGCTCGGGGGCGAGATTCTCTCTTTCCGTACGTTGTTCCGCCACCCAGCCACCGAGCTTAATTCCCTCCTCGACATGACCGCTGGGCACCAGGGCGTGACCTTCGCGTGCAACGAATTTCTTCAGTATGTCGAACTTTTGGTTCCATATTTGGTCGAAGCTGGTCCCCCAGTACCAACCAGGAATCGCTTCCAGCAGAGCCTGCCGCTCTGGACTGAGTGTTTTGTGTTCACGGCGACGGAGCCGGGTCCACTGACCCAGTTTCATGCCATCGTCGACGTAGTCCACGGGAACGCGGCTGTGCCCCTCCGTCGTTGCCCAAGCCCGCAGCAGGTCGAGGTGTGCCATCCAAGATGCTTCTCTGGCGTTCCATGTCCAGCCAGGAAGCGCCTCCAACCTGATTCGTCGCTCGTCGGAGATCTTTGACCTGTTGCCTCTTTGTTCAGCCACCCAGTCACCGAGCTTGACTCCTTCTTCTCTGTGGTATCTCGGAGCGCGAGCGTGACCTTCGCGGTTGGCGAACTTGAAGATTGCAGAAAAAGCGCGTTCCCATGCCTCCGCGTACGGGTCCCATGACCACCCCGGCACGGACTCCAGACGGTCTCGCCGTTCTTGGCTCAGGTCGTTGCGGCGACCACGTTGCTCTCTTGTCCAACTTCCGAGTTTGACGTCATCCTCAATACAACTCTGCGGCACCATCGCATGACCTTCCCGCTTCTGGAACTGTTGCAGCAGTGCGAACTTGCGCTGCCACATGTCGGCGCGGGCATCCCAACTCCATCCAGGCAAGGACTCCAAAAGCTTTCGTCGGCTCTCGATCATCTGGTCGCGCCCACTGCGTTGATCTGACACCCAGTCTCCGAGTCGGACGCCTTCCTCGATGTAGTCGTTAAGGACCCGCGCATGACCTTCACGCTCGGCGAATTTCGCCAGCAGCCGGTACATCCGTTCCCATGCGTCGATGCGGGTGTTCCAGGACCAGCCGGGCAGGGCTTCGAGCAGTGCGACCCGGTCCGGAGGCATCTGATCGCGACTATTTCGCTGGACCGTGACCCACTGACCCAGCCGAAGTTCGTTTTCGACGTGAGTCGATTTGAGGCGGGCATGCCCCTCGCGTTCCGAGAACTCTCTCACGGCGTCGTAATGCTGAGTCCATTTGTCTTCCAGCACATCCCACAACCAACCTGGCAGAGCTTCGAGATCGCGGATTCGGTCTTCGGCTAGCTCACCCCGTCGGTACAGCCCACGTTGAGTGGCGACCCAGCTTCTGAGGTTGTAATCGCCCACCACGTACGGATAGGGCACATTGGCGTGACCATGTCCAGCGACGAACTGGTGCATCAGCCGCATCCACAAATCCCACTTGTCGGACAGGACATCCCACGCCCAACCGGATAGCGACTCCAGCTTGTTCTGCCGGTCTTCGCTCAATTTCCCCTTTGTGTACAAGCCCCGCTGGACACTTGCCCACTGCCCAAGGGGATACCCGTCCATGACGTGATCGACCGCAACCCGAGCTGTCCCCTGCTCGGTGGTGAATCTCTCCAGCAAGCCGAACCAGAACTCCCAACGGGCACTGGTCTTCTCGACGAGCCGCACATCAAATGCAGCGGCGAAGTCGGCACCGACCGTGGCGGACACGTCCAGGTGAATCTTGGCCGGCAACCGGGCGCGACCCCCGGCCCTACCAAGTTGCCGGCGGAAGGAGTCAATCTGTTCACCCAGCTCCTCGTCGTGGGCGCGGAGCGCCTTGATCACGTCCCACACCTTCTTGAACGACGAGTCGTTGAGCGCGGTCTCCGCGTCCGTGTCTGTGTCGATGAACACCGGGATGACGATGGTCCCGACGGTCTTATCGTCTGCGAGACGAATCGCTCGCCCGACTGTCTGCACAATGTCCACCTCGCTGCGCCGAGGGTCGATGAACGCCACCCCATCCAGGGTCGGAACATCGACACCTTCGGACAGGCATCGGGCGTTGCTCAGTAGACCGCGCTCGCCGTCATGGAGCAGGCGCAGACGCTGGAGCCGGACGTGCCTCTCGCCAGCGGTCATCTCCCCGGATGCATAGCTGGTCCACAGCGCACCCTTTGGACGCTGGTTTGCAGGCATCCACTCGACGACTTCTGGAAACTCCGAGGCGAAGTTGCGGGCGCGGGAGACGAGGGAGTGGAAGCTGATGACGCGGCGGAGGTCGTATTTCCGGATCGCTTTCGCAAGCCCGATCTGGCTAGCAAGGGTCCGCGCATCGGTGGGCTTACCATCTCGTTTGACCAGAGCACCCTTCTCTGCCCACTGGCGATACGTCGCATCGTCAACGCCCACAACTGCAACCTGGTAGTCGGTAAGTCGCTTGAGGCTGATGGCCTTGCCGAAACTCAGGCGGTAGAACACCTCGCCAAACTTGGTGGGGTCGTTCATTGTGGCGACTTCGAGGTCTTCGTCCTGTGCCGCCCTCAGCACCCGTCCGGTGTAGTAGCGGGGGGTCGCGGTCATGAACAGCCGACGACGTGCCTTAATTGTGTTGGCGTCGAGAATCGTTCCGAAAACGGTGGACTCGTCCCCAGCAACCCGATGGGCCTCGTCGGCAAAGGCGATGTCGAACGGTGGCACCCGTTCGAGGGCGAAAGCGTCGGCGAGTCTCGGGGACGACTGGTAGGTCGAGAACACCACACGGGGTCCCGAACGCCGCCGCAGGAATGCGGCTATCTCGGCAGGGTCCGTGGTGACGGGTACGCCCAGTTCGCTCGTATGGCTGACTGCCTCGTCCTCGTTCTGACTCACGGTCTGGTCGGAGCAGACTGGGAGTGCCTCGAACGGCACCTTGGCGTTCGTCCTCCAGACTTGCATGGTCTGCTTCAGTAGCGAAAGCGACGGCAGCAGGATCAGGGTTCGCTCGGCTTCGAGCTTCTCCTTGATGAACAACGACGTCAGGGTCTTTCCGGTGCCGCACGCCATGATGAGTTGGCCGCGCTCGGCAGACCGAAAGCCCGCGACTACATCGCGGACGGCTTCTCGCTGATAGTCGTGTGGTTCGGCAGGCTTCGGCGGTTTTGATGGGCGGAAGTCCATCGGGTCAGAGTGCCAATCGACCTCGGCGGTCTGCAGGTCCGCCAGTCCGACGAAACCAACCTTCTTCTCCTGGTCGTCGAGGGTGCGCCTGGCGACGTGATGCAGCTTGTCCGTGGCCGCAATCAACAGTCGGTAGGAGAACACCGCACGCGACGACTCCGACAGAAACTTGTCCACGTCGTGTTTAGTAACCGCGTTGGCTGGGCTGTACGCCTTCGCTTGGATTGCCCACAAGCGACCATCAAAGTCCTCGGCGACAAGATCGATCCCCGCGTCACCTCCCCACCGTCCACGCCACTCATCCCAGAGCCACACCCGGCCGAGGGTGGCCTTGTACGTTGCGTCGTTGGTCAGAAACCACTTACATATGCGCTCGAACTGCTTGCCCTTGATGCGATCGTCGGTATCGAGCTGATTGAACAAATCAGCGAATGTCCCCACATCCGCGGATGTTAGAGGACATCGGCGACACGCTGGAGCGATTCGCGGATAAGCCGGGGCGATCAAGGTCTCGCCAAGATCGGCGTCTGAACGGCGGACGTGATAGGTCAAAACTAACTCCGTGGCGACACCTGTTTGCCCCAAAACTTGCTTTCACCCGAGTTTGACCGGAACGGTCGTGCAGGGCCGCCGCGCTAGAGATTCGACCCCAACCCCGGTTGCCGTAGCCCTTCACCGCTCCTCGTCTCCCAGTCACTCCACTACCCCAGGATCGCTGCCGTTGGCGGTGATAGCGATACGGGTGCTAAACGATTCGCCTATCCGACGCATAGGTAACTCCGGTGAGATCAGCGCGAAGCCAGCCCTCACCGCTTCTCCGCCGAGGCTGCCCACGCCCGCCTGACCGGATACCAATCACGTTGCTTTAGTTGGGGATTCAATCGGTATTGCCGAAACATGGTGCATCCCACAGCCCGCGTTTGGCGGCGATCGCTTCCTGCTCCGCCGCGGCGATGCTCGGATATTCGGTTACTGGTTTCTTGTGGTAGACGTACGACTTCGCTGCACCGGCCCGCGCCACCTCGACTGAATAGTTCCAGCCGTCGGCTCTCACGAGATAGGCCAAGGTTCTGTTAACTGCAGTTGCAGTTATCCACAGGCGGTGCCTCGCGTTCTCGATTTGTCACCCATGCGCGCTTAGCCTCCCCCTAGGTCGACGACTGCGGATGCGGGAGGCATTGATGGACGAGGCGCTCGAGCCCAGACACGTGGAAGATCTCGACGTTCCGAATCTCGGAGCCGTCGTCCGCGGAAAACCTCGAACTCTGCCATGGCATCTCATCGACCACACGGGTGTCGGAGTGGACCACGTCAACGTCTGGCTCACGGAGCTCTACACCAGCGACGCCTCACCCGCGACGCTACGTGCCTACGCCTACGATCAACTGAGCTGGCACCGATTCCTGCTGGCAGTCGACGTCCACTGGGCCCAAGCAACCAGGTGGGAGGTACGCGATTGGGTGCGGTGGTACCGATACCGCGAGAACCCACAACGGCGCCGCGGAGCAACCACGACCAGCCACCGCCCCAACCCCGGTTCGATCAACGAGCGCACGGGCAAGCCGTACTTGGAGGACACCTACGCCCGATCGTCGATCAACCGCCGACTCTCGTCGCTCAGCAGCTTCTACGAGTTCGCCGTCGAATCCGACCTCGGCCCCCTCATCAACCCGGTGCCCAAGTCCCGCGAGGAGATGACCCGCGTGGACGCCCATCGCCGGCCCTTCGGCGCACCCCGGCACCAGAAGCGGGCGCCCTACCGGCAGAAGATCGCCGAGCGCGCGCCACGCGCCCTGAGCGACGCGCTCTACGAGGACGTGTTCGCCGCACTGAAGACGAACCGTGACCGTGCGATCATCGCCACCGCCGTTTCTGCAGGACTGCGTGCAAGCGAACTGCTGAGCATGCGTCGCGGGATGCTGCATGCCGCCGATCAGACGGCAGACGTCATCCCCAAGGGCAGCAACGGAAGTCGTGTACTCGTTCGGATCAGTCCGGCTGCGTTCCTATGGATCGCACGCTACCTCGCCGAGCGACCACCTGGCCCTCCAGAGCAACCCGTTTGGATGACGCTGCGCGGGACACCTCGGCCCCTCACGTACTGGGCCATGAGGCAGGTTCTCGAACGGACCAACGCGGTGCTCGGAGCCAACGTCACCATGCACGACTTCCGGCACACGTTCTGCACGAGGCTCGCCGAGGACGAGAACCTGACCATCGCCCAGATGCAGGAATTGATGCGCCACAAGTCGATCGCGAGCACCTCACGTTACCTTCGGCCCACCCTCGACGAGCTCGTCGAGAAGCTCGACCAACACTGGAACAAGCCCACACCACCACCGCCGACGCCGGCCACTGGCTACGCAGCCGACGACCTGCGGGCACTCTTCGGGGAGGTGTTCTAGATGCCCCGTGTGCTAACCAGGGCCCAGTCCATCGCGGCCTCACAAACCTTCTCCAACCATCCGGTAGAAGAACTCCCCCCACTGAGCCCGCTAGCAGACGATCACCCCTGGTTCGGAAACCCCGTCACGCCAGAGGAACGCACCCGACTCATCGACGCAGCACGTCCCCTCGTCATGGCGCGGATGAGCACTCGGCTCAGCCCACAACACGCCGTGACCGGCGCGGCGCGCTGGCTCAACAGACTGCTCGACTGGCTCGACGCATACGCCGGTGCCAGTTACCAGGACCGCTGGATCACAAGCGATTCGGACAATCACGTAGACGCTTGGTGCCCGGCCTTGTCGTCCGGGTCCTACACGCGGCTCGGCGCACGCCTGTCCATCAACGCGCTGATCCTGCTCGGCGCGATCCGCCCCGGCCATGAATGGCTCATCGCGAACAAGCAGGCCCGCCTCTACCGTGACTGGACGACCACCCACGAACCTCAGGCGTGGGATCGCTACTTCGACGCCGCCCACCAGGAGCAAGCGCCGGAGGCGAAGCTCTGGGTAACGGTGACGCACTTGGTTCGGCTCAGCATCGTCAACGGCGTGCCGATCACCGCTCTGAAGAGTCACCACGTGCTGGCTTACCGCGACTTCCTCGCCTCAACCGGTCGCACGCCCGGCGACTTGCTGGCGATGTGGCACTACGGCCGCCGGGCCGGACTGTTCGCCGGCGAGGCCGACGACCTACGGCACTACCTGATCGCCAAACGCTTGTCGCCGGTGGAGTTGGTGGATCGCTTCGACGTCCGATCCCAGCCGGTGCGAAACGTGCTGGTTGCCTACCTCACGGAGATCTCACCGAACCTGGACTACGGCAGTCTCGACGGATCAAGCAGGATGTTGGTCAAGCTCTTCTGGAAACCGATCGAGGACGCCAACCCCGGCATCGACACGATCAACCTCACCAAAGATCAAGCGACGGCATGGAAGTCTTGGCTGCGCACCAAGCCCGATGGATCCCCGCGGCAGAACGCAGAAAGCACCATCAGTGCCGTGCGAAGCTTCTACCTCGACATCGCGGCCTGGGCCCACGAGGATCCGGCCGCCTGAGCTCAATGGGCGGTCCGATGCCCGGTCAGCATCCAGGACGTTCGCGGCCAGCAGAAGCGTCGCGCCCACCGAACGCACCGCTTCCAGGCACGCACCCGCACCCTCATGCCCCACGTCGATGCATTGCTCGCCGCGGCCAAACGCGCCTACGACCAGGCGCTGGATGTGCGGTCCGCGGTCGTCGCCGGCCCTTTCGGCACGCCCTTCACCGTCCATGGCGGCACCTACCTCAAGCACAAGCCGGGCCGAAGAGCCTACAGCACCCGGGCCTATCAGGTCCGCGATGGTTCCGAGAAACGATTCGACGCTGAGTACAACGTAACTCGCGCCTTCATGACCTGGACCATCTTGGAGATACTCCGCCACACCGGGATTCGCATCGAAGAGCTGCTCGAACTGACCCACCTGAGCATCAAGCAGTACCGCAAACCCGACGGCACCGTGATCCCATTGCTTCAGATCGCTCCGAGCAAGACCGATCAAGAGCGCATCTTCCCCTGCAGCCCCGAGTTGACGTCGGCGCTGGCGCGGCTGGTCGTCTTCGTCAGCGTGGACGGCCGGGTTCCGTTGTGCGGCCGCATCGACAAGCATGAACGGCGAGTGTCGGGCCCCATGCCCCACCTTTTGCAGATTCGTGAGTCGGGACGATCACGCGTGATCAACGAGAACACGGTTCGCAAGTGGTTGACCGAACTCGTCAATGGCATCGGTCTAACCGACGCAGATGGCGCTGCGCTGCACTTCACCCCGCACGACTTCCGCCGCATCTTCATCACCGACATCGTCAACGCCGGCTTTCCCATCCATCTGGCCTCGAAGATCGTCGGACACAACAACATCGAAGTCACGCGCGGCTACACCGCCGTCTACCAGAAGGACGTCTTCGAGGCCTACGAGCGCTTCATCGAGAACCGACGTCAAGGGCGCCCATCCGCCGAATACAGGGAACCAAGTCAAGCCGAGTGGGACGAATTCATCGAACACTTTGGACAGCGCAAGATCGCACTGGGCAACTGCCACCGACCGTACGGCTCCGACTGCGTCCACGAACACGCCTGCATCCGCTGCGACTTCTGCCAGATAGACCCTTCCCAATCTGGCCGTCTCGATGACATCCGCGACAACCTGCACAACCAGGTCGAGGAGGCGACCCGCAATCACTGGCTGGGTGACGTCACGCAGTTGAGGCTCACCATCGACCACGCGGACCGCAAGGCAGCAGCCCTTCGTGAACACGCAGCCAAGACACCCGACCTCGTCGTCGCCGCCGCGGACGACGGCGCCAGCTCACCGCTGACCTAGCCGCGGCGGCTGATTCGACCCGCACTCCCTGACCCCCGCCGCGCCCCGGGAAGGAAGGAGGAGTGCCGCCAGCGGGCGGCGCCAGGACGGGCCAGAACACCGCCGGCCCGGTGTCGCTGCGGCTAAGCTAGGCGCGTATTTTTTTTGCGATTTGTTCGGCGATGCTGACTGCGGAATCGGACGGCGAGCGGGACGAATCTGCGTGGCATGTGAGGACGTCTATAGCGACGTTATTAGCCGCGGTCAGTGCTCGTTGACAGGTCCAATCAGCGCTGGAAGTCGTTGTTCTAGTGACACTGAGGATGCCTTTGGTGTTGGTGACCGGTCCTACCGTCCACACCGCGCTTGGGTCAGATGGCGCAGTAAGGGTGAACTCATGACACATTTCCCAGCGGTACTGTGATCCAGCGACGAACTCGCTCGCCGATTGTGCGGAGGTAAATGCCACCACGTACTGAATGGCGTTCTGGGTGTGAGTGTTGCCGGCGAGCCCCAGGCCACGCACCGCAGTCCAACTTTGTGCGGCATAGACCGCGGCTTGCGCTGGTTCGTAAACATCTAGGCAGCTTGAGTTCGATATTTGGATGTTGTCCGCGCTGGGGTCGTTAAACCCGGTGTGCATAGCAGTACTCGTCATCCCGGTGGCGCCCACTGCGGTGTTGATTTGCTCCGGGCTAAGCAGCAACCCCTCAAGCGCGGATTGTGCGCTAGGTGTGACGGTGGAGGAGGGAGCTGTGCTCCTATGCGACCGTAGAAAAAGCAAAAAAAGTGCGCCGAGGAGCACCAATATGGAGACCACAACTAACGGAGCCTTGAAATGGCTGGTGGGCTCCTTGGTGGTTGCTTTCTGCTTCTGCGACGGTTGGTGAGCGAGTGGATCGCGGGATGTCTTAGTGTGTTCCGCTTCAGGATGTTCGGGTGGGTGTTGTGGGGTTTCGGCGTCGGTGGTTCCGGGTGCTTCAGCACCCTGTGCCTCGTTGGGTGAAGTTAGCGGGGACTGAATGGCTGCGGCCTTTCGCGGTTTGGGCAGCGGGGAAACTTCCGCAGCCTTTCGCGGTTTGGGCGGCGGGATAGCCTTTGTACCTGACTTGTCGGAGATTGGGTTCGGCACATGCTTAGTGGTGGGCCGTGCTATATCCGCGCCGATGAGTCGTGTCGGCGCGGTCGGTGACGGCGGGGCGATGGGCACCGTGATGGCGTCGTGGGCGGCTTTCGCTAACTCGACAGTGGTGGCATACCGGCGGTCGGGGTCTTTGGCCATCCCCTTGGCGATCACTGCGTCGAGCTCCTGGGCAAGGCCGGGTTTGGTGCTCGACGGGTGTGGTGGTGGGGCATTGAGGTGGGCTGCCATCAGGCTGACCACGTTGGTACCGGCGAAGGGTGGTTGCCCGGTCAGGGATTCATACAGGACGCAGGCCAGCGCATAGATGTCGGCGCGGGCGTCATCGGGTTGGCCGCCCATCCGTTCGGGAGCCATGTAGTGGAAGGTTCCGATGGCGATGCCGGTGCCGGTCATGCGGGTGTCGTCGGCGGCCTGTGCGATGCCGAAATCGATGAGATAGGCGAAGTCGTCCTCGTCGAGCAAGATGTTGGACGGTTTCACGTCGCGATGCACCAGTCCGGCGCGGTGAGCGGCATGCAGGGCCTTGGCGACTTGTTCGATGATCCGCACCGCGCGTGAAGGCTCGATAGGTCCGCTGGTCAACACAGTGTGTAGGTCTTGGCCGCGGACGAGGCGCATGTCCACATAGAGCCGGCCGTCGATCTCGCCGTAGTCATGGATCGGGATGACATGGGGGTTCTCGATGCGAGCGGCGCTGTGGGCTTCGCGGCGAAACCGCAACTGGAACTTCGGATCATCGGAAAATTGCGGGTGCAGCACCTTGATCGCCACGGTGCGGTTCGTTCGGGTGTCATGGGCACGCCACACCTCACCCATGCCGCCGCGGCCCAACCGCTCAGTAAGGCGATAGCGGCCGAACGGCAATCCTTCGCTGCCCTCCAAAATCCCACCTCAGATAGTCAGAGACTCTTCGTTATCAGACCCTAGACGCGCTTCGGCATGCCCGGCCAGGTCCAAAGAACACCGCCGAAGCTTCTAACACGAACGCGACGCATGGAACGGATCGTCCGCAGCGGATACCTCAGCGCCTCACTCGCCAGCAATCCGCCACTTCGAAATGAGAACAATGCCCAACGACGCCGCCAACCCCAAACTGGCTGAAGCCAGGTCAGCCGCGATCGGCACCGCCAGATCAAACGAGAAGCCACAAATGGCCACGGAAGAGGTGTGATCCCGTCAAGCGACCTTGCCGGATGTCCAGGGTTGACTAGTGCAGATAAGTGCGTCCGTAGCGGTCGTTCGAATCCTGTGTTGGGTCGGTGATCAAAGCCATGCGTTGCCCGGCCAGGTTGGTCTCAGCGAACTGTGTGGCCTCGGGTCCCCAGCAACCTACCGTGTAGCCGGGCTTCTTGGTTTCAGGAGTGTCGACGCCCAAAATGCGCACTCGAAGCCTTCCGCGGACATCGTCGACAATGTCAACCGTGTCGCCGTCAACCACTCGCAGTCCCTGCGTGATTCAGTGAACCGCTCCATCGCCGAGCTCAAGCGGATCATCGTCAACTTCGATGCACAATTCGAAGACGAAATCCCCAACAACAGCACAGATCTCGACGAAAAGGTCCATGACTACGTCGCCCTATGCCGGCGCATCGACGACCGCGAACTGCCCCAGGCCCACGACCGCATGTTGCGGCTGATCACCGAACAAGCGCCGATGGCCGCACTGCACCTCTACCAGAAGGCCGAGCAGGAAGCCCAGTACATCGAGGAACAGATCGCGCGGGTCAACCGCGGGCTGGGGTCCGTGGAATTCAACCGCGGTACCCGGCTGTCCTTGCATGCCGACCCGAAAACCCTCTCTGCGGTGAAGGATTTCAACGAACGTGCCCGCCGGATCTCCGCGCGCGCAACGGAGGTGTCGTTCGGCGACGAGAAAGCCATCCACGATCAGTACCGCGACATCCTCGAGCTACGTAACCTGCTGGCCTCCGACACCGCCGAAGCGCGCCAGTGGACACGCGACGCCCTCGACGTACGTAACCGCTTCACCCTGTACTGCGCCGAAACCGCCGCCGACGACCCTGACCGGCTGATCCGCACCTACAGCAACGCCGGCGCCAACTCCGGCGGCGAACAAGAGAAGCTGATGGCGTTCTGCCTGGCGGGCGCACTGAGCTTCAACCTGGCCGATCCCGCCAGCAACGACAACCGTCCGGTGTTCTCCCAGCTGATGCTCGATGAAGCCTTCTCCAAATCCGATCCGGTGTTCGCCGACCAAGCGCTCTCGGCGTTCCGCAAGTTCGGATTCCAGCTACTGATCGTGGCGACCGTGCAGAACACCACGACGATCCAGCCCTACATCGACAGCGTGGTGATGGTCTCCAAACGTGACACCCCCGGCACGGACCCGATCGCCTCGACACGCACCGTAACCGTCCGGGAGTTCGCCGACATCAGCCGCGAAATGGCCGGCACCCCGACTGCGGGGCGGTGACCGCAGGTGCTCCCTGTCGATGACGCGGTCAACGAGGTGCGCCGCCAATGCGCTGATCACTGGCTGCACTGGACCCTCGGCCAGGGCACGTGGCCCATGCGCCTGAAGCTAGGCGCCCCCAAAGGAACTAGGTTCGACACCGCCGTCATCGAGTCCACCACATGGGCCGGCACCTGGCGCTCCGCAATAGACTCCCAACGCATCCCCGGAACGATCACCGTCGAGGCACGCCGCGCCCGCGCCCTAGGCACCCACGATCTGCCCACGGCATGGTTGATTGAGGACCCCATAACCGCACTGACCTTGGCGGACCCAAGCATCGTTGTCGGCTACCGGCGCACCGTTGCGCGGTTCCGCGAGGCAGCCGCGTTGCCCGAAATCGTCTGGGACACCGTCGAACAGATACCACTTCGGATTGCCCGCCTGGTCGCCGATCTCGAAGACCGCGACTGGAGCCACGCGGTCGCCGTCGTCGGCCACCTGGTACGTGTAGGCCCCGGCGATGCGACCGTCCTTCGGCAGCTCACCATCCCCGGCGTACACAGCAAATGGATCGAACAACACGCCGTCCTGGTCGGCGCCATGCTCGGAGTGCCCGCCGACACCGCCGCCGGCGACCCGATCACCCGACTCATCACCCACATCGGACTCCTCGCCAAACAAACACCTCTGCATGTGACCCTGGCCTGCCCACATCTGCGGGCCCAGGCCGGCGGACTACACCGCTTTCAAGCGACCATCCCGGAACTCAACAACACCGTGCTCGCACCAACGACGGTACTGATCGCCGAAAACGCTGCGCCGTTTCAAACACTGAACACCGACCTGAACGGCGTCGCGATCATCGTCGGCCTCGGCGCGGGCGCACCAATCCTTGCCGCTCTCAACTGGATTGACGACGCCGACCACATCTTGTACTGGGGTGACATCGATCGCGCCGGCTTAGCGATCCTCGCGTCGGTACGGCGCGCCGGGATCCCCGCAGACAGCATCCTGATGGACGAAACCGCACTCGATGCCCACCCGCTCATCTGGCACACCACCGGCACCCAAGTCACCAACGACGAAGTGCCCGCCGGGCTCACCGCAGCCGAATCCGCCCTCTACGAACGGCTCACCCACCACCATCAAGAACACCGACGCGAACTGCAACTCGAACAAGAACACCTCCCAAACCAACTGGCGCAGAACGTTGTTGCCGCGCAGAGCGCGACTGGCGACAGCATCAATTGATCTGTCCCAGGCGGCCGCCAGGCTCGACCACTTCCCGTTCAATGCGGTGGCATACCGCCTCGCCGCGCCACTCGCTGGACGACGGCATCAGGTTGTGCCACTACATCGGCATGATCAGCGCTGGCACCCGCGCAGGGGTCCACGAGCTGCTGCTGAATCAGAGATGTCGGTTGCCCACGACGCCGGCCTGGTCGACTTCGCCAGGCAGCAAGTGTTCCAAGTCAATCCGGACAGCCTGCAGCAAGTCCGTAGCCCTTCTTTGGACTCGAAGCCCCAGGGATCGCAGTGGACAGAAAGGACACTGTTTACGTAGTCGACGCCGGCAACGACCGCGTGCAGGAACTGCCGATTGGCCAAGCGGCCGCGACTCTGGCTCTGCCAGTGAGCGGGCTAAACGAGCCCGGGGGCGTTGCCGTGGACAATCTTGGCAACGTCTACATCGCCGATACGGGGAACAACCGCATAGTGAAACTAGTTCGTGGTTGATATGTGCCCACGTCAAGATTGCGGTCGGCGCCCTCCGCACGTTTGATCTGATCGTGCCGGACGCGCTGGTGTCGTTGACCTACTTCGCCAGCCAGTGTGATCAGCTACGGGCCGCGCCGGCTGACGGACTGAAGGCTGGGGACGCAAAGTGATTCAGCCCCGCGACGCGGGGCTGCGACAACAGCCGTCCGGGAATGGCGCTTACGTTGGGTAGTCGTCGACCGCTAGCGTGCTGTTGATGAGACTTGCTGTTGTCGGGATCGCCCTGTCCCTGATAGTCGCAGCTACATCAGGAATGGGCACAGCGCACGCCAACGATGAGTGGAGTTATCTAACTGATCTGCATGCAAACGGATATGCCAGATCGGATGGCGTTGCGGCTGAACTTACCCTGGGGCGGACGCTCTGCAGGCGCATAGGCGAAGGTGAGACGCCGGCCGGTGTCGCCGATGGAATGTATCCGACTTTCGAATTCAGCAAGGCCTACCTTTTGGTAAGTATCGCGGTGCGCAATCTGTGCCCCCAGTTCGCAAAATCGCTGTAGACGCACCGGAGTCTGATCGCTTGGGCGGTCTAGCGCTTCCGCTATGGACGGGACGCAGCTTACGCTCGCCACGGAGTGCGCAGTTCGTTCTGATGCGTGCGCTAGTGAATAAGCTGGACAAGACGCGTCGGGCAATGATATTCGGTCAACCATGGCGACTGTAGCTAGAAACGGATCGCGGGAATCGCCGGTGGTCATTGTGGGGGAGAGTCTTGGTCCTCAAGAGTCGCGGATCCCGTTTGATGGTGGTGTGGGCTGGTTGTTGGATCGCGCACTGAAGGAAGCGGGCAAAGCGAAGGGGGCGCTGTTCATTACGAACGTCGTTGATTGGCACCCCCGCAATGATTATCGGCTGACCCGCCAGGACATTGATCGCGAAATCCCGCGTCTCAAGCGCGAACTCAAGTCTGTATCGCCCAATCTGGTGATTTGTCTCGGTGATGTCGCTGCATATGCAGTACGGAAGATTTATCCCCAAGGAGTCGCATTATCGTCGCCGTTCACTGTGCCGCGCCGGCGGATCGACAACGGTCCCGCTCTCTTGTTCACACTGCATCCGTCAGCAGCTATACGGGAGCGGAACAAGTTGCCGGAACTCGAACGCGGCCCTTACCAGAGCCGGTACGTATCCAGCCTGGCGCGCGCTGTTCGGTGGAGCTTCCGGAATGCGGGCGACTAGGCGGAGCCACTTCGTGGGCCACAACAGGTGAAGTGGTGGCCTGATCTATCCCGCCGCACTTCACCGCCGTCCCTCGCGGTGGAAGGCTGATGTCCTTGTCGAACGCCCGAGCGCGACTCGCAACTGTGAATTGCCTTCCCGTGCAGTCAAAGGGATGACAGGTCAGCCAGGCCGGGCCTGAACGATCCACCCCTGCAGCTCAATTGCACGGGGGAAGCGTCCCCAGCCGCGACTGTCGCAGTAGCATCGGCCGTCGTGAAGGGGACGACTCTCGGATTATGTGCGTTCGTGCTCGCTTTGCCTCTGGCCGCATGCGGGGGTATTGAAAAATCGGCGACCGCGTCGCCTCAGCCCACCACTGTGCAGCAGGTTTGCGACGCGCAGGCGTGGCCACGCCCGGTGCCGCAAGTTTCCGGGGTGATTTTCGACGATGCCCTGGGCGGAGCGCTGGCGTGCTGGGACAACGTGAAGGCGCTAGCCCCTGACGGGCATGACGTGTCCAACGAGCCAGCCAACAGCGGCGCGTATCGCATCACGACCGTGTCGCCGCCGCCCGGGACGCTGATCGGGAAAAATGACGTGGTCACGTTGCACGTCACCCGGCTGGACCCATCGGCCACGCCCGCGTTCCACCCGTGCGACTGGGTGACAACCGCCGAAGCCGCAAAGTTCCTTGGCGCTTCCACGTCGGCCCTCCCTACGGGCGACGAGGCGGGGTCGGTGCAACAGTCGTGCGTTTACAGCGGCAGTTCGAAAATGGTGACTTCCGGGCTCAGGTTGCCGGCGAGCTTCCCTGTCGATGCGCAGACCGATTTGAACCTGCTCGCGGCCGGCGGGCATGGCAACGAGGTGACCGGCTTACCCGGTCGTGCGTACTGTTCCACGAGTCAGAGCGACGGCAAAGCAACGACGATGCTGCAGGTGCTTCTCAGCGGTAACCGTCTGTATCAGGCGAGCGGCCGGCACGGTGAATCTTGCGACACGCTCAAGCAATTCGCGCAAACGGCCATCCCACGGATAGGTGCATAGTTCGTGTTGGCGGGCCATGTGGTCGACCGCGTGCAGGCGGTCTCCCGTCGCTCGAGCGGCGAGTCCGGTCGCTGAAGCGTGCAGGGTATAGCAGTGGTTGGTGGGTGCATGTTGCTACTGGCGTACCGTGCCGTTCGGCGAGCATGCCCACCTTCAGCGTTTGAGAGAAAGTTATGAGCGGTGCATTGCCCGCGACACCTGGCCGCGACGGGCATCTCGCCCCTGGGTTCGCTGACTATGCCGACGCGTGGCTGCGGCAGCATCACCAGATCTCGGAACGCACCCGCGATAACTACCGCCGACTGCTGACAAACCACCTGCTGCCAGCGTTCGGCGACACCACTTTGTCGGCCATCAGCGCGGCAGCCGTCAATGACTGGCTCGACGCCCTGGCCCCCGCAGCACCCACCGCACAACTCCACGCTTACGTGCTGCTGCGATCCATCATGCGAACCGCGTTGGCAGACAGGCTGATTGAGGCCAATCCCTGCCAGTGCGAAGGCATCACCACCTCGCACCGCGCCGCCCAGGCACCCTCACCCGACGCCAGCGAAATCGCCGCGATCGCGGCCGCGATGCCGAAGGCTCACGCCGCGGCCGTACTCATGGCGGCGTGGCTGGGCATGCCGTTCAGCGAGCTGCGGGAACTACGACGACACGACATCGACCTGCAGGCCAACATCGTGCGGGTACGCCGCGCCGTCGCGCTCGTGCGCGGCCGCTACGAAGTCACAACACCTAAAAGCACTGAAGGCATCAGGGATATCACCATTCCCGCGCATCCGCGAGCGGCGCTCAGAACCCACCTGCGTGATCACGTAGCGCCCCACCCCGACGCGCTGCTGTTCCCCTCGGTGAGCAACCCGAACCAATACCTCAACCCGTCAGTGCTCAACGCCATGTACGTACGGGCCCGCGCCGCAGCTGGCCGGCCCGACGTCCGGGTCGCCGATCTGCAAAGG
This sequence comes from Mycobacterium sp. IDUB_37, assembly GCF_055419245.1. Classification (NCBI taxonomy): domain Bacteria; kingdom Bacillati; phylum Actinomycetota; class Actinomycetes; order Mycobacteriales; family Mycobacteriaceae; genus Mycobacterium; species Mycobacterium sp. IDUB_37. The sequence goes on along the minus strand of NZ_JBVAXG010000018.1, from coordinate 20,915 downwards.
GCCCGGCACCAACTGCTCAAGTCATCAACCGCCCGCTGAAAACGCAACAGTAGTTGCGCTCTGGCCCCGTTATGCGTTGCGCTGCAACGTGGTTGCACCTACCGGACCGCTTCGGTGTGCCTATCGGCGGGCTTTCGATACCTGGGAACGGCGCGTAAATCGGCGTGTGCAGCAAGGGGGATAGGTGCGACGATTCGCCGCCGATGCGGTCATACGCGCTTGGAAGGGCCCGACCTCTGGGTATGCAGACACGGTCGGGGTCAGTACCCAGAAAGGATCAATCATGACCAGCGTCTACATCGAAGCGCGACCCAAAGGCCGCGACGGAGACCCCATCTCCCACTTCGTCGTCGAAAAGAACGCCGACACCGTGCTCAGGAAGTTCCCGACCCAGAAAGAAGCCATCGACTGGGCCCAACAGCAGGGGTACACCCCGCACGTGGCCCGCGTCAGGCATCTAGATGACAAGAACAAGCCCGACCAATGGCGCGCGGTCTAAACCACCTCGACCCACACCCACTGGCCGCGGCAAAAATCGAACACGTCATCGGTGAGCACGCACCAGCGGCAGTACCGGCAGCGCCACTCATCCTGGCCGCGCCGGTCGAGTTTGATGTGGGCACCGCGCTTTCCGCACTCGGGGCAGATGGTGAATGTCATCCCCTCTACGGCACCGCTCACCCTGGCTCTGTCTCAGCCGAGCGCGATGCCTCCCAGCGGGCCGCGGCGGGCGGCGAATATCGATCAGGCCGTCAGTCGCACCCGCCGCGAGGGCTCCGTCTTTTTCCGGATTCGCGGTACCCGTGGAGCGGCATGGTCGCTAAGAGAATACGCGATCGCCGTCTCATCCGGTGAAGCTGTGGGAGTGGGCGTCGGCCGGCCGTGGCGCGCGTGCCGGCGCGCAAGGCACGCAAAAAAATCACCGCTCACGGAGAAAATTGCAGCTAGGTTCCTGGCGTTACAGCGTCAACGATCTGCGGGATCATCTTGCCCGTGATTCGGTCCCACGAAATCTTGATGTTGGTTACGCGCCCGGCCAGCACCCGAAGTGACGCTTCCCTGAATGAAGAGCGAAAGGTGACCTCTCCGGGGGCGTCAATTTCAAATGAGATGCTGTCGCCCTTCTTGACCGAGGCGACAAACTCACCGTTCCAAAAGACCTGAACCTTGGGGTTGACCAAAAACTGCTGCGTATATCCATAAACGACGACTTTGGATTCCCGGAAGATCGGCTCGCCGCATCCGGGGCAGGCAGGAGCCCTGTTCGAGACTTTCTTCCCACACGCAGGGCAAGGGATAAGGACCCTCGATTGTTTCGGATGATCGGATTGAGCCGGCTGGCGAGCTGTCGCCTTCCCAGCCAACGCGATCCCGAGCTCGCGGGTGGTCGGTTCCCCACACTTGGCGCAAGAGAATTGCTTTCGTGTGCTGGCGGTTGGCAGCGTTAGCCGCGCCGCGCAGTGCGAGCAAACGACAAGCGTCTTAGCGTTGGTCAACGCGATCAGTCCCGGCTAATCGACGTGGTGGTTCGGTTGACCGAGCGGCGTCGGCGGAATCTGGTCGGCGCCAGGCACAATGAAGCAGTTCTGGACGGGCGGCACGTTGCCCTGCCCGTTGGCGAACAGGCAGCGTTTCCGCGACCCATCGGGCCGGATCGGGCCGTCGCAGTAGGTGGCAAACACTTGCGTTTCGCACCCCGGCATCGGGTCACCAGGGTATGCGGAAGCGTTGGGGGTGACGACCAGCGCCACGACGGCGGCGAGAGTCCCGGCCACAGCAACGGCAACCTTCATGTTGGGATTTCCTTCCGTGTCTAACCCGGGGTGTACCCCCGCCAGCAGCAATTTGGCAAACCTTAGTTCAATTATGGGCGCGGCCCGCAAGGCAGATCTGGTGGCAGTGAGTGCGCTGGCCGCTGCGGCCGAAATGCTGCATGACGTCAACTGCGGCGGCGCGCTCCGTGGTTTCCGGTGACGGCGAAGGGAGTGTTAAGGACAGAGTCCTTCCATCTAGTGCCTCGCGCGTCCCTAGTGCCCCTAGTGCCCCTAGTGCCCCTATGGAGACTAGGGGGAGTAGCGGTGCTGCTTCTGCGCTCGCGGATAGAGGCTCGGGCCGGTCGTCCAGGTCGCCGCCGGGCAACGTTCCCGGCGCAACTCCGCACGGCTTCAATCACCATTCGGTAGACATGCACGACGTGTGTTGCCACGTGTGGTTGTGGGACCCAAGCGTTGCGGTGTCAACTCTCAATAACGTGTCGATCGCCGCATGCTGCCGCAGGTAGTGTGCTCACACCCTGAGATGTGCACAGGCCGAGTAGGCCGGGAACCTCCACCTCGTCAGGTCCACCCTCGAAAGAAAGTGAAGATGCATCAGATAATTGCACGTCACAAAGGTGAAGTTATCGGAATCAATGTGGAGAAGCCCAACGACTTCAAACTCATCAACCTGGTCGATGCGAACGAAGACTTCATCACGTTAAAAAGGGCGAATGGGACACTTCTGCACTGTTCGACCCGCTACATCATCTTCGCCTCAGAAGGGGAATTTCCGCTCGCTGCAGGGGCATTCAAGAAACGATCGGTGAAGCTGCTGGTCCACGTGTATCACTCATCAAGTTCTAACGCGGGCGGATTTGTCGGCGTGGGGATTGACTTCTGATGCTTCTCAGTACGCGCACTGGGGTCCCCGATTACGCTGTCGCCACGATCGGACGAATCGGAGGTTCATGCCCGAGCTGACAAAGGGCTCCAACGCGCCTGTGCCCACCGCCGAGCTCGTTGTTGAAGTCAGCTGGCAGGCCATCGGTGGCATCGACGCTGATGCCAGCGCCCTGCTGCTGACCGGCGCCGGAAAGGTGCGCGACGACAACGACTTCGTCTTCTACAACCAGCCCAGCTCGCGCGACGGGTCGGTTCGGCACGCCGGCGCTATTCCGTCTGGCGGGGACCGCCTGGCTTTGGCGTCGTGAATGGACGCCACGAACACCACCCGCTCGACCTCGGCTGGGACGGCCGGCGCGTCGACTATGAGGCGGTCATGCCCATTGGGGCAATGGGAGAACGCGGATTACCGTCGAGTGCGTGCAACCACTCGGCCCGGACGAGTCGTCTTACCTCTACGTCTCTACATAAGCGGTGCGTGGCGACGATCCATTCGGGGCACGTTTGCCTGGTTTGCGAGCTGTACCCGCCAGCTCATCGCACCCACCGCCACTAGCGGAATCCGTGAGGCAACGAGGCAAGGGGCTTGAGGGACCTCAACCAAGCCCAATGCCGCTTGTCCCGAAGCTGGGCACCGACAGCTCGACCGTCTATTATCGAACGCATGTTCGATTCATGGGAGGTGGATGCGGACTTCCCGACGTTGTTTGCGATGGACAGGCAAGTCCTCGTCGACACGGCACGCCTGTTCCCTTCCCGGGCAGTTCGCAAGGATGAGTTGCCGCTGTGGGTCAGATGTTTTGGTCTCCTGATCGAGCCTTCGATGCCGGCGAGACAGGTCGCTTGGATCCGAAAATCTGATGGGGAGTGGTTAGCTGCCGTACAGATGCCCGCTCGTAGCGCCAACGGGCGCTCGGAGCTGATGATGGATCTGTGGGTTCCGCCGGCGGCCTTGACGGTTCAACCTCACGCCAGCGGCTTTGAGAACCGTCACTAGGACGCCTAGCTGCCGCCTTTGCCGCCGGTAGCGGTGCCGGTGCCGGCGCCCCTGAAGGCGGCACCTCCGCCGCCTCCTCCTCCTCCTCCGGACGAGGAGTCGCCCGTTCCACCGGCGCCGCCGGTGCCGCCACCGACTCCTGTGCCGGCACCGCCATTGGTGCCGCCGTTGACACCGCTGCCGCCGACGCCTGCGCTGCCTCCGCCGGTACTGCCGATGGCTCCGCCTGCGCCGCCATCACCGCCGGCGGCGCCGCCGGAACCACTGCCACCGCTGCCACCACCACCGCCGGCGGCTCCGACAGCGGCGGCGTTGGTCCCGCTGACGCTGCCGCCGAGGCCACTTCCGCTACCGCCACTGATCGAGGTGGCACCGAAGTTGACGGCGCCGCCACCGCCGCCACCACCACCACCGAGCAGCCAATCTCGGCTACCTTGACCACCGGCACCGCCGGAGGCGGTTATGTCAAGGGAGAGGTCGGAGTTGATTAGTTGGGCGCTGCCGCCTTGCCCGCCGGCACCGCCGTGACCGTCGGTGGAACCTAAACCACCGCTACCGCCCGAACCACCAGCACCACCGGCGATGGCACCCTTCGTAGTGGTACTGAGAACGCCATTGCCGCCGTCACCGCCGACACCGCCGTTGCCGCCGACGAGGCCGAATCCGCCACTACCGCCGCTGCCGCCGGCGCCACCCTTGGTACCGGCGGTGACGGCGGCACCGCCGTCCCCGCCGTCCCCGCCGTCCCCGCCGCTGCCAGCGGCGTTGCGCCCCCCTAAAAGGTCATTACCACCAAACCCGGCGCCACCTCCGCGACCGCCCGCGCTGCCAGCACCGGCGCCAGCGCCGTTATCGGCGCCGCCGTCGCCGCCGGTCCCGCCCGCACCGCCGTCGCCGCCCAAACCGCCCGTGCTAAGTAATCCGGCGGCCCCGCCGCGGCCCCCCGCGCCTCCAACGCCAGCGTTGCCGCCCTTGCCGCCCGCCGCCACGGCGGTGCCGGCACCGCCATGACCGGCAGCGCCTCCGACACCGCCGGTGCCGCCCACACCGCCGTTACCGAGCAGGATCCCCCCGGTACCGCCAACGCCTCCCGCACCGCCGGTCCCACCGTTGCCGCCCGTGCCGCCAAGGACGCCCGTCTCGCCCGCAATACCGGCCCCGCCGACGCCCCCCCGCCCACCGTTTCCGAACAACCCGGCGTCACCCCCGCGACCGCCGCTCTGGCCGGTGGCCCCGGAGCCGCCGACACCGCCATTGCCCCACAAAATCCCGCCTGCGCCGCCAGCCTGCCCGGTCCCGGCTGCTCCGTTGGTGCCATCGCCAATCAGCTTGCGCCCCAACAGCAGGTTGGTGGGCGCGTTGACCACTTCCAAAAGGAGCCCCAGCGGGTCAGTGCTGGCCGCCTCGGCAGCCGCGTATGCACCCCCCGCGCTGCTCATCGCCTGCACGAAATCGGCATGAAATGCGGTGGTCTGCCTGCTCAGCGCCTGATAGTCCAGGGCGTGGTTGGAGAAAAGCGTCGCGATCACCGCTGACACTTCATCCTGGGCAGCGGCCAGCACTGAGGTTGTCGAGGGCGCTGCTGCTAAGGTGGCGGCGCGGACCGACGCCCCGATACCAGTCAAATCCGCCGAGGCTGCGGTCAAAGCCGCCGGTGTTGTGATGAGAAACGACACTGCAATCCTCCGATTGAGTCATGATCGACGTGGCCGATAGCAAACTGTTCTAACACGACTCCGCAGTATCCGCTAGAGCATTTGCCCAACGGGAACAACCTGACCGGTCGGCATCAACTATCAGGTCCGCCAATGACTCTGGAAGATCATGCTGTCGCGATCAGTCCGCTGGCGGGCGAGCATGCCACCTATGTCGTAAAGCGGCGACTGCGCCGAGGCGAATTGCTTACACCACCTGGTCAGGGAGTTGCGCCACCAAATCGCCGATGGCGAGCCATACTCTCCCAGTTGGGGACCGATTGCGTGAGCGGGTGACGCTGTATCCGTCAATGCCGCCACTAAAATTCGGTCAGTCCCGCCGCCAGGAGCAGTTTCTTCATTGTCCTAATGTGTTCTTTGAAAAGGGACGTTAGCGTATTTGGGGCAGTAGTGCGTCACACTCTGCGCCTGCAGCATCGCGGCGTTCTTCACGCTGAAATGCAATTGCTTCACGATGCCGTCGAGCACGTCATCGACACTCTGGCCGCTGTCAAGCGATTGACAGATTTCATGTGCAATGCGGATTACATCGGCGGGAGCACCCTGAACGGCTCCACTGACCTTTTGGATGAAGTCGTCGTCGTTGCTGTCGGCATGAGCGACACTCACGGAGAACAAAATCAGGGGCACCGCCACGACTGAGGCCCAAATCTGTTTCCCCATGTGTCTCCCTCGGGGTATCGACGCAACCCAACTGACCCCTGGTATCCAGGCTTCAGTTGTCTAGCCTTCGATTAAGCTACCGGCCGCGGCTACCGCAGAGCTAGCCCCAGATGTAGACGACTGCGTCGTTTCCGCCGCGGCAGGTGATCCACATCGCGGTGTAGGGGCCCTCCATTTGACACTGCATAACGAACTTCGTGCCGTCGCACTGCGCGTTTGAGCACACGGCTTTTGGACTTGCGACGCTGATCCGAGTCTGGGTTGTCCAATCACTAACGCTATTCAAGTAAGCCAATCCCACTTCGATAGCAAACCCGCAGGACGTGTAATGACTGCCGCGCGACGTCGCTGGCGCAACAAGCACGTTGGTGCTTGCGGCAGACAAGGGATAACCGCCGCTGCACCTGGAGTCGTTACCGGCATCGGCGCCTCGAAATATCTCCGGCGGAGTGCCGAACGAGAGTTGAGGTTTAGTGACCCCGGCGGTATCGGGTTGGGAGGTTGAGCCCCCGTCGTTCCAGCGGGTTGTGGTTGGGGGTGTTGGCGTTGTGGTGTAGGCGCTGTTGGTGGATTCGGAGGGGCCGGATGCGATGTTGATGATAAGGATGAGTAGTCCCAGGAGTACTGGGACTACTAACCAGGCTGCTTTGTTTGACGACGGCTTCGCGACGGGGACGCCACTCCATGGGACGGCCATCGGTGGTGGTGGCGGGGTTGGTGCCGGTCGCGGGGGTTGGGGTGGGGAGTTTACGACCCGTGGGCGGACTCGAGTGGGTGGTGTGGGAATCGGTCCTGTTGCCGGTTGTGCGGGGGCTGCGATTTGTGCCTCTTCGAGCGCGAGTTCCCACTTCGAGAATGATGGGCGCTTGGCGGGTGGCCCCGTTAGTGTCTCGGTGATGACCTGGCGGAGTGTGTTCGGTAATGAAAGCGGTAATCGCTTGGGGTCTCTGGCGTCCTGATCGCCAAGGATGAGTCGCAATGCCAGCAGTCCAAGTTTGTATCTGTCCGAGCGGGGAGTGGCCTTTTCTTCTCCGCTTGGAACCTCCCATCCCGGTGTTTCGAGCTGGCTCATCAGCGACACGCCTTCGACTCGCATGGCGTCGCAGTCGATGAAGTAGACCGCCGGCGCTCCGTCTAAAGACCAGAGAAGATTCTTCGGCGAGATGTCCCCAACGCAAACACCGTGATCGTGGAGAAAGGCCAACGAAGAAGCGACCTGACGAAGAAGCTCGAATCGTTGGCGGTCAGAGATGATCCTTCCTCGAAATCGCATCGCCGTGATCTGTGGATCGTTCAAAAGGTGCTGGAACTCTGCCGCCACTCGTGACGGCCCCTTTGCTGTCCAAAAGTCAGTGAAAAACTCATCCGGGATACTTGGCATGACGAAGCCCTTGACCCGGCCGTTGTCTTCGACGATCCGGCAGGGCCACGCGGCAATACTGATCAGCTTCGCACCCTCCCCGTAGGGCATGCTGGTAAGGAAGTCTGGCATGGCTTCTAGCGCGGCGACGTCAAGGGAGGCGAGCACGTCTGGTTTGCCACCAGTGCCGTCGTGATACTTCTTGAAAACCATTGATTTCGAGAACACAGCCGCCACGTTGGGAGCTTTGTAAACGATCCCCTGCCCACCTTGGCTGATCTTGGTAAGAACGCCGATGCTGCTGAGTTGGACCTTCTGTGTCATGAGTGCACGCCACCGCCCGCATCGGGGTTTACCTGTGACACTGACCCATTGGTTTTTGCCTGCCGCGGGACAACCGCGACGAGCGTGCGGTCATCGTCAAACGTCAATCGACTGAAATCCACGGCGTGTGCGAACTCGAACAGGGACGGCGGATGAGCGCCGCTAAATAGCTCGCGGAATAGGTTCCCCACGCCGCTTTGGCCACTCCCGAGAGGATCACCGATGCCGTCCGTGCCGAGCAACAAGACGTCGTCTGCTCCGATTTCGACCACAACAGGCTCGATTTCACTAGGCCGCCGGGGGAGACCCGCAACTGCCGACGAAGAGATACCTCCCTCATCAGCGGTCTTGCCCCCTAATAGCGACGTGAAATCCCCGTCACGTAGAAGCCATGCGCCAGAATCGCCGACGCCAACGATGAAGGCACGCAATACACCTGAGTCGGCCGGCTCAATCACAGCGCACAGCAGGGTCGTCGCCAATTGCTGTTCAGCTCTGCTGGGATCAGGTTCATCGAGTTGAAGCATCACCTGCGCCTGCTGGATCAAGGCCCAGGCTGCGTCCTTGATCAACGCCATCCAGTCCGTTGCCGCCGTTTCCCGTGGCATGTGTGACTGCAGCCACTGGGTCGCTTGACGCACCGCAATAGTCGACCCCAACTGGGACTGAGCCGCGGCCGAAACACCATCCGCAACAACGGCGATCACCCGCCCATCCGGCAACGAATGTACGGCGAAATCATCTTGGCGCGGAGCACCGTTGTAACGATGAAGATGCCCTCGGAGTGAGGCGCCGCGGACGGTGACTAGGTCGTTAGACCACCCGTCGATGATCGTGTCTGGACGAAAGGGAAAGGAACGAAAGCCCTCGCTTGTTACTGCCGGCTCCACTTCAGGAGAAGCCTCCCCGATCACGATCTGGGGAACCGCTATAGGCCCATGGATCTCCGAATAGACAGCAGGCGCTGATGCATGTTCCGAAACAGCCGCAGCGGCAACAGCTTCGGCATCCGCCTCGTTTGCACCCAGGGGGCCGGCCGAGTCCTCCCCAGCCGGATACCTCACTGCAAGATCGCGTCTCGACCGGTCGTAAGCGACATCGGGATCCGGATGGTCAAACTCGTTACCGGCCAGCGCCGGCCTTTTAGGACGTGCGGACCTGCTGTATATGTCGACATCAAACTCACTGGGACCGTGTTCGACACGCCCCGCGTGCGTCTCGGAAGTCTCACCATCGTTTCGGCGATGCCGCCGCCGACCACGCTGAGGCCATCGCCCCCTATCGGACCCCGACATAGCTGATCAGTACTACAGGATGTCGACTGCGAGGGAGAAACCTTCCGGCCTCTCCATTTGCAGTTCGGCGGCACCGGAGGCGATCGCCTGGCCTGAACTGATGACCGACTGCGTCAAGCCCGTGAAGAACCTCGCAAGCGCCTGGCCAGTGTCGGAGCCTTTTTGCGCGACCAAAGCGTAATCCGGTTTCGTAGCTATTTCCGCGACGGTCGCGGCATCTGCTTCACCGATACCAAACGCCACAATATTCGGGCGCGCCTGCTGGGCAAGAAGGTTCGACCGCGCGGTTCGCCAATCATCCCCGAAATTGGGCTGACCGTCAGTCAGAAAAAACACAACTGGACGGATCACCGCGAACCCCTGCGACTTCAAAGCAGGCACGTCGACAGAGATACGGTGTGCGAGCTCCCGAAAAGCCGCCGCGTAAGAGGTCATGCCACCCGGATGCAAGGTGGGCATCTCTGGGACCGATCGCAGATCCGACGGCTCCATATACGTGTGCGCAGCGTCGGAAAAACCAATCACCGAAAAACGAACCTTAGCTGCAGAGAAAGACTCCTTCTGCAACTCATCCAACAGCGAAGTCAACCCATCATTTAACTCAGCCATATTAGGCGTCATCGACCCAGACTGATCCACCACGAAGTAGACCGGAATGATCGTCCCCTGTGGTTCCACCCCTGCACCCCTTCTTCTACATTTACGCACTTCAAGCTATATAACCGAGGCCTGAGGTGATACGCCAAACTAGCGCATCAACCCCACAAGGTAAACACTGCCAGCCACCCCGCACCAAAGACTGAACACCCACTGAACCCTACCCACCCAGCACCAAATAAGTCACCCTGCTGCCAGCCACAACGATTTGTCCGTTTGTTGACGCGAATCGGTCAGCGGGTCGCGATGTTGGTGGCTGTGATGGAGTGGACGTCTTTCAACGGCGGCTGACGCCGTCGTTGTGCCAGCTGATCGGGGACAGTTGTCGTGCCGAGCGGACCCTGACTAGTTGGACCAGTACTCCAGCATCGACTCGTTGCTCAGGATATTCGAGCCTTGGCTAATGACCAGCGCGCTACTGGTAATCGAGTAGCGCACGCCGTTATTCGTCGCGACGAAGCCGGTCCCTGTCGGCACTGGGTCGTCGATTTCTACCGACAAACCATTCCGCAACCCAACACCCCTGTAGTAGTAGCGATCCGCCCCGGTCTCGCAGATCACCAGGGCCGAATCTGGCGTCCTAGCAATCACAACGGCTGGGTTCGTGTAACTGCAGCGCGCAGTGGAATAGCTCAGAAAACCCTGTGAGTCAGCGTCGCTAGGAATTCGTCCGGTAGTGCGTTGCGACGGTGTTGTATGGGTGGGCACTGACGCTGGGGTGTTTGGTGTGGTGGCGGTCATTCTTGTGGGTGGGTTTGGGTCGTCGTTCCAGCGGGTTGTGGTTGGGGGTGTTGGCGTTGTGGTGTAGGCGCTGTTGGTGGATTCGGAGGGGCCGGATGCGATGTTGATGATAAGGATGAGTAGTCCCAGGAGTACTGGGACTACTAACCAGGCTGCTTTGTTTGACGACGGCTTCGCGACGGGGACGCCACTCCATGGGACGGCCATCGGTGGTGGTGGCGGGGTTGGTGCCGGTCGCGGGGGTTGGGGTGGGGAGTTTACGACCCGTGGGCGGACTCGAGTGGGTGGTGTGGGAATCGGTCCTGTTGCCGGTTGTGCGGGGGCTGCGATTTGTGCCTCTTCGAGCGCGAGTTCCCACTTCGAGAATGATGGGCGCTTGGCGGGTGGCCCCGTTAGTGTCTCGGTGATGACCTGGCGGAGTGTGTTCGGTAATGAAAGCGGTAATCGCTTGGGGTCTCTGGCGTCCTGATCGCCAAGGATGAGTCGCAATGCCAGCAGTCCAAGTTTGTATCTGTCCGAGCGGGGAGTGGCCTTTTCTTCTCCGCTTGGAACCTCCCATCCCGGTGTTTCGAGCTGGCTCATCAGCGACACGCCTTCGACTCGCATGGCGTCGCAGTCGATGAAGTAGACCGCCGGCGCTCCGTCTAAAGACCAGAGAAGATTCTTCGGCGAGATGTCCCCAACGCAAACACCGTGATCGTGGAGAAAGGCCAACGAAGAAGCGACCTGACGAAGAAGCTCGAATCGTTGGCGGTCAGAGATGATCCTTCCTCGAAATCGCATCGCCGTGATCTGTGGATCGTTCAAAAGGTGCTGGAACTCTGCCGCCACTCGTGACGGCCCCTTTGCTGTCCAAAAGTCAGTGAAAAACTCATCCGGGATACTTGGCATGACGAAGCCCTTGACCCGGCCGTTGTCTTCGACGATCCGGCAGGGCCACGCGGCAATACTGATCAGCTTCGCACCCTCCCCGTAGGGCATGCTGGTAAGGAAGTCTGGCATGGCTTCTAGCGCGGCGACGTCAAGGGAGGCGAGCACGTCTGGTTTGCCACCAGTGCCGTCGTGATACTTCTTGAAAACCATTGATTTCGAGAACACAGCCGCCACGTTGGGAGCTTTGTAAACGATCCCCTGCCCACCTTGGCTGATCTTGGTAAGAACGCCGATGCTGCTGAGTTGGACCTTCTGTGTCATGAGTGCACGCCACCGCCCGCATCGGGGTTTACCTGTGACACTGACCCATTGGTTTTTGCCTGCCGCGGGACAACCGCGACGAGCGTGCGGTCATCGTCAAACGTCAATCGACTGAAATCCACGGCGTGTGCGAACTCGAACAGGGACGGCGGATGAGCGCCGCTAAATAGCTCGCGGAATAGGTTCCCCACGCCGCTTTGGCCACTCCCGAGAGGATCACCGATGCCGTCCGTGCCGAGCAACAAGACGTCGTCTGCTCCGATTTCGACCACAACAGGCTCGATTTCACTAGGCCGCCGGGGGAGACCCGCAACTGCCGACGAAGAGATACCTCCCTCATCAGCGGTCTTGCCCCCTAATAGCGACGTGAAATCCCCGTCACGTAGAAGCCATGCGCCAGAATCGCCGACGCCAACGATGAAGGCACGCAATACACCTGAGTCGGCCGGCTCAATCACAGCGCACAGCAGGGTCGTCGCCAATTGCTGTTCAGCTCTGCTGGGATCAGGTTCATCGAGTTGAAGCATCACCTGCGCCTGCTGGATCAAGGCCCAGGCTGCGTCCTTGATCAACGCCATCCAGTCCGTTGCCGCCGTTTCCCGTGGCATGTGTGACTGCAGCCACTGGGTCGCTTGACGCACCGCAATAGTCGACCCCAACTGGGACTGAGCCGCGGCCGAAACACCATCCGCAACAACGGCGATCACCCGCCCATCCGGCAACGAATGTACGGCGAAATCATCTTGGCGCGGAGCACCGTTGTAACGATGAAGATGCCCTCGGAGTGAGGCGCCGCGGACGGTGACTAGGTCGTTAGACCACCCGTCGATGATCGTGTCTGGACGAAAGGGAAAGGAACGAAAGCCCTCGCTTGTTACTGCCGGCTCCACTTCAGGAGAAGCCTCCCCGATCACGATCTGGGGAACCGCTATAGGCCCATGGATCTCCGAATAGACAGCAGGCGCTGATGCATGTTCCGAAACAGCCGCAGCGGCAACAGCTTCGGCATCCGCCTCGTTTGCACCCAGGGGGCCGGCCGAGTCCTCCCCAGCCGGATACCTCACTGCAAGATCGCGTCTCGACCGGTCGTAAGCGACATCGGGATCCGGATGGTCAAACTCGTTACCGGCCAGCGCCGGCCTTTTAGGACGTGCGGACCTGCTGTATATGTCGACATCAAACTCACTGGGACCGTGTTCGACACGCCCCGCGTGCGTCTCGGAAGTCTCACCATCGTTTCGGCGATGCCGCCGCCGACCACGCTGAGGCCATCGCCCCCTATCGGACCCCGACATAGCTGATCAGTACTACAGGATGTCGACTGCGAGGGAGAAACCTTCCGGCCTCTCCATTTGCAGTTCGGCGGCACCGGAGGCGATCGCCTGGCCTGAACTGATGACCGACTGCGTCAAGCCCGTGAAGAACCTCGCAAGCGCCTGGCCAGTGTCGGAGCCTTTTTGCGCGACCAAAGCGTAATCCGGTTTCGTAGCTATTTCCGCGACGGTCGCGGCATCTGCTTCACCGATACCAAACGCCACAATATTCGGGCGCGCCTGCTGGGCAAGAAGGTTCGACCGCGCGGTTCGCCAATCATCCCCGAAATTGGGCTGACCGTCAGTCAGAAAAAACACAACTGGACGGATCACCGCGAACCCCTGCGACTTCAAAGCAGGCACGTCGACAGAGATACGGTGTGCGAGCTCCCGAAAAGCCGCCGCGTAAGAGGTCATGCCACCCGGATGCAAGGTGGGCATCTCTGGGACCGATCGCAGATCCGACGGCTCCATATACGTGTGCGCAGCGTCGGAAAAACCAATCACCGAAAAACGAACCTTAGCTGCAGAGAAAGACTCCTTCTGCAACTCATCCAACAGCGAAGTCAACCCATCATTTAACTCAGCCATATTAGGCGTCATCGACCCAGACTGATCCACCACGAAGTAGACCGGAATGATCGTCCCCTGTGGTTCCACCCCTGCACCCCTTCTTCTACATTTACGCACTTCAAGCTATATAACCGAGGCCTGAGGTGATACGCCAAACTAGCGCATCAACCCCACAAGGTAAACACTGCCAGCCACCCCCACCAAAGACTGAACACCCACTAAACCCTACCCACCCAGCACCAAATAAGTCACCCTGCTGCCAGCCACAACGATTAGCTACCATCGGCAGGCGACGCCAGATTTCTGTGCCAGGCTGTGCCTTCCGTCGATCGCCGTCCCACAGGGGTCCGTCCTTCGAACGAGGAGGATCTGAACGAGATGAAAGGTGCGGGATGGTGCCCGTAGGCGCGCTCGGCCGACCTGTTCGGAGCGTTAGGGGAGTGGATAAAATCATATCCCGGAATCGCTACTCAGTTTGTGAGGAACGAGGAGATGATGGCTGACGCATTTGCGGCTTTGCGAGGAAACAAACTGGCCCTCTACGGAGGCGGCGGCTTTTTGGGCGGAGCGTTAGGAGCGTTCGCCGCCGAGGTAGGCATGGGGTCAAACTACGGCTTCGGCCATAGCCCTGCTCGCCTGATTATCGACCAAGGCCTGCATGACACGATCCTTGCCTGTGTACTTGCTCTGGCACTCTTTGTGGCTGGCGAGTGGCATCAGCGGCGCGAAATCAAACCCGCAAGACTGCAGTCAATTTTCCTCCTGGGTGCTGTCGCGGGCTTCTTTTCCGGTGCCGCGGCACAGGCGCTTTATAACTTGGCGGATCCCGGATTTTTTAAGTTCTATGTCCTCCGGGTAGTGAGTTGGGCGATGTTTGGGATGTTGCTCGGAGTGATCCTTTCGCGTCGTGTACCCAACCTTCCACTGGTACGCGCAACTGCTGCCGGAGCGTTGGGCGGTGCTGTTGGCTGTCTAGGCGCTTTGCTGACGTGGGAAACACTGCCCAGTTCGGCTGAGTTTGTCGGCCGTATCTTTGGGTTAGGCTTGTTGGGCCTCGCCCTTGGTTTAGCAATACATCTGGTGGAGAACATGATTCGCGAAGCCAGCGTCGAAATCGAATGGGCACCCTACGAGACCACTCGAGTGGGTCTGGGTGCGCAGCCGGTGACTATCGGCGGTGGCGGCGGAGATCACATCTTCATGAAAGGCCTACCTCCCCAAGTCTCAAGCATTATCTGTAGAAACGGTCGTATCGAACACATCGAGACTTCCAACGGAAAACGGACACCGCTGCAGGATGGCAGCCGGCTGCGGATCGGTGGTCTGCACATGGTGGTGCACGCGGCAAAGTAATTTTGGATTCTGGTGACAAAGACCGGACCAGTGAATTCACAGCAGCCAACCTAGTATCTGCGCGACTCGGAGCAACTTCGATTTATTTGGTGAATTCCTCAGCGATGACCTGGTGACAACGAGAAGACCGGAGCCGTCGCAGCCGCCTTGGTGGCAGCGGCCTGCATCAGCCGCTGACGGACAACGCCGTCAAGTCCCCATACTGACAGATTGACATAGCGCGGCGGCGTCGCTTACTCAAACGTCTTGCACAGGAATGCACTTCAGCTGTTACATTTTCCTGCCGGTAGTGCAGCGATATGTGCTACTAGCCACTCCGCAACTTCGTTCAAGTTGCTGACACCGTCGTCAAACGAGCCCGAAGCTGGGTCGAGTGCGACCGCTACCGCGGTCGTGCCGCCGGGAGTTGGAATGACGCCGATCTGGCGGACGAGATACTTGCCCGCAGGTGAAGGGCCCCAACCGCCTTTAAAGCGAGAGTTAGCAATTCGACCGAGCCCCCAGGTTTGACTGCTGACGATTTGCCCCATGAGATCGAAGATCGGCTCGTTTCGACGATCGCATGCTGCGGCTGAAAGGAACTTGGCTTGGTCGGGCAGGGACCAGACCGTCTGACCAAATGCCGTGAACGGAGGACGCACCCTTCGCGACTGCACAGCCGTTTGATCGCCCGCTTCACGCAGGACGTCTTCGACGCTCCGTGCGGCAACGACGGGGTCACCGAGACTCTCCCAGAGAGCCTCAGCGGCAGCGTTGTCGGACTCCTCGATTGCAGCGGACATGTTTTGGGATACCTGCGGACGCCCTGCTTGCCGGAGAGCGGCAATTGCTAGCGGAACTTTGATCGTCGACCAAGCCGGACCGGATGACCATTGACCCAATTGCACTGCTTCTTGCTGCGCTCCGACGGCGCTTAGCGCGATACCTAAAACACCATTTATGTTTGATCGCAATTGCTCGAAGTCAGCAGATAGCCCTTCCGTTGTGGCAGTCCACGATGATTGGGGTGCAGACGCCTCTGCTGGGGCCACAGTCGAAGTATTGCTCGTCTCGGTTGGCGGTTTTGTGGGCCGCGCAGCCTGACGTCCAGCGAAGGCGCCTGTTGTCATTGCGACAACGCCAACGGCAACCAGAGCGCCTGTACTTACGGCCGCTGCGATCACTCGGCGGAGGGCTACATGGCGTCGTTGTTCGGCGCCGACAGAGGGGCGGTGGCGACCAACCCGGCGCGCAGTTTGAGTGTGCATACGCCGTGACAGGGCGTCTTTCTCGTCTTCCACGGCTACCCGCTTCCTGAGCCAGTACGTCAGAGTCGAACAGAACGACGTGACTTTCATGCAAATTAGTGCTGTTTGTACACGTCAAAGTTTCTTGTATTAGCCCTGGCCGAGTGCCCACGACGCTGCGGTCTTCCTGTCGGCTCCGGTCGGAATGTGAGCAGGTAGTTCCCGGGTGCAGGCTGCCCAGAATTCAACCTGAGCCTCGGGTAGGTGATCGTCAACGCGACGTGGGACCTCCATATTCGGTAGCGTATTTAACGCAGAAGTTTATTGCGTCTTTGAGCTGGTCGCCTCTATAGCCTTCTGCCTGCATTGTGGCGCGGCAATGTTTCTCGGTTTCTGATTCCCAAGGCTTGGTGGACAGCACCACGAAGAAAATACATGCCAGTACCGCGACAACAGCTGCGACTCCAAAAGCAATCATCATTTTCTTCGATTCGGGCGATGCAGCGGTCCACTTTTGAGAAAGAGTGTTGAACGGCGGCGTATGAGCGCTGGGCTGGCCGCCAGCCGCTGCGGTAGCCCCAGGCAACTTGTTGCGACGTCCATGCCAGCGGGTTCCATCCCAATACACCTCAGAGGCGCTGTCATTGGGGTCGGGGTACCAACCCGCAGCCTGAATAGGCATCGCAAACCCCCCCAGTTATCAGTCAACGGCGCGCAGGTCTTTTGTCGACGAACGCAATCCGGTTTGAACGCTGATCCATTCTGAGGATATGTCCACCTGTGGTAAGCGTCCACGTCGGATCCAGCATGCGTCCAGAACGAAGCTAGCAAGGCACGTAGGTGGTACCGCAGCAGAAGGGCCGGATGTCGAGACTGTCCCATACGTAATGGTTTGTACCCGCGTGCTGAATACGTGAACGGACTCAGGTTGTTGACAGAGGTTGGTCGAGGCTTCGGTCGAACTTCTATCTAGGCGAGGTGGGGAGGGATTCAGCGCTCGGGCCTGCCCCGTCGCGATGACTACTGCCACCACGCTGAGCAGCGCCCCGGGCGCTGGCTTCGGGGGCTAACGGCAACGGTGACAGCGGCGGCAGGAGCGGCCAAAGTGAAGGTGCGCTGGCGCCGCGCGCACACCACCAGCCACAAGGCTGAGCAGGCGAGCTGACACCCCCTCCCCGCCCGCTGCAGGGGTGGGGAGGGGGTTCGTTTGCCTGACTGAGGTCACCGCTGCTGGCGGCATGTCGAGAAGCAGTGGTGATTGACAGTAGTGCTCCGTTGTTTAGTAAGGCCGTTAGCAAGCCGCGTGGGGCGCCCCGGGGCTCATCCTGGGTCGGGCTAATCCAATGTTGGCGGCTAACATGCGGCAATGCCGCTCACGATCGGTGGAACCTTTGCCGGGTACACGATTCTGCGCTTGCTCGGCTCCGGGGGAATGGGCGAAGTTTATCTGGCTCAGCACCCGCGCTTGCCTCGGCAAGATGCGCTGAAAGTTCTGCGCACCGATGTTTCGAGCGACGCCGCTTTCCGTGAACGGTTCATTCGGGAAGCCGACCTGGCGGCGGGCTTGTGGCATCCCCACATCGTTGGCGTTCATGACCGCGGTGAGCATGAAGGCCAGCTCTGGATCGCGATGGACTACGTCGAGGGTGTCGATGCGGCGCAGCTGATGCAGAGCTGTTACCCGAGCGGTATGCCGGCCGATCAAGTCGGTGCCATCGTCGCTGCGGTAGCCGGTGGGTTGGACTACGCCCACAAGCGGAGTCTGCTGCACCGAGATGTCAAGCCAGCCAACATCATGCTGTCGGGACTCGATGACGACGAACAACGGATCCTGCTCACCGATTTCGGTATCGCCAGACCGGTCGACCAGATCAGTGGACTCACGACCACCAACATGGCGGTCGGCACCGTCGCCTACGCCGCGCCGGAGCAGTTGATGGGTGAGAATATCGACGGCCGGACCGACCAATACGCCCTGGCTGCCACTGCTTACCATCTGTTGGCCGGGGTGCCGCCGTTCGTGCACAGCAATCCGGCTGTGGTCATTAGCCGGCACCTGACTGCCGTCCCACCGCCGATCAGCAGGCATCGCATCGAGCTTGCCGGCCTCGACTCGTTGTTGTCACGCGCACTGTCCAAGGATCCTTCCGGCCGCTACAGCCGGTGTGCTGACTTCGCGGCAGCGTTGCAGCGGTCATCCGCCGCGCTGGCAACAGATGCAGCACCGGCGGGCTTGGCTGGCGGTGCTGTGGAGTGGTCATCGCGGCCGGCGGCAACAATGCCGGGGGCGCGAGCTGAAGAACCCACTGCTGTTGCACCGGCGCGGCAGGTGCCCCCCGTCAGTAGTGCGAACGGGAAGGGAGTGGCGGCGACTGCTGGAAGACGGCGCCGCCGGCTACGTCCCGCGATCGCAGTGCCGGGGGCGCTCGTCGCGGTGCTTCTCGCAGGCGCAGTGATTGTCGGAATCAATCTGTCTCGCAGCGCCTCTCATCCGCAGGCCTCGGAGGCGACGTCCTCCGCGCAATCCGGCAGCGCCATGATGCCTGGCACGGCCG
The DNA here is from genome assembly GCF_055419245.1 of Mycobacterium sp. IDUB_37. Lineage (NCBI taxonomy): Bacteria > Bacillati > Actinomycetota > Actinomycetes > Mycobacteriales > Mycobacteriaceae > Mycobacterium > Mycobacterium sp. IDUB_37. Next base: position 2,289 of record NZ_JBVAXG010000018.1, on the reverse strand, counting down.
CATCGAAACCGTCACCGGCGCCGCAACCTAAATTTGTCACCGATCCTGTGCAGCTGCCGGTTTCTGTGGAGGGCCCGAGCAGTATTGCCGTTGACAACGCAGGCAATCTTTATGTCGCGGCCAGGGCCGGTTCCGCCGGAATGCTCTATAAGTTGCCGGTTGGCGCGAGTGCCCCGACGCTGCTTCCTGTCAGCGGTCTCAGCGGTCCTTGCGCAATGGCAGTCAACAAGAGTGGCGACCTATACATGCTGGATGGCTGCAGCATGGCCGGCAGCACGTTGCTGAAAATCTCGGCAGGTTCCACCACCGCGGTGCAGCTGACCGCACATCTGCCATCTGGCGCCTGGGACATCGCCGTCGACTCCCACGACAACCTTTACATCGTCTGTTTCAGCAAGTACGTCGCGGAGCTGGTGAAGCTAGCGCCCGGCGCCACCGAGCCCACCGTGGTAGCTCACCCAGGGGTGGCGACGGTATCCGTGGTGGCTGTCGACACCGCTGACGGTCTATACGCTGGGAGCCACAACGGTGCGGTGATCAAAATTGATCCCTCTGAACCGAATTCGGCGACGCCGCTGCCGTTTCCCGCACTGAGTTCAACGAACTCACTTGACGAGATCACCGTAGACAGGGCCGGGACCGTGTACGCCGTCACGACCGAGTTCACGGACGTTTTCGCCGGGGTAACGCACTCAGCCGTGACTGTGCTGCCCACCGGCGGGACGGCACCGGAGAGGCTGAATCTCGGCGACAAATTCGAGTCCCCCAGTGGCATCGCAGCAGACGACTCGGGGATTTACGCGATAGCGAGTAGCACGACCGACCAGAAGAATCACGTAATCCTCTTAAGGCGCGCGGGATAGCCACTTCTGCAGCCGACGATGTCGGGCATTAAGGAACCAGAACACCAGACCGAAGCATTGCGCGAGCTCATCGAATCCGTCAAGAACAGTGGCGCCGAGGAAAGTTTCGGCCCATCAGTGAATCGGCGACAGCACCGAAATCTCCACTGGGCGAGCTCGTTCCGGCCGCGCTGCCCGAATCCGATGACGACGACGACAACGATGATTCCGTCACCGCGACGTACACAGCTGCTGAAGCGGCCGGAGATGCTTTCGCCGACGAAGGCCCGCCCTGGGATGTGGGCCCCACCGAGAAGCGTTCCGCGGGAACCGCAGAGGGCGCTGGGTGGGATCGGATTCTTCCGGCGCTTCGCACAGTTCACTCGACAGTGTGCCGACAGCAACACCGCCGTCCGGCCGGGACAACGCCAGGCCAGGTGCTCGCCGATCTGCAAAGGGCGATCGACGCGGTGCTCGCCGCCGGAGACCCCGCCGCCCTGGCCGCGCAACTCCCCGAAGGCCGCGCAACAGCATTGGCGCCCAAAATGCGTAGCCTCCGGCCAACGCCTCGTACGCCTCGGCCACATACTGCACACCTTCGGGTGAACCTGGCTATGCCGGCAACGAACCTCCATCCGCCCAGAGGCAATTCAGCGAAGATGGACGCTCCCGTAATCACTATTTGATCAAGCGCAATGCGCTCGCGTGGCGCAAACTGACTCGCCCAAGAAGGTGCCTGCGCTAGCGGGAGGCAGCCATATGCACCTTCTTGTACTCGGCTAGTTGATCTTTGGTCAACCCACACAAATGAGTTGATGCGGCCGTAGCGATGGGCTCGACGTCCTCATATATCGATGGGTCGCTCAAGTTGTTGAGGATGTAGTTCCACGCCCAGCCCCTTTTCATTTCGTCGCAGACCTCGTAACCCTTCCGTAGTAGGAAGGCGGGGGATTGGGCCATGTAGCGATGGCCACCTTCGCCGCTGGGGCCGTATGCGTCGTTGAGAAACCCGTTCTCATCACTGGGTGCAGCAGGTGCGGTCGCCGAGCTAGGAGCGGTCGTCGGGGATGGCTTGGTGTCAGAAGTGGGGTTTGGCTTTTCAGCGGCGCACGCCGCCAGCAACAGCGCGCTGGCGGACACCGCGGCGAACAGTGGGCGCATCCGGCCACATTAGCAACGGCACAGGTCGCGTGATGTGGACGAGTTGCGAGACGCGGCGGCCTGCCGGGCTGTGCCGCTAGGGCCACCAAACGATCGTGCAGCTGATTGGTTGCTGCCACCTCGAGCACATCGGCGGCCATGTCAGTTCCGGTCGAAAAGTGAGCAGGTAGTTCCGGTCGAAAAGTGAGCACCCTTCTGATTGGAGAGTGTGTTTAGCCCGGACACATGGCTGACAGCTCGTCCCGGGGACATCGCTGACACTCTCTGAAAGTGAGAGTGCTGAGCG
>NZ_JBVAXG010000017.1:0-70688 GCF_055419245.1 Mycobacterium sp. IDUB_37 | reverse complement strand
AGCGGCGGCAAGGGCGGCAACGGCGGCGTGGCGGGTGGAGTCGGCGCGACCGCAGGCGCCAACGGCAACGGTGGCGCAGCGAGCGCTGGCGGTATCGGCGGCGCGGCAGGCAACGGCGGCGCGGGCATCACGGGTACCAACGGTGTGGCCGGGGTCAACGCCGGCGCAGGCCAGAACGGCGGCGACGGTGGCGCCGGCGGTAAGGGCGGCACGGGTGGCACCGGCGGAACCGGTGGCGCCGCGGGAACCGGAGGCACCGGCGGCACCGCAGGACTCAGCGCTAAGGGCGGCGACGGCGGACTCGGCGGCAACGCCGGCACCGCAGGCACCGGCGGCCGCGGCGCCGACGGCGTCACCGGCTTCATCGACGGCGGAGCCGGCGGTAAGGGCGGCAACGCCGGAGCGATCGGCACCGGCGGCGCAGGCGGCACCGGCCCACTTGGAACCGGAACCACCGCCGACAACGGCACCGGCGCCAACGGCGCCGCGGGCGGCGCAGGCGGTAACGGTTTGGCCGGCACCGCCGGCACCAACGGCGTCAATGGCGGCAACGCGAATGGCACCAACGGCACCATCGGCGGCAAGGGCGGCGACGGCGGGGCCGGCGGCAACGCCAGCGGCCTCGGAACCAAGGCCGGTGACGGCGGCGCAGGCGGCATCGGCGGCGTCGGTGGGGCCGGTGGTTCAGGCATCGACGGCCTCAACGGAGTGGCTACGACCGGCGTTGGCGGCTCCGGGCAAAACGGCGGTAACGCCGGTGCCGGTGCCGACGGTGGCGCAGGCGGCAAGGGCGGTGCCGCAGGCACCGGCCCGATCGCCGGTAACGCAGGCAACGGTGGCGCGGCCGGTAACGGCGGCGCCGCGGGCACCGCAGGCAAGGGCGGCGCAGGCGCCGCCGGCTCCATCGGCATCTCCGGAGTCAACAACGGCGCCGGCTACACCGGCGGCGACGGCGGTGCGGCCGGTAACGGCGCCAACGGCGGCAAGGGCGGCAACGGCGGTACGGCTGGCGGAGTCGGTGCGACCGCAGGCGCCAATGGCAACGGTGGCGCAGCGAGCGCCGGCGGTGTCGGCGGCGCGGCAGGCAACGGCGGTGCCGGGATCACCGGCGCCAACGGCGTCGCCGGAGTCAACGCCGGCGCAGGCCAGGCCGGCGGCGACGGCGGCGCCGGCGGCAAGGGTGGCGCAGGTGGAACCGGCGGAACCGGCGGCAACGCCGGCACCGGAGGAACCGGCGGCACCGCAGGCGTCAACGCCAAGGGCGGCGACGGCGGACTCGGCGGCAACGCCGGCACCGCCGGAACCGGCGGCCGCGGCGCCGACGGCATCACCGGCGCGATTGACGGCGGCGCAGGCGGCAAGGGCGGCAGCGCCGGAGCAATCGGCACGGGCGGCACAGGCGGCATCGGCGCGGCAGGCAACGGCACCACCGCCGCCAACGGCACCGGCGCAAACGGCGCCGCCGGCGGGGCTGGCGGCATCGGCCTGGCCGGCACGGCAGGAACCAACGGCGTCAACCCAGGCGACAGCGGCACCCTCGGTACCGCCGGAGGTAAGGGCGGCGACGGCGGTGCCGGCGGTAACGCCAGCGGACTCGGAACCAAAGCCGGTGACGGCGGCGCCGGCGGCAGCGGCGGCGCGGGCGGCAAGGGCGGCTCAGGCATTGACGGCACCAACGGCGTGGCCACCAGCGGCGCCGGCGGATCCGGGCAGGCCGGCGGCAACGCCGCCGCAGGCAGCGACGGCGGCGCAGGCGGCAAGGGCGGCGCGGCAGGTACCGGCCCCATCGCTGGCAACGCGGGTAACGGTGGCGCGGCCGGTAATGGCGGCGCGGCAGGTACCGCGGGCAAGGGCGGCCTAGGCGCCACCGGCTCCGGCGGCGTCTCCGGGGTCAACAACGGCGCCGGCTTCACCGGTGGAAACGGTGGCGCCGGCGGTAACGGCGCCAGCGGCGGCAAGGGCGGTAACGGCGGCGGCGCCGGCGGAGTCGGTGCGACCGCGGGCGGCAACGGCAACGGTGGCGCAGCGAGCGCTGGCGGTGTCGGCGGCGCGGCAGGCAACGGCGGGGCTGGGATCACCGGTTCCGCCGGCGTGGCCGGAGTCAATGCGGGCGCAGGCCAGGCCGGGGGCAACGGCGGGGCCGGCGGCCAGGGTGGCGCGGGCGGAACCGGCGGAACCGGCGGCAACGCGGGCACCGGCGGAACCGGCGGCAGCGCCGGTAGCAACGCCACCGGCGGAAACGGCGGGCTCGGCGGCAACGCCGGCACCGCAGGCAACGGCGGCCGCGGCGCCGACGGCGTCACCGGCTTTATCGACGGCGGCGCCGGCGGCCTGGGCGGCAACGCCGGTGCGATCGGCGCAGGCGGCGCAGGCGGCGCAGGCGCGGCCGGCAGCGGCGCCACTGCAGCCAACGGCACCGGCGCCAACGGCGGTACCGGTGGGGCGGGCGGTAACGGCCTGGCCGGCACGGCGGGCACCAGCGGCGTCAACGGCGGCAACGCGAATGGCACCAACGGCACCATCGGCGGCAACGGCGGTGCCGGCGGTGCCGGCGGTAACGCCAGTGGTCTCGGAACCAAGGCCGGTGACGGCGGCGCCGGCGGTATCGGCGGCGTCGGCGGGGCCGGTGGTTCAGGCATCGACGGCCTCAACGGAGTGGGCACGACAGGCGCAGGTGGCTCCGGGCAGAACGCCGGCAACGCCGGCGCCGGCGCCGACGGCGGCTCCGGTGGTAAGGGCGGTGCCGCGGGCACCGGCCCCATCGCCGGTAACGCAGGCAACGGTGGCGCGGCCGGTAACGGCGGCGCGGCGGGCACCGCAGGCAAGGGCGGCGCAGGCGCTGCAGGCTCCAATGGCACCGCCGGGGTCAACAACGGCGCCGGCTTCACCGGTGGAAACGGTGGCACCGGCGGTAACGGCGCCAACGGCGGCAAGGGCGGCAACGGCGGCGGCGCCGGCGGAGTCGGCGCGACCGCAGGCACCAACGGCAATGGCGGCGCAGCGAGCGCCGGCGGTATCGGTGGCGCGGCAGGCAACGGCGGCGCCGGGCTCACCGGGGCCAACGGTGTGGCCGGGGTCAACTCGGGCGCAGGCATCGCCGGCGGCAACGGCGGCGCAGGAGGAAACGGTGGCGCAGGCGGCACCGGCGGAACCGGCGGTGGCGCGGGCACCGGCGGAACCGGCGGCACGGCCGGCCTCAGCGCCAAGGGCGGCGACGGCGGACTCGGCGGGAACGCCGGCACCGCAGGCAACGGCGGCCGCGGCGCCGACGGCGTCACCGGCTCCATCGACGGCGGGGCAGGCGGCCTGGGCGGTAATGCCGGAGCGATCGGTACCGGCGGCGCAGGTGGCACCGGCGCGGCAGGCAACGGCAGCACCGCCGCTAACGGCACCGGCGCCAACGGCGGCAACGGTGGCATCGGCGGCAATGGTCTGGCCGGCACGGCGGGCACGAACGGCGTTAACGGCGGCAACGCGAATGGCACCGCGGGCACCATCGGTGGCAACGGCGGGGCCGGCGGTGCCGGTGGTAACGCCAGCGGTCTCGCGACCAAAGCCGGCAATGGTGGCGCCGGCGGCACGGGCGGCGTCGGCGGGGCCGGCGGTTCTGGCATCGACGGACTCAACGGAGTGGCCACCAGCGGCGCTGGCACTGCCGGGCAGGCCGGCGGCAACGCCGGTGCCGGTGCTGCTGGCGGTTCGGGCGGCAACGGCGGTGCCGCGGGGACCGGACCCATCGCCGGTAGCGCGGGCAACGGCGGTGCGGCCGGCAACGGCGGCGCGGCAGGCACCGCCGGCAAGGGCGGCATAGGTGCGGCCGGCAACGACGCCATCGCCGGTCTAAACAGCAATGCCGGCTATGCCGGCGGCAACGGCGGCGCGGGCGGTAACGGAGCCAGCGGCGGCAAGGGCGGCAACGGCGGCGCAATTGGCGGAGTCGGCGCGACCGCGGGCGCCAACGGCAACGGCGGCGCAGCGAGCGCCGGCGGTACCGGCGGCGCGGCAGGCAACGGCGGCGCCGGGCTCACCGGGGCCAACGGTGTGGCCGGGGTCAACGCAGGCGCAGGTACCGCCGGTGGCAACGGCGGCGCCGGTGGCCAGGGCGGCGCGGGTGGTACCGGCGGCACCGGCGGTGGCGCGGGCACCGGCGGAACCGGCGGCGCGGCGGGCGCCAACGCCACCGGCGGCAACGGCGGACTCGGCGGCAACGCCGGCACGGCCGGAGCGGGCGGCCGCGGCGCTGACGGCGTCACCGGCTTCATCGACGGCGGGGCCGGCGGTCTGGGCGGCAACGCCGGAGCGATCGGCACCGGCGGCGCAGGCGGCACCGGCGCGGCAGGCAACGGCGCCACCGCCGTCAACGGCACCGGCGCCAACGGCGGCGCGGGCGGCGCGGGTGGTAACGGCCTGGCCGGCACGGCAGGCAGCAACGGCGTCAACGGCGGCAACGCGAATGGCACCGCAGGCACCATCGGCGGCAACGGCGGGGCCGGCGGCAACGGCGGTACGGCCAGCGGAACAGGCACCACCACCGGCGCGGGCGGCGCCGGCGGTACCGGCGGCGTCGGCGGTAAGGGCGGCTCCGGCATCGACGGCCTCAATGGGGTCGCCACCAGCGGCGCCGGCACTGCCGGGCAAGCCGGCGGTAACGCCGGTGCCGGTGCCGACGGCGGCTCGGGCGGCAAGGGCGGCACTGCGGGCACTGCCGCCGGCGGCCAGACCACCGGCGCCAACGGAAACGGTGGCGCTGCCGGTAATGGTGGCGCTGCAGGCACTGCTGGCAAGGGCGGCATAGGTGCGGCCGGCAACGACGCCATCGCCGGTCTCAACAGCAACGCCGGCTACGCCGGTGGAAACGGTGGCGCCGGCGGTAACGGAGCCAGCGGCGGCAAGGGCGGCAACGGCGGCGCAATCGGCGGAGCCGGCGCGACCGTAGGCGCCAACGGCAACGGCGGCGCCGCGAGCGCCGGCGGTATCGGCGGCGCGGCAGGCAACGGCGGCGCTGGGCTCATCGGCACGGCCGGTGTGGCCGGGGTCAACGCGGGAGCAGGCATCGCCGGCGGCAACGGCGGCGCCGGTGGCCAGGGTGGCGCGGGTGGTACCGGAGGCACCGGCGGAGGCGCGGGCACCGGCGGAACCGGCGGCGCGGCGGGCGCAAACGCCACCGGCGGCAACGGCGGGACCGGCGGCAACGCCGGCACCGCAGGCAACGGCGGCCGCGGCGCCGACGGCGTCACCGGCTTCATCGACGGCGGCGCCGGCGGCCTCGGGGGCAACGCCGGGGCGATCGGTACCGGCGGCGCAGGCGGCACCGGCGCGGGCGGCAGCGGCACCACTGCCGTCAACGGCACCGGCGCCAACGGCGGCGCAGGCGGCGCGGGCGGTAACGGCCTGGCCGGCACGGCAGGCACCAACGGCGTCAGCGCTGGCGATAGCGGCACCAGCGGCACGGTCGGCGGCGCGGGCGGCGTCGGCGGCAACGGTGGAACGGCCAGCGGAACGGGCACCACCACCGGCGCAGGCGGCACCGGCGGTACCGGCGGCGTCGGCGGCAAGGGCGGCTCCGGCGTCGCGGGCAGCGCCGGAAAGTCCGGCGTCGACCAGTACGGCACGGGTGTCGGAGCCGGCCAGAATGGCGGCGCCGCAGGCAGCGGTGCTGACGGCGGCGCAGGCGGTAAGGGTGGCACCGCGGGCACGGCCGCGGGCGGCCAGACCACCGGCACCAATGGAAACGGTGGCGCGGCCGGCAGCGGCGGCGCCGCGGGCACCGCCGGCGTCGGCGGGCTCGGCGCCAACGGCCTCAGCGGCATCAGTAGCGGCGACTCCGGCGCCGCAGGCGGCAACGGCGGAGCTGGCGGACTCGGCGGCAACGGCGGTAAGGGCGGCAACGGCGGCCTCGCGGGCGGCAGCGGCGCGACCGCGGGCGCCAACGGCAGCGGCGGCGCGGCCAGCACCGGTGGTGCCGGCGGCGCGGCCGGCAACGGTGGTGCCGGTGTCACCGGCGCCAACGGCGTAGCCGACACCAACAAGTACGGAACCGGCATCGGCGGCGGCCAGAACGGTGGTAACGGCGGGACCGCCGGTACCGGTGGCGCCGGCGGCAAGGGCGGCAACGGCGGCACTGCGGGCACCGGTGGTACCGGTGGGACCGCGGGCGCCAACGGCAGCGGTGGAGCGGGCGGCAAGGGCGGCAACTCCGGTGCGGCCGGTAACGGTGGTGACGGCGTAGCCGGTACCACGACCAACACCACCGGTGGCGTTGGTGGCCTCGGCGGTAACGCGGGAGCCTTCGGTGCCGGCGGCGGCGGTGGCGCAGCAGGCACCGGTGGCACCGGTGGCGCGGCCGGCGCGACTGGTGCCGCGGGCACCGGCGCCAACGGCGGCAACGGCGGCAACGGCGGCAACGGCGCGGCAGGCGTCCTTGGCGGCAACGGCGTCAACAGCGCCAACCCGAATGGCTCCGACGGCACGGCCGGCGGCACGGGTGGCGCCGGCGGCGCCGGCGGCACGGGTTCGGGCACCGCGGCCTTCAAGGGCGGCTCCGGCGGCCTCGGCGGCGCTGGCGGCGTCGGTGGCGGCGGCGGTAACGGCCTGGACGGCACCATCGGAGCAGCCACACCGGGCATCGGCGGGTCGGGAACCAACGGCGGTAACGCCGGCAATGGTGGCAATGGTGGCTCGGGTGGCGCCGGTGGCGCGGCGGGCCTGGCAAACGGCGCCGCTGGCGCAGGCACCGCAGGCAATGGCGGCAGTTCCGGTGCCGGCGGCAACGCGGGCACTGCCGGTAACGGCGGCGCCGGGGTGGCCGGCTCGAACGGGACCTCGGGCATCAACTTCGGCGCCGGTTATGCCGGTGGCAACGGTGGCGCGGGTGGTACCGGCGGCAACGGCGGCAACGGCGGCACCGGCGGGGCCGCGGGAGCGCAAAACGGCGGCGTCGCGGGCACTGCGGGCACCAACGCCAACGGCGGAAACGCCAGCAGCGGCGGCTTTGGCGGCCTAGCCGGGTCGGGCGGCACCGGTATCACCGGCGCCAATGGCGTCAGCGACCAGAACAACTACGGGACCGGCATCGGCGGCGGCCAGCTCGGTGGCGCCGGTGGCGCAGGCGGCACCGGCGGGGTCGGCGGCGCGGGCGGCAAGGGCGGAACAGCCGGCGGAGCCGGGGCCAGCGCGGGCAATAACGGCAACGGCGGCGTCGGCGGCAAGGGCGGCAACGCCGGCACACCCGGCAACGGTGGTAACGGCGCGGCAGGGACCAGCACCAACATCAACGGCGGCAACGGTGGTAGGGGCGGCAACGCTGGCGCTGTCGGCAAGGGTGGTCTCGGTGGCACCAACGGCGGCGGCGGCACCGCAATCGCGGGCGCCGACGGCTCCGGGATCACCGGCATCGTCGGCAACGGCGGCAACGGCGGCGCCGGCTTCAACCCGCAAGTTTCCGGCGGCATCGGCGGCAATGGCGGAAACGGCGCCTCCGGCGGCAACTACGGCAACGGAGGAAATGGCGGAGCCGGCGGAAACGGCGTCGCGGGCGTCGACGGCACGGACAGCGTCGTCCCCGGCGCCAATGGCGGCGACGCCCAAGCCGGTGGGTCCGGTGGCAACGGCGGTCGCGGTGGCAAGGCCGGCGTGAACGCGGGCAACGGTGGCGCCGGCGGCGCTGGCGGCACTGGCGGTAGCGGCGGCGACGGCGGGACCGGTGCCGACGGCTCCATCGGCCAAACCGGCAAGGACCTGTACGGCAACGGCACCGGCGCCGGGCAAAACGGCGGTGCCGGCGGTAACGGCGCCAAGGGTGGTAGCGGCGGTATCGGCGGGACCGGCGGTACCTCCACCAAGGGCATCGCGGGTACGTCCGGCCTGGGCGGTGCCGCAGGCGACGGCGGCGACGCCGGTCCCGGTGGCAGTGGCGGCGATGGCGCCGCAGGCACGGCAACCAACCCCAACGGCGGCAAGGGCGGTGCCGGCGGGAACGCGGGCACCATCGGCGCGGGCGGTACCGGCGGCGGCAACGGCAGCGGCGTCGGCTTCGGTAAGTACGGATTCGACGGCTCGCTGCCCACCACACCCAGCGGCAACGGCGGCGACGGCGGCGCCGGGTTCACCTCAACTGCCGCCGGTGCCAAGGGCGGCGACGGTGGCGCCGGCGGTGTAGGCGGCAACTACGGCAACGGCGGAACCGGCGGCGACGGCGGCGACGGCGTGAGCGCCGCGGCCGGCAGCAACGGCGTCGCCAACGGCGACAACGGCGGCAACGGCGGCGCTGGCGGTGCCGGTGGTAAGGGCGGCGCCGGCGGTGCTGCCGGCGTCAACCTGGGCGACGGCGGCGACGGCGGCAAGGGCGGCCGCGCAGGCGACGGCGGCAACGGCGGCACCGGCAGCAACGGCGGCAACGGCGTGTCCGGCCTGGACAACTACGGCACCGGTATCGGTGGGGCCCAGAACGGCGGCAACGGCGGCAACGGCGGGGCCGGCGGCAATGGAGGCGCCGGCGGAGTCGGCGGCACTTCCGGGATCTACGGCACGGCAGGCAATATCGGCGTCGGCGGTAACGCCGGTAACGGCGGGGCTGCGGGAGCAACCGGCAGCGGCGGCAACGGTGCCGCAGGCATCTCCACCAGCACCGCAGGCGGCAACGGCGGCAATGGTGGCAACGCGGGCACCGCAGGCGCTGGCGGCACCGGCGGTCTCGACGGCGGGGGTGGCGCCAGCGGCAACGACGGGACCAAGGGCGCCAGCTTCACCGCCAAGTCCGGCAATGGCGGCAACGGCGGCGTCGGCTACAGCTGGGACCCCAACGCCGTCGACGCCAGCGGCAACGGATTCGCCGGCGGGGCCGGCGGCAAGGGCGGTACCGGCGGCACCAACGGCAACGGCGGCACCGGTGGCGTCGGCGGCAGTGGCTCCAACGGAATCGCCGGCGGCAACAACGGCAACTCGGGCTCTGCCGGTAGCAACGGCGGCAACGGCGGTAACGGCGGCGCCGGCGGCGCGGGCGGCGTCGGCGGCACCGTGATCGGCGACGGCGGCAACGGCGGCATCGGCGGCAAAGCCGGCAACGGCGGTAACGGCGGACTCGGCGTGAACGGCCAGAACGGTGTTCAGGATGTGGACGCCTACGGCAACGGGATCGGCGGCGGCCAGAACGGCGGCGGCAACGGAAGCGGCGGAATCGGTGGGAACGGCGGCGCCGGCGGCGCCGGCGGCACGGCCACCAACGGCACCGCGGGACTCGGTGCCGCCGGCGGAAACGCGGGCAACGGCGGCAACAGCGGCTCCGGCACCTACCAGGGCAACGGCGGCAACGGCGCGGCCGGCACCCTGAACAACCCCGCCGGCGGCAAGGGCGGCAAGGGCGGTAGCCCGGGTAACGGCGGCGCCGGCGGCACCGGTGGAAGTGGCGGCGTCAACGGAACCGGCGTCGGCTCTGGCGCCAAGGGCAGCAACGGCACCACCGGCACCACCTTCACCGGTGTCGGTAGCGGCGGTAATGGCGGCGACGGCGGCGACGGCTATAACGCCACGACGCCTGGCGCGAACGGCGGCAAGGGCGGCGCCGGCGGTGACGGCGGCCTCTACGGCAACGGCGGCAAGGGCGGTGTGGGCGGCAACGGCGCCGCCGGAGCGACGGGCACCAACGGAGCGACCCTCGGCGCCAACGGCGGCACCGGTCAGGCCGGCGGCAGCGGCGGCGACGGCGGAGCCGGCGGCAAGAGTGGCTCCGCGGATGGGCATGGCGGTAACGGCGGCAATGCGGGCAGCGGCGCAAACGGCGGCACCGGCGGCAACGGTGCCGCCAACTTGCTCAACCTCGGCGGCCTCGGCGGCAACGGCGGCGCCGGCGGAAATGCCGGGGCCGGTGGCGCCGGTGGCGACGGCTACACCGGTGGCGGCATTGGCGGCAACGGCGGCAATTCCGGCCTCGGTGGCAGCGGCGGTACCGGCGGCCAAGGTCTGCTGGGCCCCTCCGCCAACGGCGCCAAGGGTGCGGATTCCACTGCAATGACCGGCAACGGCGGCAACGGCGGCAATGCCTTCGGCCTGCCTGGTGCCGGCCAGACCGGTTACGCCGGCGGAAACGGCGGCAACGCCGGCCAATACGGCAAGGGCGGTAACGGCGGTAACGGCTTCACCGGTGGCACTGGCGTGACCGGCGCTACCGGCGGCCCCGGCCTGGACGGCGTCGTCGGTGGCGCAGGCGGCAAGGGCGGCGCCGCGGGCAACGGCGGCAACGGCGGCACGATCAGCGGCAACAGCGGCAACGGCGGCAACGGCGGAGACGGCGGCATCGGCGCCGTCGGCGGCAAGGGCGGCACCGGCGACTTCAGCATCAACGGCGGCAAGGGCGGCAACGCGGGCAACGGCGGAGTCGGCGGCGCCGGCGCCGCGGGCGGCAACGCCGGAACCGTCACCGTCGGCGTCGTCGGCAACGGCGGCAACGGCGGGAACGGCGGTCTCGGCGGGGTGAGCGGCGTCGGCGGCACCGGCGCAGCGGGCACCGCCGCGAACCCGACCGGCGGCGTCGGCGGCAACGGCGCCAACCCAGGCGCGGGCGGCAGCGGCGGCGCGGCCGGCAAGGGCCTGCTGTCCGGCACCACCGGCAAGACCGGTGCCACGCCCACGACCATCGCCGGCAACGGCGGCACCGGCGGGGCAGGCTGGAACTCCACTGACCCGACCAAGGCTGGCGGCAATGGTGGCGCTGGCGGCAACGCCGGCCAGTGGGGCGTCGGCGGGACCGGCGGCAAGGGCGGCAGCGGCTCCATCGGCACACTCGGCAGCAACGGTGCTGCTGGCGTCGGAGAGAACGGCAATGGCGGCGTCGGAACCGGCGGCGGCAGCGGAAGCGCCGCCGGCAACGGCGGCAGCGGCGGCCTCGGCGGCACTTCCGGCGGCAACGGCGGCAACGGCGGCGACGCGGGTAACGGCGGCGACGGCGGCACCGCCGGCAACGGCGGCGACGGCTCCGGCGGCGGTTTCGGCGGCAACGGCGGCAAGGGCGGCAACGGCGGCAACGGCGGCACCGGCGGCACCGCCGGCAAAGCGGTTGGTCTCGGTTACACGGACGGCAACGGCGGCAAGGGCGGCAACGGCGGCAACACCGGCCTCGGCGGCAACGGCGGCAATGGTGGCGACGGGACCTTCTTCAACCCCAACGGCGGCAAGGCAGGCAACGGCGGCGAGGTCGGTACGGCCGGCAGCCTGGGCAACGGCGGCAAGGGCGCCGTCAACGGCGCCAGTGGCAGCAACGGCGGCCTGCCCGCAGGCACCTTCGGCAACGGCGGCAACGGCGGCAAGGGCTTCAGCTACAACCCCGCCACCGACCCGGGCAAGAGCGGTGGCAACGGTGGTGCCGGCGGTAATGGTGGCACCACGATCGGCAGCGGCGGCAACGGCGGCGCCGGCGGCAACGGCACAGCCGGCAAATCGGGCGTCAACGGCACCAAGTCCGGTGACTCCGGCACTGCCGGCCAATCCGGTGGTGCCGGCGGTAACGGTGGCGCCGGTGGCGCCAGCGGCACCTCGGCCGGCAACGCCGGCAGCGGCGGCACGGCCGGCAACGGCTCGAACGGCGGCGCCGGCGGCAACGGCGTCAGCGGTAAGGCCGGTGTGCAGGGGGTCAACAGCGGCGCTGGTCAAAACGGCGGCAACGGCGGCAACGGCGGCAACGGCGGGGTCGGCGGCAACGGCGGCGTTGCGGGCGCTTTGAACAACGGGACCGGTTCGGCAGGCACCACCGGCACGGCAGGCAACGGCGGCAACGGCGGCAAGGCCGGCACCCCGGGTAATGGCGGCGCCGGCGCATTGGGCACCGTAGCCCTCCCCAACGGCGGCAACGGCGGCAACGGCGGCGACGCCGGCATCGCGGGCACCGGCGGCGCAGCGGGCAGCGGTACGGGCACTCCCACCAGCGGTACCAGCGGCGCATCGGTCGTCGGTCCCGCCGGTAACGGTGGTCAAGGTGGGGCGGGTTACAACCCGCTGACCCAGGGCGCGAGCGGCGGTAACGGCGGTAACGGCGGAAACGGCGGCTCGATCGGTAACGGCGGCACCGGCGGCGCCGGTGGTAACGGCGTCACCAACCTGGCCGGGGACAACGCAGCCACTCTGGGCGACTCTGGTGGCGACGGCCGCGCCGGCGGCAACGGTGGCAACGGCGGTGCAGGCGGCAAGGGCGGCTCGATTTCCGGCAACGGTGGAACCGGCGGCGCCGGCGGTACCGGCGCCAACGGCAGCGCCGGCGGCAATGGTCTCTCCGGCGACATCGGGATCCCCGACGTAGACCAGTACGGCACCGGAATCGGCAGCGGCGAGAACGGCGGCAACGGCGGCATCGGCGGTAACGGTGGTAAGGGCGGCAACGGCGGCGTCGGCGGCACCGCGACCAACCCGCTGAACAACGGCATCGATGGCACCGGCGGCAACGGCGGCAACGGCGGCAAGGCCGGAACCCCGGGCGACGGCGGTAAGGGCGCCGACGGCACCGTCACCAACCCGAACGGCGGCAACGGCGGTAACGGCGGCAACGAAACCCCGGGCATCGGCGGGACCGGCGGCACCTCCAACACCAAGGCGGGCACCACCGGCACCAACGGCGCGACCCTCGGCAGCACAACCGGCAACGGCGGAGCCGGCGGCAATGGCTACAACCAGACCGCTGCCAACCCCGGCACGGCCGGCGGCAACGGTGGGGCCGGCGGTAAGGGCGGCAGCCAGGGCAATGGCGGGGCGGGTGGCAACGGCGGAAACGGCTCGGCCGGCACCGTTGGCACCGCAGGAGTAGGCGCAGGTGCCAGCGGCACCGCCGGTATGGCCGGCGGCGCAGGCGGCAACGGCGGCGTTGGCGGTACCGGTTCCGGCCTCGGCAACGGCGGCAAGGGCGGCACCGGCGGCATCGGCGCCCTCGGCGGCAATGGCGGTGACGGCGTCGCCGGCTCGGCGGGAGTCAACGGCGTCAACAACGGCGCCGGCCAGAACGGCGGCACCGGCGGAACCGGTGGCAACGGCGGCAACGGCGGCAACGCCGGACTCGGCGGCGTCGCCCTGGGCAAGGGCACGAGCGGAACCGACGGCAACGGTGGTGCGGCCGGCAACGGAGGCAAGGCCGGAACTCCGGGCGACGGCGGCAAGGGCGCCGATGGCACCCTGGCCAACCCGAACGGCGGCAACGGCGGCAACGGCGGAGCCGCGATCGTGGGCAAGGGCGGCACCGGCGGCACCAACAGCGGCGGCAAGGGCACCACCGGCAGCAACGGGAGCAACGGCGCCGCATTCGTTGGAGTCGGCAACGGCGGCAACGGCGGGGCGGGCTTCAGCTCCACCACCGTGGGCGTCAACGGCGGCACCGGTGGCAATGGCGGTAACGCCGGTACCTACGGCAACGGCGGCAACGGCGGCATCGGCGGCAACGGCATCGCCGGAACCAACGGAACCACCCCGGGCACGGCCGGTTCCTCCGGCACCGCCGGTGTGGCCGGCAGTAGCGGCGGTAACGGCGGCACCGGCGGCAACGGTGGCTCGATCTCCGGCAACGCCGGCAGCGGCGGCAACGGCGGGACCGGCGCTGTCGGTGGCAACGGCGGCAGCGGCACGACCGGCAGCAACGGCGTCTCGAACACCAACTCCTTCGGTACCGGCATCGGCGGCGGCCAGAACGGCGGCAGCGGGGCCAACGGCGGCGCTGGTGGCAACGGCGGCAACGGCGGGGCTGCAGGCACCGTTCTGGGCACGGGCAGCGCGGGCACGGCCGGCGTCAACGGCAGCGGCGGCAAGGGCGGCAACGCAGGCACCGCCGGAAACGGCGGCAACGGCGCGACCGGCACCGTAACCAACGTCAACGGCGGGGTCGGCGGCAAGGGCGGCGACGTCGGAACGGCCGGCGCAGGCGGTACCGCAGGTACCGGTGGCACCGGCGGCACCAACGGCGCCAGCGGCACCTCGATCACCGGTCCGGTCGGCAACGGCGGCAACGGCGGCACCGGCTTCACCTCGACCACGGTGGGCGTCAACGGCGGCAACGGTGGCGCTGGCGGCGCCGGCGGCAACATCGGCAACGGCGGCACCGGCGGCAACGGTGGCAACGGCATCGCCGGCACCAACGGGACCACCCCGGGCACAGCCGGCTCCTCCGGCACCGCCGGTGTGGCGGGCAGTAGCGGCGGCAACGGCGGCACCGGCGGCAATGGTGGCGCGATCTCCGGCAACGCCGGCAGCGGCGGCAACGGCGGCGCTGGCGCTCTCGGTGGCAACGGCGGCAACGGCACGACCGGCAGCAACGGCGTCGCCGACACCAACTCCTTCGGCACCGGCATCGGCGGCGGCCAGAACGGCGGCAGCGGCGCCAACGGCGGCGCCGGCGGCAACGGCGGCAACGCCGGGGCCGCGGGCACCGTTCTGGGCACGGGCAGCGCGGGCACGGCCGGCGTCAACGGCAGCGGCGGCAAGGGCGGCAACGCAGGCACCGCCGGTAACGGCGGCAACGGCGCGACCGGCACCGCTACCAACGTCAACGGCGGGGCCGGCGGCAAGGGCGGCGACGTCGGAACGGCCGGTAACGGCGGAAACGCAGGCACCGGCGGCAGCGGCGGCACCAACGGCGCCAGCGGCACCTCGGTCACCGGTCCGGTCGGCAACGGCGGCAACGGCGGCACCGGCTTCACCTCCACCACGGTGGGCGTCAACGGCGGCAACGGCGGCGCTGGCGGCGCCGGCGGCAACATCGGCAACGGCGGCACCGGCGGCAACGGTGGCAACGGCATCGCCGGCACCAACGGGACCACCCCGGGCACGCCCGGCTCCTCCGGCACCGCCGGTGTGGCGGGCAGTAGCGGCGGCAACGGCGGCACCGGCGGCAATGGTGGCGCGATCTCCGGCAACGCCGGCAGCGGCGGCAACGGCGGGACCGGCGCTCTCGGCGGCAGCGGCGGCAACGGCACGACCGGCAGCAACGGCGTCGCCGACATCAACAGCTTCGGCACCGGCATCGGCGGTGGTCAGAACGGCGGTAGCGGCGGCAACGGCGCCGCCGGCGGCAACGGCGGTAACGCCGGCGCCGCGGGCACCGTCCTTGGGAAGGGCAGCGCGGGCTCGGTCGGCGTCAACGGGAGCGCAGGCGCCGGCGGCAACGCTGGCACGGCCGGAAACGGCGGCAACGGCGCGGCCGGCACCGCTACCAACGTCAACGGCGGAGTCGGCGGCAAGGGCGGCGACGTGGGAACGGCCGGCGGCGGCGGCAACGCAGGCACCGGCGGCACCGGCGGCACCAACGGCGCCAGCGGCACCTCGGTCGTCGGTCCTGTCGGCAACGGCGGCAACGGTGGGGCTGGCTTCAACCCCGTCACGGCCGGCGCTAACGGCGGAAACGGCGGCAACGGCGGAGCCGGCGGCAACATCGGTAACGGCGGCAACGGCGGTAAGGGCGGCGCCGGGGTGGCCGGCACCACCGGCAACAACGGCGGGGCGGGCGGCACCGGCGGGCTCGGCGGTAACGGCGGTTCGATCTCCGGCAACGGCGGCATCGGCGGCGACGGCGGCGTCGGCGGCACTGGCGGGAACGGCCCCGACGCCGCGACCCCAGGCGCCAAGGGCAGCGACGGCGGCACCGGCGGCACAGGTGGCGCCGCGGGCGCAGGCGGCAATGCCCTCGGCGCCGGCAACGGCGGAGCCGGTGGCGTCGGCGGCGCAGCAGGCGCCGGTGGTACCCCCGGCTCCGGCGCCAAGGGGGTCGACGGCACCCTGGCCATCCCGAATGGCGGCAAGGGCGGCGACGCCGGCACCGCCGGCAACGGCGGACTTGGCGGCGCCGGCGGCGCTGGCGGATCCGGCGGACCCACGTCCGGCAACGGCGGAAAGGCAGGCAACGGTGGCGCCGGCGGCGCCGGCGGCAGCGCGGGCGGAGCGATCGGCGGCGACGGTGGCGATGGCTTCGGCATCGGCGGCATCGGCGGCGACGGCGGCACCGGTCCCAACGGCGGCAACGGTGGCAACGGCGGCAACGCCGGAACGCCTGGTGCAGCCGGTAAGGGCGGCACAGTCGGGGCTGGCGGCACCGGGGGCACCGCGGGCGTTGCCGGCTCTAAGGGCAACGGCGGTGTGGGCGGCAAAGCGCCGCTTGGCACACCCGGCAACCCGGGTGTAGCCGGCAACGACGGCACGCCCGGCAAGGCCGGCAACAGCACCTAAAGACAGCCGGACCGGACCAGCAGGTTATTACCGCAGCGCTGAAGCGCCAGTTCAAACCTGCCGGTCCGGCACACCTCCGAGCCCTTGACCGGATAGACCAGCGAGCGCAGCAGTTCGCCTGCGGCAAGGCTTTTCACGCCGACGATCCCGTAGGGTTCTATTTGGTGGCCCTGCGGATGGTGATCTTCTGGCCATTCGACCAGACGGTTTCATCATCGGCGAGGAGACGTACTCGGCGGTCACGACGCCGGACTTCTTCCAGAAGATCGACGCTTCCGAGGTGCCGCAGAACTTCCGCGACTTCGTCGGCGCCCGCAAGCGCGGGGGAGTCGGCTACTTGATCCGGTTGGCGGCGAAGGTCGCGGCCTGCGTCGTCATCCCGTTCTCGATGTAGACCACGTGCGCCATGATGTTGCCGCCGCCGGTGCAGATCGGGTCATCCGGGGTGCACTGGCTGATCAGCTTGCCGGCGTAGGCCGGGTTGAGCGTCGGCAGCGGGCCACCGCCCCACAGTGCGCTAGAGAATCCGCTGGTCGGCTCCCCGAAAAAGGCTATGGCGGCGACATGACCGGCGTCCGCGGCCGGCACCTGATTGCTGGCCAAGTTGATCACCGTCGCGCCCTGCGAATATCCACCCAGCACGATCTTGGTGTTGGGGCAGCTGGCCACGACGCCCTGGATGTGGGCGCTGGCGTCGTCGGCGCCACTGGTCGCGCTGTTGTGATAGTCGTCGTTGGCCGGGTAGTTCACCGCGTAGACGTCGACGGAGCGCGGCGCGACCTGCGAGGTGAGCGAGTCGACGAAGGCCTGGCCCACGTTGCCGAGTCCGGGCTCTTGGTGAGTGCCGCGGGCGAAGACGATCGAGACGTCGGAGCAGGGGTCCGCGGATGCGTGCGGAACGGCGAGGGGCACGCTCAGCAGTGCCCACGTCGTCGCGACGAAGACACCGGTGATGCGGGCAAGGCTGCGTGCAGTCATAGCAAGATCCTGGCATACCGCAGGCAGCGGCGCGGTTGGCGGCTGTCCGCCCGGCGCACCTGCACGTCCCGCAGATGTTTGCTGTGCGGCGTTCCCTGCTATTGGCCGGCGTCACCATCTTGCTCGGGACTGCCCACCCAGGTGAGCACTTCCAGTGCCACCGCGACACGCACGGTTGTACGCGGGAAGAGACGGTGGCGCTCAAAGGCTTCACTCAACCGGTGAAATTTCTACGCCTGTTGACCAAAGGTTGAACCTGTCAGCCGTCCGACGGCGGCGGGAAACCGCCGGTGGCTACCGGGCCCCACCGGCGCGGGGTGACTCGAATCAGGCATTTGCCCTGGTCGGTCATCGCGCGGCGATAGTCCTGCCAATCCGGGTGCTCACCTGCGATCGCGCGGTAGTAGTCGACCAATGGTTCAACCGCATCGGGCAGGTCGATCACCTCGGCGTCACCGTCGACCTGCACATAGGCGCCGTTGAACTCGTCGGACAGCACCAGCACGCTCGCGGTCGGTTTGCGCCGGATGTTGACGCTCTTGGCGCGCTGCGGATAACTCGCGATGACGATCCGGCCCTGCTCGTCGACGCCCCCGGTCACCGGCGAACTCTGCAGTGACCCATCGGCACGGAAGGTGGTCAGCGCCATCCGGTGTCGGGGCCGGATGAAATCGAGCAGCCCAGAAAGGCCCACAACGTCGGCTGTCGCAATCTTCGAAGCCATCAGTCCACCGTAACCGCGCCTCGCACAGCCGCCTATCCTGTCCCGAGTGGCCGAACCGTCCCCCGAAACCTCCCGGGTCGAGTTGCGCGCACGCCTGGACGATCTGAGCATCAGCGACGCCGCACGACTTGGCCGGCGGCTGAAGAACCTTCGCGGCGCAAAGCCCGAGAAGCTGCAGGAACTCGCCGCGCAGATCGCTGCTGGCGAGAAGCTGGTCGCCGCCAGGCAAGCCGCCGTCCCCACCATTGCCTACCCCGATCTGCCGGTCAGCGACCGGCGGCAGGAGATCGCCGAGGCGATACGTACCCACCAGGTGGTCGTCGTCGCGGGCGAGACCGGCTCAGGGAAGACCACCCAGCTGCCCAAGATCTGCCTGGACATCGGCCGTGGCATCCGCGGAACCATCGGACACACCCAACCCCGGCGGCTTGCCGCCCGCACGGTCGCACAACGCATCGCCGACGAGTTGCACAGCCCGCTGGGCGACGTAGTCGGTTACACCGTCCGGTTCACCGACCAGGTCAGCGACCGCACGCTGGTCAAGCTGATGACCGACGGAATTCTGCTCGCCGAGATCCAACGCGACCGTCAGCTGCTTCGCTACGACACCCTGATACTCGACGAGGCCCACGAACGAAGCCTCAACATCGACTTCCTGCTCGGTTATCTACGCGAGCTACTGCCGCGCCGCCCCGAGTTGAAGGTGATCGTCACCTCGGCGACGATTGAACCGCAGCGGTTCGCCGCGCACTTCAGCGGAGCGCCGATCGTCGAAGTGACCGGGCGGACCTACCCGGTTGAAATCCGTTACCGGCCACTGGAAGTCCCCGTCGGGTCCGGCTCGGGAGAAGATTCCACCGATCCCGACGACCCCGACCACGAAATCGTCCGCACCGAGACGCGCGACGAGATCGAGGCGATCGTCGACGCTATCCACGAACTCGAACACGAACCACCTGGCGACGTCCTGGTGTTTTTATCCGGCGAACGCGAAATACGCGACACCGCAGAGGCTTTGGGCGGATTGAGAAATACCGAGGTCCTTCCGCTGTACGCGCGGCTGCCGACCGCCGACCAGCACAAGGTGTTCACACCGCCTCGCAGCGGGCGCCGCGTCGTACTGGCGACCAATGTTGCCGAGACGTCGCTGACGGTGCCCGGCATCCGTTACGTCGTCGACCCGGGCAACGCGCGCATCTCCCGCTACAGCCGCCGTTTGAAGGTGCAGCGGCTGCCGATCGAACCGATCTCACAGGCCTCGGCGGCCCAGCGCGCCGGCCGCTGCGGTCGGGTCGCGGCCGGCATCTGCATCCGGCTCTACTCCGAGGACGACTACGCTGCCCGCCCGCGATACACCGACCCCGAGATCCTGCGGACGAACCTCGCCGCGGTGATTCTGCAGATGGCGGCACTGCAACTCGGGGAGGTCGAGAACTTTCCGTACCTTGACCCGCCGGATCAGCGCAGCGTCCGCGACGGCGTGCAGTTGCTGCAGGAACTCGGCGCGTTCGACCAGCACGGCGCGATCACCGACCTCGGTCGCCGGCTGGCTCGACTACCCGTGGACCCGCGCCTGGGCCGGATGATTCTGCAGTCCGAAACCGAGGGATGCGTGCGCGAAGTGCTGGTGCTGGCCGCAGCCCTGACCATTCCCGATCCGCGGGAACGACCCATCGACCGCGAGGAGGCCGCTCGCCAGCAGCATGCGCGTTTCGCCGACGAGAGTTCCGACTTCATGTCTTACCTCAACCTCTGGCGGTATCTGCGCGAGCAACGAGCTGAACTGTCTCGCAATGCTTTTCGACGTTTATGCCGCAACGAGTTTCTGCACTTTCTGCGCATCCGCGAGTGGCAGGACTTGGTCGGCCAGCTGCGGCGCATCGCCCGCGATCTGGGGATCACCGAGAGTGGACAAGAATCCGACGAGCCTGCCGACCCCGCCCGGATACACGCCGCCCTGCTGGCCGGGTTGCTTTCCCATGTGGGGCTGCGCCGCGAAGACACCCGCGAGTATCTGGGTGCGCGCAACTCGCGCTTCGTGCTGGCACCCGGCTCGGTGCTCACCAAACGTCCGCCGCGCTGGGTAGTGGTCGCCGAGTTGGTCGAGACCAGCCGCCTCTACGGGCGCACCGCCGCACGCATTCAACCCGAGGCGGTGGAGCGGGTCGCGGGGGAGCTCGTGCAGCGCAATTACAGTGAGCCGCACTGGGATGCCGCACGCGGCGAGGTGATGGCGTATGAGCGAGTGACGCTCTACGGGCTGCCGCTGGTCGCACGCCGTCGTATCGGTTACGGAGGTGTCGAACCCACAGTCGCGCGAGAGCTTTTCATCCGGCACGCACTGGTCGAAGGCGACTGGCAGACCCGCCATCATTTCTTCGGTGACAACGCGCGGCTACGGGCAGAGCTCGAGGAACTCGAGGAGCGGGCCCGACGCCGCGACCTGTTGGTGGACGACGACGACGTCTACGACTTGTACGACGCCCGCATTCCCGCCGACGTCGTGTCCGCGCGGCATTTCGACGGGTGGTGGAAGAAGCAGCGGCACCGCACCCCGGAACTGTTGACGTTCACCCGCGACGACCTGCTGCGCAAAAGCGATACCGAAGACCTGGGGGACCGCCCGGACACCTGGCGGACGGGCGATGCCGCGCTGCCGTTGACCTATCGGTTCGAACCCGGGGCCGCCGACGACGGTGTGACGGTGCACGTACCGATCGACGTGCTGGCCCGATTGGGCGGCGACGAATTCGCCTGGCAGGTACCGGCGCTGCGCGAGGAGCTCGTCACTGCCCTGATCCGCTCGCTACCAAAAGATCTGCGGCGCAATTTCGTTCCGGCGCCCGACACCGCCCGCGCGGTGCTGACCGGAATCGACCCGGCCGGTGAGCCGCTGCTGGACGCTTTGCAGCGTGAATTGCGCCGGCGCACCGGGGTTCTGGTGCCGGTCGACGCGTTCGACCTGGAGAAGTTGCCGCCGCATCTGCGGGTGACATTCGCCGTCGAGTCCACCGATGGCACCGAGGTCGGCCGCGGCAAAGACCTGCCTGCACTGCAGGAGCGGCTGGCGGCACCGGCGCGCGAGGCCGTCGCCCACGCGGTCGCCGGGGAGCTGGAGCGGACCGGGCTGCGAGCCTGGCCGGATGACCTGGACGAACTGCCGCGGTTGGTGGAGAACGCGGTCGCCGGGCGCGCCGTGCGCGGCTTTCCGGCTTTCCTCGATACCGGCAGCGCCGTGGATGTGCGCGTGTTCGCGACTTCGGCGGAGCAGGGGACTGCCATGGGTCCGGGCTGCCGCCGACTGCTGCGCCTGAGCGTGACATCACCCGTCAAAGCCATTGAGCGACAGCTGGATCCGAGGACACGGCTGACCCTTGGAGCGAATCCCGACGGCTCGCTGGCCGCCTTGCTCGATGACTGCGCCGACGCGGCGACGGACGCATTGGCGCCGCGCCCGGTGTGGACGCGCGGCGAGTTCGTGGCGCTGCGCGATCGGGTCGCGAAGGCACTGGTCCCGACGACCGTAGACGTCGTGGGCCGCGTCGAAAAGGTGTTGTCCGTCGCGCGTGAGGTGCAACTGCTGCTGCCCGCCCAGCCGCCGGCTGGTCACGCCGAGGCGATCTCGGATGTCCGGGCGCAGCTCGACCGGCTCCTGCCGCCCGGCTTCGTCACCGCCACCGGCGCCGCCCAACTTGGCGACCTCGCCCGCTATCTGACCGCGATCCATCGTCGCCTGGACCGGCTACCGCAAGGGATCCAGGCTGACCGGGATCGACGGCTCCGCGTGCAGGCCGTCCAGGACGCCTACCAGGAGCTGCTACGGGCGCTGTCACCCGCGCGGGCGGCAACGGCCGACGTCCGTGACATCGCACGGCAGATCGAGGAGTTGCGGGTCAGCTTGTGGGCCCAGCAACTCGGTACGCGGGGCTCTGTCAGCGAGCAGCGCATTTACCGCGCAATCGACGCGGTACACGATCGTTTCTAAACCGGACCGAACGCGGACTCGCACTCGGTGCGCGGCGATGGAAGTATCGCGGGAGTGGCCACCAAGAAACCGCAAACGATCTCTTATCCGGCGCCCGGCGCCCGCCCGCACCGACACGACTCCCAACCGCTGGAACCGCACGTCATCGTGCTGTTCGGCGCGACAGGAGATCTGGCTAAACGCAAGCTGATCCCCGGACTTGCCTACCTGGACCAGTCGGAGCTGGCACCGGATATCCAAGTCGTCGCCACCTCGCTAGAGGACCTCAGCGACGACGAATTCCGGGAGATCGCCAAGAACGCGATCGACTCGTTCGCTACCCACAAGCTCACGCCCGAACAGTGGGAAGACTTCGCCAAGATCATCACCTACGTACCGCAGGGGGCCGGACCCGAGGCCCTGGCCGCCGCGGTAGCAAAGGCCGAAAGCAATCTGGGCACTGAAGTGCGCCGCCTGCACTACCTCTCGGTCCCGCCCAAGGCCGCTCGCGCCGTCATCACGATGCTGCGCGAAGCCGATCTGGTCGAGCGCTCCAGGGTGGTCATGGAGAAGCCCTTCGGCACCGACTTCGACAGCGCGGTGTCGCTCAACGACTTCCTGCACGAAACATTCGACGAAGCCCAGATTTTCCGCATCGACCACTTTCTGGGCAAGGAAGCGGCGCAGAACATCCTGGCGTTCCGCTTCGCGAACGGACTGTTCGAGCCGATCTGGAACCGCAACTTCATCGACCACATCCAGATCGACATTCCCGAAACCCTCGGTCTGGATGCGCGGGCGAATTTCTACGAAAGCACCGGCGCTTACAAGGACATGGTGGTGACGCACCTGTTCCAGGTGATGGCGTTCGTGGTGATGGAGCCACCGACGGCGCTCGAACCGCGCGCGATCAGCGAAGAGAAGAACAAGGTGTTCCGGTCCATGCTGCCGATCGAGACGGCGAATGTGGTGCGGGGCCAGTACGGCGGCTACCGCAAAGAAAGCGGCGTGGCAAAGGATTCCGACACCGAGACGTTCATCGCCCTGAAGGTGGGCATCGACAACTGGCGCTGGGCCGGGGTACCGATCTACCTGCGGACCGGCAAAAAGATGGCCGAGGGCATCCGGGTCATTTCCATCGCGTTCAAAGAAGCTCCCCGGACCATGTTCCCGCCTGGGTCCGGGGTAGGGACACAAGGCCCCGATCACCTCACGTTCGACCTCGCCGACAACTCGAAGGTTTCGCTGTCCTTCTACGGAAAACGGCCGGGGCCCGGAATGAAGCTGGACAAGATGTCCATGCAGTTCTCCACGAAGGAGATCGATACCGTTTCCGACGTGCTCGAGGCGTACGAGCGACTCATCCTCGACGCGATGCACGGCGACCACACGCTGTTCACCACAGCCGAGGGCATCGAGTCCCTATGGGAGCGATCCGAAGAGCTGCTTGCCGATCCGCCGCCGGCCAAGATGTACCAGCCGGGTACCTGGGGCCCCAACGCGATACATCAACTGATCGCGCCGAATGCCTGGCGATTGCCGTTCGAGCGGGAGTGGCGCGAGGCCAAGAAATAGCTCACTTGGGAATGTAGGCGAACTTGTCGGGGTGAGGTCCGGTCCGGCCGTCCTCACCTCGATCAAGGCCGGTGATCGCGACCATGTCATCCCCGGTGAGGTCGAAGTCGAAC
This sequence comes from Mycobacterium sp. IDUB_37, assembly GCF_055419245.1. Classification (NCBI taxonomy): domain Bacteria; kingdom Bacillati; phylum Actinomycetota; class Actinomycetes; order Mycobacteriales; family Mycobacteriaceae; genus Mycobacterium; species Mycobacterium sp. IDUB_37. The sequence goes on along the minus strand of NZ_JBVAXG010000017.1, from coordinate 47,149 downwards.
AGCTCAAAATTCGACTTCACCCGTTCGGGGGAGACGGACTTCGGAAAGACGATGTCTCCGCGCTGGATGTGCCAGCGCAGCACGACTTGCGCGGGTGTCTTGCCCAGCGATTCGGCGATGCCGGTGATGACTTCGTCGTCGAGAACCTTGCCCTGTGCGATCGGCGACCATGCCTCGGTCGCGATGCCGTGCGCCAGGTCATAGGCACGCACCTGCTCATTGGCGAAGTAGGGGTGCACCTCGATCTGATTGACCGCGGGCACTACCTGCGAGCCGTCGATCAACCGATCGAGATGGGCAGGTTCGAAATTCGATACACCGATGCTGCGGGCGCGTCCGTCCTTGGCGAACTCCTCGAGCGTGTTCCAGGTCGACACGAAATCGCCGTCGTACAGCGTCGGTAGCGGCCAGTGGATGAGGAAGAGGTCCACGTAGTCCGTGTCGAGTGCGGACAGTGTCGCCTCGAAGGCCCGGCGCGCATCGTCCGGCCGGTGAAATCCGTTGTTGAGTTTGCTGGTCACATAGACTTCGCTGCGATCGACTCCGGCGTCCCGAATACCTTGGCCCACTTCCTTTTCGTTGCCGTACATCTCCGCGGTGTCGATGTGGCGGTAACCGACCTCGAGTGCCGATCGGACCGCTTCGGCGGTCTCGCCGGGCTTGATCTGAAAAACACCGAATCCTAGCTGCGGGATGACGTTCCCGTCGTTGAGAGTGATTGACGGGACGACGCTTGTAGGGCTCACGTTCATACGCTCAGCCTCCTGGTCTGTCGATAATTGGTCAAACACGTAACGGGATGCCCACTTCCGAGAGCACGAAGCGGCGGCACAACAGAAAGTGAACTTCATGGCACCGACACTGCGCCCGCGCCGATCCGCCCTCTACCTACCCGGCAACAACGCCAGGGCGCTGGAGAAGGGCAAGACGCTGCCGGCTGATGTGCTGATCTTCGATCTCGAGGATGCCGTCGGGCCCGACGCCAAGGCCGAGTCGCGAGCCAGAGTCTGCGATGCGGTCTCCTCAGATGGCTACCTACCTCGTGAGGTGGTGGTGCGCATCAACGGCCTGGGCACCGAGTGGCACGACGACGATCTCGCGGCAGTCGCCGACTCGGCCGCGCACGGCGTACTGGTGCCGAAAGTCGAGACAGGCGAACAGGTCACAACGCTGATCGGTGCGCTCGAAGCCCTCGGTGCACCGGAGTCACTGCAGCTCTGGGCGATGATCGAGACACCGCGGGCCTTCCTCCGGGTGGACGAGATCGTCTCGGCCGGCGAACGCCTCGCCGTGCTGGTGATCGGTACCAACGATCTGGTGAACGATCTGCACGCGCTGCACGTACCAGGCCGTGCTCCCGTCGTACCCGCCTTGGCATTGGCCGTGCTGGGAGCCAGGGCCACCGGCAAAGCCATCTTGGACGGGGTCTTCAACGCCATCAAGGACGAGGAAGGCTTTGTCACCGAAGCCCGGCAGGGCCGAGAGATGGGCTTCGACGGCAAAACCCTGATCCACCCGTCCCAGATCGCGCCGGCGAATGATGTGTTCGGGCCTTCCGAGAAAGAGGTGGACCACGCCCGCAAGGTCGTGACGGCGTACGAGGAGGCCCAAGCCGCCGGAAACAGCGTCATCACCGTTGACGGCCGCATGATCGAGAGTCTGCACGTCCGTGATGCCCAGCGGATCTTGGCTCTCGCCGATCTCGTCGCCGAAGGCACTGTCTGATTCATTCAAGACGTGACGTCGCAGCGCGCGCAGAGTTGAGCGGGTGGATGCGGGCAGGAGTCGTCAAGGCGAATCGGCTTGTTTCGCGCGTCAGGTGCGCCTGGTCGGCATATCCGGTCTCGGCCGCGACCGTGGCCGGGTCTACGCCCGAGGTGAGAAGGGTGTGCGCGGTGCGGAACCGATACAAACCACGAAGTAGCGCGGCGGGTATCCCGAACGTCGTCATGCAGAACCGATGTAGTCGGCGTGTCGACCATCCCAGCTCCGCCGCGATCGTCGTGACCCTGGATCCGGCGTGTGCATGCGCGAGCACCGCACCCGCCGAGCGACACACGTCCACGTCCGGTTCCACGTCGGCCATGAGTTGCCCGGCGACATCGGCGAGCACAGCGGCCTTGTTTCGCGAGCTCGCCGTAGACCCTGAGAGCTGTTCCAGCGCAACATTTTTCGCCGACAGCTCGGCCGGCACCCGCAGATCGGTGGCCTGCGCCGCGGTATCTCCGAGCAGCGATGGCAACGCGCCGGGAGGGAGTCGGACACCGAAGGTGGTCTCCGCGACGCCGCGGTCGAAGTCGTGTGCCACCGTGTCGTACCCGGCGATGCACAGGCCACCACGCCAGAAAATCAGGTCCGCATGCACATCGGGAAGCACTCGAGCTACGCCGGCGCCCGATGAGCACCACACCGTAAAGCCGGTGCGGATATCCGTCGCTTCCCAATAACCCGGACGGACTACCGAATTCTTGAAAGGACGGGCAACATCATGCAACCCCATATCGACACGATTACCCTCGCGGTCACCGACTTGCACCGCTCAGTGGAGTTTTATCGCGCACTCGGCTTCGAGACCGAAGGCATCATCGGCACCGAGTTTGCCGGAAGCGACACCGAACCCGCTGGTCAGACGGCGATGTTCAAACTGCGCGACGGACTGATCCTGTCGCTGTACCCGGCAACCGAAATGGCGAAAGACGCCGGTGTAGAGGTCGCCGCGGTGACTGGCCACGGCTTCACGATCGGGCATGTCGTCTCCTCCCGCGCGGAAGTCGACCGAGTGCTCGACGTCGCGCGTCGAGCCGGCGGCCGACTGGTCGGAACCGTTGGCGGGCGCCCCTGGGGCATCTTCTCGGGGTTCTTCACCGACCCGGACGGACACTTGTGGGAAGTCCTCAACTTCCTCGGCGGAGATCGGTAGCGGGTAAACGGCCGCGCCCCAAGCACACTGGCGCTCCGCCGGGCCCGTGATTAACCGCACACATCTGCGCCATTGTTGCATCGGATTACAGTCCGTATTCTATACATAATCCAATCAGGTCACGACGCCACTGACCACTGAAATTTGGTCGTCGGAGGCGTTATTTGTGGCGCGAAAGAAAGGAACGGTTCGGTGCAGCAGACCCGATCGGCCCCGCAGCGAATGACGCTGTTGGCGGCAAACACCACAGTGCGCGACGAAGCCGAGCGCGAATGGGTCCTGGACGCACTCTGCCGAACCCAAGATCCCGATCATCTCTTTGTGACCGGCGCCGACCAGCGCGAAGCCGCGACGCTGTGCAGGCGATGCCCGGTAATGCACAAGTGCGCGGCCGAGGCCCTCGACAACAACGTCGAATACGGCGTCTGGGGCGGCCTCACCGAGCGCGAGCGTCGGGCACTGCTCAAGAAGCACCCCGACGTCGACTCGTGGGCAGACTTCCTCTACGGGCGCAACATCCGCGCTATCGGGACGGCGGTCAGTTCGAGGCGAGGATCTTGAGTACGAAGATGAGCGAGTCGCCCGGTCGGATTCCGGCGCTGGGCTGACCCTGTGGGTAGCCGTCGGCGGAGGTCACCGCGACGGCGACAGTTGACCCGACCTTTTGTCCGGTGATGGCCTTCTGGAAGCCCGGGATCACTCCGGTCAGCGGGAAGTCGGCCGGGGCGCCGCGCTCATAGCTGCTGTCGAACACCGAACCATCACGCCCATTGACGCCCTGGTAGCAGACGGAGACCTTCGCAGTGGCCGGGACCACCGGTCCGTCTCCGGCTGTCAGGGTGTGCACCTGAGTTTGAGTCACGCTGAAGGGCGCGGTCACGTTGACGTGCGGCGCGGTCGCATCGGTAGGCCCGACGACCGCGATGCTGCCGGTGGCCCCGGACAGCGTCCAGTCCGGCGATGCACCGTTTTGCGGTGCTGCGGTGGGACAGGAGCCGGCCGCATTCGCGGCACCCGGAGCGGCAAGTGCCAGCACCGTGGCTGCGACGAAGGCCGTCAGCGCGACCGAGCAATACCGATACACCCAGGATGACTTCACGGGCGTCAGGCTACAGGCCACCCACCGCGTCCCTCACTGGTAGCCCTGGCTAGCCGACGAGTTTGTGTTGGTGGGCATAGACGACTGCATGGATGCGGTCGCGCACGCCGAGTTTGGCCAGGATTCGGGACACGTGCGTCTTCACCGTCTCCTCGCTGACTACCAGCGCCGCGGCGATCTCGGCGTTGCTGCGGGCCTCGGCGACCAGCAGCAGCACCTCGTATTCGCGAGCCGTGAGGTTTTGCACCTCGGGGGGAGTGGGCAGCGGGGCCAGCGACGCCGCGACTCGGGTGGCCAGTCGCCGCGTCATCGCGGGATCGACGACAGAGTCACCCCTTGCGACGACGCGGATGGCGCCGATGAGCTCCTCCGGCGGAAGGGTCTTGAGCAAAAAGCCGCTCGCGCCCGCTTGCAGGGCCTGGGCCAGGACCGTCTCACCGTCGTACGTGGTCAGCATGACGACGCGAGTGGAACCGGCCGCGATGATCGGGGCGATGGCGCCGATGCCGTCCAGCTTGGGCATCCGCACGTCCAGGACGGCGACGTCCGGGCGCAGTCGCAGCGTGGCATCGATGGCGGCGCGACCGTCGCCGACGTCAGCGACGCAGGTGGTGTCCGGGTGCGCGTCAACGATCGCGCGCAGGCCGGAACGAAACACCGCGTGGTCATCGGCGATCAGGACACGGATCGGTTCGGTCACGACGCTCCGATAGGCAGGAACACCACGGTCCGCCACTGGCCGTCATCATCAACGCCGCATTCCACAGTGCCGCCGAAGAGCTCGGCCCGGCGGCGGATGCCGTCCAGCCCGCGATGTAGCGAATCGCCGGAATAAGGCTGCGCAGCAACCGCATTCGACTCGATGATCACCAGCTGATCGACGTGCTGTTGCACATTCAAGCGCGCGGCGCCATCTCCATGACGCAACGCGTTGGTCAGCAATTCCTGCACTATGCGAAACACTGTAATGTCCACGGACTGCGGCAACGCGGGGGGATCGGCGGGCACGTCGAGATCGACATCGAGACCGGCATTGCGCACCGACTCGATGAGTTCATCGATATTGGCCAGGCCGGCCTGGCGATCCTCGGCATCCTGCCGGCCGTGCAACAGGTCGAGTTGACGACGCAGATCCACCATTGCCGCCCGGCTTGAGGCTTCCACCGCCGACAGCGACCGTGTCACCTCTGGCTGGCTGTCGGTCAGGGCCATCCGGGCCGCGCCCGCGTGAATTGCCATGGCACTCACATGATGCGAGATCACATCGTGCAGGTCGCGCGCGATCGCTTCGCGCTCATCGGCCAGCGCCTCAGCCATCGCCAGGCGGTGCTCTTGCTGGCGCAGGCGTGCTCGCTGTTTGAGTTCGAAGACGTGCCTGCCGCCCACCGCCGTATAGCGGCCGACCAGCCACGGCACGATCCCGTTGGATGCCGAGATCGCCAGCAGGATTCGCCAGTCGTTCGCGTACGCCGAATTCAGAACGCACGCGCAGGCGGCCGACACGATCATCACCGGAATGATCACCGCCGACGTTCGGTTGGACAGCCACGCGCCGGTGCGATACCCGGCCACGACGATGCCGATGTCGCGCAAGCCGGCCGCCCTGCCATGGCTGTACAGCAGCAAGCATGCGATCACCCTCGTGACGGCCTGCAGCACGGCCACTGCGGCCACGGTGCTCGGCGGCGCCGCCAACGCGAGATCGGCTGCCGTCATCAGGATCACCACCGCTGTGGCCGCAACGGGCGCATCAGAGAAGATGCCGGAAACGACGATGTAGGTGACGTCGACCGCCGCCGCAATCACGGCCACCACCAGCGACTGCCAGGTCACCGATCGGGGCGAGCTCTGCAAATCCGGCTCCGAGGCGAATATGCGGCGCATGGCAGGCCACACTACCGCCTCGCATCCCTCGCGAGAGGGATGCGAAATCGCTCTCTGGCGCGATGTTTTACCAGCTCAGCGTCCATACGGTGTAGCTATGAAGGCCATTTTCATACTAATCAGCTGGACTATGCCCGCGCTGGTGTGGAGGTCGCTGATCAACTGGTTCGAATTCAAGGGGATGCCATGCAACGCGGTACGTTTCAACTGGTTCATGCTGCGAGACCCACAGTTACGCGGGGCAGCGTCATGACCAAAGAGCCGAGGTTGATAGACCAACTGGGCGAGGGCCACAACACTGGCGCACTGACGATCGAGCGATTCCACACGACCGACTCCGAGGGCGTTCGCCGATACTTCGCAAACGCATATAAAGCGGGTTGGCAGCTGGACGGCTTCGCAAGCGGGTCGTCTCTGACCGTCCGGCGACAAGCAGCCGACGGGATCACCATCGACGAGTTCCTGGTCAAAGGCAGAATCCGGGTCAAGGTCCGGCCCACCGATTCAGTATCGGTGATCCAGCCCCGGGCGGGTTCGCTCGCTCTGGCCGACGAGACCATCAGTGGCCCGGATGCCTTTCTGCTGTGCGCCGATGACGTGCCGTGCACCTTGGAAACGAAGCCCGCGCAATTCCACGTGGTGAGCATCGACGCGAAGCTCCTGCACCGGGTCGCGGCCGAGGAACACCCGTCGCTGCCCGAGCACATCGAGTTCGCGGGTCCGCATCCACGCTCACGCACGATCGCGGGCGCGTGGCATCGCGCCCTAGATCACGTGATCGCCGGCTTCAACTCCGCGGATGCTGCGCAGCGGCCGCTCATGGTCCGCGCGGCGACGCGCATGCTCACGGCGGCAACGCTCGAGTGTTTCCCGTCCAACGTGAACGCCGGCCAGGATCTGCTGGACACCCTGACAGTGCCCCAATCGTTCAGGGATGCAATCGTATTCATCCAGAACCACGCGGGACGCGGTATCGGTATCAACGACGTTGCCGCAGCGCTGCACCTCACGCCCAGGGCGGTGCAGTATCTGTTCCGCCAGCAGGCCGGCATGACACCGACCGAATATCTGCGGCGAGTCCGGCTGCACAACGCGCGAGCGGATCTGATGCGCGGCGATCCGTCGACCACCACGGTGTCCGCCGTCGCGCAGAAGTGGGGTTTCGCCCACACCGGACGATTCTCGGCGCAGTACCGGCAGGCCTACGGTGAGAGCCCCCGCATCACGCTTCGCACGTAACGCCCGTAGCAATCTGCTACGGTATGTTACAGATTGCTACATCGAGGCTCGGAGGGGCGATGGCTGAGGCTGCAGATCGCGTGACCCGAGTTGCCGCCGATCTGCTGGACAGTGCCGCGGCCGAGGGTCGCCGGCAGAGTCGCTCAGCCAAGCAACAGCTCGATCATTGGGCACGGGTGGGACGCGCGGTGTCGAGTCATCAGTCTGCCGCGCGGCAACGCGTCGAAGCCGCGCTGGCCGGACAACTCGATCTGCGGGAGTTGGGCGCCGAGGAAGGTGTGGTGTTCAACGCCGAGATCTCCGCGGCTATCCAGGAGAGCCTGGCCAAGGCGAACTACGGCCAGACGCTCGCCGACCGCGGTATCACTACGGTGGCGCTCAATGATGCCGGCGAGATCGTCGAGTATCGGCCCGACGGCACTTCGGTCGTCGCACCTACGTGAATCGACTTGACCTCGTCGTCGGACCAAACGGCGCAGGTAAGTCGACGTTTGTCGAGTTGACTCTGGGTCCGCTGTTGCCGGGCAGCCAATTCGTCAATGCCGACGAAATCGCCCAAAAGCGGTGGCCCGACGACCCCCTGTCCCACGCGTATGACGCCGCGGCAGTTGCTGCGGCGACGAGGGACAAGCTCATTAAGTTGCGCAGGCCGTTCATCGCCGAAACGGTGTTTTCCCATCCGTCCAAGTTGCAGCTGATCGAAACGGCCCAGGCGGCGGGATACACCGTCGTCCTGCACGCGCTGCTGATTCCCGAAGAACTGGCGGTGCACCGCGTGCGGGCCCGCGTCCGAGCGGGCGGTCACGATGTGCCCGAAGAGAAGATTCGCCAACGCTACCAACGTCTTTGGGCACTCATTGCGGCGGCAACGGCCCGCTGCGATATCGCGACCCTGTACGACAACAGCAGGCGGGAGGGGCCACGCATCGTGGCCCAACTCAACAACGGTCAACTGCTCGGCACGCCCGACTGGCCGGCGTGGACGCCGTCGGCGCTGCACTCGCGGTAGGCGCGCTTCAGTCCCCGGTGCGCGTCAAGGTGGTCGTGACATTCACGTCGCACATTGACCAATTGCTCGACACCTGTTGAGCGATGCCGTTGAGCACTGGCCCGATCGTGAACGCGGAGGTGACCTGGCCGCAGTCAGTGGGTGCGCTGGCCTCCCAGCCAGCGCCGTTCCAATGCAGGTTGCCGGTCCCGACGTCCCCCGAGGCTGTCGCGTCGCACCCGGGGCAATCGGAAGTGAGCACCAGGACGTGGTCGTTCGAGTAGTGCCCGATCGGCGCCTGGATGTCGTTGTGCGCTTGATAGGTGCCGCGCAGCCACGGCCCGTTACCGGGCCCCGTTGGGGTGCCACCCGCAGAGCGACTGGGCGGATCGGGCCACAAAATAAAGAACGCCGAGATGGCGGCGATGATGACCACCGCCACTGCCCCGGCAGCGATCAGTGGTTTCCGCGCGAGTATCCGGGATTTCGTCGAGCCACCAGCGGAGGAGCTGTCGGCATCTCTGCCGGCGCTTGCGGCTCCGTCGGCCTCATTCGAATCACTGGCTCCTGAAGCCTCAGCTGCAGCAACACCCTCGGCGTCGCCGGTGTCGTGGTCTGCCATACATCCAGGGTAAGGCCATTTACGCGAGTCAACCCACTTTCTGGGTAAGCGCAACGCCCAAGTTGGGACCCTCACCTCTCAAAAGTGGTATAGATTAGGTAATGAAAGTCTCATTTGTCTCTGGAGGTTAGTGCCGTGGAGCTACCACGCCGTCGAATCGTCAAGGACTTCGAGAAGTTAGCCGGCCGGCACGACGACCCCGATATCTATGGCGGACCCGACGGCGACCCCGGCCTGATCGGCCCAGACAGCGTGTCCTGGCGGGTGAATGCCGACCTGGCGGCGGTGGCACAGGCGGGCTACCGCGGCGATTGTGCTCGAGATTTTGCACCCGTCGGTCATCGCCGGTGTGCAGGACATGTCCTCATACCGCCAAGACCCCTTCCAACGCGCCCGCGCCACCTTGGGCTACGTGCTGGCCACCACCTTCGGCAATACGGCAGCGGCTACCCGAATCATCGAGCACGTCAGACACATTCACTCGTTCGTCAACGGCACCCGACCGGACGGCGTGGCCTACCGGGCACTCGATCCCGAGCTGATCGCGTGGGTGCACACCGCAATTCCCTGGATGATCCTGCGCACTTATGAGCGCACAAACCGTCGGCTCAGTACGGCGGAAAAGGATGCCTACCTCGCCGAGCAAGCCGTCATCGGCAGGATGGGCGGCGCCGAGTGGGTACCGACCAGCACGGCCGAACTCGACGAGTACGTCGCCACAATGCGACCCAAACTGGCAGTCAACGGCCAGACCAGGGAATTCATCGACTTCCTGTTATCCGCGCCGTTCGGGCCAAGCCTGCCGCCGGCGGCAGATGCCGCGCTGCACCGCTTCGCCCTCCACGCGGGTATGAGTGCCGCGCCGCGGTGGGCGCGCGAGCTGACCGGGTTCGACCGCCCGTCACCAGTGGTGAGCGCCATGATCGGTCCCTATCTTCAACTCGACGCGCGAATGTTGCGCTGGGCGTTCGGAACTCCGCGCTATGTGGAGTTGGCCCGGGCGCGGGCAAGCGGCGCAATGCAACTGCAGGCGGCCAGGTGACCGACGGCGCGTTGCTCAAAGTGCTAGGTGCCGCCACCAGCGGCGCGGCCGACCTCGACGGCGCCGACCGGACCAGCCAACGGATCCTGGACGCCGCACTGCAGGAGGCGTCAACCGTTGGGCTGCAACGGTTGACGGTGGAAGACGTGGTGCGCCGGGCCAAAGTGGCCCGGATGACCGTCTATCGGCGGTACCCCCGCCGTGACGATCTCGTCGAAGCGCTGGTGCGACGGGAGACGCAGCGCTTCCTGGCCGCGGTGGCCGATGGGATCGACACCTCGGCGGACCCGCACGATGGTGTCGTCGAGGCATTCATCGCGGCGGTGCGCTTCGCCCGGACACATCCGATGCTGCGACGGGCGGCCCACGCCGAGTCCGCACTTTCCCCCGCCGACAATGCCGAATTACTCGACATGGGAGCGGCGTTCATCGCCAGGCACATTCACGGCGATGCGCCGGGCACGCCCAATCAGCCCGCGCGGTGGGTGGCCGACGTTTTCGCGCGACTCTTCATGACCTACCTGGCCACGCCGCCGACAGATCCCGACTTCGGCGACGACATCGAGCTTCGACGCTTCGCCCACGACGTGCTGACACCGATGGTTGAGCGCGCGGTATCGGCCACCCCGTGAGTGGCCGGCGGTGTTCCTACAGGTCGAGATAACTCAGCGCAGCCGCGCCGATGCATCCCATCCACAGCCGCCCGCCGGTTTCGACCACGCCGGTGACGAGGCCGAAACTCGGATGGGTGGTGCGTAGTTGGGTGACGACGTGACCGTCGTCGGGGTCGAACGCGACAGCCCATACGGTCGGTTTCGGATCGGGCATCCAGCGATAAGGCAGCTGCCAGAGCAGCTTTCGCAGGATCGGCGCGCGCGGACTGAACCACTCGCTGAGCCGGTTACGGTCGGATGCCATGGCAACCCAGATCCGGCCGTCGCTTCCGGTCGCGATGTTGTCGGGGTAGCCAGGTAGCTCGGTGACCAACGGAGTGATCGAACCGGCCCGCTCTCCGGTGAGCCAGTACTTCGACACCCGGCAGCCCGTGGTCTCGGCGAACACGACCGCCGACTCGTCGGCCGTGAGCGTGACGCCGTTGGCGAAATGCAGACCGGCAGCAAGGACGTCGACCTCGCCGTCGGCACCGCGGCGAAATAGTGCGCCGGTGCCGCGGGCCTCGATCACCGCTCCCTTGTAGAACTCATAGTGGAAAGCATCTGTGGATTCGGTGAAATATATTGTGCCATTGGATGCTTCGACGACGTTGGAGCAGAACGTTAAAGGTCGTCCGGCTACGTCAGCCACCAGGGTCTCGAATTCTCCGGATACCGGGTCATACCTGAGTAGCCCGCGGTGGCTGTCGCAGATCAGCAGTCGGCCGTCGCGTGAAACTGCCAGGCCCAATGGACGCCCGCCGGTGTCGGCCATCACCCGAGCATCGGTGCCGTCGGCGCCAACACGGATGATTCGTCCGTCGTCGACGCCGGCCCAGATGTTGCCCTCGGCGTCCACGACGACGTCCTCGGGGGCGTAACCGGGCACCCCTACGACCACGACGCCGGTCGTGCGGTCCGGTTCCGGCAGCGGTTGCGACAGCGGCGGCTGCCACCGAACAGGACGAATAGCCGGCTTGTTCGTAGTCACAGCGGGATATTAGCCCCGGGCTGCCGGGTCGGCCGTCGCCTCGATCTTGGTGACGCAGCCGTCGCGAATTGTCAGCACGATGACCGCGAAGAGGCGCCGTTGCGCGAACGCGAGCAGCACAGGTTGACCGACGGGACCACTGACCAGCGTCGCCTCCGGCCCCACGTAACGCAGCAGGTTGGTGGCAACAGGGAGTGGCCCGTAGTTGATCTGCGGAGGCGGCGCGGGATCTGTGAGGACAGTGCCGACTCCCCATACCGAAGGATCCAGAACCGCCGCCAACCCCGCGATGTCGCCATTCGCGCACGCGGTGATGAACTTTTCGGTGACGAGCTGATGCTCAACCGGGGCGACATGGGCGGGTTTCGGCTGAGCGTCGGTGAACTTGGCGCGTGCGCGCCGAGCCAGCTGACGACAGGTGCCGACCGGCCGGCCCACGGTCTCGGCAATGGTGTCGAAGGGAACCCCGAACACATCGTGCAGGACGAAGGCCACCCGCTCACCAGGGCTGAGCCGGCGCAGCACCTCTAGTAGTGCGGTTCGGATCTCATCGTCGAGAGTGACCCGGTCGGCCGGGTCCAGCAGGCGCTTCTCGACTCGGCCGATGTCTACGCCCGGCTGGTCGGGATCGCCGGGGCGTTCGTACCGGGCTCGCGCTGAACGCACATGGTCGAGGCACAGCCGACTGGTGACGACGGTCAGCCAACCGCGGACATCTTCGATCTCGTTGGGATCCGCTCTGGAAAGCCGCAGAAACACTTCTTGCGCAACATCTTCGGCGTCACCGACATCGCCGATGATCTGGTATCCGAGGTTCACCAGGTAGGCACGGTGCTGACGCCAGGCCTGGGCGACCTGGTCACTGGGTGACGACGCTGGCTGCATAAGTCGTAGACGAATCGGTGGCCGGAAAAGTTACGGATGCCGACTGTAACTTTCCCATCCGGTTGCCCGTCCTATCTTCAGACCGCTCTTCAGACCGTCCTCGAAAGGACTCAACCACGATGATTGTCGTAACCGGAGCTACCGGCAATGTTGGCCGGCCGCTCGTCGCCGCACTCGCGTCCGCGGGTGCTCGAGTGCGGGCCGTCACCCGCTCACCGAACACCACGCGGGTGCCCGCGGGTGTCGAAATGGTCGGCTCGGTAGCCGAAGCACTACCGGGGGCTTCGGCGATGTTTCTGAATTCTCGTGCGCTGGGCGACGACCTGGCGGCGGCCGTCACGGACGCCGTCGCGGCCGGAGTCACGAAACTGGTTGCGCTGTCAGCGATCAACGCCGACGACGACTTTGCGCGTCAACCGTCGCGCTTTCGCGGAGATCGCAATAAGGAAGCCGAGCAGGTTGCAGTCGATTCCGGTGTGGCATGGGTGAGCCTGCGCCCGTCGGTGTTCGCGTCGAATTTCGCCGGCATGTGGTCGGCGCAGATCCGCAGCGGTGACGTCGTCGCGGGTCCCTATGCCGCGGCATCCGTATCACCGATTGCCGACGGCGATGTCGCCGCAGTCGCGGCGCGGGCGCTGCTCACCGACGACCTGGTCAGCCAGAAGATCCCGATGACAGGCCCGCAGGCGCTTACCAACGCCGAGTTGGTCGAGGTCATTGGATCGGTCCTGCACCGTCGGTTGCGGTACCTCGAGATTCCGCCGGATGTGGTTCGGCAGCGGTTCGTCGGCTTGGGGTTCCCGGCCGAGTTCGGCGGGGCCTATGTCGCGATGCTCGCTCAGACCCTCGACAAGCCGGCGCTGGTCACCCACGAGGTGGAGAAGATCCTGGGCCGCCCACCCCGCACGTTCGCGGATTGGGTGTCCGAAAATTCCGGCCTGTTCGCTCGCGAAGGAGTTTCGAATGTCTGAAATCTTGAAGCCGCCGCGCTTTCTGAAGCCGATGAACAAGGTGATGATGGCGGTGCAGAAGCTCGGCATACCGACCGGCCCGGCCATGGTGCTGACCGTGCCCGGCCGAAAGTCTGGTCGTCCGCGCAGTACCCCGATGACGCCGTTCGACTTTCAGGGTGGCCTCCATGTGGTGGCGGGATATCCCGGCGCAGACTGGGCCGCCAACGCTCGGGCGGCACGCACCGGCACGCTGACGCGTGGACGACATTCCCGTCAGGTGCGGATCGTGGAACTCAACACGGACGAAGCCCGCCCGGTGCTTCGAGCCTTTTCCGTCCAGGTTCCGGTCGGCGTTGCCTTCGCCAAACGATCAGGGTTGGTGCGCGACGGAAGTGCCGATGAATTCGAAGCTTTGGCGGGACGGCTCGCCGTCTTCCGGTTCGAATCGATTGATGCACCGCGCGCGCCATAGGGGAGGTCAGCCACCGAACGCCCACGTCACCATCAAGGGGAGTTCTTCCTGCCAGAACGCGCCGCCGTGGGATCCGATTCGCTCTTTCATCACCACGTCTGCGCCTGCCTCGTTGAGCGCCGCCGCCCACCGCGTCGCGTTGCGCAGGAAGAACGGCTCCTGCGTGCCGGCAACGAGGTAGGTGCGGGGGAGTCGGTGCGGCATTACTGCGGGTGGCTGGTAGCCGGCCCCCGGCGAGGCGCACAAGACCGCGCCGTAAACGTCTGGATGGCGAAGCCCAACGGCGAGCGCCAGCTCTGCACTTGCCGAGACTCCGAACACAGCGGTTCGCACGGCAGGTAGTGCTACGCCGAATCGCGACGCTGTCCACTGGCGGACGTCGTCGACGAAAAACCTTTCGTGCGAGGCGAATCGTTCCGGGTCAAAGCCTGGTGAGTACTCGTGAAGCCGAAGCGTTTCATCGTCGAGTCGGTGAACGCCGACGATCATCGTCGGGGGTACGTCGGTCGTTTCGAGCAGCGCGCCCCAGCGCGAGATCAACTGGCCGTCGCCGGCGAACAAAACCGCCGCTGGCGGATCCGGGGGAACATACACGGTGACCCGACGTCCGCCGTCGTAATCGAAAGTCTCGGTGACCAAATCGCCGGTCATTCGCAATCAGACCTGATCGCGAATATCGAGGAGGTGGTGCTGCACCTCATGCATCGTGTGCACGGCGACCCATTGCAACGACCGTTCGCGAGTCTCCGGATAGTTGTAGATGACTGTGCGATTCCAGTCCTCGGCACCCAGCCGGGCCAGGACATTGCCGAAAAGCTTTGCGGCGTCGGCAAGCTGGCGAGCCACATCTTCGGGCTCCTGCTCGGCATAGCCGTCGTGCTCGACCCGCTCCTCGCGTCCCAATGGGGCAGAGTCCGGCCGAGTTGTGCGGCGGGCCGCAAGCACCCGCTCGCGCTGCGCCAGCAGCACGTCCCGAAGATGGCAGCCATACTCCAACGGCGACCACACACTGGGTTGCCGTCGGGATCGCAGGTCCGCGTCGGGATCGCGCAGGATTGCCGCGATCTCGGCTATCCGTTCCCGGATACTGCGCTCGACGATCCCTGCCTGATCGAGGTCGTAAACGAAATCGCAGCCCGCACATCGATATGCCACCCCACCATTGTCATAGAAACAGTCGCAAGAGCTGCACTCAGATATGCAGGGTGGGCCGGTAGATGAGCTCTTGGATATTGCCGTCGAGGGTTCGGCTCTCGATCCACTCCAGGTCGAAGTCGGCCGCGCCCTTGAAGATCGGGTCATCACCGGTCTGGCCGGTGATCACCGGGAAGAGCGTCACCTGGACACGGTCGACCAGGCCGGCGGCCATCAGTGCCCGGTTCATCGAAAGGCTGCCGTGCGAGCGCAACGGCACGTCGGACTCGTCCTTGAGTCGGGCGACCACGTCGACGGCGTCGCCGCCCGCGATCGTCGCGTCCGGCCAGTCAAGAGGCCCGGTCAGGGTGGTCGACACCACCGTCGCCGGCAAGTGCCTCATCCGGGTGACCCAGGGGTCGTGCACGTCGGACTCATCGGTGCTCTCCGACAGCATCTGCGCGAATAACCGATAGGTGTTGGCGCCGAGAACGATTCGCTGCTCCCCGCTATAGAGAGCAAGACGACGGTCGAGCAGTTCGGGGCCCTGCTTGCCCCAGTAACCGCCCCAGTCACCGCCGTTGACGCCGCCGAAGCCGTCGAGGCTGGAGAAGACGTCGAAGGTGTACGTAGCGGTCATGGTGCTCCTCTTCTGCGCGGTCGATGTTCTTACAGATACAGACTGGGGTCGATGGCGAAACTCACCGCCCGAGCTCTGCCGGCCGCCCTGCAATCGACCGGTACTGCGCCCTTCGCGCAACGCCGATGACCCGGGCCTGCGCCGAGAGCCAACACCGCACCGACACCTGAGCACACCGTGCCCGCGCCACGCAGTTGCTCATCGATGAGGATTGCGGGCTTGGCCAGTGGCCGCCCGCCCCGAAATCGGCCATCCCGAAAAAGTACGCGGTCGATTCGGTTGTGCAGGGGGCCTGAACGCTAGACACTGAGCCACGTGGACCAGCCACTCCCGCCACCAGGTTGGTACGTGGATCCGTCCGGTGCGCCGGGCCGGCGTTACTGGGATGGTCGGCAGTGGACGCAACACTACTTCGCGGAGATATCGCTCTGCCCTGCTTGCCGTTCGGGTCAGCGCATTCCCATCATCTACGGCGAGCCGACCCATGCCCACATGGTGCTGGTGTCCGAGGGCAAGGCCGCAGCGGGCGGAGCGATGCGGCGGCTATTGACCGGGCAGGCGCCGCAATGGCAGTGCTCATCATGCGGCTTCCGTTGGCGCGCAGACATGTTCACCGGCGGCCAGGGCGACAGCGTCCAAACAGCGGTCGTGATCAACGGCGCTGTCTGCACCGCGATCGGTATCCGAGCTGAGAAGCAATACCTCACCGAACGCTTTGGTCTCGACCGACGGATCGCAGGCGACACGAACGGCTGGCAGCAGATCGGCCAGGCGACAATAAATTCCGGCGGACGTCGATACGACTCGATCACCATCAGGTTCGCCGACGAGAGCGAGCAGACGATCGTCTTCGACATCACCGAGTTTTTCGGTATCGCTCCTTGATCGCTGCGTCAGGCTCGGCGAAGGACCGGATATACCGTTTCGAAGCAACAGGGGATCGCGCCAGGCCAGGTCTACGCCTGCTGCGGTGTCTCCGTGGCGATGAACTTCTCCAGAATGTCCACCACTGCCGTAGGCGCCTCGACGTGGGGGAAGTGTCCAACGCCCTCGAG
Organism: Mycobacterium sp. IDUB_37; assembly: GCF_055419245.1. Taxonomy (NCBI): domain Bacteria; kingdom Bacillati; phylum Actinomycetota; class Actinomycetes; order Mycobacteriales; family Mycobacteriaceae; genus Mycobacterium; species Mycobacterium sp. IDUB_37. The sequence goes on along the minus strand of NZ_JBVAXG010000017.1, from coordinate 30,572 downwards.
CACCTCGAGTTGACTCCCCGCCAGCGCATCGTGGGCGGCGTAAGCGTGCGAGACCGGAATGATCTTGTCGTGATCGCCCCAGATCAGCAGGGTGGGAAGGTCGGCCGTGAGATGCAGCTTGTTCAGCGCACTGACGGCCTGGCCGCGGTGGTCCACCACCGAGCGCAATGTCCGCAAGAACGCGTGGCGCGTCGCTGAATCCGAGAGCGACGAGTACGCCTGCCACATCTGGCCGGCGCGAGGCGCCTGGATGCCGGCTGAGGTCAGCTGCGAACCCACCTTGTTGCCCAGGTTCAGCACCCATTGCGGGGCCACGACCGGAAGCACAAACTCGACGCCGGGCGCCGACAGAATCCGCAACATTGGACTGAGGTCGGGGCCGAGTCCACCGCTGCCGATGAGCACCAGCCGCTCGCAGTAGTCCCGGTGTTGGTAGGCGAACTGCATGGCGATACCGCCACCAAGGGACTGCCCGATCACCGTTGCCCGGTCGATGCCGAGTTGGTCGAGGAGGTCGCGCAGCCACACCGCGAAAGCGCCCAGCGAGTAGTCCCCCCGCGGTTTCGCGGATTTGCCATGGCCGAGCAGGTCGGGCGCGATGACCCGATAATTCTTGGCCAGCTGCGGAGTGATCGCTTCCCAGGTGGCCGAACTACCAGCCATCCCGTGAATCAGCAGCAGGGCCGGGCCCTGACCGGCATCTTGGTAGGCGATGCGGTCTCCGTGCAGTTCGAGATAGTTCAACTCGGTCATGTCTCATCCAGTCTCGGCCGATGGGCACCTCATCAGACGGAGGCGCTATCGGAGCCGCGCTTCGGCAACATCAAGAACTGTGCCCATTACTGTCGATACTTAACCTACGCTCCCGTAGGTTACCTACGGGTAATACTGTGGCTGGTCTCACTGACGCGAGCTTGTGCCGTAACTCGTCCAGCGGGCAGTTGCCGTTCCAGACGTCGGCATACTGGGCCGCAGGGGGAGGCGCAATACCATCTTTTGATGAGCGGACCGGCGGCCACTGAAGACGGGCACCACATCATCATCAACGGCCGCCGGTGGCGAGCGACCGACCCGGCAATACCCGAGGAGCGTCGGACCGAGCTCGTCGGGATATTGATGGCGTGGCGCCGGGAGGTGCGCCGCACCAAGGGAACTCCGCAGGAGCCGGAGGCCCGGGCAGGTGTGCACGCCACCAAAGTTGCCCTGGGGGAACGCGGCTCGCCGCCGTGGTGGGAGCAGACCGACGAGCAACGCCGCAGTCGTTGGCAGGCCAAGGTATCCGAGCCGAGCTAGCGCGTGCCTCTCGACTGGCGAAAGTAGCTGGGCGCCATGGCTTCCCAACGCTTGAACGCGTGGGTGAAGTTCGCGGTCTCGGCGTATCCCAGGCGCTCTGCCACCTCCGCTACGGAGAAGTCTTGTTCCAGAAGCTCGATCGCCAGCTTTCGTCGGACGTCGTCGAGCAGGCTACGAAATGTCGTGCCCTCGCTTACCAGCCGACGGCGCAGCGTTCTCGCATCGACATGCAGTTCCTGTGCGACGGTCTGCATCGACGGCAGTTCGCCGGGCTTGTGAAGCAGCCGGCTGCGTACCTGTCCCGCCACTCCAACGCGAGATAGCCTGCGCTCGAGCAATTCCCGGCACTGCCGCTCGATCCGGCGCGCAGTGTTGGCATCCGCCAACGGCAATGGCTGTTCCACGATGGCGCGCGGTACAGCCAGTCGATTTCTGCGTTGATCGGGATGCACATCACGCAGCGGAAGCTGCCAGAGTTCCGCGAGCTTGGCGGCGCGCCCGACGTCGAGCGTCGTGTCGACCCACAGTGGCATCAGGTTGAGGTGCGCACCGTGCACCGCGGCCAGAATGCCGGCGAGGTCTCGCTCGACGATGAAAGCCCTTACATCCGTAGGCAGTTCGCTATCGTCGGCGACGAGATATGCGTACTCATCGTCAGTCTCCATCGAAATTCGCAGGTGCGTCGGCGAGAGCGCCAGGAACGGCAAGGCCAACTCCACGCCTTCCCACACGGTGGCGCTGGCCAACACCAAGAACCCGATCAGCCCGGCGCGGCCCATCGTGGCGTGCAACCCGACCTCGATGCCAACGCCCGGTCTGTCTCCAAGCCCGGCTATGAGATTGCGGATGACATCAAACTCCTGATGCGCCCAGATCTCGGCGTCCTCGTGGTCCAGGGCGGCCTCGACCACGCCGCTCCCCGTGAGGCACCCTTCGGCCGTCATACCGTGCGCGATTCCGCCCTGGAGCATGATCCGAACGCCCTCGGTGCCGCGAGGCACCGCCCAGACCGGAGCCACGTCCATTGTCCGAAAATACCAAATCAGCGTCCCGTAGGAACATTCAGTCAGTCCGCAATCCCACCTAACGTGACAGCATGACGAACGCTATCGCCGCCGTTTCCGAGCAGACCCTCGCCGACGAACTCCAGGATTTGTATCGACGGACGAAGGCATTGGTCGGCGACGATGACCTCGCGCACATCCGCAATGTGACCGCCTACGGAAAGGCGATCGACAGACGTCGGGCCGAACTTTTGCAAGACGGCAGCCCGAAGGCGGTCGGCCGCGCAGTCGTCCTCGAGATGCTGTATCGACTGCTTCAGTTCTCTGAGCTCGGCCACAACATCATTCACGGAAGCTACGACCACCTGCCCAACTGCGGCGAATACCACTCCGATCGCTACGAATGGGACTTCAACGTTGATATTCGCCAGTGGAAGGTGATGCACCACGAGGGCCATCACCCGCACACCAACATCGCCGGCCGCGATCACGACCTTGGCTACAGCGTCGCCCGCGCCATGGCCGGTCAGGACTGGTTCGGCCATCACGTCTTGCAACTCGGGCTTATCGCCGGGCTCATCGTGACGGCGCCGCAGGCCGCACCGTTCGTGCTCGGTAACGTGACGCGGCACGTCAAGGGCGAACGGTTCTTCAGCCTCGACACGCTGCGCTCTCCGGTACGTGTCGCTGCCCGGGACGCCCTAGACCGGTACGTCCGCGAGCCGCTGGCGGCGGGCTCGAAATTCCTGCCAGCCTTGCTCGCCAGCTACCTCGGCGGGGTCGCGGGATATATGTCGGTATTTTTCCTCGTCGCCATCGAACATCACGCGGGCGAGCTGGAGATGTTTCCCGACCCAGGTCCGGACGAGACGACGGACCAGTACTTCGCACGTCAATTCCGCGCGACCAGAAACTTCGACCGCAGTCCAGAGCTCGACAAATTCTTGGAGCAGGTCCTGGTCGAGGAGGTGCCGTTCGAGAACCGGCCCGATTTCCGGATCTTCTACGGCGGCCTCGACACCCACATCGAGCACCACCTGTTCCCGGACCTTCCCCCCAACCGGCAGCGCGAAATTGCGCCCGAAGTGCGTGAAATCGCGGCACGACACGGCCTGCCTTATCACCAGACACCGCTGTTGCAAACGGTCCGTCTCTTCCTCAACGCGATGACCGGACTGTCACTCCCAACCGGCGAGCGTGAGTACGGCCAACTGCGACGCCTCCTCGTGCAACCGAGGTCGCTCGTTCGTCGCATAGCTTTCGGCGCCGCTTATAAGGAGCTCCCCGAGAGCCCGTACCTGGACAAGCCGCGGTTCTACAACGTGCCGGTCAAAGTGCTGTCGGCCGAGGCAATCGCACAGGGGCAGGCCCTGCGAGTGCGACTGCAAAAGCCACGCGGCTGGGATTACGTGCATTGGGATGCAGGTGCATTCGTCTCGCTACGGGTCGAGGTAGGCGACGAGGTCCTGGTCCGTCAGTACAGCCTCGTTCACGACAGCGACGGTTCTGATGCGATGGAGATCTGCATCAAGCGAGTTGTTGACGGGCGAGTCTCCAACCGGCTCAACGAAACCGTGCGCGCCGGCAAGCACGTGACGCTGGTGGGCGTGCCCAGCGCGACCGGTGGGCTCACCATGACGACCGTGCCGCGCAAGTCGCTGTTCATCGCCGGGGGCGTCGGAATCACTCCGATCATCAGCCAGCTCCGCAAGATGGCCCGCGAGGCTCCGGGTTCGGACGCAGTGCTGTTGTATTTCAACCGGGACGATCAGTCGATCATCTTCGAATCGGAACTGCGCGAACTCGCTGCTAGCGCAGATGTCCAGATCTACTTCTTCACCGACAAGCCGACGAATCGACCTGGAACCACACAAGGGCAGTTCTCCGAGATTCTCGTCAAGCGCTACGTGCGCGATGTTGCCGACCGCGAAGCGTACGTGTGTGCGCCGCCGGCGATGATCGAGCTTGCGGAACGTCACCTCGCCTGCCTCGGGCTGGATCCCGCGAAGTTCCACACGGAGTCGTTCACACCGCCGACGCTTGACCGGCCCGTCGACGATGGACACCGATACACGGTTCGGTTCCGGCGCAGCGAACGTTCGATTGAGATCGACAGCGCGACGACTCTGCTGGAAGCCGCGAGTCGCGCGGGCATCCGGGTACCGACCGGGTGCGAGCGCGGGCTCTGCCGCGCCTGCGTGACTCCGAAACTGAGCGGTACGACGCAGCTTGAAACCGATGGCCCACAGCTCGACCGCATCACCGTGTGCAACAGCCAGGCTCGGTCTGACGTCGAATTGGACCTCTAATCCGACGCAATCCACCCGCTTGGGCAGTTTCGCGAGTCGACTCGACTAGACATCGCCAACGCCAGTTCGTAACCTGTCCGAGACATACAACGCCGGGCCAAGATCGGTCCATCCAGCGAAGGATCGTGACAATCCGTATGGGACGGGCGCGCCATTCACTGCGGCGAACAGTGTGCGGCTCGGTTGCGGCGGTCGTCGTGCTGGCGACGTCCATGGGCGACGTGAAGGCGGACCCGGCGGCTGACGCGATGGCCAGGCTCAACGAATTGTCCAGTCAGGCGTTGAAGAGCCGTGAGGCGGTCACGGCCGCCCAGCGCGATGTCGACGCTCGACTGGCTGCCGAGACAGCGGCCGAAGCCCGCCACCGCACCGACCTGGTGGCACTCGAGGTCGCGAACGTCCAGCTTCAGCCCTATCAGGCCGCCGCCAACAGGGTGGCAGCGATGACTTATATGAGTGGCCATAGCGGTCAATTGGCGGCGGTGCTCGCTGCGGCCTCGCCACAGCAGCTGATCGACCAACTGTCGCTACAACGCATGGTTGCCGCTGAGACGGCCGATCAGATGAAGGCCTTCCAACTCGGGCGTACGCACGCGGCCGAAGCCGCTGCGGCCTCGGAGAGATCGGCTGCCGACGCTCGCGCCGCGGCCGAGCGGGCCGCCGCGGTGCGCGCAGAACTGCAGGCGAAATTGAGTGACCTGCTGCGCCAAATTGCAGCCGCGGAGGCGCAGTACGCAGCGTTGACACCGCAACAGCAAGCCCTGATCGACAACGCGGCCACACCTCCGCCGCCAATCGCAGTCGCCCCGGCAGACCCGGCGATAGCCGCGGCTCCCGGCGACCTTGGTTTATCCCTCGCAGCTGCAGGCGGGGATATCCCGGAGTCCTTGCCCGTCGGCGTCGCGAACGAGGCCGGGCTACAGGCCAACACCATCTTGGCCGCCCGGGCTATCAGCGCACGGTTTCCCCAGATTTCCGCCATCGACGGGGTCCGGCCGGACCCGAAGCCGTGGCATCCGAGCGGACTGGCGATCGACATCATGATCCCTAACCCCTCGAGCCCCGAGGGCATCGCGCTCGGAGACGAAATTCTCGCATTCGCGATGAGCAATGCGGGCCGGTTCGGGCTGCAGGATGTGATCTGGCGTGGCACGTACTACACGCCGGCGGGTCCGCAGGCGTCGGGTTACGGCCACTTCGATCACGTGCACATCACCACCACGCCGCGCGGCTGACCGCCGAGATCGACCGCCGGCCTTGGTAGGTGCGTTAGGACCCCTCGGGCAAGCCGTCGCGAGTTAGCTTCTCGATGCCCGCTTGGGCATAGATGTTTTGCTGAATCTTGTCGCAGAACTCCTCGAGAGGGAGGTCGTTCGCGTCATACCCGAAGGGGTCTTCGATCTCCACGCCGATTTCCTCGATGCCGAAAAATGTGTAAGCGATGACAAGGACGTCGACAATGGTCGTCCAGCCGAAGGTATCGACCATGGCGAAGGGGAGGGTAAAGCAATAAAGTACGAGCGCCCGGCGCAGGTGAACGGCGTAGGCAAAGGGCATCGGCGTATTGCGAATTCGTTCGCAGCTGCCGAGGTAGTCGACCAGGAGCTGAATGTTCTGGTCCATCGACGTGAGCATGATGTCTGAGGAGATCAGGCCGCGCTCACGCGCCTCCCGCAGGCAAGCGGACATGTTGCCGGCGACAGCGAGGGCGGGATGCTGGGCGTCGATCGCCTCCTGCGCCTCGGCGGGCGGAAGTTCGGTGATTGGCGGCCCGAGGCCGTCGGTACCGCGCAGCCTGTCCATGACCGCCCAGGGAAAGACGGCTGTCCATCGGGTGAGTCGGGCGACCAGCGCCGGATCCGCCGTTATGTATGTGCTGGCGCTCCGCACGAGGTTCCGTGTTTCATTTATGATCCCGCCCCAGAGTTTGCGTCCCTCCCAGAAACGGTCATAGCTGGAGCTGGTGCGGAAAACCAGAAGGAGACCGAGGGCGAGGCCCATTAATGTGTGCAGCTGGATTGGCATGCCGACCGGAGCGACATAATTGTGAAAGGCGACAACCGCTGCCGACCAAGCGCCGCATAGGGAGACTCGACCGCTTATCTCCCGGACCAGCGAGCCGCGGATGTCAAAAAAGTGGCTCAGCCATTTGTGCGCATCGTATTCAATCATGATCTATTTCGCCTAGTTGGGATAGACGCTCAGCAGGCGTGCGGGGGTTCTTCGTGACGGCTTCTACGGCAACGGCTACAGCACGCTCCACCTGCGGATCATGCCCCTGCCGCACCGCCGCCGGATCGTTTCAGATTTCGATGTCTGGCGCAACACCCTGGTTTTCCACGTCAAAGAGAAAGCACGAGCTGCGCGAGGCAAGACCTGCGCGCAACTGCACCAAGCAGGAGAGGCCGTTGACACACCCGTTGCGACGTGCGGCGGTTTACCGGTAAACCGCGGCATTAGATACCGTTCGCTTTGGAGTCCCTCGGCGACGACAACATCGCGGACATTGTCTGCACCGCGGAGATTGTGCAGGCAACTGATTGCTCAGCGGGAGATCGCTCGAAATGAGGCGCAAAAACGATGTGGGTGCTGCACCGACTACCACTGTGCTGGTGATTTTTCAATGGCGCGGCCTTTGCAAAGTGCCCGAGCAGGCGCAGGATGACCCTAGCGTCATCGGGAGACGACAGAGAGGTCAGCGGCATGAGAAAAAATCTGGTCTTAATAGGCGCCGGCGCCGTCTGGGCGGCGTTGGTCTTAGTTCCCGTACCGGCCGCCGCGGATCCTTCGTCGTGTATGACGACGGACAATGCGCCGTGCGCAGCGGATGGGCCCGGGTGTGTAGACGCGAATACAAGCCTGCCGTGTTCGTCGAGCCTGCCGGATGTCAATGCGGCGATTCGGCGTGAGTTGCAGCAGATCCTGGGCGGGGTTGCTCTACCCAAATAGCCGGGTGATCGATTGGCTTCGGGCCACCTAGCTTGGGCGAGTAGCCGTTCCAAAGCCGCGGTCGGCGATAGACCCTCAACGGCGATGTGGGAGGCGCGGTCGGGAATCCCCGCAACAAGGGAACACCTGATCTATTGCCTACCTGGACCACCGGACGTACAGCGCCGCGATGACCAAGCCGGCAAGCGCAACAGCCAGGCTCAGTTGGACGTCGAGTTGGATCTTTAGATTCAATAGGGGAGAAGGTCGTCTGGGAGTGAACAGCGGCGGTCTAGCCGATGACCATGCTTAGCGGAAGGCATTGTTGATATACGGGTAGGAAATTGGTTTGCCTGTGAATCACCTCGGTGAATAAGTAATGATTTGTCGGAGATCAAGAACGGCTAAAAGGGGTATAAGTATTTAGGAGGGCAGGAAATAATGAATGCCTGGCACCGACTTGTGGTGTGGAACAATCATCGCTGCCAGGCTTTCCCAGCGGTAGCGAAATAGTTTAATTCAGAACGCAATGGCCCCAATATAGTCCTGCGCATGCGCGGAGAATAACTGCGCGACGCTCGCCGATACATCGTCCGCGGCCGCGGGGGCGATGGCGAGAATTGATGGGGCCGCCGCCCGGTGGGTCTCGTCAATCGCCGAACCGATAGTTGCTAAATCTGCCGCCGCGGCATTCACGCACTCGGGCGTCGCGCTCATATGCGACATGTCTGTCGACCTCCCTGCGCCGGATGATTAAGCGGGGACTGAGCTTGGCCGGGATCTACGAGGTCGGACTGAGTAGCCGAGTACCCGAGTGTGGCCGGGCAGGCGATCCAAGAATGCAGGTCAGGGGGCTACCTTCGATTTGGGTCTTACTGGTAACCCGCCATATTCGATTTCGTCGTATTCCTATCCGTGCACTGCGGAGGATTGACTCTGGCTGCCAAGGCCGGACGGCGTGTGTCGTACGTGATGCCGGACCGGGCGACGGTCAGCCGCCGACCAGCAATTGCGTGGGATTTTTGTTTGCTGGTCGGGTCTCGCGGTCAGCTGGCGAGCCCGAGGCAACGGCCCTGGCATCGCTCGGGGTCGCGACTATCATCAGTCCGACTCCTTCAACGGACAGAATGTCGGCGCAGCTGAGTAGGGTCTCTCAGCGGGCCGTCGATGGGATTGAATGTATGAGCGTGGAACTGCCTCGGAGCTGGCCGACATCTTGGCTAAACCGCCGAGGCCGCCACGGCCCTTCTCGTGGAAACCGGCGGGGTGGCGCAGCGAGATGCATGATCCAACGATGTCGGCGGCCGCCCATCGAAAGTGGCGGGATCGGATCGGTCAAAAGTGTGTCCTAACCCAAAGCAATTAGCACGTGGCGCCAATACGCCGGTGCCGACTGCTCAGCTGACGGTCCGGCTCCGATGGGGGACAGGTATTAGCGTCGACCCTGGGGCGCTTTTGGTTACCTCGGAGCGGAAAGTTCGATCCGATCACGATTTCGTGTTCTATAACGCGCCCCGACACCAATCCGGCGCAGTGTCACTTCACGAAACGACACCCACCGCTGCCACGATGCTGATCGACCTAGGAGCGGTCGAGTCCGGCATTGACGCGATTGTTCTCGCAGGTTCTGTGGATTCCGGCACATTCGCGGACACCCGGTTCGTATCGATCACCGTTGCGTCGAGCGGTGGAGCAGTGGTCGAATTCCAGCTCGCTGATCCCCAAGCTATTTCGGCGATGGTTTTGGGTGAGATATACCGTCGAAATGACGGTTGGAAGTTCCGCGCCGTCGGCCAAGGATGGGACACCGGGTTGAAAGGCTTAGCCATCGACTACGGCATCACCGTCGACGAGGAACCACCGGTTCAAACTCGGGCCACACCCGGTGGACCGAATCCGGACACCCCACAGCCGCCCTCAGGCCGGCGCGCCGACTGGTACCCCGATCCTGCCGATGCGAGCGTTCAACACTGGTGGGACGGCAGCCGGTTCACCGGAGAAACCTACCGCCTACCGCCACAGCACGGCCCGGCTGTCTGTGAGCGCTGCGGCCAACCACGAAAGACGCGCCGATTCGGCGCGCCCCGCCCCTGCCGGACGTGTGAAAACCATGCCAACGCCGTCCTCAACCAGTGGCGGGTGGACGCCACGAACGTGCTCGCCACCACCGGACCCCACGGACCGCCTTGGGATTCCCTCTGGACATCACTGCGGCGCGCTCGGATCGCCGAGGACTCCGGGCGCGCAATCCTACGCCCGCTCGCACTGACCCACCTGGAACGTATCGTCACGTTCGCCTTCGCCGACGGTGTGATCGAACAACACGAACTCGACGAATTCGACACCACCGTCGCGGCCCTAAGGATCGCCGATCCCTCGATCGACAACATGCGCAACCGGTTGCTTCGTGGCCTGGAGCTTTCACGCATCCGCGACGGCAACCTCCCTTCCGTTCACGCCGCAAGTCTGCACCTCGAGATAGGCGAGACCGTCCACCTAGATGAGCCCGCGACGCAGATCCGGTACCTCGCCGGTGGGCCAAAGCAGAACCCAGGTCGGCTGATCGCCAGCAGCCGCAAGCTTCGGTTCGTCGGCGTCGGAAGTGGCACCGAGTTGGCGTGGACGAAGGTGATCTCGGTGCGCGGCGAGTACTCAAACGTCGTCATTGACGCGACCACGGCGCGAGGCAGCGCCACATATGTGGTGAACGACAGCGCTTATGTGACTGCGGTTTTGGAAGGAACGCTGCGAATCGCAAAACGCCTCATACTGGTTCCCGGCCAGCGGGATACTCGCACAATCCCACAACACGTGAAATCGGCAGTCTGGCAGCGTGACGGCGGCATGTGTAGGCAATGTCACGCGACACAATATCTCGAATACGACCACGACATCCCACTCTCCCGCGGCGGCGCCACAAGCGTCGACAACCTGCAAATCTTGTGCCGCCGATGCAATCTCGAAAAAGGCGCACGAATCTGAGCCGAAGATGGCCCGCTAGGCGTTTAGAGCGGACCGCAGCCATGCTCATCGACGATCCGGGCCAGGATGCGGCGAGCGGTATGGCGCTGCTTCTTAGTTAGGGGCGGCCTGAGAGGCGTAGCGCCTCTTGCAAGGTCGGTTCGACCAATTGAGTTAAGTAGTATGCGTCCATGTTTGCTCCCCACCGCTGCCACCCATGTGCAGACGGATGGCTGAACTCGCAGACGATTATTCGGTGCTCGCCAAGGTGCGCTTCGGAAACCGGTGGGTAGCCAGCACGCAAGTCGCGACCGCGAACCAGGATGTCAGTCCAATTAGCCGCCGCTTTGTCGCCCTGAAAAATCAGGATCGTGGGCTGGAGGATCGACAGCGTTTCGGCAAAATGATCGCGACAGTGCTTGAGCATTGTCTTAGTCGGGCGGCCTGAGCTTGTGCCCGCCGGGCCTGCCGAACACAGCAGGCGATTGACCAGCGCGAAGCCATTGAAGATGTGAAACTGGTCGCCGTTCGTGGGGTGAATCCACTCGCCTTCGTAGTCGTGAGCCGAGCGATTCTGCGTTCCGTCTGTTCTAGATCGACGTGGATTGGTGGCGATTCGGACACGAACCAAGTATCGGATACGTCAAAGCACCACCAACGGCGAGATCGAGCGTGGAGCGACAACTAGTCCGCTTTCGATCCCTCGGCGGGGAGTAGGGGCGCGCGGTGAACTACCCGACGACCTGGCGACCTGTCACGGCCGCCCGCTGGCGTCCGGCTCAACCAAGCTGATTCATCAGATGAATCACGTACGCTCGTCGCCGATGCAGTTTTCGATGGACGAAACCGCCTGCGCTGCATAAGCAATCGGCCCTGCGCTCAAGAAAAATTAGCCGTCGCATCGCGAAATATGATGCACTACAGAGTATTACGGCGTAATTTTCCGACTGTCGCGACGCCGGTGACGACCACTCGCCGATCAAGTCCCTTGCCATTTCGTTATGGCGAAGGGCCCACGGTGGCCGGGCAACGGTCACCGTGGGACACATAAACGGGTGAAAAGTTTGCGGGGCTTTATGCTAGGAAGATTCCATTAGCGCCGACGACAGGATATCGCCGATATTATCGCGCTCGATCGCTTCGGCGAGAGAGGCGCGAATCTTCGACATTTGGACATAATTGTCTCGGCATCCGTCTACGAAAATTTCTCGGGCTCGCCGTAATGACCGATCATCCTCGGTACCTTTGGTACTTTTGCGGGCAATTTCGAGGAGCCTTAGGTCGGAGTCGTCGTCGTCGATGAGTTTTGCGTCGATGAGCTGCGTCCGGATAGCTGCAATTGCTGCTGCATCATCGCAGCCATCGGCGCTTAGAATTGCGCCTGCTTGCTCTACGTAGGCAGCGTGCTTGTTGGTTGCGCGGACAGCTATTGCGTCGGAGTCGGAAGCAGCGAGGCCAGCGAGAAATGCTCGGGTCGCCCCGGGAGCCTGGTCTGCCAGTAGAGCTTCGAGTTCGCGCCATACCGTGTTGCTAACGTCTACGGACCGCTCCATAAAGGGAATTAAGGCATCTGCGAGCAGCGTGATGTGGCTGCCGATAGGCCCAGTCACAAGCCGGAGAGCGGCAACCACTAGATCCTGTTCAAATCTTGGCGCGTGGGCAGCAAATCCATCTTGAAGGGCGTCAATGGCCAAAACCGCGCCAGGCATCACGAGGCGATTTACGGAGTTGGCGTGATCCGCGGCGAGTAGCCGGCTCACAACTGCGTCGCGAAGGTAGAGCCTCTCTGCGAAGATGTAGCCGGCGGCGAGTAGCCAGGTATGGCGCCAGTGAGCCGAGGGAACGAGTAATTCGAGTTTGTCGGCCGCGTCCTCGCTGGCCATCAGACACCGAGCGGCAAAAAATTCGGCGAGACTTCGGACTTCAAACGCAAGGCCGTCCATCCTCGGAACCAGAAGCACTAGTCGTTGCTGAGCGAGATGCAGCATCTGCCGAACCAATTCCTCGCGTTCCGATTCGCGGTACCCCTCAGATTCGAGGATGTTGCGGGCGATGAGCTCGAATTCGTCGACCGGAAGGATCGACTCTGCCGCGCCAGCACGCTCTGCGCGGGCATGTATAGCAAGTCCGCATCGTTCGTGAAGTTGATCAAACTGCGGACGGTGAGCCTCAAGAACATCCCCGATGCCAGGAGGCTTGTTGCACTCTCGTGCATAGATCGTGTCGTAATAACTTTTAAATAGCACATAACGACTCGCTGGGGCTTGACGCCGCTGTTCGAGTAGGAGGCTCACTATTGTGACCTGCAGTGGCGACGTCATTAAACGAGCCGTGTCGGGGGCTTTCGATGCTGCACGCAGCCGTTCTAGGGTTTGCTCTTGCCGATCAGCATTGTCTGGGAACCTGCACTCGAGTAGGCGCGATGCGTAACGCATAGCGGCGTTCGGATCTAGCGGCGTTAGATGTAGTTCCTGATAATCGAGTTCGGAATTGCGTTCAAACCCGATTGGCCTTGATGTGCAGACAGTAAAGACATCTGCTCCGAGCGCTGCCATTTCGGTGAAGAAGTCCGAGATCCGAGTCGACACCTCGTCGCGGTTGTCGGCAGACGCGACCTCGTCCATCCCATCGAGCACCACGAGCAGAGGCCAGGCTGCTACTAGCCGCTTAGCTTCTGAGACGGATATTGGGTCTGACGTGCGGTGATTGATCAGCGAGACGATATGTTGTAGCAGAGTAAGTTGCCTCAACCTACTAACTGCGTCAGCAAATGTGCTCAACACAACGCGAACAGGAAGCCGGTGGAGTGTGGGATTGGGCAAACCTGCTGCATCCAGCGCTTTGCGAATCGAGCTGGCCTGCCCCACGACCTGCTGCGTCACTCTGCTGCTTGCCTCTCCGTGTACGAGCGCAAGCCGATAGAGCTGACATAGGAGTCGCGAAAGCGTTGACTTGCCGGAGCCCGGACCGCCCAACACGACCACTCGGTCTCGCTCAGCGGGCAAGAGTGCAGGCGTCAGAACTTGGTCACCGCGCTCAACGAGGAGTTTCAACGCCGGCAACGGTGATTCGTGGCGAGGCTCAAAGGACGAAGGCAAGTCGACGGCAACTTCCGCTAGCGACAGAGGCGAATTGGTAGTGTCGCCGGATTCACCGAGTTCCACGGTGATGTCGCTCTTGATCGCGCGCACGACGTGTCCGACCCAGGCATGCACTAGCCGCTCGTCGCTCTCAGCGACTTGCTCGTAGAGGCGTGAAATCACATCGCCCGGCAACACCAGATCCGCGTAGCTTCGACGTATCTCTCCGTGGTTCTCGAGGAGGCGGTCGAGATAGTCCGGGTGCCAGACTGCATAATCTTTGAACTCCGGCATGCCGACCTTGCGGACGGATCCGTCGCCGTGCTTCTCGCTAAGATCGCGATAGCGCGCGAATAGTCGTTCGAGACGGTCCAAACCGCCGGACTCCGCGACCGACGTGAGAGGGACATTGGTTACGAGGAGCAGATAGTCGGGCTTGTTGGTATAGCGCTTCTTCTTCGGATCTATCCACGCGTCAAGCTCAGCGGTGACCTGCTCGAAGAACCATGATTGGTCTGCGGTCGTGGTCGTCAGCGTGGCCTTGTACTTCGCCTGGATTACCCCGTAGCCGTTCCAATTGCCCTTAGCGTCCATGTTGACCGGGCCGTCGAAGGTAGCTTCCCGGCCACCATCTGGTCCGGGCCCAAAGATCTGGACCCCATGACCAAGGCGGGCAAGGGCGAGCGCCTGCACAAGGTGCTCGAATCGAGTACTACCAAGGCGGGCTAGGTCGTATGTCATGGCTTCGAAGTTGGTTCCATGTGGGGTATCTCCGATGGGCGCTGCGCACGTAATGTCTGGTAGTCGTCGATTACAAATCTTGCGGGCCAACGCGTGGCAAGAGCGTCGTTTCCTGGTCGCGTCACGTGCTCACGGCCATCGCGCCTGCTACTTCACGTACTTCGACCACGTCGTACCAGCTTCTTCAGCGTGTCGATGCGTGACCTGGTAGCTGTAGCCGAGCATTTCAGCCACGAGGGGAGCGGGGATTTCGGAGACGAGTGTCTGCAGCGCGGTGTTGCGTGCTCCTTGCAGGTTGATGCCGAGCGCCCGCAGCCGCTGCATGATGACCTGCGGATTGATGTGACATCCTGCCCTGCTGCTGGGGAAGAGCCAGGGCGTGTTGATGGCGCCACCCGTGGTGCGAAGGTTGGGGCGATGGCGACGGTGGTAGTTGAGTTGGGAGGCAAAAGGTTCGGGAACGGGAATGGGGTCCTTGCCCAGCGCAATACGGGTCTCGCCATGGGAGTGAGATATCGCGGTGGACTGCAGCGTAGCGATCTTGGTCAGCGGTTGGGCGTAGAGCAACAGCAGGATGCCGGCGACACGATAGGGCAGGCTTTCGGAGTCGCCCGTGAGTAGTTCCTTGAGCCAGGCTAACCGTTGGTCCTGGGTGATCGTCGGGGTGGTTTTCGCCTGCCTGAAGCCGATCTGCACCGCGATGTTGAGCTTGCTTTTCTTGGCCCAGATGAAGAATGTGCGGATCAGGTGTCGGGTGGTGGGGCCTGTGGCGAGATATTCGTCGACATCGTATTGCGTGCAGTCGCTGACGGTACGCCCGTGAGTTTGTTCGAGCCAGGTCAGGAACTTGATGGTCTCGGTGATTTCTTGTTTCGCGGAACGCTTTGGGCCATCTGAGGCTTGACCGGGTTTGGATTGGCTGCGCAGCCTTCGTAGATGGTGCCAGGTCGCGAACTGTTCGACTGGTGCGCGGACGGCGCGAGAGTCGATGGCGTCGAGTTTGGCGGCCAGCCAGCCTTCGAAGCGGGCCAGGTGTTCATCGCGTGGTGGGAGCAGTCCGTGGTGTTGCAGCAAGCTACGCAGGTGGCTGACGTGCCTGCCGCAGCCTGCTGCATTCAGGCCCTCGTGGGTCAAAGGTATTGCGCCGGAGGTGATTCCACCGAGCAGCTTTAACACCTCGACGCTGCGTTTCCAGGTCAGAATGCTTTCGGGCCGGTCGACACTACAAAGCACTTCGATCAGTGTCTGCATGGCGGTCGGGTCGGCGGGATGGTGAAGGAGAATCTTGCAGAGATCGCTGCGCAGGACACAGCGGGCACACTCGGCGAGGCGGTAGATCTCGCCTTCGCAATGACAGGTGGCGCACGTGTAGTCGCCGGGTATCCCGGCGCAAGTTAGGCATACGGGGCGCGGGTCGGTGTGGTTTCGGCGTCCGGGTAGGACGCCGTCGTGTCCGCAGGTCGGGCAGACACCGTAGGTGCGCATCGCGGTGTAGAAACAGCTGTTGCAGAGCTGATCGCCCGGCCAGTAGACACGCAGCTTGTTGGCCATCCGGTGGCAGCGGCCGCATTCAATGATCCCGGTGGTGACGCGTGGTCGCCCTCGGTTCGTGGAGCGAGTCTTGGGTTTAATCGTTGCCATCGGTGATGATGCGCGCTCGTCGGGGTCGGACGGATTTGTTGAGTTCGACGACGTTGGGTTGCGTGACACTACCGGAGGCGGTCTTCTTCTTGCGGCTATCCGCGGCGGTGACGGTGACAAGGTCTTCGATGCCACAGCCGAGAATGTCGCATAGGGCGGCCATCAGCTGCAGCGCGACGCGCTCGGGGCGCTGGTGCACGATGCGATAGACCTGTGGCCGGGACAGTTGTATGCCGCGTTCGGCCAGACGGGGGATGAGGTCGGTGCTGTTGTGCATGCCGTTGGCGGCCATCAGCTCGGCTAGGCGCCAGGTGTAGTCAACTTCGCGTTTCACGACGTCTCCTCGCCGAAGGAGAGGGCATCCTTGATCGTCCGGTCCAGGACGCGGCGCAGGGTTCGGGTCCTGAAGTCACTTGAGACGCCGGTGTAGAGCGAGGTGGTGCTGGCGTATTCGTGGCCGGCCTGGTCTTGAACGAACTTGGCGTCCCAGCCGTCTTCGATGAGGTGGGTGATGTAGGACCGTCGAAAGGAGTGCAGATCCAGCCCGGCAGACAGCTCGAGCTCCATACAGTAGCGCCGGAATCTGCGCAGCAGGGTGCGTTCGGCGACCAGGACGCCGCGCTCACTGGGGAACAGGTCAATGCCGTCGTCGAGGTAGGGCTGCCCTTGGTTGAGCCAGTCGCTGATGATTCCAGGTGTCCAGTCGAACACCGTCAGCACGGTGCGACGCTTAGGCGGCGAGCCTTTCTTTGCCTTGCCGTAGCGGATCTTCACTGCGCCGTAGCGGCCGAATTCCGGGGCGTGGGGGTTGCGGGAGAAGTCGACGGTCTGCAGGTGCCGCAGCTCGTTGAACCGTAATCCATAGGAGTAAGCGAGCTTAAACATTACGGCGTCACGGTACGCCGGCAGCCACCCTTTCCTTTTTGTATTGGCGATGATGGTGACCTGATCGTCGGCGTGGTCGCAGAAGTCCTGTAATTCCTGTTTGGTGAACGGTCGCTTTTCGGGATCTTGCTCGTTGTCCTGGACGTGGGTGGCGGTATTCCAGGCGAAAAACACTTGCGCCGGGTGTGTGCCAAAACGCTGCTCGCATACCCGGTCCCAGCCGTAATCGGGACTAGCGATGTAGGAGCAGAACAATCGCAACCCGTTCTGGTACCCGCGGACGGTCGATTGCTTCCGGCCCTTAATGCCACGCAGGTCGGCAAAGAATTCCTCGACGATGGCCGGTGTCCACGACCATGGGAACTCGTTGGTGTGTTCGATGAAGCGGCGGACCAGGCCGATGCGGCCGTCGATGGTGTCGTGGTCAAGGTTGCGGCACAGTTGCTGGTTCCGCCAACCGTCGAGCATTTCCTCGACGGTTTGGACCTCGGGATGCAGCAGCGGAACCGAGCCCACCAGGAACACGCGACCGCTCTTATCAACGGGCAAATCAGCCTCCCAGGCTGTCTCATTGGATGATTCAATGAATCATCCAATGCATCATTACCACATCCGTGCTGCTAGATCCATCAACTTGAGAACACCGATCGCGCCGACGACGCGCTCATCAGCAAGGACCACCACCAACGCCCATTCGCCCGCAGCACGCAATTCCGTTGCAAGGCAACCACTACAGCGCCGCGACGACCAAGAGCGCACGCCGCAGGAGCCTGCCAATGGGCTGATTCATCAGATGAAAACGGCGACTTCTACTTGACATAATGTCGCTTATCGGCACAATATCTACCCGCAGGGTTGTCAACGACATGCGCTGCGCCCGCTGTTGTCCGATCCAGAACATGTTGCGAGTAATCCAGGAAGACATGAGAGCTGTCCGATTCGGCCCCATTTTCCAGGATTACCTGAGAGTGAACATCGCCCCAGCTTGGACCGTGTTTACGGCGACAAAATCCACTCGATCAGCTTCAGATTGCGACCGAATCCAGGAAAACCTGAGAGTGCCGGACACATCCGCTAGACGCCGCCGCGGCCGTCCCAATCACGCAATCCCGGTTGGGCGAACCATTTCACGCCGGCATGTTGGTGCCCATCGCGAAATGCGCCCAATTCATCACTGTGACGTATTCAGCGCGAATCCTGGGCTCCATCCAGGACGAAAAATTGATAACCGTGATTATTCATCTTTCGGCTATCCTGGAATTATGCCGCAAAGCCACACCCCTGCGCGTAGACCCGACCACGTCGAGTCGGCAGGAATCTCGTCTGCTTCGTTCCCCAAATGGTTCAACGAGTTCCTCAACGACCGCCAAACTCGCAAGCCCTCGGTGCACACAATGAAGGCCTATCGCCAAGACTTCCTCGCCATCGCAAGTGTGATCACTGGCGGCGAACCCGCATCCATGGAGTTGGTTGACATAACAAGAGAATCGATGCGGAAGGCATTTGCCGCCTTTGCCGAGACTCACCAATCCGCGTCCATCCGCCGCTGCTGGTCTAACTGGAATGTACTGTGCGACTTTTTGTACACCGGCGAGCGCCTAGCAGCCAATCCAATGTCGGCGGTGGGTCGGCCTAAGCCGGCGAAGGACTTGCCGAGAGCCCTGCCCCGCACGGCTGTCAAGGCATTGCTTGAGACCGTTGCGCAGGACCATGATTCCGCCCGCCGAACCGATTGGGCCGAGCGCGACCTCGCAATCATCCTGACAGCACTACTGGCAGGCCTTCGTTCCGAGGAGCTTCGCCAAGCCAACGTCGGCGACGTACGAACCACCGACGACGGGGCTGCCGTCATCCACGTCAAAGGTAAAGGCGACAAGGAACGCAGCGTCCCAATCGAGGCCCAGCTACTCTCGGTCATCGAAGACTATCTGGATAGCCGCGTCACCCGCTGCCCCTCTACAGAAAGGCGCGACGCCACGGCCGGATCAGGGTTGGCGCGGTGGTTCACGCATTCGCCGCTCTTCGTCGGCCGTGACGGCCAGCGGATCACAAGAGGAACCCTTCAATCACGCATCAAACGGGCATTTGACCGGACCGGCCCAAACGCACAACCCGTTCCAGGAGCGCTCATACACGGCCTTCGCCACACCTTCGCCACAGAGCTGGCCGTTGCCGACGTCAGCGTCTACACGCTGATGAAGTTGCTCGGACACGAATCCATGGCGACCTCGCAGCGGTACGTCACTGCTGCCGGCACCGAATCGCGAAGTGCAGTGGCAAAGAACCCCCTGTATCAAATGCTAGATCGCAACTCGGATAGCCGTAGTTAGCGGGAACCGAGTGGAGTCAGGTCCAAGTCCCGTCCGTAGCTGCTAGCCGTGGACTCACCACCAGCCTGGCAACCGAAATTGTGGCGGCTTAACGATTTGTGGCCTTACGTTAAGTGACGTTACGTTACGTTACGTGACGTTATTACGCTATGTGACGATTTGACGGTTTTATTGCTCTGTTGCGGGTCGTTCTGGGGCTAGCCATCGTGGGTCTTGCGTCGCTGGTACAAGTTGCGTCGCCGAATCGGAATCCTCTGCGGTAGAGAGCATTTGTGCTCTTTCTCAGCGGCTCCGCGACGACAGTTGGATCTTGAGGGCTGAGAGTCGATCCCTAACCGAGCTCGTAAAAAAATTGCGCTCCAACGCAATTTCGCGCTCGTCTTACTTTGAATGGTTACCACCGGGTCTTGTAGACAACATTCCATCTGTGCTGGACTATCCGTATAGCCAGAAGCGGCGCAATAGTGCCGACGAGGCGGAACTGCGTTCTTGCCCCTACCAGTTCGCACAGTCGTCATGCAGGAGGTTCTTATTGCTTAGCGAATAGTCAAGGCCCGACCAGTGATCCGTCGGACGTCCTCGAAAAACTGAAAAAGCCTGGGTAGGATCCAGGCTTTTTCGGTGCGGCATTGCGCCGTATCAAACCGTTGCCCCTTGTTAGGAGGAGACTTGTTTATTTCAGCGTGTCTTGGCGCGGGTGTCAACCCCGCGCAATCAATCAGCTTCACACAACTCGGGATGAAGCGTCGCAACGACTGGAACTGCAGGCGGACGTCGTGACGCGAACTGTGCGCACAACAGAGGAATTGCCGGTCAACGAGGCCCCGTACACCTTGATGCTGTATCGGAACCCCGAAAGCGGTCGACGCGTACGGTCACGGATCGTGCCGGCGTTGGCGCAGGTGCCGTTCGAACTATCCTCACCCATCCGTCAGTTCCCTGCTTACCGCGGGAGACGTGCACACCAGGGGCGCTACTGGTTCTCGCGGTCGTGTTCACATGTGCGATTCGAGTCGCGGTTCGAGCTGACTGCGCTCATGAGTCTCGACTTCAGCGGTAAAGCGGCAAGGGTTAGTTCCAATCCTTTCTGGCTTCTATGGCCTCAAGGTTCCACTCCGAGACGCCACGCCCCAGACCTTTTCGTCCGTAAACGTGATGGATCAGTCCTGGTTGTCGATGTGAAACCACAGGAGAGGATGACTGAGGCTGACCGAATACAGCACGGCAGAACACGGTCTATCTGCAACCAACTCGGCTGGCAATACGAGGAATTCACTTACATCAACGTAGCGGTGGATCGCAACACGCGTTTTCTCGGAGGTTACAGCCACCAGCGGTTTGCGCCGCCTCCCATGACTCGTGCAGCGCTAACCGGACAGGTCATGGCATCCGGCGCCGACGGGATTCGCCTTGATGACTTGATCGACGTGGTCAGCGCACGGGAAAGCACCGATGCCGCGGACGTTATCTGTGCGGTGTACAACATGATTTGGTGCGGGGAGCTCCACGTCGAGTTGCAGACCCCACTGGCTTGGAACACGGTAGTGCGTCCATGAACGAAATTTTTGAAAACGACGTCATTGGATTTCGCGGCTGCGCCTGGCAAATCCGGGCCTACGACGGCCTGATAGTGGAAATGCGATGCCTCGATAACGGTAGCGAGCTCAACCTTCCGGCCGGAGTAGTACTCGCCGACGATACGTTCATCGGGCCGTCGCAGTCCGGCCCCTGCATCGCTGATCAGCGGCTCCTCGATCTGATGACACCCCAACGGAGGCGTCAAGCAGAGTTTTGGTACGAGCACATGTACGAAGTCAAACATGGTGTGGCCCTGCGCGATTGCGGGGTCATCGCGCCTCCAGTGCAGACACAGACCATCCGGGCACGCCTGGAGGCCAAACGCAAGTCGCTCATACGCGCTGGGGTGAACGTCTCAATGTCTAAGATGTGGCGCAAGTGGAGCGGATTCCTCAACAGAGGCATTGTGGGATGCGCAGACCAACGAGGGACGCCGGGCCATGTGCGGCTTTCCCAGGTGGATCCCCAGGTCTTAGTCGCTCTTCAGACTGTGAAAAGCCAATTTGTCGAGAAGTCGACTCCATCAAAGAAGCAGATCATCGAGCTAGCGACCTGGGACCTCAAAGAAAGTGCTGTCCATATCCCCAGTCGAAGTTGGCTGTATGTGCAGTTGAATCAGCTCGACCGAGGGGAACACACGACCGGCGACGCGACCTCACGGCGCAGCCACGCTACTAGCCCGGACCGTGCCTTCGGCAAGATTGTCGCGCTCTATGCCGGCGACGAGGTGCAGCTAGATTCCACGCCGCTCGATGCCATGGTGTTGATGGCCGATGGCCAAATCTGCCGTGTCGATCTTGCAGGAGCTATCGATGTGGCCACCCGATCCATCGCTAGCGCAATACTGCGTCCGAACGCCTGCAAGACCGTCGACGCACTGGAGCTGCTTGCCAAGTCAAGCGTTCCTCAACAGATGTTGCCCGGCTGGGCAGAGAGCATGGATATCGCCAGAAGCTATTTTCCGGACCTGATAGCTGATCAGCAACAGATCGAAAGCAGCATTGCGAACAAACCCTTGATCGTCATCCGCGGAGTTGTTGTGGACAACGGAAAAGTATTCGTTTCGAAGGCGTTCTTGTGGGCGGTAGAAGCTCGTGGCATCACGTATCGCCTAGCTCCGCCGAAAACGCCGACCGCCAAGCCGCACATCGAGCGCTTCTTCGAGTCCATTGGTGATGACTTCGTACGGTGGATTCGCGGCTACAAAGGACGCTCAGTGAATCATCGCGGCCGCAAGCCGGAGAAAGATGCAGTTTGGCCTCTGCATGTGCTGCAGGCTTTGCTTGATTTCTGGATCATCACGGTCTACCAGGAGAAGCCACACAGCGGGGTGGTGCACACAAGTGCACCACGAATGCTCCTCTCCCCCAACGCAATGTATCGCGCCTTGGCGGAAGTCGCGCCGAGTCCCGCACGCGCCCTCACCCGCGACGAATTCATCTCGTTGCTGCCGTGCGAGTTCAGGGTTATCAACCGCTCTGGCGTCTATCTCAATAAGCTGAGATATGACAGTGATTCCCCACGCTTTCATGACATGCGCCGCACCAAGTCCGCAAACCGCAAGAAGAACGGGAAGTGGGAGGTCCGTTACGACCCCAACAATATGCTTCAAATCTGGGTCCGTGACCAAGCGGTAGGCTACGACAAGCAAGGCCGCCAGGTATTGCAGGACAACGGCTGGATCGAATGCCGTTGGGAGCTAGCGAAATACGTGAGCATGCCATTCGGACTCGACGTACTGAACGCCATCCGTCGTGGCATGGGCACACAAAAGATCACCGCCAAGCAGATACTCGACCGCGTTGAAGCCATCCATCGAACGCTCCTCAACGGCCCCTCAGCACCTCAGCACAAGCAGGTATCTCGTGCAGAAGCAGCGGCTGGACGAACTAACCTCACCCGACAACAACTTTGCGCCCGCCCACCGGATGAAGCGCCACTTCAGGAGCCAGTATCGATACCCGCGCCTCCAGCGCGGCGCTCTGGCCAACCGGCAACCCATGCCGAACCGATGTATCCGATGCGCCTCTCCGAGTCGTGGTGAAACATGGGCTCACCCACGACGAAAGAACAGTGGCGCGAATACTGTACCTACGAACCGACCCCCGACACAGAACGGCCCTCCCTGAGCATTGACGAGATCAAGGCGCTCAGCACATCTGAACGCGCTCGCTACAACGAATGTCGCATCGACTACCTCAACGAGGAACGCGTCTTCCCCACCAAGGACCTGACCGCCATCTTGTCCCTGGCACGCAAATTGATGCGCGCGGCGCGGACGGCAAAATATGTGACGCGCAGAGGGATTCGCGTTTCAGGAGATCCTCGGATCGGCAAATCTACCGCCGTGATGGCGTGCGGCAAACGCCTCGACACTGAACTGCGCCGCGCACACGGACGGGAAAATGATATGTCTTACATGCCCGTTGTTTACACCACCATCGCCACGGCAAGCACCACCAACAAACTGTGGGTCCGGCTCGCAGACTTCGTGGGAGCCCGTCAACTTCGCGGCAGCAACGCCGACGAACGCCTCGTTGATCTCGCCCACCTCCTCAAGGACCTAGGCACCAAATTCGTCATCCTCGATGACGTGCAACGCCTCAACACCGACCATCGCGCCGGAGCAGAGGTTGCAGACAATCTGAAAGTATTCGCCGAAAACCTGGATGCCACAATGATATTCGCCGGTATCTCACTGAATACCGCCCCGCTGTTCAGCGGCGAGAACGGGGCTCAGTGGCGTAAACGAACCAGACCCGTCCACATGAGTAACTACGGCAGAAGTGAAGGCGATCAACAAGAATGGACGCGACTAGTTGCAGCCTTTGAACGCATTCTTCCGCTACCGCTGCACGAAAACGGTCTCCTCGAACGCAACGCCCACCACCTGCAGGCGCGAACCGGCGGTTCGATCGCACTGCTAGCTGATCTTCTTATCGACGCAGCCACTGACGCCATCGACCTCGGACTTGAAGCCATAAGTATGGAATTGCTAGACACCATCGCCGTGGACGACGAAGCGCTAGTGGTATCCGATGAAGAGTGAATCCGACCACTTACCGCATCGGGCAACTTCACCTGACCGCTTTGTCGTGCCCCTACAACGCCTCCCGATACAAGTCCGCCCGATCAGGAATGAAACCTTAACCAGCTATCTCGCCCGGGTGCAGCGGGAAAACTACTTGAAAGATGCGTTCCTTCCGACAATCTGTAAGCGGCCGGACTTCCGGGCAGCCCTAGCCAGTCTGACCGGATACTCCGAACACCATCTCGCTTCTGCTCTGCCCGAGTTGCGCAAACCTTCCGATCTCGTGAACTGGCACTATCTGGTCGGCCAGGTGTCTTCCTCGGCACGCACGCGGCCGGCATGTTCAATTTGCGTCGTGGCGCGTCTTGGCCAAAGCCATCAGGTCGACGTGTTCGCCAGCCACGACCAACTAACCTGCCTCATTCATCACCGGTGGGTCGGAAGCAGCGAACTCGAATGCCGGGCATGGCAGCAATTCTCGATCGCTTCCTGCCCAGACATTGCCAGTGCAAACCACCAGCATCGCGTGCTTATCAGACAGTGGGGACGCAACCCGGTACGCGCAAGCTTCAGCGACGCTATCGGCTGTTTCTATAAGTGGAGCCGGTGGCCCATTGTCATGAATGCACCGGATATTCAGCGGCGACGCAGACAGCTCGGTGTCACCGATGTCATCGGGATGCTCTCCAATAAGGAGATCGCTACCTGGTATCCCAACGCTGTCGCTCTGACCGAGTTGCTGCTATCTCAGCGTCGCAAGGTCGCCAGAAGCAGAACCAAAAAGTTGACCGCGAGAATCGATGCCCAAGGCATCACTGCGTTCAAGGCCAAAGTCATCGAAGGTTTTGAACCCACCGGCGGCACGGATCCCTACCGCCGCGCGATCCTCAATCCTCATCACTACGAACCCGCCATGGAAGTAGAAACTCTGGACTGAAAGTAACTTCTGCGGTCCGTACGGTCACGCTGAACCCCGCGCTCAGCGCGCGGCGCAGACTCGCAACGGAATGTACGAGATAGATCTAGCTGGGCGATGAACCTGGCGATGTCTGGCGGTGCTGCACAACTCCCCCAAACCACGGCTGATAACCGTACGCAACCAGCTGAATCTCGTTGCAGCCCTTGTGTCGAAGTCAGTCGGCCAAGTCGGTTGGGGGTCTGCCGCACGGATAGGGGAAATCTGAATTGGCTTGCGCCAGAGGGGCAGACCGGAAGGATGTCTTCGTGTCCTAGCTTTTGCTCCTGGTGGGTTCTGAAGCGCTCGGATGTGAGGTCGTAAGCGCCATAAGGTGTCCCACATCAGTCGCGACAATGACGCTGATGTCCAGGAGATTCACAGTCAGCTACTCATGGATCGCGCACATCGTGCGCAATCTCGTCGCGGTCGATAGCAAAAGTGGGATCTGCTGGACCGTGAACAATTCGGCCACGTCCGACCATCGTCTCCAGGCACGCGCTGCCGCCGGGATAAGCCTCGCCGCGGGCCGACCGTCCACGGTGATCGTGATCTCCTCGCCCCCGTCTACGCGCCGCACGAGTTCAGAAGCGTTTCGGCGCAGTTCGCCCCACCCCACTGTCTCCACACACCAAAAGTAGGACATGTGCTGCTACCTCGCATCCACCTTCGCCAGCGACGGTCGACCACGACTGTGGCGATCCATGTCGATCGACGAGGTTTGCGAACGCCTTGAAGAGACAGTGACGATTTCCCCCTGGCCGTGACTGTCGGCCCCCGATCGACAAGTGAGCAGGTAGTTGCGGAGCAGGCTGCTCGGCATTCAACCGGAGCCGATACGTGACTGTGTCACAGAGATCTTGATCTGCGTCCCTTACATCGCCGGAATTTAGTGGCAGCCTCGAGCTCGCTGACAACGCAGCTTCGCCACTCGTTTCCCGTCCTCAGTTTGTCGTTTGGAATCAGTTATGAATCAACGTTATTGGAGTATCCAAGACGGCCAGACCTTCCAACCATGTTCTTGTAATCGGCAACTGTGTACGGCTGTGGAGGGGGCTCTGGGTGCGTCAGACCAACGATCACGACTCACACCCATTGCGAACACCGATGTCACAAACCACGGCATCGACGGGCTTGTTTCGGCCGACACCGGGTGAGCTTCCGAGATCATGTCGGTGAGCCCAGATTTAATAGGCCACAGGAATTGAAGTACCCACCACGGTGCCTCGATGATCAGGTGAAGCGAAGGAGGCATCTGGTGCCCGAGAGTCGACATCGATATCTCTACGAGCGCCTCGGTGATCACGACTTTCAACAGCTGGTCGGCGCGCTGCTCGCGCTCCAGTTCTCCGAGTACATCCCGATGGCTTTGCGCCAGGCCGACGGCGGACGTGACGGCATACGCAAAGGCGACGCCGGAAAGCTGCTGATCTACCAGGTCAAGTGGTCGGTCGCAGGCAAGGAGAAAGACCCCGTCAGCTGGCTGGACCAAGCCGTGCGATTGGAAGAGGCCAACCTGCGCCGCCTGGCTACACAAGGCGTTCGACACTACATTTTGGTCACCAACGTGGGCAGCACGGCCAAGCCGGAATCGGGCACGTTCGACCAACTGGACAGGCAGCTCGAGGCGTATGCCAAGGACTTCGGCTACGAGCAGATGACCTGCATCTGGCGTGAGGCGCTCAACCCCTGGGTCGACAATGCCCCTACCGAGACGAAGTGGGCCTACGCTGAGATGCTGGCCGGCTGGGATCTGGTGCGTTATCTTGTCGCCGAGCACACAGGCGCCGCCAAGGACAAGGGCCTTCGTGACCTCATCCGCAAGGTCGCGGCGGCCCAGTGGGAGGACGACAAACGCGTCAAATTTAGCCAATCCGATGTCGACCGGGAAAACGTTGTCGACCTGTTCGTCGATGTCACCGCTGACCGGGTCCACACCACCGGGACCAATCGCCGACGAGAACCAGACCCGGCCACGGTCGGCGGCGCAGCCAACTATCTGTTGCACTCACAGACACCCTTTACCTTGGTCCGCGGTGCCCCCGGCCAAGGCAAATCCACACTGAGCCAATACATTTGCCAGACCCACCGAAGCTCGTTCGTACCGGCAACGGAACGACCCCATGCGTTGCCCAAGCAGCACACGCCGCGATTCCCGATCCGACTCGATCTGAGCGACTACGCTCTGTGGCTCAACGGCAACGACGTTTGGGACCACACCGATGGCCACCGACGCCCCAAGGTAAAAACACGCACCGGCGACGAGGCGACCGTCGAGTGTTTCCTTGCTGACTTGATGACTCACGAGAGCGGTGGGATCACGCTGAGCGCCAAGGACGTCCAGGACATCTTTGACCGGGTACCGAGTCTGGTCGTGCTCGATGGCCTCGATGAAGTCGGCAGCCCCACGGTCCGCGGCAAGGTCGTCAAGTCCATCAATAAGTTCGTGGGTCGGGGCAAGGCGTATACCGATCCGCCACGAGTTGTGGTCACTACACGCCCCAGCGCAGGTGAGCTACCCGAGCCGTCCCCGGACCTGTTCGAGATCATCACCCTCAACCAGTTGGACACCGAGCAACGCAACGACTATCTCCGCAAATGGTGTGCAGTGCGGGGAATCAGAGGCAAAGACGGCCGCTCGCTACGAAAGAGCTTCAAAGATAAGAGCCGCGAACCCTATATCAACGAACTCGCCGGCAACCCGATGCAGCTGACGATCCTGCTCGACCTGCTTCACGAGCAGGGTGCCGCCACTCCCACCCAGCGCACCGGTCTCTACGACAAGTACGTCGACCTCCTTCTGGCTCGCGAAGCGAACAAGCACCCCAAGGCCGTTCGCAACCATAAAGAGGAACTCATCGAGATCATCCCGTTCCTCGGCTGGTACCTCCATGCGCACACCGAGGAGTCGCAGATCAACGGCCGCATGAGCATCGCCGAACTCAAAGAGGCGATGCGCCACTTCCAACGCACCTATGGCAATCGCGAATCGGTCGTAGACGAACTCTTCGAGGGGGCCAGCGACCGTCTGTGGGCATTGACCAGCAAGGTCGACGGAACCTACGAATTCGAGGTCCTCTCATTGCGGGAGTACTTCGCCGCACGGTACCTGTATCGCAATGCAGGAGAAGACAACCCGGCGTTCGACAGCGCAACCGTACTGCGAGAGTTGCTGCGCCGACCCTACTGGCTCAACACCGCCAGGTTCTACGGCGGCAATGCAAAAGGCAACGGGATCTACACCTTGACGGCCGGCATTGAAGACGAGCTGTCCCACAGTTCGTCGACCGCGTCCTACCTGGCCGCCTGGACACTGCTCACCGACGGCGTGTTCCATCTTCGTCCCCGCGAGGCCCGCAAAGTCCTCACCGCGCTGTGCTCGGATACCGGGCTGCCCATCCTGTTGTCGGCGCTCGATCGTCGCGATATAGGCGCACTGTCCGCGCTGCCCGACCTCCCCGACGACGACGGCCCGGACCCGACCTGGACACGGCTGACAGCAGTGATCAGCGCGAACCCTGCTGACCCGGCGAACAGTGCCCGCGTTCGCGCGCTTCGTGAACTGCTCAACCAACGCGGGTCGTTCGCCGCGTGGTGGTTGGAGCAACTATCCGCGGCGATCGGTACTGAGCATCAAGATGGTTGGCTCAGGCTTGGGGCCGAATGTGAAGCCGCCGCCGGAGTGACCGCAGGACTCGATGATCTGGACGTGTCCGACGGCGCCGCGGAGCTACTCCTGAACACGGGATTCGTGCCGACCTCCGGCAGCCCGCTCGAATCAGCGCTTCTAGGGGCCGTGCTGGACGGGCAGTGCGCAAAGGTCACCTCGATCCGGTCGATGCCGGCCCAGGTCGCTGCGGCACTCGCGCCCGGTGATTTCTTCACCAGTTCCACGACCGGCTTCACTGACACAAACGAAAAGACCAAGCGGCGTCGCCGTGAAGCCATCAACCAGCTTACGAGCGCTCGCTCCGCGTACGCGCCGATCGCCAAAGCGCGCGCGTTCATGACTGGTCACAAGGGCAGCACCTTCCCGTGGGCTAACACCTCGGCCGCCCTGTACGCACATGCTGGACGATGCTGGCTCGCCTCCGAGATCGCCATCATCGGTGCCGCGTCGCCCCTGAATACCGGATACGTGAAGAATCCCAGCGCTTCGGCCTTCGGCGATACCGCCCACCCCTGCGAGCTTCTCGCTCAAGCGCGAGCCCACCTCAACGACGCGAACTGGTGGCGACAACAGCTCGAAGCCATCAGCGATGAACAAGGCCGCGCGGAATGGGCACTTGCGCTGTGGAGCATCGGATCCGGCAACGTCGTCTCGGAGCTACTCGCCGTGCTGGAGCGCGTGCTCACCGACCTTCCTCCAGCACAGCGGCGCTCGGTCCTGCGTGCAGCCAAGCAGATCGTCTGTTCTGGCTGGTTGAATGATCGCCCGGTGACCGGCGACGTGACCGACCCCGATCTGGCTGCTCTAATCAGCATGCGTACCGATTTACCATCGCAAACCCCGCCGAAACCAGGCAGGCAAACGCAGCGTGACCGAGGGGCGCCTCAAGCGTCGCTCCTAAGCGTTGCCAGATCAGGACGATGGCTCAAAGTCGATTCCCAGCCGGTCTACCGGTAAGACCATCAAACAAGGCTGCGCCGTCGCAGGAGCGGCCCGTCCCGCCGATAACGACCGTGTGTTACCAGCTCGTCCCGGATTCGGGCATGTAGACCTCGCCCGGCGCGCGATACCCGTAGTGCGCTTCGTCAGGCACAGAGAGCACCGTGTAGCCAGCCACCATCACTGTCGTGCCGGGCGTCATCAGATGCCACAGCTCGTCACGGGTCAATATCACGACTCCTTCGGAGCCGACAGCCTGGGTGGTGGTCTCACTACCGTGAGCGGACGTGTCGGCGACCGACCGGACGCTCACCTGGCCGTCCGGGGACTCCAGCGTGCGGGCTGAGACTGGATCGTCCAACTTCGCCAACAAAGCGGTGATATTGCGCGCCGTCAATTCGACGATGCGGCTGTGTCGAATGTATTTCACTGGATCAGCATCTCGCGGCAGACCGACACAAGACGCCGTCGAACTCGGATCACGACGCCGTGCCATTTTCTGCAATGCAGCCGGTCTTATCAGTTCGCCGTCCCCACACCGCGGTCGCCAACTCCTCCTCGGGGTTCACCTTGGGCGGCGGGTGACAAGCGGCGTTCACCAACGGTGTCGAAATTATTCCGGGCCGTGTTCTGACGGCCTGCTGCCGGTCGTTGCAGTGCACCCGCGCAGCTGATTCTCCAGCGCGTTGAGGTCACTCCGCGTGGCGGCGATGAACTTCTGCGCACTCGACGCAGTGGTGGAAGTGGTCGCGGTCGATCTTGACGATGAGGATCGCGTCGCCTTTGGGAGCGAGTTGTTCGGGTGCATCGGGCCAACTCGAGTCCGAGTGCGGGTAGTCCATCTCCCAGCAGATGGTCTCCACTCCGATGCGATGCCGGTTCTCGATGCCGACCTAGTCGCGGATGAAGCACGATCAGAAGTTACGGCGAAACACGTCAGTAGGAGTGTTGCCGTCACGACGCCTTCATCTACCTCGAACTGCAGGAATATCAGTTGTCAAAATGAGTGGGCCGCTAGGCCCTCCCGCGATTACAGTGCCTCACCGTGAATATCGACGCGATCGCATTCAGCAATCAGTGGTGTTGACGACGGTCGAAAACTAGGCCACAAGCGACGGTGAAAAGTAGGCCACGTGGTCGGTGGTTATTGTGTAGTGGCCGGGGACATCCCTGACACGTTGTTGTCAGGACATCGCTGACACTACTTTCGGTGGTGCGGTTTCGGGG
>NZ_JBVAXG010000016.1:0-103144 GCF_055419245.1 Mycobacterium sp. IDUB_37 | reverse complement strand
GATCCGCCCAACCCGCCGGCCCCACCAGCGCCACCCGCGCCACCGGCCTGACCAGCCGCGCCCGCACCACCATCGCCGCCGGCACCGCCAGTACCGCCGGTGGCCTGGGTCAGCGCAACTGATCCGCCTGTTCCACCGGCACCACCACTGCCGCCGGGCGCGCCCAGGCCGCCGTCGCCGCCGGCACCACCGTTCGCACCGACACCCGGACCCGCGGTACTCACAAAGGTGCCGCCCGTGCCGCCATTACCGCCGGCCTGACCGCTCACCGTGCCGTTCGCGCCACCAGTGCCCGGCGTTGCGTCGTTGAAGGATGGCGGGTAGCCGGTGCCGTCATCGCCATCAGCCGCCGGAGCCACCGGGTTCGGGTTCACCCCCGCCGCACCAGCCCCACCGTTACCACCAGCACCCCCGGCGCCGCCGTTGCCGTAGTTGCCGCCCGCACCGCCGGCACCACCATTGCCGCCGGCGACACCCGCCGCAGTGGTGGTAAACCCGGCACCCCCGGCGCCCCCGTTACCCAGCACCCCCGACGGTGTCGTGCCATCGATACCGTTGCTGCCGGTGCTCACACCCGTGCCGCCCGTGCCGCCCTTGCCCTCGAGCCCGGTGTCACCCCCCGCTCCGCCGGCCCCGCCATCGCGAGTCACCGCGTCACCGGCGCCGCCTTTGCCGCCGTCACCCGGGGCGGCACCGTTACCGCCGTTCCCCGCATTACCGCCCGCACCCGTCAACCCGGTGGCACCCTTCGCCGCGGTACCGCCTGCCCCGCCATTGCCGCCGTTGCCGCCGCCACCGCCGTTGCCGCCATTACCGCCAGCCTGGCCGGTACTGCCGGCGACCGTCGCAGCGTCGCCGGTAACCCCAGCGCCACCATCACCGCCGTCAGCACCGTGCCCGCCCGTGCCACCGGCACCGCCATTACCCGCCAGCGATCCGCCCACACCGCCGGCGCCGCCGACACCACCAGCGCCGCCCGCCACCCCATTGCCACCAGACTCACCGGGCGCCATGCCGGCAGCGCCGTTACCACCGGCCGCGCCATTGCCGCCCGCACCACCAGCACCGCCATTGCCGCGGTTACCGCCCGCGCCACCCGCGCCACCGTCCCCGCCATCGAAACCCGCCGCGAGCGTGTTGAATCCCGCACCGCCGGCACCACCATTACCCAACACACCCGTCGGCGTCGTGCCCTTGCTGCCGTCAGCACCAGTGCTCACACCGGTGCCACCCTTGCCGCCGGCCGCACCGAACCCGGTGTTCCCGCCGGCACCGCCCGCACCGCCGTTACGGGTACCCGCGTCACCGGCCCCGCCCTTGCCGCCGTCGCCGGGAGTCGCACCGTTGCCGCCATCGCCGGCGGCACCGCCCACACCCGTCACCCCGGCGGCGCCCTTCGCGGCCGAACCACCGGCCCCGCCGGCACCGCCATTGCCGCCAACCCCGCCGTCGCCGCCCGAACCGCCCGCCTGGCCCACCCCGCCGGCCGCTGTCGCATCAGCGCCCGTCGCCCCGACCCCGCCATTTCCCCCATTAGCGCCGTGCCCACCCGCACCGCCCGCGCCACCGTTACCCGCCAGCGACCCGCCCACACCGCCGACCCCGCCGACACCACCCGCCCCGCCGGCCATCCCGACACCACCGGACTGGCCCGTCACCGAAGCAGCGACCCCATCAGTGCCCGCAGCACCATTGCCGCCCACACCACCAGCGCCACCATTACCGCGGTTACCGCCCGCACCACCAGCGCCACCATCACCGCCATCGACACCCGCCGCCAGCGTGTTGAATCCCGCACCGCCGGCACCGCCGTTGCCCAGCACCCCAGTGGGTGTCGTGCCGTCAATGCCGTTGGTTCCGGTGCTGGAACCGACGCCTCCTGTGCCGCCCTTGCCGCCGAACCCGGTATCACCGCCAGCTCCACCTGCCCCGCCATCACGCGTCACCGCATCCCCGGCGCCGCCGGTGCCACCATCACCCGGGATCGCACCGTTACCGCCATTACCGGCACTACCGCCCGCACCGGTAGCACCCGCGGCTCCACTTACCGCGGTGCCACCGGCTCCGCCGTTACCGCCATTACCGCCGCCGGCACCGTTGCCTCCCGAACCACCGGCCTGCCCCACAGCACCAGGCGCTTTCGCGGCTTCGCCACTGAACCCGGCGCCGCCGTCACCGCCATCAGCACCGCGACCGCCGGCACCACCGGCACCGCCATTGCCCGACACCGATCCACCCGCGCCACCGGCCCCGCCGACCGCACCCGACCCGCCGGCCATCCCGTCACCGCCGGATTGCCCCGTCGCTGTCGCGGCGACCCCATCAGTGCCGGCCGCACCATTGCCGCCCGCACCACCGGCACCGCCATTACCGTGACTACCCCCAGCGCCACCCATCCCCCCGGCCGTGCCCGACCCACCTGCTGTCGTGGCATTAAACCCAGCCCCACCCGCACCACCGGTACCCCCAGCCACCACCGACCCCGTCGCACCCGTAGCGCCCCCACCAGCACCCGGACCGCCCCCGGCCCCACCGACACCACCCACTCCGACGCCGCCGGTATCGCCACCCACCCCGCCGATACCGCCAGCGGTCACCGCATCCCCGGCCCCGCCGACCCCGCCCGTACCCGCAACGCCCGAATTACCGCCGGCACCCCCAGCACCACCGGAACCATTGACACCCGCACGACCAAACAACCCATGACCCTGCCCACCAACCCCACCCGCACCACCAGCACCGCCATGCCCGCCAGTACCGCTATCACCACCCTCGCCACCCGTCACACCAGGCGAAGTCGCCGCCCACCCCACACCACCGGCACCGCCGGCACCCCCGACACCACCCCCACCACCAGTGCCACCGGCGCCGCCATCACCGAATATCAACCCACCACGACCACCAGCCCCGCCCGAACCCGCGCTACCGCCGTCTCCGCCCAGCCCACCAGTGCCGCCCGCCGCAGTCGCAGAACCGGCCGCCCCCGCAGACCCCAATGCCCCTGCCACGCCTGAACCGCCCGCACCCCCAGCGCCACCATGGCCGAACAACAATGCGCTACCCCCAGCACCGCCGGAACTACCCACACCCCCCACCCCACCAGCCCCGCCATTGCCGAATAGCCAGCCACCACTACCCCCCACACCGCCGGCAGCCCCAACACCGCCAGTCCCTCCCACGCCACCCGGACCCAACAAGCCAGCAGCACCACCCGCACCCCCGGCCTGCCCCGACGCACCCGACCCACCGTTACCACCACGACCAACCAACAACCCACCCGCACCACCAGCAGCACCCGACCCCGCCGCACCATCAACACCCGGACCCAACAGCGGACGCCCCAACAACAGATTCGTCGGAGCATTGATCAAACCCAGCAGACCTTGCTCCAACGACGCCGCACTGGCCGCCTCCGCACCCCCATACACCGCACCGGCGCCGGTCAGCGTCTGCACAAAACGGGCATGAAAATCCGCCGCCCGCACACTGACCGCCTGAAACTCCCGGCCATACGTGCCGAACAACGCGGCAATCGCCGCCGACACCTCATCGCCGGCCGCCGCCGCCACCCCAGTCGTCGACACCCCCGCCGCCGAAGACGCCGCACTCACTGCCGACCCGATCCCACCCAAATCCGTCGCCGCCGCAGCCAGATCGCCGGGTGCCAAGAACACATACGAAGCCATCAGAACGCCCGATCACTAGTTATAAAATTGACGCAAGAGAAGGCCTCCGACAGCCGGATGGAAACGCTACGCCCCCGGGACCCGCTTTACGCCCGAACAGCATCATTCAACGCAGCAAAATTGCGCACACGCCAAATAGCGCCTGGCTCCACTATCTCCCGGGGCAATAGTTGATGGTGTTAAGGAGCGATCCTCAGGCGCAGCGACGCGTATTTCAGACCACCCCCGCAGCGCGTCTCACGAGCGCCGAAGGCAAGTTGAGAGCTGTGCCGAGGTTCGGGGGCCCCGGTGACCTGTCAGTTACCCGACGAGGTGACGGCTCGGCACCGAATCCCATTGCAGTTCCCGGGATGTGAAGTACCAACCGCCGCGCTCATAGGTGAGCTGGTCCCGATAGGTCCCGGTGGCCCGAAGGGCGGGTTCGTCGTGTACGGCGGTGAAAAGAATCGCGACACAGTGCTGGGTCGCATTGACGCCATCGACATGGATCTCGTTGTCGACGGTGACCAGGCGCTGCCCGTCGCCGCCGTCGAAGGCCGCACGCAGGTCAGTGAACGTCTTCCCGTCACGCAGATAGCTGGCGCCGGAATGACGGAATGTGGCGATCCAGACGTCGCGGTCGCCTTCCGAGTACGCCCGATTGTGCCGGGCGGTCAGATCCAGAATGCCCGCGCGGCCAGTTGCGGCCTGCAGCATCTGCTGTTCCTGATAGGTCATGCTCATTTCTTCTCCAACCTGTCTTTCATCGGCTTACTACGTAGCCGTGACTCTCCCGATCCCACGTATCCGCACTCAATCCGCGGGCGCGCAACACGTCTTTACGGATCCGACCGATGACATTCTTGGGTAGTTGATCGACGATATCGACGAATCGGGGCACGCAGAAGTAGGGCATCCGCGCGGAGCAGTAATCCAGCAACTCGGTGTAATCAAGTGTGGCACTGGACTTTAACGTCACAACCAACAGAATGTCGTCCTCACCCAGGTCACTGGGCACTGCGACCGCGGCGGCCTCCTGCACCGCCGGATGGCCCATCACCACCGTCTCCAGCTCCACCGAAGAGATGTTCTCACCGCGGCGGCGCAACGAGTCCTTGACGCGGTCGACATACGTCAGGTGCAAGTCTCCGTTGCGGTCAGCGTCGAATCTGCCCATGTCGCCGGTGCGGAACCATTCTGGGTGCGGATCCACGGACAGCCCCTGCCGCTCGTCGGCGCACACGTAACCCAGGCTCATCACTCCCGGATATCTCGCCCTGCAACTGATCTCGCCCACCGTTCCGGTTGCCGACTCGGTGCCGTCGGCGTTGACTATCCGCACATCGAAATTCGGATTTGGCCGGCCCGATTCGCCGGGAACACCTTCGTCGGCAACGCCATTGACCGCGAGGGGAAACGCCTCGGTCAGGCCGTACATCGTGACGATGCGGCAGTCATAACGCTGCTCGACCGCGGGGTAGGAATTCGCATCGATCGGCGCTGCGGAGATGAATCGCAAGGGCAACTGGGTGTCTTGGGGGTCAGGGGGCAGGCTCTGCAACATCGAGACCATCGCGCCGGCTCCCACAAAGCCGATGGCATTGTGAGCACGCACCTCGTCCCATACCTCGCCAGGATGAAAAGAACTGGCCAGCAGAGTCTTTCCGCCAACCAGCAGTGGCGCCAGCACCGCCGGAGCCGCGCTCAGGTGAAACAGCGGCATCGCGGTCCACAGCGTTTCCCCGGCGGCGAACTCCCACGCCGAGACGACGGTCGCGGCCACCGAGAACAGGTACTGCCACGACGTGGCAACGGCTTTCGAAGGACCGGTGGTGCCGGAAGTGAAGAACAGTGCCCCGACACCGGCGTCGTCGACTGTCGTGTCCGGCGCAGGGTCACCGCATTCCAGCGCCGTTGTCAGTGAATCTCCCAGCACCAAAATGCTTTTCACGGATTTCAGCTGATCGGAGATCTCCTCGATCCGGGTTCGCCGCTCGCTGTCGGTGAGGATCACTTTGGCCTGCGACAGCGCGATGTTGTGCAACAGAAAGTCGCCCTTGTTCGCCGCGTTCACCGCGGCGCTCACAGCTCCGATCCGTGCGGCACCCAGCCAGAAGTAGATCCATTCCGGGCAGGTCGCGGTGAACAATGCCACGCAATCACCCACGCCCACGCCGAGATCGGCCAGCAAGCCGGCCGCCGCACCCGACCGCCTTCGCATCTGCTCGAAGGTGATATCTTCGCCGGCCACGGACATCATCACCCGGTCGGGATACTGCTCAGCGCGACGGCGCAGTACGTCGGAAACAGCGAAGTGATCGACACCGAAATCGGCAGGATTGGGTGGGCCGGCCCGTTCGGCGCACATCAGACGCTGGGTGCTAATCCGACTGCCGGTCAGGCCGGCGATGCCGCCGGGTCCGGCTCACCGTCAGCGGTGTATCCGAAATCCTTCGGCGACGCTTCCACGCCAGGGTAGAAGCGGTGCGCCCAGCGCCGCAGGGTGGCGTAGTCGCGCGCCTCCTCCGGCGCCAGGTTCGGCTTCTCCAGGTACTTCATGTTCTCCCATGTAAAGAAGTCCTGCTTGATGACTTCCTGCTGCAGCGCCAGAAACTTGGCCGCGCGACCGGTGGGCACGTCGCCGGAATCCCCGGGCTCGCGAACGGAGGCCTGGGTGTAGAAGTAGTCGGTGTAGTCCTCGTCGACCGGGGTCTGGCCGGTGACTTCAATAGTGGCGACGAGGTCGCTGGGGAACCGCACCAGGCCAAGCCCCAACGAGTAGTTGTCGTAGATGATCTTGGCGTCCACCGGTCCGTTCGGAGTCAGCCAGGTCTTGGCCCGACCGCCACCGAAATGGGCGCTGACGGTGGCGTGCAGGTGGTAGCCGTTCGTCTCGAACGAGGTGGTGTTGGCGGGATTCGCGGCTTTGTGCACGTACTGCACGTGGTACGGATCGGCCGCATTCTCGATGATCATCTGCGCGTGAACTTTGACCCGGTTGACCATCCGGCTGTGCGGGTGCAGCGGGTAATACTCGTCGGTTTCCAATTCCGGCAACACTGGCGGTTGCCAGTACGGTGCGCGACCGTGTCGCTCGTGCCAGACCAGGATGAAGCCGTACCACTCGGTGGTCGGGTAGGTCCGGATACGGACGTTGTTCTTACAGCCGATCTTGCTGTACGGGATCAGCGCGTTGGTGCCGTCGCCGCGCCACTGCCAGCCGTGCCAGGGGCAGACGATGTGTTCGCCCTCGACCGTGCCGCCGACACCCATGTTGGCGCCGAGATGCTGGCAATACGCGTCCAGCACGTGCACCTTGCCAGACTTGGTACGGAACAGTACCAACTCTTCGCCGAAGTAGTGCACACGCTTGACCTCGCCGGGCTTCAAGTCGGAGGCGAACGAGACGATGAACCAGCCGGTCGGGAAGCGATAGGTGGACAACGCGATGCCGGACGGACCGAACTCCCGTTCCGACGGATCGATCCGGTCCGCACCGAGGCCTGAATCGGTGCCTGAAATGGTATCCGTCACGAGTTCTCCGTTTCGCACGCGGCCGCACGGCAAGGGGCCGCCCGCACTTCACCGCGGTTCGACAACTATCTCTATTTTTACTATTTTAGACATTGAACGTCAATCCGGCCCCTGGGCGGTCAGCGCGCACCGCCATTCACCATGTGGCCCTTCAGCTTTCAAAAGCGGCCTGCACCGCCAACGGATCCAGGTAGTCGCGCCAGTGCACGATCTTGCGGTCTCTGATGGTGATCACCGAGACGAATCGGTTGGCGTACGGCGCACCCGTCGTCACCACATGGCCGTGAATTGTGTACTCCAGCACCACCACCGACTTGTCTGGGTCGTAGTAGCGGTGCACATCGCTGCTGCCGGTCTGCACGATCGCCTGCCCGTATCCGGAATACAGTTCGGCCAGCGCGTCGCGCCCGACAATTCTGCGCGGGTAGTCCGGAACCGTGATGATGTACTCGACCACCACGTCCTCGGCATGAATGGCGAAGAAATCGTTCCCGTCGACCAGGCCGGTCAACGCCTCGGCGATCAACTCGAAGTACGGCCGCATCGCGGCGTAGTTCGACATATCAAGCGCGTTCATCGACGCCTCCCGGTTAGCTCGACTGCTGTGCGCACCGACTCTAAAGGGAGGCGCCGACAGATCCGGTCAGTCGACGATGCGCAGCGCTGCCCGTGGGCACTGATCCACTGCGGCGCGAACGTCGATCTCGCGGTCTTCGGGCACATCGCCGTCTGCGATCTGCACCACGTCCTCGTCACCCAACTCGAAGATGTCTGCCGCGAGCGACTCACAGAACCCGTTGGCTTCACACATGTCCGGATCAACGATCACGCGCATCAGATGTCCCCTTACTTTCTCTAGAGGCCCGCCGGTCGGTTTCCGATCACCCCGCCGGCAGCGAGGTGCGCGAGGTCCTCCTCATTGAGCCCGCACTGATCGCGCAGTACTTCTTCATTGTGCTCGCCGAGAGTCGGCGGTGGGCGCAGAAGCCAGTGGCGTTGCCCGGCGAGTAGGGCGAACGGCGGAGTGGGATAGAGGCCGGGTCCGGTGCTTGGGTGGGTCAGCGACTCGAAAAACCCCCGGTCGTTTAACTGGGCGTTCTCGGTCACCAATGTCGGTGACACGACGGGC
Source organism: Mycobacterium sp. IDUB_37 (assembly GCF_055419245.1). Classification (NCBI taxonomy): domain Bacteria; kingdom Bacillati; phylum Actinomycetota; class Actinomycetes; order Mycobacteriales; family Mycobacteriaceae; genus Mycobacterium; species Mycobacterium sp. IDUB_37. The sequence goes on along the minus strand of NZ_JBVAXG010000016.1, from coordinate 94,816 downwards.
GCGACCGGTATGCCCGCACTCGCCAGCAGGTCCACCGTCGGTTCGAGCGGCCGACCGGCGAACCAGTCTGCCAGTTGGACGTCGATCTCGTCGGCCCGCTCACGTCGGTCAACGACGGTCGACACGCCATCAGCCCAGGCCGGCTTACCCAGCAACGAAACCAGCGCTGCCCACTGCGTGTCGTCACCTACGCTGACCGCGATCCAGTCGTCGTCGGGTCCGGCGCATCGGTAGATGTTCTGCAGCGCTCCGCCCTGACCGCGATTTCCCCGCCGGCTCAGCGTCTTGCCGAAGACCTCGGCTTCGATCGGCTGTATTGCGGTGGTATTCAACACCGCCTCCACCATCGGTAGCTGGACCTGCTGGCCGGTTCCGGTGCGTTCGGCGAAGTGCAGCGCAGCCAGCACAGCGAACGCGGCGTGCACGCCGGCCAGCGGATCGCAGGCTCCGCGCGGAGTCACCGGCGGTGTTTCGGCCAGTCCTGTCACCCAGGTGAGACCGCCGATCTGCTCCATGGTCGGAGCGAACCCGACTCGTTCACGCCACGGTCCGTCCAACCCGAACGCCGGCATCCGGGTGACGACGAGTTCCGGGTTGATGTCCAGTAGTACCTCGGCGGTGAGACCGAAATGATCCATGACTCGCGGCGAGAAATTCTCGATCACCACGTCGGCCTGAGCAACCAGCGTCCGGAACAGTCCCCGCCCTTCCTCGGATCCCAAATCCAGTGTCACCGAACGCTTGTTGGTGTTCATTGCCTGGAAAACCCAGCCGTACTCCCACCAGTCGTCCACGTCGGTGCGCATGCCGCCCGAGTACCGAATACCGTCCGGGCGCTGGATCGACTCCACCTTGATCACGTCGGCGCCGAAGGCAGCCAACAGATGAGTGGCCGCCGGGCCGGCCCAGAAGGCGGTCAGATCTACGATGCGAACACCCTGCAGCGGCAACCCGGCCGCTTTCGTCGCCGGTGCGGATTCTCTTTCCTGCCAAGGAGATTCGTTGTCAGCTGCACCGACATCCGGGGTCTCACCCAGCGGGGCGGGCGCGCACCGCGACATCAGCCAGGGCGGCCGGGGCTGGTGAAAGCCGGCGGGGTTGGCAACGAACACCCCGCGTTCGGTCATGTAATCCATGTCGCGGACGGTCGCCCCGTTGCCCAGCGCAGCGATCGGCAGGCGGAACAGCTGGCCCAACTCGACGATCTCCGACACGGTCCGCTGCGCCATCCACGGACCGATGGACTCGTAGATGAAGTCCCGGTACTCCCAGCGGCCGATCTGGAAACGCAGTTGCGGAATCTCCTCGAACTGAGGGCATTCCACCATCGCGGCGAAATCCAGCCATTGCTGGCCGGTGACCATCGTGATTCCGACGTAGCCGTCTTTGGCGGCGACGATGGAGGGCACTTCCAGCGTGCGGCGGATCGGCGGGACGCGAAGCAGCTGGGAATGCAGCCATTCGCTGCTTTGCATCGCGGTGATCGCCTCCAGCATGGACAGGTCCAGGTGTTCGCCCGGGCCGCCGCGCTCGACGCGACGCCGCACCGCCAGCGCGCCGAATGCGGCGTACACACCCCCCATGTACTCACCGAGATCGCCACCGATCGAGATGGGCGGTCCGGCGGGATCTCCCCGAAAGCCGGTGCAACCCGACCAGGCCTGCAGCGTGAACTCGGTGGCGGCGAGGTCGGCGAACGGACCAGTCCAGCCGAAATCGGAGATCGTGACGACGATTGCCTGCTCAGAGGAGGCCAGCAATTGCTGCGGATCGATCCCCAGCGCCGCGGCCCCCGATCGCCCGGCGGTTACCACCACCACGTCGGCAGCGGCGAGTTCGGCTTCAAATCGCGGTGAATCCGGCGACACACTTAAACTGCCCTTGCCGGCGTTGAGGTAGCTGAAGAACGGCGAGGCCTGACCATCGGGAACCGGCGAACACGTCGCCGAGTACCGCCGCAACGGATCTCCTTGCGGCGGTTCGATTTTACGGACCTGCGCCCCGGCATCCACCAACAGCTTCCCGCAGTAGCTGCCCGCCAAGCGGTCACTGACCTCGACGACCCGCAGATCGTCAAGCGGCGTCGGCCGGTGATCGGCCCCGTGACTCACGCGGCTATTTATACCATTACTGCTAAAATAGCTAAGCCAGTTGAGTTCGCGGGGCCAGCGACCGTGCGCTTGATCCTGCTTTAGCTTGCGAGGACTCGGATGACCGCCCTGGGAATTGGACCCGACGCCCGTCGCAGGCTGTCGGCCCCGAGAATCGCCGAAATCGTAGCCGACGAACTGCGGCGTCAGATCATCGACGGCGAACTCGCGGACGGCGATCTGTTGCCGCGCCAGGAGGTGCTGGTCGACCAGTTCAAGGTCAGCCTCGTTTCGCTGCGCGAGGCGCTGCGCATCCTCGAGACCGAGGGACTGGTCTCGGTGCGACGGGGAAATCGTGGCGGCGCTGTGGTGCACGCGCCGGCGAAGACCAGCGCGGCCTACATGCTCGGTCTGGTGCTGCAGAGCGAGAACGTCGCCGTCAGCGATCTGGGTATGGCGCTGCAGGAACTCGAGCCCGCGTGTGCCGCACTGGCCGCCCAGCGTGCCGACCGCGCCGACACCCTGGTACCCGAACTCAAGCAAGTCAACGACGCCATGGCCGAAAACCTGGAGGACGGCCGGCAATTCACCGAAATCGGCCGCCAATTCCACAATCTCATCGTTCGCGGTTGCGGAAACCACACCATCATCGCGGTCGTCGGCAGCCTGGAAACCTTATGGAGCAGCCACGAACAGCAGTGGGCGGACGAAAGTGCTGCCCGCGGCACCTACCCGTCGCTGGCGCGACGGCGGGCGGCGCTCAACACCCACATCAAGCTGACCGAAACCATCGCCGAGGGCGACGTCGACCGCGCCCGCCGCATCGCAGGCCGACACCTCGCCGACACCCAGACCTACGTGTTGTCCGGCCGGCCCGAACAACGGATCTACGCACTGTCCCCGCAAGCGATGTCACGCCCACGGGACGTCCGCAGGCCGTGAGAACCGCGGTAGTCACCGGCGGCAGCGGTGGCATCGGCAAAGCCTGCGCCGCCAAGCTGTGTGAACTCGGCTACGACGTGGCGATAGTGGCACGTCGCGAAGGTCCGCTGCGTGCAGCGGCCGACGAACTCGGCGCGCGGGCGATCGTGGCCGACGCATCGGATCCGGACGGCTTCGCCGCTGCGATGAGCACACTCGAGCACATCGACCTCGTCGTTCACGCGTCGGGCGCGCTGGGCGGAACGTATGCCCGCAAGCAGACGTTCGAGCAGTGGCGCACGATCATCTCGGCCAATCTGGATTCGTGCTTCGTGGTGACCTCGGCGGTGCTGCCCCGGATGCGCCCCGGTTCGCGGCTGATCTTCATCTCGTCGTCGGCATCCCACGAACCGATGATGGGCCGGACCGCCTACTCAGCTTCCAAAGCAGGCATGAACGCGTTCGCCCGCGCCTTGGCAATGGAAGTCGACCGCGACGGTATCGCCGTGCATCTGGTTACCCCGGGTCCGGTGGAAACCGAGATGCTGCAGGATGTTCCCTTCGAGATGTACGCGATTCAGGTGTCCGATATCGCCGAGGCCGTGGCGTGGCTGGACACCGTCGCCCCGTCCGTCGATCTGCCGGAGATCCGGCTGAGCGCGGTGGAGCGCGGGCCGTACGCGCGTCCGCCGGTGGTGCCTACCGAAGCCCGTCGCCGTGCGACGACGCAGCGTGCGGGAAGTTCTTGATCACCGTTTCCCCGAATTCGGCAAGCGATGCCGGGGCGGCGAAGTCGGCAAACCATACGTAGAAGCGCTCGACCCGCTGCTCGGCCAGACCTGCGAAATGCCCGCTCAATTCGTCCGCGCCGCCGCACACCAGGCCCGGCCCGAGGTGACCGAATCGCCGAGTGCTCACCTCGCGCACCGCGGCGGGATCACTATCCGAGCGTGCGAAACCGACCATCTGCTGCACCGAGATCCGTGCCGAACCCGCGTCGTCGGCAAGCCGGGGCAGCCGGTCCAGGTGATTCGCCTGCAGATTCCACCAATCCGCATACTGGGCAACGAGTTTCATCATCCTGGGGCCGCTGCCACCAAGTACCAGCGGTATCGGTTGCGCCGGCCCGGGCTGCTGGCCGCCGTCCCAGTAGTGCCGGATCAGTTCCAGGTGACGGCCCAGTTGTTCGACGCGGGCCACCGGATCCTGCTGGCCAACATCGAATCTGGCGAACTCCGCAGGCCAGGATCCCGAACCCAGGCCGAGATCGAACCGATCTTCCGATGCCGCCGCCAGGGTGACCGCCTGTTTGGCCAGCACGGCCGGATGCCGAAATGCGTCACACAACACCAGATGGCCGACGCGCAACCGCTGGGTCATCGCCGCCACCCAGCCGGCAATGCTCATTGCCTCCCAGATGTTTTCGGTTGCCTGCCCGGGTGCCTCAAGGTGATCGATGAAGGCGATCCCGTCGAATCCGGCCACCTCGGCGTGCTGGGCCCGATGCACGATGTCGGCGACCGGCAACCGCACCTGTGGCAGAAACAGATACCACTCGACCATTCGTCCACCTAATCATTTCGCCGAACATGGTCCCCGACGGCTGCGATTGCGCGCAGGTCGCTAGTTTACTATTTTTATTATGTTAGGGGTCTTATGGATGTTGGTCTGACTTCGGAGCAGGTGGCTCTCCGCGACACCGTGCGTGCCATCCTGCGCGCCGAGTGTCCACCCGACGCCGCCCGCCAGTCCTTGGACGATCCGGAGCGCTGGCGCACTCTGTGGAAGACGGTCGTCGACCTGGGCTGGGCCGAACTCGCCGCGCCCGATCCGACCGGCGAATTCGGCCCCGTTGAGCTGGCTCTGGTCCTCGAGGAGTGTGGCGCCGCGCTCGCGCCGGTCCCGCTGTTGAGCAGCGTCGGAATGGCTGCGGGCGCACTGACCGCTGCCCTTCCCGACGGCAGCGTTGCCGATGTGCTGGCCGACATTGCCGCCGGAGTGGTGGCAACCCTGGCGGTCCACTCCCCCGCACGACGACTGCCGGGCGCACCTTGCGCGCTGCGAGACGGACGCCTGCGCGGCTACGCGGTGGCCGTTCCGAACGCTGCGAGAGCCGAGTTGATCGTCACGCTGGCCGCCACCGATGACGGGCCAGTAGTGGCGGTGGCACGCAACGGTGACGAGATAACGATTTCTTCGGGCGAGTCGACGAACCCCGCCCAACCCGGTGCCGACGTCGAGATCGACACGGAACCCCTGGCCGTCGCCGCCGTCGAATCCATCGAATCGGCACTGGCCGCGCCGTTACTGGCGGCCGCCGCCGACCTGGTCGGCGTGGCGAGTGCCGCCCTGCAGCGATCGGTCGAGTACGCGAAGAACCGGAAGCAGTTCGGCACCGTGATCGGCGCGTACCAGGGCGTCAAGCACGCGCTGGCGGATAACTACGTGAGTGTGGAGCGCGCCCGCAGTCTCACCTACGCCGCGGCGTCCCGGCCACTTGACTGGACGTCGGCCGCCCTGGCCAAGGCGGCCGCCGCCGACGCCGCGACGGCCTGCGCGCGCGCCGCCGTCCAGGTCCACGGCGCACTCGGCCAGACCTGGGAGCACGACGCCCACCTCTACGTGCGACACGCCTGGCAGGGCGCGACCATGCTCGGCGACAGCCGCGCGCTCTACCACGAAGTCGGCCGCCGGTTCGCGGGAGGCGCGGCATGACATCAGTGATCGAGGAGTTCAGCGCCTGGCTGGGCGACTTCCTGCCGGACGACTACTACGAGCGATATCGCCAGTACCGCTGGGACATTCCGCTGCGCACCGACTACCAGCGGGCGGCATTCGAGGCCGGCTGGCTGCAACCCACCTGGCCGCGCGAACACGGTGGGCGGTCGCTGGGGCTGCGTGACGCGATGGAGATCCGCATCGAAGGCGCACTGCGCTCCGCTCCGAAACTGCCCAACATTCAGGGCCCGGGTGTCGTCGCACCTGGCCTCCGCCAGTTCGGCACACCCGCACAGCTGGACCGCCTGTTGGTTCCACTGCTGCGCGGCGAGGAATGGTGGGCGCTGGGCATGTCCGAACCGGAAGCCGGATCGGACTTCGCCGGACTGCGTACTCGCGCCGAACGCGATGGAGACATCTTCCGGGTCAACGGCCACAAGATCTGGACCACCCATGCACACCTGTCCCGTTGGTGCACGCTGTATGCCCGCACTGATCCGGACGCACCGAAGCATCGCGGCATCTCGTGCTTGATTCTCGACCTGCAGTCACCGGGTGTGCGGATCGAACCGATTCGGATGGCATCGATTTCCGACGAGACCTTCTGCGAGGTATTCCTCGACGACGTCGAGGTTCCGGTGGACAACCTGCTGGGCCCGCTCAACGGTGGATGGAACGTCGCGCTGTCGTCGTTACACCATGAGCGCCAGATGATTTGGATCATGAACTGGGTCGAGATCAAACGCGGTCTGGCTACGGTCGCAGGCGCTGCCGCCGCCGCGAACAGCCCGGATCTCTACACCGAACTGGGCACGTTGCTTGCCGACGCCGAGGCGCTGCGGGCCACCGGATACCGCGCGCTGGACAATGAGCTCGCCGGTCGAGCCAGCCCGGAAGCCGACACCATGAAGCTACTCGGATCGGTTACGCTGCAACGTGTTTGGGAGCTGAGCGCGGCCGCGGCCGGGCCAGCATCGATCAACGACCCGGACTTGCTGTTCGAACGCCAGGATGCCCTGGCCGCGACCATTTACGGCGGGACTTCAGAGGTCCAGCGCAACATCATCGCCGAGCGGCTGCTCGGGCTGCCGAAGGGATGACCACGATGGATTACGACCTCGGCGACGACGCCGGAGAGCTGCGAAACCGGTTGCGGCAGTTGATTGCTGACAACATCCCCGCAGATTTCCTCGGCGCCTGCACCGACGATCCGGACGACCTGGCCACCACCGAAACCTTCTGCAAACTGCTGGCCTCGGAGGGGTTGCTGGCGCTGGCGTGGCCCAAAGAGCACGGCGGCGGCGGCGGTTCGATCTGGCAGCAGACCGTGCTGCGCGAAGAGATGTGGGCCAACTACGAACCCCGCGGTCCGCAGTACATGGGCATCAACTGGGTCGGCCCGGCCATCATGCGGCACGGTACGGCCGAGCAGAAGGCACAACATCTGTCCGGCATCGCCTCCGGCGAGGTGATCTGGTGCCAGGGATTCTCCGAACCCGAAGCAGGCACCGATCTGGCGTCGCTGCGCACTCGCGCCGTCGCCGACGGAGACGGCTACCGCATCACCGGGCAGAAGGTGTGGACGTCGTATGCACGGATGGCATCTTGGTGCGTGCTCGCCGCATGCACCCACCCGGATGCGCCGAAGTCCAAGCGGCTCAGTCTTTTTCTGATCCCGATGGACCGCGCCGGGTTCACCGTCCGAGGCATTCCGTCGATGCTGGGGCCGCATCATCTCAACGAAGTTTTCCTGGACGATCTGGCGGCCTACCCCGGCGACATACTGGGCGAGCCCGGCGACGGTTGGCGGGTCATGCGTGAGGCACTGGCGTTCGAGCGCGTCGGTATCGCGCGGTATGCGCGCTGCGAATCACTGCTGGACCGGATGCAGGCTCAGCTGGGGGAAGACTGGGACCGGCTGCCCGAATCGATTCGCGCGCGGTGGGTTCGGGCGCTCGTGGACCTGCGGGTAGCCAGGCTGATGGCCTATCGGGCGGTGTCGTTGCAGGACGACCCGTCGGCCGGTGCTGCGGCCAGTGCGGCACGCATCGCCACCACGACCTGCGATCAACTGGTCGCCGAACTGCTCTTCGATGTGCTGGGTCCGACCGCCCTGGACAGTGGCGGCTCCGCGGCGCTGCACGGCGCGGTCGACGACCATTGGCGCTATGCGCAGGCCGCCACGGTGGCATCGGGAACGATCGAAGTCCAGCGCATGATGGTGGCGCGCGAAGTTTTAGGAGAGCACCGGTGAATACCGAACTGCCGCAGGATATTGCCGACTTTGCGGCCGTTGCCACGAAGCGACTGACCCGGGTGGGCGGTCCGCAGGCGGCGCTGCGCGCCGAGACCGACGACAGCGTCCGGCAGGCAGCCCGCATCGCCCTTAGCGAACTCGGCGCGTTCGACCTGGATGTCCGGTCCGGGTCCGATGACCTGCTCGCCGCCGCGGTGCTCTGCCAGGCGGCCGGCGCGACCGCGTTGCCGTACCCGCTCGTCGAGGAGTTGCTGGCAATCGACGACGCTCGGCTGAGCCTGATAGACCCAACCGCACCTCGCATCGACCACGGCGACCTGCCGGGCGACTGGATCGCCACTGACCTTGACGGAAATTGCTTTCAGGCACGTCCGGCGTCGCGGACCAACTCCAAGTTGGGACCATTCCTGGTGCCGGCCTCGTTGTCGGCCCTCGAGGGACCCCAAAGAAGTGTTCCGGCGGCCGACGTTAGTCTTCATCTCGTGCTGGGATCATGGCGGATTCTGGGTGCGGTGCAGCAGGCTTTGGCCATCGTCACCGGGCATGTGCAGGCCCGGGTGCAGTTCGGCAAGCCACTCGCGGACTTCCAAGCCGTCCGATTTTCGATCGCCGATGCCGCAGTGGCGGCGCGCGGATTGCACGAACTCGCCAAGTACACCATCAGCCGGCCGGAATCGACACCAGCGCAGACTTTTTCGGCAGACGCCCTAGTGCTGCGCCTGAAGGCCGCCGACACCGCACGCCAGGTGCTGCGCACCTCACACCAACTGCTCGGCGCCCTGGGATTCTGCGACGAGTCCGACGTCAGCGTGCTCGACCGGCACACCCAACCGCTGATCCGGTTGCCGTTGAGCCCCGAGGCGCTGAGCCTGCGCCTGATTCCCGACGTGCGCGACGAGCACCTGGAGACGTTGTTCAACAGACGAGTCTCGGCGTGACGAGCGCACAGTCCCAGAGCACCGAGGCACCCGTCAACCCGTTCGAGGACGGCGTACCTTTCAGCACCAAACTGCAGGAGATGGCGGAACAACAGGGCGACAAGCCCGGGGTAACCGTCGTCGCGCTCGACGGCAGCACGCAGCAGTTAACCTTCGCCGAACTCGATGCCCGCGCCAATCAATGGGGACGTGCGCTGGCCGCGCGCGGCGCCACCACGGGTTCCCTTGTCGCCATTGCGATCCCGAATTCCGTACATCTGGTGCTGGCCACGTTGGGGTGCTGGAAGGTCGGCGCGGTTCCGATTCCGATGCATTGGGATCTGCCCGAGTGGGAGCGCGACCGGGTGCGCGCGGTGATCAATCCCACCGTGGTGGTCGACGACACCAGCCGTTGGGAGTTGGACGCACTCGCGAAGACTGAACCCGAAAGCCCGCTGCCCACAGCCATTTCCCCGACAGCGAATGGAATCTGCAGTAGCGGGTCCACCGGTGTACCCAAGGTGATCCTCAACCTGGCGCCGTCGCTGTGGATACCGCAGCAGGGCGATCCGTTTCTGTCGAACTGGACTCCGGTGGCCAAGCCGCAGATCATCATGGTGCCGGCGCCGATGTATCACACCAACGGCTTCGCCACCTTCCTGATGCTGCTCAGCGGCGATCATCTGGTGATCCTCGAAAAGTTCGACGCGGCACTGTTTGTCGACATCATCGAGCGCTACCGGATCAGCAATTTCACCGCCACTCCGACCATGCTGGCACGCGTCGCAGCGCTGCCCGACATCCGGCAACGCGACCTGTCCAGCGTGGTGTTCATCCTGCAGGGCGCCGCGGTGATGCCGCCGTCGCTGTTGCGCACCTGGTTCGAGTTGCTCAGCCCGGAACAGATCGTGACGGCCTACGGCATGACCGAGAATCTGGGGCTCACCGCCTTGCGGGGCGACGAGTGGCTGAGTCATCCGGGCAGCGTCGGACGGGGCTTCCGGGACACCGAGATCCGGATTCTGGACGCCGACAAACGTCCCGTCGGCCCCGGGGACGACGGCGACGTATACCTGCGGGCGGCGATGAGCGCCGGCTACCGCTATCTGGGTGGGGCACCACCGCTGCCGTCGACAGAAGACGGTTTCCGGTCCGCCGGTGACATCGGCCACCTGGACGAGGACGGCTTCCTCTACATCGTCGACCGCCGCGCCGACATGATCATCAGCGGCGGCGCCAATGTCTTTCCGGCAGAAGTCGAATCGGCGCTGTCCGGGCATCCCGACATCGCCGACGTCGTCGTCATCGGCCTGGCGGACGCACAATGGGGGCGGCGGGTGCATGCCGTCGTCCAAGTCTCAGCACAAGCCGCCGGACCGCTGACCGAGCAGCAGGTGATCGACTTCGCCAAGGGGCGCCTGGCCCCCTATAAGGCGCCGAAGACCGTCGAGTTCGTCGACGCGATACCCCGCACCGCGGCAACGAAAGTCAATCGCTCGGCCATGATCGCGGCGCGCGGCGGATAGACGCGATTGCAAGTCCGGGCTCACGGCAGCCCGTCCAGCCCGTCGATACCGAAGACCACTCCACCACTGCCGCGGCTCCCGCCCGCGCCGGGTGTCCCCACTGCGCCGGCGGTTCCGCCGTTGCCACCGTTACCGGCGTCGCCGACGAGCGTGCCATCGCCGCCGCTGCCACCTTGGCCACCGAGCAGTTGGCCCTGACCACCTTCACCACCGGAACCGGACACGCCCAAAATGGCTGTGGTGCCGCCGATTCCGCCGACACCCCCAGCAACGGAGCCGCTGCCGCCGGCACCACCGGACCCGCCGAACGCGAGGAAGATCGCCTGGCCGCCGGTGCCGCCCGTCCCGCCGGATCCGCTGGCCCCGTAACCGCCGGCACCTCCTGCGCCGCCGCTGGAGAACAGGAAGCCGCCTCCGCCGCCGGTGCCACCGTTCGCGCCGCCGATTGCACCGGCACCGCCGTTTCCGCCGTCACCGCCGCTGCCCCACAACAGCCCGGCGTTGCCGCCCGCTCCGCCCGCGCCGGCGATCGAGCCTCCGCCGCCGGCACCACCCGCGCCGGCCGGACCGGCAAGCCATCCGGCGTTGCCGCCGGCACCACCCGCGCCGCCGGCGACGCTGCCAAACCCACCTTGTCCGCCCGAGCCGGCACCAGAACCCAGCAGCCCGGCGAGCAATCCGCCGTTGCCGCCGACGCCGCCGGCCCCGCCGATGTCCAGCCGGCCATATCCGCCGGTGCCGCCGCTGCCGCCGGCGCCGAGCAGCCAGGCGAACCCGCCCCCGCCACCGGCGCCGGCGACGCCCTGGTTGGAGTAGCCGCCGACGCCGCCGGCACCACCGTCACCAAAGAGCGCCGAGGACTCCACCACATCGGGCATGACGCTGAGAAACGACATCACAGACCTCCACAAGCCGTTCATGTCCACAACTGTTGAATTAAGTCAACAGTTGGTGACTAGACTTGTCAAGGGGCAATTCAACAACCGTGGAACTTGCTGACAGGGAGGGCACGGGAGGTAGCGCCGCGACTGATAGCTGACGTACACGACGCGCCAAAAAGGCCGCCGTGGCTGTATCTCGCGCGGTCGCGATTAGGGGCGAGGAATCCGGTCCGCGCGCTTGGTGTGCGCGAAACCGTCGGCGATCGACGCGGCCAACTCGAGGAAGGCCTGGCGGGTACGGCTTGCCATCAGATCCAGCACCACCTCGGAGCCCTGGGCCAGATGGTCGTCGAACGGGATCACATGAACTGCGCGGATACGGGTGAGGAACTGCGCGGCCAGCCGATCCAGATCGACCGACGACTTACCCGGCCGGGAGGCGCTGATGACCACCGTCGCATTCGGTACCAGATGGCCACGTCCATGATGCTCCAGCCAGTCCAACGTCGCCAAAGCGCTTCGCGCAGCATCGATTGCGGGCGAGGCGACCAACACGATGGCGTCGGCTTCGTCCAACACACTTTCCATCGCCGAATGCACCAGTCCGGTGCCGCAGTCGGTGAGGATGAGGTTGTAGAACCGCTGCAGCAGCCGGATCACCACGCGGTAGTCGGCGTCGGAGAAAGCTTCCGAAGTGGCCGGATCGCGTTCGGAGGCAAGGATTTCCAGTCGGCTGGTGCTCTGCGAGGTGTGCCGACGGATGTCTGAGTAGCGAAAGATGTTGTCGTCCAACAGCAAATCGCGCACCGTGGAGCGACTCTGATCGGGCCCCCGCTGAGCCAGCGTGCCGAAGTCGGGGTTCGCGTCGACGGCGATGACACGGTCTCCGCGAATCGCCGCGAAGGTGGATCCCAAACCCACGGTCGTCGTGGTCTTGCCGACGCCGCCCTTCATCGACAAAACCGCGATGCTGTAGTCGCCGCGCACCGGTTGACTCACCCGCGCCACCAATCGCTGGCGGGTGTTCTCCTGCTCGGATTCCTTGGGATTGAGCCCGGTGACCCGGTGAACCACCTTGCGCCAGCCGCTCTGCGGCAATGGCCGGACCCGACGCACCAGACCCAGATCCGTCGGCGACGGCATGCGCGGGTCTCCGAACCCGGGTGGCGGCGGTGCAGCGTCGGGCCTGACAGCGCCTCTGGTGAAGGGTGTTGACATCGGTGGTGGTGCGGGCGGATTCAGCCTCGGGTCCGGTCTGGCCGGCGGCCGCGGCAGTGGTGGCGGCGGAGGTGCCGGTGGCAGCTGCGGCGGTCGAGCGGGCAGCGGCAAGACCACCGTACCTTCGGCTATCGGATCCGGAAGTACTGGCTGCGAAGGCAATTCAATGACTTGCGTGCCTTGCGACATCGGGTCGGGATCCGCCGGTGGCGGCAGGTCGATAACCCGGGTGCCCGCCGTCATCGGGCCGGAACGCGCCGGAGGCTCTTCGACGACCGCGACGTCCTCGGCGATCGGGGCGTTCTCGGCGGCCGGGAGGTTCTCGGCGACGGTCACCTCGTCGGTGTCGGCGCTTACCTGCGCCTCTTGCGCCGCTTGCGCCTCTTGGGCAAGCTGCGCCTGAATTGCCTGCACCGGAATAGGATTGGTGTCCGCGTCACTGCTGCGCTTGAAACCCGTGGATGGCCGGGGCGCCTGGGGGGATTCGCTCACGACTACTGCGTTCTCGAGGTCAACGGGCGCGCCGACATACCGAGCACGTTCTCCAATGCGGCGCGCATGTCGCTGACCTCGATGCGCATCAACTGCGCCTCGTCGAGGTCTTCAACGCTGATGTCCTCGCGCTCACTGAGCCGATACTCCCGCTCCTCCTCGGCGGTTTCGATGACATTGCGGACGAAACGTCCGTTGCCCACCAGATCGATCTCACGACGTAGCTGGCCGGTGTCGTCGGCGGACTCATTTCCGTAGAGAAGTTCACAGGCAGCGACCAGTTCGTCATAGGCGCCATCGGTCAATTCGGAGTCGCGAGTCTTGGCGATCAGTCGGCCGATGTCACCCAATTCCGTTGCGTCATAGGACGCGAACCGGATCCGCTTGGTGAAGCGAGAAGCCATGCCCTCATTGGAAGCCAGGAACCGGTCGATCTCGGCGTCGTATCCGGCGATGATCACCACCAGCCGATCGCGGTCGTTCTCCATCCGGGCCAGCAGGGTGTCCACCGCCTCACGGCCGAAGGCGTCGCCGCCGGCCAGTCCGGACTGAATGAGTGTGTATGCCTCGTCAATGAACAACACCCCGTCCATCGCCGAGTCGATGAGAGCCGACGTCTTGATCGCCGTGCTGCCAAGGTGTTCGCCGACGAAATCACTGCGCTTCGCCTCGACCACCGCGGGCGTCTTCAGCAGGCCCAGACCGCAGTAAACCTGCGCAACCACCCGGGCGATGGTCGTCTTACCGGTTCCGGGAGGCCCGGTGAAGGCCAGGTGCAGGCTGCGCGCGGCCGCGCTCAGTCCCTTGCCTTCGCGGACTTTGGCCAACTTCGCCGCCGACCGCAACTTGGCAACCTGCAGCTTGACCCCGGTCAACCCGATCTGACGGTCCAACTCGATCTGTGCGGTCCGCAGGTACTCGTTGCCGCGTTCAGCCAGACTTTCGGCGTTGACCTCTCGCGCACTGCGGGCGCTGGCGGGATCCCACTTGTTTGCGCGGGACTCGATGTCCTCCCTGGTGCAGATGATGAGGCGGTATTTCGGGTCGTGCAACGCCGCGGTGTTCGCCTCGAATCCTGGCTCCTCGCTATAGATTCGCTCAAAGATCACCCGGGCTTCGGCCTCTTTGTTCATCTCGCGCAGTGTCAGGCCTTTGCAGAATTCCGCAGCGCGACCGGCGGCCGGAATCGGGCCCTCGATGGCCTGATCCAAACGACGAATACCTTCGCCGAACAACCCCATCTGCGCACACGCCGAGCCCACCATCAGGTGCGCCCCCGCGGCTATGTACTGGTCCTCGAATGAGGCCGAATTAGCCAGCGCGGTAAGTACATCCGGCCACCGTTGGGTGGTGAAGTACACCACCGCCCGAACGTAGGCACAAATCTCGGCGGCGTCCGCGCCGCCGTCGGGCATCGAGCGTCGCATGTCGTCCAACTCGTCGAGCACCCGCACGGCCTCGTCGAAATCCTTGCCCTCGACCATGGTTGCCGCGTACGCCAACCACACCTCGGTGAGGGTGCTCAGCGTGTAGTCGAGGTACAGCCCGGTCTGAAATCGGCCGGCGAGCGCATGTCTGGGTAGCCCAAGCCGGCGCTGCTCACGGTTGAGATTCTCCCTGCTGGTGCGCCACAGGTTGTAGATCACCTCACTGCTGGTGTCACCGGCTGCCGCTCGCCCCAGCCAGGCGTCACTCATCTGCGGGTCGTGCTCGGTGGCGCGCTTGAACGCCAGGGCCGCGTACTGCACATCGCGGTCCGTCTCCAACCCGTCGATCGGGATCCCCAGCGACAGCACGCCGGCGTCGAAGACCCGCTGGGCGTCCCTGGTGCCAGGCATGTACTTGGTGTCCTCACTACTTTGGGGCCGCTAGTAACGGGTAACGCGAATAAAACCGCTCCCGAGCCGGGTCTTAGCGGTAGGAAAACCATTCTACCGAGCCGATGAGTTTCATTACCTCGCCAAATCTGAGTCAAGATATGAACAGAGTGGCCTGGATTTCCCGACCCCCGGAGGTGATGCCACATGCCACAGCAACGACAGCAACCCGTGCGGTCCCGTGCCGGGACGATCGCGGTCGTCACCACCGAGCGTGGCCTGCCGACGGCCCTCAAAATCGACCGGACCGAGCTCACCAGACCGCCCCAGGAGCTGGCGAGCGAGATCCTCGCGTTGTGCAAGTTGTCGGCGCTGCGCGCCCAGGTGGCCTACCGGCGTGGCCTCGAAGCCAAGGGCTTCACCGCATCGGTGATCCGCGAGCTCGGATTGCCGACGGACGACGATCTTGCCCGCGCCGAACACGAGTTGTTCGACGAAGAGGACGACGAAAACGAACCGCCGGCAACGTGGATGAGGCCGGTATGACCAGCCTGGCGCAGTCCGTGATCGCCCGGGCCATCAAGCAGCGCGACCTACTGCAGTCGATGACCGAACAGTCGAAGACCATCACCGCCCGGGTGACGAGCCGCGACCGGGCGGTCAGCGCCGAAGTCGACGGGCTCGGCCAGCTCACCGGATTGTGGTTGGGACCACCCGCGAGCCGACTGGATCCGGACGTCCTGGCGACCCTGATCGTCGATACCGCAAGGGCTGCGGCCGAGGTTGCCGCGCAGCGGTACGGCTTCCTGCTCAAAGAGTTCACCGCCCGCCTGGACGAGCTGCAAAAGGCCCCCTTGGTGCGCTCCGACGGCACCATTATCGAGCCGGAATAACATTATTCAACGCGCGCCAAATTGCGTCGCAATTTTCAAGTGACCTGCGGTCGACGCGCCTGTCTGGATAAAATTCGTGCAGTTTATTGCGCACGGCGGCGCTTACGGTGAAGAGACCAGCGACTTAGCCGCAAACACAGTGGGGATACTGGGGGAACGTCATGACATTTTCTATGGAACCTGAATTCGTCGAGGGGTTGACGGCGGCACAACAGGGCGCCAGCACCGCTATCACCAGCGCATTCAGCGCAGTCACTCCGGCACAGCTGAGCTCATTCGCGACGGCGTTGGGCCCGATCGCAGTGGCGAACATGATTCCGGCGATGTTCGAATCGACGGCCAACAACGTGATGAGCGGCATGCTGACAGCGACGAATCACGCATTACTGGGCACCGCCACCAACCTTTCGCAGGCAGCCGTTGTCGCCGCGGATACACCCACCGACGTTTAGGCACATTCGATGGGCACCATGGACTCTGCACCAGGTGCAGGGTCATCCGGCGAGATCGACCATATTGCTCAGTTCGATCACCTACCGGTAATCAACTCACTGGAAAATGACCTGCAATCCTGGCTCAACCGGCCGGTGCAGGACATCTTGAGCCAGTTCAACCTCGGACAGCTCCCCACCGGCAGCCCGGACTTCTCCGGGCTGGAGGGTCTGCCCGCCGAACTCTCCGGAGCGCCGGGGGGCGCGGGCAGCAACTTCTCTAGTGGGTTGCTCAAACCCGTCACCGACATGCTCGGAACCCTCGGACCCGGACTTTTCCAGGGCCTTAATCCGACGCAGATGTTCAGCGGCGTCACGCAGGCCTTTCAACAGGCGGCCGGCGGACTGCAGCAGGCACTTGGTCAGATGATGGGCGGCATGGGCGGCCAGGGCTGGGCCGGCAACGCGGCCACCGCGGCCGCCTCCAAGACCGGCGAGACGTTGGCCAACGGCGCCGCCGTCGGCGCGCAGGGCACCGCATTAGGTGGTCAGTACAGCGCCGCGGCTGCCAACGTCGCGCAGGGCCAGGCGCGGCTGCTCGAGATCCTCACGCAATGCCAGAACGAGCTCGAGGCGCTCTCCGGCGGCCTGCCCTGGACCGCAGCGAACATGGTCGAGTCCGCATCGCGGGCCAGCGCGCTGGCCACCGAGGCCATCACCGAACTCGAGAGCACCCTGACCAGCCAGGCGGCGGCCACCACCGCCACCGGAGCGCCGGTCGCGGTCGCCCAGGGCCCCGAGATGGCGATGGGCATGCTCGGGCCGATGATGTCGGTGGGGATGAGCATGATCGGCCCCGCAATGCAGATGGGCATGATGCCGCTGACCATGGGTGTCCAGGCCGGTACCCAGGCGCTGCAGGCAGGTATGCAGGCCGGCACCAGTCTGATGTCGGGATTGGGCCAGGCGGCCCAGGGCGCTGCATCACCCGCTTCCGCGCTCGGCCACACCGGCCGAATGGTGAGTGCGGCACATCCGAGCGGCGGCGGACACGGCGGTGGCGGCGGACCCGGTGCGACGACGCCGGCCAGGGCGACACCGTCCTCACCGATGTTGCAGAACGAGACCGGCGGCGCATCGGCGGCGCGATCGCTGGCTGCCGCCCGGCCGTCGGCCGGCGGTGCCGGGATGGGCATGGGTGGCGCGGGAATGATGGGAGCCGGCGCAGCAGGCGCTCAACACGGCAAAGCCGGTGCCGGAGGCAGCCATTCGGCTGCGTCGTTCCTGCACACGACCGATCAAGGTGGCGAGATTGTCGGCGATCTCGGCAACGCGACTCCCCCGGTGATCGGCGAAACCGCCGTCGATCCCGGGGACAGCCCCGACATCAAACTTCGCATTTAGGAAAACTTCGTCCTACAGGAGCAGTGAAAATGGCCGAAAACAACCGTCTCTCAATCCAACCGAACGAAGTCAACGAGGTCACCAAGCAACTCGACGAACTCGCCAGCCGCATGCAGCGGGTGATGCAGACCGAGGCGTCGAACCTGAACGTGATCGCCTCGGGACACGAAGAGGTGTCACAACGGGTCGCGCACACGCTCAACGAGGTGCTCGGTTCGTTCACCAAGGCATCAGACCAGGGCGCCAACGAGATTCAAGAGATCGCCGCAACCGTGCGCGCGCACTCCGGACGCATCGCCGAAGCCGACCTCGCTTAATCCCTCGGCGACAACGACTTTCGAGACCACTCTGACAACGGGAAAGGGGGCTAGACCATGGGATTCACCAATGTGGTGTGGGAATCGCGCAGCACTGAACAGCTGGCGCGCGACCTGACCGAGGGTCCCGGTCCCGCCTCGGTAGGTGAAGCCGGAGCAGCGTGGATCCGGGTCGCGAACGAGTTCGCGAAAATCTCCGCCGACTACGACCAGATCGTCGAACGATTCCGCGACTCATGGGAAAGCAACGCCTCCGAAGCGGTGGTCCACAAGCTGGAAGCGTTCGGCAAGTGGCTGCAGGCGGCCAGCCTGAGCGCAGCCGCGAACGGACGCCGCGCTGAAGAAGCAGCGGTCGCCGACACGGTCGCGATCCTGTCGATGCCGTCGGTCTCGGAGGCCGTCGAAGCCAAGGCGGCCCAGGACATGATGTCGGCGCTGTCCGCCTACAACGGCGCGATCCTGCAGGGCAGCTTCGCCGAGTTCGACGAGGCGGCCTCAACCCAGCAGGCGGACGCGGCCGCGGTGATGAACCGGTACGAGGACGCCGTCGCAGAACTGGCCGAACCCTGGGAGCAACCGGTTCCCCCGCAGGTCACCAATAGCGCCGCACTCAAGTCGGAGAAGGACGGCAAATCTGGCGGCGGCGGGTCACGAGGGGGCGGTGGCGGCGGAGGCGCTCCGCGGCAGCTCTCCCCCATGCTCGCCAATCCGATCAGGCCCAGCGACCAAGCCAAGCAATTGAAAAAGGTCAGCTTCGCCAGCGATGCGTCCAGCGGCAGCGGAATGGGCCGCGGCGGGGGTTACGCGCCGATGGCCGGAAACAGACGCGAAGACAGCAGTCGCGCGTACGAATCATTCCGGGAGACAGAGACACTCGAAGGTGGCGGCGAACCTGGCGCGAGCCTGTCCGATACCGGCCACTCCTGGTTGCCGGCCGCGCAGCAGAGCGATGCGCCGTTCACGGTCTCGAATGTGAGCTGGGGTCCGAACACCGCGATCTTCGACGATCTGGCCACGCCTGAACCGCAACAAGTAGAGGCGTTCGCCAACGAACCGGAACGCACGCTTCAGCAGGTGTCGGATCGTTGGGTTTCGCCGGCAGTCATCGGCGCCGACCAGGAGGTGACTCTGTGACCACCGCCGTAGCCCCGGACTTCACCTTGACCGACGACGAGTTGCAGGTCATCGGATCACGAGTCGGAATCCAAAGTTTCCCAACGGTTTTAGGGATACGACCGCGGTACGGCACCGTCGACGCACTCACGTCGGCATTCGACATCGCGACACGCCACCTCAACGCGCGCAACCTGATCATCGACGGCGTCGTCGAGCCCGACCTGCTGCCGTTACTGCAGGCGTTGCAACGTCCGCACCGGGAGCTGGCGATGCGGTTGGTCACCCCCGATGGCATGGCACGAATTTCCATGGTGCGACGCGGCGACTTGCAGCTTTTGGCGCGCCGGGTGGCCAATGACATCACGCTCCGCGTGATCCACACCCCCCTGGATCTGCCCGGCGTTGTCCGAGCCCTGATCGGCGAACTGCCGCGTGCTCAGGCCGCGCAGTTCACCCCGGTGCCGGCACCGCTGGAAGCGGTGAGCCGCAACTTGATCGGCACCCACGACTCGGCGCAACTGGCCGATCGGGTGCGCGCGCTCGGCGCCGAGCCACGCACCGCCATGATGCTGGGCGCCGCCCTGGCGTCGCGCAGAGCTTTTGCCGAAATCGTTTACTACGCACTGTGTTCCGATGAAGATCGGATCTCGCGGCAACCCGCCGCGATCGGGGTTTTTTACACCAAGCACGGCCGGATCGTCGGTGCACCCAGCGCCTCCCCCAGCGGACAGCTCTGGACCACGCTGAAGCCAGGTTCAGACCATGCGCTCGGCCAAGCGATCGGCCAACTCGTCGAGTTATCAGCGGAACGATGGGAGAGGCTTTAGATCACAGTTGAGAAACCAGCGAAGCAATCCCACTAAGTAATTTCCGGGAATCCCCGGGCCAGCAAAAGATTGGAGAAGCCGATGACTGTTGCTCTTTCGCCGGAACAGGCACAGCAGGTACTGAGGAACATCGACGAGCAGGTCAAGCAGGTGAAGAACCGCCAGACCGACATGCGGATACGCGCGGAGGAAATGGTTAACAGTTCCTGGCATGGCGGGCAGGCCAAGCGATTCGGCGAAGCCATGCAGGCTCACGACGAAGATCTGACTGCCGTCGGCAACGAGCTCGACCACATCGTCTCCGAGGCGCAGCAGAAAGCCAACCAGATCACCCAACAGGCTATGTGACAGAAGGGAATTGACATGGCGAATAGCAGCGACATCCTCTACAACTTTGCAGAGAATCACGACGGTCTAGACCACATCCAGCGGGTCGTCAGCGATATCCACACGATTGCTGACGATGTCCACAAGATCTTCCAGGGAATCTCGGACCTGTGGCAGGGTGCGACGCCTGAAGCGCTTCAGGCCGCGCACCTGCGGATCAACCAGAAACTCGAGGACTACCTGCAAGCCATCCAGTCGACCGGCGCAGGCGCCAGCGACCAGCAGGATGAAATGCAGGCCCTGGACAACAGCCTGGCCGGCGGTTTCTGACCAGATGCAGCAAAGGCCCGGGCTCGCCACAGCGGCGAGTCCGGGCCTTCATCGTTGATAAATGGTGAGATCTTGTCTGTACTGACGAGGCGGGTCGGGGTGCCGGTTCTGATTTCCCGCGCACTCCGACCACTCGGCCCGCGGGCCGAAACACCCGCGACGAGGAGTGAAGCCGTGAACGCGAACCAACGAACCGCTCTCATTACCGGGGCCTCCGCTGGCATCGGAGCCTCCTTCGCTCGCCACCTCGCTACCGAAGGATATGACGTCGTGCTTGTCGCCCGACGCGCCGAGCGACTCCGGGAACTGGCCGCGCAGTTGCATGAAGAGCACCACGTACGCAGCGAAGTGATCGCCGCCGATCTCTCTGAACCTTCCGCTGCTGCTTCGATCATCGATCACACTGCCGCATTAGAGATGCAGATCGACGTCCTCATCAATAACGCAGGTCTGTCGGCGAGTACAAAGTTCGCTGAAACGCCTTGGGACGCACTGGCCGCAGAGATCCAACTCATGGTGACTACGACAACTGAGCTGTGCCACCGCGTCATCCCCGGCATGAAGGAACGCCGCTGGGGACGGATCGTCAACCTGTCCTCACTAGCAGCGTTGGCACCAGCAGCAGAAGGCTTGCTTTACACCGGAATCAAGAGCTATCTGCTCAACATGTCCCAATCCCTCGACATGGAACTCAAACCTCACGGCATCCACGTCACGGCACTCTGCCCCGGCTTCACTCGCAGCGAGTTTCACGACGTGATGGGTAC
Organism: Mycobacterium sp. IDUB_37; assembly: GCF_055419245.1. Taxonomy (NCBI): domain Bacteria; kingdom Bacillati; phylum Actinomycetota; class Actinomycetes; order Mycobacteriales; family Mycobacteriaceae; genus Mycobacterium; species Mycobacterium sp. IDUB_37. The sequence goes on along the minus strand of NZ_JBVAXG010000016.1, from coordinate 73,567 downwards.
CCGAGCTGCCGCCGACCGGCTGCCCGGCATCATGTGGCAGGAGCCCGAGGCCGTCGTCCGGGAGGGGTGGGCAGCGGTCAAGGACGGAAAACCCGTTTGCATACCCGGCACCGTCAACAAAATGACTGCTGCAGCCATACGCCCACTCCCGCAACGCATTCAGTATGTTCTAGGCCGAACCCTCAATCCCTTCAAATAGAGATCGTGCTGACCCGCATTTAAACGTGACTCAAGATTGTTCCCGTGGCGCGCGCAGTCGCCCGAAATTCTCCGATACCGACCCGGCCAGTTCCAGATAGGCCTGTCTCGTCGCGGGGTTCAAACGACCGAAGTCGACATCGGCGCCCTCGGCGAGGTGCGGATCGAACGGGATCAGGTGGATCGAGCGGCAGCGTGACTGGAAATGTTCGTAGACCTTGTCTAGTTTGAGCGCTGCCGAACCCGGGCGAGAGGCGCTCAGCACGACATGAGCTTCCCGCACCAGGCCCGAATGTCCATGCTGGTTAAGCCAATCCAAGGTCGCTGACGCACTTTTCGCCGCGTCGATAGCCGGAGAACTCACCAGCACGATGGTGTGCGCGAGATCCAGGATCGCTGACATCGCCGAGTGCATGATGCCGGTGCCACAGTCAGTCAGGATGATGTTGTAGAAGTGCCGCAGGATGTCAACCGTGCGCCGGTAGTCATCGGCGCCGAAGACTTCTGACACCGCCGGATCCTGTTCGCTGGCAATGACTTCCAGCCTGCTGGTCGCCATCAGGGTGTGATTGCGAACGTCCGCGTAGCGGTTGATGTTCGGATCCGACAACAGATCTCGAACCGTCGAGCGTGTCGACAGATCGCCGACCCGCTCACCCAAGGTGCCCCGGTCCGGATTGGCGTCCACCGCAATCACCCGGTCGTGGCGCACGGTTGCCAGCGCTGAGCCCAAACCGAATGTGGTGGTTGTCTTTCCGACGCCGCCCTTGATCGAGAGCACGGCGATCCGGAAGTCGCCGACGATCGGCTGCCGGATCTCGGCCAGCAGATGTTCCTGCTGGCGTTCCTTTCGCGAGGCGCCAGGATTGAGGTGGCCCGACGTTGCCTTATGCACGGCACGGCGCCAGCCGGACGGCGGCGCGAACCGATCCAGGTTAGTGATCTCGGCCTCGTCGATCGACGGCGGCAGCCGGAACGGCTGGTAATTCGGCGGCGGGCCGCCTGGTGGCGGCTGCGGGCTGCTCGGCGGCGGAACCGGGCGCGATTCAACCGGCGGCTTACCGGCAGCATGCGCGGGTTGCCGAGGCGGCGCGTTGCGCTGACCCGGCGGTGGTGGTCCGGGCCACCACGGCGGCGGCGGAAACGGACCGGGCGGAGGTGGCGGTGGCCACGGCGGCATGGCACCCGGGCGGAACCGGGGCGGCGGTCGCTGTCCGGGCGGGGGGGCTGCTTGAGGTGTTGGTGCCGAATGCTTTTCGGGCACCGACGCCTGCTCTCGCGCCACCGCCCGATCCTCTATCGGGGCCGGCTCGAACTCTGCCGGCATCTTCGCACCTGCCTGCTGCCAGGGCGGCAGGGCCGGGCGACGGTTTGAGGGCTCGTTGGGCCGTTCCTCGCTAGGCGCGACGGCATCCGCCTCTGACGGCTCGGGCAGCGAAGGTTCCTCGGGCAGCGATGGAGCATCGTCTTGCGGTTCAGCCAGCGACTCGATCTCGGGCTCGCCGTCTTCGATCACTGTTTCGACGGCGACATCCGTGTGCTCTTCGACTTCCGCTATCGGCTCAGCATCAGCCTCAATGGACTCCGCCCAGTCCGGCGTTGCGAGCTCAGGTCCCCCACCGGAGTCGTCCGGCGCTTCCATCGGCTCGGCGCCCACCGCCGCCCTCTTGGCTGCCATCTGTTCGAGCAAGGCTGCGGCGCGCATCTCGATTTCATCGAGTTCGCCGGATGAGGATTCCGGCTCAGGTTCGGGAGCGGTCTGTTCCAGTTCCGGGTCCTCAAGTCGATCTGAAACCCCGAAGTCCCATTCTCGTAAGGGTTCCGGTTCCGGTTCAACCGACTGGGGGGTCACCAATTCTTGCGGCACCGCCGTGTCGGCGTGGGATTCAAACTCCCGCGAAACCTCAACGGGCTCGGGCTCGGGTTCGGGTGCGGCCTGCTCAGGTTGGAGATCCTCAAGGCGATCTGAAATCCCGAAGTTCCACTCTCCTAGGGGTTCCGGTTCCGGTTCAAGCGACTGAGGGGTCACCAATTCTTGCGGCACCGCCGTATCGGTGTGGGATTCAAACTCCCGCGAAACCTCAACCGGCTCATCCGGTTTTACCGAAGGCTCGGGCGCTTCCCAAACCTCAACGGGCTCTGGCTCGGGTTCAGCCGGAACCTCTACCACCACCTCGGGGACCGCCGCCGCAGCATGCGACTCAAATTCACGCGACACCTCAACCAGTTGTTCCGAATCCACCGCAGGCTCGAAGGCAACTATCTCAGGCTCTTCCGAAACTTCATGCCGCACCACGGGTTCCGCCACGAACAGACCTGGCACGAACTCTTCGTACTGCGACTCGGCCTGCCGCAGCGCCTCGGCATATAAAGGCGTATCGGGCTCTGCCGTTACCACGAACCAGGAGTCATCTTCCAGATCTGGGTCCGGTGCGATCGCATCAAGGTCTGCATCGGCGGTTTCGACAGCGAGCACGTCGTCATCGATCACGCTATCGATGGCCGGCAACTCCGGCTCAACAGACGCAGCGGCAGCGGTTGCCGCAGCCGGGACCGCCTGCGCTTCCTGGGGGCCATTCTCGGTCGGCGACGTAGGCTCGAGACTCGCGACCGGATTGGACGGCGCATCCAGTTGTTGCAGGCGCCGGGCACGGTCATAGCCCACGGCGACCCGCTTCGGTCGTGCATCTGCAGCACCGTCCTGCGAGTCGCTGCTCGGCTCGGAGGCTGCAGCGCCGTCGAGTTTGGCGCGCGGCGCGGGAACGCGCTCCCGCTTAACTTGCGGATCAGCTGCCGTTGTTGCCAGCGGATTCTCGTCGGCTACCACCCGCTGCGGTCCCGTACCAGGTTCGACGGCCGTCTCATCGGGCCGATGGTCGGCATCGTCCTTGTCTTGCCGCTTGCCGAGACCGATGTGGACGCGCCGCCGCTTCTTCTCGCCGGGCAACCAAGGGGGACGTGCTAGCCCGCGCTCATCCTCGCTGGGTGCCTGCTCAGGTTTGGGCACTTGCTTGGCCAACGTCATCCCCCCTTTCGGGCCCGATTATTCGCTTGACGCCGCCTTCAATCGTACGTAGCGCGGATGGCTTAATTTCCGGGGTTTCCCTACTTCACCGGCTGAGAATCGGCTGTCTGCGATTCCCGACGCCTCCTCGCCACCGAGAGTGCCCAGGCGATCGCGGCCAGTGCCACGGCTCCGGCGGTGACCGACAACACGATGATGCGGGCGCGCTGACTGGCCGGGTCGACGTGGGGCCGTCCGGCGATCGGTGTTGCCGCGTCGGGGTTGCGCACCTGGCCGGCCGGGGGAAGTCGATAGGTCAACGCGGCGATCGGGTCGATCACGCCGTACCCCGTTGCCTCGTTCGGTCCGGCACCGGGCGTGTGGGCGGTGCGCCTGACCAGATCAATGACTTGAGCCGCGTTGAGTTCGGGATACCGGGAACGAATCAACGCCACCAACCCGGAGACGAACGGCGTCGCGAAGCTCGTCCCGTTGATCGGCGCCAGCCCCTGTTGGCTCATGACGGCGTTCGTCAACCCCGGCCCACTCGGATCGAGTGACGTGATTCGTTCCCCGGGTGCGGCGACGCCGACCCAGGGCCCGCGCAGGCTGAAATCGGCGGGCTCACCCGACGTCGTCAACGCTGCAACCGTCAACACGTAGTCGTTGAACCAGGCTGGGCTGGCGATGGTGCGCACCGAATTCCACCCGCTCCGCAACGGCATATTCGGGTCAGGCATGACGTTCTGCGTTTTGCACAATCCCTGGTTGCTGAAGTTTCCGGCCGCGGCCACCACGACGACGTTGCGCTCGAATGCGTAGCGAACCGCCCGTCCCAGTGGCGCATCGTCGAGTCCGGCGCCGACCGGGCTGCAGGCGACCTCCGACAGGTTGATGACGGTGGCGCCCAAGCTGACCGCGTGCGTGATCGCGTACGCCAGCGTCAGGGTGTTGCCGTAGCCCGGCGAGATGGCGTTGGGGTCGTTCTGCTGCCCCGAGCCGCCCTCCTTGACGCTGAATACAGTGCTGTTCTGCCGGATCGACAGGATGGTCGCCTCGGGCGCGACACCGGCGAAAGTGTCGGTGGCGCTCGGTGCAGCGGCGATGATTCCCGCGACCAGGGTGCCGTGCGCGTCGCAGTCCTGCAGCCCGTCCGTGTTGGACACGTAGTCGCCACCGGGCTCCAATGACGGCAACCGCGGGTGGCGATTCACCCCGGTGTCGATGACGGCCACTTTCTGGCCGGCGCCGCGGGAAAACCGCCAGGCTTCGGTGTAATCGAGCATGGCTTCGGCGCTGGTTTGCACCGAGAAGTCGGACTGGGGAAGCAATCCGGTTGGGACCCCGCAGATCGCCTTCAGTTCGGTCGGCTCTACCGGCCCCAGTGGACCGTTCGGCGGCGGGCCGGGTTCGACAACCGGCGGTTGGATCGCCCACGCCTGCGCGGGCTCCAATGCGGCCGTCAGCAACACTGCGGCCACCAGCGCGGCCACCCGCAGCAACCCGGCCATCACCATGCCAATCGCTGATAGACCCCGACTACCCAGAGCGCCAACGGGATCAGCGCACCAACGGCGATGTACTCCAGATAGGCGAGCATTGTCGCCCAGCGGGTCCCAGCGCCGGGCCTGGCCAATCCGGCCACAGCAGCCCCCACCGCGACGACGAGCAGCACACCCAGCGCTGTCACCGGCAGAAACCTGATTCCACTCTGTGCCAGCACGCAACTGACCACCACGATCGCGACGGCCGGTGCCGCCAGCCCGGCACGCTCGAACCAGGTATCCAGCGTTCGGCTCCGCAGTCCCAGCACGGACGCGCATGCCAACGCGAACACGAATTTGGGCCAGGTGACGCCGCCGGCCAGCAAAAGTGTCACGGCGACCGCAACGCCGGCCGCCAGTCCGGCCAGCAACGCCGCGCGCGTGATGGCCGCCGACTTGGCTTTTGTCCACACCGCCTCCGCCGTCGGCATCGCCGAGCCCGAATCGCCTTCGTCGGTCGGTGCGGATGGCTCGAACGGATTCGCGAAATCCCAGTCTTCCCGGTTGGTTTCGAGGTCGACGGTCGGTGTGTCGAATCGTCCCAGCCGTGCGGTCAGCCGCTTCACCACCAGGCACTTCAGCGTTGCCACCACCGCCAGCGTCACGAAAACGATGACGGCGGGCGCGTGCAGTGCGCGAGCGAGCATCCCAGCACCGATCAGACCGGACAGCACCGCTGCGGCCAGATACGCCCAATGCCCGATTCCGACCACCCGGTCGAAGACGGCGCAACATATCAGCACAACCCCGCAGGCGGCGGCCACGCCGTAGTCGCCGTGGTGCAGCAGCAGCGCGCCGGCGATCCCCGCCGTGATCGGAATCGCCGCCCACCCCAGCCCGGCGGCGACCTCATCAAGCCGGTACGAACGGTGGGCCATTGCGGCCCCACCGACCAGCGCCAGTGCCGAAGCGGCAGCCAGTCCGACGATCACCGGACGGTCCGCCGCGCCGACCCTGCCGATCAGGCAGTAGACGATGCCGAAGGCCGCGAGATGGATGCCGGCGAACGACATCCAGCGTGCGGATGCCGTATTCCAGGAGGCGTAGGCGGCCTTGTTCAACCGCCCGACGGCGTCGACCACGTCGTCGTAGAGGGTGGGTGACGACAACGCCCGTTGCGACGACAGTCGTAGCAGCTCGCCGCTGCCCACGCCGGCCTCACGCAACGTCTGGTCGGGCCGCAGCACGGTGCCGTCGCCGAAATAGCTGAGCACCCAAAAGTCGCGCCGCTCATCCTTTTTCGCCGGGACTTCATCCGTTTGCTCGGTATCCCGGGAACGGATCAGCCGGGCCAATTCCGGGACGAAGCCCGACACCTCAACATCCAGTGGCAGCGCAATGTCAAGCTGGGTTCGTCCGCCGAACACCGACACCCGGATCTGTTCCGGCGCGGCCGAGACCACGTGCAGCTGCCTCAGCTCACTTGCCCCGGTCACAGGTCCGGCATGTTCGATAGTTGGATGACGCCGCTTTTCATGGTGCGCGAAATCAGCATGCCGCGCCCCGGCGGCATTTGGCTGGCCTTGTAGCCGAAGAACGCACCTTCATCTTTGGAGCCGCTCATTATCAATGCGTTGCACGACAAGTCCTTCATCCGGCCGAGGAAGGGATCCATCATCGCCCGCTGCGCACCTCCGAGGCGCCGGGCCACAATGACCCGCAACCCGATATCACGTGCCTGCGGAAGGTATTCAGCCAATGGGCCGAGCGGATGACTCAGCGAACCGCCGGCGATGAGGTCGTAGTCGTCGATCATCAAGAACAACTCGGGCCCCGACCACCAGGATCGTTCCTTGAGCTGTTGCTGGGTGATGTCGCTGGGGGGCAGCCGGTCCCGCAGCGACTTGGCGAGAGCGTTCATCAGCTCGGTGCAGGACTGCGAACTGGTCGCGTAGCCACCCAGGAACTCATTGGCCACCACACCGAGCATGGAGCGACGGAAATCGACCAGGATGACCTTGCTCTGTTCGGGCGTCGAGTTCTCCATCAAGCCCGTCGCGATGTTGCGAAGCAGTCCGGTCTTTCCGCATTCGCCGTCACCGATCGCCGCCAGGTGCGGTTGCGAATCGAAGTCCAGAACGACCGGCATGAGGTCAGATTCATTGATACCGATCGCGATTCGCGACTTACCAAGCATTCCCGCGGTGCGCGCGGCACGCACCACGGCGCTGCGGTCGAGGTTGTGCGGCAACATTCGCACCCGTTGTGCCTGGCGCTTGCCGTAGCGGGCGCGGACCGCTTCAACGGAAGCGGACACACCTTCCGGCAGATCCTCGACGGCCGAGCTGGAGTCCAGTCGTGGCAGCGCTATCAGCAGGTGCAGTCGCTGGTGGGTCATGCCCCGCCCGGGCCGCCCGACGGGTACCAGGTCGGCGAATTTGCGGCCGACGTCGCTGTCGATCGAATCACCCAGTTTCAACTCGACGCGGGTGCCGAGCATGTCCTTGACGGCCGGGCGCATCTCCATCCAGCGGGTAGCGGTGATGACGAGGTGCACACCGTAGGAAAGGCCTTGCACGGCCAACGCATTGAGAGCCGGTTCCAGCACCTCGAAGTCACTGCGGATCGACGCCCAGCCGTCGATCACCAGGAAAAGGTCGCCAAACTTGTCCTGGCTCAACGGATCCCGTGCAGCGACCTCGGGCGCGAGGGTGGCCAAATGCGCCTTGCGCTGACGGAAGTCGCGCATGGACTCGATCCCCAGATCACGGAACCGCACCTCCCGCGCCCGCAGCACTCCTGCCACTTCGGCCACGCTGCGACGGATTCCGTCGGCATCCATCCGGCCGGACACCCCACCCACGTGCGGCAAATTGGCGAGGCTGGCCAGTGTTCCGCCACCGAAATCGAGGCAGAAGAACTGCACCTGCTCCGGGGTGTGTGTGGCGGCGGCGGCCATGATCAGCGTCCGCACCGCCGTCGACTTGCCCGATTGCGGACCGCCGACCACCGCGACGTTGCCCTGAGCGCCAGACAGATCGACCATCAAGACATCACGACGTTGGTCGTAGGGACGATCCACCACACCCATAGGCATCCACAGTCGCCCGTTGACGTTCTCGCTGCCGGACCAATTCGAATCTGGCAGCAGCCTATTGACGGCCGGGCTTTCATCCAGCGGCGGCAGCCACACTTCGTGCGCGGGACGCCCGTGCCCCCGCAAGCGCGACACGACCACGTCGAGCAATGTCGTCTTCGTCGGGGACAGTGCTGGGGAGAAAGACGTCTCGGACGCACCGGCCTCCTCCGCCTGGGCAGTCGTGACGGCATCCTTCTTGACCGGGGTCGCCGTGAAGAGTTTCGGTGCCAGCGCGCCGAGTTGCCGCTTTCGTCCGCCCAGGGCCGCGCGGCGCGGCCGGACGTAGTCCCCGGACACATAACAGGTGTTGAACCGAATCGGTTCGGAGGCATCGCATTTCAAAAACGCGGAGCCGGGAACGCTGGGCAGGTGGTAGGCGTCCGGGACGCCGAGGACACTTCGCGACTCGCCGGCCGAGAAGGTCTTGAGCCCGATCCGGTAGGACAGATGCGAGTCCAGCCCGCGCAGCTTGCCTTCCTCCAGCCGTTGCGATGCCAGCAGCAGGTGCACGTGCAGCGAACGGCCCAGCCGGCCGATCATCACGAACAACTCAGCGAAATCCGGTTTCTGCGAGAGCAATTCAGAAAACTCATCAACGATGATGAACAACGCCGGTAGCGGATCCAGTTCCGCACCACCGGCCCTGGCGCGTTCGTACTCAGTAACGTTGGGAAAGTTGCCGGCCGAGCGGAGCAGCTCTTGGCGCCGGTTCAGCTCACCGGCGAGCGCGTCACGCATGCGGTCGACCAGGATCAGCTCGTCCTCGAGGTTGGTGATGATCGCCGCGATGTGCGGCACCCCTTCTAAGCCGAGAAACGTTGCCCCACCCTTGAAGTCGACCAGAACCATGTTCAGCACATCGGGTGAGTGCGAGGTGATCATCGACAGCACCAGGGTGCGCAGAAACTCGGACTTACCCGAACCGGTAGCGCCGATGCACAATCCGTGCGGGCCCATCCCGGATTCAGCGGACTCCTTGATGTCCAGTTCCAGCGGTTGACCGTTCGGGGTGTACCCGATCGGCACCCGAAGCCGCTCCCGCGGCGAACGTTTGCGCCAGACCTGTTCCGGGACGATCTCGGCGGCATCGGGAATCTTCAACAACGCCATCAACCCCGGGTCGGTGGCACGCGAGTCGGCTTCCAGGCTGACGATGTGCGCGGCGCTGGCCAAACGGTAACGGCCGATCCGGCGGGCCGTCGCCTCGGCCTCGGCGACAGTGATCGTGTCGGGGGTCGCAAAGCGCTCGACCCCGACCGCGGTCCGCGCTCCGACGTCCTGGCCGTCCACCACCAATTGCAACCCGCGCCGATTCGCGGCCCCGTCGGCGCCGTTCAGATCGAGCAATGTGACACTGTCCAGTCCCGCATCGGTGACCAAACGTTCTGTGCCAGTGATGTATCCGTCGTCTATCACCACCACGATCTGCTTGAGTCCCTTGGCCGGTTCGGCATTCCGGCTGAACCGGCCACGCTCCCCCAAGTCGGTGGCCAACGAACGCTCCAACAACTCCAGACTCGGAAACAACATGCGCAGCGACCCCATGCCATCGCGCGCCGTGGCGTGTTGGGCCTGCGGCAGCCACTTGACCCAGCCCCAGTTCTCACCATCAGGATTGGCGGTCACCACCGCCACCTGCACATGGTCGGGACCGTGAAACGCGCACAGCTCCAACACCATGGACCGCACCAACTGCCGCGCCAACTTTCGGTCGCCCTCGAAGGTGACGGCGGGAAATGCGCGCAGGGACACCGCGGTCGGTAACGCATGCACCACGGAATGCGTCTTGACGAAGCGGCGTAACGCCACCGTGGACACCGGTTCGAGGTCCTCGGGCGGACCGGTCTCGGGCGCCAGCAACCGGGTGGCCAACCGGTGCGTTCCGATTCCTACCCGGACATGGCAGAAGTCGTTGTCGGTCGGACGGCGCTCCCACATTCGCCGGGTGCCCACCACGTCGGGCAGCGCCCGAGGATCGGGGTGACTCCACTCCAGCGCGGTGCGTTGCCCGTCACCGGTCATGTCGGCGTCGTCGCGCAGATTCGCCAGGTAGCTGAAGTAGTCCTTGCGCTCCTCGTTGAGCTCCGCGGCCGCCTTGCCCGATCGGGCGCCGCCGCCCATGAACATGCCCGCCATGGACATGACCATCATCATCGGGAAGATCAGGAACATCGGATTCTTCATCAGATCCCGGCCACCGACGGTCACCATCAGCGCGATCATCCCGACCACCGCGACGATCATCACGAACGGCATCAGCTTCATCAGCAGGTTGCCCGGAATCACCCGTGGCACCTCAGGCGGCGGCTGCAGGTTGACTTCGCCACCAGGCATGCGTGGCGGCGATACCCGCAGTCGGCGCACAAAACCCTGCGTACTCAACTGGTCATCCCCCGAAGCTTCCAGAAAACTCTCGAACTAATTCCCATACGGCCGTAGGTATTGTCACCAACTAATGACACAAGCCGCAGGAGGTCGATAGCGATGACTTTACCGCCGTCGCTATCGGAATTAGACGCAGAATCCGAGGCCGAGCCCACGCTCAGCCGCATCACTTTGGTGGTCGGCGAACTTCGCCTCGACGTCGGATTGCCGTCCAATACCAGCATCGCGACCTTCATCGACGACGTCATCGACATCGCCAACGAACAGCTGGCGGCACATCCCGGCACTGATCCCGGCCGAGACGGACTCGCGTTCGACACCACCGAGGGCAAGTGGACCCTGGCCCGGCTGGGCGACGACGCGATTGATTCCACCCGGTCGCTGACCGAGGCCAATGTCTATGACGGCGAGCTGCTGACAATCCGGGAAATCGACCAGCCGGCACGTCCGATGCTGTTCGACGATTTGGAAGGTGTTCCCGCAGCTGAGGGGACCGAGAGCTGGCTTTCGCGCGATTCGCGGCTGATCACCTGCTTCGGCGTTGGTCTGGCCGCCACACTCACCGCGGCGTTGCTGTTACCTCGTCATGCCGTCGAGGTCTACGTGCCCGCTACCGCGCTCGCTGTCGGGGTGCTCGCGGTGATCGTCGCCTGCGTGATCGCACACCGCTCTGGCGGGTCGCAACGCTCGGAGTGGGTGGCCGCGATAGCGACTCCGCTGCTCTTCGGCGGTTCGCTCTACGTGGTCCCGGACGGCTTCGGGGCGAAGTCGCTGCCGATGGCGTTCGGCCTGACGGGATTGGCGTCACTGCTGGTGTTGCTGATCACCGGGCGCGGCCGGGCGCTGCATTCAGCGGTGATTGCACTGGCGACCATCGGCGGCGGGGCCACAGTGGTCAACCTGCTGTGGAATCCGGCCGAACGCGCCGTGGGCGCCGTGCTGGCGACCGTGTCGGTGATGATCGTCTACCTCGCCCCGCGGGTCACGATCCTGCTGGCCAAACTGCCGGTCCCGCGAGTGCCGACGGCCGGTGAGCCGCTCGACGACATCGAGACCCAAGGCGGCACCACCGTCGAGGGCGTCAACGCCCTCGGCAAGCAGGTCATCCCTACCGAGGAAGGCATGATCCTGCGGGTCCGGCGGGCCAGCCAGTACCTGACCGGGATGTTGGTGGCCGCGGCGATCACCGCAACCGTCGGCTGCTATCTCGCTGTCGACGTGAGCGGCCGATTCTATTGGCAGGGTGCGGCATTCGCGCTGGCGGTCGCCACCGTGCTGTGTCTGCGCGGGCGCAGCCACCATGATCTGGTCCAGTCCGTCACACTGATCGGCGCCGGCCTCGCGATCGCATTGCTGTCGATCGTCAAGATGGCAGTCGGACTCGACAACTGGGAGCTTCCCTCGGCGCTGGCACTGGTGGTGTTGATGGCGTTGGTCGTCGCATGCGGCATCACCGCACCACGGTTGGAGTTCTCACCGGTGTTGCGCCGTCAGGTCGAGATCTTGGAGTACATCGCGATCGCAACCGTATTTCCGTTGTGCTGCTGGATCATTCGGCTCTATGCCATGTTCCGCGAACTTCGGGTCTAATCGGTCAAACTCACGACTTCGGCTGTTCGACCTTCGACCCGCGTGGGTCCGCGCCCATCCCGTCGTGCGATACCAGGGCCGCTTCCTGAGACAACTCCGGCCCGGACGGCAACAACGACAGCACCGGCCAGGGAGCGAGTTGTGGAACATCGGCATCGCTGCGTGTTTCGTGTACGCCGGTGACGCCGAGAGCGGCGGCGGTAGGCAGATCCTTGATGTGATAGCGCACCCCGGTATCCGACACATAGAACAGCTGCCCTACCGACCGGCTGTCCGCTTCACCGCCGGTGGCCTGGACATACTCCCCGGTGCCCGGCTTGAGATACACCGCATCGACGCTTGGACCATTGCCGTCGGCGGTGGCCAGCGCAACCGGCTGAGCACCGTCGGGCAGCGGGAGGCGATGGCCGACCAACAGCCGGACACCTGCCACCGCGGCGCTGTTGGCGTGTTCCCACGCCATGCACGCCACCCGGTCCGGTTCGACGTTGACGATCTGCGGCGACACACTCGGGTAGTGGTCGATCGGCAGGGAATGCACGATCGGAACCCGGCTGACCACCGACGGCGCTATGTCGTGTGTCCCCTGCGACGCGATGTCGCCGGCGTTGCTGTAGCGGATGATGTCTGCGGCCGCAGACGAAATCGGTTGCAGCCCAGTGGACAGCACGACATAGAGCTGCTCGCCCCGCGAGTCGACCGCCTTGACGACGGACCCCACCGGATAGGTCGCCGGGATACCCGGAATCACCGTGCCCGCGCCGTCGATCACCACCGGGCGGATCGGAGCTACCAGCGGGAATGCGTTGAGCAGACCGACCGAGATGGGCCGGGTCTTCGCGTTCTGCAGGTGCAGGGCATTGACGACGACGGAATCGGTCGGGTCGATCGGCGCCCGCACGCCGTCGTAGATCAAATACACGGCGGATCCGGCCCCTGATCCAGCACTGACCAGCAGCATCTGCGCTGGATCCGCCTTGCGGATTTCATCGTTGAGCGTCAGATCACCGGCGATGACGGTGGTCTGCACGCTGGCGGTACCGGTGGTCTGGGTGACGTCCGGCGTTTCGATGCCGTCGCACACCGTCCAACCCGACGTGCGCAGGTCGGCACCGCCGCGAATGCTGGTGGGCGCACCGATGATTCCCACCATCGGCCCGCGAGGCAGCTGATGTAACCACTTGTCGCTGACCGACTTTGGCGCGTCGGGTTTGCCGGTGATCAGCCGGGCGGATGCCAGATTGAGAACGGGGTGCAAGCGATCGCCGATGCGCACGTAGAGGCCGCCGCCCGAATTGCTGAGCAGGATCTGCGCATTTCCGATGTTGGGTGATGGCTTGAAGAACGCCAACACGCCGCAGGCACCGGTGACCAGAACGGCGACGGCCAGACCCACCAGCAGCGACCGGATCTGCCCGCGCATCGGGTCGTGGATCATCCGGGAATCCGCCCGAATCAGCGCGTGTTCGAGCCGGCGAATCAGGAACCGATAGCCATTGACCTGCGCGCGCGTGGTCACTTGCGCGGGCATACACACCCCCATCAGCGTCGGGTAAGCACCGAGCCTCGGTAGCGTATAACGGCGTCACAGACAAAAGGCGCACCAATTAGCTGTCCCCGTTGTGATGGAATCGGACTGTGCCCAGCCCCCTGCCGAGCCCTCTAGCTCCGTCCCCGAACCGGGGCGCAGCATCGGAGCCGAACGAACTGCGGTCGACGACCGACATCGGCGCGCAGCGCCTGCTGCCGCTGGTCGACCTGCTCGTTCTGCAACTGCTCGTCGCGGCCGGAACGGTCATCGCGCCGATCCTCGGATTCCCCGGCTGGCAGGGCAGCGTGGTCGGGTTCGCGGTGGCGCTGGTCCTGGTCGTTCGGTTTCGTGGGACGACACTGCCGCGCTTGGTCGGGCTGCGCACGGGCTTCTGGCGCCAACGCAGAAGGCGCGCCAAGAAAACCAACCCGGCCAAACCCTTCGATGTGTCCACCGCCGAGGGCGGGCTGATCGGTTTCCGGTGGGACGGAAGCACATTGATGTCGCTGCTGCAGATCGAAGAGAATCCGCAAGCCATGACGATCATGGAGCCCGGCACGACGGTATCGGGCGAAACCGTACCGGTGCAGGCCCTGGTTGAATGCCTGCAACAGTTCGACATCACGCTGGATTCGATTGATGTGCTCAGCCAGGGCGCCCGATCTCAGGGACACAGTCAAGTGGCGGCGGTGTACGACGCCGTTCTGGGCCCGTTGCCCGCCATCGCCCAACGCAATGTGTGGATCGCCGTTCGTTTCGACCCGTCTCGATGCGCGGCAGCGGTGCGCCGCCGCGGCGGCGGCCGGAACGGAATTCTGCGTGCGGCCGCCACCGCGACCCGCCGGGTGGCCAACCGGCTGACCGAGGGCGGACTGCGCACCCGGGTGCTGACGGCCGAGGAGATCGGTCAGGCCACCAATCAACTGACCGACGGCGTGGATCTGGCCACCGTCGAGGAAACCTGGCGAACGTGCCGGGAAGGCCGTTTCCGGTTGCGTAGCTTCGCCATAAAACCGCGCATGTTGACCACCGCGGGCCTGGGGTTGCTCTGGACCGTTCCGAGCTACTCGACCACCATGTGCCTGTCGTTGCGCCGCGACGATCCGCGCGGACCGGTGCAGATCCGCGGATTGGCCCGCTTCGACACCCACGGTCGAGCGCGGATACATCTGCGCGGGTTGACGCATCTACGGGGGCAGCAATATTCGGCGCTGGCGGCCAGCCTGCCGGTCCCGCCGCCGCCGCGGCAGGTCCAAAAGTGGGCCTACTCAAAGGGAACAGCGACTCAGCCGGCCAACAGCGCGGACTTCGAGCATCTGCACGTGCCGGCGTCCGGCTGCGGCCAGGTGATCGGAGCAGACGACCACGGTCGAGCAGTTGCGTTGTCGCTCTTCGGTCCTTCGGTCCGCCGGGTGGAAATCGCCGGGACGCTGCACCTGGCTCAGCAGGTCGTGCTCCGGTCGCTGGCGTTGGGCGCACACGTTCTCGTGCACAGTCGGCGGCCGACGAAGTGGCGCACCATGGTCGACGAGGTCGATGACCACGACCTGTTGTGGGTCGCCGACTTCAACCGCGGCGCAATGCAGGCGGGAGCCGACCGCAACTACTCCGTGGAGATGTTCGACGGGGTGTCCGAGCAGTCGGTGCGGGTCGGGGTCACCGCGATCGTGGTGGTCCCGCCCCAATCGGCGGTCACTGCCAACGCCGACGTCGCACTGGAATCGCTGAACGTCGACGCCGACACGGTCAAGGTGAGCACGCGAACCGGTTCCTCGGTAGTCACCATGGTCGCCACCGACGACGAGATGCGCTACCTCAAAGCCTCATTGAAGGAGTGATCATGTCTTATCCGGGCAGCTCGGGTTACTACCCGGCCGAACAATCCGGCGGGTACGGCGACTATTCGCAGTGGGTCGCCGAGCCGGAAAGCGGAGCCAAACTGTCGTCTCGGCATCTGACGCTGGCGGTGGTGCTGCTGGGCTTGGGCTCCTACCTGGTCAGCTTCGGGCCGAAGCTCGGCGCCAGCGGGATCGATTGGGACGTGCGGTTCGCCGTGCTGGCGGGCCTGCTTGCGGCGTTCGGGCTGCTGCCGCGGCAGACGCCTGTCCCCAAAGTGTTTGCGACGCTGGCCGCGATCGGGTTCTTGGACGCTCTGTCGCGGGTGATCGTCGTCCCCGACGGCGTGGAACCGGGCTGGGCGCTGTGGGTTCTGGTGGTCCTCAATGGCCTGCAGGCGGGTGCCGCCATCTTTGCACTGCTGAACCAGCCGAGTGCCACCGAAGAACAACAGGCCTGGTACGCGGCCTATGCAGAGCAGTACGCGCAGGCCGCGGCACAGTACTACGGCCAGTACACGCCGGGAGGCGAGCCCGAAGCCGGGTACGAAAGCGCCACCGCGCAGGCCCAGCAGATCTCACAAGTCCAAGCACCCGAGCCGCGGCGGGCGGCGGCGCCGCAGGAGGCCAGCTACGCGGAGTTCGTCGGCGACCCTGCGTCCGCTCCCTCCTCCGGACACGCCTTCGGAGCTCACCCTGGCCACCCGGGGCTGCCCAATGTCGGTCACAGCCAGGCCCCCGTGGGGACGCCGACGGCGCAGCAGACCGTGGTGAGCGACCCCGAGTACCGGACGTCTAACTGACGGAGAGCTGCCCGATCAGTGTCGTTATCGCGGCGGCGACGTCGTCGGGAATGGGACGCTCGGCCTCGGCATCGGCCAGGAGCGGCGCGGGTAGACCCACCGCGGCGGCCGCCTCTTCGAGGCTGAGTTCGGCGCGGTGTCGCGCTCCGTACAGTCGCTGCCCCAGCGTCGCGTTGGGTGATCGGGCGGCCCGGGCCCGCACGTCGTTGTAAGTGCGGCGAACGCTGCTCAACGCCAGCACGATCGATGGAGTGCCCTTTGCGTTGCGGGCAGCGCTCGCCGCGACGTTTTCCAGCTTGCGTAGGTCGGCCAGCAGCCTGGTGACTTTCGGCGTGAAGGCCGGGTCGGTGGGTTCGGGCAGTTCCGATACAGCAGCGGCGATGCTGTGCATCGCCAGTTCTACGGCCTCGGCCATCAGCGGCGCCCGGACGGTGTCGGTCAACACCTCAGTGGCGTCATCGATGACAGGGATCTGACTGGGCGCTGTGGCGGGGGCGGTTATCGGGGCGACAGCCGACCCGCTACGGATGCGCGCGATGGTGCCCGGTGACCAGTTCAACGCCCTTTCGAGTTTGGACAGGGTGCCGCGGCGCGGCCAGCTGCGCCCTTTCTCGAACGCGATGAGAGTGCCGGCATTGATGACCTTGTCCTTCGCCAGGCCGCGCTGGGTGATTTCGAGCTCGCTGCGACGCGCGGCCACGGCATGACCGGCACGTGCGACCCCCGGGTCGACGTCGGCGTCCCACCATTCGTCCTCATCGGGCTCTGGCAGGTCGATTACGCCGGTGGCATCCACATCTGACGCTGCATTGGGCGTGAGCGTGATGGGAAATCCTTCCGGGTTGGCCAGGTGGACGGTGGTAACCCCGGAGACCAGCACCGAGCTACGCCGCACACCGTCGACGTACATGCCGTTGGTGCTGGTATCGATGGCCTGCCAGCCTTCGCGATGAGGCTCGAGCCGCACGTGCCAGCGGGAAACGCGCTCGTCAGGAAGCCGAACCGTGGCGGAGGCGTCTCTGCCGATGACGGCGACACCCGCAGTCGGGTCAAGAGTGTGGGTTTCATTGCCGAGGCGGACCACGAGGGCCGGTGGCGATATCGACACGCCATGGTCAGACGTCACTGCGCTTCTCCCCGGCGTGGCAGCCGCCACACCATAATCTCCGGCATTGCGTGGGTAGATGCTACATCTTTCCCGCTACATATCCGCGGCTGACATCCCGGCTCTGGCATACCCAACTGTCCTGACATCGCCCCGAACAGCCAATATGCCGTTTTCCTCACGCGACCCTCGGCAACTTCGCAATAATCCGGACAGAACATCTGCCACAGATCAACTGTAGTACATGTGCCCAACAACGATCCAAGTTAGACAAAGTTGTAGCTGCTACGGTTTATATGTTGCACCGATGCTAGATTTGTGGTTATGTCGTCGCATCGACGGCGTACAAGCGCCAGAACCAGGAGGAAAGCGATGACTGCAGCGGTAATCCCGTTGTCCACGCCGCTAAACGAGTACGTTCCGGTGTGCACCGCGGATCCCGATCGTTGGACGACCAGTGAGCCTGACGAAGAAGCCAAGGCGCTGTGTATGTCCTGCCCGCGCCGTTGGCTGTGCGCCAGCGAGGCCTACCACATCACTGGCGTGGAAGGCCTGTGGGCGGGCGTGGTGATCCCCGAATCCGGACGTGCGCGTGAATTCGCGTTGCGCCGCTTGCGGGCCCTCGCCGAACGCGGCGGCTACCAAGTTGTGCCGCGTCGCCGCGGACGCCCCCGCGGTTCCCGAAATTGATGCCCGAACGCACCGTAAAATGACGACACAACGACAGCAGATCGTTTTTGAGCGGAATCTTCATGTGGGGGAATCGGTGGGCGATCTCGGCGGCCTTTTCGAGGGCGCAAATTCCGAGGGACTCGGCCTGGATCAGTTGTTGGCCAACTTGCAGGAGTTTCAAGGCGCGGCAGCGCGGTCCGCGCAGCGGATGGCAATCGAGACGGCGGAAGCGAGGTCAAAGGACGACCTGGTCCAGGTCTGGGTGAACGCCCAAGGCGTCGTGGTGCAAGTCGAGTTCAACGAGACGTTGCTGGCCGAGGCCACCGGGGCGGAGGCCGGCGCCGCCGTTGTACAAGCCACGCAGGCGGCCGCGGCGAAAATGCGCGCGAAGACGGACGAATTTCAGGCCGGCCTGTGGCAACAGGTGGCCCGTTTCGGCGGGCAGCCACTCAACGAGACCGACGAACTCAAGGCAATTCGGCCCGATGTCCCGCTGTCGGAGCCGAATTCGCGGGAGCGCCGCGGATTCGCCGAAAAGCTCGGGCACGAGGCCGGCGTCGATCGCGGCGATGCAGACCCGCAAGAGTGGCGACTGACTATTCGCGACACCGACTGATTCGCAACGACATTGGTCAAAGCGTTAAGGAGAACACCATGGCCGAATTCGAATACACCGACGGGACCGCGCGAGCGGCGATCACGCAGTTCGACGAACTCGGAGCCACCCTCGGCTCCCTGATGGACGGCGTGCAGGAACTAGCCGGGGACTCGCCGTGGTCCCACGACAAAATCGGCTCCAGTTTCGCCGGCAAGTTCGACGGCGATCGTTCCAAGGTGATCGAGAATGCCGGCGGTCTGAAGAATGCGATCCACAGCGTCTCACCGACTCTGGCCGCAACGGCCGACCACATCCTTGCCCAAGACGGCGGCGGCGCCGGCTAGCGACCGCCGGGAATCACCGAGCGCTGGACGTGACAAGTGGGCTTTAAATGGGGATAGAGCTTCCCGGCTGGCTGCGGTGGGTCGGCGACATGATCGGGGAGCCCTTTCCCGAGGGTGACGAGACTGCGTGTCGCCGCCAGGCAGATCGGTGGCGCCATCTGGCCGATCAGCTGGGCGGGCTCAAAGATGACCTGGACACCGCCACGCAGACGACGCTGTCCGGGTTCGGCGCCGGCGCAATTCATGAGCAACTCGATCAACTGCTCAAGCCCTACGGGTCGTCCGTCGATCAGATCGCCGGCCAGTTCCGCCAGTTGGGTGAGGCGGTCGACGGCGTGGCGACCGAGATCGAGTTCGCGAAGGAAATGTTCATCGCGAACCTGGTGTTGCTGGCTGCTGCAGTCACTGCGCTGATCGCGACAGCATGGATCAACTGGACGGCTCCGGCGGAAATCGCCGCTGCGGTCGCGGTGGCCGAAGCGGCCATCAGTCAGGTCATTCGTGCCGCCGTATCGAAGGTGGCCTCCGAAGCCATCGCACGCATCATCGCCCAGGTCGTGATGCGGGCGCTCGAGGGCGCAGTGGTGAACGCCGCCATGTCCGGCGCTCTGAATGCCGGCATTCAGGGCCAACAGATACTGCAGGGCAATCGGCACGAGTTCGACTCCCGGTCGTTGCTCAACGACGTCGAATCCGGTGCCATATCAGGCGCGGTGATGGGCCCGATCCTTCGCGGCGCCCACGATTTTGACGCCGGCTCGGCACTCGGGAATCGCGCCAAGAATTTCGGCGCCTCGTTCGTCGGCAATGCGGGCGGGACATTGGCGGCTCAGCAGGCCATGACCGGGCAGATGAATTTTGCCGACGCCATGGGCGCCGGTCTGGTGTTCGGCGGTGTGGACGGGATGCGAAGTCCCGGCGTGCACACCGGCGCCACCTCGGACATGACGGCGCTGACAGGCGACCGACCCGGGGCGCCGCTGGTGGAACCGCTACCGCCGAACCTGCATTCACAAACGCCACCGGTCGAGCCATCCGTGACCGCTGCCGGCCACTCACCCGAAGGTGTTGCAGCACAGAGCAATGTGGACCTGCCCTTCAATCTCGGGCCTCGCGAGCCCGACGCCATTGTGGCGCCCACCGCGCTTGCCGGCCCTCATCCTGGCGTCACCACCGACGCCCCGACGACGGGATCATCGTCGGTCGCGGCGCCTCCCGGCAACCATGCCGCTGCCTACGCCCCGACGGGCTCGGCCCCGACAGCGAGCCACGCTCCGACGGCGGGACACGCATCGCCTTCTACGGGCAGTCCGCAGGTTCCGGCCGCCCGCGCCGGTGTTGCCGATGCCGCCGTGGGCCCGCACCCGGTGCGCGACGCGGAGGTGCCGCTGCGTGAGAGTTCATTGCCGCGCGACCACCAAATGGCAAGGGAAGCCGCGCAATCACGAGACGTTCTGCCATCCCGGGACGCTTCCCTGACACGCGACGCCACACCCCCGCGCGATGCGCTGCCAGCACGCGAAGTCCGGCCTTCGGACGCCCAACCGGCGCGCGATCCGACCCGTAGGTCGCGTCCGGTGGGTTACGAAAGCCGACTCAGCGAGGATGCGCACGCCCACACGGCCGGGGGTGCCGAATCCCCGGCACAACCCACCAAACATCCTGCCGAACAACCTGGTTCGGGATCTCACCCCGACGCATCCACACCGCACGATGCCGACGCGACACCATCTGTCGTCGTCGCCCCCGTCGTGCCCGACGCCGGCCACCCTCGATCGTCGGTAGCCGACACCACATACCGGCCGGATCACGTTGGCGGACGGCAGGATTCACGCAACGACCCGACGCATCACCGACCGGACTCCAATGATCGGCACGGCGGTGATGACCCGCCCGGCGGTGACGACCCGCCGCCGCCCGGCCCGGGCCCCGTCGACCCGACCGGATTCGACAATCCCGCAAACCACCGCATCTACGGACCGGATGAGCTTGCACCGCTTGAGGATCCCGTCCACCAGACGCGGCTCGAAGATGCCTTGCGCGATCCAAGCGGTGATTATCTGGTCGGCGCCGACCCACGCACCAATGCATATGGCGACCTCGTCAACGACGGCGGACCGACGGTAGACGGGCGCGCCAACAACTGCCTGGACAACTCGCTGGCGGCACTCGCGTCGTTCTATGGCGAACCGACCGTAGCGGTCCCCCGTTTCCTCGATCAGCTCCCCGACGGCACGATTGACATGACGAGCGGGGAGGCGAACGGCCTGGACCGAGCCGAAGCCTGGCTCGGAGACCACATGCATCTGGCCGACCAGAGCCTGTCGGTTCACGAGCAGTTCGCCGCGCTGCACCAACAGATTTCACAGCTGGGACCCGGTTCCTCGGCACTGGTCGTCAACGAATGGCATGCACGCGACGGCGCGGGCAAGCCGATGTACCACCAAGACGGAACACCCGTACTTGAGGGTGCGCACGCGACGGTCGTCGTCTATCCGCACGATGCGTCCGGCCCGGTGTGGTGGGACCCCCAGCACAGCCTCACCAGCGACCACCCGCCAGCGATGCTGGTCGACGATTCCGCCTACTTATGGTCCACCCCCATCGCAGCCGATCACTTCGGACCCAACCCCCAGCAAGGAGGCCAGCATGGTGCCGCTGGAAACCACGGAACAAGCGCAGGCCTACCTGGCTCAGATCTTCCCCGACCGCACCTTCCGGGTGACCCCGTTCGAGATGGGGTGGGTCGGGTCGGCGATCCTCTCCCCGGAGGAGAGCAACACCGGCAAGGCGATCGGTCAGTCGAAGCTGGTGATCGACTCGGAGACCGGGATCGTGACCACCCATTCCAGCCTGCCGACCAACGTGGTGGCACGGACCTACACGACAGCCAAGCGGTCCGGCCGGCCGACGGGAAATCAGATCTACCCGCACCAGTGGCAGATCACCCTCCGGCGCATCAGGGAGGACCCCGAGACCATCGATTACCAGATCACGGCGGTCTCCCTCAAAGACCCGCCGGAACCCACGCAGGACCACCTGCTGACCATCAACAAGCAGACGTACATTCACGAGCCGAGGGACGCCCTGTCGAGGGTCGCGATGTCGCGGGCCGTGTGGATCAGTCAGCAGAACCAGGGAGTGTGGCCCGAGGAGACGACCGCACTGCGCTAGGCGATCGGGGCCCGAAGTGGAAGTTGTTCTCTGAGGGCCCAGATGGGCCCGCGGTACTGCGCGCAACCGATCCCGCACTCGCCGGTCACGAAGTGCAAGTGCCACGCACCTCCCATACCGTCGACCTTCCGGGAGATGTGCGGGAGATCACCCGAACGGTCGGGCGCAACGAGGCCGAGTTCATCCAAACCGGTGGTGCGACAACGCGAGTGAATCTCGTGCTGCGCGAAAGCTTCGACGGTATCCGACCGCTCCACGCCGACGAGACGATTCGCAGCGCGCTCAGCGGCGACGGACTTGTCGGCGGCCGCATCGTGGACTTCCGCTTCATGCTGGATCAGGGCGAGCTCAACATGTTCCGGCAGGACCCGCACTTCAACAGCTCCGCCTACCGCACCATGGAAAACGAGTGGGCCACCTGGGCACGAGAGGGCGCCCGAGTCGAAGTCGTTCTCGATCTCGATCCGCAAACCGGGCGCATGACCGTCAACTACGACGTCTTCGACGATCGTCATGGAAATCAGATCTATTACAAGCGAACGGAGTTCGCGAACTCGGCTCAGGACATCTTCGAGCGGGTATCCACCCGAGATATCCGGGAGCGGCTGGCGACATCACAGCGAATCGCCGAAGGCACGCTGCGTCCGACCATCGATCCAGCCCGAAGTCAGGAGACGCTGGGCGATGGCTGGTTCAAGATTCAAGACAGACACAACATCGACCCGCATTACGGCGACCCGCTGCCGGCGCACTGGAGCCATCCCGACGATCCGCTCGACCCGACGTACATCACGGCCGAACTCCAGGACCTGCGGCAGGACAAAGCCGCGCCGTACGGCCGGGATGCGGACGGGAACGCCTACACCCAGGCGCAATACGAGGAGCGATTCGACCTGTTGACGGCGGATGGCAAGCAATACGTCAACTTCCCCGGCAACGACGGGGCGGTGCCCGGCACAAAGGCGCTCTACACCTCGCTCGAGCAGTTTGTCGAGCACTACGGGCCTATGCTGGACCGCATCGGCAATGACTCCGGAAAGTATCTGGGCTTGATGGAGCGCGGCGAGCCAGCCATCTGGGAACAACGCGCGATGCACGTCGATTCTTTGCGTGAAC
Source organism: Mycobacterium sp. IDUB_37 (assembly GCF_055419245.1). Taxonomy (NCBI): domain Bacteria; kingdom Bacillati; phylum Actinomycetota; class Actinomycetes; order Mycobacteriales; family Mycobacteriaceae; genus Mycobacterium; species Mycobacterium sp. IDUB_37. The sequence continues at coordinate 50,589 of NZ_JBVAXG010000016.1, read as the reverse complement.
CGTTCAGCATCTTTGCGCTGCAAGAGCTCCCGGCCGGATGGAAGATCGAGGTCTCCCATATCGCACCGGGATGCGGACATCCCGGCGGCGGCATTCAAGTCAGAATCATCGACAGTTCGGGCCACGTGAAGCCCGTCAAAGAGCTTGTGAAACTCCAGATACTGGACGAGGGAGGCGATTTCGATTAGCGGCGACATCCAGTTCTCCGCAGAGCTCATCGACTGGGCGGCTGCTGCGGGATTCAACCTGACACCCTGGTCGTCGGAGGACGGGTGCGCGACGTTCTGGAACCGGGGCGGAGAAACCCGATTCCTCATCAGGTTTCAAGACGGTTGGTTCGTCGTCACAAGCTCAGAACGACTCGGCGAGGAGCAATTCGAACTCGCCGGCACGTCACTGTTCGTCATCGAACGCTTCTTCTTCGGAGATTTCGGCGACGACATCAGGAGTATGCGCCGCGTCGACGGGCGTCGCCCGCCGCGACTGGTACGCCCGCGCACCGCGGCGGACGTATACGACGGGTTCCACATCGCAACGGTTGACTTCGGCGGCCGCAGCCGCTTCGGGCTGACCAATCCCGAAGGGGAAACGATCGCGGTCGCTGCCGGTGATGAACTGACCGGCACCCTGCGGTTGGCCGAACTCTCGCTGTACTTGAACTCGGCGGTTGCCGACATCAAGGAGTCGTTCCAAAGTGCCGACGGGCGGCCACTATTCACCCTGCAGCGCGAGAAGAACCGAGCGGGGGCACGACCGAACGCACCGGACGTGGCCGAACTGGTGCGTTTGATCGGCGACGATGAGTACGTCAACGGGGTTGCCGAGGACGCGCGTGCCCATCGACGCGCATACCCCTTCAAGGCCACGCAACCAATCCGCCGCGATGACACCTGGGACCACTACCTGTACTTCCTCTACATCGGCCGAGGCCTCACGGAGAGTTCCGGATTCCGCTACACGGCCGGTCAACCCGTCCCACACGGGGTGTCCGAGGACACCGAAAAGCGACTACAGGAAGTGCTGGCCCGCATTCGCGCGGCCGGGAATTTGCCGATCGCGCAGCGGTGGAACGCGGCGGCGGTCGTCTACGACCGCGCCACTGGCAGCGGAGATGCGCACTTCTTCTACGGCGATGACGCCGAGAACTGGCACCTGACGCCGAATAACACGGACCGAATCGCCGCGCAGGGGCTCACATTGAGCGCCGGAACTACTCGATGAGCGATCGGCGAAACTAGGGTCTTAGCCAGCTCATCACATTGCTGTTCTGGTCCGTCTGCAGTAGCCCGGTGCCAACTTTCCAGACATACAGCTTGGCATCAGGAGCGGTCTGCCACAGAACTTGGCAAGTCGCTACGTCAGTGGCCTGGAATTGTCCGGAGAGTTCCTCCGTCTCGGTCAGCAGCACGGCCCCGTCAGAGGCCACGTAGGTACCGGCGCCGGCCGGGCTGGTGCCTTTGAGCTGCCACCCCGTGCACGTGGCGCCGGCCTGCCCGGTGAGCAAATCCCATTGTTGCCAACGTTTTTCGCTCGGTTTGCCGAGGTTCACGTACAGCTTGGTGTCAATGGTGCGCAGATCAGGGGCGACCTCCGGGGCCTGGAACTGGCTCAGTTGCTTACCGGCCGCGGAATACACCTGCCAGGCGCCATCGGCCGAAATGATCGGCATGGCAGGGCTATTCAGCAACTTCACGAACACCGTGCCGAACGAATGGTCGGTGATCAGCTTGCCCTTGACGTCGTAGAACAACACTCCACCCACCCGGGTATCGGAGTTTTTATAGACGTAGGCGAAGCCGCCGTTGTACACGACGGCGCGGCTCAGCGCGGTGCCCGCGGGCGCAGCGGGAGTCAACTCCTTGCCGTCGACGACGGAAAACACTCGGTCGGGTTCGTTGCCGCGACCGGGCGACACCGCGATCATGGGCGCCGGCATGTCGTCGGCGACCAGATCGTCACTCGGCATTGCGAACCCATTGCCCGGGACGAACCAGGTGCGCTCGGCGTGCGAGCCGACCCCGTAGACACCCTGGCCGCGCACCGTCGCGAGCAACCGACTCTGTCCGGCGCGAGTGCCGATCGGGTGCGCTTCAGGTTGCTCGCCGCGCGCGCTGTAGGCAATGTCGGTCGGCCCGGTATAGGTCAATGTCCCTTTACCGAGGTCGATCACCCACGCCGTCAGCGGCTGGTCCGCCTTCAGGCACACCGCTACCGCCGGACCGTTGCCGAAACACGTGACGGCGAAGCGGAAGTTGGGCAGCGGTACGGGATCGAACAACCGGGCACCGGTACTCGTGTCAACGCCGTAGACCCAGGCGGCCTGGGGTCTGCAGTTGCCGGCGCAGTGCAGGTCGACGAACTGCGACAGGAAATACGCCTTGTCCCCGGTGTTGGCAAACAGCTCGCCGAGGGGCGCGTAGTCGGGCAGGCCCAGGTCGGTGCCTTTGACCTGCCAGCCCGCCACCGGCCGGCGACCCAACGCAAACGAAATCAACGGATCCTGTGGCGTACCGTTCGGCGGCGCAGAATGCTCAGCCGACCCCTGGCCACCCGGGATGTCTGCCGCTTTCGATCGGTACACCCAGATCCCGGCACCGGCCAGCACCGTCACGATCAAGGCTGCCGCTGCGACCCACGACCATCTGCGACCCGTACCCGACAACGCTGACACCTCCCCCACTCGTCGACCAGGCTAGCCATAAGCAGTGACCTGCAGGTGGCGGTCCGATTTGCCGCGGAATTGCCGACGGGGATGGCTTACGCTGACATTTATGGGGGACGACGGTCGCGGTCTCGGCGACTTGACAACACAGATGAGTGGTTGGCGTTCGGCCAATGCCACTCAACTTCATTTGAATGACGCCCTGGTGACGGCTTTCTTAGGGGAGATCGACCGGGCTCAGGACGACTTGAAGGCTCAACTCAACGGCGCCGAGGGTCTTCATGCGTTTCTCTCGAGCGCAAGCGTCGGGACGTTCGAGTCGGCCACTGCCACCCGCAGTCACCTGCAGGAGGATGTCCTCGAATTCGTGACCGCGCTGCAGGGATTCAACAAGTACCTCAATGCGGTCCATGCCACCGCTGACGCCGGTCGCAAGAACATCCAGGCTCTGGACACTCCGCCCAGCTAGTTGCGACATTGCGCAGGCGATTACCTATGGCCACCTACGAAGACTTACAAGCCGCAATCGACGCGATCCGTCAAGCCCATCCCGGGTGGGATCCGCTGTATCCGGCCGACGCGAAAGACGCTCTGTTTGCGCAGGGCCTGCAGTCTTTCCTGCAACGACCACACGCTCCACAGGCCGAAGTGGGCGACTCGGCATTTCAAGCGTTGCGTCAACTCGCTCCTCCAGGTTCGTTCACACCCAGCGGCCAACTGGTCAACGCGCCGGCCGGCGCGCCCAACTTGCCCTCGCCGAACTCCTTAGCGTCACCACCTGCGAACATCCCCGGTCCCCCACCCGGAACACCCGTCGACAGAACCGTGGCCGCGCCACAGAACGACCTGGACAAGCTCAGAGGCCTTCACTCCAAGGCCTCGAAATCCGTTCCGCACGACCCGATTCCCACGTACTTCGACGGGTACAAGGCCACCCAGGACGTCACCGAGAGTGGTCCCGGCAACACCGGCTGGGATTCGACGATCAACGGAATTCGGGACCGGCTCAAACGCGGGCTGAAGACGCTCGACGGGGGAATCGAAGGGGAATTCGGCAAGGCACTCCGCGCCAACCTGGAGCAATCTTTCGCCGTGCTCGACGATCTGAGCACCCACGCGCGAACCATGGAGACCCTCATCGAGGCTTTCTTCAACGATCTCGCCACGACCAAGGGAAACTTCGCAAAAAATTGGGAGCTGTACCGACAGGCAATGCTGGACCCAGACGAGCCCAACAACAAGGAGACACTGAATCAGCTGAACGCGCTGGTCGGCCCGATCATGGCGCAGTACCGTCCGCCGATCGACACGATCGCGTCAAGCCATCCCAGCATTTCCAGCGCCCTCCCCGGCGTAGGTTCGCCCGGTCCGGCCCGTCCGGGCAGTGGATTGCCCGGCGGTCCGGGAGGCGGCAGCCCGGTCAGACTGCCGATGAATGGACTGAGCTCCGGAATTCCCACGATGCCGGACGCGACGCAGGCGGATTCGTCCAAGGCGCCGTCGATGCCGTCGATGCCCACCGATGCAGCGAACGGCGCGGCTGACGCGGCCAAACAGGCCGGCGACCAGGCTCAGAAAGCCGGGAGCCAGGCCGGCAACGCGGGACAGAAAGCGCTGGACGCTCTGGCCGGAGCCCAGAAGGGCAGCGGCCTACCCGAGGGCGTGCTGGGACTCGGCCCGAAAGGCTTGCAAGGCGCGTCCAAGACCGGCAGCGGCACAGGTGGACGAGGCGGGCGGGATCCGGCGGCCGTCAAAACCCCGGCGAAGCTGGCCGGCACCGGAGGGCAGGCGGCCAAGGTGGCGAGCGCCGCGGCGGCGGCTTCCCGCGCCGGAGTAAGCGGTGCCGGTGCCTCAGGAGGCGCCGGTGCACCGGCCGCAGGGCACCGCGGAGCCGCCGGCGACAAGACGCACAAGCCGATTAAGGCCTTGCGGGTGGCGAAGAACGGTGAAGAACTGATGGACGAGGCCGACGCCGTCACCTCAGTGATCGGCGAGGAACCCCGCCGGCCAAATCCCACCGACCGTAATTCGTAGCGCCCCAATGCCCACGACCACAGTGGATTTGAAGCGACTCGGCCGCATCGACCTGTTGGACCTGAACATCATCAACGAATTTCTGGGCCGCGAATTTCTGCCGTTCCCACTGGTTCCCACGTTGCCCAACCGGTTCACCTACTTCGACGAGTACACCGCCCACGCCACCTCCGTACCCGATCGGTTCAATCACGGCGATCTGATGGTCTTCAAGAAGTGGTTCGCTACCTTTTCCGACGCAGACTTGCGGGTGGAATGCCGCGTGCAGTTCGTCGGCGGCGACACCCCGTCCGAGCGGATGCTCGCGCACCGCTGCGACCAACTCGGATTCCTGGCGATTCAGCGACCCGACGACGTCGTCGAGATCTTCACCCTGTCGCCTTACGATCTGGGCCCCGCGATCGCCGCTTCGGTGGAGTTGACGAATCCGGGTACCCGCGACGCCGTCGTGATCCCGGAGTACGTACCGCTCTCCCTGCGCGGCGGCGCCGACGAGCACCCTGAGTCGACACCGCCGGTCTCGGTGCCCAAAGCCGAGGTACGGGCGTACGCGACGGTGCAGAGTCATTGGCGGCCCGCCCGGGATTGGGGTGTCGATCAGGAGAAGGACGCGGTGGTGTGGGTGCAAGTAGCCGACGACGGCGACTACCTCTATGCCGCGGGCTACGAATCTGCCAAACCGATGACTCGGCAGCTACTCAGGGACCGGATCGATCAGCTGATCGCCGCCGACGTTGCAGTGCTGCGTCAATCCCGGGACGTGTGATCGTCCCGTCGGCCTAGCGCGGTAACCTCATTCTCAAAGCTTTGCCGCAGCGCTCTCGCAGAGGAGAATCCGCCCATGGTCGGCCCCAACGAGCAGGTTGAAGTCACCCGTGCCGACCGGTTCATCAAAACCGCGGTGGAAATCCTCGGCGAGACTGGACGCACCGACTTCACCGTGCAGGAAGTCGTCGCCCGGTCCAAAACCTCACTACGCGCGTTCTATCAGCACTTCAGTAGCAAGGACGAACTGCTACTTGCGCTGTTCGACAGAACCATGGCGCAAGCCGCCCAGATATGGCGGGAGGAAACTAACGGCCTCGACAGCACCGCGGCCCTCAAGCTGGTGCTCGACCGCATCAGCGCCCAACCGGAATCCACCACGCAGGACAGCCTGAACCGCGCACTCAGCCTCTACAACCAGCACCTGGCCGAGACCCGGCCTCGCGAGTACGCCCGGGTGTTGTCTCCCCTGCACCGACTGATCCGCGACATCGTCGGGCAGGGCATAACGGAGGGTCTCTTCGACGCCGGACTCGATGTCGGAGCGGCCGCGGCGATCGTGATGCAGACGGTCATCGGAGCGCAGCGATTGCGCTGGCTGGGCGCCGAGCTGAACGGCACCCCGGTAGACGCCGGCCAGCTGTACGACTTCTGCAGCCGGGCCCTCGGGATCCGCGACACCGACGCCGACGCATCCGACCCCTCACTGGCCGAGCTTTTCGCGCAAATCGGCCTGCGGCCGGCCAGCTTTCATAACGGCCGGTCAGATGGTGAATTCGCGATGACCATGCCGGTCAGCCCGCAGGTGGTGAATACCTCCGGCGCCCTGCAGGGCGGTCTGATCGCCACGCTCGCCGATGTGGCCGGGGGGCAGCTGGGGCTGGAGTATCTGAAACCCGGCACCGCGATGACGACGTCCGACCTGGCGATCCGCTACCTGCGGCCCATCAGGCAGGGCTCCGCGTTGGCCGTGCCGAAAGTGTTGCGCGCCGGGCGTCGCTCCTTGGTGATGCAGATCGACATCTACGGCGACAGCGACACCGACCTCGCTGCGATCGCGACCGTGAACTTCGCCATCATCGACCGCCCGAACGATCAGAATGCTTCCGCCGCCGAGGGCTGAAAGTGGTAATTTCGTTACCAGCCCAAGAGATTAACCTTCTGACGAAGTGTCCAGGAGAGGCCTCAAGGGTTGAAGGACCCGATCACCTTTGTCGACGAGCTGGCTGATTTCGACCAGGAAGACGTCGAAAAGATCATGGGCGGCAACCTGATGCAGCTGATGATTATCTCCCGACCGGCTGCCAAATCGGCATAGCAACCGATCTCTGCCTGAACCTCAGCGGATCTCTTCATTTCGCCCAGGCGAGGCTTGTATATCTGCTATACAAAAGGCATACGTTCGTCTTTTTGGCGCATACGGGGCACCCGGGGGGGTTCGCCCGGCGCTACCGAATCGGGGGAATCTTCATGAATTTGGGTCCAGCAGAGTCGTTTTCCATCCCGGTACCGTTGAGCAGCCAACTGGTTGCCGAACTCCATGAGCCGACCGGGACGTTGCGGGCGACCACCGTCCGTCGCGGTTCGGCAGTGCTCGTCCGCGCATTCGGGGAGATCGACGCCTCGAACGAGGTTGTCTGGCGTGACCTCGTTTCGGAGGCGGCCGCGGCCGCCCTCAATCCCGGATCGATCATCGTCGACGTCAGTGGCCTGGACTTTATGGGCTGCTGCGCATTCACGGTGCTGGCCAACGAGGCCGAGCGGAGCCGCCGTCGGGGTGTCGCGCTGCACGTGGTCAGTGCCGACCCCGGCGTCGCCCGCATCGTCGGTGCGTGCAACTTCGATACCGTGCTGCACGTCCACCCGACGACTGAATCCGCGCTCGCGGCCTAGTACCGACCCGCTGCGACCGGCTGCGCCGGCCTTGCGATCGCCACTGGCCTGATGGTGTCGACCCGCTGCGACCGGCTACGCCGGCCTTGCGATCGCCACTGGCCTGATGGTGTCGACCCGCTGCGACCGGCGACGCCGGCCTTGCGATCGCCACTGGCCTAATGGTGTCGAACCGCTGCGACCGGCTACGCCGGCCTTGCGATCGCCACTGGCCTGGTCACGCTTCTATACCGGCGTAATTTAGTGCGTTCAGCTTCTCCCGCGGATTGCTAATCTAGTTAGTGTTGCTTGACGGCCACGTCAAGGCACCGACTTGTTTACTACAGCGGTCCGCGGGAGGTACGGCCAGAATGGTCGCCGAAATGGACTGGGATAACACGGTGGGCGCGGCCGAGGACGTCCGGCGCACCTTCGAGAACGTCCCCGCCATGGTGGTCGGCCTACAGGGTCCCGACCACCGGTTCATCGCGGTCAACGCGGCCTTCCGTGCCTTCAATCCGCAGCTCAACACCGTCGGCAAGACCGCCCGGGAGGTCTACCCGGAGCTGGTGGGCCAGCTGATCTACGAGATGTTCGACCGGGTGTACGAAACCGGCGAGCCACAGACCGGGTCCGAGTGGCGCCTGCAGATCGACTTGCAAGGCACCGGGGTCGAGGAACGTTACTTCGATTTTCTGGTGACGTCACGACGTGCTGCCGACCGGTCCATCGAGGGCGTGCAAATCGTCTTCGACGACGTCACCAACCGAGTGAAGACGCGACTGGCCGCCGAAGCACGCGTCGAGGAACTGTCGGAGCGCTACCGCAACGTTCGCGATTCCGCGACCGTCATGCAGCAGGCCCTGTTGGCTGCCACGGTCCCGATCGTTCCCGGCGCCGACGTCGCCGCTGAGTATCTCGTCGCGGCCGAGGACACCGCTGCCGGCGGCGACTGGTTCGATGCAATTCCTCTCGGGGACAGCCTGGTGCTCGTCGTCGGCGACGTGGTGGGTCACGGTGTCGAAGCCGCGGCGGTGATGTCACAGCTGCGCACCGCCCTGCGGATGCAGATCACGGCAGGGCAGACGATCAGCGAGGCCCTCGAGGCGGTCGACCGCTTCCACGAGCAGGTGACTGGATCGAAGTCGGCGACCATCTGTATCGCCTCACTGAACTTCAGCACCGGCGAATTGCTCTACTGCACGGCCGGACACCCACCGCCGTTGGTGGTGACGGCCACCGCCGAGTCACGGTATGTAGAACCCTCCGGCGGCGGCCCGGTCGGGAGCGGAACCGGTTACCCGGTGCGCCGCGAGGTTCTCGACATCGGCGACACCGTCCTGCTCTACAGCGACGGCCTGATCGAACGCCCGGGACGACCGCTGGGCGCGAGCACCACAGAATTTGCCGAGTTGGCAGCCAGCATCTCGGCCGGCACCGGCGGCTTCGTGATCGATTCGCCCACCCGACGCATCGACCGCCTCTGCTCGGAGACGCTCGAATTGCTATTGCGCTCAACCGGTTACAGCGACGACGTCACGCTACTCGCGGCACAGCGTCGCGCTCCGACACCGCCGCTGCACATCACCTCGGATGCCACTATCCACGCCGCGCGGGCAATCCGATCCCGGTTACGGACCTGGCTCGCCGAGATCGGCGCTGACGCCGTTGACATCTCCGACATCGTGCACGCAATTTCGGAGTTCGTGGAGAACTCGGTCGAACACGGTTACAGCACAGAGGTTTCCGGTGGTGTGGTGGTCGAAGCGGAGTTGGGCGGTGACGGCAAACTACGGGCGACCGTGCGCGACCACGGTCGCTGGAAGGACCACCGCGCCGGGGAGCAGGGTCGCGGACGCGGCCTTGCGATGGCCGATGCGCTGGTGACCGAATCGCACGTCGCCCACGGCCCCGACGGCACCACCGCCACGATTACTCACCGCCTCACCCGCCCGGCGCACTTCGTCACCGACACTGTGATCGGCAGAGCCAGCCATCAGCGGACGATGGACAGCGAATTCATCTCACTCGTCGCCGACGCCGGCCACATCGTGGTGCGCGGCGAGGTCGACTCACACACCGCTTCTACCCTGGATCGCCAGATTGCGGTCGAAAGTCGTTCGGGCATAGCATCTTTGACGATCGATTTGAGTGCGGTCACCCACCTGGGATCGGCCGGGGTCAGCGCGCTGGCCGCCGCACGCGACCGTGCCCGCAAAAAGGGCGGCGACTGTGTCCTGGTGGCACCGCCGGGCAGCCCGGCGCATCACGTCTTGTCCCTGGTTCAGATACCCGTCACCAGCGGCGCGTCGGAGGACAACCTGTTCGTCGAGGACTGACCTCAGCGCGCTCGGCCGTGCCGCACCTGGTTGAACGGCACTCCCCGATCCGCGGCGTGTTCGCGAGGGAAGTTGAGCACCCGCTCGCCGATTACGTTGCGAGCCATCTCGGTGGTGCCGCCGCCGATGGCGACCGACTGCCGCGACAGGTACCGCAACCCGGTCTGCAGCCCGTTATCGACGTCCCCGACAACACCGGCCGCGCCCCCGATCGCCAGCGCGGCATCCATGTCCAACATCACGGTCTCGGCGTGGAACAGCCGGATCAGCGTCCCGCCGGCGGGCGGCAAGGTGCCGTCCCGGACGCTACGCGAGACGTGGCTGATCAATTGCTCGGCGACGGCGCGGCGCACCAGCACGCGGCCGGCCAACTCCTGCACTCGCTCGCTGTCGGCCTGGCCGGTCTTGGCCGCGAGTTCGGCATAATCCACCGGCGTGGTGTGCCCGCCCTCGTGGCCGGACCCGCTGGCGAATTCCGAACCCTGACCCACCGCACGACGTTCGTGGTACAGCTGCCGCGACGCCACCGCCCAGCCGCCGTTCACCTCGCCGACTACGGCGTCATCGCCGACGTCCACCCCGTCGAGGAACTCCTCGCAGAACTCCGATCCGCCGTTCACCTGAGTGATGCGCCGCAGCGTGATTCCCGGGTGGTTGATGGGCACCAGGAACATGGTGAGGCCATCGTGTTTGGGCACGTCCCATTTGGTGCGGGCCAGGCACAATCCATAGTCGGCGGCGAACGCGCTGGTGCTCCAGGTCTTGGCGCCATTGATCACCCACCGGTCGCCGTCGCGCTCGGCCTTGGTGATGACGCCGGCGAGATCCGATCCACCGCTGGGTTCCGACAACAACTGCACCAGGACTTCGTCGCCACGCAACGCAGCGCCGATGCGCTGCTTCTTCTGCTCTTCGTTGCCGGTGTCGAGCAAGGTGGCACAACAGATGGCGAAGGTCGGGACGTTGAGGATCAGCGGCATCTCGTAGTTGAGGGATTCCACGTCGAATGCCCGCTGATACTCATAGTCCAAGCCCAGGCCGCCGTACTCACGCGGGAAGCAGATGCCCGCGAATCCGCCTGCGTAGAGGCGCTTTTGCAAGTCTCGGGCTCGTTGCCAGGATCGTTCCGCGTCACGCGGCATCGCCGGCGGAGTTTCGGGATCGATGCCCGGCATGTTGTCCGCCAACCAGGCGCGAGCCCGGGCGGCGAACTCAGCGACCGATTCAGCAGCGGTCATCGGAGCGACGCCTGAAACACCCGGATGTTGTGCTCTTCGGGGGTGCCGAACATGGCCCGGTACAACGTGATTCGCCTCAAATACAGGTGCAGGTCGTGCTCCCAGGTGACACCGATGCCGCCATGCATCTGCACGCACTGCTGCACGATCTGGCCGGCCATTTCACCGACATAAGACTTCGCGATGCTCGCCGAAAGGCCCGCGTCGGGCGCACCGGCGGCGACGTCAGCGACGGCGGCAGCGGTTGTGGCGCGGCAAGCCTCGAGCCACATCTTCATATCCGCGAACCCGTGTTTGAGCGCCTGGTAGGACGCCAGCGGACGGCCGAAGCTGTGCCGATCGAAGGCCCACTGGACGGTGAAGTCGAAGACGGTTTCCAGCACACCGACCACCTCGGCGCACTGCAGCACCTGGGCGATCTGGCTTTGCCGGTCGATCAGAGCGGCGGTCTCGGCCGCGCTGCCGACAGCAGCAGCGGCTTGCACCACCACTCCGTCGAACTCCACCCGCGCATACTGCTTGACCAAGTCGATCGACTGCTGGGGCAAAATTCGCACTCCGGGCGCATCCGCTGGAACCAGAAATTGGCGGACGCCTTCGTCGCAACGCGCCACCACCAACAGCACCGCGCTCTGAGCGCCGGCTTCGACTCTGTCCTTCGTGCCGTCAATGCGGAAACCAGAGTCGGTTTGGCTCGCCGTGACCGTCGGCTCCAGCGGCGCCCACCCGCGCTTCGGCTCCGAAACCGCCCACGAGGCCACCTTCTCACCAGACATCAGCGCGTCGATCAACTCCGAATGCGCATCGCGTTCGGAGCAACCCACCAGGGCGGCGAGCACGGTGCTGACCGGGTACAGCGGTCCAGGCGCAACTGTTTTGCCGAGCAGTTCGGCAATCATGGCCAGATCCGAGACTCCGTCGCCTGAGACGCTGCCCCCACCCAGTTCCTCGGGGACCAGTAGCCCGGTCCACCCGAGTTCAGTGGCCCGCCGCCACCACGCCGGATCGAATGATGAGCCCGCCGCGTGCAGTTCCCGCACATGACGCAGTGACGCTTGTTTGGCCAGAAATGCTTCGCTGGTGGAGGTAAAGAGTATCTTTTCGGGAGAGTCGACAGCGGTCATGATGCCGGCCGGACGTCCCATGGGCTTCCTCCGCTGGTGCGAAGGAAGTAACGGGGCAAGTTTGGGTGGCTTTTCATCCGCCTGATCGGTCCTTGTCGGAATTCGCTGGCGACTCCGATATTAGCAATGGGCAATACCGTAAGAGATACGGGAGTTCAGTCGATAATGACGAGCGGTGGCCGCAATGGCTGACACGAACGACGACGCGGCAATTTCGAGCGTCGACGAACTGGAGTTGGCCGAGGTCGAGGCCGAGGCGGCCGAGGCCGAGGCACTCGCGGCTGCGGCCCGCGCCAAGGCCCGGGCAGCCCGGTTGCGCCGTGAAGCGCTCGCCGCGGCGGCAGCAGCCCAGGAACTGGAAGAGGCCGAGTACTACGAAGACGAGTCGGACGACGAGTACGAGTACTACGACGACGACGCGGAGGAGTACGACGAGTCGGCCGAGTACGACGAGTCGGCTGACTACGACGAGTCCCAGAACTACGACGAGTCGGAGAACTACAGCGAAGCCAAGCCTTCGGGACCCCCGCAGCCGTTGTCTCGGGTGGACAGGCTGCGCAAGTCGCTGCGAGTCCCGAATCTCACCACGATCGCTCAGATCGCCGCGGCCCTGTTGATCTGCGTTTTCATCGGCATCAGCTGCTTCTTCGTTTGGCAGCACCAGGACGCCTCCGAGCGGCAAGACAAATCCGCGGCCTTCATCGCCGGAGCCAAGCAGGGCGTAGTCAACATGACCTCGCTGGATTACAAGAAGGCCAAGGACGACGTCCAGCGGGTGATCGACAGTTCCACCGGCGAATTTCGCGACGACTTCCAACAGCGCGCGACCGATTTCACCAAGGTGGTCGAGCAGTCCAAGGTGGTCACCGAAGGAACCGTGAATGCCGCCGCCGTCGAATCCATGGACGGCCATACGGCGCAGGTGTTGGTCGCGGCGAGCTCGCGCGTCACCAATTCGACGGGCGCCAAGGACGAACCGCGTACCTGGCGGCTCCGAGTGACCGTGACCGAAGAGGACGGACAGTACAAGATGTCGAAAGTTGAGTTCGTACCGTGAGCGATAACGTGCGCGACGTCGACTTGACCAAGGAAGACGTCCCCGACGAATCTCAAACTACCGTGATCGCCACCGCGACCGATGACCCTTCCGTGAACTCCGACGCGGAGAACGTCGACCCCGAACCCAAAGCCGAAGTCGACCCGGACGAAAGCGTCACGACAAAGGTCAAGGCGGCCGACGCCGATAAGGAACCAGCCAAGCCCAAGCCGAACATCCGCAACATCTGGCAACGGCAGATCAGCGTCAAGCCGATTCCGGTGATTCTGATCGTGCTTGCGGTGATCAGCGGCGGTGTGGCGCTGTGGCTGTACTTCCAGTACCACGAGCCGGACCAGGAGACCAGCCCCGCCGTCGCCCGCGCGGCGATCGGTGCGGCCTCCGACGGAACGGTCGCGCTGCTGTCGTACTCAGCGGACTCGCTCGACAAGGACTTCGCGACCGCCCGGGCACACCTGTCCGGAGACTTCCTGTCCTACTACGACCAGTTCACCAAGCAGATCGTGGCACCGGCGGCCAAGCAGAAGAACCTGAAGACCTCGGCTCACGTGATGCGTGCCGCGGTTCAGGAGCTGCACCCCACCTCGGCCGTCGTCCTGATTTTTGTCGACCAGAGCACCACCACCAAGGACAGCCCAGATCCCTCGATGTCAGCCAGCAGTGTGCTGGTGAATATGGCACTGGTCGACGGGAAATGGTTGATCACCAAGTTCACGCCGATCTAGCAGGAGGCGGTCAACCCGCTTGCTACCGCTAGTTACACCGTGAACACGCGGCGCAACGACTGCGCGTGCACAGCCCGGTTCTCCTGCGAAACGATCCAATCCGGCACCGCCGAATCGAAGCCATTGAACGTGGCCGCCACAACGCGCAATTCGGTGTGCACGAAGGCATGCAGCAGACGATTCGCGTAGTCGATGGCTTCGTCCCGGCAGGGATCGATCTCAGAGCAGCTGATGTAGGTGGGCGGCAGCCCCTCCAGATTCGTGCGTTGGGCCGGGACGTGGTTGCTGCTGGGAGTGGTGGTGTGGCCCAGGTAGTGGCCCCACGCCCGGCTCACCGCCGGACCGTTGAGACCGGGTGTGCGCTGGAATTCACGGCGTGAGGGCGTCGCGTCGGCATCGAGCATCGGCTGGTGCAGGATCTGCATCAGAATCGCGGGACCTTCGCTGTCGAACATCCGTTGCGCCAGGCACGCGACCAGAGCGGCGCCGGCGTCACGGCCCATGACCGCGAGGCGGGTTGCATCCACGTTCAGTTCGACGCTGTTGTCGACCACCCATCGCAGCGCCGTGTCGACGTCGTCGAGCGCTGCGGGACACGGGTTTTCCGGTGCGAGCCGGTAGTCCACCGACACCACCAGGCAATTCGCGTCACGCGCCAGATCCACGCAATGCGCGTGGTCGGTGTCCAGATTCCCGGTGACAAAACCGCCGCCATGGGCGTACAGCACGACGGGTGCATCCGACTCGGTGTCGCCCTGATAGAGCCGGATGCCCAGCTGCCCGCCGTCCGGTCCCGCGATGGACCGCGATTCGACGATCACCCCGTCCGTGGCGACGGAGGCAGCGCGCTCGGCGGCCAGTCGGTTGGCGTGCTCTCGCTCGCCAGCCAGGGACTCAGCGCTGAATTCGACGACGCCCAGTTCCGCAGCGGTCTCGCGCACCGACGGATCGAGTCGGCTAAGGCCCTGCGGCCGTGTCAGATTCGTTTCTGTCATGCCCTCTTATCTTCCGGCTCGACGTTCCGGCTCGGGTGTAAACCCTCTACAAAGTAGACCTGCGACTCCATGTGGTGGAAGATGCGGTACCTCGCGTCTCGGGTCGCGAGCAGCCAGGTGATCCAGCTGGTTCCGTCCCTTGGAGTGTCGGATTCGAGTCCGGTGAAGCTCCATCGGCTCAACAGAACGCAGCGCGCCCATCCCCCGGCCAGCACGTCGACCGACCAGAGTTCGGATGCCACCGACGCCGACCGTAGGCGGCTACCGACTCGCGCCCAGTGCCGGTCGAGTTGGTCGGCGCCGACCAGCGGAGCCGGGTATTCGTCACCGATGTAGACCGGCGGCGGGTCCTCGCGTACCCACAGATCGGCCACGCCGGCGAAATCCAGCGTCGACCACTTTTCGTCGTATTCGCGGATGAGGGTTTCAAGCGGTGATCGCGCCACCGCCGCCAACACGTTCTCCGGGCAGGGCCTTGACGGTCGACGGCAGTCCGTACAGCGCGATCGCGTTGCCGCACATGATCCGCTCCCGTTGGTCGCGGGGGAACCGGTTGATCGCATACATCGGCGAGTCGTAGCTCCAGTGCGGATAGTCCGTCGAGAACATGACGCAGTCGGCCAGGTCCATCATTTGCAGGTATTCGCGGAACTGCACGGTGTCGGCGTCCTCGAGCGGCTGAGTGGTGAACCGAACGTGTTCGCGGACGTACTCCGACGGAGGGCGCCGCACATGCGGCAGATCGCCGCGTCGCGCTTCCCAGATCCGGTCCATTCGGGTCATCACGGGCATGGCCCAGGTGAACCCGCCCTCGATGAACACCACCCGCAGGTCGGGATGACGGTCGAACGCGCCGTCGAATACCAGGCTCATCAGATGCGACACGTACAGCAGCGGCCAGGCCGCGAAGAAGTCGTGCCAGTGCGCCGGGTTGCCGACCGGGTACAGCGGGATCAGTTCGAACGGTGTCTGCCCCATCAGATGGGTGGCGATCGGCAGGCCGTTGCGTGCCGCCGCAGCGTACAGCGGATCGAAATGCGGGTTGCCGAACGGGATTCCGCGAGTCTGCGGGGTCATCAGCACCTGGTGCATATACGGATGGCCCGCCCAGCGCTCGACCTCGCGTGCGGACTCCTCGGGTGTCTGCGCGCTCACGCTGATCGAGCCACGCCAGCGTCCGTGCGCGTTGTGCTTGTCCAGCCAGACGTCGGCCAGCCAGTCGTTGTAGGTCGACTTCAGCACATGCTCGGCCTGCGGCAACTGGGCGTCGCACATCGGCTCCAGGGATGCGATGTGCACGCCGGCGTCGACGAGCAGCTGCTGTGCCGCGAAGTCCGGGTCGCTGCCGGCGACACCACCGTTCGGCGGGTGCGAGTCCATTCGCAACGACATGGTCTTGTAGGAATCCGGGGTGTCGTAGAAATGCGGCACCGCCGAAACCGCGTTGCCCCTCGGCCAGATCTTGTCCACCCATTCGGCCGGAGCGTAGGCCTTGAGCACCTCGCCCGAAACTGGCAGCGGGTGCACATCGGTGTCGACGACGGCCACTGCAATCTCTTGCTGGTCGGCTCGGACGTCCAGGGGTTCAACGATCGTCATGGCGCACTTCCTTCACTTACTGTCAATCCATACAACTCACTGGCGTTCTGCCACAACACTTTTGCGCGTTGCTCGGCATCCAGCCCGCCGGCCGCCACCTCGGGCACCGTCGTCGACCAGTGCGGGTAGCCCGATCCGTACATCACCAGATCGGCCTTGCCGGAGAACTCCATCCAGCGCTGCATCTGCCCTGGATCGGTGGCACCGTCAAACGCCGAGGAACAGAATCGCACGTGGCCCGGCAGATATTCGCTGGGATAACGGTCCACCCACGGGGTCTGATCGCGCATCGACAACCAGAACGTGTCCAGCCGCCACATCAGCGGCGTCAGGATGTCGTAGCCGCCGTCGGCGAACACGAACTTCAAATCCGGATGCCGGCCGAAGGTGCCCTCGACGATCAGGGTGGCCAAGTGGACGAAGTAGTTGAGCGGCATGAACGCCGCGTAGCCCGGGTAGGTGTGGGCGTGCCCGGCGAACGTGGGTGCGTGGTCGACACCGTTGCCGCCGTTGATGTGCACCGCCACCGGTAACCCGTGCGCGGCGGCGGCCTCCCAGATCGGCTCGAACATCGGTTTGCCATAGGGCTCCCGTGACTGCATCGGCACGCCGACCTGGACGAACTTCGGGTGGCCGGCCAGGCGTTCGATCTCGGCGACGGCTCCCCTGGGGTCTTCCGGATTGACCCGGATCGACCCCAGGAACCGCGTGTCGGCATCCAGCCACCGATCCAGCAGCCAGTCGTTCACCGCGGCACAGATCCGGCTGTTCAGCAGATAGTCGGCAATGTTGCCGCGGGTGAGCGGGTTCAGAATCGCGTAACTCGCCCCGGCTTCGTCGAACAGATGCCGAACAACGGTGTCGGGATCAGAGCCCGGGTACCCGTCGCCATAGAGATCCTCGCGGTAATCGCCCCCGGGCGCCTGGTACCACTGCTGTTCCACATCGGGGATCGACCTCAGCTTGTGCGGCGCCGGGAGATATCGCCGAATCTCGGCGTTGTAGCGGAAGTGCGGCTGCACATTCGTATCGATGATCGGGCTGATCATGCGGTGACGTACACCTCCCCGTCAGTGACGTCCACCTGATAGGTGCGGATGCGCCTGCTCGGGTCGGCGACGTTACGGCCCGTCGTGATATCGAATTCCCAATTGTGCCAAGGACATCGGACGATCTGGCCGTCACGGACGCGACGTAGCCGGTCGACTTCGCCAGGGGCGAATTCGTTGGTGCCGCCCACCAGTCCGAGACACAGCGGCGCGCCCTCGTGCGAACAGTAGTTCACGATTGCGTATAGCGAACCGGCCACGTTGTACACGCCCACTCCGAATTTTCCGACGTCTACCAGCTTCATTGTCCCAGGTGGTAGCTCGTCCAGGGAACACACAAGTTGACGCTGCGGCACCCGGTCACCGCCTCCCGCTGTACTACGACCGCCCGTCGTTGGGCTTAGTTGCTATTTATATTATGATAGCGACAATCCGTCATCCGGCCCGCGTGCACGGGCTAACTCGGTTGCTCAGAGAGGAGCGCTGATGACGCTCAGCACTGACCCGGGCGGCGCGCCCATCACCCTCGACATGACCGGGGAAACCAGCCCGTATCCATTCTTCGAGCAGATGCGGCACACCGACCCGGTCTGGCATGGCTCTTTCATGGACTCCGAGCAAATGCCGGAGGAACTGCGGCCGAGCGACGAGTGGGTGTTGTTCGGCTACGACGGCGTGTTCCAAGGCTTTCGGGATGACCGCATCTTCACCTCGGCCGAGTACGACAAAACCATTGGTCTGGTCATGGGCCACACCATCTTGGCGATGGGCGGCAAGGAGCACCACGACCATCGCAGCCTGGTGGCCAAGGCATTCCGGGCTACAGCGCTGGAACGCTGGGAACCCTCGGTGATCGGGCCGGTCTGCGACCAGCTGATCGACGAGATCAAGAACGACGGCCACGCCGACCTGGTCAAGGCGCTGACGTTCGAGTTTCCCACCCGAATCATCTCCGAACTGCTCGGATTGCCACCCGAGGATCTCGACCTGTTTCGACGTCTCTCGCTCGACATCATCTCGATCCCGACCGACATCATGGCGGGGCTGACCGCAGCGGCAGAGTTGCACGGGTACTTCCAAAACCAGGTCGAACAACGTCGCCGCAAGCCCACCAACGACATCATCGGCGACCTGTGCACTGCCGAGATCGACGGCGAGAGGCTCACCGATGAAGCCATCATCGCGTTCCTGCGCCTGCTGTTGCCCGCCGGCCTGGAAACCACGTACCGCTCGTCGGGCAACCTGCTCTACGCGCTGCTGACCCACCCCGAGCAACTGCAGATGGTCTACGAGGATCGGTCCCTGATACCGGCGGCCATGGAGGAGGGCCTGCGCTACGAAACTCCGCTGACCATGGTCATGCGGACCACCACCGAAGAAATCGAAATGGGCGGCAAGACCATCCCGGCCGGAGCGCAGGTCGACATGTGCATGGGGTCGGCCAACCGCGACGAGACCCGTTGGCCCAATGCCGACACCTTCGACATTCGGCGCAAGCGCCAGGCCCACATCGCCTTCGCCGGCGGGATCCACATGTGCCTCGGCATGCACCTGGCCCGGATGGAGACGCGGGTGATGCTGAACAGCCTGTTCGACCGGGTGGAGAACCTGGCCCTGCAATCCGACGACGGAACCGGCGAGGAGTCCAAGATCGTCGGGCTCATCTTCCGCTCCCCCAACAAGCTGCCCGTCACCTTCACCCCTCTCGCATGAAAAGCCGGGGCGCGATCCTGCACGACGTCGGCGGGCCGTGGTCGGTCGAAGAGTTCGAGCTCGATGCGCCGCGTGCCGGCGAGGCCCTGATCCAGGTCGCGGCCGCCGGGTTGTGCCACTCCGACGACCACATCCTCAAGGGCGACATGTCCGCACCCAACGAAGTGCTGGCATCGCTTGGGCTACCCACCATGTTTCCGATGATCGGCGGGCACGAGGGCTCGGGAATCGTGCGCGAAATTGGCGACGGTGTAACCGATTTCGCGGTCGGCGACCACGTGGTGATGACATTCGTCGCCGTCTGCGGACAATGCCGGTGGTGTGCGACCGGCATGGAGTACCTGTGCGACAAGGGTATTGGCACCATGGTCCCGGGCATGCCTACCGATGGAACGTTCCGCCATCACACCTCCGACGGACGCCCACTGGGCCACCTGGCCAAAGTCGGTGCCTTCGCCGAATACACTGTGGTGTCGGTGAATTCGCTGGTGAAGATCGAGCAGCACCTGCCGCTGGTGCCGAGCGCGCTGCTCTCCTGTGCAATCCCGACCGGTTACGGGTCGGCGGCGAATCGGGCCAACGTCCGTGGCGGCGACGTCGTGGTCGTCATCGGCGCCGGCGGCATCGGCACGGGCGCCATCCAGGGCGCCCGAATCAACGGCGCGGCGCAGATCGTCGCCGTCGACCCGGTGGAGTTCAAACAGAAGTCGGCGTTGCAGTTCGGCGCCACGCACAGCGTCGCATCGGTGGGCGAGGCCCTGGACCTGGTACGCGACTTGACCTATGGGGTGATGGCCGATTCCGTGGTGGTGTCGCCTTCACTGATCACCGCCGACGACGTCCGCGACGCGGTGAAGCTCACCCGCAAGGGTGGCACCTGTGTGCTGACCGGAATGACGTCCCAACTGACGCACAAGGTGAACATCGATCTGCAGGACTTCATCCTGATGAACAAGACGTTGGCCGGCACCATCTTCGGCTCCTGCAACGCCAAAGCCGACGTAGCCCGCCTGGCCAGGCTGTATCAGACCGGGCAGTTGCAGTTGGACGAGATGATCACCCGGCGCTACCGCCTCGATGAGATCAATGACGCCTACGCCGACCTGCTCAACGGTGAAATCGTCCGGGGCGTAATCGATTACGGTCTCGACTAGCGCGGCCCACGGACCTTCCCCGTCAGCGAAATGAGTTGACCCAGAAGCACCTTCAGTTCATCGGCGCGACGCTGCTCCGGAACGAAACCGGTCTCGTCGAACTCGCGGAAAATCGAAAGGCCCACGGCCGCGCGTACGTCGAGCATCTCGAAATTGGCGACGACCTGGCGCCACTGCGCGATGGCCCGACTGCCACCGTCGGCGCCGTATGCGACGAAACCTACCGTCTTCTGATTCCATTCCGGCCCAAGCGAGTCGACGGCGTTCTTGAAAGCACCCGGAAGGCCATAGTTGTATTCCGGGCTGACAAAAATGAAGCCGTCGCAGGCGTCCACGGCCTTGCTCCAGCGCGTCACTTCGTCCGATTCGTACTGCCGATTCGCCATGGCAGGCAACGTCGACGACGTCATGAACGGCAGATCGAACTCTTTGAGATCGAGCACCTCGAATGTTGCGTCCGCGACTTCGGCCGCACGCGTGGCCACCCAGTCGGCGACGTCCGCCCCTTTACGACCCTGCCGGATTGATCCAACGACGATGCCGATCTTCAAGATGCCCCTCCACAAAGTAGTAAACAAAACTTACTATCAAAATAACTTACTACTCGCCGGAGGCCGGTGTGTCAAAGGCGCGCTGATGTGCGATGACGGTGCGGAAATCAGCAAGAAACTGCCGGAAGTTCGCCGCGCCGAGGTTGCGCGAGTGCCGTTTCATGATATCGGCCATGATGGAGTCGGCAGCCGACATCTGCTTGCGTCCGCGCGCGGTCGGCACGATCAGCTTGGCTCGACGGTCTTCCGGATCGGGCGTTCGTTCGACGTAACCCAGCTTTTCGAGGTCATCGACGATGACGCCCACGACTTGCTTCAGTTGGCCGGACAGACGCGCCAGCTCGGTGCCGCGGATGCCCTCAGGCCGCAGATACGCCAACACCACGCCATGGCGCGGCACGATGTCATTGAAGCCCTCGTCGCGCAAACGCTGAAAGAGTTCGCCTTGCACCGAGAAGAGCAAACGACCCGCCATCACCCCAAGGTCGTCGCCTCTGCCACCTTCGCCAATTGCCACTAAGCCTCTTGAGCTTTTTGCCTCTGCTCGTGGAGTTCCTTCAGCTTCTTCAACCTCATCAGCTTCTCGACCTGCCCGTACGAATCGATCGGACTGTGCAGGGCAAGACCACCGTCGGCGTGCACCACTTGCCCAGTCACCCAAGACATTTCAAGAACACCCACGATGGCTTCGGCCACGTCCTCGGGCTCACCCAGGCGACGCAACGCCGTCCGCTTGGCGATGCCGTCGACCCAGCCGGACGGCCACCCCTCGGCGTTGGGCAGCATCGGCGTCCGGGTAACACCGGGCCCAAGCGCGTTGACCCGGATGCCGCTGATACCCCACTCCGCAGCCGCCACCTTGATCAGCATGTCCAGGCCGGCCTTCGATACGCAGTAGGCGCCCATATCGCGATCGGCCACGGTGCCGCTGATGCTCGAGACCACCACGATCGAGCCTTCCAGTTCCGCGCCGATCATGGCTTGCGCGGCCGCCCGGATCGTGTAGAAGGTGCCGGTGAGGTTGACCGACAGCACCCGATCCCACTCTTTGAGTGGCAGATTCAGCAGCAGGCCCGATGACCCGATGCCCGCGCACGCAACGACCCGCGTGGGCACGCCGTGCTGTTGGATGGTTTGTTCCATTGCCGCCGCGACGGCGTCGGAATCGCTGATATCGCAATCGATATCGCCGTCCTTGAGGTCCCACGTCACGACGTCGTAGCCGGCCTCGCGCAGCAGCGCTGCAGTGGCCTTCCCAATTCCGGAGCCACCGCCGGTCACCAGAGCTGTCGTGGCGCTCATGCCGCGGGTCCGATCAGTTCGACCAGTACGCCGTCCGGCGCGGTGATCACGGCCATGGGAACGGTCTTTCCGGCCGGAGCCGGCATGGTGATCTGGCGGACACCATCGGTGAACCCCAGGTCGGCCAGTGCGGACAGGGTGGTGTCGACGTCGCGCTCGAGTGACAGCAGAAAGAATCCGTGCCGGGGCTCGGTCTTCGTCGCCGCCGCTTCGCCGGCGCCGAAGAACTCCACCAACTCGACGATGCCGCCGTCGGGCGCCTGGGGATCGCCGAGAAAGATCGATCTCAGCTGATCTGTCTTGGCTCCGAACAGTTCTGGCCAGTCACCGGTGAAGGTGTGGTCGAACAACTCGGTCAAACCCAGCCCGTCTCGCCAGAAGCGAAGAGCCTGTCCGATGTCGGCAGTACAGATTGCGGCGTGATGAACACCCAGCACGAATTCCCCTTCCGGTACCGCATCCAGTATTACCGCCTCGGTGGTGAGAGCCGGGTAGCGACCCCAATCCGGTTCCACGCATTGATCGTCATGACTGCCGCGATCACCTGGCTGAGCTCGCGCTCGGAGAACGCGGTCGCGGCCCGGTTGTAGACCGCGTCGGAGACATGGCCGCGCCCGGTGAGTTCGGTGATCTCCTCGGTCAGCGCCAGTGCGGCCTGCTCCTGCTCGCTGAACAAATCTCCGGTGTCCTCCCAGACAGAAACCAGGGTGAGCTTCTGTTCGCTGACGCCGCGCTTGCGTGCGTCGTGGGTATGCATGTCGAGGCAGAAGGCACAGCCGTTCAGCTGTGAGGCACGGATTTTGATCAGCTCGTGCAGGTCGGGATCGACGTCTTGCGACGCCGCGTTGGTCAGTTCCAGCATTGCCTTATAGACCTCCGGCGATACCCGGTACATCTTCACGCGGTCTTCGGTCTGGTGTTCCAGTGTGTTGGTCATACTTCGATGCTATTCGGCAAAAGCCCAAGTTCATGGTGCAATATTGACGTGACTTCGTGGGCCAATTCAGGCGGGCGCGACCTGCATCTGAACCTGCGCGAGGCGGTCCGCCCCGGCGCCCGAGGCGTGCGCGAAATGCTGATCGGCGCGCTGCGCGACGCCGTTCGGTCGGGTCAGTTGGCGGTGAACACCGTGCTTCCCCCGGCCCGAACGCTTGCCGCTGATCTGGGCCTGGCCCGAAACACCGTGGCCGAGGCGTACGCCGAGTTGGTCGCCGAAGGCTGGCTGGCTTCGCGGCAGGGTTCAGGGACCTGGGTGGTCAATGCCGGGCGGCCGGCCGAACCGGTACGTCCCCGGGGCACCGCCGGCGTGTCCCGGCACAACCTGATGCCCGGCACCCCGGATGTATCCGCCTTCCCGCGGACCCAATGGCTGGCGTCGGCCCGACGAGCCCTGACCGAGGCGCCCAATTCGGCTCTGGCTCATGGTGATCCACGCGGCCACCCGCTGCTGCGCGAGGCGCTCACCGAGTACCTGGGCCGTGCGCGCGGGGTGCGCACGTCGCCCGATTCCATCGTGATCTGTGCCGGTACCCGCCACGGCGTCGAACTGCTGACCCGGGTGTTCAGTGGGCCGCGACCGATCGCCGTCGAGGTGGACGGCCTCTTCGTTTTCCGGGAAGCCATCGCGGCGTTGGGCGGGACAACCGCCCCGATCGGTGTCGACGAACTCGGCGCGAAGGTCTCCGAACTCGATAGCCTGGATACACCGGCGGCACTGATCACCGCAGCCCACCAGTTCCCGCACGGTGTCTTTCTGGCCCCTTCGCGGCGCACCGCAGTGCTGACGTGGGCACGACGAACACGCGGATACGTGATCGAAGACGACTACGACGGCGAGTTCCGCTATGACCGACAGCCCGTCGGTGCGCTGCAGGGGCTTGATCCCAACCGGGTGGCCTATCTGGGGTCGGTCAGCAAGACTCTGGCGCCGGTGCTGCGGTTGGGATGGATGGTTCTACCCGACGAGTTGGTCGACGACGTCGTCGCCGCGGGCGGCGGTCAGCAGTTCTACGTGAACGGGATCGATCAGCTGACGATGGCCGACTTCATCACCTGCGGGCAGTACGACAAGCACATCCGCCGGATGCGGGCCGTATATCGGCGCCGGCGCGAAGTGCTGTTCGAAGCGCTGCAGGGATTCGACGTCGGCGTCGCCGGACTACCCGCCGGACTGCACCTGCTGCTGACGCTGCCGGACGGAGCCGAGCACAATGTGCTGCGCCGGGCGGCAGGTGCGGGGGTGGCGCTGGCCGGGCTGTCCTGGTTCCGTCATCCGGCGGCTGATTCCGACGCCACGGGCCGGGATGCGCCCGAGGACGGCATCGTCGTCAACTTCGGTACGCCGGCAGAGCACGCGTTCGGCGCCGCGGTGGACGCGCTGTGCGCGGTGCTGCGCGCCAGCGGGCTGGCCCGCTAATGCTTTGCGACCGTGGCCAGCGTGCGTTCCCAGAGCTCGCCGGCCAGCTGGGGATTCCTGGCCAAGCGGTTGGCTCTGGCGATCTTGTGCCGCGAATAATATTCGCCCGCAGCCCAATCCACGCCGGGCCGGCTCGATGCCAGCCAGATCAACTGCTCGGCGCCCTCCTCCGACGACGCGGTGAACCGCTCGGTCGGTGTGTACCTGTCCATGAACGCCAGGAACCGCGATCCCGAGGCCGGCCCGAAGTTGGAGTTGACGTAGCCGGGGTGCACGGTCGCCACGGACAGTCCGCCGCGTTCGTAGCGCCGGTGCATTTCCTTGGTGAACAGCACGATGGCCAGCTTGGACAGTGCATAGGCAGTGCTGGGACGTCGACTCGCGGTGTTCTCCAGGTCGTCGACGGACGCCCGCAGCACCAGCAGGTGCGACGAGCTGGTCGTATTGACGACGGTGGCGCGGGAATCGACCAGCACGTCCATGAGTTGGGTGGTCAGCAGAAACGGCGCCAGATAATTGACCTGGTAGGTGTGCTCGTAACCGTCGGGAGTCAGGTGGATCTTGGTTCCCATGGCGCCGGCGTTGTTGATCAGCACGTCGATACGCGGGTACGCGGATTTGAGCTTGTCCGCCAACGCCCGCGCCTGGGCCAGGTCGGCGAAGTCGACGACGAAATGGTCGGCGTCCAACTCCGCGGCGACGGCCGCGGTCTTGGGCTGCGAACGGCCGATCACAACGATGTTGTCGCCGCTTTGGCGCAGGCGGCGCGCGGCCGCTGCTCCGATGCCATCGCTGGCGCCGGTAATGACAATCGTCCTTGACGTCATATCACTGGTGACCTCCACCGGAAATTTAACCAGGCTTAAGGTTAATGGCCAGGCTCAGGCGAACGAGTAACGCACCGGTAAGTGTTTGAGGCCACCGACGAATGTCGCGGCGACATATTCTGGATCACCGTTCAATTCAATGGATTTCAGCCTGGGCAGTAACTCGGCGAAGAAGCTGCCGACTTCCATGCGGGCGAGCGCCGCACCCATACAGAAGTGCACTCCGTAACCGAAGGCCACGTGCTTGTTGACCGCACGCTCGATGTCGAAGCGGAACGGGTCGTCGAATACGTCCTCATCCCGATTGGCGGACACGTACGACAACAGCACGGATTCGCCCGCGGCGATGGGCACTCCTCGCACGACGGTGTCGGCGGTGGCAGTGCGCATGAAGTGTCTGACCGGGGTGACCCAGCGAATCATCTCCTCGGTTGCCCGAGGCATCAGGCCGAGGTCGTCCCGTAGTCGCCGCAACTGATCCGGGTTCTCGATCAGCGCGTGCAACCCGCCGGAGATGGTGGCGCTGGTGGTGTCGTGACCGGCGGTGGCCACGATCAAGTAATAGGACACCGTCTCGAGATCCGACAGTGGCTCGCCGTCGATGCGCGCGTTGGCGATCGCCGATGCCAGATCCTCGGTCGGTTTCTCCCGCCGGGAGGTGGTGACCCCGTTGAAGTAGCCGAACATGTCCAGCAGCGCCGGTAGCTGCTCTTCGGTGGTGGTGCCGCGCTTGTATTCGCTGTCATCGGCGCCGAACAGTTCCTGGGTCAGCTTGAGCATGCGCGGGAAGTCGGCTTCCGGGATGCCGAGCAGCGTCATGATGACGTAGAGCGGGAAATTGACCGCGACCTCCTGGACGAAGTCGCATTCCGGCCCGACTTCCAGCATCTTGTCGACGTAGCTCTTGGCCAGCTCGTCGATACGAACCTTCAACGCCCGCATCGCTTTTGGCCTAAACCAGTCGGAACCGATGGCACGCACCACCCGGTGCTGCGGGTCGTCCAGATGGATCAGGGTGCGCACGCCCGCGGCGGCCTGCATCTCGTCGCCCTCGATGGTCGCCAACACTGGCCGCGGCCAGTTGGTGAACAGCGTGTTGGCGCGCTCGATGTCCATGACGTCGGAGTATTTGGTGATCGCCCAGAACGGCCGGAAATTCGGCACTTCCACCCACGACACCGGCGCGGTGGCGCGCAGGTGGGTCAATGCCGCATGCAGGCGCCGCTCGTCGGTGTAGGCCTGAGGATCAGCCAGCACCCTGGCGGCTTCATCCTTGGTCGGCGCGCTCATGGTCGAAACTCCGTCAGTGCGGCGCGAATACACTCACGCGAGGCTGAGTAGAAGATCGGCAGCACGCGGTCGACCACGCCCTCACACCTGCTGCGCAGGGCGGCACCGACTTCGGCGACCGGGCCGACGACCGCGAATGTGCCCAGGATCTCGTCGTCGATGAGCGACCCCATGGCGTCCCACTCGCCCTGCTTGGAGAGGCCATGCAACTCTTCGTGCAGGTCGCCCCAGCCATGCAGTTCGAGTACCTTGCGGTACGCCGGCGTGGAGCCGTAGAAGGCGATCTGTTTGCGGGTGGCCGCTTTGGCGGTGGCCAGTTCGTCGTCGTCGGTGCCGGTTGCCACCATCACCTCGGCAGATACTTCGAAGTCGGCGCGGTCACGACCGGAGCGAGCCAGGCCACGCAGCAATATCGGCATCGTCACGTCGGTGAGGTAGCGCTTCGAGACCATCGGGTGACCGAGATGACCGTCGGCGACTTCGCCACACAGTTCCGTCATCACTTCGCCGACCGCCGCCAGAAACACCTTTGGCACACCGTGCGGATGGGCTTCGGGCGTGAACATCGGGGTCATGATCTTGTGGGTGTAGAACTCCCCCTCGAAACGCAGCTTGGTGCCGTCCTGCCACGTCGACCAGATCGCCTGCAGCGCAGCCACGAACTCCCGCATCCGTCGGGCGGGGTGGCTCCAGGGCATGCTGAAACGCTTCTCGATGTGGGCCTGGATCTGGGTGCCCAGCCCGAGGATGAACCGGCCCTGCGAATAGGCCTGCAAGTCCCAGCCCAGGTTGGCCACGACCATCGGGTTACGTGCGAACGCCACGGCAATATTGGTGCCCAGGTCGATGCGCGACGTATGTTCGGCGGCCAGCAGCAGCGGCAGGAACGGGTCGTGGCTGGTCTCGGCCGTCCAGCCGCCGTCGTAGCCCTGATCTTCGAGGTCGCGGGCCGCCTCGACCACCCGATCCAGCCGGTTGGGAATGCCGCCATCGATCTTCAGACCCGGTACCGATGCCAGCTCCGAGCCCCCGTGCACCATAAACGGAAAAGCTACAGTAAGCGATTCGGTAGGGTCAACGTCACGTACGATGTAGCGACCGCCCGGCAGCGAGGGAGGACGACTGGCATGGCCAAATCCGAGGACTGGCAGGAGACGCTCGAGGATCTCGACCGGCGCCGTCAGCACGCGGTGGGCATGGGGGGACCCGAACGCCTCGACAAGCACCGCGCCAAGGGCAAATTGGATGCGCGTGCCCGGATAGACCGCCTGCTGGACCCGGGGACCTTCCGGGAAATGGGCACCCTGGTCGGCGGCGAGGTCCCGGCCGACGCGATCGTCACCGGTTCGGGCTTGATCAACGGCGTACCGGTGCTGGTCGGCGCGGAGGACTTCACCACGTTGGCCGGAAGTATCGGCCCGGGGGGCAATTCCAAGCGGTATCGGATCGCCGAACTGGCAGTGCGCGACCGGGTTCCGCTGGTGATGCTGTTGGACGGCGCGGGCTTTCGGCCGACCGGCGGACACTACGGTCGCTCGCCGACCGACCTGCTCGCCCAGACCCAGTGCTCGGGACGGGTGCCGACCGTAGCCGCGGTACTCGGGCCGTCGGCCGGGCATGGCGCGCTCGTTGCCCCGGTGTGTGACTTCCGGATCATGAGCCGAAACGGCACCATCTTCACCGCGGGCCCGCCCGTCGTCAAAGAGTCGACAGGCGAAGACATTTCGAAAGAAGATCTGGGCGGACCCGACGTTGCGCTACCCAGCGGGGTGATCCACAACGTCGCCGAGGACGACGAATCGGTGATCGACGACATCCGCCGCTATCTCTCGTACTTTCCGCCCAGTGCGTGGTCATACCCACCCTCGCTGGAGCCGGATGAGATGTCCGAACCGAGACCCACGCCGGAACTGCTCAACATCGTCTCCCGCGACAACCGCCGGGTCTACGACATGCGCGCGGTGCTCGACGTGGTCTTCGACCGGCCGGACTGGTTCGAAGTCCAGCCGACGTTCGGCCGGGCGATCATCTGCGCGCTGGCACACCTCGGCGGTCATCCCGTCGCCGTCGTCGCCAATCAGCCGCAGGTGCTGGCCGGGTCCATCGATGCCGACGCCGCCGACAAGGCAGCACATTTCATCCTGGTGGCCGATTCCTTCCACTTGCCGATCGTCTTCTTCGCCGACAACCCGGGCATGCTGCCGGGCAGTCGGTCAGAGCGCCGCGGCGTGCTGCGCAGCGGCGGACGGATGTTCGCCGCCCAGACCGCCGCGACGACGATCAAGCTGCACGTGACGCTGCGCAAGGCGTACGGCTTCGGCTCCATGGTGATGTCGCTGCTCGGCTTCGACCACCAGTCAGCGACCTTTGCCTACCCGGGCGCCACCATGGGCGCCATGAGTGCCGCGGCACTCAGTCGCGCCTCGCACGCGGGTGAGGATCTGTCGGACAAGCTGCGCAACGCCGAGCTGCAAGCCTCTTACCGGTCGGCCGAAGGTATGGGATTCGACGAACTCATCGACCCCCGCGAGACCCGTGACGCGCTGCTGTCCTCGCTGCGGCGCAGTCTGTCCAGCCGGCAGGCCGTCGCTGAACCGGTGACCCGGACGGTCATCCTGCCCTAGTTTCTCCCGCGACCTCGCGCAGGAAGCGCTCGGTGACCTGACGCACCTGGCCGGACATCACATGGCTGACGTGGCCACCGGCGTACCAGTACAGCTGGCCATTCCACCTCTCCTGCAAGCCGAGTGCCGGTTCGAGCATCGCCATCCGGTCGTGCCGGGCGGCGACGATCAGACGGCGATGCGGTGGCGGCGCCGGGTCGGCCAGCAGCGGGTCGATCACCGTGGTCAGTTGCGAAACCACCTCAGACTGCAGCAGTGTGCGGTACTCGCTTTTCGACGAACCCGATCGGTCCAGGTGCCGGGCGATCATCGAGTTGAGACCTAGGATCGGCGTCAACAGCGCGACCCCGTCGATGTTCCGCTCGAGGTGCGACACCAATGCGGCAACGGGACTGCCCATCGAAACACCGAGTACGACAACGGCACTGGCCTGTTTGCGGGCCCAGCGCACCACGGTGCGAGCCTCGGACACCGACCGCATCATGCCCGCCACATTGCCCAGCGGATCCATGTCCGGGTACGTCGGCCAATGCCCGCGCCGACTACCGTGGCCGGGCTGAATGGTCATCGCCACGTTGAAGCCCAGCTTGTGATAGATCCGGTCGATCCGCGACATCAGCATGTCTTCCGGCCTGCCTTGACCGGCGCCGTGAATCCAGACCAACCAGGGCCGCGGGCCATCCGGGCCGGGCGAACGATGCCGGCACAGGTGCACCGCCGCGCGCGACGGGCCGCCAAATCCCTCGTCCGCGAGCACTTTCGGCAGCGCGGGATCGTGCTCGAACGTCATCTTCTCGTATTTGAAGTTGGCAGTCCGGCGTCGCGTGATGTCGCGCACCCGCAGCGGGGCCGGATCGGCATGCGCGCCGTCGATGCCGAGGGCCGACAACTCCTCGGCCGCCGGGATGCAGCCGCCCAATGTCCGCACCATCGGCGGGATTCCATTGTTCAACACCGAAAAGCCGGTCAGCACAAGCTCGTCCAGGAAAACCTCGCCGAACTCGCGCACACCGCGGCGGGAGGCAGGGACCGTCGCAGCCGCCTCGCCGATTGCGGCGTTCAAACCAGAAATTGTGCGTGGCAGCACCATACCCAGTTCACGAGTTATGCCTAGCCCGCGCGTTGCCAACGACATCACCAATCACCTACCTATCACTCGCTTGGCCGTCGTGCGCCGGGGAATATCAGCAGGTCTTCCATCGCCCAGTTGCCAGTCGCGGTGGTGTCTGACGTGAGCATGAGCTCCAGGGTGTGGCAGTGATGCATCGTGGCAACCCCTTCTACGCCTTCGATCGGCGGTGCCCTCTTGAGCCGCCTGAGTCATCTCGCTCCCCTGCCGCGCTGGACGAAATTTTGCCGACCTGCTGAAATCTATACTGTAATGGATTAAGTATCAGCCGCTAGTCGGAAGGCGACCGCGTGAAGGTTCCGTTCACCTGGAAGGTCACCGGGTGGTTCATGATCGGGTGGTCCCCCGAGTTTCCGGTGGGCGAGGTCCGTCCTCTGCACTATTTCGGCGAAGACTTGGTCGCCTATCGCGACGAGTCCGGTGAACTCCATGTCCTGGAAGCGCACTGCAAGCACCTCGGCGCGCACATCGGCCACGGCGGCATAGTGGTCGGCGATTGTGTGCAGTGCCCGTTTCACGGCTGGCGCTGGGGCCCGGACGGCACCAACCGGTACATCCCCTACCAGCCTGACCGGCCGAACCGCGCGCTGAGGCTCAAGACGTACCCGGTGATGGAGCAGTACGACTGCGTGTTCGCCTGGCATCACCCCGACGGCAAGGAACCGCAGTGGGAGATGCCGGATATCTTCCTGAAATTCCCGCAGTTCGAGACCGACCCGGCGGGCTATTACCGGGCGTATCCGGAGTTCTCCCGGCGTGCGCAGCGCGAACCCGTGCACCCACAGATCGTCGCCGAAAATGCGCCCGACAGTGCACATTTCGAGTACGTCCACCACGCCACGGTCACGCCGAGGGTGCTGGACTGGAATATCGTCGGACCCGAATGGCAATTCACCGCGGGTTGGCCGGATGCGCGCAGCGACAACCCCGACGATCTCGCGCTGCGGTTCCACAGCCACCTGTTCGGTCTCGGCGGAGCGATCAGCGTCTTCGAGGGCGCGCAGAACCACCGACTGATCTTCACCTGCACGCCCGTCGACGATGAGTGTTCGGACCTGTTCTACTCGATCTGGTGGCCACGGATCCCGGGCGACACCGCTGACGTACCCGAGGGCAAGTTGCGTGACCTCATCGAGCGGCAGTTTTTGTCTACCGTCTTCGACGATCTGGAAATCTGGCGATATCAGAAATACGTAGAACGTCCGGCGTTGTCCAAGGTGGATGCGAAAGGTTATATGGCGCTGCGGAAATGGGCGCAGAACTTCTACGACGTGCCACCGGAAGTCAGCGCCTCCGCATGAAACCCCAACTCGCTGTCGCCGTTGCCCACCATCACCAGCACCGACAAACTGCTCGAAGCATGGGCTGAAGGGAAGTCATGACCGACACGGCCGAGAGGGCTGCTGCGAGGCAGGGCGGATTTCCCGACGTCAGACCGCTGGACGCGCCACCCGGGCTGGAGCGGTACATCAACGCACTGCGGCGCCTGCAGGACCTCACCGTCTCCACCAAACCCGACGTGACGGCCTGGGACGCCGCGACCGACCACATCGAAAAGGCTTGTGCATTACTGGAATCGCATCGAGTGCCGGATCTGGAGGTACCGGCCGGCCGCGTCCTGGAGTTGCCCGGCCTGGGCCATCCTCTGATGCCGCCGTGGACCCTTAGCGAAGCCGGACCCGACGGCGTCACCATGCACGGCCGCTTCACCCAGTCCCACGTCGGTGGCAACCACGCGGTGCACGGCGGGATGATCCCGTTGTTCTATGACTGGCTGCTCGGCATGGTCGTCACGGGCGCGGATATTCGTCCCACCCGCACGGCGTACCTGCACGTCGACTACCGCAAGATCACCCCGATCGATGAGCCGTTGACCGCACAGGGTGGCATCGACCGAATCGAGGGCCGGAAGGTTTTCATCAAGGCCACTATGACAAGCTCGGATGGCGCGCTGCTCACCGAGGCGAGCGGACTGATGGTCCGTCTGCTCCCCCACCAACCTTGATGCCGCGGGAAGGACCAAACGTGCCCGAGTTCACTGTGCCCGCTGTCGCGGCAGCGGTCGCCGCCGCGATACCCGACCGCGAACTGGTCGTCCAGGGTGACAAGCGCTTTACCTACGCGCAGATCATCGACCGATCCAACCGCCTGGCCGCCTTCCTGAACTCGCAAGGATTGGGCTGCCACACCGAGCGCGCCGATATCGACGGCCACGAGGTGGGTCAGGATCTCCTCGGCCTGTACGCCTACAACGGAAACGAGTTCGTTGAGGCCCTGTTCGGCAGCTTCGCGGCTCGGGTCGCGCCGTTCAACGTCAACTTCCGCTACGTGAAGAACGAGTTGCAGTACCTGTTGGCGGACTCCGGGGCAACCGCGCTGCTCTATCACGCGGTGTTCGCGCCGCGGGTGGCGGAGGTGCTGCCGGACCTGCCGAAACTGCGCGTGCTGATCCAGATCGCCGACGGCTCCGGCAACGAATTGCTACCTGGCGCAGTGGATTACGAGAGCATCGTGTCGGCCCCCAGCGATGCACCACCGGTTCAGCATTCACCCGATGACCTGTATGTGCTCTACACCGGTGGCACGACCGGCATGCCGAAAGGCGTGCTGTGGCGCCAGCACGACATCTTCATGACGTCCTTCGGCGGTCGCGATCTGATGACCGGCCAGTTCGTCAGTTCCGTCGAGGAGATCGTGGCGCGGGTGACCGCCGGCCCGGGCACCAAGCTGTTGATATTGCCGCCGCTGATCCACGGCGCCGCTCAATGGTCGGTGATGATGGCACTGACCACCGGGCAGACCGTTGTCTTCCCCTCGGTGGTCGATCATCTGGACGCCGACGACGTGGTGCGCGCCATCGAGCGGGAGGGCGTGTCCGTGGTGACGGTCGTGGGTGACGCAATCGCGCGCCCGTTGCTCGCCGCGATTGAGAAGAACCCGGCCGCTGTCTCGTCCTTGTTCGTCGTCGCCAACGGCGGCGCTCTGCTGACCCCATATGTCAAGCAGCGCTTGATCGATGCGCTACCCAACGGCATGGTCGTCGACGGCGTGGGCAGCTCGGAGACGGGCGCCCAGATGCACCACATGTCCATGTCCGGAGCTGTCTCGACCGGCAATTTCAACGCAGGCCCGGACACCTTTGTGGCCGCCGAGGACTTGGCCACTATCCTGGCACCGGGCCACGAGGGCATCGGCTGGCTGGCTCAACGCGGCTACGTTCCGCTCGGCTACAAGGGCGATGCGGCCAAGACAGCCAAGACATTTCCGGTCATCGAAGGCGTGCGCTACGCGGTTCCCGGCGACCGGGCCCGCCATCACGAGGCAGGCCACATCGAGCTACTGGGACGCGACTCGGTGACGATCAATTCCGGTGGCGAGAAGATCTTCGCCGAGGAGGTCGAGACCGCGCTGGCATCGCACCCCGCGGTTTTCGACGTGGTGGTCGCCGGGCGGCCCAGCGAGCGCTGGGGACAGGAAGTGGTCGCCGTCGTCGCGCTCGCCGACGGGGCACACGCCGAACCCGAGGAGTTGGTTGCGCACGCCGCCGAGTCGTTGGCCCGCTACAAGCTGCCCAAAGCGATCGTGTTTCGCCCGGTCATCCAGCGCAGTCCGTCCGGCAAGGCCGACTACCGCTGGGCGAAAGCGCAAGCTGAAGCTGACGGGCGGTGACCGGGGCACCCGGGAACTGTTTGTCGGCAGTGCCCTGATCTTGTCCATCGCTGGACCTCTCTAACGCAACTGTTCCAGGATGGCCGCGAGATCAGTCGAGGCGAGACCGGCCGGGAATCCCGGCAGCACGCGGTCGACCACCTCCGCGCATCGCGCCTTCAGCGCGACCGCCACCTTGTCGACGGGCGCAACGACGGCAAACGCTTCCAGCACGTCGTCGTCGATCAGTGCGCCCATGGCGTCCCACTCGCCGCGGCGCGACAACCGGTGCAACTCGATATGCAGGTCGGCCCAACCGTGCAAGTCAAGCACTTTCAGGTATGCCGGCGTTGATCCGTAAAATGCGATTTGCTTCCTGATTGGTGCTGCGGCACTGGCCATCTCGGCCTCCGTACGCCCGGTCACCACGAACAGCGGGCAGGTCACCGCGACTTCGCCACGATCGCGGCCGGATCGATCGAGCCCACGCCGCAACGCCGGAAGGGTCACTTCGTCCATGTACCGCCGGGTGGTGAATGCGTGGGCAATCAAACCATCGGCAACCTCACCACACATCTCGGTCATCGCTTCACCCACCGCAGCCACGAAAACCTCTGGCACTGCCGACGACAGGGGTTCGGGGGTGAACATCGGCGTCATCAGTCGGTGCGTATAGAAGTCACCCTCGAAGCTCAACCGGGTTCCGTCCCGCCAACAGCCCCAGATCGCTCGCAGCGCCTCGATGAACTCGCGCATCCGCGGCACCGGTCGACTCCACGGCATACTGAAGCGCTTCTCGACGTGTGCCTGCACCTGGGTGCCCAGCCCCAGAATGAAGCGACCGCCCGAGTAGGACTGCAGATCCCAGGCGACGTTGGCAACGGTCATCGGATTGCGCGCGAAGGCCACCGCGATGCTGGTGCCCAGTTCGATCCTCGAGGTGTGTTCGGCCGCAAGCAGCATGGGCAGGAAGGGGTCGTGGTTGATCTCGCCGGTCCAGCAGCCGTCGTAGCCCCGGCGTTCCAGTTCGGCGGCCACGCCGGGTACCCGTCGCAACTCGAGGGGAATGCCCCCGTCCACCTTGATTCCGGCGCATGCCGCGCTCATGGTCGTGGACGTTACTGTAACTAATTCGGTAGGGTCAACCACGATGACTGATCTGCGTGCGGCGCTGCTGGGTGGCTGGTTCCTGGAATCTTTCGCCTCCCGCGATGATGAAGCGGGCGAAGTTCGATATCCCTTTGGTGAGCGCCCCGCCGGCCTGATCCTCTACACCGACGATGGCCACATGTCTGCGCAGTTGACACCTGGACCGGGCCGCCAATTCATCTCCTACGGAGGACGATTCCACGTCGACGAATCGGCCTCGACAGTGACGCACGAAGTGCGCATATCGACGATGCCGGACTTATTGCTGCAGCCCCAGATTCGCCATGCACACGTCGCGGGTGAGCGGTTGACGCTGTCGGCCAGCGTGATTTCCGCCGACGGTACGACCACACACAGCACCCTGGTCTGGCGCCGCGACCCCGGGAGCTAGGGCAGCACCCGCACCGGCACGTTGCTCCAACCCGCGACGTTCTGCATGTTGACCCGCTTGCAACCGGGCCAGTGGACCTCATAGCGCGGCATGAAATCCAGCATCTGGTCCAGCGCAATAGTGCTCTCCAGCCGTGCCAGGGCCGCGCCGAGACAGCTGTGGATGCCGTAGCCGAGTCCCAGGTTCTGCGCCTGGGTGCGATCGCGGTCGATGTCGAATCGATCAGGATCGTTCCACGCCAACGAATCTCGATTCGCCGAAGCGCCGACCAGAAAGACCGGTTTGCCTGCCGGGATGGTCAACCCATGCAGCGTGATGTCGCGGGTCGAGCGCCGCACGTTGTACTGCGCGGGCGCCTCGTAGCGCAGCAGTTCCTCGACTGCGAGCGGCACCTTGCTCCTGTCGTCGAGCAGTTTCTGCCATTGGTCGGGGTTCTGGCCGAACACCACCGCGGCGTTGCCGATCAGCTTGGTCACCGTCTCGGCCCCGGCACCACCCAACAACGTTGCGAATTCAGTGATCTCGATGTTGTCCAACGGCGCCATCTCACCGTTGTCCCGCTCGATCTCCGCAGTGATCAGCTTGCTGAGCAAGTCGTCGCCAAGATTCTCGCGCCGTTGCTTGGTCAGTCGGTAGTAGTAGATGGCCATGTCGACGGCCGACTTCTGGCCCACCTCGCCCATCTCGACCTCACCGGGCCCGCGGTGCAGGAGGTCGTCGATCCACAGCCGGATCTGCTGGCGATCCTGCTCGGGCACGCCCTGCAAAGTCGTCATCACGTCAACCGGAAACAGCGCCGAGAAGTCCTGGACGAAGTCGAAACCCTCCGGATTCACCGCCGACAGGTACTTGTCGACCACCTCCGTCACAATCGGTCGCAAAGCCTGGATGGCGCGTGGAGTGAACACCTTGTTGAGCAGTCCGCGCATCCGGCGGTGCACGGGTGGATCCATCGCGATGATCGAACCGTGCTTGGTCACCTCGCCTTTGGCCACCTGGGCCAGATCCACTCCGTACGCCGACGAGTAGGTCTCGTAGTCCTTGAACGCCGCCGCCACGTCTTCGTGCCGGGTCAGTGCGTAGAAGTCGTACTCCTCGCTGTAGTAGACCGGAGCTTCCGCACGCATCTTTCGGTACGTCTCGTAAGGGTTGTTGAAGAATTCTTCGGAGAACGGATCGAATACCACCGTGGCAGTGGTCATGAACTCGCTCCTTTTGGACTCAGTCTGCCGATGCGACGATGAGTTCTGTTGCGGGCCAACCAAAGCTGCGCGGAAGCGTAGAGCTTCATCGACTTTCGGAACGGGGGCGCCGCCGTCCCGGTGATGCTGAACGGCAAGTCCGAGCCGACCACCGTCCGATAGTGGGTGAAAGCGTCGAAACCGGCCTTACCGTGGTAGGCCCCCATGCCACTGCGACCGACGCCGCCGAATGGCGCCGCCGAGGGAATCATCTGTGCGGCGAAGTCGTTGCGGGCCACCCCGCCGCTGTGCGTGCTGCGCACGAAATGCTGGAAGTCGTCGCCGTCCGGTCCGTACCAATACGCGACCAGGGGGGCCGGTCGGTCGTTGATGTAGTCGATCGCGTCCTGCAGTCGCGGATAGCTCATGACGACCAGCACCGGGCCGAAGATCTCTTCACTTGCGATTCGCATGTGACTGTTTACGCCGCGCACGATCGTCGGGGCGATCTTGCGGGCTGCCCGATTCGGCAGGATTTCCCCCTGCGGCGCAATGATTTCGACCGAGGCACCCTTTGCCCGGGCATCCGCGAGCAGCCCTAGCACCCGATCGAAGTTCGGTTCGTTCACCGACGAGCAGTAGTCGGCGTTGTCCACGATCGACGAGAACATCCGCCGAAACTCACGGCGGGCTCTGCCTACAAAGGCATTCAGCTGCGCCTCGGGTACCAGCACATAATCAGGACAGACGCAGACCTGCCCGCCGTTAACCATCCGGGCCGACGCGACACGTGTTGCCGCCGTGTCGATATCGGCGTTCGGAGCAATCACGACCGGGTTCTTGCCGCCGAGTTCCAGGGTGACGGGAACGAGGTTCTGTGCCGCCGCTCGCTGAACCAGGGCTCCGACTTCGGGCGACCCGGTGAAGAACAGATGGTCGAACGGCAGCGCCGCGAAGGATGCCGCGACGTCACGTCCGCCCGTCACCACCGCCAATTCGGCGGGGTCGAAATAGCTCGGTGCCAGCTCCGCCATGACCGCGGCCGTGCGGAGGGTGATCTCGGACATCTTGATCATCACCCGGTTGCCTGCCGCGAACGCCGACACAGCGGGCAGCACGACGAGGTTCAGCGGAAAGTTCCAGGGTCCGATGATGCCCACCACCCCGAGCGGCGTGGGCTGCACCTGCGCGTTCAATCCGCCCAGCCGCGCCGCCCGCATCAACGTGTCGGTCTCCATCCATTGTGCGACATGGCTTCTGGTGTGCTCGATCACCGGAATCATGCCGACGAATTCGGTAAAGAGGGAAGCGGCCCGCGACCGGGTACCGAAGTCGGCGCCCATCGCGTCGACGAATGCGTCGGTGTTGTCGAGGACCAACGCAAGCAACCGGTCGATTCGATGCAATCGGGCCCGCAGATCGGGAGGGCCGTCGGCGACAAACGCCTGGCGCTGTCGTATGAGCATGGCCTGCAACTCATCGCGCCGATCCCCGACCGCATTATCGACCGGCAACTCATACAACTTGCCCACGGGGCGCAACCCCTCCCTGATTCGGACTCGAGCTCCAGTGACGCCCATCCGGCACGATCAACGGTAATGGTTACAGTATTATAGACAGGTATTTCGGGCTGAACAGCGGGAGGCGCATCATGAATGACGTGGCCATCATCGGCGTGGGCCTCCATCCATTCGGCCGATTCGAAGGCAAATCCGCGATGCAGATGGGCGTGGACGCGATCTTCGCCGCGGTGGCCGACGCTGGCGTGCAGTGGGCCGACATCCAGGCCGCCACCGGCGGCAGTTGGACGGTGGCCAACCCGGACGCGATCGTGGGCATGGTCGGGCTATCCGGACTACCGTTCACCAACGTCTTCAACGCGTGCGCTACCGCAGCCAGTGCGGTAAAGGCCTGCGCCGATGGAATTCGGCTGGGAGACTACGACATCGGAATCGCGATCGGACTCGACAAGCATCCCCGCGGCGCGTTCACCGAGGACCCCGCGCTGGTCGGGATGCCGCGCTGGTACGCCGAGAACGGCCAGTACCTGACCACCCAGTTCTTCGGCATGAAGGCCAACCGCTACCTGTATGACCACGGCATATCCCAGCGAACGCTGGCCAAGGTCGCGGCCAAGAACTTCCGCAATGGCGCGCTGAATCCAAATGCCTTTCGGCGCAAGCCGATACCGGAGGACGACATCCTCAACTCAGCGATGCTCAACTATCCGCTGACCCAGTACATGTTCTGCGCTCCCGACGAGGGTGCTGCCGCAGCGGTGATGTGCCGGGCCGATATCGCGCACCGCTACACCGACAAGCCGGTCTACTTGAAGGCGGTGGAGGTGCGTACCCGTAAGTACGGCGCCTACGAGGTGAACACCACCTTCGCGGCGGTAGAGGAGGATGTCGCGCCCACTGTCTATGCGGCCCGCGCCGCGTTCGAGAAAGCGGGTATCGGCCCAGACGATGTCGATGTCATTCAGTTGCAAGACACCGACGCCGGCGCGGAGATCATCCACATGGCCGAATGCGGGTTCTGCGCCGACGGAGACCAGGAAAAGCTGTTGGCCGACGGCGCTACCGAGATCGGCGGCGCGATGCCGGTCAACACCGACGGTGGCCTGATCGCCAATGGCGAGCCGATCGGCGCGTCGGGTCTGCGCCAAATCCATGAGATCGTGCGGCAATTGCGCGGCCAAGCCGGTGACCGGCAGGTGCCGGGTTCGCCCAAGGTGGGTTTCACTCAGCTTTATGGGGCGCCGGGCACTGCGGCCGCGACCGTGTTGACCAGCTGAGGATCCGTCGCCGCAGCGGGCGGTAGATCGTGCCTGCCGCGGTGTTGCAGTAGGTAGGCACCACCCACCATTACGCAGATCGCCGCCGCAATGAGCAGCGCAAATCCACCGAACTGGGCGCCGGCGAGAATTCCCACCACAGCGCCGGTGAGGAACAGCAATAGCGTCACCGTGAGGATCGCGGCCTTCCACCTGTCGATGCCGTGCTTGCAGATTCGGCCGAGCATGAGACCCAGGTCGGTGACAGTGCCCGTAAAATGGGTGGTGCGGACCGTCATCCCGCGGAAGCTCGAGGTCAGCCCATTCTGCAAACCGAGCGCCGCCGCGGCTAACAACGCTTGCACCGCGGTGTCTTCGATCCCCCAACTCGCGATTTGCTGGTCGAATGTGTCCGTTTCCACTCCGAGCGCGGCCAGCGACAGCAGTATCGCCTGGAGCATCAGCACCGCGGCATGGCGCACCCCCAGTGGGGCTCGCGTTGATGCGAGCAACGCACCGGCCGCAGCCGCTCCGATCAGGAACCCGAACAAGATGGCAACCAGCACTTGGCTTTCGTATCGCCACGGATCGGCAGCGTCCATGCCGAGTTGGGTGGTTATGCCCGTGAGGTTGCCGACCGGTACGGCCAAGATCAGCAGTGCGACCGCGTTCACCAATCCCGCGTTGAACGCCAGTGCCGCGCAGTAACCGAGCATGCGCCCCTGGGGACTCAGGGAACGGAAGCCGCGCAGCTGAACTTCGGGGACAACATCGGTGGGCATTCGCGTACCTCCGGCTTATCGGCCTTGGCTGGAGGCTCACCGGGTCGGCAGGCGAGCCACAACCAATGCTGGCCAAGCCGCCTTGCAGAATTCTTGCGCGAATCTTGGATCGCTGACGAGCTGCGTAAACTATCCGACGCTCGCAATGAGCGCCGGATAGTTGGCTCGCAATTTTGTCGCGGTTGCGACATTGCCTGAGCAGCGCGAGATCTACTTCTCAAGCCTCTTTTGTTCGCTGCGTGCTTCGGCACCACTCTGCTCGACCTCCGCATCGAAGTCAGAGCCGGTGCGGCCCACATACGATCCGTCGTCACCGTCTTTGCCGGCCCGGGAACTTGCCACATGAGAGTCGGGGGCCACGTCGGACTCGGCTTTCACGCCGTCGGGGGTTACTTTGTCTTTCAATTCTCCAAAGACGTGCTTGATCTTGTCGGTATACGTCACGTCGCGCCTCCATTCCGACACCGTGTGTTGGGCCTAGTCGCGTACCCGATGCGCCAACGTTTTACCGACTCCGGCAAGAATCTGCCCGGGTCGTTGCTGTTCTCCCTGTTGAGCTCCGAGAACCACCAGGGCACCGGTGAGCAACGGCAGCGCCCACTGCAGGTAACGCAGCTGCTGCTGCGCAGCCGCGACATCGTCGGGGGTCGACGCCGACGGCTCGGTCGCACCTTCCGTGGCATGCCCGTCACCCTGGCTTGTTTTTGCGCCCAGAACGCCGCTGTATGCGGTGGCACCCAGTGCGGCACCCGTAAGCACGATCTTCGCCACGGTGTTGCTGGTGACGCCGGACTGGTTTTTTGCACGATGCCGGTTGGCGTACAAAACGCCGCCGCCCCCGATTAGATGCGCACCGATGGCAACTGCGCTGACGGGCGCCCACTTGCCCCACCCGACCGCGGCAACACGGGCCCGATCCTTGGAGTCGCGGACGGCAGCGGCAGCCCCGTTGACACCGACGGCTCCCATTAACGAGCCGCCGAACCAGCCCGCCGCTCCGAGGTCGTGAAGTGATCGCACAACGGTATTACGTGATGACATGAAAATTCCCTAACTGAGAACGCGTTCGGGCGCCTATCGGCCGATCCCGACTGAGAAAATGGAATAGCCGCGCTACTTGGTCGAACGCCTGCTATGAGGCTTGAGTACACCGCATCGGCCGAGCTGAAACCCCTGCGATGCAACGAGATCTACGTGGCGCGTTCAGGAGGCAGTTTTCGCCGGCGGTGCATACGCCGGCTTGCCCAGCCCCAGTACGTGCTGGGCGATCATGTTGCGGAAGACCTCTAGCGTCCCGCCATAAATCCCGGCGAGCGGGGCGAATCGATAGAGATATTCCGAAGTCCCGTTGTCGGCGGCGCCGTCAGTCTCGATCGGCAACACCGAGGCGGGCCCGGCGATGTCCATCAGGTCGGGTCCGATGTCACGCATGGTCTGCGCTTGCGCCACCCGACCGAAGATGCTCGGGCTCGACAACGCCGCCTCTAAGCGAGCGGCACTGCGGCCCAACCGATATGCCACCGCGCCGTCGTCGATTGGGCGCACCCCGTTCGGATCGGGTTGTGCCACCCGCGCCGCCACCGCATCTACCGCGGCCGACATGAACCCGGTCTGATGCTGCATGATCGCGACGTCCTGCAACCCGTCCGGGGCCGCGGAGACGGCGCCGTGCTCGGCGTCCAGCGGTCCCCGCAGTACGGTCCAGCCGCCGTTGACCTCGCCGAGCAGATACTTGTCGTCGACCCGCACGTCGCTGTAGTACACGATGTTGGTGCGGTCACCGTCCACAGTCCGCAGGCCCTGGATCTCGATTCCCGGCAGATCCAGCGGAACCAGAAACATGGTCAGGCTCTTGTGTTTCCGCGCATCGGGATCGGTGTTGGTGATGAGAAAGACGTACTGGCAATTGTGTGCGCCGGTGGTGAACATCTTCGAGCCGTTGATCACCCATTGGTCACCGTCGCGGACCGCGCGGGTCTTGCAGGTCGCGATGTCTGACCCGCCTTCGGGTTCGGTGTAGCCCAGGCACATCCGTACTTCTCCGGTGAAGACCTTGGGCATCACGTCTTCGACGAGTTCCGGCTTGCCGAACGCGGCGACGGCCCGCGCCACCATCGCCGTCGTGCCCCAGGTAACCCACGGCGTATGCGCGCGGCGCTTCTCCAGCTCCCAGATGCGACGACGGACCCGGGTGAAGCCTCCGTCGGCGCCGGGCGTCCACTCCTTATGCAGAAATCCCTTGGCGCCAATCGCCAGGTGTACGCCCTCGTCGAAGTTGTCGCCGGTGTCGCGATCGCGCCGACGCACCTCGTCGGTGACGTGCTCAGCAAGGAATGCACGGACCTCGGCCAGAAATTCCTGGTCGTCGGCCTCGAGTTCGACGAGCGTGAAATCCATTGTGCTATGCGCTTTCCCGTTCGGCGACCAGGCGGCCCACGTGCCTGGCCGTGATGCCCGGATCACCTCCGGCCAGCGCCCAGCCCCGTGCCCGGACGAGATAGGCCGTCGCCGCCGCCTCGACGGACACACCGAGACCACCCTGGATATGCACCGCCATGGTCGCCGCTTTCGGCGCCTCTTCGGCCATGAACACGAATGCGCAGCCGGGTAGTTCCGGTCGCTCATCGGGCTCGTTGTCGACGAACCACGCGGCACGCCGGGCAAGGTTGCGACCCCCCTGAACCGCGATCGCCATGTTGGCCAACGGATGCGAAATAGCCTGCAGTGTGGCAATCGGAACACCGAGTGTGTATCGGGATTTGGCGAATTCGGCCGCAATAGTCATGGTCTGCTCGACGAGTCCGGTCAACGCCGAGGCGGTCAGCACCCGCCATTCGTCGACTGCACGACGGTAAGCCGC
Source organism: Mycobacterium sp. IDUB_37 (assembly GCF_055419245.1). Lineage (NCBI taxonomy): Bacteria > Bacillati > Actinomycetota > Actinomycetes > Mycobacteriales > Mycobacteriaceae > Mycobacterium > Mycobacterium sp. IDUB_37. Next base: position 7,337 of record NZ_JBVAXG010000016.1, on the reverse strand, counting down.
GACGGCCTCCGGGCCAGAGCCCAACACCGTCCGCGATTCGGCCGCATCGGGATCCACCCAGGCCATCGGCAACTGTCCGAGGTTGGGGATCCGCGCCGGATTGGTGGCGAACGTCAGCAACACCACCTCGTCGCCGTCCAGCAGAACGAGGCCGTCGGCGATCGCCGCGGTGGGGATAAGTCGCTGTCCGCTAACAGGTTCCGGTGCAATCTCCAGTCCGATGATGCGACTGCCATCGATCATCCCTGCCTCGACGGCACCCAGCCGTTCAGCCAGTCGCACCGCACAGACATGGTCGATCCACGGCACCGGAGCCAGCGTCCGACCGAGTTCTTCGGCGACCAGTGTCAGGTCGACCAGCGTCGCCCCATCGCCTCCGGACTGCTCCCCCACCGCCATCGAGGTTGCACCGGTGGCGCACAACCGTTCCCATAGGCTCTTGTCGAACCCCGTCTCCTGTGCGGCCCATACCATCTCGATCGAGCAGTGGGTCTCGAGCAGCTGGCGGTACGCGGCCTGCAGAGCTTTGTGGTCCTCGGTCAGGCTGTAGTCGACTCGGCGCAGCTCATAACGATCCATCATCACTCCCGAAAAAGAACTCGTTGGCATTGTTGTAGAGGTAGTTGTCCAGGACATCTGCCGGCAGGTCGAGTGCGTTGGCCTCGGGTACCACGCGATGCTGGCGCAGCACCGGCCAGTCCGAAGCGAAGATCACCTTCTTGGGCCCGCGGGTGCGCATATAGTGAATCAGGCTCTCCGGCAAACGTTTCGGCGACCAAGCCGACGTCATCAAGCGCAGGTTGCGGTACTTGATCAGCATCCGGATCGCGATGTCCCACCAGGGATCTGCGCCGTGAATCATGCACAGCTTCAATTCCGGGAATCGCACGCACACCCGGTCCAGGTGAATCGGGTTCTGCACCTCACCGGGAATCGGCGGCCCGGGAAGGCCGGTGTTGACGCACAGTGGCAGCTCGATCTCGGCGCACTTGGCGTATAGCGGGTAGTACACGGCGTCGCTGGGCGGGTACATGCCGTCAGCCCAAAAGCTCGGGCCGACCGCGGTGTAGGCCACCGGTAGATCTGCGACGGTCGCGGCCAATTCCCGCAGCGCCGCCACCGGGCGCAGCAGGTTGACGCCACCCACAGCCAGCGCGAATCGATCCGGCCGCGCCTCGACGAACTTGCGTGCCGTGACAGAAGGCTTGACCAGATTGTCCATCAGGATCGCCTTCTGAACCCCGTGCTCGTCCATCTCGTCGAGCAGTTCGGAGAGGTCGACCGCGTCGAACATCGACTTGGGGCCCTTGAAGTAATCGTCGCGGACTCGCTTCATGAACTCGGGTTGCGCCTCGGTCTCCCCGAAGTGCACGTTGACCAGACAGTCGATGGCTCGTCGCATTACTCGGTTGTCCTTGCGCTACTTAGCGTTTCAGCTTCCCTCTTGGCCCAGCGATAGTCGGCCTTGCCGTTACCCAACCGACGCACCCGATCTACCACGATAAACGCCTTGGGCACCTTGAACCTGGCCAACTCGGCCGCGCAGTGCACCCGCAAGGCTTCGGTGTCTGGTTCGGCACCGTCGCGCGGTTCGATGAGCGCCACGACTTCCTGTCCCCATCGCTCGCTGTCCCGGCCAACCACCAGGGCATCGCGGATTGCCGGGTGTGCGCGCAACACCTCTTCGACCTCTTCGACGAACACCTTCTCCCCACCGGTGTTGACTACCAACGAATCCCGGCCGAACAGCCGCAGCGTACCGTCGGCATCCACCGCGGCCCGGTCGCCGGATATGACCACCCGCAGCCCGTCCACCACCGGGAACGTCTTGGCGGTGGCAGCCTCATCCTCGAAGTAGCCCAACGGAATACGTCCCGTCCGGGCCACCCAGCCGACCTCGGATTCGCCCGGGTCGAGGAACCTGCTGTAATCCTCCGACAGCACCAGGCCACCGGCCCGAAAGGTGAAGGTTTCGGACTGCGTGCCCTGCCGGCTGTGCCCGAACCCCATGTTGCCCGTCTCCGAGGATCCGTAGCCGTTGATCACCGTGATGTGGGGCAGGTGCTTCAGCAGCGCCTGCTGGTGTTTGACGTTGGTGGCCGCTCCACCGGTGCCGATCGCGAACAATGCCGACAGGTCGTACTTGCGCCTACCGAGTTCGTCCGCCAGTGGCGCCGCATAAGCGTCGCCCACCATCGTCATCAGGCCGACCTTCTCACGTTCGGCGATCTCGAGCACCGCCGGCGGGTCGAATTTCTGCTGGGTGTTGTACAGCACCGCCGTCTGTCCGGACAGAATGGCGGAGAACGCGGTCCACATGCCCGCGGCGTGCATCAGCGGTGACACGGCATACCAGGGCGCACCGGCATGTTGCACACGCAGGTGGATCTCCTCGACGCTGCTGTGGTCGTCGCCGTTCATCGACGCCACATACATGTCGGCTTGGCGCCACAGCACGCCTTTGGGCCGCCCGGTCGTGCCACCCGTGCAGATCATTATCAAGTCATCGGGCGACGGGGTGTTGGCGTGATCGGATTCGCCTTGCGCCAGAGCATCTTCGAGCGTGACAGCACCCGGGAGCTCGGGAAGGTCGCTGCCGTCGTCGACCGAGATCAAGCAATCGGCGCCTTCACAGGGCAGGATGTCGGCGAATTTTGCGCCCAGAGAACGGTGGTAGACGACGGCGCGCGGCTTGACGTAGGCCAGCAAGTCGGCCACTTCCCGCGGCGTGTAGTAGTGGTTGACGTTGACCGGCACCACCCGCGCCTTGAGGCAGGCGATGACCATGTCGGGATACAGGTCGTTGTACATGATCAGCGCCACACGATCCTGGCCGCACTCCCAGTTGCCGAGCGTACGCCGTTCGTCGTGTGCCCCGAAACCCTTGTCCGCCAGATAGTTAGCCAGTCGGCGGGTGCGGTCCGCGGACTCGGCGAAAGTGCTGCGGCGGGTACCGCAGATCGTCATCACCCGGTCAGGCACGGCGTCGGCGACCGCATCCAGGACCGCTCCGATCGTCCACTGGCTCATCGGTCGTACTAGGCCGACGCGGTGACGTTTGCACCGAGCAGCTCAAGTGCGTTGTCCCGCATGACTTTCCGGGTGTCTTCGGCACTGAACTCGGGGAATTGCGGAATGTCGGCGGTGAAAGACATCGGATCGGCGAGACCCTCGCCGTGCGGCCAGTCCGAGCCGAACAGGATCTTGTCCACGCCGATTGTCGCGGCAAGCACCTTGACGTCGTCCTCGTAGTAGGGCGCGATCCAGACGTGGTTCCGCAGCTGTTCGACCGGGTCCTCTTTGAAGTGGTAGGGCGCGGTATTGGCGGCCTTCTTGAGCCGCTTGATCAACCGGTAGACGAAATACGAACCGTTCTCGATGCTGGCGACCTTCAACTTCGGGTGACGGGTGAAGACCTGATGCACGATCATCGATGCCATCGTGTCGTGGATCGCCCTGTCGTCGAGGAGGACCTGGTCTAGCGGATCCTTCTTACCGAATCCCTGGAAGGTGTCCGTGCCACCCCACAGCGCGTTGATAGCCAGGTAGCCGCTGTCGCTGAGGTGAAACCCAACGGGCACACCGGCTTCGGCAAGTCGCGCCCAGACCGGATCGTGCAACGGGTCACCCAGCGAGCGCGGCTTGACCTTGCCGGGCACCGGGGCCGGACGAACCAACACCATCTTGGCGCCCCTGCCGAGCACGAACTCGACTTCCTCGACCGCCCTGTCCGGGTCGGCCAACGAGATGATCGGCGCCGCGATGATCCGGTGGTCGGGCCGGTCGAAACCCCAGTCGTCGTCAAGCCATTCGTTGAAGGCGTGCACCGAGACCATCGTGGCGTCGATGTCGTGTTTAAGGGCCTCCTCGACGCCGCAGGCGAAGGTCGGCAACATGAACACCGTCTCCAGATTTTGAGTGTCCATGACCTTCACCCGGGCTTCCCGATTCTGATACTCGGGATGGTTCTCCATCCGGTCGACCTTCATCAGCGAGGCCGGATCGACGCCCTCGGGAATCTCGCCGCGGAACAGCAGATCCAGGCAGCCCGGTTCGATGATCGGGTCGAAGGTGGGGTTCGGGATGAACTGATTGATCCGCTCGCCGATCACCGCCCAGGTGCGCCTGCCGTCACGCAGCATCTGCACGCCGCGGCGCTTGAACTCCTTTGGCAGGTAACGAGTGAACGAATCGATCGGCTCGTAGTAGTGGTTGTCGACGTCAATCGCCCGGTAGCCCAGCGTCGTCATCGTGGACCTCCTCTCAGCGGTGGAAACTTTGGTGGACGCTTCTCGAAGAACGCAGTGATGCCTTCGATGAAATCGGATCGCGTCATGGATTCGTGCATCAGCTCTTCGGCCCTACTGCTCGTCTCGACGATCGGGAGTCCGGCATCGGCGTACAGCTGCCGCTTCATCACGGCCAGCGAACTCGGCGCGCAGTTCCGCGCGATGTCCTCGGCGTACGCCAGCGTGTGGTCCAACAGCTCGTCGCCGGGCAGCACCTGCTTCACCAGACCAAGGTCGAATGCCTCCTCGGCGAGGAAGGTGCGACCGGAGAGCAGCAGGTCAGCGGCGGCGCCCCAGCCGGCCAGGCGGGGCAGGATCCAGGAGATGCCATATTCGGCGACGAGTCCCCGTCGGGCGAATGACGTGGTGAACTTTGCTCCGGCGGCCGCGAAGCGGATGTCGGCCATCAATGCCAGCGACAGCCCGATGCCCGCGATCGACCCGTTGATCGCGGCGATAACCGGCTTGCGCAGCTGCGTCAAGAAGTACGGATGCTTCTCCGCCACCAGCGAAGTCACGTCGGTCTCGCTGGCGGACTCAACCGTCGTCGACGAGATCGTGCCGAGGTCGCCCATGTCCGCACCCACACAGAATGCACGGCCACTGCCGGTGATCACGATGACCCGCACGTGACTATCGGCCTCGGCTGCCTCCAGCCGACGGAAGAACGTCGACGTCAGCGCCCCGCCCCAGGCGTTCCTGCGGTCCGGGCGGTTGAGGGTTATCAGCGCTACCCCGGCCTCAGAGACTCGATAGAGCACTGGCTCGCTCGATGCGGTGGGCCGCTCGGCGACCGCACTGCCGTCGGTGCTCATCGAACCCTGTCCCCTCGTCGTGTGACAGCCTTGGGCGGCAACCGCCTCAGCGGGGCCGTGTAGTACATACTGTATACCTATCGGTACTGCTTTCTGCAATGCGGACCGCGCGCATCGCGACTGGGTCGAGCGGCCCGCCAAACTGACTGTTGGGGAAGGCTTTCCATCAATGACGACCGGCCCGAGGGCCTGCGATGCCGCGGTGCGCGCCCTGCGGCCAGCCGGCGTCTGTGAGCCGACGCGCCCCGACGCCTCGGAGACCGCCCGGACGTTTCTCTACTGTAGTAATTACAGTAGGCTCACTTAGGTGACCAGCCGGGTTCACAACGCCACCATCGAGGCCGCCGTCGCGCAGGCCGTTGACCTGCGCGATCCTTACCGGTGTTTCGCGCGGAAGCGCCGGGAGTGCCCGAAGCATTCCGGCCCGAGTGCGAGCACTCGGCGGTGCACCCGTTCGGTTCGCTAACCGCTATCCCGGTGACATTCGACGCAAAGGCGATGTGATGATCAGAGTCATGGAGGGCATTCGGGTCCTCGAGGTTGCACAGTTCACGTTCGTACCTGCCGCGGGTGCGATCCTCGCCGACTGGGGCGCGGATGTCATTAAGGTCGAGCACCCGGTGCGCGGCGACACCCAGCGGGGTTTCCTCAATATGGGCGGCATACAGGTCAATCCGGACAGGCATCCATTGATGGAACATCCGAACCGGGGCAAGCGCAGCGTCGGAATCGACGTCTCCACACCCGGCGGTCAGGAAGTGATCTATGAACTGGCCAAATCCTCCGATGTGTTCCTCACCAATTACATGCCGGCGCAGCGGCAGAAGAATAAGTTCGACGTCGAGCACATTCGCGCCGCCAATCCCAACATCGTCTACGCCCGCGGTTCGGCCTACGGCGACAAGGGCCCCGAACGCAATACTGGCGGCTATGACGGCACCGCGTTCTGGACACGCAGTGGCGTGGGCTACGCGTTCACCCCAGAAGAACTGGGTGGTGCACTGGGACAAGGAATTCCGGCGTTCGGCGACTCCATCGGCGGCATGTTCATCGCCGGCGGCATCTCGGCCGCACTGCTGCATCGCGAACGCACCGGCGAAGCGCTTGAGCTCGATGTGTCGTTGCTGAGCACCGCCTGGTGGGCGGCGGGCGCAAGCGTCACACAGGGCATGGAAACGGGCGAGGTTATGCGCACGCCGATGCCAGGCTCCCTGGCTCCGTCAGTGAATCCGTTCATGGGTAACTACGCAACGTCCGACGGTGGCACCATCAACCTGTGCATCATCAGCCCGACCGGGCTGATCCGCGACACCTTCGAGCACCTAGGTATCCCCGAGGCGGCCGACGACCCCCGTTTCGCCGAGGTGCTGCCGCTGATCCAGAACGCCAACGCCGCAAGTGAATTGATCACGAAAGCTTTCGCCGGCAAGCCATTTGAGTATTGGCGTCAACACCTCAAGACGCTCAAGGGGCAGTGGGCACCGTTCCAGAGCCTCATCGACTTGACCAGCGACGAACAGGCGATTGCCAACGACATGATCGCCGAGGTCGAGGTGGTCAGCGGCGGGGCACCGTTCAAGGTGGTGCGCGGACCGGTTCAGTTCAATCACGAACCACTGGAGACGACGCGAGCGCCGCAGGCCTCCGAGCACACCGAACTCGTTCTCATGGAACTCGGCATGGACTGGGACCGCATCGCCGAACTCAAAGATTCGGGCGCGATCGCTTAGCGCGTCTCACGGCGCGTGGCAGGGAATCGGGTTGTTCGCGCACCAGTTTGGGTCGACCGGGGGTCGTTCGTACCCGGGCGGAAAGAAGGTGCCGAGCACCTGCACTCCACCGCCCGGGAGAAATTCGTAGTTGTGGCAGAGCGTCATGTCCCAGGTGACACCGGGATCCGGCAAAGGCTGGCCTGGGCACCATGACGGGAGTCCGGCGTTTGCGACGCCCGCGGAAAGCTCCACTGCCACCAATCCCATTGTGCTCGTGGTCAATACGGCAGCTGCCAGGGCGGCGATTCGTCGGTTCACGTTGGTGTCCCTCTGTTGGTCGGTGACCACAGCGTGCACTGAACCTCTTGGACAATTTTTGCTTCTGCGCAGGTCCGAGAGTTGTCAGCCTGCCATGGCATAATCGAACATATGTTCGAAGAATTATTTCCCGCGGATCGGAAGGCGCGGATTCGTGCGGCGGCGCGGTTAGAGAATCAGGCCACCGCGGCGCAGTTGGTGAT
>NZ_JBVAXG010000015.1:0-130877 GCF_055419245.1 Mycobacterium sp. IDUB_37 | reverse complement strand
GACCCCGCAATCACCGCCAACACCCGATGACCATTGCGCTGCGCATCACTAAGCCGCTCCAACACCAACACCGCAGCGCCTTCACCCCAACCGGTTCCGTCGGCCGCGGCAGCAAACGCCTTGCACCGACCATCCGCAGCCAACCCCCGCTGCCGCGCGAACTCAGTGAACACCGCCGGCGTCGTCATCACCGTCGCCCCACCCGCCAACGCCAACGACGACTCACCACTACGCAACGACTGACACGCCAAATGCGCCGCCACCAACGACGACGAACACGCCGTATCCACCGTGATCGCCGGACCCTGCAACCCCAACGCATACGACACCCGACCCGACGCCACACTCGTCGACAGGCCCGTCAGCGCGTATCCCTCGGCACCATCTGAACTGCCCGCGCCGTACTGCTGGGCCCAGGCGCCGACGAAGACCCCGGTCTCCGAACCCGCCAACCCCGACGGATCAATCCCCGCGGTCTCCAACGCCTCCCACGACACCTCCAACAACAACCGCTGCTGAGGATCCATCGTCTGGGCCTCCCGCCCAGAAATCCCGAAGAACTCCGCGTCGAACTCGGCCGCCTCCGTCAGGAAACCGCCGGCGCGGGTGTAGGTCTTGCCCACCGCATCAGGATCAGCATCAAACAACTCCGCCAAATCCCAACCACGATCCCCCGGAAAACCCCCCACCCCATCAGACCCACCAACCACCAAATCCCACAACGCCGCCGCCGAATCCACCCCACCCGGAAAACGACACGCCATCCCCACCACCGCAACCGGCTCATCAGCCTCGACCCGCGGCCCCAACTGCAGAGCCGGCGCGGTGGACCCGCCCATCGCTCGACCCAGGTACGTGGCCAGCCCGGCGGGCGTCGGGTAGTCGAACGCCACCGCGGGTGACAGTGCCAGCCCGGTGACGGTGTTGATCCGGTCAAGCAGCTCAGTGGCTTTCACCGAATCGAACCCCAAGTCCTGGAAAGCCCAGTCCGGGTCGATGTCGTCTGGGCGGAGGCGGCCCAACACGCTTGCCGCCTGCTCGGTAACTACCCCGAGCAACAGGTCCTGTTGCTGCTCGCGCAGCGTGCGCAGCCGCGACGCCAGGCCGGAGTCGGTTCCGGCGCCCGTGTCCGTCTCATCGATGACGGCCTGCTTCGGCCTCGGAGCCGGCGCGTCTAGCTGGCCATCGAGGCGGGTGAACTCATCGTGCAAATATCGCTGCAGGCACTCCCGGCGCCGGACTTTGCCGCTTGTGGTGATGGGAATCGAACCGGGGGCGACCAGAACAAGATCCGTCACACTCAGGCCGTGCGACTTCATGATCGCTGCGATGACCTGACGCCGTACGGAGCGCATCCTTTGCAGCGCAGCCTCTTCGGATTCGTCACGCTTCTTGAGTTCGATTATGGCGACCGGCTTTTCGACACCATCATCATCTGGAACCGCTATCGCAACGCAGCGGCCGCGGGTGATCTCCGTGATCGTCGCCTCGATGTCGTCGGGAGAGTGGTTGCGTCCGTAGACAATTAAGAGGTCCTTGATCCGGCCCATGATGAACAGCTCACGGTCGAAGCGGAAGCCGGAGTCCCCCGTCCGCAGCCAAGGATTCTCCGGTGTGCCCTCCGTGGGACGGACGATCGTCGCATTGAAGGTGTACTCGGTCTCTTCAGGCTTGTGCCAATAGCCGCGAGCAACGTGGCCGCCTTGCACCCAGATCTCACCTATCGTTCCCTCCGGGCATTCGATACCGGTGTCGGGGTCGACGATGCGTGCCAGTTGCGTGTCCACCGTGCCATAGCTGACCAGCGGTGTGCCGCTGCCACTTCCAGGAAGCTCGGCTTGGCCCTCGGACAATTTCCCGGAATCGAAATTGACGATTTTCGGGGGGTCGCCTGCCTTGCGGGTCGCGATGTACACCGTTGCCTCTGCCATCCCATACGAGGGCCGCAGCACCGCGGGGTCGAGATTGAAGGGGGCGAAGCGGTCCGCGAAGCGCTTCATCGTCACCGGTTGTACTCGCTCGGCGCCGTTGAGGATGCTGTGCACGCCAGAGAGGTCCAGGCCCGCCATGTCCTCGTCTGATGTCTTGCTTGCTGCGATGTCAAACGCGAAGTTCGGTGCTGCCGAGAATGCTCGGGGGTGGGAGGCCAGCATCTGCATCCAGCGGGCGGGGCGTTGCAAGAAGCCCACTGGACTGGTCAGCACAGCCGGAATGCCCACAAGTATCGGCAGGATGATCCCCACCACGAAACCCATGTCGTGGTAGAAGGGCAGCCACGACACCACTGTGGTGTCCAGCGGGTCCGACCGCCACTGCGCCCCGTAATAGTCGGTCATGATCTGTTCGAGGTTGGTGAAAACGTTTTCGGTCGTGACCATGACGCCGGCCGGTGTCCGCGTCGAACCTGAGGTGTATTGCAGATACAGGGTTTCCGGCGGATCAACTACATCGGTGTCAGGGAACAGCCCGCCGGATGGCTGCCCAGCGTCCCGGCTCAGCAAATCAACCTTGAGGATGGACGGGCCCGTTTGTCCAGACTGGGTGTTGGCATATGGCGTCACAATGTCAACAGCCGCCGAGGTCGTGAGGATGACGGCGGGCGATGTGTCGGCCAGTACCGAAGAGGTGCGCTCGTCGTGTGCGCCACCATAGGGAGCCGAAAGCGGCACCGCGATGAACCCTGCCTGCAACGAGGCCAGAAACCCCACGATGTAGTCGAGACTTTGCGGCGCCAGGATCACCGCTCGGTCGCCGGTAGAGCCACTTTGTCGGATTTCCCGCGCGACAGCGGACGTCCGCCGATACAGCTGCGACCAAGTCAGACTTTCGGCGACCCCGGCCCATTCCTGGTCGAAATTAAGGAAGGTGAACGCTGTCTCGTCGGGCCGCGAATTGGCGCGCTCCCGCAGCATAGCGGGGATGGAGGACTCAACCACAACTCGACGATAGAGGACGAACAAACCGGGCGTGGGCGAACCGGCGCAGCCCAGAAGAAACTGCAAACGGGCAGCGCCGCGCCGTCCGACGTGATATCGCGGAGCATACGCGCCTGCAGACCGTCCGGTAGTGGAAGAACAGTTTTCGCAAGTTATGCCAATGTCTGCACCCGCGTAATGCAGGTAGGTGCTGGGCTTTTCGCACATCTTGCCGACTTCGCCGTAAACTTCCCCGGCAATCGACTCGAGTGTCCGTGCAACAGATAACGGCATGCCGACCGGGGGGCGGACCGACGTGCGTCGCTATGCCGGGACGACGACGCCTGCATCGCGTCCACCAGCATTTTTTGGTACGGACGCACGATTCTCGCACGCGCGTGGGGGCTCACCAGATACGCTCTGATCGCACGGTGGAGGCGGCGCTCCCGCGCGCGGCGGTGATGTTTACTCAGCGATTCCTGAGCCCGAATCGAAACTCGACGGCTCGCAATCGCCGGTAGGACTGAAAAGCCACTGTCAAGAACTGAAGTACTGGCAAGGAAAGTGAGCGAGCGTGGACAGGACACCTGTGACTCCGGTTGCTGTCATTGGTATGGCATGCCGGTTGCCCGGGGGCATCGACTCGCCTGAACTGTTGTGGGAGGCGTTGCTGCGCGGTGACGACTTTGTCACCGAGGTTCCCGCCGATCGCTGGGACGCCGAGGAGTACTACGACCCCGAGCCGGGAATTCCGGGCCGTTCGGTGTGTAAGTGGGGCGCGTTCCTGGACAACGTCGCCGACTTTGATCCGGAGTTCTTCGGAATCACCGAGCGCGAAGCCACCGAGATGGACCCGCAGCACCGCCTGCTGCTGGAGACGTCCTGGGATGCCATGGAGCACAGCGGTCTGACTCGTGAGGCACTGGCCAAGGCGCAGACGGGCGTTTTCGTGGGCCTGATGCACGACGACTACCAGTTCGTGCACGCCGACGCTCAGACGTTGGGCGGCCCGTACGGATATATGGGCAACAGCTTCGCCATGGGGTCCGGACGCATCTCCTATGCCATGGGGCTGCAGGGCCCGGCGATGACGGTGGACACCGCGTGCTCGTCTGGCTTGGCTGCCATCCACCTCGGCTGCCGCAGCCTGCAAGACGGCGAAAGCGACCTCGTGTTGGCGGGCGGCGCGTCTGTGCAGCTCGAGCCCCGCAAAGCCGCTTCCGGGTCCGCCATTGGCATGTTGTCCGCAACCGGACACTGCCACGCGTTCGACGTGAAAGCCGACGGCTTCGTGTCTGGCGAGGGCTCCGTGATGATGCTGCTCAAGCGGCTTCCCGATGCTCTGGCCGACGGCGACCGGATTCTGGCCGTGGTACGCGGCACTGCCGCCAACCAGGACGGCCACACCGTCAATATCGTGACGCCGTCAAAGCCGGCACAGGTCGCGGCGTATCGGGCCGCGTTGGCTGCCGCGGACGTGGACCCCGGCACGATCGGCATGGTCGAGGCGCACGGCACCGGCACCCCGGTCGGCGACCCGATCGAATACGCGAGCCTGGCTGAGGTGTACGGCGTCGAAGCCCCTTGCGCGCTCGCGTCGGTGAAGACGAATTTCGGGCACACCCAGTCGGCCGCCGGGGCCCTGGGACTGATGAAAGCCATCCTCGCCGTACAGCACGGGGTGGTTCCGCAGAATCTGCACTTCACCGAACTGCCCGCCGACTTCGCCGAAATCGAAACCAACCTCTTCGTGCCGCAGGCGACCACGCCGTGGCCCAGGGACGATCAGGGCGCGCCCCGGCGGGCCGCGGTCTCGTCCTACGGGTTCTCGGGAACCAACGTGCACGCGATCGTGGAGCAGGCCCCCGTGCCCGCCGAAATCGACGGGCCGACCAGCCCCGCCATCGATGGTCCGCTGCTGTTCCCGCTGTCGGCGTCCTCGGAGGACGGACTGCGTCAAACCGCCCAGCGCCTCGCCGACTGGGTGGACGCGCAAGGGGCCGACGTGACCACTTCGGATCTGGCCTACACGCTGGCGCGCCGCCGGGGACACCGGGCAGTGCGCACGACAGTCATCGCCAGCACCCTCCCGGAACTCTCCGAGGGGTTGCGTGAGATCGCCAACGGCGAGACTCCTTACCCGCCGGCGGTGGGCAAGGACGACCACGGCCCGGTGTGGGTGTTTTCCGGACAGGGTTCGCAGTGGGCGGCGATGGGCGCTGACCTGCTGGCCAACGAGCCGGTCTTTGCCGCGACCGTCGCCGAGATCGAGCCACTGATCGCCGCAGAGTCCGGTTTCTCGGTGACCGAGGCGATGAGTGCGACCGAGAAAGTGACCGGCATCGACCGGGTCCAGCCGACCCTGTTCACCATGCAGGTCGCCCTGGCGGCCACGATGAAGTCTTACGGCGTGCGACCGGGCGCCGTGATCGGCCACTCTCTGGGTGAGTCCGCGGCCGCGGTGGTTGCCGGAGCGCTGTCACTTGAAGACGGGATACGCGTCATCTGCCGGCGCTCCAAGCTGATGACCCGCATCGCCGGTTCCGGTGCCATGGCATCGGTGGAACTGCCTGCCCAGCAGGTGATCACGGAATTGATGGCGCGTCAGATCAGCGACACGGTGGTGGCCGTGGTGGCTTCCCCGCAGTCCACCGTGATCGGCGGGGCGACCCAGACCGTGCGCGATCTGGTGGCGGCCTGGGAAGAGCGCGAGGTGATGGCCCGCGAGGTTGCCGTCGACGTGGCATCGCACTCCCCGCAGGTCGATCCGATCCTCGACGACCTGACGGAAGCGCTGGCCGAGATCAGTCCGCTGACGCCGGAGGTGCCGTACTACTCGGCGACCTCATTCGACCCCCGCGAAGAGCCCTACTGCGACGCCTACTACTGGGCCGACAACCTGCGCCACACGGTGCGCTTCGCCGCCGCCGTGCAGTCGGCGCTCGAGGACGGCTATCGGGTTTTCACCGAGCTGTCACCGCACCCACTGCTGACCCACGCGATCGATCAGACCGCCCGCGGCCTCGACATGCCGGTCGCTGCTCTGGCCGGCATGCGGCGCGAACAGCCGCTGCCGAACGGGCTGCGCGCACTGGTGAGCGACCTGTACTCCGCGGGCGCGGCGGTGGACTTCTCGGTGCTCTACCCCGGTGGGCGCTTGGTCGACGCGACGTTGCCGGCATGGAGCCAACGTTCGCTGTTCTTGACGCCCGTGGGTCTGGATTCGCGGACGCGCGGCACCATGGTTCCGGCGCATCCCCTGATGGGGGCGCATGTGCGCCTACCCGAGGAGCCGGAGCGTCACGTTTGGCAGGGCGAGGTCGGCACCAAGGCGCTGCCGTGGTTGGTCGATCACCAAATCCACGGTGCGGCCGCCCTTCCGGGCGCTGCCTATTGCGAAATGGCGTTGGTCGCTGCCCGGATGATCCTGGGCGAGGCGTCCGAAGTTCGTGACGTGCGTTTCGAGCAACCGCTGCTGGTCGATGACGAAACCCCGATCGGCATCACCGCAACGGTCGAGGCACCCGGGGTCGTCCCGTTCGTGGTGGAGACGACCCAGGACGGGGAATACGGCCGTCAGGTCGTCGCGGTCCTGCACGCTGTGGACGACACGGACCAGGCCCCGGTGCACGACATCGCCGAGTTGCTTGCCGGCCATCCGCAAGAGGTTGACGGCGACGAGGTCCGCCAGGGTCTGGACAAGCGTGGTCACCGACTCGGTCAGGCTTTCACGGGTCTGGTCGGCGTACACACCGCCGAAGGTGCGGGCGACACGATGGTGGCCGAAGTCACTGTGCCGGTTGCGGTCCGCGGGCAGCGCAGCGCCTACGGTGTGCATCCCGCTCTGCTGGATGCGTGTTTCCAGTCGGTGGCGGCGCATCCCAGTCTGCGCAACACCGGCAACGGCGGTCTGCTGCTGCCGTTGGGTGTTCGCTCACTGCGTGCCTACGGCTCGGCCCGCAACGCCCGGTACTGCTACACGACGGTGACCGCATGCGGCTCGGATATCGAAGCCGACCTGGACATCACCGACGAAAACGGCACAGTACTGCTGGCCGTGCGCGGTCTGCAGATGGGCACCGGCGTCTCCGTGGCCAGCGAGCGCGATCGCGTCCTGGGCGAGCGACTGCTGACCATCGAATGGGACCAGCACGAGCTGCCCGAAACGAGTCACGCCGATGCCGGCAACTGGTTGCTGATCAGCACCTCCGAAGCCACTGCCCTGCTGGCGACGGAGTTGACCGATGCGCTGAAAGTGCATGAAGCGCAAGGCACGACCATCTCCTGGCCGCACGAGGCCGACCATGCCGCGCACGCACAGCGGCTGCGCGACCAGCTCGAAGCCGGTGGGTTTACCGGAGTGGTCGTACTGACCGCACCGCAGGACGACGCCGCGGTCGCGAAGTCCGGGATACGTGGTGGTGATTACGTCAAGCATGTGGTGCGTATCGCCCGCGAGCTCCCGGAAATCGTCGCGGCGGCGCCCCGGCTGTACGTCTTGACCCGCAACGCCCAGACGGTACTGTCCGGCGACAGCGCCAATCTCGAACAGGGCGGCCTGCGCGGTCTGCTGCGGGTGATCGGCACCGAACACCCGCATCTGAAGGTCAGCTACATCGACCTCGACGAGCAGACCGGCACCGAGCAGGTGGCACGCCAGCTGCTGCTGGCGACCGACGAAGACGAAACCGCCTGGCGCAACGACGAGTGGTACACGGCGCGGTTGACCCTGGCGCCGCTGCGCCCTGAGGAGCGCCAGTCCACCGTCGTCGAACACGCGGACGCCGGCATGCGGCTGAAGGTTCGTACCGCCGGCGACCTGGAAACGATGGAGTTCGCCTCTTTCGACCGCGTCCCACCGGGTCCCAACCAGATCGAGGTCGCGATCAGCGCCTCCAGCATCAACTTCGCCGACGTTCTGGTCGCCTACGGCCGCTACCCGACCGTCGACGGGCAGCTGCCGGAGCTGGGTATCGACTTCGCGGGTGTGGTGACCGCCGTCGGCCCGGACGTCACCGACCACCAGATCGGTGACCGCGTCGGCGGACTGTCTCCCAACGGCTGCTGGGCGACATTCGTCACCTGCGACGCGCGCATGGCCACGAAGTTGCCGGACGGCCTCACCGACGGCCAGGCCGCCGCGGTGACGCTCGCCACGGCCACCGCCTGGTACGGGCTGCAGGATCTGGCGCGGATCAGGACCGGGGACAAGGTGCTCATCCACTCCGCAACCGGCGGGGTGGGCCAGGCCGCGATCGCGATCGCGCGCGGCGCCGGCGCCGAGATCTACGCCACCGCCGGCAGCGAAGAGCGTCGCCAGCTGCTGCGCGACATGGGCATCGAGCACGTCTACGACTCGCGCAGCGTCGAGTTCGCTGAGCAGATCCGCCACGACACCGACGGCTACGGCGTGGACATCGTGCTCAACTCGCTCACCGGCACCGCCCAGCTGGCCGGAATCAAGCTGCTGTCCCTGGGCGGGCGCTTCATCGAGATCGGCAAGCGCGACATCTACTCGAACACGCGACTCGACCTCTTCCCGTTCCGGCAGAACCTGGCGTTCTACGGGGTGGATCTGGGTTTGATGGCAGAGAGTCATCCCGCGGCGGTGCGCACGTTGTTGAGCACGGTGTACCAGATGACCGCCGACGGCACCCTGCCGATGCCCGAGAGCACGCACTATCCGTTGGCCGATGCAGCCACCGCGATCCGGGTGATGAGCGCGGCCGAGCACACCGGCAAGCTCATCCTGGATGTCCCCCATGCCGGTCGCAGCAGCGTGGTACTGCCTCCGGAGCAGGCTCCGGTCTTCCGCGGTGACGGGTCCTACATCATCACCGGCGGCCTGGGCGGGCTGGGCGTGTTCCTGGCCGAGAAGATGGCCAGCGCGGGAGCGGGCCGCATCGTGCTGACCTCGCGTTCGGCGCCCAACCAAAAGGCGTTGGAGACCATCGAACTCGTCCGGTCCATCGGCTCGGACGTGATCGTCGAGTGCGGCGACATCGCCGAGCCCGGCACCGCCGACCGGCTGGTGGCAACCGCCACCGCAACCGGCCTGCCACTGCGCGGTGTGCTGCACGCCGCTGCCGTCGTCGAAGACGCCACCTTGGCCAACATCACCGAGGAGCTCATCGAGGGCGACTGGGCGCCCAAGGTGTACGGCGCCTGGAATCTGCACCAGGCGACCCTGGATCAGCCACTGGACTGGTTCTGCTCGTTCTCCTCGGCGGCAGCCCTGGTGGGCTCACCCGGCCAGGGTGCCTACGCGGCGGCCAACAGCTGGCTGGACGCGTTCACCCATTGGCGCCGCGCGCAAGGCCTTCCGGGCACCTCCATCGCCTGGGGCCCGTGGGCGGAGATCGGTCGCGCGACGACGTTCGCCGAACAAGCCGGCGACGCGATCGCGCCCGAGGAAGGTGCCTACGCGTTCGAGGCGCTGCTACGCCACGACCGCGCCTACAGCGGCTACGCCCCGATCATCGGTGCGCCGTGGCTGATGGCCTTCGCCGAGCTCAGCCCGTTCGCGGAGCGGTTCCAATCCCTGGGCCAAAATCGTTCGGGCACAAGCAAGTTCCTGCTCGAGCTGGATCAACTGCCACAGGAGGAGTGGCCCGGCCGGCTGCGGCGTCTGCTCTCCGAGCAGATCAGTCTGATCCTGCGTCGCACGATCGACGCCGACCGCATGCTCACCGAATACGGTCTCGACTCACTGAGCAGCCAGGAACTCCGTGCCCGCGTTGAAGCCGAAACCGGCATACGCATCACCGCAACCGACATCAACACCACCGTGCGGGGCCTGGCGGAACTCATGTACGAAAAGTTGGCACCGCAAGGCGATGCAGCGGCACCGGCCTGAACCCGAAACGTCAGCTGAACACACGGAGGCTCGGTTCCGTCGATGAAATTTGTCTTCGCAGTCCACGGAACTCGTGGCGATGTCGAACCCGTCGCCGCAGTAGGCATGGAGTTGCAGCGGCGGGGGCACGACGTGCGGATGGCGGTGCCGCCCAACCTGATCCGGTTCGTCGAGTCCGCAGGACTGTCCGGGGTTGCCTACGGGCCGGACTCCGAGGAACAGATCAACGCGGTCGCGACCGTCGTCCATAGCCTTTCCACAGCGCAGAATCCCTTCAACCTGGCCCGCGCCAGCAAGGAGTTGTTCATCGGCGGCTGGGCGGAAATGGGCACGACGCTGGCCGAGTTGGCCGACGGGGCCGACCTGTTGATGACCGGCCAGACGTACCACGGTGTCGTCGCCAATGTCGCTGAGTACTACGACATTCCGGTGGCGGCACTGCATCACTTCCCGATGCAGATCAACAGCCAGCTCCGGGTTCCCCTGTTACCGAGGCCTGTGATGAGGCCCGCGGTAGTGCGCTCGATGATGAAGGCACTGTTCGGGCTGTACTCGTACGTCAGCAAGGAGGTCGACGAGACGCAACGCCAGGAACTCGGCCTGCCGCCGGCCTCCGCACCGGCGGCACGACGCATGGCCGAACGTGGAGCGCCCGAAATCCAGGCGTACGACCCGGTCCTGTTCCCCGGACTGGCCGCGGAATGGAAAGGCCAGCGGCCCTTCGTCGGCGCCCTGTCGATGCAGTTGCATACCGAACGCAACGAGGAACTCGAAGCCTGGATCGCCTCCGGAACGCCGCCGATCTATTTCGGCTTCGGCAGCACACCGGTCCAGTCCCCCACCGAGACGCTCACGATGATCTCGGATGCCTGCGCGGAACTGGGCGAACGAGCCGTGATCTACTCCCCCACGCACAGCGCTGACGACATTCCGCATGCCGAGCACGTGAAACTCGTCGGTTTGATCGACTATTCGGCCATCCTTCCGACCTGCCGCGCGGTCGTGCACCACGGTGGCGCCGGCACCACCGCCGCCGGCCTGCGAGCCGGCCTGCCCACAGTGATCCTCTGGGATGTTGCCGATCAGCCGATCTGGGCGGGTGCGGTTCAGCGACTGAAGGTCGGCTCGGCGAAGCGGTTCACCAGGCTCACCCGCAAGCTGCTGCTCAAGGAACTGCGCACCATCCTTGCGCCCGAGTACGCCCAGCGGGCCCGCAACATCGCCACGCGGATGAGCCAACCTGCCGACGCGATGGCCGCGGCCGCCGATCTGTTGGAGGAAACGGTGCGCGTGCGGGCGTAACCACAACTCACGCGGCAGGATCAGCACGTCCGTCCAAGATTGTTACCACCTAGTTATCAAACGATCAGCAAGCCCCGCTCCTATAACTGATCGATAAATAGCCCTCTGAACTGCATTTTTTCAGCGTCAGGTACTATGCGGGACCGCCAAAACAGGCACGCCGCGGTTAACGCGAAATCCGCTATTCCCCCACCTGAATTGCGGCTCGCTTGTACGGTTGTTGGGGTGTCGGGGCAAGCAAGATCACACGATGAAGCCAAGATTGGCGGGTTTTTCGACCGGGTTGGCGACTTCGTCGTCAAGTTCCCCTGGTTGGTCATTGCGTCGTGGGTCGCGGTTGTCGCAATCCTGGCCCTGACCTTTCCTCCGCTGCAGGCCCAGGCCGCCAAGCACGAACAAAAGCCACTGCCCGACGATGCGCCGACGATGGTCTCCCAACGCGCTCTGAGCGAAGCCTTTCATGACAAGGGCGGCGGCTCGCTCATGATGGTCATCTTGACCGACGAGAAGGGCCTTTCCGAAGCCGACGAGGGCACCTATCACAAACTGATCGACAATCTGAAGGCCGACGAGACGGACAAGATCTCGGTCCAGGACTTCCTGGGCACGCCGGAATTGCGTGCGATCTTTGAAAGTAAGGACAAGAAGGCCTGGAACCTTGCGATCAACTTCCCAGGCGAGGCGGCGGCGCCGGAAACACAGGCGGCACTGCTCAACATCCGCGAGATCGTCAAGAAAAGTGTCGCCGGAAGCACGCTGACCGCGAACCTCAGCGGACCCGTAGCCACCGTTGCCGACCTGCAGAAGCTCGGCGAAGAAGACGTGCAGATCATCGAAATCGGCACCATCGTCAGTGTTCTGACGATCCTGATCCTGGTCTATCGGAATCTCGTCACGATGATGATTCCGTTGGCGGCCATCGGCGTATCGATCGCAGGGGCCCAGGGCGTCTTGTCGATGCTGAGCGAAGTCGGCTTCGTCGTCAACATGCAGAGCATCGTCTTCATGACCGCCGTCATGATCGGCGCAGGGGTGGACTATGCCGTCTTCCTGATAAGTCGATATCACGACTATGTGCGGCAAGGCGAAAAATCGGATGTCGCGGTCAAGCGAGCACTGATGTCGATCGGCAAGGTCATCGCGGCGTCAGGTGCCACCGTTGCGATCACCTTCCTCGCGATGGTCTTCACCAAGCTGGAAGTGTTCTCGGCCGTCGGGCCGGCGATCACCATCTCCATCATCGTCACTTTCCTGGCCGCGACGACCTTCCTACCGGCTGTCATAGTCCTGGTCGGGCGCCGTGGCTGGATCAAGCCGCGCAAGGACCTGACCACCCGCTTCTGGCGGATCTTGGGAACTCGCGTCGTGCGCAAACCCAGGATTCACCTGGTCGGCAGCCTGATCCTGCTTGCCATCCTCGCCAGCAGCGCCACCATGATCAGGTTCAACTACGACGACCTCAAGACGGTCCCGCAGGACGTGGACAGTGTGCGGGGATATCAGGCGATGAATCACCACTTCCCGATGAACTCGATGACTCCGATGGCGCTCTTCATCCAGTCGAACAAGGACCTCCGAACCCCCGCCGCACTCGGTGACCTCGAGATGATGTCGCGCCGCATCATGGAGCTGCCCGACATTGTGATGGTGCGAGGCCTTACCCGACCCAATGGCGAGCCACTGAAGGAAACCAAGGTGTCGTTCCAGGC
The DNA here is from genome assembly GCF_055419245.1 of Mycobacterium sp. IDUB_37. Taxonomy (NCBI): domain Bacteria; kingdom Bacillati; phylum Actinomycetota; class Actinomycetes; order Mycobacteriales; family Mycobacteriaceae; genus Mycobacterium; species Mycobacterium sp. IDUB_37. The sequence goes on along the minus strand of NZ_JBVAXG010000015.1, from coordinate 118,095 downwards.
CGGTGAGGTCGGCGGCAAACTTGGCGAAGTTTCCGGAGCCATCAACGAGCACGGCGGCGAACTGGACCAGCTGACCGGCGGTGCCCACCAGTTGGCCAGCGCGCTGGCCGACGTACGCACACAGGTGAATGACGCGGTCACCGGTTCCGCGGACATCGTCGCCGCGCTGGAATCGATGCTGCAAGCGATGGGTGGCAATAAGACGATCCAGCAACTCGACAAGGCCTCCCAATACGTAAGTCGGATGCGCGCGTTGGGGAACAATTTGAGCGGCAGCGTCGCGGACGCTGACAACATTGCCGTGTGGGCCGGTCCGATGGTGGCCTCACTGAATTCAAGCCCGAGCTGCAACGCCGACCCCGCCTGCGTGCGGTCGCGCGGACAGCTGTCCGCCATGGTCGACTCCCAGAACAGCGGACTGACAAGAGCGATGGCCGGGCTGGCCGTCACTTTGCAGCAGACGCAGGAATACCAGACGCTCGCCGAGACCATCGGCAAGGTGGACACGACACTGAAGAAAGTCGTCGACACCCTGAAAGCTATCGATGGCATGCCCGCCAAGCTGGCTGCGATGCAACAGGGTGCCGGTGCCCTTGCTGACGGCAGCGCCGCGCTGGCCGTGGGCGTGGATCAACTAGTCGGTCAGACCAAGAAGATGGGTGGCGGTCTCAACGATGCCTCCGACTTTTTGCTCGGGCTGAAACGCGATGCGGAGCGAACCTCCATGGCTGGCTTCAACATCCCACCGGAGATCCTGACGCGCGACGAGTTCAAGAAGGGCGCCCAGCTGTTTCTGTCCCCTGATGGGCATGCGGCGCGGTACCTCGTGCAGAGCGGAATCAGCGGGTTCACCCCCGAAGGCATGGACCAGGTGAACAAGATCGTGCAAGCCGCACGATCCGTGCTGCCGAACTCGGAGATCTCCGATGCCAAAGTGAGCCTGGTGGGTGTCCCGACCGGTTTGCGTGACACCCGCGACTACTACAACAGCGACATCAAATTCATCGTCATCGCGACCATCGTCATCGTGTTCCTGATCCTGGTCGCCCTGCTGCGAGCCATCGTTGCACCGTTGTATCTCATTGCGTCGGTGTTGGTTTCGTTCATGTCGGCCCTTGGCCTCGGCGTCATCGTCTTCCAATTCATATTGGGTCAGGACATGCACTGGAGCTTGCCCGGACTCTCGTTCATCCTTTTGGTCGCGGTCGGCGCCGACTACAACATGCTGCTGATCTCGCGAATACGCGATGAGTCACCGCATGGTGTGCGGGTCGGTGTCATCCGCACGGTGGGTTCGACCGGTGGTGTGATCACCTCGGCGGGTCTGATCTTCGCGGCATCGATGTTCGGCCTGATCGGCGCCAGCATCAACACCATGGCGCAGGCCGGCTTCACCATCGGCATCGGAATCGTGATCGACACCTTCCTGGTGCGCAGCATCACCGTGCCTGCGCTGGCCGCGATGATCGGCCAGAAGAACTGGTGGCCGTCCAAGCTGGGCCGAAGCGACTCCGGCAAGAAGCGCAGGAAGAGCAAGGTTGAGCTGGAGGCCGAAGTCTGGCTCGGCCGCGCCAGGCACTTCCTGATGGGCAAAGCCCCGGCGTCCGTTCAGGCGCCACCCATCATCAAGGTCGTCCGCAAGCAGCGACCGAAGATCGGCGGCGTCATCGACATCCTGCCCGAGCACTCATTGCCGCTGTTCGGCCTCACCACACTGCCGGACTACGACCTGCCAATGTGCGCATCGCAGAACCAACGCAAGCGCAAGGCCAGAGGCAGCGGCCAACAAGCAGTCGACGAACTATTCACGCATTCCCTGCCGCTGTTCGGTCTCGCCGACCTGCCGGGTTATCAGGAACTGCAACGAGAGACCAACGGCGACAGCGTCGGCGCCTCGGTGAAGCCGAAGCCCGACGCACCGGTCATCACGTAAGCGGTTACCGGACCCGGCTCAGGCGTCGAGGCGGACGAAGCGGTCCTGGCTGTAGAGCTCGACGCACTGCGCCCGACGCACCTTGCCGCTGGTGGTCACCGGAATCGAACCTCGGGGCACCAGAACAAGATCGGCCACGCTCAACCCGTGTGACTTCGAAATTGCCGACGCTACTTCACGTTTCATATAGCCGAGACGCTCGGCCGCGTCCGCTGCGGATTCGTCCTTCTTCCGCAATTCGATGATTGCGACCAGTTTCTCGATTCCGTCCATGGGCACCGCGATCGCCGCGCACCGGTCCGGACTGATCTGCTGGATCGTCGCCTCGATGTCGTCCGGCGAGTGATTCTTGCCGTAGACGATCAACAGGTCTTTGAGCCGACCCACGATGTAAAGCTCACCGTCGGAAAGGAATCCGGAATCTCCGGTCCGCAGCCACGGACCTTCCGGTGTACCCTCCGTCGGGTCGACGATCTTTGCGCCGAAGGTACGCGCACTGGCGTCGGGCTTTTGCCAGTAGCCGGAAGCGACATTGCCGCCGTGAACCCAGATTTCGCCGACAGTCCCTGCTGGACATTCGATGCTGGTGTCGACGTCGACAATGCGCACCAATTGAGTGTCGACGATGCCGTAGCTGACCAGCGGTGCGGCGCTGTCACTTTCGGATTCGCACGGCTCCGCTTGCCCACCGGTCAACTTCGCGGCGTCGAAGCTGCCGATCTTCGGCGGTTGACCTGCTTGGCGGGTCGCTATGTACACCGTCGTCTCCGCCATGCCGTAAGACGGGCGAATCACTCGGGGATCAAGGCCATACGGAGAGAATCGGTCGATGAAACGCTTCACAGTGACGGGTTGAACCCGCTCGGCACCGCTGATGATGGCGTGGATGCCGCTGAGATCCAGGCCTTCGAGATCCTCGTCCTTAGTCTTGCGCAGCGCCAAGTCGAAAGCGAAATTCGGGGCGGCGGAAAAGGCGAGTTCATTGCTTGCCAACATCTCTATCCACCGGGCCGGGCGCTGCATGAACCCGACAGGGCTGGTCAGCGTGGCCGGGATGCCTGCCAGAACCGGCAAGATGAGCCCCAGGATGAAGCCCATATCGTGGTAAAACGGCAGCCACGACACCACGGTTGATCCGGGCGGGGCAAGCTTGCCGTATACCCCGTAGTAGCTGGTCATGACCTGTTCGAAATTGGTGAACATGTTCTGATTCGAGATCATGACGCCGGCAGGCGTACGGGTGGACCCCGACGTGTACTGCAAGTACAGCGGGTCAGCCATTTCGTAGCTGGCCCGACCGGCCGCCCCAGGCCGCGCATCCAGGTCCAGCCGATCGACCTCGATGATTGCGGTGTCGCTCAGGCCGGGCCGCGGCGTCACATAGTCGCCGACGTTGCCCACCACCGACGACGCCGTGAGAACGACGGCAGGCCGGGTGTCGGCCATCACCGACGTGGTGCGCTCGTCGTGGGCGCCGCCTTGGGGAACCGAAAGCGGCACTGCGACAAACCCGGCGTGCAATGAGGCGAGAAACGCGACGACGTAGTCCAGGCTCTGCGGCGCCAGAATCAACGCCCGGTCGCCGGTCGTTCCGTGCTGCGCGATCTCCGCGGCGAGGTTGATCATTCGGCGGTACAACTGCGACCACGTCAGCGTGATTTCAACGCCATCCCAGGATTGCTCGTAGTCCAGGAAGGTGAGCGCAATATCGTTGGGCTGCAAACTCGCACGCTCGCGCACCACATTGGGAAGTGAGGTTTCAAGCACAGCAATCAGATTACCTTCACAATGGATTTTTCATTCGCGAAAACCCATGAATCGCTGCGGCTTTGGATCAGAACCGGTTCGCAGCATCACCCGCATTCGCGCCACGGTCGGCGCGGTTGGAACGGGTTAGATCGCAAGCATCCGAGAGGCCGGAGCTCAGAGGTGCGTGATGCCCTGGTACAGGAAGGAAACTGCCATGAAGATCATCATTCCGAGCATGATCTGACGGCGATAGGTGGTCAGCCACGCGTTCACTCGCGCCAGCAACGCTTCGGTCTCACGTGGCTTCACCAGCAGAGCGATCAGCGGGACCTCGATGACGGTCAGCACCAGCAGGATGAACACCACGAACGCGCTGACCTGAGTACCGAGCGCTGCTCCCGAAGCCATGATGACGGTCATCGCGGTGACGGTCTCGATGGGCGGTGCCGACGAGGTGAGGCCGACGATGAAGGCGGGCCAGACGAAGCCGGGGCGCTCGAGGATGCTCTTGCTGAAATCGCCCAGCTTGTAGATGAACCCTGAGAAGCGACCCATCGGCGCCGGTTCGAGCACGGCAACGCCACCGCCGGAATCGCCGGCACTCGAACCACCACTGGCGACGAGAGCCAATTCTCGGTTCATCGCGCGTGACCGGGCCCGCTGCTTGGTGATCATGTGGATCACGCTTCCCAGCGCAATCAGTCCGATAGTGACCTGGAGACGGGGGCCTTCGAGGATGATGACAGTGGAACGGAACTCAGTGATTGCCGCAGTGGACGTCTTGATGGCTACCAGGGCGAGGTCGCGCAGTACGACCAGCACCACGAACGCGAGACCGAGCGCCGCGACCATGCCTCCGAGCCAGAAGGCAAACAAGTTCACCAAGGGGCGACGCCGCGTCACGCATACCAGCGCGAGGCCGAGTCGAATAGGGTCGGTTGCCATAACCAATCCCAGGAATATCACCGTGTTCCACATCAAGATGGACGCTACCGGGCAGTGTTGTATTTCGTGGCGTTACTGGCGAATTGGTTAATTTTGGCCGCTGACCAGGCATTCGAATGCTGTTTCCAGCGCCCGGAGGCCCGCCACCGGCCATGCGATCATCGGGTGACCGCTGGCCGCAGGCTTTTGAACTGTGAGCTTCCTCGCAATATATCGATCCGTGATCGGCGACACCGAGCCCGGCCGGCGCGGGCTGCGCGACAGCTATGCTGGGGCGGCTTCGCCCAGCGGCAGAAAAGGTTGACGATTTGCCCTCGCCAATGGTTTCGGTGTGCGTCCCCATGTACAACAACAGTGGCTCGATCGCCCGTTGCCTGCAAAGCATCCTCGATCAGCAGGACATCGACTACGAGATCGTCGTCGTCGATGACGATTCTTCGGATGACTGCGCGGCCATCGCGGCAATCCTGCTGCGGGACCGCGACCGCCTGATCCGAAACGAGACCCGGCTGGGTCTCATCGGCAATCACAACAAGTGCATCGAACTGGCCCGCGGCAGCTACATCCAGTTCGTGCACGGTGACGACTGGCTGTTGCCCGGCGCGCTGCAGACGTTGGCGTCCCGTCTTGCCGATCCCGACGTCGGACTCGCCTTCGCGCCCCGACGCGTGCTGAACGCCGATATCCCCTGGTGGCTGCGGACGCTGAGCAAGCCGCACACCTTCTTTCTGAAACTCCGACCGCACAACTCAGGAACATCGCTGGTCACCCAGCTGATGCTGATGGGCGCCGGCAGTAACTGGATCGGCGAACCGACGTCGGTGATGTTCCGCCGCGAGCTGGCCGTGCAGGTGGGCTGCCTGCGCGACGACATCTATCAGCTCGTCGACCTGGATTTCTGGTTGCGGCTGATGCTGCGCTCGTCCGTCGACTTCGTTCCCCAAGAGCTCTCGGTGCGCAATCAAACCGCGGACACCGAATCAGCGCGCAACACCAGGAGCCGGCGCAGTTGGCTCGACCAACTACACGTACTCACCTGGTTGATCGTGGATCCGGCGTCAACTCCGGTGATCCGGATCAGCGCTTCGGCATGGTGGTTCGTTATTTGGCAGGTTCAGACGCTGATTGCCACGTTGTTCGGACCGGACCGGGCTTCGCGTCTGAAAATCCTTGCTCAGGCACCGGTTCGAGAATTCGCCCACGCCCGGCGATTACGTGCCGGATTGCCGTGACCGCCTGCGACCGCCCAGCCGCTTCTTGAAGTAGAGAATCTCGTCGACGATCCGATCCTGCAGGACGATCGTCCGCGACGGCGCTGACCAGGCGGGCTCGCCGCAGCCCAGCCTCTCCACGTTCGACTGGATGAGCTCATAGGGATAAGTGGTGTGCTGCTTGATGAATTCCGGCAGGTCAGCCATCGAGTGGTGCCACGGCGTGTTGTAGCGCGGCAGGATCGTCTTCAGCAGTGGGAACCGCAAATGCTCGATCAGCCCATCCCAGAAGTAGATGGTGTTGTTCAGTGGCGGCCCGGTGAACCTGATGGCCCACTGATGCTCCGGCGACAGCCCGTAGCTTTCGTTGATGTCGGCAGTGGAGATGAACGGTTTGAGGCGCAGGCCGGCCTTGCGGGCTCGCCTCGATATGCCTATCTCGTAACGCAGGATCAGGATCCGTTTGGGAATGATGTATTGGAACCGACCCCAGAAGTCATTGAGGAAGGGGCGGGTTCGCGCATTGAGATCCCACACCAGGAAAAACGACTGCAGGTGCGTACTCAGTTGCTCCTTGCTTTCGATGGCGCCGTACATGTCGGCACCCTGGAAGGAGCTCCACATCTCCTCGATCGGGAACAGCGGACCGTAGACGCTGTCGTTGGCAATGACGAAGCGGTCGAACTGATCCAATGACCAGCCGCGCTGCCGGAGGATGCTCCACGCCAGGTGCCACGAGCCGAAATCCAGCGAAAGCGTCTCGCGGGTGTAGATGCCGGCACAGTATTCGCGGATCGGTTCCACCGAATCCGGCGTCAGGCTGGGCGAACCGGACACAAAGATGGTGGTTGCGCCCAAGCCGTACAGTGCCTTGAGGTAGTAGACGACGTAGGGATCCACGATGCCCTGCGGATCGAAGTGCGCGAACAGGACCAGCGTGCGGCGACCTTCCGGCGGCTGCGCCGGCAACTCCTGGTGCGTCTCGCAGATGAATCCCAGCGCATCGCGGTCGCGGCGGTAACGCAGTGCTGCCCGCCAGCGGTCAGCATCGCTGTTCAAGCGCAACGTTGTACTCACGATGTCCTCATCACACTTGGTGGGCTTCGAGCCAGTTGCGGATTCGCAGCGTGGTGTCACCTGGCCTGGCCCAGCTGGCCGCACCGAGGCCGAGCCGGTCGACATTTCCCTGGATGAGACCGTACGGGTACGACGTGTGCTTCTCGATGAACTCCTGCATCTGCGGTACCGACTCCCGCCACGGGTTGTTGTGCCGCGGCAGACTCGCTTTCACGAACGGGAAGCGATGGTGCTCAATCAGGCCGTCCCAGAAGTAAATTGGATTGTTGATACCGCGACGCCTGGCGTAGTTCTTGGCCAGTTGCTTGGGCAGTGACAGCGCATACGTCGGTTTGACGGCGTCGACCGAGATGAACGGCTTGATACTCAGCCCGGCGGCCCGAGCTCGCACGGAGATCCCGACCTCACATCGCCGGACCAGTAGGGCCTTGTCGACGGTGTATTGGAAGCCGTCCCAGAAGTCGTTGAGGAAGGGCCGGGTCCGGGCGTTGAGATCCCAGGCCACGAAGAATGACTGCAGGTGGGAATGCTGGTGTGTGCTCTCGATGGCGCCGTACATGTCGGCGCCCTGGAACGTGTCCCACATCTCCTCGAGAGGAAACAACGGTCCGAACACACTGTCGTTGGCGATCACCAGGCGGTCGAACTGATCCAGTGACCAGCCGCGCCGGCGGAGAATGCTCCATGCCAGATGCCACGACCCGAAATCCAGCGAAAGCGTCTCCCGGGTGTAGATGCCGGCGCAGTATTCGCGGATCGGGGCGACCGAGTCCGGCGTCAGGCTCGGCGAGCCCGACACGAACACGATGGTTGCACCCAAGCCGTGCAGCGCCTTCAGGTAATAGACGACGTAGGGATCCACGATGCCCTGGGCATCGAAGTGCGCAAACAGAATCAGCGTCCGCCGATCCTGCGGCGGTTCGGCAGGCAGCTCCTGGTGGGTTTCGCAGATGAAGTCCAGCGCATCGCCACCATCGCGGTAACGCGCAGCTGTCCGGTAGTTGGCCCGTTCGGATTCGCTGCGCAACCGGGCGCGTAGCGCCCGGGTGATCTCGGACGCGCGGTCCGTGATCATTCGGAAGTGAGGCCGTTCTTGGCGTTCTTCGTCGCTAGTGCGAAGAAGTCGGACACCGTGGTCGTCAGATCCACCAGGTCGAAGCCGACATGATCCAACATCCTCTCGATCACCGGCTCATCGAACACGTGGTGGTGCAGACATCTGTTGTCGACGTTCTTCAGGCTCCGCGCCCGGAACTGCTCCAAAGTGCCCGACGCCGGATCCATCGATCTGTCGTGGAATTCCAGGATCTCGTCGAGGTGGGTGAGATCGTCCTCCCCCACATCCTTGGCATAGTCGTCGAGCAGGTGCTCGAACGCGGTGACAGCGCGTTTGTGGTCGAAGTTGCTCTCTTTCTTGGGCAGCACCAGCACGAACGCCCCGCCAGGTTTGATCACCCGCCGCCACTCGGTGAGCGCCTTCAGCGCGTTGGCGCAGTGCTCGAGGCAGTTTGACGAGAGCAGGAAGTCGTACTGGCCAGTCTGTACGCCACTCAGATCGGTGGCTTCGGAAATGTACTGGCGCCCATTGCGCCTGAAGTAGTAGGCGAAATTGTTGCCGTCCTCGATGCGGCCTTCCCAGACGGTGTCGGTACCGAAGTTCACTCCATCCAGTCCGCCGACCAGCGGGTAGACGGGCAGCTGTCGCTTGAAGATTGCACTCGGCCCACCGATCTCGATGCCATACCGATTCTTCAACAGCGGTTCGTACTTTTCGCGAAGCGGCAACTGCCACCGCGAATACTTCAGCATTCGATGCAGGTCAATCGGTGTCCTAGGGACAAATTCTTTCAACGCGTGCGGCATCTTCTTCCTTTTCGATCAGCAAGATAATGAGGGCGGTCACCTGGATATTGGCTGCACGGTCCTGAAACAATTTTGGTACGCACGCCGCTCCGGATACGCCCCCGAGACTCGTGAGGGGGCGCCAACGCATGCACCCCGACTCTCCCTGCCGCTCGATTTTTCCAGATTTCGCCGGTGATGTGGCCCAAATCCGGTGATTCGCGGTCACCACCTCGACGGGCGGCGGCCTCGGCCGGCATCGAACCTTCGAAGTCCCGGTGGGCTACACGTGAACCGTCTAGCATGACCCGTAGCCTCGCCGGGGGGCAGATCAACGGCATTTGATAGGGAGACAAGTGTTTCTGAGCGGTCCCTGCCCACATCGCGGCGCGGCATGATTTTTCGTGAGGCCCAGGAAGCAATCGGCTGGAAGCGGGCCAAGCTGCGACTGGGATTGAACGCCGTGTTGTCCCGGACCTACGCCCAGGACGGCCTGGTCAGCGTCCACACACACGGATTCATGGACGATCCGGCGTTCCTTGCCGCCTATGCCCGAGGCGTCAAGGCCATCGGCGGTGTCGACCACTATCGGATCCACTGGCGTGTTCACACCGCCCTGTGGGCCGCCTCGGTTGCCTCGCGTCTGGACGGCGATTTCGTCGAATGTGGTGTCAACAGAGGGTTCAACAGCAGCGCCATCATGCACTATCTGGACTGGAACTCACTCGATCGCGACTTCTATTTGCTGGACACTTTTGCCGGGATGGATGAGCGATTCGTGGCCGCCGACGAGCGTGAAGTCGCGCTGCAGCACAACACCGACAACCTGGCCACCGGCTTCTACGTCAGGGGCGCAGATTCGGTGCGGGCGAATTTCGCGGAATGGCCTCGGGCGCACATCGTCGAGGGCACGGTGCCAGAAACTCTGGCCGAGGTGCCGTCGGAGAAAGTCGCCTACCTGCACCTCGACATGAATTGCGCGCCACCCGAGATAGCGGCGCTCGAATACTTCTGGGATCGATTGGTTCCGGGTGCAACCATCCTGCTGGACGACTACGCCTACCGCGGCTATGAGCCCCAAGGTCTTGCGACGGACGAATTCGTGCGGACCCATGACGTCACCGTTCTTGCCCTGCCAACCGGCCAGGGCTTGATCCTCAAACCACCCACGTCGCGCGCGTAGGCAGGTTCTAAAGGCAGTGTCCGCACAACCGTTTCGGATCCTTGTCGCGATCACCTTCCATTTCCGGGAGTCGCGACTGCCCAATCTTTTTCAGATTATTCGGGCTTTATCGGAATTTCCGGTGGAGGCACTCGACGTCGTCATCGTCACCAATGTTGACGACGAGAGCGCGTTCGCAAAGGTGCGCGACCTCGCCGAGCCGGTGCTCAAGCCACTGCCATCGAACCCGTCATCGCAGAAGACGATAAGTTTTTACAGTGCAACCGATTTGGAAGACCCGTGGCTGCTGCCCTGGGCCCACAAGCCACTTATCGTCGACAAGTTCCTCGCCGATGACTCGGAATATACGCACTTCCTCTACGTCGAGGAAGACATCCTCGTCTCCTTTGATAATTTCCGCTACTTCGTGCATTACCGTGAAAAGCTGCAACCGATGGGCCTGCTGCCGTCGTTCCAACGCATCGAGTACAACGACGAAGATAACCACCTGTATTTGCTCGACCAGATCGGCCTCAGCGATTTCGGCACCCGGAAAAGCGTTGACATCGACGGCTATTCGTTCGTGAACCTGGACTGGCCTTACACAGCGATGTTCATCCTGGATCGCGAACTGGGCGAGGAATATGTCCGAACGCGCTCATTCGATCTCAAGCAGAGCAAGGAGAGCAACCCGGACTGGGCTGTCGCCGAGCGGGCCGCGATGGGGTTGGGCTTCGAAAGCATCCCGGAAGGCTTCTCGGTTCGGTACGTGTCACCGGTCGATCCCGCGACCCGCACCACGCCGCGCTGGTCCTGGGTCTATCACGTCGCGAACAACTACTCGAAGAATCGCATGCTCCCGTATGCGAAGGTCCGCGTCGAGCACTTGTTTGCTGTCGACAGCGGCATCGAAGTCTGGCGGCCGACTTGGAAAACCTACTGGCATGGGTTGCGGCAAAAAAGGAAAGTGGCATCGCAGTGGCGCCTGTAGTCATAGGAGAACGCAGATGAAGCGACCCCCCGAGTTGCTACGCGGTGCCGTCACGGCCACCCGGGAGCGGCGCAAGGCGGTCGCCGCACAATCCGAGCGCAACATCATGCTCAGCACCATCTTGATCGGGTCATTCGTATCGGCGGCAACCGGCTACATCCTCACGCAGTGTTACTCGGTCGACGTTCTCTCCTCGCTTCTGTATACGCCGCAGGACTGCTGGGGAGATTGGGGCATGAGCATTGGCCGGCACTGCTTCAGCGATTACACAGTTGTTGTAACTGCCGGCCTCCAACCAAACCCTTGGCTTTATCCTTTCTTCCTGCCTCCGAATTACCAACCAACTACAGTCGCTTACCCGGCCGCGGGGTGGATACCGCAGCTTCTTTTCGGGCTCCCCGCTCACTGGCTAGGTGTTCCACGACTAGGCCTAATTGCGTATCTGGCTGCACTAATGGCGGCAGTTTTGACGCCTGCTTTCTGGGCGGCTAGAGGCGCACAGGGGTTAGAGCGCGCCGTGGTCTTTGCAGCTCTCGGGGCTGCCGCCGTCCCAGCGTGGGCGGTGATTGACCGAGGTAATTCGGCCGGATTCCTGGTGCCCGTCGCGCTCGTATTCCTCATTTGTTTGCTCCGGCAGAGATGGGGGGTCGTCGTCATAATGGTGATCTTGGCCGCAATGGTGAAACCCCAATTCGCAGTCCTAGCGATCGTGCTCTTGGCCGCCCGACAGTACCGCTATACTGCCATAGCGGTCGCCGGTATAGGGGTCTCGAATCTTGGCGCATACTTGCTGTGGCCGCGCGATTTCCCGGGGACGATTTTTAAGTCGATCAGTGACATCTTGGTCTACAACCGGACGTTCGGCGGACTCCTCGACGCGCGCAACGTCTCATACGGTAGAGCGCTCTTACTTCTTCCCGACAGCATTAAGAGCAGTCAGACCGGCAAGGTTCCCGATGACTTTTTAGCTGGTCCACGTTCGATGATCGGCTATGTGGCAGTAGTGGTCATCGCCGTTGCCATTGTCGCACTCGGAAAGCGTATTCCACCCATAATGGCAGGATTTACACTTCTTGCAACTGCTACACTTTTTCCAGCTTATACAAGCTTCTACTACTTGGTTTTTGCATTACCCGTTGCGGCGTTAATCGTGCGCACTCCTAACGCGCGATCCGGCGCTGGATTATTCGACGAATTAGCAAACCGGGGGGACCCCCGTCGCGTGGTCGGAATCGCGGTCAGCCTCGCCGCAGCGTTTAGTATAGTGCAAATCGCGATACCCAAGCCGCCCGTACCAGTGCAAATCTTCGGACAATTTGGGACCCGGGGGGTAGTAGACACCGTCTTAACGGTGCCCACCACAGTTAGCTATTCTGGCTTGCTCTGGCTGATTGCATGCATTGTCATCATCGTCTCATATGCACGAAAGCCGTCTCAACTAGATGGAAACGGCTGCGACACGCATAACATTACTGACCCTGATCCTGCCCCCGAGACGACGGTGAAGGACCAAAAGGCAAGCAGTGAGGCTTAGCCCACATTCCCTTTTTGCCCGCACAAAATCTAGCCACAGACAAACGCGCCTAGGACAGTCCCGACTCCACCGAAACGCAGTCATAGTTAAAACCACCGATGATACCATAGTTGAACCGAGCTTGAGACAAATCCCGCGCGCTGGTATACCACTTGGGCAGGAATGTTCCGCCCCTGCGTGACGACTTGGGCGATAGTCAGCTCCTCGCTATGGAACCAGTCAACTGCCGAACGGACTAAAGCCAGACCCAGCCCGGCACCTCTGGCCGATTCACTCACCCCGAGCAAACCTATTTGACCAGTCGTCGCATCCACCTTTTCACATGTCACATACCCGGCCGGCCGCCCCTGCCATTCTGCAACCAACACCACACCAGCTTCATTCGAAAAACTCTTTTCCAGCCAGGTTTCGTATAACAGGTCGCATTTGTCGACATCAAATCCACCGTCAAAGTAGAACCGAGAATCGAGATAACTACTGCGCGCAATCGACCGCAGATGTTCGAAGTCAGGTAATTGACCAGAACGCACTTTGGGATCGGTCAGAGCTTGTGATGCACCTGCGCCGGAGGCAATCCGATTGGACAACGTCACACGGATATCCACGCAATTAAAGCCTGACTTCTCAGCTTGACGAATACTTTGGCGATCATTCGCATCAGCCAAGAAGTAAAGGCAATCGATCCTGTTGTCGTGACACCAGCGATCTGCCGCATCCATAATGTCCGTTGACAGGTGACTAGGCAGCAGTCTGGCTATCGCAACTCCAAAAAAATTGGAGTCCCATACCAGCCTCTCGCAGTTAGCGACTCTCGCTTGCTTCACTAACCCTCCTACCGGCGGACAGGCTCACCGCCTCGCAATATTGTGGTCCACTACTGGTGGCCGTTCACCTACCTACTGACGCTACACGGTTATCGCATCACTTCTTACTCACGTCGGACCCCACGACGATAGGTGGTTATGGCAGAATACAATTCGATGGGGAGGGTGCCGTGGTGTCTGTAAGTGTCGTTATACCGGTCTATCGTGGCGCGTTGACGCTGCGAACGCTACATGAGCAGCTTCGATCTGTGATGCCCAGCATCGCTCCCACATTCGAGATCATCTTTGTCGAGGATTGTGGTGGCGATGAGTCTTGGGATGTCATCGGTGAACTCGCTGCTTCCGACAGTCACGTGCGCGGAATTCGCATGAGCCGAAATTATGGTCAGCACAATGCTTTGCTCTGCGGCATTCGCGCAGCTCGCAACGATGTCATTGTCACGATGGACGATGATTTGCAGCATCCACCCGCCGAAATTGCGAAACTCTTGTCAGCACTTGGCGAAGATGTAGACGTAGTGTATGGCTCACCGCAAGATGAACAGCACGGTTTCCTGCGCAATGCCGCCTCCCGCCTGACGAAACTAGCGCTGACTAGCGCTATGGGTGCTGAGACAGCTCGAAGCGTGAGCGCGTTTCGCACGTTTCGCACGCGCTTGCGAGAGGGCTTCGATGACTATAAGAGCCCTACAGTGTCCATCGACGTTTTGCTCACCTGGTCGACATCACGGTTCACCGTGGTCAAGGTTCGCCACGAACCGCGAGCGGCGGGCGTCAGCGGCTATACAATCACGCGACTTATGCGGCACGCTATTGATCTGATGACTGGATTCAGTACCCTCCCGCTACAAATCTCCAGCTTCATCGGCTTCGCCCTAGTATTTTTCGGATTCGCAGTTCTCGCTTTTGTTGGAAGTAACCTTTTGATCAACGGAAGTGAGGTGCCTGGATTTGCATTTCTTGCGTCGATTATCGCGATCTTTGCGGGGGCACAGCTTTTCGCTCTAGGAGTGATTGGCGAGTACCTTGCTCGGATGCATTTCCGCACAATGGATCGACCGTCCTACTTGGTACGGGAGATAGCTGTAAGCGATGACGAAAGTGCTTAGGTTCCCTAATGCTGGCCGGCGACACAAAGTAGAAGTCGCTAACGTTCCGTTCGACCGTCACCGCGCAACTGAATTTGGATACATTCAACAATGAAAGCGCATTTAGTATCGCGCTTCGACAATGTCGCAAATTTGCAATTTATGCGCTATGTTTTCGTCGGGGCATGTTTGAACGCCATTTCTTATGCCGCGTACCTGCTGCTGACCTGGCGTCTTCTGAGTAGCGAGGCGGCTATGACAATCACGTTCAGTGTAGGCACTCTGCTCAGTTTCATCGCGAATCGTCGCCTCACTTTTCGGCATCGCGGCAAAAGCTCAGGCGCGCTTTTCCGATTCGTGGCGTCATATGCGATCCTTTACTTGTTCAACTTCACTGCTTTATGGTTTTTTGGCGACAAGCTGCAGATCCGGCACCAGTTCGTGCAGGCTGGCGCCATCTTAGTGATGACCGTGGCAGCTTTTCTTATGCAGAAGTTTTGGGTGTTTTCCGGCTCTGACGATACCTCTGAAAAGGATGATTTGAGGATTACTCGATGACTGTGCGCATACCGTTCAATAAGCCTGCTGTCGTGGGTCAGGAATTGACTTACGTCAGCCAGGCAGTCGCCGGCGGGCATGCTAGCGGTGACGGGCCATTTACGAAGCGCGCTCAGAAAATGCTTGAAGCGAGCTTCGAAACGCAACGTGTACTTCTAACCACGTCCTGCACCTCCGCCCTAGAACTCGCAGCTTTACTCTGCGATCTGCGGCCAGGTGACGAGGTGATCGTACCTTCTTATACCTTCGTCTCGACAGTTAACGCATTCGTACTTCGCGGTGCCGTACCGGTCTTTGTAGATGTGAGGCCCGACACGCTGAATATCGACGAGCGCTTGATCGAGCAAGCAATTACTCCCAAGACCCGCGCCATATTTCCCATACATTATGCCGGTGTTGCGTGCGAGATGGACGCGATTATGGAGATCGCTAATCGCCACAATTTGCTGGTCGTCGAGGACGCAGCGCAAGCCGTTTATTCGCGCTATCGTGGTCGCTGGCTAGGCACCATCGGCCACCTCGGCTGCTATAGCTTTCATGAAACGAAGAACTTCTCGTGCGGTGAGGGCGGTGCGCTTGTGATCAACGAACCGAACATGGAACGCCGAGCGGAGATTTTACGCGAGAAAGGAACCAACCGGAGTCAATTCATCCGCGGCCAGGCGGATAAATACACCTGGGTGGACTTGGGCTCCTCTTTTCTCCCCTCCGATATGTTGGCCGCTTTTTTAGTGGGTCAGTTAGAGAATATGGATAAGATTACTAAGCGTCGTGGTGAGATATTCTTTCGCTACACGGAGTTGCTGGCTCCGCTGGCGGACCGCGGCGTAATCCGGTTGCCCGTAATTCCCCCCCATTGCTCTGCGAACTACCATATGTTTTATCTATTGACAGCCAACATCGAAGAACGTACTGCACTTATCACACATCTCCGCACAGCCGGAGTCCTAGCGGTTTTTCATTACGTACCCCTACACAACGCCCCGTTTGCAGAAACGCTTGGTTTGCCCTCGCGCGCGTTGCCAAATACGGAAGAAATCAGTGCCCGCCTGGTGAGGTTACCGATGTATTTCGACCTAACAAACCATGAGGTCGAGGAAGTATCCCGTGCGGTCTTAGATTTCTATAGACACGTATAGATCAAACGCGTTTGATGTTTTATCCGCACGAGTAGATCATATCCGCCTATCTAGTGTGTCTCGCGCCATTGAGCCGAGGTCCGTCGGTTACTTGCCTACCGGAGTCCGCTAGAACGACGCGACCGTGGCGCTTCGAACCGCACTTCCAATATCTGAGACTCTGCTAGATTCGGGCACACTGCTACCAGGGCGGGCGAGCGAGCGCGCCACGCACTTGGCACGCCGCGTGGGGACTTAAGGTGTCCCGCCACGTTTTGGATCGATGACCAGCACAAAGGAAGAGCTTTGATGGCGGAACGCAGACGCGGCCTGTATGGCATCCTTCGCAATCCAGCCATGTACGAGAGTGTGCAACGCGTCATGGGTGCAGAGAAGCTGAGACGCGACTTCCAGTTGCACTTTGTTCGAGCACAATCAGGGGATCGCGTGCTTGACATTGGCTGCGGACCTGCGCAGTTGCGGGCTTACCTACCAGACGTAGAGTACATCGGCTTTGAGCCCAACGCAGACTACGTCGCGCAGGCTCGGACCACGTACGGCGCCAGCGCAACATTCCATGTCGGCTATTTCGGCCCCGAAGAGGCCGCCACGTTGCCTTTGGTTGATATAGCTATCGTTTCAGGCGTCTTGCATCATATGGACGACAGGCAGGCGAACGAATTATTTGGGCTGCTGCGCCGCGTCCTGAATCCTGGTGGTCGGGTCATTACGGTTGACCCCGTGTTGGCCAGAGGGCAAAACTCGATCGCACGGGCACTGATTAGGCTAGATCGGGGGAAGCACGTGCGCTCTCCGGAAACCTATCTTGCTCTCGCGCGAAGCACGTTCGCTCATGTCGACGGCGCGGTGCTTCCTCAGAAGTTTCCGCCCTACACTCGTTTCTACATGACCGCAAAGATCAGCTAGGCGCGCCGGCAACCTCCGCCGCAACTTACCTGGTGAAGGCCGAACATGGGTGAGAATGCGCTCGCTCTTCAGCAGGTTTACGGATGCAGCGCCGAGATTAGAGCATGCCGTCATCGGGGCTTCGCATCCACGGGAATCACCCCAGTAATCTTCGGCTGATAGAGATAAATATGATCTTGCTGATGGCTCGGCACCCAGTCTGTATTCAGGACCATATCGAAATCAATAATCAAACCATAATGCTCGCGATAAAAAGTCTGCAGCGGCTTAATCCATCGACTTTCCATAAGGAAGTATGTACCAGGGCGGGTTACTACCGACAGAGAATAAGGCTCCAGCTTATAGCGAGCGATAATTTGTTGAAATACCGGAGAATGAGTGATGAATCCGTAGGGCACTATGCCGAAAGGGATATTATCAGCGAACGGATGAAAAAACAATGATTGTTCTAGAACTGAGTCTGTAGGCAGTGGTATGAGTAGAGGTCGATGTCGCCCATCAAGAAGTGGCCGAATTGGTTCAAATATACTTTTGCTTATCTGTTTCATGTGTTCTTGACTGTCGTTGGCCTCCGATAGTCGGTTAGCCAATAATGACAAATTGAATATATACGATATCCCCCACAGTAATAGTGCAGCGACTTGCGCAGCCTGCCGGGCAGTCGGCACTACGCTACGCGGGGATGCAGAAACTTCTTGTTTTTCCATAAATTTGGAACTAAGTATACGCGGTGCAGACAAAGACGATGCTGACCAGTATAGAAAAACAACGTGCATAAAGAGCGGAAAATTATAGGCAACCCTCTCAGGTAGGCGTGCTGTTGAGAACAAATAATAACCGACTGAGAAGAATAGGACAAAATACACGATAATTGTCATCGCGATCCGCAATCGCAATGTGCCGGCGCAAGCCAAGCATAGTAGTGCGTTTAGTATGGCAATATTCATCAATATCCCGGAATCGCCGGCGAACATAATTCGGAAGAACTGGGTTACGGTCGGTACATCATGGCGAGATGCGTTTACCCGTTGTCGTTCCTTAAGCTCTAACAGGAACTGTTTCATGCGGGCCGTTCCCCCATAAACTTCGACATCAGCGAAATAGAAATCCGAAAACATTTGGCCGTCGTTGACGGACCAACCAACCGCAGGCGCAGCTTGAGGAATAAAGTCCGCGAGCGGCGTAATATGGATCTCTCCGCGCATGGAGTTATATTCGGCAAACTGCGCCCAGGCGACATCTCGCTGATATTCCCATTGGTTGACGATGTGAAAAGATACCAGTATCGCTCCGCAGCAAGCCGCTACTGCGGCAATCCGCCGCCATAGCCTTAAACCCAATCGTTCGAAGGCAAATGGAATCGAAAAGATAGCGAAGAGCAACGCGACCTGTTCTCGAATTAGACACATCAGGCTTATGAATGTCAGGCCGACGATGACTTGGCTCCATAGGAGCTTTTCGCGCGCGAGTCCGTCGATCAACAACAATAAACCCGCTGATCCAGCTACGAACGCGGTCGTAGTGAATTGCAGATGTAGCAGCACTCGTACTTCAACAATCAAGAAGAAACCAACGTAGATCAGCATAAATTTCGGATGGGGGCGGCGCCTTATAACCACGAAGGTTATCGCAGTCATTGCAGCGATGTGAGTAAAGATAAGGTACGTCAGATACCAATTAATACCGTTGTAATTCGTGTAGAGAAACGAAAGCAGCTTCCCGATCAACACGTTTGTGAATATCAGATGCGCTTCGGGTTTCCCTGTGTAGAAACCCGATGCGACGGACTGCAACATCAGATCATCGTTAGTCTCATACATCGGTGTTGCGATTGCGAAGAATGTTCCAAAAACGGTCGTATTTAGCGCCATCGCTCGAGCCAGCGATCGCACTGCAGATATCCGCGGCTTCGAAGGCCTCACCGTTGGTGCGACATAACTACCCAGACGCGACCGAAGGCAGTTGAATCGCCTTTTTCGTCGGGTTAGCATACGCATAAAACTCCCTCGGCAATGTCATGTGAATCAGAGACGCATGTATATCCACAACGTAAACCTGATGTCGCTGTTGGATCACGACCTACCCTCGTAGCGGCCCAGCGGCGCTTAGGTCTTGCCGCAAGGGGCCCGGGATCGCTGCTGACATCTGTAGGGCACAAGCGTATGAGATGCGGGTCCGATAACGCGCAATTTCGCAGAGATTTCCTTGACTGCCTGAGAGATGGCACAGTGCGACCGTGCGGGTGACCGTTACCAACGGAAGCACGACGACAATGCAAACATTGAGACATCGTCTCAGCGCCAAACCAGCGCCGTAGCATGGTATGCACGGGTATCCATCAGGTTTAGGACTCGGGCTGTTATGCGGGAGCGGACTATTGGGGCACTTCGAATTCCCCGGAAGCCCGCGTCGGTCCCAGGATTTCGATGGTCGGAGGCTAACCGTGCACTTTCTGGTCACCGGCCATACCGGTTTCAAGGGGCCCTGGCTCACGTTGCTCCTGCTCAGTCGCGGGCACCAGGTGTCAGGGCTGGCTCTCGACCCGCAACGAGGCAGCCTGTTCGAGCAGGCGGACCTGGCGCGACTGTTGGTTTCCGACCTGCGGGTAGATATTCGCGACGCCAAGGCCACAGCCGACGCGGTGCATTCGATCGCACCGGACGTCGTGGTGCACATGGCCGCTCAGTCGCTGGTCCGCGAGTCCTATCGCGCGCCGCGCTACACCTACGAGTCCAACGCCATGGGCACCCTGAACGTGCTGGAGGCAGTCGCGACCACGCCGTCGGTACGCGCGCATGTCGTCCTCACCACGGACAAGGTCTACCGCAATGTGAACCAGGAGGCCGGCTATGTCGAATCCGACCCGCTGGGCGGCGACGACCCCTACAGCGCGTCGAAGGCAATGGCCGACCTGCTGACCCAGTCCTGGATCCGTAGTTTTCCCGGCTCTCCCACCGCCATCGCCCGCGCCGGCAACGTGATCGGTGGCGGTGACGTCAGCTGTGACCGCCTGATGCCAGATCTGGTGTCCGCCTACGCCGCCGGGCGGGCTCCCCTGTTGCGGTTCCCCGGCGCGGTGCGGCCGTGGCAACACGTGCTCGACTGTCTCAACGGCTACCTCACCCTCGCCGATGCCCTGCTGGACGGTTCCGGCCTGGGCGAATGGAACTTCGGGCCGGGTCGCGACGCCTTCGTCGAGGTCAGCGAGGTGGCGACCATGTCGGCTGAACTGTGGGGCGGCGGCGCCCACTGGGACCGCCTACCCGGCGAACATCCGCACGAGGCGAACCTGCTGGCCCTCGACAGCACGAAGGCCCAGCGCGAATTGGGCTGGCGGAACCGACTCGGCTTCGGAGATGCTGTGACTTGGACTATCGACTGGGCCCGACGGGTACACGACGGTGCCGACCCACTCACGGTGACGCAGGAACAGATCGACGCCTTCGAAAACCTCTAACCGAAAGGCAATGCGATGAGCAATCACACCTATCGCGTGATCGAGATTGTCGGAACCTCACCTGACGGAGTCGACGCGGCCATCCGCAGCGGCTTGGATCGAGCGTCGCAGACCATGCGCAACCTGGACTGGTTCGAGGTGCAGTCCGTTCGGGGCCACCTGACGGACGGTGCTATCGCGCACTATCAGGTGACTTTGAAGGTCGGATTTCGACTGGATGAGTCGTAACCTTTACTTGTCCGACACGGCTTTCCAGCGGAAATCGGCCGGCGGGTGGCTGACCTTGCGCGCCAGAATCGTGCTGTTCAGGTAGCTGGGCGACGCGGCGCGGTGCAGCCTGCCGGCAGCGTTCGACAGGATCGAGGCGCGGTAGCCGTGCTCGCTGTTGATGAACTCGAAGCCGACCTGCTTGCCGAACAAGGTCTCCAGCCCTTCCTTGCTGAACCGCCAGTAGTCGTGCGGGTAGGCGTGCAGCGGAAACGTGTGATGTGTCTGGACGAACAGCAGTCCTCCGGTCTTGAGTGTTCGAGCGATCTCGACGGCAGCGACCCAGGGATATTGAATGTGCTCGAACGTCGAGCACGAAATGATGGCGTCGAAGCGTTCT
Source organism: Mycobacterium sp. IDUB_37 (assembly GCF_055419245.1). Classification (NCBI taxonomy): domain Bacteria; kingdom Bacillati; phylum Actinomycetota; class Actinomycetes; order Mycobacteriales; family Mycobacteriaceae; genus Mycobacterium; species Mycobacterium sp. IDUB_37. Next base: position 97,072 of record NZ_JBVAXG010000015.1, on the reverse strand, counting down.
TCGCCGAACACGCTGGATAGCTCTGATACGTCGGCAACGACGTCGACATCCAGGCCGTCAAAGAAATCGGTTCCCACGTATTCGGCGGCGTGCGGTACCCAGTCCCGGTGAATCGACGGACTCGCGTCGACCGACCGCTTCGTGCCGAGTTCGAGCACGGACGGCCGTTCGTAATCCCTGATCAGCTCCTGGAACTTAATGTGAGACACGACGAGCCATCCTAGTTGGCGCGGGCGGTCACACCCCTCCAGCTCAACCCACTGCGGCCCCGGGCTCGGAGAACGGCGCCCCGATGCCGTGCACTGGCCGGTACCCACGCTTGCGAGCCTTGACGGCGGCGTCGCGGATCAGCTTGTAGACACCCACGAATGCGGCGTGGTCGGTCAGTACCAACGGCGTCAGCAATCGGTTGTGCACCAAGGCGAATGCCACACCGGTCTCGGGATCGTTCCAGCCGACCGAGCCGCCCATGCCGACGTGGCCGAATCCGGGCATCACGTTGCCGAATGGCAGGCTGTGGTAGCCGAGGTGGAAAGGCAACGGCACGCCCAGATTTCGGTCCGGCCGGAAGAACCGCTCGCCGGTGAGTCCGGCCGTCAGACCGCGGGACAGGAATCGGGTTCCGTCGATCTCGCCTCCGTTGGCCAGCGCGCCGTACATCCGCGCCAGTGCGCGTGCCGTCACCACGCCGTTGGCGGCGGGAATCTCGCCATCCAGCAACGCATTTCGGCCCTGGACCGCGGCCAGGATGCCCGGGAAGTACATCGACCGGTACCCGCCGGAGAATTGATTGGCGACCTTTTGGACGGCGAAGGCCAGCACCGGATTGGCCGTGATGTCCTGCGGCATGATGATCTCGGTTTCCCGAGTCGGCGACTCGACGGGCGGGCGGCCCAGATGAAAGCCGTCGGTGCCCAGTGGTTCGGCGAGTTCCTCTCGGAACAGCGTCCGCATGTCTTTCCCGGTGACCGCCCGGGCGAGTCCGGACATCAGCCAGCCGAACGTCAACGCGTGGTACGCGGATTTGCCGAGCAGCCGTCCGGGTGACGCTGCGGCCAGCCGCTGCTCCATCAGCACGTGATCCAGCAAATTTTCCTGGGTCGCGCCACGCAGACCTGACAGCCCGGCCGTGTGCCTCATGACGTCACGAACCGTCATGTCGCCTTTGCCGTTGGCACCGAAGGCATGCCAGTACTCGGCCACCGGCGCGTCGTACTGGATCAGGCCCCGATCGGCCAACCGGTGGATGACCGTGGCGGCCATGCCCTTGGTGGCCGAGAAGACCATCGGTGCGTGGTTTTCCGACCACGGCACCTTTCCCTCGCGGTCAGCCCACCCCTTCCACACGTCGACGACTGGTTGGCCGTCGAGATAGACCGACAGCGCCCCGCCGCCGAGGCGACTGCCCCGGAACATGGAGGAGAAGGCGCGAACAACGCATGCGAATTGGGAGTCCGCGGCACCGAACACACCATGCCCTGCGTTGGGGGCATCGTGGGATGGAACAGCGCGGCGATTGACTCCGATGTCTACCGTCACGGGGAATGAATTTACTTCCTCTTCAAAGGGACAAGCTGGCAATGCAAAATTTATTTACCTAACCGTTAGGATGACGTGATCTCGAGGATTTGCTGAGCGGCTAGGGCGGGGGTCAGCTCGCCGTCCCGAACCTGACGCTCCACGTCTTTACGGACCCTGCGCACTTCCGGGTTCGACAGCACCTTGTCCAGCACCGCGTCGCGCACCATCTGCCAGGTCCAGTCAACCTGCTGGTCACGCCGGCGCGCCTCGAACTGTCCGGCCTCGGTGAGCACGTCGCGGTGTTTCTCGACGGTCTCCCACAGCTCGGATAGACCGGTGCCCTCCACCGCGCTCATGGTGAGAACCGGTGGCCGCCAGAGCGTTTCCCGTGGATAGATCAATCTGATCGCCCCGGACAGCTCGCGGGCGGCCATTTTCGCGTCCTTGAGATGCGGTCCATCGGCCTTGTTCACCACCACGATGTCGGCCAGTTCCAGCACACCTTTTTTGATGCCCTGCAACTGATCCCCGGTGCGCGCGAGAGTCAACAGAACGAACGTGTCGACCATGTTGGAAACCGCCACCTCGGACTGGCCTACGCCGACCGTCTCGATCAAAATCACGTCGAATCCAGCGGCCTCCAATAGGACAACAGTTTCCCGGGTGGCTTTTGCCACCCCGCCCAAAGTCCCCGAGGTGGGAGACGGCCGGATGTAGGCATCGGGGTGCACTGCCAGCCGTGCCATCCGGGTTTTGTCGCCCAGAATCGAGCCGCCGGTGCGGGTCGACGACGGGTCGACGGCCAGCACCGCCACCTTGTGTCCCTGGTCGATCAGGTGCATTCCCAGGGCCTCGATGCTGGTCGACTTGCCCACGCCCGGCACCCCGGTGATTCCCACCCGGTGGGCATTACCGGCATCCGGCAGCAGCGCCAGCAGCAGTTCCTGCGCCTGCTCGCGATGGTCCTTGCGGGTGGATTCGAGCATGGTGATGGCGCGCGGCAGCGCCGCGCGGTCACCCCCCCGGATGGCGTCAGCCAGGCTCGTCGATGTCATTTGACTCTGCGCTCAGGGCGCGATGCACCCGCACTTTGACGCCGTAGCCGCAGAATCAACGCTGTCCCCGTGCTCAGCACTAGTCCAGCGTGTATCCGAGCCGCTCGGCGAGCTTATTCAGCAAGCCGATCGCGGCGTCGGCGATCACAGTGCCGGGCGGGAAGATGGCGGCGGCGCCCGCCTCGTATAACTCGTCGAAGTCACCGGGCGGAATCACCCCGCCGACCACGACCATGATGTCGGACCGACCGACCTCGCCCAGGGCATCACGCAACGCGGGCACCAACGTCAAGTGGCCGGCGGCCAGCGAGGACACCCCGACAACATGGACGTCGTTGTCGGCGGCCTGACGGGCGACCTCTTCGGGCGTGGAGAACAGCGACCCGACGTCGACGTCGAAGCCGATGTCGGCGAACGCGGTCGCGATCACCTTCTGGCCGCGATCATGGCCGTCCTGACCCATCTTGGCGACCAGGATCCTGGGCCGGCGGCCGTCCGCCTCGGCGAACTTCTCGACCAACTCGGTGGCTTTGGAGAGCGCGGTGATGTTGTCGCCTCCCTGGATCTCGTCACGGTAGACGCCGGCGATCGTACGGATCTCGGCCTGGTGGCGTCCGTAGACCTTCTCCAACGCATCGGAGATCTCCCCGACGGTGGCCTTATGCCGGGCCGCGTTGATCGCCAACGCCATCAGGTTGTTGCCCAGCCCGTCCTCACCAGCCGGGCCCTTGGCTTCGGCCGCTCGGGTCAACTCGGCCAGCGCGGCTTCCACAGCGTCCTTGTCCCGGCTTTCCCGCAGGTCTTTGAGCTTGGCCAGTTGCTCGGCGCGCACCCGGCTGTTCTCGACCTTGAGCACCTCGATCTCTTGGTCCTCTTCAACCTGGTACTTGTTCACGCCGATCACGGGCTGCTGGCCGGAGTCGATGCGGGCCTGAGTGCGGGCAGCCGCCTCCTCGATGCGCAGCTTGGGGATGCCTTCGCCGATGGCCTGGGCCATGCCGCCGTGCTCGGCGACCTCGTCGATGTGCGCGCGAGCCTGCTGAGCGAGCTGATGGGTCAGCCACTCGACGTAGTACGAACCGGCCCACGGGTCGATCGGTCTGGTGGTGCCGGACTCCTGCTGCAGCACCAACTGGGTGTTGCGGGCGATGCGGGCCGAGAAGTCGGTGGGCAGCGCCAGCGCCTCGTCGAGAGCGTTGGTGTGCAACGACTGGGTGTGGCCTTGCGTCGCGGCCATCGCCTCGATGCAGGTGCGGGCGACGTTGTTGAAGACGTCCTGCGCTGTCAGCGACCAGCCCGAAGTCTGCGAATGTGTGCGCAGCGATAGCGATTTCGCACTCTTGGGATCGAACTTGGCCACCAACTCACTCCACAGCAGCCGACCGGCCCGCAGTTTGGCGACCTCCATGAAGAAGTTCATGCCGATCCCCCAGAAGAACGAAAGTCGGGGGGCGAACTTGTCGATGTCGAGGCCGGCGTCCAGACCCGCCTTGATGTACTCCACCCCGTCGGCCAGGGTGTAAGCCAATTCCAAATCGGCTGTGGCACCGGCTTCTTGGATGTGGTAACCGGAGATGGAGATGGAATTGAACTTCGGCATCTTGGCGCTGGTGTAGGCGAAGATGTCGGAGATGATCCGCATGGACGGCTTCGGCGGATAGATGTAGGTGTTGCGCACCATGAACTCTTTGAGGATGTCGTTCTGGATGGTGCCGGCCAGCTTCTCCGGCGGCACCCCCTGCTCCTCGGCCGCGACGACATACAAAGCGAGGATGGGCAGCACCGCGCCGTTCATCGTCATCGAGACCGACACCGTCGACAGGTCGATACCGTCGAACAGCTGGCGCATATCGAGAATGGAATCGATTGCCACACCGGCCATTCCGACGTCACCCGACACCCGGGGATGGTCAGAGTCGTAGCCGCGGTGAGTGGCCAGGTCGAAGGCCACCGACAGGCCCTTCTGGCCGGCGGCCAGATTACGACGGTAGAAGGCGTTGGACTCGGCGGCGGTGGAGAAACCGGCGTACTGCCGAATTGTCCACGGCTGGTTGACATACATCGTCGGGTAGGGACCGCGCACGAACGGCGGCTCACCGGGGAAGCTGTTGAGCGGGTAGCCGTCCTCCCCCGCGGCACGGCGGTCTTCGGCGATGTAGACCGGCTTGACGTCGATACCTTCCGGCGTCTGCCACTGCAGCTGCTCGGGGGTGTACCAGTGCGCCTTCGCAGCGGCGGCGACGTGCTCGTCGACCTGAGCCTCGGTGGGCGGCGCGGTGGTCTTGTCACCGCGCAATGGAACGTCGGCAAAACTCTCAACCGAGGGCTTAGTGGCCGTCATCTAGGCTCCCAACCTGGTGAGCAGATCCGAAAGCGCTTCGACTGCATTAATTTTGGCATTCAGATAGTCGTCGGGGCGGTCCTGTGCGTCGCCGAGCGCCTTCTCTGAACCCGCCAGATACACCCGCTCAATTCCCGCGGCACGGGCTTCGCGCACGATGTCGGGGACCTCGTCCGGATAGCGCTTGTCGATGCCACAGATCACCGCCACCTTCAACGATCCCGCGTCAGTTACGGCCTGACCTACACCGGCGGCAGCGACCGTCCCGGGGTTGACTGCCTCGATACCTCCCGAGGCCAATAGGTTCGTGGTGAAAGTGGTGCGAATGTTGTGCTCGGACAACGGGCCTAAGGGCAGCAGTAGCACCTGCGGACGCTTGTCGTTGTCGGCCAGGTAGACGTCGGAGCGATCGCGCAGTGCTTCGAACTCCGCGGCATAACGCACCACATTTCCAGCCCTGACCAGCGAATCACCTTGCGGTAGTGGAGGTTCGCCGAGGTTGGGAAACTCGTTGATGCCGGTGATCGCAATGCGTCGATGCGCGATGTCGTCTGCGCGCTTGGCGGCCAGGTCACCGATCTGACCGGCCAGGTATTCGTGGGCGTCGACGAATCCGCCATGGGATTCGATGGACTGGAAATGCTGCCATGCCCGTTCGGCCAGCTGGCTGGTGAGGTCCTCGACAAACCACGAGCCGCCGGCGGGGTCCAGTACACGGCCGACGTGCGACTCCTCCAGCAACAGCAGTTGGGTGTTGCGGGCGATCCGGCGGGCGAAGCTGGTTGCCGTGCCCGGCCAACCACCGGGGATCGACACGTCGAAGGCGTAAACCAGCACGGTGTCGGCGCCGCCGACGCCGGCGCCGAACGCGGCAAGTGTGCAGCGCAGCATGTTCACCCAGGGGTCGCGCTGGGTCATCATCGCCAGGGAGGTCTCCGCGTGCACGACGGCGGCGCCGCCGTCGGGATCGCCGGCGACCTCGGCGATCCGCGCCCACAGCTGACGCACCGCGCGCATCTTGGCCATGGTCATGAACTGGTCGTCGTCGGCGGCGAGCCGAAAGCTAATCTGCCGTAGCGCATCAGCCACCGGCATCCCGGACTCAGTGAGCACCCGAAGGTAGGAAACCGCCGCCGCGACCGTGGCCGCGAGTTCCCAGGCGGCGGTGGCACCGAGGTTATGGAAGGCGGGTCCGTCAACAGTGATCGCACGAACTCCGGGTTTTTCCGCCGCGCGTGCCGCGACCGAGACGACGTCCTCGACCGTTGGCGCCTTGCGTTCACTCAGCGTCGCGGTCAGCGGATCAGCACCGAGGTCGATCGATACCAGGGCACGCTGGTCGGCTTCGACTGTGTCGGCCAGCGCCAGCATCACGTCAGCGGCCTCGGCAAAGTCGGCACCAGCGTCGAGGACAACCGGGGCCATGCTCAGGTAGACGCCGTCGAGCAGCGCTCGCAGGTGCTCGACGGGTACGCCGGAATCCCCGACCCGGACCAACAGCGCGCTGACGCCGTCGCCGAGTGCGGCCAGCAACGCGGCGTTCGCCTCGCCCGGATCCGCACCGGGAGCGGGGAACGCCTCGGCGACCTTCCAGCCGGACTTGACGTCACGTACGGCGTCGCCGCCACGGACGAACGGCCACTGACCCGGTAGCGGGGGCTCCGGCAATTCATCAAAGGCGGTATACAGCGGGCGGATGGCGAATCCGTCATAAGTCTGCGCGTCCAGCCGCTGCTCAGGGTGATCGCCGAGCTCGGCGGGATCGCTTCGGGTGCTCTTGGACAACACACCGGCAACCGCACTGCGCCAGCGCCCACGAACCTGTTCTAGGTCCGCGCGTTCGGGTACGTCAATGGACACCGACTGCTCCTGTTTTCCCTGTACTTCGCAACGACGCCGGGGTTGGTTTCGGGATGCAACTTGCTAATCAGGCTAATTGATCAGGGCTTCGAGTCAGGCATCGAGGTGCGGTGCCGAGCCATCAGCTGTGAGGAATCGCCAGCCCGGAGAAACTCGATATTCACCTTCGACCCGTACCCTTAGCAGTCGTGCCTACTGCCGCGATCAGCAAAACCACCGATACGGTCCGTGGTATCGCGGCCGCGGTGGCCTCGGCCGCGCGTCAGACTTCGGTGCCGCGCTTGGTGGCCACCGTGGCGGGAATCACAGTGCTGGTAGCCGTCGCGATGCTGGTTCCGCTGCCCACTGCGATCGAAATGCGCGACTGGGCGCGATCGCTGGGGCCCTGGTTCCCGTTGGCGTTCTGGCTGGTGCACACCCTCGTCACCGTGCCGCCGTTTCCGCGGACGGCGTTCACTCTGGCCGCCGGACTGTTGTTCGGACCGATACTGGGCGTATTCATCGCGGTGACCGCCAGCACGGCCAGCGCGGTGATCGCGATGCTGCTGATCCGTGCGACCGGGTGGCGGCTGCACCGAATGAACAGTCGTGGCGCGATCGCGCGTCTCGACGAACGACTGCGTGAGCGGGGATGGCTTGCCATCCTGTCGCTGCGCTTCATCCCCGCCGTTCCGTTCTCTGCGATCAACTACGCCGCCGGCGCCTCCGCGGTTCGGGTCGTGCCCTACATGTGGGCCACGGTCGCCGGCCTGCTACCCGGTACCGCCTCCGTAGTGATTCTGGGCAACGCGTTCGCCGGCGACGGCAATCCGCTGATGATCGCGGTTTCGCTGAGTACCGCCGCGCTGGGTTTCGCTGGGCTGGTGTACGAGATTCGCCACTACCGGCTGGATCAGCGGGAGGCCGCCCAGCCCGAAGTAGTGGTCGAACCCGTCGCCGAGCCGGCCGTCACGCATTGACCGCTAGCTAACCGCGCGGCAGCTTGTAGACGTGACGTCCGCGCGAACCATCTTGCTGATGCTGGGCGCACTGCTGTGTCTGGCCGTGGCGGCCTGGCCACTGGTGGCAGCCCGGCGTGCGCCCGACAGCGCCTACCCGCCCGCATACAGCTGGCGGCTGTCGGCGTTCGCGCTGGTGAGTGCGGCAACGTTCGTGATAGTCGCGATCACGCCCGGCCCCCGCAAGGCGCCCGCGCCGCCACCCATCGCGTTGCCGGCAGCGGTTGCCATCGGCCCGGGCACTGCAATCGCCGTGAGCTACGCCGACGGTAGCGGCGGGATGGCCTGCACAGCAGGATTTTTGGTGCGAGATGCCAGCGGGAAGAGCGGAATACTCACTGCCGGGCACTGCAACAAGCCCGGCGAGGCGAGCAAAGTGAGCATGAACTCCGGTTCCGGCCCCTACCTGACTGTGGGCACATTCGCCCAGACGGTCAGCGAGGGTGCGCGGGGCGAGGCGCGCGACATCGGACTGATCAACCTTGATTCCGACAAGGTCCCGCGGACGCCGTCGATCACAGCGTCGATGCCAGTCAGCGGCGTTGCCGAGGATCTGCAGATCGGCCAGCAGCTGTGCAAGTTCGGCATGAAGTCCGCCCGGGTGGAGTGTGGGCAGATCACCGATATCACTGAGACCAAAGTGGTGTTCCTGGCCGTCAGCCAATGTGGTGATTCCGGCGGGCCGGTCTATCTGATCCGTCGCGACGGCGCGGCAGCGGTCGGGATCCACATCCGCGGCGGCAGGCAGAACGATCCCAACCCCGGCTGCTCAATCCCGGCAACGTTCTCGGTTGCCGAACTGGTGCGGCCGTGGCTGACTCAGTGGGGCTTGACGGTCGAGACCAGCTGAATCGCGGGCAGAGTCAACCGAAATTGCGCACCCCCGTCGTGCTGGACACATACCAGCTCACCGCCATGTGCGCGGGCAAGCGCCCGGGCGATCGGTAAGCCCAGTCCGGCACCGCCATGATCGCGGGCGCGCCCGGCATCCAGGCGCACCAGGCGCTCGAAGATGCGGAACCGCTCGTCGTCGGGAATGCCCGGGCCGGTGTCGGTGACGGTCACGACAGCTGCGGAACCCTCGGCGACCAGGTCGATGGTGATGGTCCCACCAACCGGCGTATACCTGCGGGCGTTGTCGAGCAGATTGGAAAGAACCTGCGCAATCCGCGTCGGGTCCGCGAGCACCCGCAGCTCGCTGCTTCCCGTCCTCGCGATCGACAGTTGCGGTGCGAGCATGGCGGCCCGCTGCGCCTCGGCATCGACAATCGCGGCCAGATCGGTGTCGTGCTGGTCCAGCGCCAGACCGGCGTCGATGCGACTCAGATCCAGCATGTCGGCGACCAGTCGGCCGGCGCGGCGGGCGTCGGACTGCAACAGGCTGGCTCGCCGATACTGTGCGCGGGCTTCCGGGTCGGCGTCCTGCTTGCCGGCGCTGGCGGCGAGTTGTTCGGCCGCGACCTGGATGCCCGCGATCGGGGTGCGCAACTCGTGTGCCGCATCCACCAGGAATTGACGGGTCGCGGCCTCGGCGCGCAGCGCGGCGTCGGCGGCCTGCTGAGCGCGCGACTCCGACTCCTCGAGCGCATCCAGCATCCCGTCGAAAGCGCTTGCTGCACGGCCTAACTCGGTATTGCTGCGCGACGGGCGCAGTCGTCGGCCCCGACCGCCGGTGGTGATGTCCCGTGCCAGCGCGGTCAGCCGGTCCAACGGCCGCAGCGCAGCCCGGCTCACCGCCAGCAGTAGAAGCGCCGCCGCCACCAGCGTCGCCAGCCCGGCGCCGATCATCAGCTGCCTCAGCTGGCGGGTCACCTGGGTGGTCTGGGTGGTATCGGCAACCAGAATGACGCGGGCGCCGTCGGGCAGTGGGTGCACGATCACCGTCGCGGTGCCGTCGGGCGGAATGCCGGGCGGCGGCGGTGGCGGCGGCGGCATCATCGGACCGACGGGCGGGCCCGACGGCGGGTTCGGCATCGAGCCCGGCGGATGACCGTGCCGCAGCGGAAACCTGGGCGGCGACACCATGGGACCCGCTTTGGTGTCGGGACTGATGCCCGGATCCCCGTAGGTTGCTCCGTCGGCGGTTACGACGAGTGCCCGGACGCTGCCGCCATTGAGTTGCGCGGCCAGCAGATCAGGCGCGGTATGTGCGGCGGCCAGGGCGTTGGCCCGGGATATCGACGCCACCAGCCGATCGTTCAGGTTGTGCCGTGCTTGCCTGCCGAGGGTGAAGTCGATTGTCACGCCGAGCACCACCAGCAGCACGGCCAACAGCGCGAGTACCAGCAACAGCACCCGACGCTGTAGCGACGGCGTCGCGGTGACCGGGTCGGGGGTCATGATCGCTGCGGTTGCAGTCGGTACCCGATACCTCGCACGGTGTGCAGGATTCGCGGCCCGTGCACCTCGAGCTTGCGCCGTAACCCACTGACGTGCACCTGCACCAGGTTGGGATCGTAAGAGTCGTAGCCCCACACCGCGTTGAGGATCTGACCCGCGCTGACAATCCGGCCGCGCTGTTCCACCAGGAACTCCAGCAGCCGCAGTTCGGTGGCGGTCAGGTCCAAGGCGCGCCCGTTTCGCGCAGCCACCCCGGCATCGACGTCCAGGATCACGTCGCCGATCTGCACCACCTTGGGCAACCGTCCCCGCCGTCGCATCACCGCGCCCACCCGCGACACCAGTTCGGCCAGTTCGAACGGCTTGACCACGTAGTCGTCGGCTCCGCCGTCCAGGCCGCGCAATCGGTCCGGTAGCCCGTCGCGGGCGGTGATCAACACGATGCCAATGTCGCCCCACTCACGGATGACGTCGATGAGCTCGAATCCGTCCCGGCCCGGCAACATCACGTCGAGCACCACCAGATCGGGCCGGACACCGTCCAGCACCGCTTCCAATCCGTCTCCGTCACAACGGGTATCGGTGTGATATCCCACATCGGTCAGCGCCTCGCTGACCATCTCACGAATGGTCTCGGAGTCCTCGACGACCAGCACCCGCGGAGTGCCCACACTGAAGCGAGGACCATCCGTCATAGCCCCATTGTTCACGCGCCATGAAAGAAGCCGTCCGTCCATGCACCGTGTCAGCGAATTCCCGGTTCGATCCTCGGGCCGGCGTTACGCTCGGCGCGCAGATCTCGACGACTTGGAGGCGACATGACCGCCGACCGCAGCAACCGGCATTCCACCGCAGTAGTGATCGGCACCGGTGTGGCAGGTCTGCTAATCGGTGCCGCTGCCGCTTTCGCGATCACGGGCTTGGTCTTCACAGTTCGCGTCGAGCTACCTCCGCCTCCGTATCCACAGCTTTCGTCGGTGCCGTCGGTGAGTGTTCCGGCACCACCCTCGCCCATCGCGACGACATCAGCGACGACACCGACCCGCTTCACGCCTTTACCGCCACCTCCGGAACCCGTGCCGCCCCCACCGGGCTGACTTCTTCAGATTCACTTCAAGTTCGGCTCCTACCGTCGCGAACACCACCAGTTCCGACGACATGAGGAGCGGCATGACCTCCGACGATCTTCCGAAAGCGGCCGACCAGACAGCCGCATTGCCCGTTGCACCCGTCGCAGCCGCTGATTCCGCAGCGCCGGTAGCGCCCGTTGCGCCCGTCGCGGCGAAGAAGCGCCAGCACTCCACCGGCGTCGTGCTCGGCGCCGGGTTGCTGGGCGGGCTCTTCGGCGCCGTATTCACCGGTGGCGCCGCTGCCGCGCTGATTGCGTTCGCGCCTCCCCCGCCGCCTCCCGGATTCGGCCCCCCGGGGACCTCGCATTTTGGGTTCCACCACCCCGGTGGCCCGGGTGGACCCGGCGGGCCGGGTGGACCCATGGCGGGACCCAGAGGACCGTTGGGCATGGCGCCGCCGCCGATGGGACCCCCGGGAATGCGGCCGCCGTTCCCCGGCGGCCCGCCTCCGATGGGCCCGGGCGGCCCCGGCGGCCCCGGTGCCCAGGGCGGCCCCGGCGCCCAGGGCGGTCCCGGCGCCCAGGGCGGCCCAGGCGGCCAGCAACTGCCCGGCCCCGGTCAGCCGCCTGCCGCTCCGCCGTCGGCAGGGCCAAGCGCGTCGCCGACTCCCCCGCGATAAAACCTGGCGGTCGCGAGGGTCGAATGTGCCCTCGCGACCGGCTAGGCGGATTCAGCCGGGTCTGGCCCCTTGGCCGTCATCACCGCGAACAGCGCCAGGAATAACACCGACGGCAGTGCATTGGTTACCTTGTCCCGCACCCGGACGTGCGCACCGACGGCCAGCACGAAATACACCGTCAGCATCGCCGTAGTCAGTCTTGCCAATGCGGGAAACCGGGTGACGGACGCCAACCCGACTGCTGACGCGGCCTTGACCACGGGCAGGACCGGTCGGATGTTTTCCGGAAGTCCCACCGTGTCCAGCGCCTGGGTGATGGGTGGCAACGGAATCGCGCACGCGACCGCGTCGCCGGCCTGCAGAGCCGCCAGCGCCGCATAGGCTCTTGGTGATGTCAAGCTGCTCATCCGGCCATCCTATTGACGCAATTCGGGGGGAGCACCGCGTGGCCGTTCCACCGCGGGCTTGGGAATGAAGTCCGTCTTGGCCGGCTGGGGTATCGCCGGATCGGCGGGGTTGGAAAACCACCCGGCCACCTCGGCGTCGTCATCGTCTGCCGCGTGCCTGGCCGCCTCATCGACTGGTGACGGCTCGAACCGGAACACCCCGTCCTCGCCCTGCTTACCCAGCAGCCGGGTGAACCCTTGCAGGGCCGCATTGAAATCGCTGGGCACCACCCATACCTTGTTCGCGTCGCCGCGAGCCATCTCCGGCAGGGTCTGCAAGTACTGGTAGGCCAGCATCTCCGGAGTCGGCCTGCCGGCCTTGATCGCGGCGAACGTCTTCTCGATGGCCTTAGCCTCGCCTTGGGCTCGCAAGTAGGCGGCCGCCCGTTCACCCTGAGCGCGCAGCACCCGGGACTGCCGGTCGGCTTCGGCGGCGAGAATCACCGCTTGCTTCGCCCCTTCGGCCGCCAGGATCTGGGACGTCTTCTGACCCTCGGCCTGCATGATCGCGGCTTGCCGGGTGCCCTCGGCGGTCAGGATCATCGCGCGCTTTTCGCGGTCGGCCTTCATCTGCTTCTCCATGGAAGCCTGAATCGACGGCGGCGGGTCGATGCTGCGCAACTCCACCCGGGCCACCCGCAAACCCCAGCGGCCGGTCGCCTCGTCCAGCACGCCGCGCAACTGCGCATTGATCTGGTCCCGCGAGGTCAACGTCTGCTCGAGCGTCATGCCGCCGACGACATTGCGCAGCGTGGTGGTGGCCAACTGCTCGACACCGACTATGTAGTTGCTGATCTCGTAGACCGCGGCTTGGGGCACCGTGACCTGGAAGTAGACGACCGTGTCGATGTTCAGCGTCAGGTTGTCCTCGGTGATGACGGGCTGCGGCGGGAACGACACCACCCGCTCGCGCAGATCGATCCGGGCCCGGATGCGGTCGATGAACGGCACCAACAATGTGAGCTGCCCGCTGACCGTGCGGCTATACCGACCCAGCCGCTCGATCACCGCCGCTTCGGCCTGCGGTATCAGGGCGACCGACTTGGCCACGATGATCACCGCGAATATCACCAGAACGGCCAGGAGCACCAGGCCGGTAACCGCACCTTCCACAAGCTTCCTTTCTCGAAGCGCTATCCGTTCTTGAAGACCACCGCGGTCGCACCGTCGATGTGCACGACGGTGACTGATTGGCCGGGTTCGTAGACGTCGCCGTCGTTGAGCGGGCGCGCGGTCCACACCTGACCGTCGAGCTTCACCTGTCCGGCATCGTGGGCCACCCGGTCGAGCACCAGGGCGTTCTTGCCTTCCAGCGCCTTGATACCCATCACTTGGCCTTTGGCGGGCGTCAGCCGACGCCGCAAGGTCGGCCGAACCACCGCCAGCAGCAGGATCGAGACGATCATGAACACCAGTCCGTCGACCCACACGGGCCAGTCGGCCAGCCAACTGGTGCCGGACGCCGCCAACGCGCCGCCGCCGAGCATCAGCAGGAACATGTCTCCGGTGAGCGCTTCCGCACCGACCAGCACCAGGGCTGCGATCAGCCAAATCAGTGCCATCGACATGGGCACAGAATACGCGTGATCTCCGACAATCCACCCTGACGGCGACGAACAACTACACTGCCAGATCATGTGGTGCCCCAGTGTTTCGCTGTCGATGTGGGCCAATGCCTGGCTCGCAGGCAAGGCCGCGCCCGACGATGTCCTGGATGCGTTATCACTATGGGCGCCAAGACAATCGGTGGCGGCATATGACGCCGTCGCTGCGGGCCACACCGGATTGTCGTGGCCCGATGTGAACGATGCAGGCACCGTCTGCCTGCTGCAGACGCTGCGTGCCGCGGTGGGCCGTCGGGCACCGGGGGCACCTGACCGCCTGCACGGGACGATCAACGTGGTCTTGCCAGTGCCGGGTGACGTGCGCGGACTGGCCCCGGGAACCCAGTTCGAGCGTGACGCGATGGCCGTTGGCGAGGCGGTTATCATCACTAATCCCGAGGGCCGGGGAACCACGATAGGCCTCGTCCCCGAATACACCTATACCGATCTCGATGATTGCTCCGACGACTCGGCGGAGTCGAGTCCCGAATTGGGCGCGCTGACATGGATGGTCTACTCGCTGCCCGGTGCACCGGTGTTCGAACAACACGACCTCGGTGATGCCGAATACGCGCTCCGGTCAGCGGTGCGATCGGCCGCCGATGCGTTGAGCACCATGGGCCTGGGGTCGGCCAATAGTGACATCGAAAATCCGCGCGGCCTCGTCGAGCAGTTGTTGGAATCCGGTCGGCAGCATCGGGTTCCGGAGCACGCCCCGACCCGCGCGTTACGAGTGCTGGAGAATGCGGCGCACGTCGATGCCATCATCGCGGTCAGCGCGGGCCTGAGCCGCCCTGCTGCGGACCGGATGGCGCCACGGCTGTCCTCTGTGCCGGAACCGCTTGGGACACAATCCTCGTCAGAAGGTCAGATCGCGACGAATGCGTTGCGACCGTTGACCGCCGTGGTGCGTTCGGCGCGCATGGCAGCGGTCAACGCGATCCTGCACTCGGCGTGGACTGACTAATTCATCAGTCGGCGGCGCAGTGCGGCGGACGGCACGGCTCACCGTTGTTACTGGCCAAACACCCCAGGATAGGTTCGGGGCCGCTAACGCGGGTCGGCTCGCGCCCGCACCGAAGTTCATCGATCAAATCCGCTGCCAGCCGGGCGAATCGGCGATCGGAATTGGGCGTTCCGGCACGCGCGAGCGCCACACCGAGTGCGTCGGCTTGCAAGAGCAACTCGTTGTCGAGATCCCAGACCACCTCTATGTGGTCGGCGACAAAGCCGATGGGACAGACGATTACGGCCTTGGTGCCGCTATTCGCCAGCGTCGCAAGATGGTCGCCGACGTCGGGCTCGAGCCACGGAACCTGCGGCGGGCCCGAGCGGGACTGCCAGACCAGGTCGTACTCGTCGTAACCCGCGGCGGAGGCGACAAGCCTTGCGGCATAAGCGACCTGACGGCTGTACAGGTTGGGCCCGCAGCGCTGGTCGGCAGCGATCGGAACGGAGTGCGCGGTGAAAACCAGTCGTGCGCCGGATGGCACCGTGCCGGCAGCCTTTGCGATTGCCTCGGCGAACATTTCGACAAACAGCGGGTGGTCGAAATAGGTTCGCAGCTTGATCAATTCGGGCGCCTCGGGACCGGCCGCAAGGCGCGCGCGGGCTATGTCTTCGACATACTGCGTGCAGCCGGAATAGCCACTCCACGCTGACGTGGTGAATACGGCTGCGCGCCCAACACCGTTGTCGCGCATGGCTTCAACGGTGTCTTCTATGTACGGTTCCCAGTTGCGGTTGCCGAAGTAGACAGGCAAGGGCTGCTCGTCTTGCAACTCGCGGATCAGTGCACGGTTGATGCCGTTGATCGGTGATACGCCACCGAAATGCAGGTAGTGTTCGGCGACGACGTCGAGGCGTTCGGGGGGCACATTCCTGCCCCTTGTGACGTTTTCCAGGAACGGCCGTACCTGCTCGGGGCCTTCCGGCCCGCCGAAGGACAGCAGCAGGACAGCGTCAAACTCCATTTGCTTCGCCGAACATTTCTAGAGTAATTGCGTGCTGGCGCCGCCGTCGGCGTAGATGATGGTGCCGGTCGTGGCAGGCAGCCACTCGGACAGCAGAGCGCATACCGTCTTGGCAACGGGCGTCGGGTCCTTCATGTTCCAGCCGAGCGGGGCACGCTGGTCCCAACCGTCTTCGAGTAACTGGATCTGAGCACCGGCCTCGTCACCGAGCGCGCCACCGACGATGGCGCTCATCGCGAGCGTCCGGATCGGCCCGGCGGCAACGAGATTGGAACGGACGCCGACCTTACCGGCCTCGCGCGCCACGAACCGGTTCACCGATTCCAGTGCGCTCTTGGCGACCGTCATCCAGTTGTAGGCGGGCATCGCGCGGGTAGGGTCGAAGTCCATGCCGACGATGCCGCCACCGGAGTTCATGATCGGCAGTAGCGCTTTGGCCAGCGAGGCATACGAGTACGCGGAGATGTGGATGCCCTTGGCGATGTCCTCGTAGGGGGCATCGAAGAACGGGTTGATGCCCATTCCGGTCTGCGGCATGAAACCGATCGAGTGCACCACGCCATCGAGCCTGTTGCCCTCGCCGATCACCTCGGTCACCCGGCCGGCCAGGCTGGCCAGGTGCTCCTCGTTCTGCACGTCGAGCTCGATCAGCGGAGCCTTCTCCGGCAGTCGGTCTGCGATGCGCTGAATCAGCCGCAACCGGTCGAAGCCGGTGAGCACCAGCTGAGCGCCTTGCTCCTGGGCGACTTTGGCGATGTGGAACGCGATCGACGAGTCAGTGATGATGCCGCTGACCAGAATCCGTTTGCCTTCGAGCAGTCCTGTCATACTTCGTCCGTTCTCGTCCGTCTTGATCTTCGTGGCTGTCTCAGTGACCCATACCCATGCCGCCGTCGACCGGGATGACCGCGCCGGCGATATAGCTCGCGTCCTCCGACGCGAGGAAGCTGACCGCGCCGGCCACCTCTTCGGCCGTGCCGACCCGTTTGGCCGGGATGAAATCGAGTGCGCCGGCCTGGATCCGCTCATCTAGTGAGCGGGTCATCTCGGTGTCGATGTAGCCGGGGGCGACAACGTTGGCGGTGACGCCGGCCTTGGACAGTTCCCGGGAGATCGAGCGAGCCATGCCGATCAGGCCGGCTTTGGCGGCCGCGTAGTTGGACTGGTTGCCGATGCCCCAGCTACCGGAGACAGAGCCGATGTAGATGATCCGGCCGAACCGCTTTTTCTGCATGCTGCGCGCCGCGCGCTGGGTCACCCGGAAGGCCCCGGTGAGGTTAGCGTTGATGACTTCTTCGAACCGCTCCTCGGTCATCCGGATCAGGAACGCGTCCTTGGAAATGCCGGCGTTGGACACCAGCACCTCGACGGCACCCTGGTGCGCCTCGACCTCTTTGAACGCGCGATCGACGGCGTCGCTGTCGGTGACGTCACACTCGACGCCGAACAACCCCTCGGGCGCGCCGGACCCGCGGTGGGTGACGGCCACCTTGTGGCCGTCGGCGGCCAGTCGCTGTGCGATCGCCAGCCCGATCCCCCGGTTTCCGCCGGTGACCAGGACTGAACGGGACACGAATGATGGCTTGCCGGCGCGCGGAGCGGCCTCGTTTTCTGTATCGGTGGCTGTGTCAGTCACCCCGTCAACCTATCGCCTCACCGTGGTTGGGCCGAAATTGGGCCAGCGACACACAGTTCGACCACGGACAAGTGGACTGATGAACCACAAGATCAGAATTGTATTGATAATTCACTAATGAACTAATAATTCAGTAGCGTACTGTTTGAACTGTGCACCCCTGTCCCGCCGACTTCGAGGTACGACGATGATTCGCGAGAAACTGAGCCTGGGACATCAAGCCGATGAGATCGATACTCGGTATCACCCCTCGGCGGCGGTGCGGCGCCAGCTGAACAAGGTCTTTCCGACGCACTGGTCGTTTCTGCTCGGCGAGGTAGCGCTCTACAGCTTCATCGTGCTGCTGATCACCGGAGTGTGGCTGACGCTGTTCTTCGACCCATCGATGGCCGAGGTCACCTACAACGGTGTCTACCAGCCGTTGCGGGGCATCGAGATGTCGCGCGCCTACGAAACGGCGCTGAACATCTCGTTCGAGGTGCGGGGCGGGTTATTCGTCCGCCAGATCCACCATTGGGCCGCGTTGATGTTTGCCGCTTCGATCATGGTGCACATGGCTCGGGTGTTCTTCACCGGCGCGTTCCGCCGGCCCCGGGAAGCCAACTGGGTGATCGGGGCACTGCTGCTGATCCTGGCCATGTTCGAGGGCTTTTTCGGATACTCCCTGCCCGACGACCTGCTGTCTGGCACAGGTGTGCGGGCCGCGTTGTCCTCGATCACCCTGGGAATCCCGGTGATGGGCACTTGGCTGCACTGGCTGTTGTTCGGTGGGGATTTTCCCGGCGACATCCTCATCCCCCGCCTGTACGCCATCCACATTCTGATCTTCCCGGGCATCATGCTGGCACTCATCGGGGTGCACCTTGCTTTGGTTTGGTTCCAGAAGCACACCCAGTTCCCCGGGCCCGGACGTACCGAACACAATGTCGTCGGCGTGCGGGTGATGCCGGTGTTCGCCGTGAAATCCGGCGCCTTCTTCGCTGCGATCGTCGGAGTGCTCGGCCTGATGGGTGGGCTGCTGCAGATCAACCCGATCTGGAATCTGGGTCCCTACAAGCCTTCTCAGGTCGCCGCGGGCTCGCAACCTGACTTCTACATGATGTGGACCGACGGACTGGTCCGGCTGTGGCCGGCGTGGGAGTTCTACATCGGGCACCACACGATTCCGGCCGCCGTTGCCGTCGCGCTGCTGATGGGCCTGATCTTGGGCCTTCTGGTCGTGTATCCATTCCTGGAGAGGCGGGTCACCGGCGATCGCGCCCACCACAACCTTTTGCAGCGGCCCCGTGACGTCCCGGTACGCACGTCAATCGGGGCGATGGCGATCGCGTTCTATATCGTGCTCACCTTCTCGTCGTTCAACGACATCATCGCCTATCTGTTCCATATTTCCCTGAACGCGACGACGTGGATAGGCCGCATCGGGATGGTGGTGCTCCCACCGTTCGTCTACTTCGTCACCTACCGCTGGTGTGTCAGTTTGCAGCGCAGTGACCGTGCTGTGCTGGAACACGGCGTCGAAACCGGCATCATCCGACGACTGCCGCATGGCGCCTACATCGAAATGCACCAACCGCTGGGTTCGGTCGACGACGACGGCCACGCCATCCCATTGCGGTACCAGGGCACCCCGGTTCCCAAGCGGGCTAACAAACTTGGCCTGGGTGGGCGCCCCGGCCTGGGCAGCTTCCTGTCGGCCGATCCGCCGTCAGAAGCGGCAGAGCTGCGCGAGGCGGCCCACGCCAGCGAACAGCGCGCGCTGACGGCGATACGCGAACGCCAGAACGGCAACGGAGCCGAGCGCTAAGTAGGCAACCGGCGGTTGATCAGCAGCGCGGCGATCCCGGCGATCGCCAGCACCAACGCACCCAGGCGGAGCCAGCCCACGCTCGCGTCACCCTTGATGGTCTCGTAGCCGATCTGCTGCTGCAGTGAGGAGTAGACCGCCTTCAACTCGGCCAGAGTGGCGGCGCTGTAGAAGTTTCCGCCGGAGAGTTGTGCGACCTTTTTCATCGTCTCGTCATCGACGGGCACCGGCTGACGCTGGTCGTTGATCTCCACGAATCCGTACGGGGTGCCGAACGAGATCGTCGAGATCGGTACGCCCTGGTCCTTGGCGGTACGCGCGGCGGTGAAGGCGCCCTTGGGGTTGTCCGGGTTGGTCGGCATCGTCTCTTTGCCGTCGGAGAACAACACGACGCGCGCCGGCGGAGGCGTGTCACCGCCGCCGATTACCGCGCCGACGGTGGCGATGGCCTGCAGGGCGGTGAAGATCGCCTCCCCGGTGGCGGTGCGGTCGGCGAACTGCAGCTTGTCCAGGGCCGCCTTGGTCGCGTCGCGGTTGGTCGTCGGCGACACCAGCACGGTCGCGGTGCCTGCATAGGCGATCAGGCCGAGGTTGATCCCGGGGGTGAGTTCGTCGGCGAACTGCTTGGCGGCTTCCTGCGCGGCCGCCATCCGGTTGGGTTCGACGTCGGTGGCGCGCATCGACTGCGACACGTCGATCACCAGCATCACCACCGCGCGGTTACGCGGAATCCGCACATCGTTGGTCGGCCCGGCCATCGCGATGGTGAACAACACCAGCGCGGAAACCAATAGGATCGCCGGGATGTGCCGCCATTTCGAAGGCCGTTTGGGCGCAACGCTTTCCAGCAACTCCATGTTGGCGAATCGCAGCATCCGCCGCTGGCGCGCGAGCTGCAGCACCACGTACAGCGCGATCAGGGCCGCGACGACGAGCAAGAACAGGAAGAACCACGAATGTTCGAAGCCGGACAGCGTCATCGGCCCGAGTAAGGGCAGCGTCATATCAAACCTGTCTTGAAAATATGAGCGTTGGTGTCATCGCGTGAGTGCCGGTCACCGACGCCCCATTGCCCCACGCCGGCGAGACGCGACAAAACGGACGATGTCGGCAATCCAGTCGCGGTCGGTGCGAAGACACATGAGTTGGGCGCCGCAACCACGAACGGTGCGGGCCACTTCGGCACGATGAGCCGCCGCCGCCCTCGCGAAGTCGGTTTGCAGCTGGGCATCGATGGTGAACTCGCGGGTCCGTCCGGATTCAGCGTCCTGCAGAATGACGTCACCGATGTCCGGCAGTTCGACGTCGCGGGGATCGAGTACCTCGATGGCCAGCACCTCATGACGAGCCGCGATCGCGCGCATCTGACGCATCCAGTTGATCGGACCCAGGAAGTCGCTGATGATCACCGCCATCCCGCGGCGGCGCTCCGGCCGGCGCAGCGCGTCGATGGTTTCGGCCAGGTCCCCGCGGACGCCGGCGGGAGCCTTGGGCGTGGTTGCAATCGAGCGCAGCATCGTGTGCACGTGCTCCCGGCCGGAGCGCGCGGGTACGCGAATCGTGTTGCTGCCGTTGGAAACCAGCGCACCGAGCCGGTTACCGCCACCGACGTTGAGATACGAGATGGCCGCCGCGGCCGCCACGGCGAGATCTCGCTTCTCGCAGACGGCCGTGCCGAAGTCGAGGCTGGCAGAAAGGTCGATGACCAGCCAAGTCTCCAGTTCACGGTCGGCGATCATCT
Source organism: Mycobacterium sp. IDUB_37 (assembly GCF_055419245.1). Lineage (NCBI taxonomy): Bacteria > Bacillati > Actinomycetota > Actinomycetes > Mycobacteriales > Mycobacteriaceae > Mycobacterium > Mycobacterium sp. IDUB_37. The sequence continues at coordinate 76,001 of NZ_JBVAXG010000015.1, read as the reverse complement.
GCCGCACGTGCGGATGCGTGGTCCGCGCCGTGACCGCCCAGTCCATCCGGCGCACGTCGTCGCCCGGCTGGTACATCCGCGACTCGCCCGGCTCGGATCCCGGCCCCGGGATCAGACCCAAGTGGTCACCGTGCAAGATGCCGTCGAGCTTCCGGCTGACGGTCAGCTCGAGGGTACGCAGCGCCGCCGACAGCTTCGGGTCGTCGAGGTTGCCGCGCTGGAATGACGGCGGATGGACGACCGCCGGCGTTTTAGAGTCGGTCACCGACCGCCCGCCGCGGCACCCTGCATCACCGGGCCCACCGAATGTCCTTGCTGAGGAACGGCATTGACTTGCGGCAACGCGACGGTCTGCATGATGCGGTTGATCACGATCTCCGACGTGATCTCGTCGGCGAGGGCGTCGTAGGTGAGAACCAACCGGTGCCGGAGCACGTCGGGAATGACGTCGATGATGTCCTGCGGGATCACGTAGTCACGTCCGCGCACCAGGCCCAGAGCCCGGGACGCGGCGATGATGCCGAGCGAGGCACGAGGCGAAGCGCCGAATGCGATCCAGGTCTTGACGTCGTTCATCCCCAACTGCTCGGGGTGCCGGGTGGCGGTCACGATCCGGACCACATAGTCGACCAGCGCGTGGTGGACGAAGCTGTTGGCCGCGACGCCCTGCAGTCGCAGCAGGTCGCCGGTGTTGAGGATCTGCTTGGCCTGCGGCGGCGTGACACCCATCCGGTAGATGATCTCGCGTTCTTCTTCGGGCGTCGGGTAGCCGACGTTGATCTTGAACAGGAAGCGGTCGCGCTGCGCTTCAGGCAGCGGGTAGACGCCCTCTTGCTCGATCGGGTTCTGGGTCGCCATCACCAGGAAGGGGTTGGGCAGCGGGAACCGCTTGCCACCGATCGACACCTGACGTTCGGCCATGACCTCCAGTAGGGCGGACTGGACCTTCGCCGGCGCACGGTTGATCTCGTCAGCGAGCAGGAAGTTGACCACCACCGGGCCGAGTTCGGTGTCGAACTCTTCCTTGCCCTGCCGATAGATGCGGGTACCGACGATGTCGGTGGGCACCAGGTCAGGTGTGAACTGAATACGCGCGAACGTCCCGCCCACAACCCGGGCAAAGGTCTCGACGGCCAGCGTCTTGGCGACGCCGGGAACACCTTCCAGCAGCACGTGGCCCTTGGCCAGCAGGCCGACCAGCATCCGCTCCACCAGCTGGTCCTGGCCGACAATGATCCGCTTGACCTCGAAAATGGCCCGCTCGAGGGTGTGCACCTCGGCGGCCAGCCCATCGGCTCCACCGTGCGCACTCAACGGCGCCTCCTGGGTGGGTGGGGCCGAATGCCCACCGTGACCCGGGTAACCGCCACCTGCCGTTGTCATCAATAACCCTCCACAGCTCGTTCGGACACGACTGCTGTCGCGACCATCGTCACGGGGCCGCGACGTGCCCGCGTTCAACTATTCCAGGCGTCTGGAACTCCGTCGACATCGCCGGTTCGCTATCAGGCGACTCTCAGGCGCGCCCTACCGGCTCAGTACTCGATGATCCTAGTCAGATATTGAGTCATGCCGGGTTTGCGTACCGGGCTGATGGTGACTTTGCCCGCGAGGCTGGAGGCCTCGAGCATCTGGCCGTTACCGAGGTACATGGTGACGTGCTGGCGTCCGTTGGGGCCGTAGAAGATCAGGTCTCCGCGCCTGGCTTCGTTTTGCGGGATGTGCCGCCCGGCCGTGTACTGGTCGCCGGAGAAGCGTGGAATCAGCACGCCGACACCGGCGAATGCGTACCGCATCAGGCCCGAGCAGTCGAAGCCATTGATGTTTGCCCCGTCGTCGACCCCGTGGCTGGGCCCGTCCAGACTCCCGCCACCCCACGAGTACGGCACACCCATCTGCGACCCGGCGCGCTGGATCACGTGCTCGATGGCCTGCCTGCCGTTGGCCCGCGGAATTTTGCTTCCGCTGGTGTTGGCACCGGCTGGAGTGGAACCACCCAGGTTGATGCCGAGGCCGCTGAGGAACTGCTGACCCAGATTGAGGGTGGTCTGCGTGGCCTGGGCGGTGACTTGCAATCCCGCGTTGGCGGCGGCGACCGGGTCCCCCGGCGCACCGGCGCTGACCGCAGCCGGCAGCGTGGGATCCCACTCTCCCGGCTCGGCCGCGGCCGGCGCTGCCAAAGCGATCACAAGCCCGGCTACCAGCCCCATGATCAGGGGCGGTAGCCAGGCTATGGAACGACGAAATCGTTTGTGGCGCATAGGACCTCGTTAATATTCGATATAGCGGATCACGAAGGGCGTCATGCCGCTGGTACGCACCGGAGCAGTACGCACCTTCAAACCGATGTCGGGAGCCTCGAGCATCTGGCCCTGGCCGAGGTAGATCGTCACGTGCTGGCTTCCACCCGGTCCGTAGAAGATGACGTCGCCGCGGCGCATCTGAGAGGTCGGGATTTTGCGGCCCATGTTGTACTGCGAACCCGAGTAGTGCGGCAGCTTGATGCCGACCCCGGCGAACGAGTAGAGGACCAGGCCCGAACAGTCGAAGCCGGTAATGCTGGCGCCCGAGTCGATGCCGTGACTGGGGCCGGCCGCGTTGCCGCCGCCCCAGGAGTAGGGCACGCCGATCTGCGACATCCCGCGGCGGATGGCGTACTCGGAAGCCTGCCGCCCATAGACCCGTGGGATCCGACCGGACGTGGCGCCCGCGGGGGCGTTCGTAATGCCCGTGTCGTCAGGCTTGAGGATGCCCAGCCCCTGCAGGAATTGCTTGCCCATGCTGGCAGTGACCTGCGCCGACGTCGCCGAATAACCCAACACCTGGTTAACCACAGCGATCGGGTCGCCGGGGATGTTGGCGCTCGGAACCTGCGGCAGCGACGGGTCCCACCCGTCCCAACGACGGCCTCCGCCCGGCCCGTTGGCGGAGTCCCACATTCCTGCTGGTGGTTCACCCTGACTGCCGGACGCCTTCCACGCGACCAGTTGTGCCGTCTGCAGCTTGGCTTCAGCGGCCTCCCGCTCGGCGAAGACGCGGTTGACTTCCTCGCGTTGTTCTTCGAACTTGCGGTGGGTCTCTCCAAGCGCTGCCGCCGCGGCTTCCTGACTGGTCTTGGCATCGGCGACAGCCTGATCCGCCTTCTGCTTGGCTTGGCGGGCAGTCGATTCCTTGTTGACCTGTTCGGTGCGCGCCCGCTGCAGCTTGGCGATCACCGCCTGAGAGCTGGCGGTCATGGCTTGCGTCGCTGCCGCAGCCGCGATGAGATCCTCCGGGCTGCGGGCGGTCAGGTACCCGTCCGACGGACCCCTCATGTAGGTGGCCGCCGCAAAGTTGTTGAACCGGTGTTGCGCAGTGGCGATAGCAGCGTTGGCGTCCTTTACCGCCTGCTCGCTGGCGTCGACTTCGTGCCCGGCGTCCTCGGCTGCCTCGCGCGCATCCGCGACAGCAACCAGCGCCTTATTGACGCTCTCCTCTTCCATTTCGACCGTGGCGCTCAGGTCCTCCAGTCGCTGGTTGGCCTTGGCCACGTTGGCGATCAGCACCGCCATCGAGTCAGCAGCGGGATCGGCTTTCGCCGTGCCGCATGCCAAATCCTGCGCGCCGAATAGCAATGCCACACTCAGCACCGCCGGTACGGCAGGCCGCACCAACCTGGCGGCGGTTCGCGAAGCACAGCCACGGCGTGTCCGTCTCATTAGACTTGGTTCTCCTATGGCCTAAATCTGCTGAACGGCGCCGGTTTTCACGGAAAGCGCCTTCCAGGAATCACACGGATTCACAAGAGTGATCACAAGCATCAAACGCACCGTACGTCACGCTTGTCGCTAAAGAAACGTAAGTCACAAACTGCACTCTGGAAGTGCGTTTACTGTGACCGAACAGTGACCTCTGGGGTTTGCCGTATGCGCCTTTCGGCGGGCTGGATCACTGCGGGAACAGGTCGTTGACCAGGCGCGATAGGTTAGTCGTCGCCCTCTTGGGCGCCTTCGGCCGCAACGGCGGGCGTTGCTGACTGCCTGCTGCGCAGCTGCCTGAACCGAGTGCCTACCGCGGCCCCAAACACTCCGATCAGCAAAACAATCGTGAACGCCGTCCACGGAAACTCGGGGGTGTTCAGTTCGTTGAGGAAGTTCTGCGCGGACTGCACCGGATTGCCGGTCTTCGAATGGTCCTCGCCCGCCTCGAGGGTGACCCGCGGGTAGTGCGAGCTATAGCTGCCGACGTAGCTGGGACTGAGCACCAACACGGTCGCGTCCGGGTAGTCGGCGCCGACGACGGTGGCGATGTCGCGGAGCGGGGTGTCGTTCGGCGGGTTGTGGTCGAGCAGGACGATCTTGAGGTTGATGCCGTCACCGCGGGCTTGACTGACCACGTCCTGCAGACCCTGTTCCGCTGCCGGCGCGGCGGCGACGCCGTCCGCGGCGATCTGCGCCTTGACCGAGTTGATGTCGACGTCCTGCGGAATGTATTCGGGCAAGAACGGAATCGTCTGCGGCAATGGCAGCTCGGCGAATAGTTCACGCCCGGTCATTGGTATCGCTCCTCCCGCGGTGCTAGGTGCACCGTACCCGGCGCCGCGCCCCGGCAGTGGTAACTGGGGTCTTCCGCCAGGAACCTCACTGGACAAGACTGGTCAACTGGGGTGCCACTTCTTGTAGGACAAGCGTACTGTTAAAGTAGCACCGCACCGTCGACACGGCCCGTCGGCGGATAGAACTTAATCCTCGGGAGTTGATGTGACTAGCAAAGGTTCGGTGAATTCGTTCGAAGCCCGCGACACCCTCAAGGTCGGCGATAACAGTTACGAGATCTACCGCCTCGACGCTGTAGAGGGCGCCAAGAAACTCCCCTACAGCCTTAAGGTTCTTGCCGAAAATCTGCTCCGCACCGAAGACGGCGCCAACATCACCAAGGACCACATCGAGGCGATTGCCAACTGGGATCCCGAGGCAGATCCCAGCATCGAGATTCAGTTCACTCCCGCCCGGGTGATCATGCAGGACTTCACCGGCGTGCCGTGCGTGGTCGACCTGGCCACCATGCGCGAGGCCGTCGCCGATCTCGGCGGCGACCCGGAGAAGGTCAACCCCCTGGCACCCGCCGAGCTGGTGATCGACCACTCGGTGATTCTGGACGTATTCGGCACCGCCGACGCCTTCGAGCGCAACGTCGAACTCGAGTACGAGCGCAACGGCGAGCGCTACCAGTTCTTACGTTGGGGCCAAGGCGCTTTCGATGATTTCAAGGCCGTCCCGCCGGGCACCGGGATCGTGCACCAGGTCAACATCGAGTACCTGGCCCGCACCGTGATGGTCCGCGATGGCGTGGCCTACCCGGACACCTGTGTGGGCACCGACAGCCACACCACCATGGTCAACGGCCTCGGCGTCCTCGGCTGGGGCGTCGGCGGCATCGAGGCCGAGGCCGCCATGCTCGGCCAGCCCGTTTCGATGCTCATCCCGCGGGTCGTCGGATTCAAGCTGACCGGTGAGATCAAGCCCGGCGTCACCGCCACCGACGTTGTGTTGACCGTCACCGAGATGCTTCGCAAGCACGGCGTGGTCGGCAAGTTCGTCGAGTTCTACGGCAAGGGTGTGGCCGAGGTACCGCTGGCCAACCGCGCCACTTTGGGCAACATGAGCCCCGAATTCGGTTCGACCGCAGCGATTTTCCCGATCGACGAAGAGACGATCAAGTACCTGACGCTGACCGGCCGGTCCGAGGAGCAGCTCGCGCTGGTCGAGGCGTACGCCAAAGCTCAGGGCATGTGGCACGACCCCGACCACGAGGCGAAGTACTCCGAGTACCTCGAACTCGATCTGTCCACGGTGGTGCCCTCGATCGCCGGCCCGAAGCGTCCGCAGGACCGAATCCTGTTGTCGGAGGCCAAGGTCGCGTTCCGCAAGGACATCCACAACTACGTCGAGGAGAATCACCCGGCACCCGAGACGAAACTCGACGAAGCAGTCGGAGAGTCGTTCCCGGCCAGCGATTCGGTGAGTCTGTCGTTCGCCGACGACGGGGCTGTCGACGCGACACCTAGCGCCGCCAACGGCCACTCCGGCCGGCCGTCCAAGGCCGTCAAGGTGCGCTCGGCGGAGCGAGGTGACTTCGTGCTCGACCATGGCGCCGTCGTCGTCGCGGGAATCACCTCGTGCACCAACACTTCCAACCCGTCGGTGATGCTCGGAGCGGCCCTGCTGGCCCGCAACGCCGTCGAGAAGGGCCTGACCTCCAAGCCGTGGGTTAAGACCAACATGGCCCCGGGCTCGCAGGTGGTGACCGACTACTACAACAAGGCGGGCCTCTGGCCGTACCTGGAGAAGCTGGGCTACTACCTGGGTGGCTACGGCTGCACCACCTGCATCGGCAACACCGGACCGCTGCCCGACGAGATCTCCAAGGCGATCAACGACAACGACCTGTCGGTGACCGCGGTGCTCTCGGGCAACCGCAACTTCGAGGGCCGCATCTCCCCCGACGTCAAGATGAACTACCTGGCCTCACCGCCACTGGTGATCGCCTACGGCATCGCGGGCACCATGGACTTCGACTTCGAGTCGGACTCGTTGGGCAAGGACCACGACGGTAATGACGTGTTCCTGAAGGACATCTGGCCGAAGACCGAAGAGATCGAGGAGGTTATCGCCTCTTCCATCAACCGCGAGATGTTCGTCGATTCCTACGCCGACGTCTTCAAGGGCGACGATCGGTGGCGGTCGCTACCCACCCCGGAAGGCAATACCTTCGAGTGGGACGACAATTCCACCTACGTGCGCAAGGCACCGTACTTCGACGGGATGCCGGCCGAGCCGGAGCCGGTCGCAGACATCAAGGGCGCCAGAGTGCTTGCCCTGCTGGGCGATTCGGTGACCACCGACCACATCTCGCCAGCCGGCGCCATCAAGAAGGGCACCCCCGCCGCGCAGTACCTGGAAGAACACGGCGTCGAGCCAAAGGATTTCAACTCGCTCGGCTCGCGACGCGGCAACCACGAGGTGATGATTCGCGGCACCTTCGCCAACATCCGGTTGAAGAACCAGCTACTCGACGACGTTTCCGGCGGCTACACCCGCGACTTCACTCAGGACGGTGGGCCGCAGGCATTCATCTTCGACGCATCGAAAAACTATGCGGAGCAGAACATTCCGCTGGTGGTGTTGGGTGGTAAGGAATACGGCTCCGGCTCCTCGCGGGACTGGGCGGCCAAGGGCACGCTGCTGCTGGGCGTGCGCGCGGTGATCACCGAATCCTTCGAGCGCATCCACCGGTCAAACCTGATCGGTATGGGCGTCATCCCGTTGCAATTCCCGGAGGGTGAGTCGGCCAAGTCGCTCAAGCTGGACGGCACCGAGGTCTTCGACATCACCGGCATCGAGGCACTCAACGACGGGAAGACCCCGAAGACAGTCAAGGTGACAGCCACCAAGAGTGACGACTCGAAGGTCGAATTCGACGCGGTGGTGCGCATCGACACGCCTGGGGAAGCCGACTACTACCGAAACGGCGGCATCCTGCAATACGTGCTGCGCAACATGTTGAAGTCTGGCTAATCGGCACCAGGCTCGCAGGTGCCGAAAGTCAGCGAGGACCATCTGGAGGCCCGGCGCCGTCAGATCCTCGACGGTGCACGCCGCTGTTTCGCCGAATATGGCTACGACCAGGCCACGGTGCGACGGTTGGAACAAGAGATCGGCTTGTCGCGCGGCGCGATCTTCCACCACTTCCGGGATAAGGACGCCCTGTTCTTCGCGCTGGCGCGCGAGGACACCCAGAAGATGGCGGAAGTCGCGTCGCGCTCGGGGCTTATTCAGGTGATGCGTGACATGCTCGCCGCGCCTGACCAGTTCGATTGGCTGGCTACTCGCCTGGAGATCGCGCGCAAGCTGCGCCAGGACCCCGAGTTCAGCCGCGGCTGGGAGGAGCGTTCAGCGGAGTTGGCGGCGGCGACCACCGAGCGCCTGCGCCGCCAGAAGGAGGCGCACCGCGTCCGCGACGATGTGCCCAACGATGTGCTGCACTGCTATCTGGATCTGGTGCTGGACGGCCTGGTGGCCCGGCTGGCATCCGGCGAAGACCCCCAACGGCTAGCCGCGGTGCTGGACCTGGTGGAGAACTCGGTGCGGCGGCGCTAGAGCCGCTCGTCAGGCCAGCTCGATGAGGTCGCGGTAGTCCTCGGACCAGTAGTCCTCGGTACCGTCGGGCAGCAGCAGGACCCGCTGTGGGTCGAGTGCCTCTGCCGCGCCGGGGTCGTGCGTCACCAACACCACCGAACCCTTGTAGCTGCGCAAGGCGTCGAGTACCTGTTCGCGCGACGCCGGGTCCAGGTTGTTGGTCGGTTCATCGAGAAGCAACACATTGGCGGTCGATGCCACCAGGCCGGCGAGCGCCAGCCGAGTCTTCTCGCCGCCGGACAGGGTGCCGGCGGCCTGATCGAGTTGCGGGCCGCTGAACATGAAGGCCCCGAGCAGCCCGCGCAGGTCCTGTTCCCCGGTTTCCGGTGCGGCGTGCCGGATGTTCTCCCACACGGTCGCATCGTTGTCGAGCGTGTCGTGCTCCTGGGCGAAGTAACCCGTCCGCAAGCCGTAACCGGGCTCGAGACCGCCGGTATCGGGCGTCTCAACCCCGGCCAGTAGCCGAAGCAGCGTGGTCTTGCCGGCACCGTTGAGTCCGAGCACCACGACACGCGAGCCGCGGTCTATGGCCAGATCCAGTCCGGTGAATATCTCGAGTGACCCGTAGGTCTTGCTCAGTCCCTTGGCAATCAGCGGCGTACGGCCGCACGGGGCCGGGGTCGGGAACTTGATGCGGGCCACCTTGTCGGCGACGCGTTCGTCGTCCAGGGCAGCCATCATCCGATCCGCGCGACGCAACATATTCTGCGCAGCAACGGCTTTGGTGGCTTTGGCGCCCAGCTTGGCGGCCTGCGTCCGGAGTGCGGCGGCCTTGCGTTCGGCGTTGGAACGCTCGCGGCGACGACGCTGCTCGTCGGTGGCGCGGGCATCAAGATACTTCTGCCAGCCCATGTTGTAGACGTCGACTTCGCCGCGCACGGCGTCGAGGAACCACACCCGGTTGACGACGTCGGCCAGCAACTCGACGTTGTGGCTGATGATCACCAGTCCCCCGTTGTGGGACCGCAGGAAATCCCGAAGCCAGCCAACAGAATCCGCGTCCAGGTGGTTGGTCGGCTCGTCCAGCAGCAATGTCGTTGAGGATCCGGCGCCGCTGTCGGATGCGGCGAACAGAATGCGGGACAGTTCGACCCGGCGCCGCTGGCCCCCGGACAGCGTGCGCAGTTGCTGAGTCAGCACCCGGTCGGGCAGTCCGAGGCTGGCGCAGATTCGTCCCGCCTCGCTCTCGGCGCCGTAGCCACCGAGCGCGACGAAACGCTCCTCCAGCTGGCCGTATTTGCGGATCGCGCGATCGCGCTCTTTTTCATCCGCGACCTCAGCCATCAGAGCCTGCTGCTTCTCCAGATCGGTGAGCAGCGCGTCCAGGCCGCGGGCCGACAGCACCCGGTCGCGGGCCAGCACGTCGAGGTCACCCTCTCGAGGATCCTGTGGCAGGTAACCGATTTCACCTTTTCGGGCGAGCGACCCGGCATAGGGTTGACTCTCACCCGCCAGGATGCGCAGGGTGGTCGTCTTGCCCGCTCCATTGCGCCCGACCAGTCCGATCCGGTCGCCGGGCTGCACCCGCAGGTCGGGACCGTCGGGCGACAGCAGGATGCGCGCACCAGCGCGGACCTCGAGGCCCGTAGCCGTGATCACATTCGCTCCTTGCTCAAGTCGTCCGAAATGGAGGGTGTTTGCTACTTGTCGTCGGTGAAGACCGCCGGCCGCTTCTCTGCGCGCGCGGCAACTGCTTCTTCGAAGTTGGAGGTGAGCAAACGGACGTACAGCTGTCCCAGACCCTCGGCGTGCATGTGCCCCTCGAGGCTGCCAGCGTCTAGTCCACTCCACAACGTGCGTTTGGTCAACTCGATACCCGGCCTCGAGAAGGCGGCCATGCGCGCGGCGATCGCGTAGCAGGTGTCGAGCAACTGCGCGTCGGGCACCTGGCAGGACACCAGCCCGATCCGCTCTGCTTCCTCTGCGGTGACGTCGCGACCGGTCAGCATGATTTCGAACGCCCGCGACGCCCCGATGGCCCGCGGCAACAGGTAGCTCAGGCCGAGTTCGCTGGCTGTCAGGCCGTTGTTGATGCCGGCTGCCCGGAAGTACGCGCTGGTCGAGGCCACCCGGATGTCGGCGGCGAGCGCGAGGCACAGTCCCCCGCCGATGGCCGCGCCGTTGACCGCGGCGATCACCGGTTGGTGCAGCCGGCGCAGCGTCAGAATCACCTCGTCGAGAATCTCCATGGACCGCAGCGCGTAGGTCGGCCGGGTGAGGTCTTCGACGTGCGGCACGCTGCCCGCCGACTTGTGATCAGCACCCGAAGAGAACCCCCGGCCAGCCCCGGTCAGCACGACGACACGCACAGAGTTGTCGTAGTTGACCTGCTCTAACGCTTCTTTCAGCGGGATCATGACGTCGAACGCCATGGAGTTCATCCGCTCCGGACGGTTGAGGGTAACCAGAGCAATCTCGGGCCGCGGATATTCCAGGAGGACCAAACTCACCAAAGAACGGTAACGCAGAAGAAGACCTGCCAGCCCCAGCTAGCCGCCCGACCAGAACTCAGACTTCGGTGGCCTCTTCGAATTCGTAGGCTTTGAGCTGCTGCACGAGATCCTCCAATGCCGCCGGCGGGAGTGCACCCGGCTGGTTGAACAGCAACTTGCCCTTCTTGAAGGCCATCAGCGTGGGGATGGACCGGATCTGGGCCGCGGCTGCCAACTCCTGTTCGGCCTCGGTGTCGACCTTGCCGAACACCACGTCAGGGTGATTTTCCGACGCCGCCTTGAATGTCGGCGCGAACGCGCGACACGGCCCGCACCACGAGGCCCAGAAATCGACAAGAACCAGGTCATTGCCATTGATGGTCTCGTTGAACTGCGCACCAGTGAGGTCTTGGGTAGTCACGTCAGTCCTAACGTCGGCGTCAAAGTAGTTGTTCCCTAGTCGAATGTCACAGCAAGCTGGGCGTGGAGGCAAGCCGGTATTCCCGGAGATGCTGGATTAGATCGGCCATCACCATCGGATTGGCGATACCGGGCTGCTCGAACACCAGCTTGCCTTTTGTCATTGCCGAACACCGCCCGCTTGAAATCAGCGGCGGTGCGGTCCCGCGTCGCCACTTCGCCCGTTGGCTGAGCGTACGACCCTGAGCGGACGACTAACAGGATGAGCCGCAGCCCGCCAGCTGCGGTTGGTCAACAGACGCATGCCGTTGAGGGCGACCAGCAGCGTGGATCCTTCGTGACCGGCCACCCCGAGTGGCAGCGGGAGTTGGCCGAACAAGTCCCAAAGCACCAGCACCGTGATGAAGCTGCCGGCGATGGCCAGGTTGACGGTCACCACCCGGCGAGCGTGCCGGGCCAATCCGATGATGGTCGGAATGGTGTGCAATTCGTCGCGCACGGTGACGCCATCGGCGGTTTGCAAGGTGAGGTCGGCGCCGGCACCCATCGCCACCGACGTGCGAGCCGCCGCCATCGCCGGGGCATCGTTGACACCGTCACCGACCACGAGCACCCGGTGACCACCGGCCTGCAGTGCGCGCACCGCTTCGACCTTCTGCTCCGGCAACAATCCGGCGCGCACGTCGGTGATGCCGGCGTCCTGCGCGACACGTCGTGCGGCGCGGCCGTTGTCCCCGGTCAACAGCACCGGCGGCGCCGAGGTCAACGCGGTCAGTGCGGCGACGGATTCCGCGGCGTCGGAACGAATCTGGTCGGTGAGCCCGAGCACTCCAATGGCCACCCCGTTCACTACTACGACGGCAGCTGTTGCGCCGGCTTCCACGATGGCCTCGAGTTCGGGTAACGGCTCACCGCGGTAACTGTGCGGACTGCAGACCTCGACGAAATCGGACCCCACCGTCGCACGCACACCGCGCCCCGGAATGGCACGGAAGTCTTCGGCCGCCAAAACCGTGACACCGCGCCGGCGAGCCTCCGCGACGATGGCCCTACCCAGCGGGTGTTCGCTGGATTGTTCTGCAGCAGCTGCCAATTGGAGCAATCGCCGCTCATCCGCCAGGCCGGGGCACAGCGCCTCGACCGCGGTCAGCTGCGGTGTGCCACACGTCAGCGTCCCGGTCTTATCCAGCGCGACAATGCTGGTGTCGGCGAGATGTTCCACCACCACAGCGGATTTCACCAACACACCGTGCCGGCCCGCGTTGGCAATCGCCGACAGCAGTGGCGGCATGGTAGCCAGGACCACCGCACAAGGGGATGCCACGATCATGAATGTCATGGCGCGCAACAAAACCGACTGCAACGGGCACCCCAGTATCAGCGGAATCACGATGAGCGCCAAGGTGGCTGCGACCACTGTGACCGAGTAACGCTGTTCGATCTTCTCAATGAAAAGTTGAGTTTTGGCCTTTGTGGCCGACGCCTCGGCGACCAACTCGACAATGCGTGCGACAACGCTTTGCGACGGATCCCGGGTGACTACGAGATGCAGCACACCCGAACCGTTGACAGTGCCCGCGAACACCTCGTCACCGGCAGCCTTGGGCACCGGCATCGATTCGCCGGTGATGGAACACTGGTCGACCTCGGACGCCCCGGACCGCACCGCGCCGTCCGCCGGAATCCGCTCCCCCGGTCGCACCAACACTCGGTCGCCCACCACCAATTCTCCGGCCGGCACCACCCGCTCGTTGCCCTGCCGGTCGACCACAACGGCCTCTTCGGGTGCGAGGTCCAGCAAGCCTTTGACGGAGTCCGCGGTGTGTCTGGTGGCGACGTCGTCGAGCGCGCCCGACGTCGCAAAAATAACTATCAGCAGCGCTCCATCGAAGATTTGCCCGATCGCGACCGCGCCGATCGCGGCGACGATCATCAGCAGGTCCACGTCGAGCGCCTTGTTCCGCAACGCTTGTGCCCCGGCCCACGCCGAGCCCCAGCCACCGGCCAGGTAGCAAGCCAGATAGAACGTCCACCAGATGGCCTGCGGTGCCCCGTTGAGCTGGGCTACTGAACCGATCAGAAACAGCACCAGCGCGACGGCCGCCCAGCGGACGGACACCACAGACCACAGCGCGTCGCGCCAACTCATCTGGCGGGCAACTGTGCTGGGAACGCGGTCGAAAGATACTTGCGCGGTCGTTAATTCGATGGCGGTCAAGCTCATTCCGGCGGCCTCACAAGGGGTGGGAGTTCGTCAGGATGCACCGAGTGTATTGACGCAGGCATTGCCGGAGGTCTCGGTTCGATTTCGGTATGTCATTGAATTGGCCTATGGCACAACGTATGCGGTGGTGTGCGGCAGCAGTGACGTATAACGGCGCAGCAGTTTTGACGCGTCCTGCCCGCTGACCGAATCAAGCCGAATTCGACACCTGTGCAACCAAATTCATCGCTCAGCCGGTGGCATTCGGCAGGTGCATTGTTACCGAATCGCGATACAATTCTTGCTTCTCTGGTGCTCTTGGGAGGTGCGGGATGTCCTACGTCATCGCTAACGCGGAGTGGATATCGGGGGCGGCCAGCAATCTGGCCGGCATCGGATCGGCGATCACCGAAGCAAACTCGTCCATAGCCGCCCAGACGACAGCCGTGGCAGCCGCGGGAGCCGATGAGGTGTCGGCCGCCATTTCCGCCGTCTTCGCCGAGCACGGCCAGGGTTATCAAGCCCTCAGCGCCCAGGCAACCGCGTTTCACGAACAATTCGTGAGGTCTCTGTCCGGCGGTGCCCAGTCTTACGCCCTGGCCGAGGCCACCAATATCGGGCCGCTTCAACCGATACTCAACCTGATCAATACGCCTACCAATCTGCTGTTGAACCGTCCGCTGCTCGGCAACGGCGCCGATGGGACTGCGGCCAGCCCCAACGGACAAAACGGTGGGTTGCTCTTCGGCAACGGCGGCAACGGCTACTCGCATCCGAGTTCGGCCATTCTGGCGAATGGCGGCACCGGCGGTGCCGCGGGATTGCTCGGAAACGGCGGCGCTGGCGGAGCGGCCGGTGTCTTCGGGGTGGGCGGCAGCGGCGGCACCGGTGGCCTGCTATTCGGCAACGGCGGCGCCGGCGGTGCCGGTGGTGGCACGCTCAGTGGCCCGGGAGGGCGAGGTGGCTCTGCTCTGCTGTTCGGCTCAGGTGGGGCCGGCGGCGCCGGCGTTGCGGGGCGTGCCGGCAGCGGAGGCGATGGAGGGTTGTTGTACGGCAATGGCGGTCCCGGCGGACACGGCCCCTTGGGCGGCGGCAACGGTGGCAGGGCTCACTTCCTGGGTGACGGCGGCGCCGGCGGGACCTCGAGTGTTGACCACAGCGGAGGCAGCGGTGGCGACGCAGGTTTTCTCTACGGCAACGGTGGGGCCGGCGGCAGCGGCTTCGCAGATGCCAACGGCGGCGCGGGCGGGCACGCAGGGTTGATCGGAAATGGTGGCCGCGGCGGCGATGCTGGCGGCGGCGGCGACACTCCTGCTCCGGGCCCCGGCGGTGACGCGGGATTGATCGGCAACGGCGGGGCCGGTGGCGGCGGTACCGGCGGCACCTACAGTGTCGGCGGAAGGGGCGGACTACTCTTCGGCCAGCCCGGCGCAAACGGATAGCTCGGTCTGCACGAACACACCCTTCGCCACGATGCCAAGGGTTTTACCGGAGCCGAATAAATCGTCGAGCCCGAAAACGAAAATTGGACCGACCAATGAGTGCCAAAGCGCGAATTCTCATCGCCCAACCAGGTTACGATCCTTGCGTTGCTGACGCCTATGGGGAGGCCAGATGTCATACATAGTCGCTAACACGGATTTTGTTTCGCAGGCAGCGGGGAGTCTTTCTCGCGTCGGCACTCTGATCAGCGAGGCCAACTCGGCCGCGGCAGCTCAGACGACCGCTCTCTCCGCCGCCGGCGCTGACGAGATTTCGGCTGCGGTCGCGGCGCTCTTCGGCGCGCACGCCCAGTCCTACCAGGCGCTCGGCGCCCAGGCCTCTGAGTTTCACCAGCAATTCGTGCAACTGCTCTCCGGCGGCGCGCAGTCGTACGCCACAGCGGAAACGGCCAACAACGGCCCCTTGCAGCCATTCCTCGACGTGATCAACGCGCCGACCAGGGCGTTGTTCGACCGTCCCCTGATCGGCAATGGAAACAATGGAACGTCAATAAAGCCAAATGGTGAGGCCGGCGGGATCATCTTCGGCAACGGCGGCAACGGATTCTCGCAGCCCGTCACTGGGGCGACCCTCGGCGGCAACGGCGGCGCGGGCGGACTGCTGTTCGGCAACGGCGGCAACGGCGGCCAGGGCGGCGGCGCGGCCGGTGGTATCGGCGGCGTGGGCGGCTCTGCCGTACTGCTCGGCTCGGGCGGCGCAGGCGGCGCGGGCGGTATCGCTGGGTTCGGCAGTGCGGGCGGTAATGCCGGCTTGATACTCGGTACCGGGGGCCAGGGTGGCGGAGGCTTCTTTGGCGGCGGCAACGGCGGTAGGTCCTTCCTACTGGGCGACGGCGGTGCGGGTGGTCTCGCCCAATCGGCAGGTAACGCCGGAAATGGCGGCTCTGCTGGCATCCTCTTCGGCAACGGTGCCGCCGGCGGCAACGGCGGGTCAAATGGCAACGGCGGCAACGGCGGCGACGGGTCGTTCCTGTTCGGCAACGGTGGCGACGGCGGCAACGGCGGAGTTGGCGGCACCGACGGATTGGGCGGCAAGGGCGGATTGCTGGGTCAACCTGGCAAGAACGGTGTCGCGTAGCTTCCTCGCAGGTAAGCGCTTCCTGCCCCTGGTTACGGTTGCGTACGTTTTCCCCACTCAGACAGACTGTGCCCGTAAAACGGCCAATCAGCCTGAGTGGAAGGAACCGCATTGGGGCACTACATCGCCAACGTCCGCGATCTCGAGTTCAACCTGTTCGAGGTTCTTGACGTAGGTGCCGTGCTGGGTGAGGGCAAGTACAGCGACCTCGACGTCGACACCGCCCGCACGATCCTGTCGGAAGCGGCACGTCTGGCCGAAGGTCCCATAGCCGAAACCTTCGCCCTCGGCGACCGCAATCCCCCGGTGTTCGACCCGAACACACACAGCATCAGCATCGCGCCAGGGTTGGCCAAGACGGTGCAGACGATCAAAGACGCCGAGTGGTGGCGGTTGGGCCTGGACGAGGAGATCGGCGGCATGGCCGCGCCGCCGCCGCTCGCTTGGGCGGTCAACGAGATGATCTACTGCGCCAATCCGGCGGCCAGCTTCCTGATCTTTGGCCCGGTACTCTCCCAGCCGCTCTTCCTGGAGGGTAACGAGCAGCAAAAGCAGTGGGCAGCAATGGGAATCGAGCGCGGGTGGCAGGCGACCATGGTGCTCACCGAACCGGACGCCGGATCCGACGTGGGTGCGGGCCGCGCAAAGGCGATCGAACAGGCCGACGGCACGTGGCACATCGAGGGTGTCAAGCGGTTCATCTCCGGCGGCGACGTCGGCGACACCGCTGAGAACATCTTCCATCTCGTGTTGGCCCGACCCGAGGGCGCCGGCCCCGGCACCAAGGGACTGAGCCTGTTCTACGTGCCCAACATCCTGTTCGACCACGAGACCGGTGAACTCGGCGAACGCAACGGGGTGTACGTCACCGGCGTGGAACACAAGATGGGCCTGAAGTCCTCCCCCACTTGCGAATTGACCTTCGGTGCCACCGACGTGCCTGCCGTCGGATACCTGGTCGGCGACAAGCACAACGGGATCGCCCAGATGTTCACGGTGATCGAGCACGCTCGCATGACGATCGGCGTGAAGTCCGCGGGCACCCTGTCCACCGGCTACCTCAATGCCCTGGCCTATGCCAAAGAACGCATCCAGGGCGCGGACTTGACTCAGATGACGGACAAGACCGCGCCGCGGGTCTCGATCATGCATCACCCCGATGTGCGCCGCAGCCTGATGACCCAGAAGGCCTACGCCGAGGGATTGCGGGCGCTTTATCTATATGCCGCCGCACACCAAGATGATGTTGTCGCACAACATGTTTCGGGTGCGGATCCTGATCTGGCGCACCGCGTCGACGATCTGCTGCTGCCCATCGTCAAAGGCGTCGGCTCAGAGCGTGCATACGAGGTGCTGACCGAGTCGCTGCAGACGCTGGGCGGTTCGGGCTTCCTGAACGACTACCCCATCGAGCAGTACATCCGCGACGCGAAGATCGATTCGCTCTACGAGGGCACCACTGCCATCCAGGCGCTGGACTTCTTCTTCCGCAAGATCGTTCGCGACCACGGCCAGTCGCTGCAACACGTGACGACTCAGATCAACAAGACCATCGAGAACACCGATGAGTCGTTGAAGGATCAGGCCGAACTCCTGCAGGCCGCGATCGAGGACGTCACCGGCATGACCGGCGCGATGATGGGCTACCTGATGTCGGCCGCCCTGAACCCGACCGACATCTACAAGGTGGGCCTCGGATCGGTGCGCTACCTCCTCGCCGTGGGTGATCTGCTGATCGGCTGGCGGTTGCTGGCACAGGCCAACAAGGCCGCTGCGGCGTTGGCCGGCGAGCCGTCCGACAGCGACAAGGCCTTCTACCAAGGCAAGGTCGGGGTCTCGGCATTCTTCGCCAAGAACATGCTGCCGAAGCTGGCCGGAGTGCGCAGCGTCATCGAGAACCTCGACGACGAAATCATGCGCGTCTCCGAAGACGCGTTCTGATACACAGATTCCGCACAGCTCGAGCGGGTAGACCCGATCGTCGGGGACCACCGACGATTGGGAGAAAGCATGTCTACTCGCTTCGCGACATTCGCGATCACAGGCACCACCGCGCTGTTGGTCGCGGCTTGCGGCTCGTCCAATAACTCAGGCACGGCGTCGCCTTCTCCGGCGGCGTCGGCGCCACCGTCATCGAGCGTCGTGGCGTCCCCGACGACCACCGCGCCGACGCCACCCAAAGGTGAGGCCCAAGTCCGCGGACTGATCGCGTCTGTCGCGGGCAACACGGTTCAGGTGACGCAGCAATCCGGCACGGCCACGGTGGATTTCACCACTTCCACCAAAGTCACCGAGTTGACCCCGGCTGCGTTGACCGACGTCACCGCGGGCACCTGTATCAGCGTCCGTTCCAAGGGTGACGGCCAGCCGGTTACCGCGGCGGCGGTGCGGGTCAGCCCTGCCGCCGACGGCAAATGCCCGGAGGGGAAGGAACCCGCGCCCACCACGCCGGCCCCGTCCGGGACACCCACGACTGGGCCGGCGCCACACGCGGCGCTGCGGGGCACGGTGGCCTCTGTCGCCGGTAACACCATCACGATCAATACCTCCGGCGCGACGCAGACGGTGACCGTCACCGACAAGACGAAGTACACCAAGGAAACCGCCTCAACCTCGCAGGCGATCGCTCAAGGCAAGTGCGTCGCCGCGCAGGGCAGTCAGAATGGCGGCGCACTGCAGGCAACGACGATCAGCCTGCGAACCGCCACAAACGGCAAGTGCTTCGAAGGCGGCGGCCCGCACCGCCGCTGAGCGCGGCGCGGGCGGCACCCGTGTAAGGATGTGTCATGGATGTCCGCGTCCGCAACAATGTGCATCTCCTCGGGGTCGACGACGCCCCGACCGTGGTGCTAGCCCACGGCTTCGGCTGCGACCAGGAGATGTGGCGACGCGTTACGGCGCCCCTGAGCGAGCGTTTTCGGATCGTGCTGTTCGATCACGTTGGCTCGGGTAGCGCCGACCCGTCAGCGTGGGACCCGGAGCGGTACGCCAGCCTCGACGGCTACGCCGAGGACATCCTGGATCTGGCTGCCGCCTTGGAGCTGAAAGATGCTGTGTTCGTTGGACATTCGGTGGCGGCGATGATGGGAGTGCTGGCCGCCGCCGCTCGTCCCGACGTCTTTGCCAAGTTGGTGCTGGTTACCCCTTCACCGTGCTACATCGACGACGCCGACTACCACGGCGGCTTCTCCCGCGCCGACATCGACGATCTGCTCGATTCGCTGGAAAGCAACTACCTGGGCTGGTCGCGTGCCATCGCCTCAACCATCGCGGGCAACCCGGAACGTCCCGAACTGTCCGCCGAACTCGCCGAGACCTTCTGCCGAACCGACCCGGCCTGCGCAAAAGTTTTCGCGCGCACGACATTTCTAGGCGACAATCGCGCGGACTTATCGAAGGTCTCGGTGCCCACCCTGATCCTCGAGTGCGCTGACGACGTCATCGCCCCGAGTGGGGTCGGCGCCTACGTTGCCCAACAGATCTCCGACAGCAAGCTGGTCACCCTGCCGACGTCCGGCCACTGCCCGCAACTCAGCGCTCCCGAAGCTACCGCGACCGAGATCGCCTCGTTCGTCGCCGGCAGCCCATGACCGGCTACGAGCCGGAGGAATTCTTCGACAACGCTCCGTGCGGGCTGCTGTGCGCGGCGCATGACCGACGCATAATCGCGGTCAACCGGACTCTGGCCGAGTGGCTGGGATCGCCGGCTGAGGACCTCATCGGCCGACGATTCACCGAGTTGTTCAGCGCCGGCGCGCGCATCCATTACGAGACCCACTTCGCGCCGTTACTCGAGGTCAACGGCGCAGTCGCGGAGATGGCGATCGATTTGCTGACGACCGACGCAACTCGACTGCCGGTGCTGATCACCGCAAACATAGAGGGTGCCCCAGCCGGCTCAGACCGGGTCATCCGGATGGCAATCCACGATGCCCGCAAACGCCGCTCCTATGAACGCGAGTTGCTCGACGAACGGCGTCGCGCCGAAGCTGAGCAGGCCCGCGCAGAACTGCTGTCCGCTACCTTGCAGCGGTCGCTACTTCCGCCATTGCTAACCCCGCCCCCGATGCTGGAGGCAGCGGCGCACTATCACGCAGCAACTGACGATGTGGGCGGCGACTTCTACGACCTGTTCCCGTTGTCCACCGACACCTGGGGGTTTTTCCTCGGCGACGTCGCGGGCAAGGGTGCCCCCGCGGCGGTCGTGACCTCCCTGACCCGCTACACGCTGCGGGCGGCCGCGGTTATCAATGCCGATCCCATCTCGGTTCTACATACCCTGAACAGCGTGCTGATGCAGAATCTGCCCGGCGCCGCGACAGCATTCGCCACCGTCATATTCGGCACGTTGACACCAACCCGCGACGGTGTCGACGTCCGCCTCGCCGCCGGTGGGCACCCACCCGCGTTGCTGCTTCGATCAGACGGTGAAGTCAGCGAGATAAGCACCGCCGGCGGCCAAGCAGTGGGAATGCTGCGCAAACCGACTTTCGTCGAGGCCAGGATAACGCTCGGTGCCGGCGACACCTTGGTGTTCTACTCCGACGGACTGACGGAGGCGCGCACCGGAAAAGGACCGCACCGCTACGACGACGAGGGCGCCCTGCTGCTTTTCGCACGCGCGCACGCGCCGTCCACCGCTCCAGGAATCACAGCGGCCTTGCGCGTACTACTCGACGAACTCGGCCCCGGAGTGGAGGATGACGTCGCCTTGCTGGCGCTCGGGGTTCCCAGCTAGACAGTGAACCCGAGTGCGCGCAATTGCTCCCGCCCGTCCTCGGTGATCTTGTCGGGACCCCACGGCGGGTTCCAGACCCAATTGATCTTGATCTCGTCGGCCAGGCCGCTGCCCACCAGCGCCGAGCGCGATTGGTCCTCGATGACGTCGGTCAACGGACACGCCGCCGAGGTCAGAGTCATGTCGATCAAAGCGATGGTTCCCTCGTCGCCTTTTTCCAGATTCAGGCCGTAGACCAGGCCCAAGTCGACGACGTTGATCCCGAGTTCCGGGTCGACGACGTCGCGCATTGCCTCTTCCATGTCGGCGAGCAGCAATTCCTCGTCCTGCCCACCTTTTTCAGCTTCGGGCGCCGTGGTCTCGCTCATCTATTAACCTCCTCGAACGCCGCGTGGGCCTGGGCAAGTGCATCCTTGAACGCCATCCACCCGAGCAGCGCGCATTTCACCCGCGCCGGATATTTGGATACTCCTGCGAACGCTACTCCGTCGCCGATGACGTCCTCGTCGCCCTGCACATTTCCGCGGGAAGAAACCATCTCGGTGAACGCGTCGATTGTCTTGAGTGCCTCGGGGACGCTTTGCCCGATCACCTGGTCGGTCAGCACGGATGTCGATGCCTGGCTGATCGAACAGCCTTGTCCGTCATACGAGATGTCCTCGATGCTCGCACCGTCAGCGGAAAGCGCGACCCGCAGCGTGACCTCGTCCCCGCAGACCGGGTTCACGTGAAAAACCTCGGCACCGAACGGTTCTCGCAACCCGCGGTGATGCGGGTGCTTGTAATGGTCCAGGATCACGTCCTGATACATCTGCTCGAGACGCAACTCAGTCGCTCCCAAAGAATTCCAGGGCCCGACGCACACCGGCTACCAGGCGGTCGACCTCTTCAGCCGTGTTGTATGCCGCAAAGGACGCGCGCGCGGTGGCAGCCAACCCGAACCGCCGGTGCAGTGGCAATGCGCAGTGGTGTCCGACGCGAACTGCGACGCCTTCGTCGTCGAGCACCTGCCCGACGTCGTGGGCATGGACTCCGTCCACGATGAACGACACCGGCGATCCGCGATCCACCATCGAGGTGGGCCCAACGATGCGCACGCCCTCGATGCCGGATAAGCCATCAATCGCTTTGGCCACCAAATCACGCTCGTGGGCCTCGACGGATTCCATCCCGATCGCACCCAGGTACCTTGCGGCGGCGGCAAGTCCGACCACCTGAGAGGTCATCGGCGTGCCGGCTTCAAAGCGTTGCGGGGCGGTCGCGTAGGTAGAGCTCTGCATCGTGACCGTCTCGATCATCGATCCGCCGGTGAGAAATGGCGGCATCGCGTTGAGCAGGTCGCGACGGCCGTAAAGTACGCCGATTCCGTTGGGGCCCAACATCTTGTGTCCGGAGAACGCGGCGAAATCGACGTCGAGCGCATGAAAATCAACCGGCTGGTGCGGCACCGACTGGCAGGCGTCCAGTACCGTCAGCGCGCCAACGGCTTTCGCGCGGGACACCAGCTCAGCGACCGGCGCCAGCGCACCGGTCACATTGGAATGGTGAGTGAAGGCAACGACTTTGACATTCTCGTCGAGTTGCAGGGAGTCCAGGTCGATGCGGCCATCATCCCCGTCTCCGGAGGTCACGCCGTACCAGCGCAGGGTGGCCCCGGTACGCCGGGCCAACTCCTGCCAGGGGATCAGGTTGGCGTGGTGTTCCAGCTCCGTCGTGACAATCACGTCACCGGGTCCGACGGCATG
Organism: Mycobacterium sp. IDUB_37; assembly: GCF_055419245.1. Classification (NCBI taxonomy): domain Bacteria; kingdom Bacillati; phylum Actinomycetota; class Actinomycetes; order Mycobacteriales; family Mycobacteriaceae; genus Mycobacterium; species Mycobacterium sp. IDUB_37. The sequence continues at coordinate 53,706 of NZ_JBVAXG010000015.1, read as the reverse complement.
CTCGAAGCGACTGTCGCCCAGCACATATGACACCAGGTTGAGCGATTCGGTCGCGTTCTTGGTGAAGACAAGTTCGTCGGAGTCGGCTCCGACGAAAGCCGCGATGTCGGCACGCCCCTGCTCGTAGGCGTCGGTGGCCTCCTCCATCAGCTGGTGCGCACCACGATGCACCCCGCCATTGGAGGTGAGGAGAAACTCGCGCTCGGCATCCAGAACCTGCAGTGGTCGCTGGGATGTCGCCCCGGAATCCAAGTACGCCAACTGGTTTCCGCCGCGCATGATGCGCTTCAGAATTGGGAAGTCAGCACGAATCGCCGCCAGGTCCAGCGGAGTCACGGGGGCAACCACTGCTACGCCCCCGCGGCCGCTTGAGTGAAGCGTTCGTAGCCGTTCTGCTCGAGTTCGTCGGCCAGTTCCGGCCCACCCGATTGGGCGATCCGACCACCGACGAACACATGCACGTATTCCGGGCGGATGTAGCGCAGGATGCGGGTGTAGTGGGTGATCAGCAGGACGCCGGCATTCTCGGCCTTGGCAAAGCGGTTCACGCCGTCGCTGACCACCCGCAACGCGTCGACGTCCAGCCCGGAGTCGGTTTCGTCGAGAATGGCGATCTTGGGCTTGAGCAGCTCGAGTTGCAGGATCTCGTGCCGCTTCTTCTCGCCACCGGAGAAGCCCTCATTGACGTTGCGCTCGGCGAAGGCCGGGTCGACATCGAGCGCGGCCATCGCGGCCTTGACCTCTTTGACCCAGTGCCGCAGTTTGGGCGCCTCGCCTCGGATGGCAGTGGCGGCCGTGCGCAGGAAATTCGACACCGACACGCCGGGCACCTCGACCGGGTACTGCATGGCCAGGAACAGTCCGGCCCTGGCCCGCTCGTCGACGCTCATCGCGAGCACGTCTTCGCCGTCCAACGTGATGGATCCCGATGTCACCACATACTTGGGGTGCCCAGCAATCGCGTAGGACAGCGTGGACTTGCCGGAGCCGTTGGGCCCCATCAGAGCGTGTGTCTCGCCGGATTTCACCGTCAGGTCGACGCCCTTGAGGATGGGAATCTCGCGCTCTCCATCGGTGGCGTTCGGGTTGTTGACGCTGACGTGCAGGTCTTTGACTTCCAGAGTCGTCATGAGGCTGTAGATCTCGATTCCGTGATTTCCAGTTCGTGTTCGATTGCTGCGGTGAGTCGCTCCCGTATGTCGGGCACCGCGATCTTGGAGATGATCTCGCCGAAGAAGCCGCGGATCACCAACCGTCGGGCCTGCTCTTCGGGAATCCCGCGAGAGCGTAGGTAGAACAGTTGCTCGTCGTCGAAACGCCCGGTGGCACTGGCGTGTCCGGCGCCTGCGATCTCGCCGGTTTCGATCTCCAGGTTGGGCACCGAGTCTGCTCGTGCACCGTCGGTCAAAACCAGGTTGCGGTTCATCTCGAAGGTGTCGGTGCCGGTAGCTTCGGCGCGAATCAGTACGTCGCCAATCCAGACCGTGTGCGCATCGGGCAGTTTGGAGGACGGATCCCCTTGCAGCGCACCCTTGTACAGCACGTTGGACTTGCAATGGGGCTGGGCGTGGTCGACCAGCAGTCGCGATTCGAGGTGCTGACCGTCGTCGGCGAAGTACAGACCCAGCAACTCCGCATCGCCGCCGGGTCCGTCAAAGCGCGCGGTGGCGGTTATCCGCACCACCTCGCCGCCGAGCGTGACGGTGACGTGGCGTAACACCGCGTCTTTGCCGAGTCGGGCATGCTGCGCGCTGAGGTGCACAGTGTCGTCCGCCCAGTCGGCGATCCAGATCACGGTGAGCCGGGCGGCATCGCCGACCACGAATTCCACGTTGTCCGCGTACGTTCCGCTGCCCCGGTGGTCGATGACGACGACCGCCTCGCTGAGTTCCTCGGCCCGGATCTGCAGATGGCCGTAAGCCACCGCGCCTTCGCCCGGTCCGGTGACGGTGATGTTGATCGGGTCGGGGACCCGCGTATCGCGCCCCACCGTGACCAGTGTCGCGGCGTTGAACGCCGAGAATGCCTGTGCGGCAACACGATCAGCGGGAACGCCGGCCTGCCCCAGCCGCTCGTCGCCGCGGCGAACCGTCTCGATTCGGACCCCGTCCTGCTCGGCAACGGTGACTTTGGCGCTACCGGTTGCAACCGCGGAGCCGTCGTGCAAGCCACGCAACCGCTTCAGCGGGGTGAACCGCCAGAGTTCGTCGCGACCGTGCGGCACCTCGAATGCGTCGACATCGAACGACGCAAACAATTCCCCTTTATTCAGCGCAGCGCCGGTGGATGTCGGATTGTCAGCGCGGGTCATCCGACCGCGCCCTCCATCTGCAACTCGATCAGCCGGTTGAGCTCCAGTGCGTACTCCATCGGCAGTTCCTTGGCGATCGGCTCGACGAATCCGCGCACCACCATCGCCATGGCCTCGTCCTCGGTCATCCCGCGGCTCATCAGGTAGAACAACTGGTTCTCGCTGACCTTCGAAACCGTGGCCTCGTGACCCATCGTGACGTCGTCCTCACGGATGTCGACGTAAGGGTAGGTGTCGCTGCGGCTGATCGTATCGACCAGCAGCGCATCACATTTGACAGAGGAGCGCGACCCATGTGCTCCTTTGTTCACCTGAACCAGACCGCGGTAAGAGGTGCGGCCACCGCCGCGCGCCACCGACTTGGACACGATGTTGCTCGACGTGTTGGGCGCCAGGTGCAGCATCTTGGCACCGGTGTCCTGGTGCTGGTCCTCGCCGGCGAACGCGATCGACAGCACCTCACCTTTTGCGTGCTCGCCGGTCATCCAGACCGCCGGGTACTTCATGGTGACCTTCGAGCCGATGTTGCCGTCGACCCACTCCATCGTCGCGCCCGCTTCAGCGCGAGCCCGCTTGGTGACCAGGTTGTAGACGTTGTTCGACCAGTTCTGGATGGTCGTGTAACGGCAACGGCCACCGGGCTTCACGATGATCTCGACCACCGCCGAGTGCAGCGAGTCCGACTTGTAGATGGGCGCGGTACACCCTTCGATGTAGTGCACATAGGCGTTCTCATCGACGATGATCAGCGTGCGCTCGAACTGGCCCATGTTCTCGGTGTTGATCCGGAAGTAGGCCTGCAACGGAATGTCGACGTGCACGCCCGGCGGCACGTAGATGAAGCTGCCGCCCGACCATACGGCCGTGTTCAGCGCGGAGAACTTGTTGTCGCCGGCCGGGATGACGGTGCCGAAGTACTTCTTGAAGACGTCCGGGTGCTCGCGCAGCGCCGTGTCGGTGTCCAGGAAGATGACGCCCAGCTTCTCCAGGTCCTCACGGATGGAGTGGTAGACGACCTCGGACTCGTACTGGGCAGCGACACCGGAGACCAACCGCTGCTTCTCGGCTTCCGGGATGCCCAGCCTGTCGTAGGTGTTCTTGATGTCCGCGGGCAGATCGTCCCAGGTCGCGGCCTGCTTCTCGCTGGAACGCACGAAGTACTTGATGTTGTCGAAGTGAATACCTTCGAGGTCGGAACCCCAGTTCGGCATCGGCTTCTTGTCGAAGATGCCCAGCGCCTTGAGTCGGATGTTGAGCATCCACTCCGGCTCGCTCTTCTTTGCGGAGATGTCACGCACCACCGCCTCGGACAACCCGCGCTGCGCGCTGGCGCCCGCGACATCGGAGTCAGACCAGCCGTAGCCGTACCTACCCAGGGAATCAATGGTCTGTTCCTGGGTGAGCGGCTCAGCGGTCCGTGCAGCCTCGAGTGTCATTGGGACGCTCCTTCGGTTTTTGTATTGGCTGGGCGCGGGCTGGGCGCCTGAGTAAGCGGTACATGGGTGGTACAGGCACAGTCGCCGTTGACGATGGTCGCCAACAACTGCACGTGGGTGCCGAGCACGTCGGACATGGCCTGCTGCTCGGCTTCGCACAACTCCGGGAATTCCTCGGCTACGTGGGACACCGGGCAGTGATGCTGGCAGATTTGCACACCTTTGATCGGCCCGCCCACCCGGGTAGTGGTGGCGACATAGCCGGCCTTGCTGAAAGCTCCGGCGATTCGCTCGGCGGCGGCCTCGAGCGCGGAGTCGTCGGGGCCCTCCACGCCAGCGACATCGGCGAGGATCGCGTCGATACGGCGCCGGGCGAAAGTCTTCACCGCATCGTTGCCGCCGATTTCACGCAGTTGCCGGATCGCGGCAGCAGCCAAGTCGTCGTATGAGTGGTCGAGTTTTGCCCGGCCCGCCGCCGTCAGCCGGTAGCGCTTCGCCGGTCGTCCACGTCCCACCTGCTGCCATGCTGCGGCGGCCACGGATTCGGCGTCACCGGCCTCGATCAGTGCGTCGAGGTGACGTCGCACCCCGGCGGCCGTGAGGCTCAGTCGGTCGCCGATCTCGCTGGCCGTGATGCTTCCGGACTCGAGCAGCAGGCGCACGATGGCCCGTCGGGTGTGTCCATCCGAGCCTGCACCAGCGGCCGGAACGGCAGCATCAAGCTCGGTTCGGATTTTCACAACACCAGTGTGACGCAATTCCAGCAGGACTTCCAGGAAGGGTGCCCTACATAGGGGGTTGGGTTGGTCACAGCACAAGCCGCTGGCGATCGCCGTTAGGCTCCACTGATGGCAGCCCGCCACCACACATTGAGCTCGTCGATCGCCAGTCTGCATGGCGACGAGCAGGCGGTGGGCAAGCCACTCAACGCCGCCGAATTCACCGCGATGAAGCGCACCCGGCTTTTCGGTGCCACCGGAACCGTGCTGATGGCAATCGGCGCGCTGGGCGACGGGGCCAGGCCGGTCGTGCAAGACCCCACTTTCGGGGTGCGGTTGCTGAATCTGCCGTCGCGCATCCAGACGGTGTCGTTGACCATGACCACCACCGGTGCGGTGATGATGGCGCTGGCCTGGTTGATGCTAGGCCGATTCGCGTCGGGTAAGCGCCGGATGTCGCGCGGCGAACTGGATCGCACGCTGGTGTTATGGATGCTGCCACTGCTGATCGCCCCGCCGATGTACAGCAAGGACGTCTACTCCTACCTGGCCCAGAGCCAGATATCGCTGGAAGGGCTCGACCCCTACCGGGTCGGCCCGGCCTCCGGCCTGGGCCTGGGGCACGTGTTCACGCTCTCGGTGCCCAGCTTGTGGCGCGAGACGCCGGCGCCCTATGGACCGCTGTTCTTATGGATCGGGCGGGGCATTTCGGCGTTGACCGGGGAGAACATCGTCGCCGCGGTGCTATGCCACCGACTGGTGGTGCTGTTCGGTGTGGCGCTGATCGTGTGGGCGACCCCACGACTGGCGCGGCGCTGCGGTGTCGCCGAGGTCAGCGCGTTGTGGCTGGGCGCCGCCAATCCGCTGCTGTTCATGCACCTGGTCGCCGGCATTCACAACGAGGCGCTGATGCTCGGACTGATGCTCACCGGCGCTGAGTTCGCGCTGCGCGGTCTGGACTCTGACGACCCGCTGAAGCCCAAGTCGTGGCGAATCGGCCCGGACTGGCGGCCGTTGGGGCTGCTGCTGGCGGGCTCGGTCCTGATCGCGCTGTCGTCGCAGGTGAAACTGCCGTCTTTGCTGGCGCTCGGCTTTGTGACGATGGCGCTGGCCTACCGCTGCGGCAGCACCTTCAAAGCCTTCCTGCTGTGCGGATTCAGCATGGCGGGGCTGTCGCTGGCCGTCATGGGCATCGTCGGCTGGGCCAGTGGGCTCGGGTTCGGCTGGATCTACACACTCGGTACCGCCAACGTGGTGCGTAGCTGGATGTCACCGCCGACGCTGCTGGCCCTGGGGACCGGGCAGGTGGGCATATTGCTGGGCCTGGGCGACCACACCACCGCCGTGTTGTCGCTGACCCGTGCCATCGGCGTGCTGATCATCATGGTGATGGTCTGCTGGCTGTTGTTCGCCGTCTTCCGCGGGCGTCTGCACCCGATCGGCGGCCTCGGTGTCGCACTGGGCCTGACGGTGCTGCTGTTCCCCGTCGTGCAGCCCTGGTATCTGCTCTGGGCCATCATCCCGCTGGCGGCCTGGGCGACGCGCACCGGATTCCGGGCCGCAGCTATCGCCGTCACCCTCATCGTCGGAATCTTCGGGCCGACCGCCAACGGTGACCGCTTCGCGTTGTTCCAGATCGTCGATGCCACCCTGGCCAGCGCTTTTATCGTGGTGGTGCTGATCGCGATGACCTACCACCAGCTGCCGTGGCGACCGCTGCCGGAAGAGGACGTCACGCCCGCGCCCAAGCCGGAAGCCCCCGCGATACCCGCCGGCGCGGCGACAGTGCCAGAGCCCGCAAAGGCCACCCCGTCTCCTGAAGCCACACCCGACGCCTACGCTGATTCCACGTGAGCTCACTCCCCCAAGACCGCGAGATCGTGGTGCGGCTACGCGGAGTATGCAAAAAGTACGGGGCGACGACGGCCGTGGCCGGCCTCGATCTCGATGTGCATGCCGCGGAGGTATTCGCCCTACTCGGCCCGAACGGGGCAGGTAAGACGACCACCGTCGAGATGTGCGAAGGCTTCGTCCGGCCCGACGCCGGCACCATCGAGGTGCTGGGGCTCGACCCCACCGCCGACAACGCGAAGCTGCGCCCCCGCATCGGCGTGATGCTGCAAGGCGGCGGCGGCTACCCGGCGGCCCGCGCCGGCGAAATGCTCAATTTGGTCGCGTCGTACGCCGCCGACCCGCTGGACCCGAAATGGCTGCTCGACACTCTGGGCCTGACCGAGGCCGCCCGCACCACCTACCGGCGGCTCTCCGGCGGGCAGCAGCAGCGACTGGCACTCGCGTGCGCCCTGGTTGGGCGGCCCGAACTGGTGTTCCTCGACGAACCCACCGCCGGCATGGACGCCCACGCCCGGCTGCTGGTGTGGGAATTGATCGATGCGCTGCGCCGCGACGGCGTCACCGTGGTGCTGACCACCCATCAGCTCAAGGAAGCCGAGGAACTGGCCGATCGGCTGGTGATCATCGATGACGGGGTGACCGTCGCCGCGGGCACGCCGGCAGAGCTGATGCGCAGCGGCGCCCAGGATCAATTGCGGTTCAGCGCCCCGCCACGCCTCGACCTGACGTTGTTGGAGTCCGCGCTGCCGGAGGACTACACCGCCACCGAAGTGACTGCGGGCGAATATCTGGTTGAAGGTGCGGTGGGCCCGCAGGTGCTGGCGACGGTGACGGCGTGGTGTGCGCAGATCGACGTGCTGGCTACCGACATGCGCGTCGAGCAACGCAGCCTCGAGGATGTGTTCCTCGAACTCACCGGCAGGAAGTTGCGGCAGTGATGTCTGAGACCACCGATTCGTTTCCGGCAGGCACTTTCACCCCGGACCCGCGGCCCAGTGCGGTGTCCCGGATGCTCGCCGCCCAGTTCTCCCTGGAGTCGAAGCTGCTGCTCCGCAACGGCGAGCAGTTGCTGTTGACGATGTTCATACCGATCACGCTGCTGATCGGTATGACGCTGCTGCCGCTGGGTTCGTTCGGCCCGCATCGCGCGGCCGTGTTCGTGCCCGCCATCATGGCGTTGGCGGTCATCTCCACCGCGTTCACCGGGCAGGCCATCGCGGTCGCGTTCGATCGCCGCTATGGGGCGTTGAAGCGACTCGGCGCAACTCCCCTGCCCGTCTGGGGAATCATCGCCGGCAAGGCGCTCGCGGTTGTCTTCACGGTGTTCTTGCAGTCAATCATCCTGGGCGCCATCGGTTTTGCGCTGGGCTGGCGACCGGCGCCGGCTGCGCTGGCGTTGGGTGCCGTGGTCATCGCGTTGGGCACCGCGGCCTTCGCGGCGCTCGGACTGCTGCTCGGCGGCACCTTGAAGGCTGAGATCGTGTTGGCGCTGGCCAACCTGTTGTGGTTCGCCTTCGCCGGGTTCGGTGCGCTGACCCTCGAGACGAACATGATCCCGACCGGGATCAAGTGGGCGTCGCGCGTGACACCGTCGGGAGCGCTGACCGAGGCGCTGTCACAGGCCATGAGTTTGTCGGTGGACTGGTTCGGGTTGGGCGTGCTGGCGGTGTGGGGCGTCGTCGCGGCGTTGGCCGCGCGGCGCTGGTTCCGCTTCACCTGATCTCCGCCGCTGACTCTGCGTCCAGGGCGCAATAGTTCGAGTGAGATGCGACCCCAGCGCAGAGTCAACCCGGATGCCGTTTCTACTACGCCTCGTAGTTGTCGCTACGATCGGGCGGTGGCCGTCGGACGAGTGCTCATGCGGGTGGTGGACCTGCTCCCCGACCCCAGCCTGCGTGTCCAGCGGCTGATCGCCGCGGCCGTCATCCTCACCCAGGGCGGCATCGCGGTCACCGGCGCTATCGTCCGCGTCACTGCGTCGGGACTGGGCTGCCCAACCTGGCCGCAGTGCTTTCCGGGCAGCTTCACCCCGGTGGCGGTTGCCGAGGTCCCGCGCATCCACCAGGCCGTCGAGTTCGGCAACCGGATGATCACCTTCGGCGTGGTTCTCACCGCAGCGCTGGCCGTGCTGGCAGTCACCCGGGCACGACGGCGACCCGAGGTGCTGTTCTATGCCTGGCTGATGCCCGCCTCGACGGTGGTGCAGGCCGTCATCGGCGGAATCACCGTGCGTACCGGCCTGCTGTGGTGGACGGTGGCCATCCACCTGCTGGCATCGATGACCATGGTGTGGCTGTCGGTGCTGCTGTACGTCAAGATCGGCGAACCCGATACCGGCCAAATCGAGCAGCGCGTCGCCACGCCGCTGCGCATCCTGACGGTGCTCAGCGCGCTGAACCTGGCCGCAGTGCTGGTGGCAGGCACTCTGGTGACCGCGGCGGGACCACACGCGGGCGACAAGAGCCCGAGCCGGATAGTGCCGCGCCTCAAGATCGAGGTCACCACCCTGGTGCACCTGCACTCGTCGCTACTGGTCTCCTACCTCGCCCTGCTGGTTGGGCTGGGTTTCGGGCTACTGGCGGTGCACGCGGAGCGGGCCACCATGCAACGACTCGGCGTGCTGATCGCCCTGGTGCTCGCGCAGGCCGGCGTCGGCACGGCGCAGTTCTACACAGGGGTGCCCGCGTTCCTGGTCGCTATTCACGTGGCGGGCGCCGCCGCGTGCACGGCAGCCACCGCGGCGCTATGGGCGTCGATGGTCACCCAAAAATCCGAAGTTATTGACAAGATGTCAGTTACAGTGAATGCGGCAACCAGCGGGGGCTAGGAGGTCGGGATTTTGATGGGCTCCAACGAGCGCAACGTCCACGATGTCAGCTTCTTCGTCATAGAGAATCACCTGCGACAACACCGGATCTGGCCGGCTTTCGCCGTGGCGCCAGCGGGGTGGCGGGTGGTGTTCGGCGAAGCGGCGTGCGCTGCTTGTCTCGAACACATGCAGCAGCTGCGAGGGACTTCATTGCGAGAACGAGCCGAACTCGCGCCCGCCAGTTCGTAATCAGGCTTCGAGCCGTGCCCTGATACTCACAATTCGTTCGGCCAATTCGGCCTCGGTGATGATGCCCCGCGCCACCAAAGAGTGCGCCAGGGAAATCAACTGGCTCTCCGGATAGGGCAGGTCCGCGTAGACGGTCGCCGAGAGAACGTCTTCTTCGTCCCGACGCCGTTTGAAGTCCGAAACATCCGGGCCGCAGGCGGTCTGGTCCAGGGCGTCACAGAGCCCGTCCAGACTCGTCTTCCAAGGCGGCACCGGATTTTCGACGCCGTACTTCTCGGCCATTCGGGACCAGATCTGGTTGCGCTCGGCGATGTCGTGCAACGAGTCGATAGCCACCTGCTCGATCGGGACCGAGCTGTCTGTCTTGCTCAAGGATTCGGTCTCACTCACCGGCAGGATGAACGGCGGGACGGGTGTCGGTGATGACATTGGTGGTAACGCCGACCTTCGGCAACGCGACGCCGATCAAGGAGTCGCGGGTAATGATTTCGGCAAGTTGGTCCTCGGTCCAGCCGTCGGTGCCTTCGGGACGCAGCGGCAGCACCATGAACCGGTGCTTCTGATTGGAGTCTTCGACGCGGACCTGTATGTCGTCGCCGAGATAAAGCCCGAACTCCGCCAGCACCTGCCGCGGCCATCGGACCAAGCGTCGCCGGTAGTTGGGTGTGCGGTACCACTCGGGCGAGTTGCCCAGAATCGGCCGCGGGTAGCACGAACACAGCGCGCACACGATGACGTTGTGCAGAGTGGGTGTGTCTTCCAGGATCTGGAACGCGGTGAAGTCGCTGGGAGTGCCGAAGCCGGTGGGGTCCAGCCAGTCGACGCCCACCGCTTTGCTGGCGGCCATCGAATCGTTCACCGCGAGTTCTTTGAAATCCGGGTCCAGCCAGGCCCGCGCTACTAGTCGGGCCGCCGGGGTCGGGCCGATCTGCTCAGCGAACTCGGTGAATCGTCTGTGCTCCTCTGCGGTGAAAAGTCCTTTCTCGATACACAATTCACGCAGCGCGATCTCCAGCACCTCGAAGTCGGTGATCTCGTCCACCATGGGTGCGACGGTTCGCTCATGATCGTGCTCGTGCTCGTGGTCAGTCATGTCAGCCCTTCTGAGTTAACTGGCGGCTTCGAGCCAGCGCTCGGGAATCTCGGTCTGCAGCGTGTCGGTTGCCGTGCCGGTATAGCCGTGCCACAGCTCGGATTGATTGAACCGGACGATGTAGAACCACTCCGCCGCGGCGTCGGGACGGTCCCAGGTCTCGTCTTCGGCCGCCGGGCTTTCGTATGCGACAGAGGCGATCTCGCCGGTGGCTCCCTTGCAATACTCCGGGGTGCGGGTATACAGCAGCGCCGGTAGATCGCGGACCGCTACCGCGTCGCCGACCTGAAACCTCGGTTCGCCGGCCTGTCCGGCGTAGATCTGCGGATCACCCTTGCCAACCGCGTGCTTGTGGTGCGCGTTGCGCTTGACCTGCGATCCGTCACCTTCGAACTTGGGGCTGGCCTCGAGCGTCTTACCGTCGAGGCCGCCGCTATAGCGGGCCTTGACCTCTGCCATTCGCTCGCTGAGTTCGCCCAGGCTGATGTGATGCTTTTCCACCAGGACACGAGCTACTGCCCAGAGCCAACGACCGTAATACGGGAACCCCAAGTAGACCGCCCGCCCGACGTCGACGTTGCCGATCCGCCGCCGCTCCTCCGACAACCAGATTCCGCGCCAGCCGAGCACCTCGCAGATGACGTAAGTCATGTGCTCCCACACCTCATACTGCTTGTTCTCGTACTTCATCGGTGCGTCTGGTTCGCCACCCACGTCGTGGTTGGTCTTCATATAGGCCCAGAACCGATCGTGATCGATGAGGTCCGGAGTCGGAGCATCGGGAAGCTCGGGAAAGGCGGACTTGAGACGAGCGACCAGATCCAGCTGGATTGCCCGTTCCTCGGCAGTACTCATGAACGCACCTCGCTGCTGGCGGGATAGTTCTTGCACGCTCGACTATACGGTGCCACAGCGATTTTGGAGTTTGTGCGCCACCGCGACGCTAGGGATGTCGATGCGAGAACGGGCCTAGCCCGAGCCGCTGCACAGCCGACTCGACGCCCAGCGCAAACTCGCGCTGGGCGAGACTGCGGGTGGCGCCGTCCAATCGCCGCCAGCCCAGCGACGGAGCTACCAGTTGCAACTCCAACACGCGCGCACCGACGAGATGCACCCGCGCGTAGAGCAACTCGCCAGGAGCAACGTCCAGCGCTGCGGCGCCGACGTCCCACAGTTCGAAGTCGGCGTCGCCCTGATGCAGACCACGATCCTGCGTGACGAACGCATGCGACGGTTTTCCACCGAGGAAGACCAGCACCGTTTCGGGTTCCGACCCGCCGGACTGCACCACGACACCCTGGCCTGCCCCTTGGCGGGCCGCGACGTGTTCGGCCGCCGCCGATTGGTCACTGAACCGCCGCGTGCCGGCGCCGACGCTGGGGCCGACGAAGACGTGTCCAGACCCCGGCAGCACGACCCGCTCGCCGGGTCCGTATGTCTCACCGGGCACGGTCGGCACGCCCCGATCTGCCAGGTCATCGAGGTAACCGCGATCGGCGTTCCACGCGACGACGGCGGATGGGTTGAGCAGGTTCGGCACGCCTGCGGCCCACGTCAGGAAGTCGTCGATGCGCTCGGCGAAGTCGCCGGCGTCGCGCAGAATCACCAGGTGCGCACCCGCGACTTCCGGGTCATCCCAGGACAACCACCGGGCATGCAGGCCGCGGTGTCGCAGCGCGGCCACCAAGTCGGCGTCGTCGCCGCCACCCGCAACGTGTTGCGGATTACCGGCCAGCACGATGCGCGGGTGGAAGACGTCCGGACGGGCGAGTTTCATGCTCGTGCATGATATCCACCGTGCGCGCGATCGAAGTCAGCGAAACCGGCGGTCCTGAAGTCCTTGGCTACAACGACCTGCCGCAACCCAGCCCGGACCACGGCGAGCTACTGATCAAGTCGGACGCAATCGGCGTCAACTTCATCGACACCTATTACCGCTCGGGGCAATACCCCCGTGCGCTCCCCTTCGTCCTCGGCTCCGAGGTGTGTGGGACCGTTGCGGCGATCGGACCCGGGACCGACGCAGCCGGCATCAGCGTCGGCGACCGTGTGGTGAGCGCTTCGGCAATTGGCGCGTACGCCGAATTCTGCGTTGCGCCAGCATCTTTGACCGCGAAGGTACCTGACGACGTCACCTCCGAGGTCGCCGCTTCCGCCCTGCTGAAAGGGCTGACCGCGCACTATCTGCTCAAGTCGGTCTACTCCGTGCAAAGCGGAGACAGCCTGCTGGTGCACGCCGGGGCCGGCGGTGTTGGACTGCTCCTGACGCAGTGGGCGACCCACCTCGGCGCCCGCGTCATCACCACCGTCTCGAACGAGGCGAAAGAGCGCCTGTCCAGGCAGGCCGGGGCCGCCGAAGTGCTCGCCTATCCCACTGATGCCGACGGGTTCGGCCGACAGGTCCGCGAACTCACCGGGGGCGCCGGAGTGGCTGCGGTGTACGACGGTGTGGGTGCGACCACGTTCGACGCCAGTCTCGCCAGCTTGGCCAAGCGCGGAACGCTGGCGTTGTTCGGCGCCGCCAGCGGACCCGTTCCCCCGCTGGACCCGCAACGCCTGAATCGAGCCGGTTCGGTGTACCTCACTCGACCGACGCTGGCCGACTTCATCCGCACCGCACAGGAATTCAACTGGCGGGCCGGCGAATTGTTAGACGCGATCGGCAGCGGCGCCGTGCGGGTCGAGGTCGGCGGAACTTATCCGCTGGCCGAAGCCGTACGAGCCCACACCGACCTGGAGGGCCGTAAGACCACCGGGTCCGTCGTGCTGCTCCCCTAGCGCTCCTGGTTGGTGCCCCACTTACCGGGCAGCAGCGGCACCGTCGGACCGCCGCCGATGTCATCGGCCAATTGGGTCAACCCGGCGGCGGCTTGTGCGCGGCGGCGTTCAAATGCAGTCCCCGCGAACCCGAACTTCCCCGCGCCCGATTCCGAAGCCAGCACTTGGGGCACCGCATCCGCGTCGCCATCAGGTTCCACGTCGATGTACTCATCGGCATAGGCCCGCAGCGGCTCGTCCTGCTTACGCCGCCGCCGTGACCGCCGCCGCGCGGCCGCCGCGGCTGCTGCCGCGGCACTGTCCTGAGCGGGCGCCTTGGCCTGGGCGCTCGCGCTGCTCCTCGTCTTCGACCCCGAATCGAAGCCTATAGCGGGACCGCCACCAGCGATGGCAAACGGGAAGAACCCCGGACCCGCCGGCGCGGACGGTGGCGCCGGCGAACTGGGAGCCGTACCCGCCGCAGACGCCGGAGCCGCCGTGCTCGTCGCACTGACCGTCGTGGCGACAGTCGGGGCGACCGCCACCGCAGGCGCCGCGTGCGCCAGCGCCGCAACCGGAGCCAGGGCCGGCACAGCGGCGGCGGCCGGAATCTCGGCAATCGGCACTGGCAGCACCAGCAGTGCAGCCGCCGAAGCAGCCGCCGCGGCCGGAAGGGACGAGAGCACCGAGTACAGCGGCGACGTCGCGATAGCTACACCCAGCACCGGGTGCAACGACAGGTAGGTCACGATCTGCAGTGGCGTCAGGGTGGCGAGCCCCTGCAGGACCGACAGCGGATTGGTCAGCAGCGCGTACTGAAACGCCTGGAACTCCTGGCCGTAGAGGAATCCTCGAGTGACCCAGTAGACCAGTGAACCCGGGGTGGTGTAGCCCTCGTATGGGATTCCGTTGATGGTTCCCGCCGCGGGATCCCAATTCATCCCACCGAGCCTCAGCAGCTGCTGGTAAGCATCCTGCGGGAGGCGCTGGATCTGCTGAAAGATCTGCTGCACCAACTGCGCTACCTGCTGCAGCGGATCGGCGGCAGCACTGGCGCCGGTTTGAGGTTGCCCTTCGGACTTCACGATCTGCGGAGCCGCCGCGGCCGGCGGAGCCGAAGCCAGGGCGGCGTCCGAAACCGCCTGATACGTCGTCATTGTGGCGGCCGCCTGAACCCACATCCGCACGTAGTCGGCCTCATTGAGGGCGATCGGAATGGTGTTGATCCCAAAGAAATTCGTCGCCACCAGCGCTCCGTGCGTGACGTGATTGACGGCCAACTCCGGCAGTGTCGGCATCGCCGCCACCGCCACGGTATAGGCCGCAGCCGCCGTCTCGTGCTGGGCGGCGACAATCGCGCTATCCGCGCCGGCCTGCGTCAACCAGGCGACGTAGGGCGCGTGCGCCGCCACATACGACTCCGCGCTCGGACCGTCCCAGGATCCGGACTGCACCGAGGCCAACACATCAATGAGTTCTTCCACTATGGAGGCGTATTCGGCGCTCAACGAGTTCCATGCCGAAGCCGCGGCCAACAATGACCCCGGTCCCGGACCGCTACTCAGCAATGCCGAATGCACCTCTGGAGGCGAAGCCATCCAGATGGGTGCGCTCATGGATCAGCCGGTGGTAAACCGATACCGAACCGTCAGTGCCCCCCGGCACGCACAGGATGTGTCCAGACCTTTCGATACGACAATTGACGCCATGCCAGACACTCCTCCCTGAAAAGGGCGACCTTCGAACGCGCTTCAAAAATGGGCTGTTACACACAGATCCGATAACGCGACGGGGCGTCTCGCAAATCGAGATAGGACCGCGGCCTGCCACCTGGCGGCCTGAAAGGAAGCGGACGCGGCGCTGAGCGCACGGCGAAATGCGTTGCGCTAGTTAATCATTCGAAGTGCATTCAAATCGGGCACGGCAACCGGTCGCCTGCGGCGGGGGTTGGAATCGCCTTGGTTCTGACGAAGGCGAGCCGTGGAGTCGCCCGGCCTCGACGCCGCGCCCGACGGCCTCAGAGCAGGGTCGGCAGTGCGATGACCGAGTCCACCGCAAGCGCGCAGAACACCAGCGCCAGGTAGTTGTTCGACTGCAGGAACAGCCGGAGCGGCTTGACCGGTTCGCCCGCCCGAACTCCGGAGTACAGCTGGTGGGCCATGGCCAGGAACCACACCCCGGCCAGAACGGCAACCGCCGCGTACAGCCAGCCCGTCGCCAAGCCCAGCACCAGGGTCGCCAGCACCGTGAGCCAGGTGTAGATCAGGATCTGCTTGGTGACCTGACGTTCAGTCGCCACGGCGGGCAGCATCGGTACGCCTGCGGCTTTGTAGTCTTCCTTGTACCGCATCGCCAGTGCCCAGGTGTGCGGCGGCGTCCAGAAGAAGATGATCGCGAACATGGCCAACGCCTGCCAGCCGATAGTGCCGGTGACCGAGGACCAGCCGATCATCACGGGCATGCAGCCCGCCGCGCCGCCCCACACCACGTTCTGCGAGGTGCGCCGCTTGAGCAACAGCGTGTAGACGAAGACGTAGAACGCGATGGTGACAACGGCCAACAGACCCGAGAGCAGATTGGTGGTCCACCACAACCAGAAAAACGAGCCCACGCTGAGCAACAGTCCGAAGACCAGGGCGTTGCGAGTCGGTACCGCCGCTCGCGCCAGCGGTCGCCGGGCGGTCCGCTTCATCACCTTGTCGATGTCGGCGTCGGCCACGCAGTTGAGCGTGTTGGCACCGCCGGCGGCCATCATGCCGCCGATCAACGTGTTGAGGATCAGCAGCGGGTCGACCGACCCCCGGTGCGCCAGCAGCATCGCCGGTATCGCTGTGACCAGCAACAACTCGATGACCCGAGGCTTGGTCAAGGCGACGTAGGCCAGTATCTTGCCGGTGACCTTGCCGCTCGTCCCGCCCCCCGGGGCCTTACTCTCCAAGCGCCCGCGAACGCTCACGCAATTAACTCCTCGGTGAAATCGCAGCCGCGCGCAGCTTCTACTACGCACGATGGTAGACCGCGCAGGGGCGGTCTCAGCGCCGCAGGGTCGATTCGCCCGACTTTGTCCACCGCTCGACCCAAATCAAAGACGCACAGAGGGTAGAGCTGTGACCCGCGACACGATATTTTCACACGGGCTTCATCGGGTAACCGTTATCTAGCCCTGCTGCCGCGAGCAATCCCGCACTAGGGTGGGATTGGTCAGTTGATGACCCCAGGACTGAGGACTGAATGACAACTGCCGAAGAGATCTCTGCACTCACCCAACCGCGCCTCCCCGACGACTGGACCGAGATCGATACGGCTTCGGTCGACACGGTCCGAGTACTGGCGGCGGACGCCGTCCAAAAGGTCGGTAACGGGCACCCCGGAACGGCGATGAGCCTTGCGCCATTGGCCTACACACTGTTTCAGCGGGCAATGCGCCACGATCCCAGCGACGTCCACTGGTTGGGCCGCGACCGGTTCGTGCTGTCTTGTGGGCACAGCAGCCTGACCCTCTACCTGCAGCTCTATATCGGCGGCTTCGGGCTCGAACTGTCCGATATCGAGTCGCTGCGCACCTGGGGTTCCAAGACGCCCGGTCACCCCGAGTTCCGCCACACCAAGGGTGTCGAGATCACCACCGGCCCGCTGGGACAGGGTCTGGCATCTGCGGTCGGGATGGCGATGGCGGCGCGCTACGAGCGTGGACTGTTCGACCCGGACGCCGAGCCGGGCACCAGCCCGTTCGACCACTTCATCTACTCGATTGCCTCCGATGGCGACATCGAAGAGGGAGTGACGTCGGAAGCGTCGTCGCTGGCCGCGGTGCAGCAACTGGGCAATCTCATCGTGTTCTACGACCACAACCAGATCTCGATCGAGGACGACACCAACATCGCCCTGTGCGAGGACACCGCGGCCCGTTATCGTGCCTACGGCTGGCACGTGCAGGAAGTGGCGGGCGGCGAGAACGTGGTCGGAATCGAAGAGGCCATTGCCAACGCGAAGGCCGAAACCGGCAGGCCGTCGTTCATTTCGCTGCGCACCATCATTGGCTACCCTGCCCCGAACCTGATGAATACGGGCAAGGCGCATGGAGCGGCACTCGGCGACGACGAGATAGCGGCCACCAAGAAGATCCTCGGCTTCGACCCCGACAAGACGTTCGAGGTTCGCGACGAGGTGATCAAACACACCCGCAGCCTGGTGGATCGCGGCAAGGACGCGCACGAAGCCTGGCAGGTCGAGTTCGACGCCTGGGCCGAGCGCGAACCCGAACGCAAGGCACTGTTGGACCGGCTTACGGCCGAAGAGTTGCCCGAGGGCTGGGACGCTGACATTCCGAAGTGGGAGCCAGGGTCGAAGGCGCTGGCCACCCGCGCGGCCTCCGGCGAGGTGCTGGCGGCCATCGGGCCGAAGTTGCCGGAGTTGTGGGGCGGTTCGGCCGACCTGGCGGGCAGCAACAACACGACCATCAAGGGCGTGAAATCCTTTGGCCCCCCGTCGATTTCGACCGACGACTACACCGCCGACTGGTACGGCCGCACGCTGCACTTCGGTATTCGCGAGCACGCGATGGGGTCGATTCTGTCCGGCATCGTGCTGCATGGACCCACCCGGGCCTACGGTGGGACATTCCTGCAGTTCTCCGACTACATGCGGCCCGCGGTGCGGTTGGCGTCGTTGATGGACATCGACACCATCTACGTTTGGACCCACGACTCGGTGGGTCTCGGCGAGGACGGGCCTACCCACCAGCCGATCGAGCACCTTGCGGCGCTGCGGGCAATACCCAACCTGTCGGTGGTCCGCCCGGCCGACGCCAACGAAACGGCCTACGCCTGGCACACGGTTATAGCCCGTGGCAACGGCAGCGGTCCGGTCGGGTTGATTCTGACTCGGCAGGGGGTTCCGGTGCTGGAAGGCACCAACGCCGAGGGTGTCGCCCGCGGCGGCTACGTGTTGGGCGACTCAGAAGGCGACGAGGACCCCGACGTCGTACTGATCGCCACTGGTTCGGAGGTACAGCTCGCGGTCGAGGCACAGAAGTTGTTGGCGGAGAAGGACATTCTCGCCCGAGTGGTGTCGATGCCGTGTGTGGAGTGGTTCGAATCCCAGCCGGACGACTACCGCGACAGCGTGCTGCCCCCGACGGTTTCGGCGCGGGTGGCTGTCGAGGCCGGCATCGCCCAGTCCTGGCACAAGCTGGTGGGCGACACCGGAAAGATCGTTTCGATCGAGCACTACGGCGAATCCGCCGACTACAAGACATTGTTCCGCGAGTACGGCTTCACCGCGGAGGCCGTCGCTGCCGCCGCGGAAGAAGCACTCGATAACTGAGAAAAGGTGATTTGAATGACCCAGAATTCCAACCTTGCCGCGCTCAGCGCCGCAGGCGTGTCGGTCTGGCTCGACGACTTGTCGCGGGACCGGATCAAGTCCGGCAATTTGCAGGAGCTGATCGACACCAAGAGCATCGTCGGCGTCACCACCAACCCGTCGATCTTCCAGAAGGCATTGTCGGAAGGCAGCGCCTACGACGATCAGGTCGCCGAGTTGGCCGAGCGAGGCGCCGATGTGGACGCCACTATCCGCACCGTCACAACCGACGACGTTCGTAACGCCTGCGACGTGCTACGACCGCAGTGGGAGAGTTCCGACGGCATCGACGGCCGGGTGTCGATCGAGGTCGACCCGCGACTGGCCCACGAGACCGACAAGACGATCCAACAGGCCATCGAGCTGTGGAAGATCGTCGACCGGCCCAACGTGCTGATCAAGATCCCGGCCACCAAGGCGGGCCTGCCGGCCATCACCGCCGTCCTGGCCGAAGGGATTTCGGTCAATGTCACGCTGATCTTCTCCGTGGAGCGGCACCGCGAGGTGATCGATGCCTACCTTGCCGGATTGGAGAAGGCCAAAGAAGCCGGCCACGACCTGGCCAAGATCCATTCGGTAGCATCGTTTTTCGTCTCCCGGGTGGACAGCGAAATCGACAAGCGGCTGGAGAGCAACGGGTCTGAGGAAGCGCTCGCGCTGCGCGGTCAGGCCGGCGTCGCCAACGCCCGACTGGCTTACGCCGCCTACCAAGAGGTCTTCGAGGGTGGCGAGCGCTTCGAGGCACTGAAGGCAGACGGCGCGCGCGTGCAACGGCCGTTGTGGGCGTCCACCGGCGTCAAGAACCCGGACTACTCCGACACCCTCTACGTCACCGAACTGGTCGCCGCGAACACGGTGAACACCATGCCGGAGAAGACGATTGACGCTGTCGCCGACCACGGTACGGTCACCGGAGACACGATCACCGGCACCGCGGACGAGGCCCAGGGCGTGTTCGACCAGCTCGAGGCGAACGGGGTTGACCTGACCGACGTGTTCATCGTGCTGGAGGACGAGGGCGTGGAGAAGTTTGAAGCATCCTGGAACGAGTTACTTGAGGCGACTCAGGAACAACTCGACTCCGCCAACAAATGACCCCACCCCAATCCGATAGTCGCGGTCGCGCCGCGGGAGACGCCGAGCATTGGCAGAACCCGTTGCGCGACAAGCGCGACAAGCGGCTGCCCAGGATTGCCGGCCCCTGCGGGATGGTAATTTTCGGGGTCACCGGCGACCTGGCCCGCAAGAAGGTCATGCCGGCGATCTACGACCTGGCCAACCGTGGCCTGCTACCCCCGACCTTCTCACTGGTGGGGTTCGCGCGCCGCGACTGGAGCACCCAGGACTTCGGCGACGTGGTCTACAACGCCGTCAAGCAACATTGCCGGACACCTTTTCGGCAGGAGAACTGGGACCGCTTGGCCGAGGGATTCCGTTTCGTACCAGGCGCTTTCGACGATGACGACGCCTTCGCCCGGCTCGCTGAGACGCTGGAGAAGCTCGATGCCGAACGCGGCACCGGCGGCAATCACGCCTTCTACCTGGCGATCCCGCCAAAGTCGTTCCCGCAGGTGTGCGAGCAGCTGCACAAGTCCGGCCTGGCCCGCCCGCAGGGCGACAGGTGGAGCCGGGTGGTCATCGAAAAGCCCTTCGGCCACGACCTGGCGAGCGCGCAAGACCTGAACAAGACTGTCAACTCCGTCTTTCCGGAGGAATCGGTCTTCCGTATCGACCATTACCTGGGCAAAGAGACCGTCCAGAACATCCTGGCGCTGCGCTTCGCCAACCAGTTGTTCGACCCTATCTGGAACGCGCACTACGTCGACCACGTGCAGATCACCATGGCCGAAGACATTGGACTCGGCGGCCGGGGCGGCTACTACGACGGCATCGGGGCGGCCCGCGACGTCATCCAGAACCACCTGATGCAGTTGCTGGCGCTGACCGCGATGGAAGAACCGGTCAGCTTC
This sequence comes from Mycobacterium sp. IDUB_37, assembly GCF_055419245.1. Taxonomy (NCBI): domain Bacteria; kingdom Bacillati; phylum Actinomycetota; class Actinomycetes; order Mycobacteriales; family Mycobacteriaceae; genus Mycobacterium; species Mycobacterium sp. IDUB_37. The sequence continues at coordinate 33,144 of NZ_JBVAXG010000015.1, read as the reverse complement.
AAGCCGAAGGCGTTGCAAACGGAGAAGATCAAGGTCTTGTCGGCGACGAAGCTCGCCGAGCCACTCGACGAGAACACCAGCCGGGGCCAGTACTCGGCCGGCTGGCAGGGCGGCGAGAAGGTCGTCGGGCTGCTCGACGAAGAGGGATTCGCCAAGGACTCCACCACCGAGACGTTCGCAGCCATCGCTCTCGAGGTCGACACCCGGCGCTGGGCCGGCGTGCCGTTCTACTTACGGACCGGAAAACGGTTGGGACGCAGGGTCACCGAGATCGCGCTGGTCTTCAAGCGTGCGCCGCACCTCCCGTTCGACGCCACCATGACCGACGAGCTCGGCACTAACGCCATGGTGATCCGGGTACAGCCCGACGAGGGCATCACCTTGCGGTTCGGGTCGAAGGTGCCGGGGTCAGCCATGGAAGTCCGCGACGTCAACATGGACTTCTCCTACGGTTCGGCCTTTTCTGAGGACTCCCCGGAGGCCTACGAGCGGCTGATCCTCGACGTGCTGCTCGGCGAGCCGTCCCTGTTCCCGGTCAACTCGGAGGTCGAATTGGCTTGGGAGATATTGGATCCCGCTCTTGAGAACTGGGCGTCGCACGGTAAGCCCGATCCCTACGAGGCAGGCACCTGGGGCCCGGACTCGGCATTCGAGATGCTGCGCCGCACCGGCCGGGAATGGCGGCGGCCATGATTGTCGATTTGCCTGACACCACCACCAACGCGGTCAACAAGAAGCTCGACGAACTGCGCGAAGACGTCGGTGCCGTCACCATGGGCCGGGTACTGACGCTGATCATCGCGCCGGACAGCGAGACTGTGCTCGAGGAGTCGATAGAGGCGGCCTTGGGCGCCAGCCACGAGCATCCCAGCCGGATCATCGTCACGATGCGCGGCGATCCATACGCCGACAAGGCCCGCCTGGACGCGCAACTGCGCGCCGGCGGCGACGCCGGTGGTGCGGAAGTTGTGGTGCTGCGGCTTTCGGGTCCGTTGGCAGGCCACGCCAACAGCGTGGTGATCCCGTTCCTATTGCCCGACATCCCGGTGGTGGCGTGGTGGCCCGATATCGCCCCGGACGTCCCCGCGCAGGACCCGTTGGGCGAGTTGGCCGTTCGTCGCATCACCGACGCCACCAACGGTGTCGAACCGTTGGCCGCGATCAAGGGCAGGCTGGCCGGATACACCCCGGGTGACACCGACCTGGCGTGGAGCCGCATCACGTACTGGCGGGCACTGCTCACCTCGGCGATCGACCTGCCGCCGCACGAGCCGATCGAGTCGGCACTGGTCTCGGGCTTGGTCGACGAACCGGCGCTCGACATTCTGGCGGGCTGGCTGGCCAGCCGAATCGACGGCCCGGTACGTCGGGAAGTCGGCGAACTCCGAGTGGAACTGGTCCGCAAGAGCGAGACCATCGTGCTGAGCCGGCCGCAGGATGGAACGACCGCAACGCTGAGCCGGGACGCCCGACCGGACGCGCTGGTCCCGTTGCCACGCCGGGTGACCGGTGAGTGCCTGGCCGAAGACCTGCGCCGGTTCGACGCCGACGAGATCTACCACGCCGCACTCGAAGGCATCGAGAAAGTGGAGTACGCGTGAGCACCGACGTCCAGGTCTTCGAAGACAGCGATGCCCTGGTGCAGGCCGCCGGTGCGCGATTGGTCGACACCATCAATGCCGCGGTGGCGGCGCGCGGACAAGCGCTGATCGTGTTGACCGGCGGCGGTAACGGCATCGCGCTGCTGCGCTATCTCGCCGACCCCGAAGCCGGGCAGATCGACTGGTCCAAGGTGCACCTGTTCTGGGGCGACGACCGTTACGTCCCCGACGACGACGACGAGCGCAACGAAAAGCAGGCCCGCGAGGCGTTGCTCGACCACGTCGCCATCCCGGCGAGTCAGGTACACCCGATGGCGCCCAGCAACGGCGAATTCGGCACCGACATCGACGCCGCCGCACTGGCGTACGAGCAGATCCTGGCCGCGAACGCCGCACCAGGCGACCCGGCACCGAGCTTCGACGTGCACCTGCTCGGTATGGGACCCGAAGGCCACATCAATTCGCTGTTCCCGGATACCCCGGCGGTGCGCGAGACCACTCGCATGGTGGTTGCGGTCGAAGACTCCCCGAAGCCGCCCCCACAGCGAATCACCTTGACGCTGCCGGCAATTCAGCGGTCCCGCGAGGTCTGGCTGATAGTGGCCGGAGGCGGCAAAGCCGATGCGGTGGCAGCCGCCGTCGGCGGCGCTGACCCGGTCGCGTGGCCGGCCGCCGGAGCTGTCGGGCGCGAGAGCACACTCTGGCTGCTCGACAAGGACGCCGCGAGCAAACTGCCGGCTTGACGGCGGGCGCCGATGACGACCAAATATCCGGTTCCCGCTCCGCCACTCGCGGAGGGAACCGCTCTGCCCTGGGATGTGGCAGTCGTTGACGCCGTCGCCACGATCGGCACGGCCCGCGAACGCTATGGCGACACGTTCGTGGTGGAGAGCGGCGCCGACCGCTACCTGTTCACCTTCTCCCCCACCGGCGTGGAATCTTTCTATGCACTCACCGAGGACAAGGCGAGCAAGGGCGTCGCCGACTATCTGATGCTGCGGCGCAAACTTCCCGACGAGATCTTCGCCGGACGACGCACCTTGCCGACCACCCTGTTCCGGCGCGACGACGTGGCCGGCTACCTGGCTAACCTGGACCGAGCACTGCGGCAGACCTCTTCCGAGCTGGGCCGGTCCGGTTCGGTCGACGTTTTCGACCTGACCCGCCGACTCGGTCATCGAATGGGGTTGGCGTCGTGGGCCGGCCCTGGGTCGGCCGACGGCGAAGCCTTCGAACGCCTGGTGGCTGCCCTGGACACGCTGGACGGCTCCGATGCTTTCGTGCACCCCGATCGGATGGCAGCGGTCGCCGCGACGGACAAGCGCGCCGAGCGGGCCGCGCTCGACGAGGTCGCCGAAATCGTTGCCGCCGCGGTCGATCGTTACAGCAGTGGTGATTTCGGCGGCGATACCGCCGACCAGGACCTGTTCGGCCGCATCGTCGAAGCCTGGTCCGCCGAGCCGGACGACGTCCGAATCCGCGGCATCGCCTTCGACGTCGCCCTGATTCACGTGGCATCCATGTCGAATCTGGCGGCGGCGCTCGGTTGGGCGTTGGTCGACCTGATCGAGCACCCGGTTCATCTCGAGCGAATCCGTGACGACAGCAGCGACATCGGCGACTTCGCCCAGCGCTGCGCGCTGGAATCGACCCGGCTGGCACAGCGCTCGATCATGACCCGCGCCGTCTTGGCTCCGGTCGAGCTCGACACCGGCGCAATCCGCTACCAGGTGCCGCCCGGTTGGACGATCGCGACGCTGCTGCCGCTGCTCAACACATCGGCGGCACCCGGCCTGCAACAGTGGGATCCAGATCGGTGGACTCGTTATCGGCTCACCGACCAACAGGCGCTGCCCTCACCCATGTTGGTGACGGCATTCGGGCACGGACGGCATACCTGTCCGGCCCAACCGTTTTCGCTAGCGGCAATGACGGCGGCGACGACGCATCTGCTGCGCGAATACCGGATGACACCCGGATGGACGTCGCATCCGCTGCCGGTTCCCGCTCAGATCGGCGGCGTGGCCCGCGCGGATGGTCCCTGTCCGGTCGACTACGTCCGCAGCTGAGAGACAGCGCTACATCTTGGTGAAACGGGCCATGGCAAAGCTGTAGAAGCCGTAGGTGATGATCCCCAAGCCTGCGGCGATCAGCAGCGCGACGCCGTAAGGTTGGGCGCCAAGCGTTTTCAGGGCGCCATCGAGTCCGGTGGCCTTCGCCGGATCCGAACGCAACGCGGCCACGATCACCAGCAGGCCGGCCGCGACGATGATCAGGCCTTTGGCGACATATCCCACTGTGCCGAGTCGCCGCACCAGCTTGCCGGATCTGCCCTTCAGGTCATCGACAAAACTCTGGCTGGCGCCCTTGTAGACGTGGTAGCCGCCCACCGCCACGACAATCAACCCGGCGACGACGAGAGCGACAGTGCCTGCGGTCGTCTGCATCAGGCGCGCGCTCATCCCGGCGTTCTGGTCGCCGTTGGATTTCCCTGTCCCCATCGCGAATCCGAAGGCTGACCAGGCAAACCCGAGGTAGACCAGCGCCAGACCGAAGGCCTTGGCGCGATCCAGCGCTTCCGATGATCCGTCCTGCTGTTTCGGTTCGGTGGAACGACCGAGGGCGGTCTCGACGAGGCGCCACAGGCCCATCGCCAGCAGCGCAACCGCCGCCACCCAAAGTGCCGCCTTGCCACCGGGTTTGGTTGCCAGTTCGGCCAGGGCTCCGGACTGGTCGGCGGTACCCCTTTCGCCGAAGGCGATCCGGATAGCGAGGTAGCCGATGATCAGGTGCAAGAGACCGCTGACGATATACCCGCCCCGGGCGAGCCGTTCGAAGTGCGTGTTCTGGGCCAAATCGGTCATCTGGCCGGGATGCCCGTTATCCGCTGTTGCGTAACGCGCTCGCCAATCCGTTCATCGTCAGCAGGATGCCCCGCTGCACCAGTTCGTCGTCCTCGCCCGAGCGATACCGGCGCAGCAGTTCCACCTGCAGATGGTTCAGCGGCTCCAGGTAAGGAAAGCGATTGAACACCGAGCGCGCGAGGGCCGGGTTGTCCGCCAGCAGGTCCTCCTCGCCGGTGATCCGCTTATAGATGGCGATCGTGCGGTGGTGCTCGTCGACGATCTTGTCGAAGACTCTGCTCCGCAGGTCTTCATCGTCGACCAACTCGGCGTAACGAGCGGCCAGCCCCAGATCGCTCTTGGCGAGCACCTGGGCCATGTTCGACAGCACACTGCGGAAGAACGGCCACCGCTTGTACAGATCGGTCAGGATGGCCAGCCGGTCTTCTTCGCTTTCCGGACCCGCGGCGATCCACTGCTCGAACGCCGAGCCGGTGCCGTACCAGCCGGGAAGCATCACCCGCGACTGGCTCCACGCCAGCACCCACGGAATGGCGCGAAGATCCGAGATGGACTGAGTGGGCTTGCGCGAGGTCGGACGACTGCCGATGTTCAATGATCCGATCTCGCTGACCGGCGTTGATGCCTTGAAATACTCGACGAAACCCGGCGTGTCATGTACCAATTCGGCGTACGCCCGCTTGGCCAGGGTGGCCACTTCCTCGAGCACCGCATAGGCCGGCTCCGCCGAGTCACCCAGGCCCTCGACATCGAGCAGCGTCGACTCCAGGGTCGCGGCCAACAGACTTTCCAAATTGCGCCGGGCGCTTTGTGGTTCGGCGTACTTCGCTGCGATCACCTCGCCCTGCTCGGTGAGGCGCAACGAACCGTTCACCGCGCCCGGCGGCTGCGCCAGGATCGCCTGATAGCTGGGACCGCCGCCGCGACCGACTGTTCCGCCGCGACCGTGGAAGAGCCGCAGCCGAATTCCGTTCTTGCGAGCGGTCTCCACCAGCGCGAGTTCGGCGCGGTAGACCGCCCAGTTGGCGGCCAGATATCCGCCGTCCTTATTGGAGTCGGAGTAGCCGAGCATCACCTCCTGCATGTCACCCCGCGCCGCGACCATTCCCCGATACAGCGGAAGTTCAAGTGTCGCTTGCAGAATGGACGCACCGTTGTGCAGATCGTCGATCGTTTCGAACAGCGGGGAAATGCCGACCGGACAGTACGGCTCGTCCCCCGACGCGTCCAGCAGGCCGGCTTCTTTCAGCAGGATCGCCACTTCCAGCATGTCGGACACTGACTGGCACATTGAGATGACGTAGTTGGGAACCGCTGCGGGACCGTAGGTTTCGACGGCGTGTGTGGCCGCGCCGATGATGTTCAATTCCTTGTGCGCCAGTTCGGAAAGTCGCGCCCGGTCTCCGAGGAGCGGACGGCTGGTGCTGAGTTCGGATACCAACAGCTCCACCCGCTCGTCTTCAGGAAGCGAGGCGTAGTCCGGGTGCACCCCGGCCCAGGCCAAGAGTTCGCCCACCACTTCCTCGTGCACGTCGGAGTTCTGCCGAAGATCCAGACCGCTCAGGTGAAATCCGAAGACGTGCACGCCTTCTCGCAGTAAAGCCAGCCGGTCGTCGGCCAGCACCGCGCTGCCGTGGTTACGCAGCGAGGCATCGATCGTGTCGAGGTCGGCGCGCAGCTCGGCCGGGGTGACGTACTCGGACAGGCCCAGGTCGAGCAGGTGCGGCGGCTGTTGATCCAGGATCGCGGCGGCGGTGGCGCTCAGCCGAGCCCTGATCACCCGCAGTGCCCGCCGGTACGGCTCGTCGGCGCGCGCTTTGTCACCGCAGCCTTCGGCCAGTTCGGCCAACTCGGGGCTGACTTTGAGCAGCCGCGATGACATCGACAGCTCCTGCTCGAGGTGGTCGAGTTCGCTGAGATAGTGCGCCAGCGCGGTGTAGGCGGCACTGCCGGTGGCCAGTCGCACCACGTCGGCGGTGACGTTCGGGTTGCCGTCGCGGTCACCACCGATCCAGGATCCCGGCTGCAACATCGGTCCCGTCAGCAGGTCACCGTCGGGCCAGCGGGCTCGCAGCGCCTCCCTGACCTCGGCATTGACCTTCGGTAGCACCTCAAAGAACGCCGACCGGTAGTACTGCAGGCCCACCGCGATCTCGTCGCTGATCTGAAGCCGCGACAAGCGGATGATCGCTGTCTGCCACAACGTCAGGATCTGGCGGCGCAACTCGAGTTCGATGCTGCGCCCACCGTCGGTTTCGGTGTGGCCCTCGGCATGCAGCCGCATCAGCTCGGTGATCCGGTGCTGGGTGACGAAGACGGTCCGCCGCCGGGTCTCGGTGGGATGCGCAGTGATGACCGGAGCGACCAGCGCACCCTTAAGCGCTTCGGCGACGGTGGCCGAATCCAGTTCGCCGAGCTCATTTTTCAGGTCGAGCTTTTCGAAAGTGGCGGCCAGACTGCTGTCCTGCGGGGGCTCACCGGCCGCGACGTGGATACGACGGCGACGTTCACGGTGAATGTCTTCGGCAACGTTGGCCAACAACGCAAAATGGGTGAACGCGCGGATGACCGGGATGGCCTGGTGGATGTCGATGCCGTCGAACATGCGCGACACCTCGGCCCGGTCGATCTCGGAGCGACGCACCCGAAAGGACTCCACCCGAGCCCGCTCGACGAGATCGAAAACCTCCTCGCCGTTCTGTTCTCGCACCGTGTCACCGAGGATTGCCCCCAACATCCTGATGTCGGCGCGCATCGGCTCGGTCGCCTCACGCCCCAGTGCGGTTCGATGGACGTCACCGATCGGATCGAGCGCGGTATCCAGACCCTCAGCCATGCGTCCTAGTATCAGCGACCCGACCTGTTTCGGCATTCGCTGGCCCAGGAAGGAAACCTGCCACACAGGTTCGGTAAGCTGCGGGTCATGGAATTGGGTCTGCGGATCACCCTGGTGGTCACCAGCGTGCTGGTGGTGTTGCTGGTGCTGCTGCACCGCGCCAAGGGTGGCGGCCTGTCTACGCTGTTCGGCGGGGGTGTGCAGTCGAGCCTGTCCGGGTCGACGGTCGTGGAGAAGAACCTTGACCGGTTGACGCTGTTCATCACCGGTATCTGGCTCGTGTCGGTCATCGGCATGGCTCTGCTGATCAAGTACCGCTAGCGAGACCTTAAGCTCGCGAGTTCCTCAATTTTTCGGCCGACATTGGTCTGGCGAAATGCCAGCCTTGGGCGGCGTCGCAATCCATGGCGTGCAACCGGGCAGCTTGGCTGGGAGTCTCAACCTGCTCGGCGGTAACGCTGAGCCCGAGTGTGTGGGCCAGGTCGATCATCGCTCGGGTGATCTGTTCGTCGGCCAGTCGGCCATGAATGTTGCCACCGAGATTCTTGATGAACTCACCTGCGAGTTTGACGACGTCGATAGGCAGATTGCGCAGGTAGGCCAAGCTGGAGAAGCCGGTGCCGAAATCATCGATGGCGATGTGAACGCCCATGGCTGACAGTTGCTGCAGCCTGGTCACCGACGTCTCGTCTTTGCCGAGAATCGCGTTCTCGGTGAGCTCCAGCTGCAGCGCGTGCGGGGGAAGTCCGGCGTTGGACAGGGCGTTCCTGAGCACGGAGATGAATCCGGCATCGCAGATGTTGCGGACCGAGACGTTCACGCTGACGAACGGCAGTGGGTCGGCGGTCTCGTTCTCGCGCCAGCCTTGCAGATCGCGGCATGCTTGCTCGATCACGAATGTAGTGAGCGGCACGATCATCCCGTTTCGCTCGGCAAGGTTGATGAAACGGTCGGGAAGCAGCGTGCCCAGCGTGGGGTGCGCCCACCGCAGCAGAGCCTCGGCTCCGATAATGCAGTTGTCACTGAGCCGCACGATCGGCTGGTAGAGCACGAAGAACTCACCTCGATCGAGGGCTCTGGATATCGGGGTGTTGTCCTGGTCGCGGTCGTAGAGCGCCCACCTGTTACGGCCGGCTTGCTTGGCGCGCGCCAGCGTTATGTCGGCGCCTTTCATCAGGTCGACCTGGGACATCTCGCCGACCTCTTGTTCCATGACGCCCACGCTGGCGGAGATGGAAATCGAATGTCCATCGACATCGAAAGGCGATTCGAGAACACGCAACACCGAGTCAGCCAGCTCTGTTACCTCGTTGGTACTGCCCGGTCCCCGTACGAAGAACACGAACTCATCGCCACCGAGGCGCGCAACCATTTGATCGGATCGCTGCAGACACAACGCCAATCGGTCGGCGACCATAACCAGAACCTTGTCGCCGATGTCGTGGCCCAGGGTGTCGTTGACGTCCTTGAAGCAGTCGAGGTCGACGTAGCAGATGCCGACGCGGGAATGGGGATGCTCGAATGCGTCGTTGAGGCGCTCGAAGAACTGCGCGCGATTCGGCAACCCCGTCAACGGATCGAACAGGGCTTGATGGCGTAGTTGTTGTTCGAGCCGATGGCGGTCGGTCACGTCCTCGAACAGTGCGAGGGTGTTGATGGGTACGCCGTTGGCGTCCCGAATCAGCGAGACGTTGACACTGTTCCAGATGGTGTGCCCGTCACGGTGCAGGTGGGGTTTCTCCAAACTCACCCGTTCGACGTCGCCCCGCATCAACGCCCCGTACTGCTCCCATACTTCGGCCGTGTCGTCCGGGTGGTTGAGGTCCCTGATATGGAATTTGACGAATTCCTCTGTCTCGTAGCCGAACATTCGCGCGAACGCGTCATTGACCACCAGGATCTGGCCGGCCATATCGGAAAGGCCGACCCCGATGCCCGCCTGCGCGAACACCGAACGCAGCAGTTCTGCGTCACGACCACTCGCGCCACCCGCGAGGATCGATTCGATCGCGCCATCGATGTCCGGCGCCCGTTGCATAGCGCTGGCGAGCCATCCGCCGGCGTCACCTGTGCCGCTCATGTCGTCGCGATCCTCCGTACTAGATGACGACCAAGCCCAACCACCGCCCACACCGTCATGCGCACATCACATGGTTGGCGGCAGCAACACATAACTGTCCCACGCGGAACGCAGAAATTCGTGCAATCGCAGTGAACAAATGTACAGCTGTACAATTAGCCCAGCTTCCAATGGTCTGTTGGGGCAAGCGGCTCAGCAATCGTGGATGAAAGTCAGCGAAGGACGACGTTGAGACATGTGATGCAACTGCGGGACGCAGGGCAGCAGAGGGCCAGAGAACACCCATTCTTCGACTGGCTTCGCAGCGACCGAGTACCCGCGCAGGACCAGCTATCCATAGGACCTGCCGGCGCGCTGTTCATCATGCAGTTCCGGGATATGAACCGATGGGTTCTGCGGTTCCCCGAGCCCCGCTCGGAATACGAATGGGTGATCAATCTCGGCACGCTTGAAGACGAGAAGCATTCCAAGATATTCCTGGAGGACTGGCACAAGCTCGACCTGGACGCCCGACTGGGCTGGCGCACCAGCGACATGCTGTGGTGGTTGTTCCTGTCCCCTGACCAGGAGCCGTTCCGCCGCAGTGGAATTGAGTTCATCCGACTGGTCGTCGATGACGGCGACGACGCGTTGATTCGGTTTGGCCACTCCGAGGCCGGTGAGGCCACGGGCCACGTCATGCTCGCCAACACCGCCCGCGTCGCCACCAATCTTTCTCGCCGAACGGGACTCGAATACCGGTATTTCGGTCCCTACCACCTGGACCTGGAAACCGGACACGTCGGCAATACCCAAGGCGTGTTCGAGACTGTGGTGCTCGACGCCGCACAGCGGGAGCGTGCCGCAGAAGCATGCACGCGGATGTTCGGCATCTTCGACGGCATCTTCGACGGATTCCTGCACTACGCCAACACTTATCTCGAAACCGGAACCGTCCCGCGTCGCCCGCAACTGCCCGCCGAGGATCGGACTGATTGGACCGCTCCCTCGCTGGCGATCGGAGTACGCGACGAGCACGACAACGAGATGCTGCGCCACATCGAAGAACACAAGAAGAGGGTGCGCGCGCATCCGTTCTACGAATGGCTGCGCAACGACGAACGCAGCGCCGCGGACAAGCTACGTCAGTTCATCCCGATGTGGGTGATGGACATCCTGGGCTACCGCGACTTGACCAAGTACGCCTTGACCTTTGCCGAACCCGCAAGCGACGAGGAACGTGCGGTCAACGCGTGGGCGTCGCGACTGTCTGAGCACAGCCAACTCTTCCTGTCGGACTGGGACGCGCTCGGGCTTGACGACATGCTCGGCCACACAGCCAGCGGTGCGCTGGAGTGGCTGTTCTTTGATACGGACATGGATGTGCACCGCGAGAACATGATGGAGTTCGCCAAAATCGCACTGCGACACAGTGATCCGGTGTTGCGTTGGTGGATGCTGGTGGCGCTTGAATCCACCGGTGAGGAATTCTTCACCCAGACAACGCCCCTCGCGCTGGCTGCGGAGACCGAAACCGGGGGGAAGCTGGATTACCTGGCCGGTCGGCACGACCCGCCAACCACCACAAGTGGTGACACCGTCGAAGTCAGCGCACCCGCACCGCTCACCACAGCGCAATTGGAGCTTGCGAAAGGCATTGCGACGCATGTGTTCGACTCGATGGAACGGCAACTGTGGCGGTCCTACGCAATAGTCCGAGCCGGAAAGTACGGTCAGTTGGCGGCGCATAAATAGGGCTCGCGCCCGTTTGCAGTCACGTGCCGGTGAGTCGATGTAAACCGTCGACGCACAGGCTCCACGCACGGGTCCCGACGGTGATGGGATCGAAGTGGCCGCCATCGAAGGTTTGAAGCTGCGTGTTGTCACCCGCCCGTCGCCCTGCATCGACAAAATCCTGCGACTGGCTCATCGGCACCAACGCATCCGCGGTGCCGTGCACGCAAAGTGACGGGACACCCAGCGGCACGAGCGCGAAAGGAGAAGCTTGCGCAAATGCATCGGGCTTCTCGGCCGGGGTACCGCCCAGATAGGTATCGATCGCGCCCCCGCCAAGACCTTCGGCCGAACCGCGGACCAAGTCCAGTACACCGGCCTGCAATACCAGACCCGAGAGTGGCACGGCACCGCCGCGTCGCGAGGCCAGCCATCCCGCGAGCTGGCCTCCCGCCGAATGCCCAAGCGCAACAACCCGGGTCAGGTCCATACCAGAGGAATGTGCGGGCAGAGCTTCGACGGCGGCCGCCACATCCTGTCCGGTCTGCGGCCACCCTCCCCCGCCACCCACCCGGCGGTACTCAATGTTGAGCGCGGCGAAGCCACGGCCCGCCAGGTCTACGGCCAGCGGGCGGCCGAGTTCAGCACCGTAGCGGGCCGACCAGTAGCCCCCATGGATGATCACCACCACCGGCGCCGGATCAGACCGCGTAGGCAGCGTGATCTCGGCGTATTGGCTGGGATGGTCACCGTAGGTGTAGCGCACCGGCCCATTGTCGCCGAAACCATTCGGCATCCCCGAGGTGCAACCAGCGACTAACGCCGCGACACCTCCGACGACGCTCAGCGCGGTCCGTCGGTCGTAGAGCTTGGGCTCTCGGTAGGCAGTCGTGGTCTCGCGGCCGGCCGCTACGGCAGCGGCCCGCCGGCCGCGATGGCCGCCAACGTCGCGAACTGCTCCCCATCCAGCGAAGCCCCACCGACCAAGCCGCCGTCGATGTCGCCCTGGGCGACGAGTTCGCCGACGTTCTTGGCGTTTACCGAGCCGCCGTAAAGCACCCGCACAGTTTCGGCAATCGCCGGCGAGGCCAGTGACGCCAACTCCTCGCGGATCGCCGCGCACACCTCTTGCGCATCGGCGGAGCTTGCCACCCGGCCGGTGCCGATGGCCCACACCGGCTCGTAGGCGATGACGACCTTCGCGATCTGCTCGGCCGAGAGACCTGCCAGCGAGCCGCGAAGCTGCTCGACGTTGTGCGCCACGTGATTTCCGGCCTCGCGTACTTCGAGGTGCTCACCGATGCAAACGATCGGCGTGAGCTCGTGCTTGAGCGCGGCAGTGGCCTTCGCAGCTACCAGCTGGTCACTCTCGTCGTGGTAGGTGCGCCGCTCGGAGTGTCCGACGGTGACGAAGCTGCAGCCCAACTTGGCCAGGAATGCTCCGCTGATCTCGCCGGTGTAGGCGCCGGTGTCGTGCTGCGACAGGTCCTGGGCACCATAGGTCAATCGCAGCTTGTCGCCGTCGACCAGGGTCTGCACGCTGCGCAGGTCGGTGAACGGCGGGATGACAGTGACATCGACCTTGTCGAAGTACTTGTCCGGCAACGCAAATGCGATCTTCTGCACCAACGCGATGGCCTCGAAGTGATTGAGGTTCATCTTCCAGTTGCCGGCGATCAACGGCTTGCGACTCACGAGTCTGCTGCTCCCTAGTTTTGTTCGGGCTGGGGCTCGCCGAGCACCTCGATGCCCGGAAGCGACTTGCCCTCAAGGTATTCCAGCGACGCGCCGCCGCCGGTGGAGATGTGCGAGAAGGCGTCCTCCGGAATTCCCAGCGCCCGGACGGCGGCGGCGGAGTCGCCACCACCGACCACGCTGAACGCTCCCTTACCGGTCGCGGTGACGATCGCCTCGGCGACACCACGGGTACCCGCCGCGTAGGCCGGGAATTCGAAAACGCCCATCGGGCCATTCCAGAAAACGGTCTTGGCGTTCGACAACAACGTGGTGAACCGCTTGACCGAACCCGGTCCGATGTCGAGACCCATCAGGTCGTCGGGAATCTCGTTGGCGGCCACCGTCCGTGGCGCCGAGTCGGCGGAAAACTCCTCGGTCACAACGATATCCACTGGCAGTCGCAGCACATCATGGTAGGTGTCCAGCAGCTTGCGGCAGGTATCGATCATTTCCTTCTCGAGCAGCGACTTGCCTACCGAATATCCTTGCGCGGCAAGGAAGGTGAAGCACATGCCGCCACCGATCACGATGCTGTCGGCTTTCGTTGCCAACGACTCGATGACGCCGAGCTTGTCGGACACCTTCGATCCGCCGAGCACGACTGCGTAGGGCCGCTCGGTGGACTCGCACAACTGCTCGAGCACCGTGATCTCGTCGGCGACCAGAGCGCCCGCGTAATGCGGCAGCAGGGTGGCGATGTCGTATACCGAGGCTTGCTTGCGGTGCACCACCCCGAAGCCGTCCGAGACGAACGCTCCACCCGGCCAGACCAATTCGGCCAGTTGCTTGGCCAGGGCCAGGCGCTCACCGTCGTCCTTGCTGGTCTCGCGCTTGTCGAAGCGGATGTTCTCCAGCAGCAGGATGTCGCCGTCGGTAAGTCCCTCGGCGCGGGCCAGCGCATCGGTCCCGACGACATCTCCGGCCAACTGCACGTGCCGCCCGAGTTGCTCACCGAGTGCCGCCGCTACCGGCGCCAGCGAGTACTTCGGGTCCGGCCCGTCCTTGGGGCGGCCCAGGTGAGCCGCGACCACCACCTTTGCGCCCGCGTCGACCAGTGCCTTCAGGGTCGGCACCGACGCGGTGATCCGGCCTGCGTCGGTGATGTTGCCTTCATCGTCGAGTGGCACGTTCAAGTCTGAACGCACCAACACGCCCCGACCTGACACACCTTCGGCGAGTAGGTCTTTCAGAGTTGGAACGGCCACGATTAGAGCGACCTGCCAACCAGGGCGACGAGGTCGACGAGACGGTTGGAGTAGCCCCACTCGTTGTCGTACCAGGACACGACTTTGGCCTGGTTGTCGATGGCCTTGGTCAGACCGGAGTCGAAGATCGAACTGTGTGGGTCGGTAACGATGTCGCTGGAGACGATCGGGGCGTCGTAGTACTTGAGAATCCCCTTCATCGGACCGTCCGCGGCGGCCTTCATCGCGGCGTTGATCTCTGCCGCGGTCGCCGACTTGGACAATTCGGCGGTCAGGTCGGTCACCGAGCCGGTTGGGATCGGCACCCGCAGCGCGTAGCCGTCGAGCTTGCCCTTGAGTTCGGGCAAAACCAGTCCGATGGCCTTGGCGGCGCCGGTGGAGGTCGGCACGATGTTCAGGGCCGCCGCGCGGGCCCGGCGCAGATCCTTGTGCGGGCCGTCTTGCAGGTTCTGGTCCTGGGTGTAGGCGTGGATCGTTGTCATCAGCCCCTTGACGATGCCGAACTCGTCGTTGAGGACCTTGGCGATAGGCCCAAGGCAGTTCGTGGTGCACGAGGCGTTGGAGATGATGTTCTGGCTGCCGTCGTACTTGTCGTCGTTGACACCCAGCACGATGGTGATGTCTTCGTCGGTGGCCGGAGCGGAGATGATCACCTTCTTGGCGCCGGCATCAAGGTGACCCTTGGCCTTGGCCGCGTTGGTGAAGATGCCGGTGGACTCGACCACTACATCCACCCCGAGGTCCCCCCAGGGCAGCGCCGCCGGGCCTTCCTTCACCTCGAGAGCCTTGATCTTTTTGCTGCCGATGACGATCGTGTCGTCGCCTTCAAGGCTGACGTCGTCGGCCAACCGGCCCAGGATCGAGTCGAATTTCAGCAGATGCGCCAGGGTGGCGTTGTCCGTGAGGTCGTTGACCGCCACGATCTCGATGTCTACGCCGGCTTGCTCCTGCTGGGCCAATAGCGCCCGGTAGAAGTTGCGTCCGATTCGACCGAAGCCATTGATGCCTACTCGGACCGTCACGGTGTCTCTCCTCGTCTCTGCGTGGCTGATAAACGCTCGTCGTCAGCCTAGATGGTTACAGGCACCGTTGCTGGGGCCGGTAAGACCGCTGGGCTGCGGACGATTCTGGCTCTGAACTTAATCTGCGCCGACGCTGACGGGTCGCCCGGCTGGGATGTTGTGGCGCCGCTCACTCCCCTATCGCCGAGACACCGCAAGTCATGCGCCCTGGTTGCGCCATTCTTGTTCGGTGATTTCCGCCTTTCTTGAAGCGGACAGACCTGTCCCAACGTCACCATTTGGACACGGCGCGGTGCGGCGTGTCGTGCGGCGCGCATCGGCATCTAACAATTGGGCCGGTCGTCCAGCGAAGGACTTCGGCAATGCCATGCGGTTCAAGGCACCAGGTGATTGCGTAAATATGCGAGCACGAAAAAAGGAGTTGACGTTGATGAAGGTCTTTGATCGATTCAACATCAAGGTAATTGCCGCCACTGCCGGGTTGTGCGGGGCTGCCCTGTCGTTGAGCCCAGTCGCGGCGGCCATGCCGTTCAAGACGGGCGGCGCCTGCATCCAGGGGATGGCGGGCGAAGGCGCAGCCGGGGCACCCGCAGCCGGGGGTGGATTGGCAGGCGCTGCCGGTGCGGCGGGCGCAGGTGGGCCGGCAGCATGCTGCGCATATAGCGCCATGACTGGGGCCGGCGGCGGTGCCGCACCAGCGGGCGGAGCAGGCGGAGCTGGTGGAGCTGGTGGACCGGCACCCGCCGGCGGAGGGACCGCGGCCGCATCGACCGTCTGCTGCGCATACGGAGGAGCAGGAGCTGCGGGCGGACCGGCAGCAGCGGGCGGCGCCGGGGGTGGACCGGGCGCCGCGGGCGGAACGACACCCGCAGGCGGCATGACGCCCGCCGGCGGACCGGCAGCCGCGGCGGGCTGCGGCCCGGCCAGCGCTCCCATCACCGGCATGGCCGGTGTGCCCGCCGTTGTGCCAGGTCCGGCCGGCGCAGCGGTGCCGGTAGGCGCCCCGCTCATCGCCCTTGGTCCTGAGGCGGCAGCCGTACCCATCGGTGCCCCGGTGCCCATCGGCGCACCCGTACCCATCGGTGCGCCCATCCCCATCGGCGCCCCGGTCCCGATCGGCGCACCTATCCCCATCGGTGCCCCCATCCCGATCGGAGCCCCGGTTCCGATCGGCGCACCGGTGCCGATCGGTGCCCCGGTTCCTATCGGCGCCCCGGTCCCGGTAGGTGCTCCCGTGCCGGTGGGCGCTCCCGTGCCGGTGGGCGCTCCCGTACCGGTGGGCGCTCCCGTGCCGGTCGGCACTCCGTTGATCGCACTTGGGCCAGAAGGTGCGGGGCTGCCGGCCGGCGCTCCCATCACCGACATGTCGAGAACTGGAAAAGGTGCCCCGGTTCCCCCGCCGGCGGCAGCCGGACCCGCAGCCGGGCCCGCGGCCGGTCAGCCTGTTCTCCCGGGACCACGTGGCTGAGGCTGATTCTCACACCCTCGAATTCGCCGTACGAATAACAATCGACAGCCATAAAACGGCCAGTTATCCGATTATTATGTTCGAGTGACCGAAAAGAATCGGAGCGTATACATTGCCGAGACTCTTAGACGTGTAAGAATCCGGTTAGTTGGCGGAGGCCGGGCCGGCGATGCGATTCTGCAATTCGATGCGGATTCAGATCTTCAACCATTGTTGCGGTCGAAATCCCGCTGTATTGCGAATCACGCAACGGCTGGCTGAAGTCGCCGAATGGACAAAGTCGGTGAAGTAGCTCGAACGCCGGAGCCAGGCGTGAAAGCGCAGTCACGCGTGGGTAATTCGGCTAAGCCGTGCGCCGCGACTCAGCGCCGGTGTAACCAACGCAACGCTGACTGCGCAGCGTGGTAACCGCAGAGCCCGTGGATTCCGGCACCCGGCGGCGCGGACTGTGAGCACAGATACACCCCGGGAATGCCGATCGTGTAGGGGTCGACGGCAATCCGCGGGCGGAACAGGATCTGCAGTCGGTCGTTGGCGCCGCCGATGATGTCGCCACCGATCATGCTGGGGTTGCGGGCCTGCAACTCGGCGGTGCCGGTGCTGACAGTCGAGATGATGCGGTCACGGAAGCCCGGGGCGAACCGCTCGATCTGGTCGGTAATCGCGGCGGTCGCGTCACCGGTATAGCCGAATGGCACGTGCGCGTAGGCGTAGATCGGGTTGACGTTGCCCGCGGACCGGGAGGGGTCGGCCAGATACTGCTGTCCGAGCAGCACGAACGGCCGCTGCACCATCCGGCCTTGCGCCCGGTCGCGTTCGGTGCCGGCGATCTCGTCGAAGCTGCCACCCAGGTGGACGGTGCCCGCGCGCCCGCAGTCGGGGTTCGTCCATGGGATGTCGCCTTCGATGGCGTAGTCGACCTTGAACGCGGACGACCCTTCGCGGTAGCGCCGATACGATCCCTTGATCCGGGTAGGCATCGCATCGCCGTAGAGCTCGAGCACCTGGGCGGGGCTGAGATCAAGCATGACGATGTCCGCGTTCGGGATGTCCCGGCGCCTGGTGACGGTGATGCCGGTGCTGACGCGCCCGCGGTGCGCCTCCAGGGCCGCACCCATCGCCCGCGCAATGGAACCTGACCCACCCTCGGCAACCGGCCAACCGTACCGGTGGCCGCTGGCCAGAACCATCAGTCCGAGCGACGCGGTCAGTGGCCGGTCCAACCGGGTGAAGGCGTGCGCAGCCGCGCCGCCGTACAGGCCGCGCGCCTGTTCTGTGCGAAACCAGCGTGCTACCGCGGTGGCAGGCAGTACGGCGCGCGGACCGAACAGTGCGAGCCGAATCGGATGCTTCGGGATGTTGATCACCGGACGGAGCAAATCCTCGGCCAGATCGTCGAATCCGCTGGCCAATCCGCCCACCGCAGCCCGCCAACGTCGGCTGTCGGCACCCAGACCCTTGGCGGTCTCGACCACCGACTGATACAGCAGGCCGGCGGAACCGTCGTCGAGGGGATGGGCGCAGTCGATTTCCGGCCACTTCCAGCTGAGTCCGTAGCTCGGCAGGTCGACTTCTTTCCAGAATGGTGACCCGACGCCGAGCGGATGAAACGCCGAGCAGTGGTCGTGGATGACCCCCGGCACTTCCAACTCGCCCGAGCGCGTACCCCCACCGATGGTGTCCTGGGCTTCGAGCACCTGTACATCGAGGCCGTGGCGGGCAAGGTGGATCGCGGCGGCAAGGCCGTTGGGTCCGGCGCCGACGACAACCGCCTTGCCGGTCATGACGTCCCGTGCACGACCGGGTCGGTCGTGACATGCACCGGGAACTCGTCACCCGGTTCCGGCCATGGCTGGCGGGTCAGCATGTCGGCGACGTCGACGTAGCCCGATTCGATCAGGCCGGTCTTGGCATCGACGATGCGGTACCACTGCTTCTGAATGTGAATCGGCTGCCCCTCGAGGACGATGACGCGGACATCGCCGTCCTCGAAATTGCACCGGCGCTGTACCGCTTCGAGTAGTTGCTCGTTATGCAGATGGCCCTCGCCGAAGTTCCAACCGACCAGCGGGCCCGCGACGATCTCGCCTTCGCGGATCTTGTAGGCGGCCTCGTCATCGATCGCGCGCGGAAGCAGGCCGTTGAGCGCGCGACCGTGGGTGTGCATCGCACGGAAGGCGGCGGTCTTGTCGGCCATGATTTCGGCGGTAGCCACGTCATAGAGCTTGGCCAACTGGTTGACAACGAGCGCAGAGCTTTTGATGACGTTGGCTTCGATCTTGTCCTCGGCGCCCTCGCGGAAGCACCAGATGCTGGTCGCCCAGTTGCCCGCGTAGTACCGCATGGCAGGCAGGAACGAAACCTTCTCGGGGAACATGTTTCCCGCGATCACCACGAGCACGGCGGCGATCAGGATGGCCAGCAGCAGCGGCGATCGGAGGTCTACCGCTTCGATCGAGCCGTAGTGCCCGAACAGGTAGAACAGCGAGAAGATGAAGAACACGTTCCACTCCAACGGAACTCCCATCGGGAGGTTGGACAGGATGTTGAGGTGGAAGATCACCATGAACCCGATCAGGAACCAACGCCACGGTTGATCACCGGCGACGAACACCAGAATCGTCGGCACGATGAATTCCGCGGTGGTGCCGCCACCGTGGGCCATCAGCTTCGGCAACCAGGTGGGCCGCAGGTCGTCGACGTGGTCTCGGTACATCAGGTGCTTGATCGGCATGAACAGCCTGCTGCGTAGCAATGCGTTGTTGCTCGTCATCACCGCTACGACGTAGGGAAAGTGGTGGTTGAGCTTGGAGGTCGCCGCTCCCCACCACAGGAACAACATGATGATCTTGAAGGCCGCGATCTGGTCGACGAACGGAAAGAAGAACACGAAGAGCGACAGCCAAAACTGCTCACCGCGGGCGGCCAGGAAGATGGTCTTGTCGCGTAAACCCAGCAGCGCCAACGCAACGATCGTCGGGATCACGACGACGGCGTCGATCAGGCCGACATCACCGGCGGCGGTGACCGACCCTCCGTGCCCGGGTGCCACCAGCGCCCACCCCGCGCCCGCCAAGACGATGGCGTAGAGCGCAACGTCGACGACGGAACGGGAGTCGCCGCGGGTCAACGGAACCTTGTCCGGCCAGGCGGGAAGCCGAATTGTCTTGGGCCGCAACCAGTAAAGGATGCCGCCGATCGGCGGCATGAAGCGCCCGGTCAGCGGTCCGGACCCGCAACCCAGACCGATGACTTCGAACAGCAGGGTGAAGACGATGACCTTCTGGTACACGATCGGCTGCGTCCACCAGTCGGCGATGTGAGTCAGCCCGCCCAGACCGGGCGTCAGCGAGATGATCGCGGCGGGAGCGGCGACATACAACCCGATCTTCAGCAGATACAGCAGGTAGACCGCGTACGGAGTGCCGAAGCCGTTCTCCGCCCAGTGCCGGGTCACGACCTGCAGTCGAGTTGCTCGCGGCAACGTCGGCCAGGTTTCGTGATCAACGTCGGGAAGGTCGGGTGACATGAATCCCATAGCGGCCTCGCTCTGCGTCTGCAACCTGTCGACGAGTCCAAACCTAGCGGTTCTGGCCGGAACTCGGCAGATCAAATCGCCGCAGCAAGTTCGCGATCAACTGCTCGACGGCTCGCCGCTCGTCTTGTTCTCTGCTCATCAGATCGCGAAAGCCGATGATGTTTTCGATGTCGCCGGCGGATTGGGAGAATGCGATCGCCCGTCGGCACTTCTCGATTCGCTGGTCGATCCGGCGCAGACTCTGCGTGAGTAGCCGGACAAAGTACTGGGCCTGACGATGATCCCCGGTCGGAGGCACTCTGGTGGGCGGGTGGCTGCAGCCCGCCGGTCCTCGGTAACCAGGCGCGAACCGATCGTGCGGCCGTTGGTGGCTGATCAGGACGGCAGCGTCCATGGCTTCTCCTCGGAATACGCTTGCGTCCGCAGAACTTTCGTCGCTTCAACGAGAAACATTCTCGGCTACAACAACTTTGAATCGGCAATTGGTTGCCGAATGCCGATTTGCCACCCCCCTACCGGGGTTGACCTCCGACGTACCTCAACGATAGAGCGCACGAAGTCGCTTGCACCATATGCGGCGACGACGAACGTCAGGATGGGTTTTGTGCGCGCAGCACGAAAGAAATCAATCCCCTGGTTCAGCCACCGCGCAGCACCGCCGGTGCCATCCACCGGCAGACTTCCAGGGCGATGTGCACATTGAACACGGTATCGGCGTCATCGAAATTCTGTCCGCAACGCTCCATCGCCTGTGTCACGCGATACTGAATAGTGTTGCGGTGCAGAATCATAGCTTCCGCTGTTGCGACAAAGCTACGGTTGCGAGTCAGAAACTCGCGCAACGTCTCGCGCAACCACTGGTTGCGCTCGTCGTCAACACTGAGGTCACCCAGCATGTCGGCAACGAAACGCCTCAGTTCGTCCATATCGCTGGCCATCAAAGCGAGCGGGGCCACATCGGCGTAAAAGACGACCCGGCCGTGCGGATGAGCTCCCCCGGCCAGGGACACCGCCTTGGCCCGTTCAGCTTGTTTCAGCGAGGCCCGGAAGCCGTTCAGCCCGTGCTCGACTCGACCGAACGCCAGATAGGCATCGATTCCCGCTGCCTCGAACACCGCACGCACCTGCGTCGGGTCCACCGTCTGCGCTCCCCGGATCGGCACCGGCGAAAACCACAGCCGGGCCTCACGCTCGTCGGTGGGAACCATCAATGAGCGGCCCGCTGCTCGCAACTCGCCCGCGATCAGCGAGGCCGCCTTGTCGAACAGCGCCGCCACGTCGCGGCTGGCCGTCATGTCATCCGTCCACAGCACCGCGGCCATGTGCACACCATCCAACTGATAGCCCAGAACCATCTCGGCGCGCTGGACGTCGATATGAACACCGGCGAGCAAGTCGCTGACCCACTGCTGCTGCAACCCGCTACGGCGGCTCACCCAGCGATCGTGTTCCTGTTCGTAGGCCACGGTTAGCTGGTCGCCGACCACGTCGACAAAGCAGGCGCAGCGATTGACCATCTCGACGATCGCCGGCACCCGATCCGCAGGCGGCAACACCGCGACGAACTTCATCGCTTCCTGCAGGAACCGGGCATGTCCGATCCGATGCGCCCGCACCAGCGCCGACAGCGGAGTGTCACGTTGTGCAGCGGCGCGCGCGTACGCCAGCGCCGCGGCGGGAGCCTCCAAGAAGGGCTCCGGTGGATCCCGCTCCAGGTAGTGAATGCCCGCCACCACGTTTTCGGTGAGGCTCGCCCGCCACAAGGTCAGCATCCGGGAGTCGTAGTTGAGCACCGGAATTTCTTTTTTCATCGTCGCGAACAAGTCGGTGATGAAGTCGTCGCGAATCGCGTTCAACTCGCGTGCGATTGCCGACAGCAGACCGCCACTAACCTCGGCCACCTTCGGTCCCTTCTGCAACCCGGTCTCAGCGGGGATGCCGGCGGACGAAACGCCCTCATCATGATCGCACCGCTGGTCGCTACCATCTAGAGACTCGGCGGCAAAGTAGCCGCGAGGGTAAGGGAGCCTCAGTGAGCAACGAGAGCCTGGATACCGGAGACCTCGACAAGTTCGATCCAGGGACAACCCAGCGCATGATCGGCGTGATGCGTCCAGTACTGAAGACGTACTTCCGCGCCGAGGTCCGAGGCCTGGATTCCTTTCCGCCCGGCGGCGCGCTGGTGGTGGCAAATCACTCCGGCGGTCAGTTTCCGATGGATGTCCCGATCTTCAGCGTGGATTTCTACGAGAAGTTCGGCTACGAACGACCCGTCCTGACGCTGAGCCATGACATCTTGTTCATGGGACCGACGGCAGACTTCTTCCGCAAGACCGGCTACATCCGGGCGAACCCGGAGAATGCCGCAGCGGCGCTGCGCGCCGGCGGCGTGGTGGTCGTCTTCCCCGGCGGCGACTACGACGCATACCGACCGACCACCGCAGAGAACACCATCGATTTCAACGGCCGCAAGGGTTACGTCCGGACCGCGATCGAAGCGGGCGTGCCCATCGTGCCCCTCGTCGGCATCGGCGGCCAGGAGACGCAGCTTTACCTGTCGCGCGGCACTTGGCTGGCCAAGCGGCTGGGGCTGAAGCGCTTCATCCGCAGTGACATCCTGCCGCTGTCCTTCGGATTTCCGTTCGGGTTCAGCGCCGCGATCCCGCCCAACCTGCCGTTGCCGGCCAAGATCGTGATGCAGGTGCTGGACCCGATCGACATCGCCGGACAGTTCGGGGACGATCCGAACGTCGAGGAAGTCGACGAGCACGTGCGCTCGGCAATGCAGCAGGGTCTCAACGAGCTTGCCGCCCAGCGTCGATTCCCGATTCTGGGCTGAGCCATGGCATCTCGCATCGAAGAGGCGCTGGGTGTCATCACCACGCTGACACGTGCCCGCATGATCGCGCCGATGCGGCCGGACCGCTATCTGCGGATCGCCGCCGCCATGGGTCGCGAAGGCATGAACATGACGGTGGGGTTCGCCGGTGCCGTGCAACGCTGCCCGGACCGTCCGGCCCTGATCGACGAATTGGGCACGCTGACCTGGAAGCAACTCGACGACCGGATCAACGCACTGGGCGCTGCGCTGCAGAAGTGGCCGTCCGGCCAGCCCAAGGTGGTCGGCATCATGTGCCGCAACCATCGTGGTTTCGTCGAATCCGTAGTCGCGTCCAGCCGTATCGGTTCCGACATCCTTTTGCTCAATACATCTTTCGCGGGTCCAGCACTCGCCGAAGTAGTTGCCCGCGAAGGCGTCGACGCGGTGATCTACGACGAGGAGTTCACCGCAACCGTCGACAGCGCACTGGCCGACCGACCGGATGCGGTCCGGATCCTGGCCTGGACCGACGAACCCCACGACATGACCGTCGAGAAGCTCATTGCCGACCACTCCGGGCAGCGGCCCGAACGCACCGGCGGCAAAGGCAAGATCATCATGCTGACCTCGGGTACCACCGGAACACCCAAGGGCGCCAAGCAATCTGGTGGTGGAGCCGGAATCGGCACCCTGAAGGCGATCCTCGACCGCACGCCATGGCGAGCCGAAGAGACCATCGTCATCGTGGCGCCGATGTTCCATGCATGGGGTTTCTCGCAATTGATCTTCGCCGCTTCGATGGCGTGCACGATCGTCACCAGGCGAAAGTTCGACCCGGAGGCGACGCTGGACCTCATCGACCGCCATCGGGCGACCGGCCTTGCGGTGGTGCCGGTGATGTTCGACCGCATCATGGAATTGCCGGACGACGTCCGAAATCGGTACAGCGGCAAGTCATTGCGATTCGCTGCGGCTTCGGGTTCGCGGATGCGGCCCGACGTCGTCGTATCGTTCATGGATCAATTCGGCGACGTGATCTACAACAACTACAACGCCACCGAGGCCGGCATGATCGCCACCGCGACACCGGAAGATCTGCGCGCGGCACCCGACACCGCCGGCAAGCCGGCGGGCGGAACCGAAATCCGGATCCTGGACTCGGAATTCAACGAGCAGCCCACCGGCGAGGTCGGCACCATCTACGTGCGCAACGACACGCAGTTCGACGGGTACACCTCCGGCAATACGAAAGATTTCCACGCCGGCTTCATGTCTTCCGGGGACGTCGGATATCTCGACGAAAACGGTCGACTGTTCGTGGTGGGCCGCGACGACGAGATGATCGTCTCCGGCGGTGAGAACGTCTATCCCATCGAGGTGGAGAAGACGCTGGCCGCCCACCCGGAGGTGGCGGAGGCGTCGGTGCTGGGCGTGGACGACGAGCAGTACGGTCAGCGGCTGACGGCATTCGTGGTGTTGGAGCCCGGGTCCGAGGCGACCGTCGAGCATCTCAAGCAACACGTGCGCGACAACCTGGCCAACTACAAGGTGCCCCGCGAAATCACTGTGCTCGAGGAGCTTCCGCGCGGCAGCACCGGCAAGATCCTGCGAAACGAACTGAAAGCCAAGGTGACTGGCACATGAGAGTCCGCCGGTTGGTGCAACTGCTCCGCCATCCCAGACCGCTGACGCGCGGCACAGTCGAATTCATCAACGCCGCCAACGGTTTACGCCCGCTGAGCCGCAATCCCTATCTTGCCCCCACGGTGTTCTGGTTCGGCTGGCCGGCCTCTGAGGTCCCGGCGATTTACGCCGGCGCGTCCGTCCTCGACGCCGTACGTCGCGGCCGGCGTGGTGATTTCGCGGGACCGAAGGGCAAGCTGGCGCTGGCGTTGACGGCAGCCTCCTGGGCGATGCTCGGCGTGATCAGCTATCGGGGCACCGTGTCTCCGGGTCCGGTTTTGGAAGCCGGGCTGATTGAACAGTTGGGCCCCGACTACGCCGAGGAACTGAAAGATCTTCCGACGCAGCCCTCGGGCAAGCACCGCTTCGGACGCCGCAATCCGCCACTGCGGACCACCTGGGCGCGACGGCGCTTCGTATCCAGAGAGAACATCGTGCGTTACGGCCCGAACGGTCGCGCCAACCTGGCCGACGTGTGGCGCCGACGCGATCTGCCCCGCGACGGCAAAGCGCCAGTGCTGCTAGAAGTGCCAGGCGGTGCCTGGATGATCGGTTGGCGCCGCCCACAGGCGTATCCCCTGATGAGTCACCTGGTTTCGCAAGGCTGGGTGTGCGTGGCGATGAACTACCGAGTCTCCCCGCTGCACACCTGGCCCGACCACATCGTCGACGTCAAGCGCGCACTCGCCTGGATCAAGGAGAACATCGCCGATTACGGCGGTGACCCGAATTTCGTTGCGATCAGCGGTGGTTCGGCCGGCGGCCACTTGACCGCGCTTGCCGCGCTGACCCAGAACGACCCGAAGTTTCAGCCAGGGTTTGAAGACGGGGATACCTCGGTGGTGGCGGCTGTTCCGTTCTATGGTCGCTACGACTGGTATTCGACCGAGGCACCGGGCCGACGCGAGTTCGTCGAGCTACTGGAACGTCTGGTGGTCAAGAAGAAACTGCGCACCCACCGCGACATCTACCTCGACGCATCACCGATTCAGTACGTAAAGGCCGACGCCCCACCATTTTTCGTTTTGCACGGCACGGATGACTCGCTCATCCCGGTCGAGGAGGCGCGGGAGTTCGTCGAAGAACTCCGGGAAGTGTCGAAGTCGCCGGTGGCCTATGCCGAGTTGCCCAACGCCCAGCACGCGTTCGACATCTTCGGTTCGCCGCGCGCCCACAAGGCAGCCGACGCGGTGGCCAAGTTCTTGTCGTGGGTTTACGTCACGAACCCGCCCGGTCAGCAGACACCTGGCTGAATTCCTCCGCCGCGAGCTCCAGTTCCTTCAGTGCGGGCTCAATCGCCTTCGCCATGACGTCGATGTCGCTGGCGACCTCGGGTGTCGTCACGAATCCGAAGTCCAGGTGGTCCAGGTATGAGAAGCAGGTGATGTTCAGCGCGACGTCCATCACCGGTGGCCCGAGCGGAACCAGCGACTCCAGCTTGGCGCCGGCCATGTACAGCTGAACCGGCGGGCCGGGCACATTGGAAACGACCAAGTTGATCGGCGCGAAATTGGACGACAGTCCGGTCGCCGTGTACGCCCGAGCGGCCAACTGCAGCAGCCCGGGCGGCGTGGTTTCGGTGAGCCCCATGATCTGGTGCGCCGACAGCGCCTTGGCCATCTCCTTGGCGCTGCGCGTGCTCTCATGAATGGCCATGAGCCGCTCGCTCGGGTCCTCCAGGTCGGTGGCCAGCGATGCCGTCATCGAGCTGATCTGGTTGCCGACATTCTCTTTCGTTTCGTCGGTGCGAGTGGACACCGGGATTTGAGCGATCAGCGGCTTGTAGGGCAGCTCGTCGTGCTTCAGTAGGTATTCGCGTGCCGCCCCGGCAACCAGCGCGAGCACCACGTCGTTGAGCTTGACGCCGAACGCGTCTTTGACGGCCTTGACCCGCGCCAGCTCGACGCGGGTGCCGGTGATCCGGCGGTGTGGCGACACCGAGGCGTTGAAGCGGGTTTTCGGTGCGTCGAAATAGCTGGGCGGCTTGGCCGCAACACCCAGCGCCGCAATCTGCTGACGGATTGTCTGTTCCACCAGCCTGGTGATACGAAATGGCGTCTTGATTGCCAGGTTGATCAGAGCACCGAGCGCGCGCCGCTCCAGTCCCGGGATCTGGAAGCCCACGAATCCCACCGTCTCCTTTTGCGGTGGCCGCGGCACGGGTGTGACGTCCAACAGGATCTCGCCGAGTCCGGCACCGGAGACGCCGTCGACGATGGCGTGGTGCATTTTCGTCAGGGTGGCGATGCGGTTGCCTTTGACGCCCTCGATGACCCACAACTCCCACAGCGGTCGCGACCGGTCCAGCTTGTAGGACATCAACCGGCCGACGAGCTCGTCGACCTCTTTCCGCCCGCCAGGAGCGGGAACGGCGATGCGCCGCACATGAAAGTCGATGTCGAGTTCTTCGTCCTCGACGAACCAAGGCCGGTCCAGGCCGAGCGGCGCGCCGGTCACCTTCCACCGCAACTGGGGGATCTCCGGCAGTCGCTCGATCAGAAGTTCGCGGACTCGTTGAAAGCTGAAGTCAGGCGCGTCGGTGATGTCGTTGATCGCCAACGCACCGACGTGCATGTGCCAGCCTGCAGTTTCGGCAGACCAGAACGCCGCATCAACACTTGAGAGCCGTTTCATGCCATGACCGTAGCCCGCGTCCATCCGGCGAAGCCAGCAGCCCGGACAATCTCACACGGCGCGATTAAGCGTCTTCCAGCAAGTCAGGGGTAACCGCCGATTCGGTGTCGGGAATGCCGTCCACCTTCGCCTTGCGGTCGGCCATCGACAGCAGCCGTCGAATTCGTCCGGCCACCGCATCTTTCGTCATCGGCGGGTCGGCGAGGCGACCCAGCTCCTCCAGCGACGCCTGCCGGTGCTCGACGCGCAGTCGGCCCGCGGTGGCCAGATGGTCCGGCACGGTATCGCCGAGAATGTGCAACGCTCGTTCCACCCGGGCGGCCGCGGCGACTGCGGCTCGCGCCGAGCGGCGCAGATTGGCGTCGTCGAAATTGGCAAGCCGATTGGCTGTGGCCCGAACCTCACGACGGAGCCGACGCTCTTCCCAGATCAGCCGGGTGTCCTGGGCGCCCATCCGGGTCAGCAGGGCACCGATCGCTTCGCCGTCGCGGACCACCACCCGGTCCGCGCCGCGGACCTCGCGGGCTTTGGCGCTCACCCCGAGTCGACGCGCTGCACCGACGAGCGCCAGTGCGGCCTCCGGGCCGGGGCAGCTCACCTCCAGAGCCGACGAGCGTCCCGGCTCGGTCAAGGATCCGTGCGCCAAAAAGGCGCCCCGCCAAGCGGCTTCAGCGTCAGCCATGCTTCCGCCGACCACCTGCGCCGGCAGACCGCGCACCGGACGCCCGCGCATATCGAGCAGGCCGGTCTGACGGGCCAGCGCTTCGCCATCGCTGGCCACCCGAAGCACGTATCGGGTCTGCTTGCGTATTCCGCTGGCTGACAGCACATGCACCACGGCGCTATAGCCGTACAGATCAAAGATGTCCTTGCGCAGCCGGCGGGCAATGCTGCCCAGGTCCACCTCGGCCTCGACGACGACTCGTCCGGCCACGATGTGCAGGCCGCCGGCGAACCTCAAAAGGGACGTGACCTCCGCGCGCCGTGCGCTGACCGACTTGATCACCAGACGGCTCAGCTCGTCCTTGACTTCGGTCGTCATCGCCACGCGTCGTCACCCCTCGGTCCGTTGCCGCCCGATCCAGGCACGCCGGTTTGTTGACGTTGGCCGTCGATCGGTGTCTCTTCGGTGGCCGTCGCCGGAGGCTTGCCCGGACCTCCGTCACGCACGCGCACCCCATCCAGGACTGCAGCCAGCTTGCCTGGGTCATGTAAAGGTGTACCAGGTCGAGCCACGTCAGCGAAGTGGACCTCGGACTGTAGCTGTGTCGCGGTACGGCGAAGTTGGTCGCGCTCCCGGTCACTCGGTACGCGTTCGCCGTCGATGATGATGTCGTCCACGGTGAACCCCGGCGCGTGCTGGGCAAGCACGTGCAAATGACGCTCCACCGAGAAACCTGCGGTTTCGCCGGGTTCCGCGACCAGATTCAGCACCAATGCCTTGCGGGCGGAGGTGTCTCTCAACGCATTGGCCAGTCCGGGTACCAGCACATGTGGGATCACGCTGGTGAACCACGAGCCGGGTCCCAGCACGACCAGTTCGGCGGACATGATGGCGTCGACGGCCTGTCTGGTGGCCGGCGGATCGGCGGGCAACAACCGCACCCGGCGGACCTTGCCCGGGGTTGTCGCGATCGCCACCTGGCCCCTGATCGCCCGGAACATCCGTGGGTCGGACTCCAGGCCGGACACGTCAGCCTCGATCTGCAACGCGATCGGGCACATCGGCAGCACCCGGCCTTTGACGCCCAGGATGCGTCCGATTTCGTCGAGTGCGGCGACCGGATCAGCCAGCATCTCGGACAGGCCGGCCAGCAGCAGATTGCCGATCGGGTGTCCGGCGAGGGCGCCGCTGCCCCCGAATCGGTGCTGCAGGATGGTCGCCCACAAGCGCCCGTACGGGCTGTCGGATGCCAACGCCGCCAATGCCATTCGCAGATCACCCGGTGGGACGACGTCCAGTTCGCTACGCAGCCGGCCTGACGAGCCGCCGTCGTCGGCGACCGTCACTATTGCCGTGACATACGGCGTCAACCGACGGGCCGCCGAAAGTGTCGCGTAGAGGCCGTGACCGCCGCCGAGCGCGACGATGCTCTGGCTGGCGGGCGCGCTGATCCAGGAACTCATTCGCGGCCCAGATCCCGGTGCAGCACCCGTACGGTCAATTGCGGATCGGAACGGAGCAGTCCCATCAGCGCCTCGGCGATCGCAACACTGCGGTGCTTGCCGCCGGTGCAGCCGATCGCGACCGTCATGTATCGCTTTCCCTCGCGCCGGTAGCCGCCCACCACCAGCGACAGCAATTGGTGGTAAGTCGTCAGGAACTCGCCGGCCCCGGACTGCTTGAGCACGTAGTCCCGCACCGCCGCGTGTTGGCCGGTCAGCGGGCGCAACTCGTCGACCCAGTGCGGGTTGGGCAGGAATCGAACGTCCATCACCATGTCGGCGTCCATCGGCAGGCCGTACTTGAAGCCGAAGGACTCGACGGTGACGCTGGTGATCGCGCTGGCCGTGCTGCCGAACGCACGCTCGATGCTTTCGCGCAGGCTGCGCACCGCCAACGTCGAGGTATCGATGATCAGGTCTGCCGTTGCGCGCACCGGAGCCAGCATCCGGCGCTCCGCGGCTATCCCCTCGGCCAACGTCTGCTCACCTTGAAGCGGATGACTGCGGCGATTCTGTTCGTAGCGGCGCACCAACATGTCGTCGGATGCCTCCATGAACACCACCCGGGGGGTGATGTTGCGGGTGGCCAGTTCGGTCCGCACCTCGTCCAGGTCGCCGGTGAATCCGCGTGACCGCACATCCATGACGACCGCAAGCTGGGTGATCCGCGATCCAGCGGCCAGCCCGAAATCCACCATGCGAGTGATCAACTGAGGTGGCAGGTTATCCGCGACGTACCAGCCGAGATCTTCGAGCACTTTGGCCGCGGTACCGCGCCCGGCTCCCGACAATCCGGTCACCAGCACGACGTCGATACCGCCGGGGGCGTCGGCAACGTGGTCTGTCATTCAGCAGCTCCGGGCAAGTCGGGTCGCAGCGCCTCGAGCACGGCGGTGGCGGTAGCCACGCCGATCCCGGGGACGGCGGTGATCTGGTCGACGGTGGCCTCCTTGAGGCGGGCTATCGATCCGAAATGAGTGACCAGCGCTTTGCGCCGGTGCTCACCTAATCCTGGCACGGAGTCCAGCGCAGACGCCGTCATCCGTTTGGATCGCTTGCTGCGATGGTAAGTGATGGCGAAACGGTGTGCCTCGTCGCGCACCCGCTGCAACAGATACAGCCCCTCGCTGTTGCGCGGCATGATGATCGGGTCCGGCTCCGATGGCACCCAGATCTCCTCGAGCCGCTTGGCCAAGCCGATCACCGCGACGTCGCGGATGCCGAGCTCGTCGAGCACGGCGCTGGCCGCGTTGACTTGCGGCGCGCCGCCGTCGACCACGTACAGGTTGGGCGGATAGGCAAAGCGTCGCGATTTTCCCTCCGCAGTAAGCACATTCGGGTCACTCCGGTCACTGAGATGCCGCACGAACCGGCGCCGGGTCACCTCGGCGATCGAGGCGACATCGTCGGAGCGCCCCTCCCCCGCTGCCTCGCGGATCCCGAAGTGCCGATAGTCCGATTTCCGCGGCAGGCCGTCCTCGAAAACCACCAGGGAGCCGACCACGTCGGTGCCCTGCACATGGCTGATGTCAACACACTCGATGCGCAGCGGAGCGTCGCCCAGGCCGAGAGTCTCCTGAATGTTCTGCAAGGCAGCGGATCTGGCATTGAAATCGCCGGCCCGCTTCAGTTTGTGTTGCTGCAGCGCCTCTTTCGCATTGCGCTGTACCGTTTCGGCGAGCACCCGCTTGTCCCCGCGACGCGCTACTTTCAGAGCAACCTTGGTGCCGCGCAGGCCGGACAGCCAACTCTCCAACTCGTCGTGGTTCGACGGTAGGCAGGGCACCAGCACCTCACGCGGCACTGGATTGACGGATTCGTCGGCCGGCTGGTCGGCCTGCAAGCCCAATTCCGCCTGATCCCCATAAAACTGCGTCAGGAATTGTTCGACCAATTGCTCCGCGCCGGTGTCACCAGGGTCCGCGGACTTCTCGACGATCCAGCCCCGCTGACCGCGAACCCGACCGCCGCGGACGTGGAAGACCTGCACTGCCGCTTCCAGATCGTCGTCGGCGAACGCCACCACGTCCGCGTCGGTACCGTCGCCGAACACCACGGCCTGCTTCTCCATAGCGCGCTTCAGCGCGCCCAGGTCGTCACGCAGCCGCGCCGCTCGCTCGAAGTCCAGCCGGTCGGATGCGGCGTGCATCTGCTGTTCCAGCTCGCGGGCGTATCTGTCGGTCTTGCCGGACAGGAAATCACAGAAGTCCAGCACGATCTGGCGATGCTGCTCCGCGCTCACTCTGCCGACGCACGGCGCCGAGCACTTATCAATATAGCCGAGCAGACAAGGACGATCGATCTGGTTGTGCCGCTTGAAAACTCCCGCCGAGCAGGTTCGGGCCGGGAACACCCGGGTGAGCAGGTCCAGGGTTTCGCGGATGGCCCACGCATGCGAATACGGTCCGAAATAGCGCACGCCTTTGCGCCGCGGTCCGCGATAGACCATCAGCCTGGGGTACTCGTCGCTGAGGGTGACGGCCAGCACCGGATACGACTTGTCGTCGCGGTAGCGGACATTGAACCGTGGATCGAACTCCTTGATCCAGTTGTATTCCAGCTGGAGGGCCTCGACCTCGGTGTTGACCACCGTCCACTCGACCTTGGCTGCGGTCGTCACCATCTGCCGAGTCCGCGGATGCAGGCTCGCGATGTCGGCGAAGTACGACGTCAACCGGCTACGCAGGCTTTTCGCCTTGCCGACATAGATGACGCGCTCGTGCGTATCCCGGAATCGGTAGACGCCTGGCTCGACCGGGATGGACCCGGGAGCGGGGCGGTAGGTGGCGGGATCTGGCACGGTTCCAGGCTAGAGCGTGACGCAGACACGGCGGTTCGTCGGGAGGGCGAGATTCCTGTCAGTGGGTGGTGGCACAATCGTACGTATGTTCGAATCATCGACGAGCCGGAAGCAGACCGGGGCGCGTGCTCGCTTCGATGCCCAGTTCGATCAGGTGTTGGCGGTACGGGACGAGCTGATGGCCGAGGCCGCGGAGTCGGCGGCCTGGCGGGGTCGGATCTGTGCGGGCGCGCGGGTGGAGAATCAGGCGGCGGCCGCCGTGTTGGTGGCGATCGGGGAGTTATTCGCTCTGCGGTTATCGCGCAGTTCAGAGACCGAAGACTGGGCAGTAGACATCATGGACGCGGTAGCTGCCGAAGTGGCCGCCGAGCTACGGATCAGCCAGCGGCTGGCCTGGTCTCGGTTGCGCTTTGCCCGCGCGATGCGTGAGCGCCTCCCCGAGGTCGCGGCGATCTTCATCGCCGGCGTGATCACCGCGGATGCCTTTGCGACCATCGTCTATCGCACCGATCTGATCGAGGATCGCGACGTTTTAGCGCACGTCGATGAATTAATCGCGCTCAACGTGGGGCGCTGGCCCTCGCTGACCAAGGGCCGCCTGGCCGGCAAAGTCGACAAAATCGTGCACGACGTCGATGCCGATGCGGTGCGCCGCCGCAAAGAACAGGCCAAGAGCCGTGAGGTGTATGTCGGCGACGATTGCGACGGCACCGCCGAGATCCACGCCACGGTGAACACCATGGACGCCATCGCGATCGATCAAGCGTTGAACAATCTCGCCGCCACCGTCTGCCCACACGATCCGCGGACCAAAGCCCAGCGCCGCGCCGATGCGTTCGGTCCGCTGGCCGTCTACTCCCAGCAGATGGCGTGTCAATGCGGGCGCCCCGACTGCGTGACGACCGGATCCACGAAGCCGGCGTCGCCGGTAGTGATTCATGTGATCGCCGAGCAGGCCACCCTCGACGGCACCAGC
>NZ_JBVAXG010000014.1:17858-160867 GCF_055419245.1 Mycobacterium sp. IDUB_37 | reverse complement strand
AGCCCGCCGGCCCCGCCGTCGATGAAGCCGACGATTCCGTCGGCGCCGCGGCCGCCGGTGCCTGCGGTGCCGGCGTTACCGCCCAGGCCGCCGTCGCCGCCCTTGGCGTCCGCACCCGCAGTGCCTCCAACGCCGCCGGTGCCTGCGTTACCGCCGGTTCCGCCGGTTCCACCAGCGCCACCCTTTCCGCCGGCACCGCCGTCGCCGCCGGCCACACCTGCGCCGGCATTGACCCCGGCGACGCCGCTGGTGCCGTTGACGCCTGCTCCGCCGTGGCCTGCTGCTCCGCCGATACCGCCGGCGGTGGCTGCGCCACCGTTGCCGTTGGCCCCGGCGTTCGCGCCAACTCCGCCGGCTGCGCCGCCGTTGCCACCGTTGCCGCCGCTGGCGCCATTGCCACCGGCGCCGCCGTCGCCGCCGAGATAGCCGTCGCCGCCGTTGACACCCGCAAGACCGGCAGCGCCAGCTGCGCCGAGGCCGCCCTTGCCCGCAATGCCGGCCGCGCCACCGTTACCGGCCGCACCACCATCACCAGCCTTGCCGGCGATGTCGCCGATACTGCCGGCAGCGCCGCCCTTACCCCCGGCGCCACCATCAGCGCCCGCACCGGCGTTACCGCCAGCCTGCCCATTGCCGCCAGCACCGACGGTCGCGATGCCGTTGCTGCCATCGACACCCGAACCGCCCCTACCGCCGGCACCGCCGATACCGCCGGCACCACCGTCACCGGCCTTGGTACCGACACCGCTGGCGTTGCCACCAGCACCACCGTCGCCACCCTTACCGCCCGCAGAGCCAGCAGTGCCGCTCTCACCCGCATTGACGCCGCTGGTGCCTGCCGTGCCGGCTAGGCCGTTGCCGCCGGCGCCGCCCGCGCCACCGTTGGCGCCGAGACCGTTGGCCGCGCTGGTGCCAGTGCCACCCGCGCCCGCGCCGCCGGCCCCACCGGTACCGATCGCTCCGGCGTTACCACCCAGGCCGCCGGCCCCGCCATCAATCGCGCCGGTGACGCCGTCGGCGCCCCGGCCACCGACTCCGGCGGTGCCGGCGCTGCCACCGAGCCCACCGTCGCCGCCCTTAGCGTCAGCACCCGCAATGCCGCCAGTTCCGCCGGTTCCTGCGTTACCGCCGGTTCCACCGGTACCACCAGCGCCACCCTTGCCGCCGGCCCCACCATCGCCGCCGGCCACACCTGCACCGGCATTGACCCCGGCGACACCGGCGGCGCCATCAATACCGGCGCCACCCTTGCCCGCTGCTCCGCCGAAACCACCGGCGCTGGCCGCGCCACCGTTGCCGTTGGCCCCGGCGTTCGCGCCGATCCCGCCGGCTGCGCCGCCGTTGCCACCGTTGCCGCCGCTGGCACCGTTACCACCGGCGCCGCCATCGCCACCGAGGTAGCCGTCGCCGCCGTTGACACCAGCGAGACCGCTAGCGCCGGTGGCGCCGAGGCCGCCCTTGCCCGCAATGCCGGCCGCGCCACCGTTGCCGGCCGCACCACCATCACCGGACTTGCCGGCGATGTCGCCGATGCCGCCGGCAGCGCCGCCCTTACCGCCCGCACCGCCATCAGCGCCGGCACCGGCGTTACCGCCGGCTTGGCCATTGCCGCCAGCACCGACGGTCGCGATGCCGTTGCTGCCGTCGACACCCGAACCGCCCTTACCGCCGGCACCGCCGATACCGCCGGCACCACCGTCACCGGCCTTGGTTCCGACACCGCTGGCGTTGCCACCAGCACCACCGTCGCCACCCTTACCGCCCGCAGAGCCAGCGGTGCCGCTCTCACCCGCATTGACGCCGCTGGTGCCTGCCGTGCCGGCCAGGCCGTTGCCGCCGACACCACCCGCCCCGCCATCAGCACCCAGGCCATTGGAGCCGGATAGGCCAGACCCGCCGCCCGTGCCTCCGTTGGCTCCACCGACACCGCCGACGCCGATCGTGCCGGCGCTGCCGCCCTTCCCGCCTGCGCCGCCATCGATCACGTTCCCCACGGCATCGGCGCCCTGACCGCCGTCGCCGGCCGTGCCTGCGTCGCCGCCAGCACCGCCAACCCCACCGAGGCCGTCCGTGCCAACGCTGCCGCTGCCTCCACCGGCTTTGCCACCGGTACCGCCGGCACCACCAGCGCCACCCTTACCGCCGCCACCACCGTCGCCGCCAGCCAAACCTGCACCGTTGTTGGTTCCGGCAATGCCGTTGAAGCCGTCAAGCCCGGCGCCACCGGCACCTGCGGCACCGCCTGCACCACCGCTGCTCGCTGACCCGCCGTTGCCGTCGATACCCGCGGTTGCGCCGAGACCGCCAGCAGCGCCGCCGACACCACCCTTGCCGCCGTCGCCGCCCTTGCCTCCGGCGCCGCCGTCTCCACCGGCGTAACCGTTGTTGCTGACCTGGGAAACACCGTCCTGGCCCTGGGCCCCTAGGCCGCCCTTGCCTGCAACGCCAGCATCGCCACCGTTGCCAGCGGCGCCGCCGTTGCCGGCGTTTCCGGCGACTGCACCGGTACCGGCAGCGCCACCCTTACCGCCGGACCCGCCGTCACCACCGCTTCCGGCGTCACCGCCAGCCTGGCCGGCGCCACCGATGCCCTGAGTTTCGAGACCGTCGCGTCCGTCGACACCGCTCCCGCCCTTGCCTCCGTCGCCACCACTACCTCCGGCACCACCGTCACCCGCTCGGGTGCCGGGCCCACTGGCGTTACCGCCGGCGCCTCCTTCACCACCGCTACCGCCGGCGAAGCCATTGGTGCCACTGTTGCCGGCGCTAACCCCGTCGTTGCCGGCCTTGCCGACGATGCCGTTGCCGCCGTCTCCACCCTTCGCGCCGTCAGCGCCCACACCGTTGACCCCGTCGGCGGCCTTGCCGCCGATGGACGGGCCATTGGCGCCACCAGCGCCACCGGCACCGACTCCGCCGGCGTCACCGCCGGCACCACCTGCACCGCCATCGAGGAAGGTGCTGGTGCCGTCCGCGCCGCGGCCACCCTGCCCCGCCGTGCCTGCGTTCCCGCCCTGGCCACCTACCGCGCCCTTACCATCGGCACCCGCCGTGGCCGTGCCGCCGCCGGCACTACCGCCAGTGCCGCCGGAACCGCCAGCACCGCCCTTGCCGCCCATGCCACCGTCGCCACCGGCTAGACCTGCGCCGTTGTTGACTCCGGCCACACCGTTGGGGCCGGCAGCGCCGGCGCCACCCTTGCCGGCCGCACCACCAGCGGCGCCATTGCTGGCCGTCCCGCCGTTACCGTCCTTGCCGGCTGTACCTCCGGTACCTGTACCGGCCTGGCCGCCGGCGCCACCGTTACCGCCATTGGCGCCGCTGCCGCCGGCACCACCATCACCACCGGCATAGCCCGAGCCATTGTTGACCCCGACCACGCCACCTGCGCCGTTGGCGCCTAAACCACCCTTGCCCGCAACGCCGGCGTCGCCACCGTTACCTGCCGAACCACCACTTCCGGACTTGCCGTCGGTGGCGCCATTGCCGGCTGCACCACCTTTGCCGCCGGCCCCGCCGTCACCACCACCGCCAGCGCTACCGCCGGCCTGACCGCCGCCCGCGCCGGTGCCATATTGGTCGACCCCGGCAACCCCGTTATTGCCGTCGAGCCCTGAGCCACCCTTACCGCCGGCGCCACCGACACCACCGGAGCCACCGTCACCGCCGAAGGTGCTGGTGCCGCTGGCTTTACCGCCCGCGCCGCCATCTCCACCCGCGCCGCCGGCAAGACCGTTGGTGCCGCTGCCGCCCACATTGATGGCATTGTTGCCTGCTGTCCCGGCCGCGCCGTGACCACCGTTTCCACCGATTCCACCGTTGGCGCCCGAACCAACGAGGCCGGCCGCGGCCGTGCCGCCGCCAATCCCGCCGTTGGCTCCGCCATTGCCGCCCACACCGACCGCGCCCGCGTTACCGCCCGCACCACCGGACCCGCCGTCGACAAACGCGGCGGTGCCGTCGGCTCCGCGACCGCCAGCACCGGCTGTGCCGGCACCGCCGCCATTGCCACCAAGCCCGCCGAGGCCGTCCTTACCGGCGCTTGCGCCGACACCCCCGGCAGCACCGCCGGTGCCGCCGGCACCCCCGTTGCCCCCGGTACCGCCTGCGCCGCCGTCACCGCCGGCGACACCAGCGCCGTTGTTGATTCCGGCCACACCGTCGCTGCCGTTGACGCCCGAACCGCCCTTGCCGGCAGCGCCACCGCCGCCGCCGTCACTGGCCGCTCCACCGGAGCCATCAGCTCCGGCCTTGCCGCCGGCCCCGGTGCCGGCGAGCCCGCCCGTGCCGCCGGTGCCGCCGCTGCCGCCCTGTCCGCCGTCTGCGCCATTGCCTCCGGAGTAGCCCTGACCGCCGTTGACCGTGCCACTGGCGCCATCGGCGCCCGTGCCGCCCTTACCTGCCACGCCTGCGGCGCCACCTTTGCCGCCCGCGCCTCCGTCGCCCGCGCTACCGGCGGCGCCGCCATTGACACCAGCCGAACCCGCGGCACCGCCCGCGCCGCCGCTGCCGGCAGCACCACCAGAACCTGCGTTACCGCCGGAAGTACCTGATCCGCCGACGGTTGCGGTCGCCGACCCGTTGGTGCCGTCAACACCGCTGCCGCCGGTACCGCCGTCGCCACCTTGACCACCGGTGCCACCAGTGCCGCCTTGGGTGCCTACGCCGCCGGCCGCACCGCCGACTCCACCGTCACCACCCTTGCCGCCACCGAAGCCGCTTGTTCCGCTGGCGCCTGCGCCCAAACCGTCGGTGCCGGCCTTACCAGCGGCACCGTCACCGCCGTCGCCGCCGTCGCCGCCGTTGAGGCCGATCCCGGCTGCGCCATCGGCGCCGGTGCCGACGCCGCTGCCATTGGTGCCACCCTTACCGCCAGACCCAGCCAGTCCGGCGTTGCCGCCCGCACCGCCACTGCTGCCGTCCAGGTAGCCGGCGTCGCCATCGGCGCCGCGGCCACCGTCGCCGGCCTTGCCCGCGCTACCACCTTGACCGCCAGCTCCGCCGGAGCCGTCTGCGGCGGAGCTGCCGCTCTTGCTGAGGACGCTGCCTGCCTGCCCGCCCGTTCCACCGGTGCCACCGACACCACCGTTGCCGCCGTCACCGCCGGCCGTTCCCGTCTGTCCGGCAACCGCTCCATCTTTGCCAGTGACACCGGACCCACCGGTTCCGCCGGTTCCGCCGATACCACCGGTACCGCCGGCGCCGCTGTTGCCGGCAAGCGAACCGCTGTTGCCGCCGACGCCACCGTTACCGCCCGATCCTCCGGCAGAGCCAGTCGTGCCACTATCGCCGGGATTGACTCCGCTGGTGCCGGCTTTACCGGACGCACCGTTGCCGCCAGCTCCGCCGACCCCGCCGTTGCCGTAGTTGCCGCCGTTACCGCCACTGCCGCCGTTACCGCCGGTCGCGCCGGCAACACTGCCGCCGGCGGCGTCGTAGCCTGCGCCGCCGTTGCCGCCGTTTCCGCCCGCTCCGACGACCGTGGTGCCAGTCTTGCCCGTGGCGCCGCCGACCGAGCCTGATCCGCCCTGGCCACCGGCACCACCGACACCGTTGTTGTTGCCACCGTTACCGCCATTACCACCGTGCGGGCTGGCCGCATTGCCTGCCGCACCATTGCCACCGTTGCCGGCGAGCCCACCCGTGCCGCCGTCCCCGCCCGCGCCACCGCGCCCGACGATGCCGTTCTCGCCGAACAGCAGTCCGCCCTGGCCGGCGGCGCCGCCGTGGCCACCGTTGCCGCCGGTCGCACCGAGCCCGCCGTCGCCACCGGTCCCGCCGTTACCACTGGGGAAGGTCCCGTCGGCACCGTTATTGCCTTGGAGCCCGGTACCGCCGCGTCCCCCGATGCCGCCATTGCCACCGTTGCCGCCGTCGCTAAACAGCAGACCACCGCGACCGCCGGCTCCACCGTTGCCGCCATGGCCACCAGAGACACCTGTGATGCCTGCCCCGCCGTTGCTGCCGTTGCCGCCGACGCCACCGTTGCCGTACAACCATCCGGCTGCGCCGCCGCCACCGCCGTCGCCGCCGCCGAACCCTGCACCGCTGCCTCCACCACTACCGCCGGTACCACCCGTGCCGAACAGAAATCCGGCACTGCCGCCCAACCCGCCGGTTCCGCCTTGTGTCGCGGCCGTACCACCCGTGCCACCGGCCCCACCGGTGCCGTATAGCCCGCCTCCACCGCCGGTGCCACCAAATCCGCCCGCGCCGGTATTGCCCTGCCCGCCGGTTCCGCCGGCGCCACCCGAAGCGCCGGACAGCAAGCCGGAGTCACCACCCATGCCGCCGGTACCACCGACGCCACCGGTCCCGCCCGCGCCACCTGCCCCGGCCGCGCCTGCCAGCAGACCGCCATGACCGCCATGGCCGCCCAGCCCGCCTTGTCCGCCGAGCGCCGGGCCGGCTCCGCCGGCGCCACCGGCCCCACCCGCGCTCAACAGCCAGGCATTCCCGCCAGCGCCGCCGGTTCCACCAATTCCAGCGGCACTGTTGTTCGCCCCACCCGCACCACCGGCGCCACCGTCGCCGTATAGGTAACCGCCGCCGCCACCTGCCGCGCCCGTTCCACCGTTGGCGCCGGCACCTCCGGCGCCACCGATGCCGCCGGCGCCGAAGAGCCACGCACGGCCACCCGCTCCGCCAGAGCCGCCGAATCCGAATCCACTCGTGCTGCCGCCGCCCAAACCACCGGCACCACCGCTGCCGTACAACCATCCGCCAGCGCCGCCCGCACCGCCGGAACCCCCGCTGCCGACCGCCGAGAAGCCACCGGCTCCACCGACACCGCCGTTGCCGATTAGTCCTGCGCTGCCACCAGTCCCGCCGGCTTGCCCGGTCGCACCGCCCGCGCCGGCACCACCGTTGCCGTACAGCAATCCACCGGCCCCACCGGCTTGGCCGGGTGCAGTGCCGTTTGCGCCATCGCCGACAAATGGCCGCCCGAACAGTGCGTAACTGGGCGCATTGAGCACACCCGCGACGGCCTGTCCGATAGCTTCCAAAGGCGCCGCGTTGGCCGTCTCGGCAAGGGCGTATTGGCCGGCCCCCGCGATCAAGTACTGCTGGAACCGACTGTGAAACGCCCCGGCTTGTGCGCTGATGTCCTGATACGCGAGACCGTGAGTGCCGAACAGGGCCGCAATAGCCGTTGACACTTCGTCCTGAGCTGCGGCCACCAGGCTGGTGGTCGCAGCGGCCGCAGTCGCGTTGGCCGTCTCGATTGACGAACCGAGGCCCGCCAATTCTGAAGCCGCTCCAATTAGCACATCTGGTGCTGCGATCAAATACGACATGCAAACCCGTTCGTTTATCGGACAGGACCCAAGAATCGCGAAATCACCACGGGTCATGTTAATTTGGCAAAGCCGGTACGAAGATAACTCGAAACCCGTAAAAACAAATAATATCTCCGCCAAAAACCTAGTAGTTAATCCAAAAAGT
Source organism: Mycobacterium sp. IDUB_37 (assembly GCF_055419245.1). Taxonomy (NCBI): domain Bacteria; kingdom Bacillati; phylum Actinomycetota; class Actinomycetes; order Mycobacteriales; family Mycobacteriaceae; genus Mycobacterium; species Mycobacterium sp. IDUB_37. The sequence continues at coordinate 153,421 of NZ_JBVAXG010000014.1, read as the reverse complement.
CTTTGTGCGTACGCTTGTACCGCACGCGGTTAGTCCGAAATGTGACTCAAGGTGTCAAACGGAATCAGTATTGAACATGTGCTTAACAGGCGGTCTCGCCAACCGGAGTTCATGTTCCGCCAGCACCAAAAAGCTTGCTGCTGGTCAGTGCGCTGAAGCCGCTAGTCGATGACGACTTGCGTCAATCGAAATCGAAATCGCTCACCGCGCGCCGACCGCATCAACCGAACAGTCCGTTGCGGCCGGAGCTTCCGATAGACCCGGTACTCCCGATCGGCACGCCAACGCCGCCGACGCCGCCGACGCCACCGATTCCTCCGCGTCCGATGAAGGTGACGTTGCCTCCGTTACCGCCGAAACCGCCCTCGCCGCCTGGGTTGGCCGGGCTTGCGTTGTTGCCGCCGGGGCCGCCGGTTCCGCCGCCGCCACCGTTGCCGAAGATGAATCCGCTGTTACCTGCGCCACCGCCGTGCCCCCCGGTAGCACCCGCGCCAACTGCGTTCAGGCCGGCGCCGGCACCGCCGCCGACGCCGCCAGACCCACCGTTGCCGAACAGAACCGTCGACGCGCCGTCACCACCCCCGCCACCAGCGCCGCCAACGCCTAGAACACCGCCGTCCCCACCGAAGCCGCCGTATCCGCCACCCGCTCCGTTGCCGCCGAAGAACCCGCTCTGACCAGCATTACCTCCGTGCCCGCCCGCGCCGCCAGCCAAGCCGGTACCTATGGCACCGCCCTGACCGCCCTGACCGCCGAACCCACCGGTCCCGAACAGTGTGGCGGCGCCGCCGACCCCGCCGAGGCCACCCGTGCCGCCCGCCAGTCCGAGAGTTCCAACCGCTCCGTTGCCTCCGGCCCCGCCGGTACCACCGAAGCCGTAGATGAACCCGGCCGCACCGCCGGCACCGCCCGCAAAGCCGCCTCCAGCAAAAACGCCGGTGCGGCCGATGCTGCCGGCACCCCCGCTTCCGCCGACGCCGAACAGCCAGGACCTACCACCGCTCCCACCGTTGGCGCCGAGTTCGGTGCCGCCGTCGCCGCCGTCGCCGCCGTCGCCGTATAGGAAGCCGCCGTTGGCACCGTTACGGGCCGTTCCACCGTCACCACCGTGGCCGATCAGTAGACCGGCCCGCCCGGCGTTGCCGCCGAGTACGCCGTTGCCGCCGTCGCCGCCGTTGCCGAATATCCAGGCGTTGCCGCCGCCGCCGCCGATGCCGTCGGTGCCTGCCGCGCTGATGCCTGCCTTTCCGCCGTGGCCACCGCTGCCGAGCAGGAAACCACCGTTACCGCCGAGGGCGCCATTACCGCCGAAGCCACCGAGGGCGTTATTGGATGCGCCACCAGCCCCACCATTACCGCCTCTGCCGAACAGTCCGGCGTTGCCGGCGGTGCCGCCATTTCCGGGTGCGCCATTGAGTTGGGCAGTGCTGCCACCGTTTCCGCCAGATCCGCCACTACCAAAAAGGACTCCACTGCCCGCGCCGACACCGCCGGCGCCGCCGGCGCCGTTCAGGCTGCTGCCTCCGGCTCCGCCCGAACCACCTTCGCCCAGCAACCAGGCGTTGCCGCCGCCCCCACCAGCCCCGCCGGCCCCGATCAGGCCGGTGCTCGCGCCACCGGCGCCGCCGTGCCCACCGCTGCCGAGCAGCAGCCCGCCGGCGGCTCCCGCGCCGCCGGCACCGCCGAAGCCGCCTGCGCTGATGCCTCCGTTACCGCCGTCGCCGCCGAAGCCGACCGCAAAGGCCGTGCCACCGGCACCACCGGCTCCCGCATCGGCGCCCACGCTGTTGCCGCCGGCGCCACCGGCACCGCCGAGGCCGAGTACGTACGAGTTGCCGCCGACGCCGCCGCCGCCGCCTACCCCGGTACCGTTCGCGCTGCCACCGGCACCGCCGGCACCCGCGACGCCGAGCAAAGCGTCACCGCCGGTGCCACCCGCTCCGCCGGCGCCGGTGCCTCCTCCGTTACCACCGGCGCCGCCGGTCCCAGCGTTGCCGATCACCCCTGCAGTCGCGCCGTCGCCGCCTACGCCCCCGCCACCGGCAGTGGAGCCGCCACCCGCGCCACCCGATCCACCGTTGCCGTACAGCAGTCCGCTCGCCCCGCCGCCGCCGCCGAGGCCTCCGGTTCCGGTACCGCCGAAGCCGCCGGTGCCGCCGGCCCCGCCACTGCCGAACAAGATGCCGCCGCTGCCGCCGGCTCCACCGGAGGCGCCGGCCGCGCCAGACGATCCGCCCACGCCACCAGCACCGCCGTTGCCGATCAGGCCGGCAGACCCTCCCGCGCCACCCGCTTGTCCGGTGCCTCCCGAACCACCCCGGCCACCGTTGCCGTACAGCAGTCCGCCTGCTCCGCCGGCGCCACCGGTCCCGTCGACGCCGTTGATGCCATCGCCGATCAGCGGGCGGCCCAATAATGCCTGTGTCGGTGCGTTGATCACGTCCAGAAATGGCTGCAGCGGACCGGCCACGGTGGTCTCGGCGGTGGCGTACGACGCCGCGCCTACCGACAGGCTCTGCAGGAACTGACCGTGGAACGCCGCAGCTTGTGCGCTGACGGCTTGATACGTCTGGCCGTGCACGACGAAGACGGCCGCGATTGCGGCGGATACCTCGTCTTCGGCCGCCGCCAAGAGGCTGGTGGTCGAGCCGGCCGCGCTGGCGTTGGCCGACTCGAGCGTCGAGCCGATACCAGCCAAGTTCGAAGCGGCGGCACTGAGCACGTCAGGTGCTGCGATCAGAAATGACATCGGGACCCCGTTTATCCCTCAGACACGACCCAAGAGTCGTGAAAACCCCCCCGGTCAAGTTCAGCTAAACGATACGAAGATGACTTGCAACCGGCAAAAACAAACTGACTTTCCCCGAAAATGCCCCGAACCGTGCAATTGGTCTTTTCTTGCGATTTCGCCACACATCGGTCGCCGCCGATCCTAACCCCAAGGGAGGACTCTTGAATGAGCAGCAAATCGCGTTATTACCGGCGCCGACCGCATTTTCATCCATGGCGCGAATTGCAGATCCGTGAAACGAAACAGCCATCGCCTGGGACGCGTTTAATTGGCCGGTGTTCGTAATCGAGGTCGAAGACTGAGCGGGAGAAGCACCTGTTATGCCTGCAAGCTGCCGACCATCAGCCGAGGATTCACTGTGGGAGCAGGCGCCGCTTCTGGTCGGTGAATTCCTCTTGGGTCAGGATTCCGGCGTCGCGCAGCGAAGCCAGCTCCCGCAGTTCGGCAGCGATGCTGGTGATCGGTCCGCCTGGCGGAAGCTGCGGTCGTGACGTCGCCGACTCGTCCTTCGGCTCCGAAGGGGCATCGGTCGCTGCTGGCGCCTGCGCGCCGCGCTTGGTCGCGACGCCGGCCCGTTCCCGCACGCGGGGCCCGGCGGAACCACCGGTCGCGGCCGTGCCGGCCATCGCGCGCCCGGCCATCCCCGCCAGCGCCATCTGGGCGAAAACGCTCCCTGCGCCGGCCGCGGAGGCCTCTGCTGTCGCGCCGACGCTGGTAGCCGGCAACGCCAACGCGGCCAGTCGCGTGGCCGGGGCCGCGGTCGTCCAACCCGACGGCACTGACAGCGATCCGACGGTCGCGGCTTGGCCAAGGCCTGCCGACAGTGGTGCAACATTTACCTCTGGCGATGAAATCGGGGACGGCAACTGTGGTCCCGGCCAAGTCGGGACGCCGGCCCACCCACTCACGATGTCGTCGGTATGCACGCCGACGAAGTAACCGTTGATGTCGTACGGCAACGCCGTGCCGGCCAGAATCCCGTCTAGTGTCAGCCCGGCCGTGCCGATTTCGGGGTCGACGAACAGGCCGCTCAGGTCGGACAGAAGGTCGATCACATCCAGCGGCCCCAGCGCATCGCCGATTGCGGCCGGATTCGCCAAGGTGGACAGCGCATTGGGGACCGCGGACAGTGTTTGCTGGGCCGAACTGACGGCGCTCTGCACGCCTCCCGCGTCGGTTTCGGCGGCTTGGGCCACCGCGGCGGCCTGGTTCGACAAGCCGGCCGGCGCGGTGCTGGACGACGGTTCATTGAACGGGGTCAGTGTCGTCGCCGACGCGGATGCACCCGCGTAGCCCTGCATGGCGGACGTGTCTTGCGCCCACATGTCGGCGTACTGAGTTTCGAGCAGGGCGATCGCCGGCGTGTTCTGTCCGAAGAAGTTCGTCGCGGTCAGCGCCATAATTAGCGCGCGGTTGGCTGCGACCACCGGTGGTGGCACCGTCTCGGCGAAAGCGGTTTCATAGGCGGCCGCCGCCGCAGCGGCCTGGCCGGCCGTCTGCTCGGCTTGGGCGGCCGCGGTTCTCATCCACTCGACGTACGGGGAGGCCGCCGCCGCCATCAATATTGATGACGGCCCCACCCACGGCCCGGCCGTCAATGCGGTGATCTCGGACTCGTAGAGGCTTGCCGTTGCGTACAGCTCGGTCGCGAGTTCATCCCACGCCGACGCCGCGGCCAGCATCGACCCCGAGCCAGGGCCGGTATACATCCGGGTGGAGTTGATCTCAGGCGGCAGCATCGCAAAGTCCATGGCGACTCCTCCGGTCGATTGGACGGATGATCTGGACCCGTCCGCCCTTGGTCGAACGGCACCCTCATGCCCGAGAGGCTTGAGCGGAGATCGTAATAACACGCGGTCTACTCAACGGCAAGTTTCTGCGCCGTTTGCATATCCTTTACAAATAAACCATATTGAAGCCGCGTGATTTTTGCCCTCGCCACGTGATCTTCACCGCAGCGGCGCGTCAACTACCTCTCGAATTCCAGGTGGTGGCGAATTTCCTCGACGGCAGCGTCCAGGCTGCGTCCGACCAGACCGCGCCCGATCCACTCACTGATCCGAGCGATACCGAACCCGGAAGTCGTGAATGTCAAGGTCAGTGTGAGGCGGCTGCCGTCTCCTTCCTGCTCCACCAGGGCCGAGAACGAGTGCCGGGTTCCCTGCACGGACCGCCACGTCAGCAGACTCCCGGTGGGGTGTTTGATCAGCACTCGACCACCGAGTTGAATGGTGCCGCCGTCCATGAAGACATCCCACAGTTCGCCGTCGTCCCGGCTTTTGACGAATCGGCACCGGGTGAAGGTGGATACCTCGGGGAACAGACTGTGCGGGTCGGTGACGAATGTGCTGCTCGTTTCGAAGGGGCAGCGGAGGTGACGGGTGACCGTAACTGTCTGAGTCATGTCACCGGATCATCGGGATGATGGTCTTGCTGGCCAGTTTGGACAATCCGACCTGCATGGCGCTGGTGACATAGTCGTAGGCGCGATCCCAATCCGGGTCCTCTCCGAAACGTTCCTGCAGGTCGATTGGCTCGAGCACCTGCATGCGGATCTTTGCAGGTAGAGGGAATTGCGGCAGCGGTAGCGGAGATAGACCCCAGGGCACGCTGAGTGTCATCGGCATGCTCTTCACCCGGGCCAGCTTGTCCAATCTCAACAGCTGGGCCGTGCGACGACCGTCGTTGAGGACGAACAGGGTGTCATGGCCGCCCGCAGCAACCACCGGGACGATCTTGACGCCGGCGCGGTGGGCCAAGCGCAGGAATCCCTTGCGGCCAGAGAAGACGATCCTGTTCCGTTCGCGCCAGGGCCGCAGTGCCTCGACGTCGCCGCCCGGATAGACCAGCGCCGAGCCGCCGCTGGCGAAGACACGCTCGGCGAAGGAGTTGGCCGCCGGAACCACACCGAGCTTTCGGGTCAACGTCCCGATGCCAGGTGCGGCGGTGATGGTGTCGTGCGCCAGCGCATACAAGGGCCGGCCTTCAACGGTGAAATAGGTGTTGTAGGCGAGCAGGAAGACAAAGGTGTCGGGGGTGGCGCCACCGCCGCTGTGGTTTCCGACGAACAGCACCGGCTCATCGGGAACGTTCTCGAAGCCGTGGACTTCGGCGCGGAACCACACTGTCGCCGCCAACCACAGCGGGGGCAGGACGGCGCGGATGAATTCCGGATCGCGGTGGCGAAGTTCCTTTGGGATACGTTGCGCCGTCATCTCGTTGACACTAGCGCCCGGTCCCGTGGCCGCATTTGTCAGTGGAATGCTTGGCCGGCCAGGCGCAAGCGTCGATGTCGGTCGCGTTCCCGTAGCCACCGCCGGTGAAGACTCCGAACGCACCGCCGTTGGTTCCGGTGTACGTCGCTCCCCCGCCCCCACCGGATCGGCCGGAACTTTCCACGGTCACCGCCCAGCCTTGGACTTCGAGCGCGGTCTTGTACGCACCCATCACATCGGTCGGGGACCCATTGACCAGGAAGTGAATGTGGATGCCATCTTCTTGGAGGGCATCGGGACCGTCAGTCCGCGATGCACTGGCCGGGGTGGGTATCAGCGCCTGCAGGGTTGCGTTCGCGCCAGCCGTCGTCGTAACCGTACGTTGGGACGAGACGGTCGTGGCCCCGGTCGACGTGGAAATGGTGGTGGTACCCGAGTTGGAGGAACTACCGCATGCGGACGCGGCCAGCGCGATCATCATCGTTGCCGTCGCAAAGGCGTAGCTGCTGCTTCGCATGCTTCTCCCTGGTGGTTTCGGTTTCACTGCGCACGGTAACAGCGGGTTGTGGTGTTTTCGGGGCTCCGTTTGCGTCCTTTAGTTGAGCGAACTATAATCTGGACACATGTCCAGTTTGCTGTCGCGTCGTCCGTCTCGTCGTACGCGGGTCCGCTGACTGCAATGGGACGGGCCCCTTTCCCCGGTCGATCGCTGGTTGCGAAAGGTTGTGTATGCGAATAGCTCTGCTGTCCTACCGGAGTAAAGATCACTGCGGCGGGCAGGGTGTCTACGTGCGGCACCTCAGCCGCGGCCTGGTAGATCTCGGTCACTACGTCGAGGTCTTCTCCGGTCAGCCCTACCCGGAACTGCTCGATCCCCGGGTTCGCCTGACCAAGGTGCCAAGCCTCGATCTGTATAGGGAACCGGACCCGTTCCGGGTGCCGCGTCCCAGCGAGATCCGTGACTCGATCGACATGCTGGAACTTGCCACCATGTGGACCGCGGGGTTTCCGGAGCCACGCACGTTCACCATGCGGGTGGCCCGACTCCTGGCCGGCCGTGCCGCGGACTTCGACGTCGTTCACGACAATCAGAGCCTCGGCACCGGTCTGCTCACCATCGCCGGATCGGGGATGCCGGTGGTGGCGACCGTGCACCACCCCATCACGCGTGATCGGCTGTTGGACCTGGCCGCCGCGAAGTGGTGGCGGAAACCGTTGGTGCACCGTTGGTATGGGTTTTCCGGCATGCAGAAGCAAGTCGCCCGCCAGATTCCGGACCTGCTGACCGTCTCGTCGTCCTCGGCAGACGACATAGTCAGTGACTTCGCCGTCTTGCGCGAGCAATTGCATGTGGTCCCGCTGGGTGTGAACACTGAACTGTTCAAGCCGGGTTCCGCTGCACGGCAACCGGGCCGGGTCATCGCGATCGCGAGTGCCGATACCCCGCTGAAGGGCGTCAGCACCCTGCTGCACGCGATCGCGAAGCTGCGGATCAATCGGGATCTCGAATTGCGTCTGGTCGCCAAGGTCGAAACCAACGGCCCCACGCACAAACTGATCGCCGAACTCGGTATCTCCGACATCGTTCACATCGCCAGTGGACTTCCGGACGCCGAGCTCGCCGCGCTGTTCGCCTCGGCCGAGGTTGCGTGCATTCCGTCGCTCTACGAAGGGTTTTCGTTGCCCGCGGTGGAGGCGATGGCGAGTGGAACGCCGATAGTGGCCAGCCGAGTTGGCGCGCTGCCCGAAGTTGTTGGTACCGACGGTTCTTGCGCCGAACTGGTGGCCCCCGCCGACGTCGACGCACTGACCGCGGCTCTCGGGAAGCTGCTCGATTCGCCGGAGAAGCGCCGCAGCCTGGGCCGGGCCGGACGGGCACGCGCTGTCAACGTGTTCAGCTGGGAAGCGGTGGCCGCGCAGACCGTTCAGATCTACCAGCGCGCGATTGACCGACGAGCCGGCACCGGAGGCGAGGCGCAATGCTGACCGTTGATTTCGACCGACTGGGTATCGGACCCGGCACGACGGTGATCGACGTGGGTTGCGGCGCGGGCCGGCACGCTTTCGAAGCGTATCGGCGCGGTGCCGATGTGATTGCGTTCGACCAGAACGCTGACGACTTGCGGTCCGTGGACGGCATTCTGCGCGCAATGGCCGAGACCGGCGAGGCGCCGGAAACGGCTTCGGCCAAGGTGGTTCGCGGCGACGCGCTCAACCTGCCCTATGCGGACGAGACGTTCGACTGCGTCATTGCCTCGGAGATCCTGGAGCACATTCCTTCCGACGACGCCGCGATCGCCGAACTGGTCCGAGTTCTCAAAGTCGGCGGCACACTGGCGGTCAGCGTGCCGCGGTGGCTTCCCGAGCGAGTCTGCTGGTTACTGTCCGATGAATACCACAGCAACGAGGGCGGCCACGTCCGCATCTACCGAGCCAGTGCACTGCGAGACAAAATCGCCGGCCGCGGAATGGAATTGACGCACACGCATCATGCGCATGCGCTGCACTCGCCGTTCTGGTGGCTGAAATGCGCTGTCGGAGTGTCGAACACCGACCATCGCGCGGTGACCACCTATCACAAGCTGCTGGTGTGGGATCTGATGCAGCGGCCGAAGATCACCCAGATCGCCGAATCGGTGCTCAACCCGCTGGTGGGCAAGAGCGTGGCGATCTATTTCACGAAGTCCGTCCAGAAGGACTCACAGCACGCGGCGGAGGCCCAGGCCACATTGGGATATTCAGTTGCGTCGGGGTAACCCGCCGGCCGTAGCGGGCGTCCTCACTGCCGAGCAGTGCCGGCAGACCGCGCGTTCGATCGCCGCCGCGCAGGAGCCATCGGGTGCTATCCCCTGGTTTTCGGGCGGCCATACCGACCCGTGGGACCACTTGGAGAACGCCATGGCGCTGACCGCGGCCGGTCTGCTCGAACCGGCGCGGGCGGCGTTCGACTGGTGCCGTCGAATGCAGCGGCCAGATGGCTCCTGGGCCATCCAGATTCGTTCGGGCATCGTCGAGGACGCCAACAGCGACAGCAACTTCTGCGCCTACATCGCCACCGGCGTCTGGCACCATGTGCTCGTCACGGGCGACAGGGCATTCGCCGCCACGATGTGGCCGGTAGTGCAGAAGGCAATCGATTTCGTCATGGACCTGCAGATCGGCTATGGCGAAATCTGTTGGGCCAGAAGCGAAGAAGGCCCCCTTCCGGAAGCTCTGCTGACCGGCAATGCCAGCATATTCCATAGCATTCGCTGCGCGCTGGCGCTCGCGGCCTTGATCGGTGAACCGCAACCCGAGTGGGAACTCGCACTCGGCCGGTTGGGCCACGCGATCGTCGCGCACCCTGAGGCCTTCACCGAGAAGGACCGCTACTCGATGGACTGGTACTACCCCATTTTGGGTAGTGCGCTTCGGGGTCCGGCTGCGGCAGCGCGCATTCGGGAGCGCTGGGACGACTTTGTGGTGGGCGGTATCGGCATTCGCTGTGTGGCCGATCGGCCCTGGGTTACCGGTGCGGAGACGTGTGAGCTCGTCATGGCGCTGGACGCGATCGGTCACCGGTCCGCGGCCCACCGGCAATTCAGCGCGATGCAGCACCTGCGCGAGGACGACGGTTCCTACTGGACGGGTCTGGTGTTCGCGGACGGAAAGCGTTGGCCGGAAGAGCGAACCACCTGGACGGGTGCCGCCATGATCCTGGCGGCGGATGCACTCTCCGACACCACGGCGGGCGCCGGGATCTTTCGCGGCGACGCGCTGCCGATGGGGCTGCAGACCGACTTCGACTGCGAATGCGTTGCTACCGGGCCTGGCCGTTAAGTAGGTCCGATGGTCGCGATCCGCTGCACGCGGCGGGCCGCCGCGCTGGCGATCGCGACGGTCCGATGGTCGCGACCCGCTGCACGCGGCGGGCCGCCGCGCTGGCGATCGCGACTAGATCTGCTCGCCGGCCTGACCGCCGGTGCGTTCGAGCACCCGCAGCGTACCCGTCGCTCCCACTTCCCGGAATTGGCCGGAATCTAAAGCGCGACAATAAATTTGGTACGGAGCGCGGCCGCCGTCGTTCGGGTCGGGGAATACGTCGTGGATGACGAGCGCCGCACCGGTGGCGACCCACTTGGCCCACCCGTCGAAGTCGCGGGCAGCGGCAGCCTCGGTGTGCCCGCCGTCGATGAAGAGGAATTGCAGCGGGCAACGCCACCCCCGCGCGACGATCGGTGACTTGCCCACGACGGCGACGACGTGGTCGTCGAGACCGGCGCCATCAAGGGTTCGGCGAAATGTCGGCAACGTGTCGAAGAGTCCCGTCACTTCGTCGACGAGCGACGCGTCGTGGTACTCCCAGCCGACCTGATGCTCCTCGGAGCCGTGGTGGTGGTCGATCGTGTACAGCACGCTGTCGGTTTGCTGCGCCGCAGCGCCGAGCAGCAACGCCGACTTGCCGCAGTAGGTGCCGATCTCGACACCGACGCCACCGGCCAGGTATCGGACCGCAGCGTCGTACAGCGCCCTGCCCTCATGATCGGGCATGAAGCCCCGCACCTGCTGGGCGAGCGCGAACAACCGCTCGGTGGAGTCGGTGTTCTCTTCGCTCATCAGTTGAACCTATCGGTCGCCAAAAGAGCGCCGACACAGTGGTCATTGTCCTTGCTGGGCGATTCTCAGAGACGGCCCAGCTGGACAGCCGTCCGGCTCGTTATCGCCAAACGGCCGACCCGCAGCTAGCCGTGCGGAGCCTCCGAGATTTTGCTGTCCGGCTTGCCCAGCGTCTGGCAGTAAATCTTCACCGAAGCGCTCGTTGCATTGATTTCCAGTGAAGTCGGGTCAGCTCCGCTCTTGTCCTTGAGCATCTTGCTGACCTCGCTGCTCTGCTTCTTGTCGTCCTGGGAGACGAAATCCTTGCATTTGGTGTCGCCGCCGGTGTTGATGACCTCTGAGGGCGAACAGCCGCTGAACATCAGCGCGGCAATGACGATACCCACGGGGGCGAGGGGCTTGATCATCAGCGTGGTGCCTTTCAAGGGTCAGGGTCAGGTTTGCTATCGCGGAGCCGTAGCTATCTATACACCGCAACGTCAGTTCCCAAACGCGCGAGAGTACGACCGACCGAGACGCTGTGGCTATTTTTCCAGCGTGAACTGATTGACGTCGATATAGCCGGTGCGGAAATTGTCCGCGCAGCCGGTCAGATATCTCATGTAGCGCTGGTAGACCTCTTCTGACTGGGCGGCGACGGCTTCGTCCCGGTGCGCCGCGAGGGCCTCGGCCCAAAGATCGAGGGTCTTGGCGTAGTGCTGCTGCAGCGACTGTCGTTTCGTCAGCGTGAAACCGGCGGCAGCGGAATGCTTCGCGACGATGTCGACATCCGGCAACCGTCCGCCCGGGAAGATCTCGGTGATGATGAACTTGACGAAGCGGATGATGTTCATCGATATGGGCAGGCCGGATTGCGCGAGCTGATCTCGGCTCAGCGCGGTGATTGTGTGTAGCAGCATCACCCCGTCGGCCGGCAGGATCTTGTAGGCCAGCGCAAAGAAGTCGTCGTAGCGGTCATGGCCGAAATGCTCGAACGCGCCGATGGACACAATCCGATCAACGGGTTCGGAAAACTCTTCCCAGCCGTGCAGCAGCACCCGCCTGCTGCGCGGACTGTCCATCTCGTCGAAGGTCCGCTGTACATGCAAGGCTTGATTTTTGGACAGGGTCAGTCCGATGACGTTGACGTCGTACTCCTCCATGGCGCGGCGCATCGTGGCACCCCAGCCGCAGCCGATGTCGAGCAGGGTCATACCCGGCTGCAACCCCAGCTTGCCCAGTGACAGGTCGATCTTGGCCAGCTGGGCCTCCTCGAGCGTCATGTCGTCGCGTTCGAAATACGCGCAGCTGTAGGTCTGGGTGCGATCGAGGAACAGCCGGAAGAATTCGTCGGACAGGTCGTAGTGTGCCTGTACGTCTTCGAAGTGGGGCTTCAGGTGCTTAGCCATGCCAGGCGAATTCCCTGGCGTGACCGCCACAAACGACGAATCGACTGTCAGTTGCCGGTCCCGATGAGTTCTCTGCCCGCCAACGGTCATACCTATGAAAAGCGGAAACGTTCGACCGAGAGAGGTTGGAGTCATGCCCGATACCCACGCCCTGCCACCCACCGTTGATCATCAGACGTGGCGGGCCCAGCTCGATGAGCTGCGTAAACGCGAGAAGGCGGCGACCCGCGAGTTGGACGCCATCGCGGCCCAACGGCGCCGCCTGCCGATGGTCGAGCTGCCCGAATACACCGTGATCGGCGCCGACGGTCCCGTGCGTCTCCAGGATGTGTTTGCGGGCCGTTCGCAGCTCATCGTCTACAACCACATGTGGTCACCCGGCGCACAGTGGCAGTGCCCCGGATGCACGGGCTTCACATCGCAGTTCACCCGCTTGGAGTTCCTGGAGAGCTACGACGCCCGGTTCGTCATTGTCACCACTGGCACGATCGACGAGGCACTGGCCTACAAGCGCCGAGTCGGCAACCAGATGGACTGGTACTCGTCGTCGGACAGCCCGTTCGCTGCCGACGTGGACGCGCCGCCCGGAGGGGGTTTCGGAGTCAACGTCTTCCTGCGCGACGGGGACTCTGTGTATCGCACCTGGCACACGGCCGGCCGCGGCACCGAGCAACTCAGCCACTCGTTCGGCTTGATCGACATCCTGCCGTGGGGTCGCCAAGAGGAATGGCTTGATTCGCCGCCGGGCTGGCCCTCTCGGCCCACCTACTCCGGTTGGCTCGACTCGCCCGGCATCGGCGCCGCATACGGACCGAAGGACAACGGATGAGCAACGAGAGTTACGTCGCAACGCAGACGATTGCCGCATCGCCGGCCGAAATCTTTGCGCTACTGGCCGATCCGGCCCGTCATTCCAATACCGAGCCCGGCGACTGGGTTCGCGACGCGGTGGACGCTGCACCGATCACCGGCACCGGTCAGATGTTCGCCATGAACATGTATCTCGAAGCCGCGGGCGGCGACTACGTCGCTTACAACGTGGTCACCGTCTTCGAGAAAGACCGGGCCATCGCCTGGTGCACGGGCCAGCTCGATGACTCTGGTGCGCACGATCCGGGCGGCTGGTTCTGGCGCTACGACCTCGCTCCGAACGGCGATCGCACCGACGTCACCCTCACCTACGACTGGACGGACACACCTCAGGCATTTCGCGACCAAGTCGGTGGGATGCCGATATTTACCGAGGACTATCTCGCCGCTTCGCTGGCCAGCCTGGACCGTGCGGTCACCTCTTGATACGTAGCGTCAGTTCGGCGAACGCATCCCGCACCGCCGCGGGCCGTTCGATCCACGGGAAGTGGCCCGCGTCGGCGATGACATGCCAGATCACGTTCCCGGTGTGGAAGTGCTGAGGGCGCCACAGCGACTGGGTGACGATGCGGTCCTCGGCGCCGCTCACGATCAAGACGGGTAATGTAGCTGGCCACCAAGCCAATTCGTAGTCGCGATCGAAATTTTCGGCGGACCAACGCACGGCGTCCGGGTTATAGGGCATGCGCGACAGCAACTCCGCGCCGGTGGCCACCGCGTCGCCGACGAAGTTCCACGGCGCAGATTCGACGGCGACGGCCCGCAGATTCTCGACTGTCGGTTCGGATTCATAACGCGCATCGGCGTTTTCGACGCCCGGCAACGGATCGTTGCTGACCATCTCCTCGAACACCGGCATCCAGGAGGCGTCCGGGGCGGTGCTGATCAGCACCAGGCCCGCCAGTTGTCCGGCCAAAGCCGGTGTGGCGAGCAGGTATTCGCCCCCAGTGGAATGTCCGACATAGACCGGGTTGTCGACGGCCTGGGCCGCTTCGAGCAGTACCTGCGGCCACAGCGGGTACGGATCATCGGGCGCCCCCGGGGCGTCGATGTTGGACCCATCCCCCGGCAGATCGACCAACCACGAGCGACCCGGCACGTCGACGGCGTCGATAAGTTCTCGCAAGCTCTCCGAACCGATTCCCGGGCCGCCGGGCAGGAAGAGCCAGTCGATATCGCCCTCGCCGCCGGCCTGCAGTCGCATCCTGACCCCGGACGGCGTCCACTGCACTCGGTGCATCGCCGCTCCTCTCGGGTGCTCGGTGCCCGTTACAAATCGGCCGCAGAATGAGAAGATTACCTCGCGACAAAGTCTTGACTGACTCCAGATAAGCGCGAACTATGGGGGTTGTGTCCTCAGCCCAGGATTACGCCGAGCAGTTGCGCTTGGCGGATTTGCGGGTGACGCGTCCCCGGATCGCGGTGATGGAGGCGGTGTGCGCTCACCCCCACGCCGACACCGAGACGATCTTCTCCACGGTGCGACAGGGCTTGCCCGATGTGTCCCGCCAGGCGGTGTACGACGTACTCAATGCGCTGACCGCGGTGGGTATGCTCCGGCGTATCCAGCCGTCCGGGCTGGTGGCGCGCTATGAATCACGTGTCGGCGACAACCACCACCACGTGGTCTGCCGATCCTGCGGAGTCATCGCCGACATCGACTGCGCGGTCGGCGACGCTCCGTGTCTGACTCCATCAGACGACGGCAATGTCCTCGACGGCTTCGTTCTTGACGAGGCCGAGGTCATCTACTGGGGCGTATGCCCTGATTGCTCGAGTACCGATTCCTGATCACAACCCGTGATCGCAGCCCGTTTCAAATAACCCGGAAGGAATGTTGTGTCCGACAGCGAAAACCCGGCAATCCCGTCGCCGACGCCGGCATCAGACGCGCCCCGAACCAACCAGGACTGGTGGCCCAACCAGGTCGACGTAGCTAAACTTCACCCGCACTCGCCTCAGGCCAACCCGCTGGGCGACGACTTCGACTACGCCGCGGAGTTCGCCAAACTCGACGTCGACGCGCTCAAGGCCGACCTCGTCTCGGTCCTGACCACCTCGCAGGACTGGTGGCCGGCCGACTACGGCCACTACGGGGGATTCTTCATCCGGATGAGCTGGCACGCGGCCGGTACCTACCGAATTTTCGACGGCCGCGGCGGCGGCGGTCAGGGCCTGCAGCGGTTCGCCCCGCTGAACAGTTGGCCGGACAACGCGAGCCTGGACAAGGCGCGCAGGCTGCTGTGGCCGGTCAAGAAGAAGCACGGGAACAAGATCTCCTGGGCAGACCTGCTGCTCCTCGCCGGAAATGTGGCGCTCGAGGACATGGGATTCCAGACCTTCGGGTTCGCCTTCGGCCGTACCGACGTGTGGGAGCCCGAAGAGATTCTGTTCGGCGAAGAGGACACCTGGCTGGGCACCAATAAGCGTTACTCGGGCAAGCGCGATCTGGCTGAGCCCTACGGTGCCACCACCATGGGTCTGATCTACGTGAATCCGGAAGGCCCAGAGGGCAAACCGGATCCTGTTGCTGCCGCGCACGACATCCGGGAGACGTTCGGCCGGATGGCCATGAACGACGAGGAGACTGCCGCGCTCATCGTGGGCGGTCACAGCTTCGGCAAGACACACGGCGCCAGCGGGGACGATGTCGGACCCGAGCCGGAGGGCGCCCCGATCGAACAGCAGGGGCTGGGCTGGAAGAGCACCTACGGCACCGGAAGTGGCAAGGACGCCATCACCAGTGGCCTCGAGGTCGTCTGGACGCCCACTCCGACGAAGTGGGACAACACCTTCCTGGAGACGCTCTACGGCTATGAGTGGGAGCTGACCAAGAGCCCGGCCGGGGCATTTCAGTACACCGCGAAGGATGGCGCCGGAGCGGGGACTATCCCAGACCCCTTCGGTGGACCGAGCCGCGCTCCGACGATGCTGGTCACCGACGTCTCGTTGCGGGAAGACCCGATTTACCGGGAAATCACGCAGCGTTGGCTCAACAACCCCGACCAGCTGGCCGAGGCGTTCGCCAAGGCTTGGTACAAGCTGCTGCACCGCGATCTGGGGCCGATTTCGCGGTACCTCGGTCCGTGGGTTCCCGAGCCGCAGCTGTGGCAGGACCCGGTTCCGGCCGTTGACCACCCGCTGGTTGACGAGCAGGATGTCGCGGCGCTGAAGGCCAAGGTGCTCGAGTCCGGCCTGTCCGTTCCTCAGCTGGTCAAGACCGCCTGGTCGGCGGCGGGAAGCTACCGCAACACCGACAAACGCGGTGGCGCCAACGGGGCACGGTTGCGTCTGGAACCGCAGCGCAACTGGGAGGTCAACGAGCCCTCCGAGCTGGACCAGGTGCTACCCGTTCTCGAGCGGATTCAGCAGGACTTCAACAGTTCCGCCGCCGGCGGCAAGAAGATCTCGCTGGCCGACGTGATCGTGTTGGCCGGGTCCGCGGGAGTGGAGAAGGCCGCCAAGGACGGCGGTTACGAGATCTCGGTGCACTTTGTGCCCGGCCGTACCGACACCACTCAGGAGGACACCGATGTGGAGTCGTTCGCGGTGCTCGAACCGCGGGGCGACGGTTTCCGCAACTACGTACAACCCGGCGAGAAGGCGCCGGTCGAGCAGTTGTTGCTGGAGCGCGCTTACCTGTTGGGCGTCACCGCGCCGGAGCTCACGGTACTCATCGGCGGGTTGCGGGCATTGGGCGCCAACCACGGCGGCAGCAAGCACGGTGTGTTCTCTGACAAGACGGGCGTGCTGACCAACGACTTCTTCGTCAACCTGCTCGACATGGGCACGGTGTGGAAGCCGTCGGAGACCGCGGAGAACGTCTACGAGGGCACCGATCGGGCGACGGGTGCCGCGAAGTGGACCGCGACCGCCAATGACCTTGTATTCGGCTCGAATTCAGTGCTGCGCGCGCTGGCCGAGGTGTACGCACAGGACGACAACCAGGGCAAGTTCGTCGAGGACTTCGTTGCCGCCTGGGTCAAGGTGATGAACAACGACAGGTTCGACCTGACCTGATTGAACGACCCTGACCACGACACCCCGCGGGCGACGAGTTCGCGGGGTGTCGCTCGTCTATTGGTGAACGCGGTCCGGTGGCCCGATGACCGCCCATACCGTCTTTCCGGTATCAGTGGGGGTGTTGCCCCACGCCCGGCTCAGGACTCGAACGAGTTCCAGGCCCGACACGCCCGGCAGCGCCTCCGCGGTGTCGCAAAGGTCCGCGGGGTCGGGATTGGCGTCATCAACGGCGACGGTGAGGCTGGTGCCGTTGGTTTCCAATCGCAGCAGCACGGTGGCGCCGCAGGCTTTGCCGAGGACATCCTCCATGAACACCGTCACGACTGTCGTGGCCGCCGCGATGAACCCGGGCAGCGACCACTGCGTGAGCCATTCTGTGACGAGACGCTCCGCCTGGTTCACGCTGGCGGGCCCACAGCGCAGTTCGGCCCGGGCGCGGCGTCGGATCGGAGCGGCTGAGCGCGGCACGCCCGCAACCGCCTCGGATAGCGACGAATACAACCGGAGGTACCGCGTTAGGCCGTTGTGGCGGATCTCGTCGTGACCGGCCTGATGTTCGCACACCAGGACCATCGGCACCTCACGCCAAGCACTGATCTGCCAGTGCGCACTGGTGAACACCGCCCACGCTGAGCCGGCTGGCACCGTCAGGTCGGTGACCTCGACGACGAGTGCCAGGGGCTCATCGGCGGCGGCCTTGACGACAGCGCTGCGCAGCTTCATGTAGGTGGTGGAATCGAGCAGACCCGTGACGGTCAACACCACCACACCGTCCATTGCCGACGGCGATACTTCCAGACGACTTTGTAAGTCCGTCACTGTTCCCAACATTGCTGACCACCCCGATTTTGATCCCCTTAGTACTAATTCTGCACTTTCTTCGGGGCTGGGACCAGCAAAAACGGGACTTTGGTCGGAAACAAATCGATATCAGGCCGCTGGTTTTCGTAATGTGTCGATATTTGCTAGCGAAACGAAGTCACGACTATCGAGTCGCCCCCAGAATGCCACGCCGTGGTGACGGCGGCGATGGAGATCTGCTCGTCAGCGTGGTCGAGTTCGTCGCTTGCGGCAGCGCAGCACTGGACGCGGCGAGGGTGGTGGTGCGTCCCGTCGTTGAAGGTGCCGGGGAGTCCGTCGATCCGCACGCCGAGACGACCAGGACCGTGGCCGCCAGCACTGCACTGACCGCGCCGGCGCGAGCGGCCGTCTTGCTCACCTGGCTCTCACCGACTGAGGTCCCACTGCCCGAAATCGGCGGCCAGAACATCGTCGACGTCCACGCGTATGCCATTGAGGACCGGGCCGTCCAGCACTCTCTGGTACAGCACCGCCGCGGCCTCACGCTGCCCGTGCGACCACCCGATGGTTTGCCACGCCCAGCGGTGGCCCGGTGTGGTCGAGTTGCCGATGACGCCGTCGCTGATCGCCCACCCGCACACCTGATAGCTCCCGTAGACGCCGGTGCGGCCGACGCCCAAAACCGAATTGATACCTCGAAGCCACGGCAGCGCAACGGTATTCCAGGTGTCGTGATCGATGTCCTCATCGACGCTGAAGAAGATCGGTGCAGTCGCGGGACCACCCGCGGCGGCGTGGTAGCCCTGCGCGGTTTGGGCGTCGGCGACCCCGCCGTCGTGCCCGCGGGTGTAGTCCGAGGGTGAGTCAGGCCAGCCCGGCTTACCGTATTGATAGTTGCTGACGATCTGCAGACCCGCAGCACGCAACGAGTCGGCGTAGTCGCGGGTGATGGGTTTGGCCTCGAAGTGTGCGCCCGGTCGCTCGGCGGACACGTAGTTCACCACCCCGTCGTAGCCGGCCGCTTTGATCTCCGCGGGCGGAATCCTGCGCTCGGCGAAGTCGATCAGCGTAGTCGCCGCCGCCGACGCTTTCGGAGCTTCGGCGGTTGCCGCCATGGCGGCGGTGCCGAGCAAAACCGGAGTGAACGCATACTTGAAAACTTCGCGTCGTGAGACAGCGCGTTGGCCACGAGGCCCAGCCGATTCGGGCATCGCGCGATGGTAACAAAGAGCGTGTTCAGGCCCGCTTCAGGTCTGCCCGCGCCTGCTTCACCGCTTCGCCGGCCACTTCGCCGGCCCGATGTGCTTTCTGGTAGCTCTCTTCAGCGCCGCTCAACTCGCGCTCGGCCTCGCGGAGGCTGGCTGACGCCTCGTCTCGGCGCAGTGCCGCCGCGTCACGCTCAGCCTGTCGTTCCGTCTCAATGCGGTCGGCCGCGGCCTGTGCGCGTTCGGCTTTGGCCACGGCCTCCGTCAACTTTTCGCGCCGCGCGCGGGCGGCCTCGGCCTCTTTGTCAGGCCCGGGTTTCTCGCGCGCGGTCTTGGTTCGGGCGGCGTTCGATACGGGCGCGACGTCGCCGAACTCGCCGAAGCCAGACCACCGTTCAGCTTTGGCCAACCGGCCCAACCGCGCTCGGACTTCTGGGTCAGCTATTGCGGCCTGCAGCGTGCCCGCGACATCGTCGCGTTGCGTTCCCGATGGGTTCTTGATGTCGGCGGCGTCGAATGCTGCCCGGGTCAGCTCCTTGATCAATCGGTGCTGGTGAGCGGACAGCTCCCGGATGCGGTCGCCGTCCATCGCCGCATGAGCGTTGCGCAGGTCTTCGCCAAGATCGGCCAGACGTTGCCGTGCTTGTTGGTTTTCGATTGCTAATCGGTTGACCAGCCACGCCGCCGTGGTGGGTCTGCGAGCGGCAGAGATGCGTTTCGCGGCTGCGGCGTCACCGCGCTGTTTGGCCGCTTTGGCCAGCTCGGTGCGTTGTTTGGTGAACCCTTCCGGCGGCGCCGCATACAGGGTGTCGAGCTCGTCGTCGGCCATGACGCCATGATCCCTGCGCATGCTCAGCGCCGTCCCCGGGTACAGGGAACGCATGCGGGTAGAAGTCATCGAAACGTCGAGCCTGGGCGATCGCAGCTACATAGTCATCGACGAACAGGCGGCCGTGGTGATCGATCCACAGCGCGACGTCGATCGCGTGACACAACTCCTCGGTGACCACAGCAACCGCATCAGTCATGTGCTGGAAACACACCTGCACAACGATTACGTCACCGGCGGGCTGGAGCTGTCCAACTTGACGGGCGCCGAATACATCATCCCCCGCAGTGACGACAAGGTCGGCTACCCCGCTCGTAGGGTCGGCGACGGAGATGTGATCGACGCCGGCACCTTCAGCTTGCGTGTTGTGCACACCCCCGGTCATACCCGCGAGCACGTCAGCTACGTGCTCAACAATGAAGACGGTCAGGCTATAGCTGTATTCACGGGCGGCTCAATGCTTTTCGACACCACCGGGCGCACTGATCTACTCGGTGAGGACCACGCCCACGACCTCAGCGTCGATCAGTACCGCTCGGTGCGAAGGCTGGCGTCCGAACTTCCCGCCGACGCCGAGGTGTACCCGACGCACGGTTTCGGGAGTTTCTGCTCGGCAGACGCCTCTGGCCGCGACTTTTCCACGGTGGGCGAGCAGCGCGAAACCAATCCGGCCCTGACCCGGGACGAAGAGACCTTCGTGCAGGAGTTGCTGGATAGCCTGTCGGAGTTCCCCGCCTATTACGAGCACATGGGCGTGATCAATCGCAAAGGACCTGAGCCGGTTGATCTGTCGGCGCCCGCACCCGTCGACCCCGCTGAATTACGGCGCCGAATCGAAGCGGGCGAATGGGTAGTAGATCTCCGCTCCCGAACCGCCTTCGCCGCGGGCCACCTCGGTGGCTCGTACGGATTCGAACTGTCCGACTCTTTCCTGACCTACCTCGGTTGGCTGTACGCATGGGGTGAACCATTGACCCTCATCGGTGACGATGCCGACCAGATCGCAACGGCGCAAAGGGAACTCGTACGTATCGGAGTCGACGACGTGCGCGGGGCGGCAACCGGAGGCATTCAGGAGTTGGCCGGTGAATCGCGGCTACGCTCGTATCAAGTCGCCAGCTTCGCGTCCCTCACCGACGAGATTCATCGCGACGACGTTTTCGTTTTGGATGTGCGTCGCAACGACGAGTTTCAAGACGGGCACGTGCGGAACGCGATCAACATCCCCGTGCACGAACTGACCCGCCGTCGCGACGAACTGCCTGACGGTGAGATCTGGGTGCACTGCGCCAGCGGGTACCGCGCGTCAGTCGCGGCGTCGATCCTGGACAAGCACGGCCACACAACCGTTATGGTGGACGACAAGTACGGGGCGGCCGAAGAACTCGGGTTGACCGCCCCGGACTGACCCAACAGTTGCTAGGTGCTGAGTTCGGTCACGATGGACTCGACATCGGAAGCGGCACCGCGGTTGTACGGCAGTTTCGACAGTGCGGTGCCCATCGCGCAGGTGTCGGTGACGGCGGCAAATGTCAGTCCACCGCCGACCGCGGCGGCCAGCCACTTCAGCTTCGGCGCCAGGACGCTGCCGAGCACCGACGACAACACGATCGATCCGGCGACCAGTCGCACCTGCCGCTCGAGTTCCCAACGTTGCGTGCCCCGGTCGACGGCCGACCCGTTGCCCTCCCAAGCGGTGAACCCCTTCTCCAAGACCCGACCGGCGGGCGCACCGGCATCTCGCAGCAACTCCCCTGCCTTCGCTGCCCGCTGGCCGGACTTGCAGACCAGCACGATGTCGTCCGTGAGGTGCTCGATGATCTCGGACGGGTGGTCGCGCAGCACGTCGAGCGGCACGTTGTAGGACCCGGCGATGTGTGCAGTCTCGAACTCGGCGGGCGTTCGCACGTCCACCACGCGAGGCGGCGTGGACGAGCCGAGTAGCTGTTCCAGTTCGGTTGCGTTGATCGTGGCTGTGGCCGGTGCATTCATGGCGTCTCCCCCATCAGTTCTCCCCCGTCACGCAGGTGCGCTAATTCGGGCGCAGCGCAATTTGGACTGACTTAATGCGATACCCGTTCCGTCCGAGACGGCCCTCGGTTTAAATCGCCGCGACTTTTACGCAGGTCGCCATTGGTTGCGGGCGACGAGAACTTGGTGGTCGTGCAGTATCACCGCGACGCCGTCGCGACTGGCCTGGATGTTGGTTTCGAGGTAAGCGAACCCCAGCTTGGTCGCCTCACGGAACGCACCCAAGGTGTTCATTGGATAACTAAACGACGTAAAACCCCTGTGCGCCATGGCGATTGGCCCGTCACTGCGCAGAAAACCCGCGTAGTTCACGCCGTCGTCGCCCCCCGGCCAAGTATCTCGGTGAAACATTGTTGTTAAGGCTGGCTGTGCCAGCACCGGAGTCGCTACCATCTTGCTGTGCGCCTTCCCGATGCGAAGAAGTGTTTGAACCGTGGCTTTGCTGTAACTGCGATCGCAGCCGCGCTGCTGCTCGCTAGCTCGGTGCTGCCTGCCGGGACGCCCGGCGCGGCTCGCCCCGCCGCGGCCGGCTGCCCGGATATCGATGTCGCCTTCGCCCGCGGTCGATTCGAATCGGCCGGAACGGGAACGCTGGGCAACGCTTTCATCAACTCGCTCAGCTCCAAGATCGGGGGGCGGAGCATGAACACGTACGCGGTGAGGTACCCCGCCGACTCCGAGATCGACATCGGCGCCAATGACATGAGCCGGCACGTCCAGTCGGTGATGAACAACTGCCCGAACACCCGCATGGTCCTGGGCGGCTATTCACTTGGCGCCGCGGTCACTGACGTGGTGCTCGCGGTACCCATGGCCGCGTTCGGCTTCGACAGCCCCCTGCCCGAAGGCGCCGATCAGCACATCGCGGCCGTCGCATTGTTCGGCAATGGCAGCGCGTGGGCTGGGCCGATCACGAACTTCAACCCGACCTACAACGACCGGACCATCGAGCTGTGCCACGGCGCCGACCCGGTGTGCAACCCGGCGGATCCCAACACTTGGAAAGAGAACTGGCCACAGCACTTGGCCAGTGCCTATGTCGACGCCGGGATGGCCAATCAGGCCGCCGATTTCGTCGCCGGCAGGCTGTAGACCGCCCGCGCAGTAGCTGCTCTACCTACCGCGGCGCCGCCGTGGCGCATTCCCGCGGAGAGCCTGTAGCCGGGTAACAGGTCGCCTATTGATAGGCGCCAGCCCCCACCCGCCGACGAAAGCCGGCAGTGCGCGCTGGGCGAACAGGCTGCGCTGAATCCGGCGCGCGACCACGAGGCCGACCAGATTGGCGGCCAGTATGCCCATCGTGATCCGGCCGGTGCGCGTCTTCCAACGTGGCTGCCTGTGGCCGGTGCGACGGCCGCAGTGGTAGCCGACATACAGCGCCGCGATC
The DNA here is from genome assembly GCF_055419245.1 of Mycobacterium sp. IDUB_37. Lineage (NCBI taxonomy): Bacteria > Bacillati > Actinomycetota > Actinomycetes > Mycobacteriales > Mycobacteriaceae > Mycobacterium > Mycobacterium sp. IDUB_37. Next base: position 130,285 of record NZ_JBVAXG010000014.1, on the reverse strand, counting down.
AGTGCGGAGCCCACCACGAGCACTGTCATGAAGATGAGCGTCCAGGGTCGCTGTCGCGGCGAGGTCACATGCCAGCCACGCCTTGGCCAACAATGCCGGGATCGAGTGCGGTGCAGGGGGCGTCGGAAATCTTGCCAGCCTTAGCCGGCGGTCCGCTGATACGCGCGTGTAATAAAATCGCCGTGAGAAATAAGGCGGTCGCTCGGGCGGCCGAAGGCATATCGCATAGAAGATAGATATCTTCACATTGAATTTATCTATTGTGTACGTGATTCGTATGGTTCGCCTATGGGGTTACATTTAGCGAATCGCAGTAAGTGTGCTATGTAACGTCTCGGTGTAACTCGGGTCGGATGCGCACTGTGGTGGTGGATAGCCCGCCGCCAGGGCTCTAATTTGATGCCCGCCGGACGAGACGCACGGTGCTCCCGTGGTGACCGGCTTGCGCCCTATCACACCCCGGTCAGCGGGCCCGGCAAATCGCCAAATCTACTGGTAGATGCCGATTTTAAGGAATTCACTGCCATGGCGCCGATCGCTCGGCGCGAAGGCAACTGCGCGGCATGCGAAGCCGGCTACTAGCCTCCGTGGCGTTTCCGCGCGCCAATGGTTTTGGGATATTCCTCCACAAACCTGCAAAGGAGCTGCGAGAAATCTATGAACACCATGTGACTAAAAATCAAGGTGAATATTGCGGAAACAGCAAGATCAGGGCGGATTTGCCAGACGGGCGACATTGAAGCAGTCGGCTCAGGATCAATACCGTGGCCAGTAACCGCAACACACTGACGTGTCTGCAGCCTGAGCCCACAGTTCGCTGGAGGATCCTATGTCTTTCGTACAAACCTATCCAGAGCACCTGGCAGCCGCAGCGAGCCAGTTACAGTCCCTAGGTGCAGCCTTGAACGCCGGCAACGCGACTGCGGCCGGCCCCACCACCGGCGTTGTTCCCGCGGCCGTTGATGAGGTGTCGATTCTGACGGCGGCGCAGTTCGCCGGCCACGCCGCGCGATTCCAGGAATTGCATGCCCGTGCCGCACAGATCCAGGCAGCGCTGACGGCGACCTTGGCGACCAGCGCAGGCTCGTACGCCGCGACCGAAGCCGCCAACGCGGCAGCGGTCTAGGCGACCTGAGGCATAGAGGGGTTTAGCAGTGGTGGACTACGGTTTGTTGCCGCCCGAAATCAACTCGGCGAAGATCTACGCCGGTGGCGGAGCGGGTTCGTTGGTGGCTGCCGCGGCGGCCTGGGCCGGGCTTGCCGAAGAATTGCAGGACGCCGTGGCGGGACACAGGTCGGTGATCACCGCGCTGACCAGTGGGCCGTGGACAGGGCCGGCGGCGGCGTCGCTGCTCTCTTCTGTCAGTCCATTCCTCACCTGGCTTGACATCAGTGCCGAAGAGGCCGCGCAAGCCGCACGTCAGGCCAGCGCGGCAGCGAGCGCCTATGAGGCAGCATTTGCGGCGTCGGTCCCACCGCCGCTGATCGCGGCGAACCGGGCACTGCTGGCGGAGGCGATTCAGACCAACATTTTCGGGCAGAACACGTCGGCGATCTCGTCTCTTGAGGCTCAGTACGCCGAGTTCTGGGCGCAAGATTCGCAAGCGATGTACACCTATGCCGGCAGCGCGGCGGCGGCCACCCAATTGTCGCCGTTGTCGGCGGCGCCCCAGGTGGTAGACCTCGGCGGAATGGCGGACCAGGCCATCGCCGTTTTCAAGGCGCAGAACCAGCTGCTGCAGAGCAGCATCATCAGTGCGTTCACCCAGGTCAACCCGAGGTTTACGGACGTGTTGCGGACGCTGTCCACACCATTGAGCGGCACTGCAATCGACGCGTACCTGGTGGCCAACACGCCATTGGACGACGTTGTCTCGCTGTACAGCAAGTACCTCTCGCCCTACATCAACTCACTGGCGGCGATGATCCAGTCATCGCAGTCCTTCGGACAGGTCTCCAACGGCTTGGTGGCTATCGCAAACTTCGCCAAGCCCGCGGCAGCCGGGGCGGCGAAAGCCGCCGAGGGCGCAGCCTCGGCCGCCGGAGCCGCAGCTCAGGGGGCAGCTGGTGCGGCAGCCGGCATCGCCGGCAAGGTCGGCAGCGTTACGGCCGGTCTCGGTAACGCGGTTCCGGTCGGTGCCCTGTCGGCACCGGCGAAATGGGTTCCGTGGCAAGCCACCACCAACCCCGGCGTGGCCTCCCTGGCCAGCGCCACCGAAGCCGGCAACAGCTTCCCAATGGCGCCGCCGTTCGGGCAGTTCTTCAACGGCGGTGGCTACGGCAAGAACGTCCCGACGTATGGGTTTAAGCCCCTGGTCATGGCCAAGCCACCGGCCGCCGGTTAACGGCGCAGCGACTGCTGACTGAACTGTCAACAGGCATCAGGGGATCAGGCAATGGTTGATTATGGCTTGTTGCCGCCCGAAATAAATTCGGGGCGGCTGTATGCGGGGCCGGGGGCTGGGCCGTTGTTGGCCGCCGCGACCGCGTGGGGTGGACTGGCCGATGACTTGCAGGCCGCGGCGGCGGGTCACCGGTCGGTGATCACCGCCCTGACCAGTGGTCCGTGGATCGGACCGGCGTCGGCGTCAGCGCTTGCGGCGGTGACCCCGTTCATCGTCTGGCTGGACAGCAGTGCCGAAGAGGCTACGGCGGCCGCAATCCAGTCGACTGCTGCGGCGACGGCTTTCGAGGCAGCGTTCGCGGCCACCGTGCCGCCGCCGGTGATTGCCGCAAACCGCGCGCTGCTGGCGGCATTGGTAGCGACCAACTTCCTTGGGCAGAACTCGCCCGCAATCGCCGCAACCGAGGCCGTGTACGCCGAGTTTTGGGCTCAGGACGCGGGCGCGATGTACTCCTACGCAGGTAGTTCGGCGGCAGCGACCCAGTTGGCGGAATTGCCGGCGCCGGCCGACGTGGCGGATCCGTACGGGCAGATCGATCAGGCCATCGCGGCTTTCAAAGCGCAGAATCAGGCGCTGCAGGGCGAGATCATCAGGGCGGCCACGCAGCTCAACCCGCGAGTCACCGATGTGTTGAAGACGCTGTCGGACCCACTCAACAGCACCGCGATCGACAATTGGCTGGTAGCCAATACACCGCTGGACGACCTGATTCCGCTGTACACCAAGTACCTCTCCCCGTATGTCTCAGCACTCGCGGCGGTCTTCTCCTCCGGCCAGGGATTCGGGCAGTCCGGCAGCGGCATCGTGGCAATGACCACGTTCTTGAACAATCTGGCGCCGGTAGCGAAGGCGGTCGAGGGTGCTGCCCAGGCCGCGGGAGCGGCCGCGAGCAAAGTCGGCAGCGTAGCCGGGGCGCTCGGTCGATCGGTTCCGATCGGCGGTCTTTCGGTGCCGGTCAGTTGGACGTCGGCGAATGGCACGGCGACGCCGGCGGTGACCGTCAGCAACGTCACCGCGGTTCCGGCAGCGGCGGAAGGCGTTGTCGCCGGCAACACTCCGGCGGCCCCGCCTTTCGGCCAGTTCTTCAATGCGGGCAACGGTCGCAAGACTCCGACCTACGGGCACAGATTGACGTTCATGACGCGACCGCCGGCCGCCGGCTAGCAACCGGCGTTCACGCGTGCCTGCTAGGGTCGCTTGCTAATGCCCGAAATCGATCGTCGCCGCTTGCTGTTGATGACGGGGCTGATGACCGGGGCGGCCGCCCTGGCTGCGGCTCCCCTACCAGAGGCCGGTGCGCACCCAGCCCGGAATCCTGCGCCACCGCCACTGGCTCCGGGTGGAGGGACCTACATCTTCCACGATGAGTTCGACGGAGCAGCGGGTTCCGCCCCCGACCCGGCGAAGTGGACGGTGTCGAAAGCGCGCGAAACGATCAAAGACCCGACGTACTGGGAGTTGCCCGAACACGTCGGCCAGTATCGCGACGACCGACAGAACGTGTTCATCGACGGCAACTCCAACCTCGTCATCCGCGCCGCGAAAGACGGGCCCACCTACTACGGCGGAAAGATCTTCAGCCCGTGGCAGGGCGGCATCGGCCATACGTGGGAAGCCCGCATCAAATTCGACTGCCTGACGCCGGGCGCCTGGCCCGCCTGGTGGTTGTCCAGCGACGCCCAGGGCGAAATCGACATCATCGAGTGGTATGGCAATGGCAAGTGGCCGTCGGCGACCACCGTGCATGCGAAGGCCAACGGTTCGGAATGGAAGACCCACAACATCGCCCTGGACAGCGCGTGGCACACCTGGCGAGTGCAGTGGGATGACGCTGGAATGCGCTTCTGGCAGGACTACGCCGACGGCGCGCAACCGTATTTCACCATCCCAGCCAATTCGCTCCCGGATTGGCCTTTCAACAACCCCGGCTACCAGGTGTTCCCGATCTTCAATCTTGCGGTAGCGGGTTCAGGTGGCGGCGACCCGGGACCGGGTACCTACCCGGCCCAGATGCTCGTCGACTACATCCGCGTCTGGTAGTCCCCGCCCGAGTCCATGGACGTCGGCACTCTGATCACCCGATACTCCCGTCGGTTCTGCCGATTGCACGCCAGCGGGCACTCGGTGTCTTCGCCGTTGGGTGCCTGGATGATCCTGGCTCTGGTGGCGCCGCTGGCACAGGGCGCCGACCGCCGGGAACTGGAGAACGTCCTCGGCGTCGATGCGAAGCAGGCACGACGGGCGCTCGACGAACTGTGCACTGATCCGCCCGACGTCGTCCGGGCCGCGCTGGCCGTGTGGGGCGTGCAGGATTGGCCCGGCCAACTGCCTGCGGAGGTTCAGACGGGACCGATACCCACTCAGGCGCAGGCTGATCGGTGGGCCCGCGACCACACCGACGGCATGGTCGACCGATTCCCCGTTGACGTATCCGGGATGACGCTGGTTCTGGCCAGCGCACTCGCGACTCGAATCGCCTGGTTGCGGCCGTACGAGGTCACCGATGCCGGCCAGTTGAGGTCGGCGTGGAGTTCGCGGGTCGGCCAGGCATTGACGCTCGGTCACGCCGACGGGTTTCTCACCGACACCGCCAGGCTGGGCACGGTCGGGGTGCATACCGCTGTCGGTGACGATTCGCTGCGGGTGACGTCGGTGATCGCGGGCCAGGATGCGACCTGTGAAGAGGTCCTGGCCGCCGCCCACGACATCGCGCGGCGAGAAGCCACGAATTCGGCCGTGCGCCGCCGGGATCTGTCGGATCTGCCGGCTGGCGACGCAGAGTTTTGGACGATCACCGAGGACCGCAGGCCAGGTGGAGACCAGGTACGAGTCGTCCTGCCGGCGTGGCAGGCGTCATCCGACCACGAACTGACTGCTGATCCCGCGCTGGGCTTCGCTGCGGCCGGTCGCACCCTCGACGCAGCACTAGACCTGCAAGACCTACAAGGTCTGCAGGCCCGACAGTCCGCGGTCGCGCGCTACGGGCAGTGGGGTTTCGAGGCGGCGGCAGTCACGGCGGTTGCCCAGCGCAGCGCCATGCCGTCGACCGCGAGATCCCGCACCGCGACGTTGCGGTTCGGCCATCCCTATGCCGTCATCGCCGTCACCGGCGGGCGGCGACGACGCGATCCCTGGGCCGGGGTGCCGGTGTTCGCCGCCTGGGTGGGTGAACCTGCCGAAGTCGCGTCGATTTCCGCGGGTTAGAACCGGCCGGTCATTCGCCCGGCTTTTGCCGCCATTCGTTGATCTTGCGACCGAACGAGTCCGCTGCGCTGGTGGCAGCCCGCCCTACACCGTCGACGATTCCGCCGAGCCCGTCGCGGATTCCCTTGATCAACGGGTCCTCGGATTGGTCGAAGCCGTCCTTATAGTGGCGGGCAGCCTCGCCGAGATCGTCGGCGAATGACGCGCTGTCGTCATCGACTCGACGTGGGTAATCGCCGGACAGGACCTTGGCGTATCCACCGGTGTCCACCCACCGGGTCAGTGAGGCGGCCCGCAGCACGGAGAACGGGTGTGTCTGCAACTCCAAGTTCAACAGTTTGAGCACGCCGTCGCGCATGTCGCCGGATTTCTCATACTCTCGGGCCTGGGCCAAAAACGCCTGGGAATCCAGCTTGTCCAGTCGGCTCCCACCGGCGAGCTTCATCTCGACGCGGATCGCGGCGTCCAGGTCCTGGCTGCACAGGAGTCCGGCGCGGTCACCAGACAGTTCCGATTTGCGCTGCCATTCCAACAGGGCCGCGACGATCGCGCGCAAGGCCCAGCCGCCGATCGGCATGAACCCGAAGGATCCCGCCAACCGCATCAAATGCATCATCATCGTGCGGTAGACCGCATGGCCGGACAGCGCGTGGCCCAGTTCGTGGCCGACGACGAATCGCAACTCGTCGTGCGACATCAGGTCGTACAAACCAGACGTGATCACGATGAACGGCTGTTCCATCCCGATTGTGTACGCGTTCGCGATGGGCGACTGCGTCACGAAGAGCTCGGGCTTGACCGGCGAGTCCAGGACATCCACGCATTCATCCAGCAGCGCGTCGAGGTCGGCGAACTGGCGGGGCCCCACCCGCGCGCCACTGGCCAGGTACAGCAGCCGGTGTTGCCGTTCGCGCAGCATGCCAGACAGCAGTTTCAGGATCTGATCGAAACCCTTCAGCCGACGCAGTGCCGATAGGGCGGTCCGGTCGGCGGGGTGCTCCCACGCCCGCGAGCTGATCCCCGGAAATGCGGCCCGCGTTGCGGCAGGTGTTTGCGACATGGCACTCCCCTTTGTGTCTCGATCAGAATAAGGGAGCGCTACGCGGCAAATTCCGCAGCAAAGTCTCGCTCAGATCGGCGAGCGTTTGGAGCGGGTGGTCCGGTTATCGCTGGTCGGACGGCTGCAAATAAATCTGAGAACGTCAGGCCGGTGCGTTGACGATGCGGTACCGCCGGACGGGGTGATGTTCGGATCCGGTGCTCCCACCCATCGCGGCAGCACGTTGGCTCGCCTTGAAGGCGGGATGCCGGTGCATAGATTCTTGGAGTTGACTCTCCTGCTGCTGAGCAGCAGTCCACAGCGGGTGAGACTGCAAATAAATTACATTTGCCTCTGATTCACTGGTCACGATTGTCAACTCCTCTCGAGAACCCATACTTCAAACCACAACCGTGTGATTTTCGAGCTTCGTTTTCCAGGATGCCCAGCAAAGCTGTGATCTAACCGTGGCTGAAGATGAGAATTGGCCGTGAATTTGAGACCAAGCCCTTACCTGCGACGGGTAGGCGTCCGGAGCGCAAATTGCTCTGCTCGATGGGGCCGAATCCTGGCATTTCGCGCTCACTGAGCCAGGAGTGCAACCGCACTCCACGGCCGCCCGCCGGGATGCCGCGGATCTGGTTGAGGCAGGCGGGCGGCCAGGCGTAGCGGTAGCGGTAGGCGACGGAACCGGTGTGCAGCGCTAAGCAGGGATTCAGCGTCGGCCACCCGCCAGCCGAGGTCTTCGAAGTAGGCCAACCCGTTCTCTGGTGCGAATACGAACGGCGCATTCTGCAACAAGCCGGCCATTTTCTTGTTCATCATTTTCTTCAGGCCCGGCCCGGCGAAATCCAGCATCCACCAGGAGACTGCTGGGCGCTTGATCGCCGCCGAAAGCGCCGCGACGTCGGGTTCCTTCAGATACATCAGTAGACCCTCGGTCAGCACCAGGGCCTTTTCGGCTCCGTCGAGCGCCGCGTCCAGGAAGGGGTCGCGCGCCCCTGCATCCGCCAGATCGACCGCGGTACGGGTCAGTCGGCACCGTGGGGTCTGGTCAGCGAGCAACCGCGTCTTCTCCGCGAGCAATTCCGGCAGGTCAGCCTCTATCCAGGTGAAATCGGCGGGCAGATCGAGTCGGTACGGACGGGTGTCCAGGCCGGCGGCGAGGTTCAACACCCGGTCGCAGCCGTCGGCGATCGCATCAACGATCGCGTCATCGATGATTTTGGTGCGCGCGAGAAGCCACCAACCGTTGCGTGTGCTCCGCGGTACGCGGGCGACGATCGCACGGCCCTGTTCGCCCGCGAGTCGCTCGGCGAGTGGGTCGCTGAACAGAGCGTCAGGGCGCGCCGATTCGGTCGCACGATGCAATGCCGTCCATCGGGCGGTATCGGAAACGTGGGTGATGACATGGTGTTCTGACATTGGTCTGCCTGACATACCTGCGTTATAGCACTGGCCGCCGACATCGCGATCGGCGTCGATGCGCTGGTCGGGTACGGTTCGGAAATGGCCGACCGAAACCGTCGTTTTCTGCTGCACGAACGCCCCGTTGGACGCATCGGACCCAACACATTCGAACTCAGCGAACAACCGATTCCCGATATCGGTGATGGCGAGGCTCTGGTTCGCATCGATTGGATCTCCCTCGACCCGACCAACCGCGGGTGGATCAGCGATATCCCGACCTACCTGCCGCCGGTCGGCATCGGCGAGGTGATGCGAGCGGGCGGTATCGGTGAGGTTGTGGCGTCGAACACCGACAAATATCCGGTGGGTCAGATCGTGCAGGGTCTGGTCGGCTGGCAGGAGTACATCGTCGCGTCGGACACAAATCCGTTGATGCCTGTCACCGTCGCCGAAGGCGTTTCCCCCAGCGCATATATGGGCGTGCTGGGCATGACCGGGCTCACCGCTTGGATCGGTATCCGTGACATCGGAAAGCCGAAACCGGGCGAGACAGTCGTGGTCTCGGCTGCCGCGGGTGCGGTGGGTTCGGTGGCCGGCCAACTCGCGAAGGCCGACGGCGCCCGGGTCGTCGGGATCGCAGGTGGTGCAGAGAAATGCGCTCTGCTCACCGAACAGCTCGGCTTCGACGTGGCCGTCGACTACAAGGCCGCCGACTGGCGCGCGCAACTCAAGGCGGCTACACCCAAGGGCATCGATGTCGACTTCGAGAATGTCGGCGGCGAGATCATGGACTCGATCTTCGCGCGGCTGAATGTCAACGCCCGCGTCGCCCTTTGCGGCCTGATCTCGGGCTACAACGACGCCGATCCGCCGCCCGGTCCGCGTGCATTCGGAAACTTGCTCATTCAGCGCGCGACGGTGCAGGGGTTCATTGTGCTGGACCACTTCGGCCGCGCACCCGAAGCGATCAGCGAAATTGCCGGCTTGATAGGCGAAGGAAAGATCACGCCGTTGGAGACCGTCGTCGAGGGCTTCGAGCAGCTGCCGACCGCGATCAACATGCTGTTCGACGGTAAGAACGTCGGCAAGCTGATGGTAAAGGTCAACCCCTAGCCGGCCGCCTGCCTGTCCACCGGTTCGGCCAGGTACCCGTTGACGAAGTCGTGCAACGCGGGGGTCAGGTCTGACACGTTCGAGCCTTGCAGCTTGGCCAGCAGGATAAGCCCCTGGTAGTGGGCGAAAAGCGCATGCGCCATGCGGTCTGGGTCGACGTCATCGCGCAACACCTTGTCACTGACGGCGTCGCGGCAGACCCTGGCAAGTTGCGCTTCCAGTGCAGCCAACCGCCCGGCGAGGTGGACGCGTACGGATTCGTCGGTGGTTGACAGCTCGGCAGCCAGGTTGCCGAAAGGGCAACCGACGAAGCGCCCGAAGTGTCGATACAGCTCTGCGTGGATTCCGCCGATCGCGTCGGGAATCGCGCAGAGTTGCTCGGCAGGTGTGGCGACCGGTGTGCTGCTCAATTGCGCTTGAAACACCCGCATGTGCCAGTCGATAACCGCCTTCGCCAGGTCGGCTTTCGAAGCGAAGTAGTGGTAGAAGCTGCCTTTGCGCACGTCAGCGGCCGCGCAAAGCTCTTCGACTCCCACCGCGTGATAACTGCGTTCGAGGAACAGCCGGGCCGCGGTCGACACGATGCGATCCCGCGCGTCCGAAGTCCGTGGCACCCACTCAGGTTATTGGATAGTTGACTGGTCGGTCAACAATCCACTACATTACTTCTCTAACCGATGCCACACCCCACTATCGATCGGAGATGGCAGCGATGAGTTCGAGCACCCGCGAGGTCTTTCGCACGCCCGACGCTCGTTTCGAGAACCTTCCGGGTTACAGCTTTGCGCCGAACTACATCGAGGTCGATGGGCTGCGAATGCACTATCTCGACGAGGGACCACGCGACGGGTCGCCGATCGTGTGCTTCCACGGCGAGCCGAGTTGGGCGTACCTGTACCGCAAGATGCTGCCGCCGCTGGTCACGGCCGGACATCGGGTCATCGTGCCCGATTACGCCGGCTTCGGGCGCTCCGACAAGCCCACTGATCGTCGCTGGTACACCTTCGATCGCCACAGTGAATTCGTCGGCAATGTGCTCGGTGCCCTGGACCTCAACGGTGCCACCGTCGTTGTTCAGGACTGGGGTGGTCCGATCGGACTGCGCTGGGCAGTGGACAACGCGGCGCGGGTGGACGCGCTGATGGTGATGAATACCGGCTTGTTCACCGGCCGGGTGTCCAAGGGCTTCCTGGCCTGGCGGGACTTCGCGGAGAAGAACCCAGACCTTCCGGTCGGCTTCGTAATACAAGGCGCCACCACGACGCAACTGTCTGATGAGGTAGTCGCCGCCTACGACGCGCCCTTCCCCACTGCCGAGTCAAAGGCAGGTGCCGCCCAATTCCCGCTGCTCGTCCCGACAACCGAAGACGCGCCCGGTGCGGCGCAGATGAAGGCGATCTCTGACGAGCTGTCCCGATGGAACAAGCCTGCACTGGTTGCGTTCTCGGACGCTGATCCGGTCTTCCCCTACCCCCGGTCTGGCGATCTGTTCTGCGATCTGATTCCCACGGCGGGCGAACAGGTGCGGATCGAGGGCGCCGCGCACTTCCTGCAGGAAGACCGCGGTGAGCAACTCGCCGACGTGCTGCTCGCCAAACTCCCGGTCACAGCCTCATGACCACAAGCACCGCCGAATAGTCTCGCGGGTCGACGCGGACCGGCACTTCGGCGCCGACCGCGACGTGTGGCACCGTCGCGAGCTCGACAGCCACCCGCCTGGTGGCGCGGTAGCTGTCCCGGTCGGGTAGCTGCACGTCCAGATGCAATTCGTGCCAGGTGCCCAAGGTGGTGGTCGCGACGTTCTCCCGGATAGCGACGATCGTGGCAACGCCCGGCAGACCGACGCGCATGAGCCGTTCCCGTTCGGTGCTGAGCGCGCTGAGCTCGGCGAAACTGTCGACAGCCTGTTGCTTGTCCCCGCGGGTGACCCGCTGTCCCGCACTGGCCTTTCTCACCCGTTCGAACCAGCCCATGGGATCAGGCTACGACCGAGCGGCTCAACGGCTGCGCCGAGTAGCGTTTGCGCAATGTTCCGCATGACCGTTCAGGACGTCTTCACCATTAGTGGCCGGGGAGCCGTGGCCACCGGCCAGGTGGAGTACGGCGAATTGAACGTCGGAGATGAGGTACGGATCAACAATGGGGACAGGCTGCGCGTCGACGGCATCGAAGTGCTGCGGAAGAAGGTTCGGACTGCGGGCCTCGGCGACAACGTCGGCATTCTTTTATCGAAGGTCGGAACAGACGAACTGACCGCAGGTGATGTCATCACCTCCGCAACCGGATTCCTGGCTTAGCGCAAGCGCTGAAATGTCGAATGAGGTAACCCCCGCCAACGCCGCGGCCCCCCGCTTGCATCGCGAGCTGTCGAATCGGCAAATTCAGTTGATCGCAATCGGGGGCGCGATCGGCACCGGGCTATTCATGGGTTCCGGGCGGACGATTGCCCAAGCCGGTCCGGCCGTGGTGGTGGTGTACGCGATCATCGGTTTCTTCGTCTTCTTCGTGCTGCGGGCAATGGGCGAACTGTTGCTGTCGAATCTGAACTACAAATCATTCGTGGATTTCGCCGCGGACCTGTTGGGACCCGCGGCGGGTTTCTTCATCGGTTGGTCGTACTGGTTTGCCTGGGTTGTCACCGGCATCGCGGAAGTGGTGGCAATCGTCGGTTACTGCAGGTTCTGGTGGCCCGGCGTCGCGGTCTGGATCCCGGCAGTGGTGACGGTTGCGCTGGTGCTGGCCTTCAACCTGTTCAGCGTGCGCAACTTCGGCGAGATCGAGTTCTGGTTCGCGCTGATCAAGCTCGCCGCGATCCTGGGGCTGATCGTGCTGGGTGTGATCCTGGTGGCCACCGGGTTCGTTTCGCCCTACGGGGACCGGGCAACCGTGCAGAACCTGTGGAACGACGGCGGGTTCTTCGCCAACGGCTTCATGGGTGTAGTTGGCGGATTCCAGATCGCGTTCTTCGCCTTCGTCGGGGTGGAGCTCGTCGGCACCGCTGCGGCCGAGACCGCGGACCCCCGTCGTACCCTCCCCCGCGCCATCAATGCCGTGCCGTTGCGGGTGGCAATCTTCTACCTCGGCGCGCTGTTGGCGATCCTGGGCGTCGTGCCCTGGCGGCATATCGCCAGTGGCGAGTCCCCGTTTGTGACGATGTTCGCGCTGGCCGGGCTCGGTGCCGCGGCGTCGATCGTGAACTTCGTCGTGATCACCTCGGCGGCCTCGTCGGCGAACTCAGGTGTCTTCTCCACGGGCCGAATGCTTTTCGGTCTCGGCGATGAGGGCAGTGCCCCGGCGATCTTTCGCCGGCTCAACCGTGGTGGGGTGCCCGCGGCTGCCGTGCTGTTGACGGCGCCGCTGTTGCTGCTGTCGATTCCGCTGCTGTACGCCGGCGGTTCGGTGATCGGCGTCTTCACCGTGATCACGACGGTCGCCGCGCTGCTCTTCATGTTCGTGTGGACGATGATCGTGGTCAGCTACCTCGTCTACCGCCGCCGGCACGCCCCGCGGCATGCCGCCTCATACTACAAAATGCCCGGTGGAGTGGTGATGTGCTGGGCGGTCCTCGCTTTCTTCCTGTTCGTGATCTGGACGCTGTCGACGGCACCGGACACCGCCATCGCGATGGCATGGTTCCCGGCGTGGTTCCTGGTCCTGGCGGCCGGTTGGTTGATCGTTCGACGCCGACCAGGCCGCGCCGAGCAGTACCGCACGTTTCAGGCTGAGATGAATCGACAGCAGAACGGGAACGACGATGAGCCAGATCATCGAGGAGTTTCGGACTAACGGTGGCAAGGTCGGCGGCCCCTTAGGCGCTACATCGAACTCCGGCGGATCCAAGACGCGTAGTTGGGATCGGTAGCCGGACGGCGAGTCTCTACTTAGTGCAACGACGACGCCACCGAGGCGGCGCGCCACGAAAGGAAGACCTCGCATGAACATCGTCCCCGCCAGCATCGAACAGCAGATCAACCGCGTCGAACGGCAGCGGAGCCTCTGGATCGGTATCAGCCTGGCAGTTGTCGCCGTCGGGTCCCTGTTCCGACTGTTCTGGATGCTGTACGTCGCGATGACGTTCGGCTGGTTCGCCGGCGCGATGGCCTTCAACGTCGTGTTCACGCTCGTCATCGGTGCGGCCGCCGCCGTCGGTGCGATCGGGTTCCTGAACCGCTACCAGAAGGGCGCTGAATCCGACCGGATCTGATGCCCGAATTGATGCCTTCGGATGGGTCCGAACCTGAAAATGGTTCGGACCCATTCCTTTTGGGTCTGCCGCGTCAGCGGTTGGCAATCCGCTTCAGCGTGCTGTCGAACAACGCATCGAACGTTTGTTGGTGGCCGTTGCTGGCCGTACCGGTCAGGACCAACCCGGAGGCGCGCGCATAGGAGTAGTAGTCGGTCCGCGTCTCGTCGGCGGGGTCGACGCCGATGGTTGTGGTGACCGAGTACCGGAGCCGCTGCGGGGCTGCGCCGGCGTGCGAGTCCTCCAAGACCCGGACCGTGTAACTGCCGGCTGCGATACTGGTGAATTGCAGGCACTTCGATACCAGTCCGGTGAATCTCTCAAACCCGGCCGGATCGAATTCGCGGCCGATCATCCGACGAACATCCCTGCGGGCAGCCACATCTGGTGCACCCGCCCGGTCGTGCGCGAACACCTCAGCCGCATCGAAGGCGCCGATGGAGGCCACCCCGATCGCCGAGAAGCACTCGACCGGAGTGATGCCGAGCACCTCATCGCTCACGTGATACCTGAAGTAGCCGAACGTGTCCGAGAGTTCTTTGATGTCACTGACGGTCCAGGAGGTCGGGAAGTCGGTGGATTTCGGCAGCAACTCGGACAACTGCTGATCGTTGAGCGCAGCGAGTTTCGGCGCGAGTGGCGTCGCGTCTGAATGTCGGAAAGCTTTGACTGCGGTGGGTCCCATCACCAGAACGGCGGCGGTGGCGATCGCACAGAGCGCGGCCGCAATCAGCCACGGGATCCGTGATTTATGCGGCAGAGTCGTACTACTCATAGTGCGCGCAGCCTTTGCAGTGAGCGGGCGGCAACCTGCTTCGCCTGGTCGAGTTCGGCACCCTCGAGGTAGATGGTGCATTCCAGCAGGACGCCGCGCACCGCGTAGTAGCTGACCTGGTACGTCGAGGCCGGATCGCGACTGGCGATGGGTGCGAACTTCCGGGTCACCGTGACGGCGGCATCGGCGCCGTCGGCCGACCGCGCCTCGACCGTCGTGGTGACATCGCGCCGGTTCTTCACGTCTCCGTCGAGAAAGCGGTTGGTGACGCGATAGCTGCCGCGCTGGTTCAACCAGGTCAGGTAATTCGCCACCTGGGCCGGCCCGTCCGGAACGACCCAGATCGCGAACCGTGCATTGGGGCCGTGCTCGTGCGATTCGCCGGTGGCCGCCGCGTCCGCCGGCGGCGCATCCTGGACGAACAACTGGGCGTAGCGGTCGACGTGAACGAAGGCGGCCAGGGTGGCACCCGAGTGATCGAGAATTCTGGGCAGGCTCCCACAACTGGCCGGGTCGTAAACGGCTGCGGCCGGTCCGGGACTCAGCGCGGCTGCGACTGTACTGGTTGCGGGTGGGGCGGGGCCGTTGTAATCGTCCGGTCAGTAAGTAACCCCAGTCCTGCGGGAAGTCGGCGCTCTTGGGCAACGCGGTGGCCAGAGTCCAATCCCATTCGCGCTCCTCACCACGGGTCGGCTGGTGCGACATCCGCATTGCCACCGGGGTAGTCGGCGTAACAATAACGCGGTAGTCGCGCCGGAAAGCCGACCGACACAGTCGCTTCGCCCTGTTCAGTTGAGCGCTGAAGCCGGCGTTCGCGACGACGAGCCTGGCAGTGCCGCAACGGCTACGCTCGCGGAATGTGGTTACGCCGTCTCGCGCCACCGGTCCGCGCTGCGTCGGCGGCCATCGCCGCGATGTCGGTATTCGGGACCGGTTCGTGCGCAGCGCCACAGCAGGCTGCCCAGGGCGCATCCAGCGTGGCGAGTACGGCTGCGTCACAACCGAAGTCACCCTCCTGCGAGACGCTCAACATCCCCTACGAAACCAAGTTGACGGACCAACACGTTCGCTGCGAACTTTCGATCAAAAACCTGACGCTCGAGGTCTCCAGCGACCCCCCCTGGTCGTTCAGCCTGCGAGATCAAGGGACGGTCATTCAGCAATTCAGCGAGCTCACCGACCAGGTCGGCGAAACCGGCGTAGCGCCAGTGCTCAAGGACATCGATCAAAGCGGCAGTCCGGTGTTGCTGGTGGTCAACGGACGCGGCGGGACCGGCGGCGAACCGATGGCGGTATGGCGGCTGACCGGCTCGCCGCCGCGTTTCGTGCGGGCCGGTGAACTGTTCGGCTTTCGCCGCTTCTATCGAACGGCCGAGGGGTTCTTCGGCAACTATGCGCACTCCAGCGCGGTCGCAGGCACTGTGACGCTGTACCGGTGGGTGGACGACAAATTGGTCACTGTCGCGGTGCTGGACATGCAGGTGGCCGAGGCTCCGGTCGCAGGCGACGGCCGCGGTTGGGTCCACACTGGCGACGTCCTGTGCGCGCTCAACGAGGACGACGATCCGCCGGGCGCACTGGCGCAGCGCACCGCGGCGCTTCGGGCAGCCGGTACAGATCCAGCGACCGCTGAGCAGCGGTTGTGCTCACAGCCCTGGGTGGCTTCCATCTATCAGTGAAATGCGGTGCTGCCATGCCGATGATCGATCTGACGTTCGTGCGGGGTTCACTGACCTACGACGCGGTGCACACGTTGGCCGATGAACTGGTCGCGGTGCTGCTGCGGGCCGAACGGGCGCCGGACACCGCGTTCATGCGCGACAACACGTGGGTCTACCTGCATGAGATCGACCCTGCCGCGCAGCTGGTGGGTGGTCATCCGGGCGGCCAGCCCCGGTTTCGGGTCGATATGACGGTGTTCGACGGTGCGATGTCGAAAGAACTCAAGGAGCAACTGGTCGCCCAGGTGCACACCGCGGTTTGCGCGGCCGCGGACATCGACCCGGCCGGCCCGCGCGCGTATCACGTATGGATATTGATTCACGAAGTGCCCGAGGGGAATTGGGCGGGAGCCGGCAGGATCATCTACCGTCAGCAGGTAAAGGGGCTGACCAACCCCGATTGAGGAGGTATCAGGTTGTCGGGACTGCAGGGCCGCGTCGCGGTGGTGACCGGGGGTGCGTCAGGAATCGGCGAAGCCATCTGCCATGAGCTTGGCCGACGCGGCCACCACGTTGGCGTGCTCGACATCAACGGCGACGCCGCGCGGCGCGTCGCTGCCGACCTGGGCGCGGCGGGTGTCACCGCGGTGGGTGTTGAGGTGGATGTCAGCGACCGCCCCGGCGTCGAAGCGGCTTTCGCCGTCGTTCGAGAAGAACTCGGTCCGGTCGCCATTTTGGTGACGAGCGCCGGAAAGGCCGCGTTCTCGCGATTTGCCGACATCACCGTCGAGTCGTGGAACGAAATCATCGACATCAACCTGACCGGCACATTTCACAGTTGTCAGGTCGCGTTGCCGGACATGGTTGCCGGCGGGTGGGGCCGGATTGTGATGATCTCGTCGTCGAGTGCGCAACGTGGTGTGGCCCGGATGGCGCACTACGCCGCAGCCAAGGGTGCCGTCATCACGTTGACCAAATCACTGGCCAACGAGTACGCGCCGAAAGGGATCACCGTCAACAACGTTCCGCCTTCGAGCATCGACACCCCGATGTCGCGACAGTCGCAGGGTGACGGCAAGCTCGGCACACCCGAGGAACTGGCCAAGCGAATTCCGGTGGGCCGCATGGGATCATCAGAAGACATCGCCGCTGCGGTGGGTTTCCTGTGCTCCGAGGAGGCGGGCTATATCACCGGTCAGGTGCTCGGTGTCAACGGCGGACAGGTGATGTGACTTCAGGGATTCTTGACCGCGCTGATCGCCGCTTGAACCGCTGAAAAGCATTCACTTGCAGCAGGTTCCGGCCCCATGCCTACGTAGAAGCTGCCGACCCGCTCGCCCGGGAAGCCGGTGATTGTGAACCCGGGTGCATCATTGGCGGCGGGATTGAATTTGGCGCCCAAACCAGTTCCGGTTGCGACCGACGCTTGACTCAACGGCAGCGAAAGCACAGCGGTACCCCGCTTCGCGCCGTCGATGACCACCAACAACTGGGTAGGGTGCAAAACCACGACCGTGGTGTGCTCGTCGTCGGGATCGGCCGGATTTGCCCGGCGCCGCAACAATTTTCCGAGTCCCGCACTGGCCGGCGGGTTCTGGCTCTGGGTCAGCCAGAGGCGGACGTTGTCCAAATCGATCTGGCGGGACGCGGCATGCTCGGCCAACTTGCCGCGCATCCGGTCCGGCAAGTGGTCGATTTGCGCGGACTGGGTGTGGCGCACGTACATCGGCATGACTGAAATCTTGGCATGGTGGTTTCGGGCCTGTTCACCTCGATACACCTGGCGTAGCGTCCCGGGCATGGTCGATGGGATCCAATTCGTCGAAGCGAACGGGCTGCGCTTCGCGTACCTGGAAGAGGGCTCCGGCCCCTTGCTGCTGATGCTGCACGGATTCCCGGACACCGCCCACACCTGGGACGACCTGTCTCCACGAATCGCGGCCAAGGGATACCGCGTGGTCAGTCCGTTCATGCGTGGGTACCACCCAACGGCGATCCCGGATCGAGACCCTGATCAGGAGACCTTGGCGCGCGACCCGCTGGCGTTGATCGAAGCGCTGGGCGCTCAGGACGCCATCTTGGTCGGCCACGATTGGGGAGCGTCGGCCGCCTACGGCGCGGCTGCACTCGGTCCAGACCGCGTAACGAAGCTGTTCGTGATCGGAATTCCACACCCGGCCGCGCTCAAGCCGACGTTGAAGAAGGTCTGGGGTGTGCGGCATTTCGCGGCGTACAAGCTACCCGGTGCTCCGAACCGATTCGCGCGCAACGATTTCGCCGCGCTCCCGGCGATCTACCGGCGTTGGTCGCCAACCTGGAACCCCGATCCGAGTGAATTCGACGCCGTCCGAGCGAGCTTCGCCAACTCGGCGAGCCTGAACGCGGCTTTCGGCTATTACAGAAAGCTCTCCCCCATTCCCTCGGCATCGCTGAAGGCTCGAATCGCGGTGCCCACCGTCGTCTTTGCCGGGCTTGACGACCCAATCGCATATCCCGCCGACTACCGGTTCGCCGCCCGGATGTTCAAGAAGGAGTACACCGTCGAGGAGGTCCCTGGTGGGCACTTCATGCACCGCGAACACCCAGAAGTGTTCGCCGAGCGCCTGCTGAGCTACCTGTGATCGCTAGGAACTGACCAGCTCGGGATGAAATTTGGCCGCCATCCGGCGTAGTCCGTCGTGCCAGTCGACCGTGCTGCCGCCGCCGACGAGTTCGTGCAGCCGGGCCACGTCGACGGGGTTGCCGCGCAACGCCTGTGCACTCTCGTTGAACTCCGGTTCCCGGCCGACCAGCGTGCCGAGGTACTCGCACCATTCCTGAAGGCTGACCATCTGGTCGCCGGCCCAGTTGACCGTCGTTGCCGGAACCGACGCCACCTCAAGCAGTTTCGGAATCGTCGCGATGATGTCGTCCTGGTGGATCGGGTTGTAGAGGGCCGGTTCGCCCGGCGGTACCGGAATCGGGACGCCGCCCAGCATCATCTCCATGTGGTAGAACGGCCACCCGCCGTTGTCGCCGTAGGGGACGTTGAGGCGCGCGATGGTGGTGGGCACGCCCAGCGCCCGCGCCATCGTCCGCGCCACCGTTTCGCCGGCGATCTTGGAGATCGAGTAGGTGGGGAACAACGGCTTGTGGTTATCGCCCAAAGCGGTGCGCTCGGTGCGCAATTCGTCATCGGGCGGGTCGTAGACCGCTGCCGACGAGCAGTGCAGGAAGGCCTGTGCACCGCGACAGTGCGCCATCAGCAGGCCGACCGACTCCGCGTTGGCGGCCAGATCCTTGTCCCAACGCCCGCTCTTGGCCACCGCCAGGTTGAGGACGTAGTCGAAGTCGGACGGCAGGCTGGTGAAATCCCCGGCGGCCAGGTTGACTGCTTCGCACCGCACGCCGGCCTGCTCCAGGACGGTCCGTGTCGCGGTGTCGGTGAACCGGGCAATGCCCCAAACTTCGTTGTCGGCCGCCAGCGCCAGGGCAACTGGGGTGGCGACTTGGCCCGTCGCCCCGGTGATCAGGATCTTCGCGTCGCGCATGGGCTGATGGTAATCCGTGCCGCACCGGACGCCTCGCCGTGCCTGGCGCTGGCCAACTGACCCGCGCACGAGTTTTGCGCATTCTGCTCATCGGTCGTGATGGTGTCCCTCCATGCCCACCAGGGCTCGCATCGACTTGCGGCTCGCCAGCCGGATACTGCTGCTGCAACTCGTGCTGATCACGCTGACGCTGATCGTCGCGTTCGTGCTTTTCGCCGAGTTCAATCGGCACCGCCTCGACTTGCAAACCGGCGTCCACGCAACGGATGTCGCTGAAGTGGTCGCCTCTTCCAATACCGTGCTCACCAACATCGGGCGCTATGACGACAGTGGATTCTCGGCATCGCCCGCGGTCGTGGACGAGCTCGCGACCGGTCCATTGCAGACGGTTGCTTCCCGCGTTCAGCAGCGCACGCACGTGCTGTTCGTCGTCATCACCAACGCGCAGGGCATCAGGCTCGCACATCCCCATCGCGACGAGTTGGGCCGCAGGGTGAGTACCGATCCGGCGCGGGCGCTGGCCGGACACGATCAGGTAGTCCATCAATCCGGCATTTTCTACGCCGCATCGGAAACGAGCCAGGCTGCACCGACGCTGGCGACGGTAGGCCAGCGGATCGTCGTGCTGTCGGCGCGAAAAGTGCAGCGCAATGGGCGACAGTTGGGCACCGTACTGGTGGTGCGCGACCGGACCGACGTCGAGTCACTCACCCGACAACTCGACGCGGTGCAGGTGATGAGTACCGCGTTGCGTGCACAGCGTCACGAATTCGCCAACCGTTTGCACTTGCTCAACGGACTGTTGCACACCGGCCATGTCGAGGAGGGACTGCAGTATTTGGAGGAGTTGCTCGGCTCGGGTCCGTTGGGGTCGGCGATCGCGGGAATCGACTCCATCCGCGACGCCCACTTGCAGGCGTTCCTGGCGGCCAAGGCCGCGGCGGCGCGTAAGGTCGGTGTGACATTGACGATCGGCGAGAACACCTGGGTGTCGGGCACTCTCGAGGTACCGGTCGACGTCACCACCGTGGTGGGCAATCTGATCGACAACGCGATCGATGCGGCGCGAACCAGCGAGAAGCCCGACAAGAAGGTGGAAATCGAACTGCTGCAACAGGGTTCGACACTGCACGTCACAGTGGCCGACAGCGGTGATGGAGTGGCGCCCGATTTTGTCGATCAGCTCTTCACCGAGGGCGCGACGACGAAATCGGACTCCGGGATCCCCGGCGGACGCGGCATCGGGCTTGCGTTGTCCTGGCAGATCAGCCACGCCCTCGGCGGTGACCATCGGCTGTCGAATGCGGATAATCCGGCTGCGCAACGAGGGCTGACCGGTGCGGAATTCATCGCCGTGTTGCCGGACGTGATGACTGAGGAGGAGCAATGGGTGGCTCAGACCTGACCGTGCTGGTGGTTGACGACGACTTTCGCGTCGCCAATATGCATGCCGGGATCGTCGATGCGCTGCCGGGTTTCACCGTGGTGGCGTCGGCGAACACACTTGCGGCCGCGCGCGAGGCCGTTCGCCGATCACCAGGCGTCGACCTCGCGCTCGTCGACGTGTACCTGCCCGACGGTTCCGGCGTCGACTTGGTCCGCGAACTGCGTGGCGACAGTTTGGTTCTGACGGCGGCCACCGAGGCGGAGACCATTCGTGCGGCCATGGCAGCGGGCGCCCTGAGTTATCTGGTCAAGCCGTTCGCAACCACCGAACTTGCCGCTCGGCTGTCCGGTTATGCCCGCTACCGCAAGATTCTGTCCGGCCCGAACCTCGGCGCGGCCGATGTGAACGCGGCTCTGGATGCGCTGCGTCCGCGAATGGTCCCTGCTGAGTCGCCGACGATCGTTGCCTCTCCCACCAAAAAGCTGGTGGTACAGGCATTGCACTCAGCACCGGCACCGATGTCGGCGGCGGAAGTCGCGGCTGTGATCGGCATCTCCCGAGCAACCGCTCAACGGTATCTGGCGACTTTGGCCACCACCGGTGAGGTCACCGTCGGATTGCGGTACGGAACCACGGGCCGACCCGAACAGGAGTTCGCCGCGAACAGCAGGTCACGGCCGCGCTAACCCGCCCCTGCAACCGCCATTTTCTGGCTTTATGCCGAGCGGCCATTATTGGTCTCTGCATTACAGAATTTGTGGCTAGCGGTGGTATTGAACAGTGCGACCAGGGCCGGACGTCGGAAGCGCACTGAATACCAGCGCGTTGCCGCCGACTCGTCCAAGTCGATATAGGACTGCGCGATTTGTACCAATGCGTCACCGGCGCGCATGAGTTCGGCCTGAGCCGCCTTGTTCAGCGCCAGCAGTGCGGAGGCTTCGTGCTGGAAAGCCTCCACAGCCTGCATGGATACCTCGTCGGCACCGGCCGGGGCCAACCCCGTCAGCGACACCGATGCCCGCTTGCCGGCCTCCAGGCTGCTGATACCGATCTGGACTACCTGTGCAGCGATGTCAGCTGCCACCGGATGAAATGTAATTTCGCGCATTTGCACACTCCTGTTGCTGTGCAGTGCCGAATTTCCTCCGCGATGCGAAAGTCGGCGACACTGCCGTGCAAACTGCGTTGTTTGGTGAGAGCGAACCTATGGCGCTGTGACCGTGGTGTCGCGCTTATGGTCGATAGTCGGAATAAGCGACGATTTCGCGGTTTTGCGCATTCTGCTCAGGCCGGGCGCGCGCGGGTGGGGGGCCATGCTGTCCGAAGTGAAAAAAGGTGCCTCTCGACCTGCATTGGAGACCTTAGAATTGAAGTGCGACGCGGTCGTGGACTCCTCGGTTCGGGTTGCGCACAAACACACAGGAGCAGTACGCAGATGGCAATGGATTCCATGTCCCACGATCCGGCCGCCGGCGACATCGGGTCGCAGTTGGTCGATATCGGCAGCCAGGGCATCAACGCCGGTTCGACGGCTGGAATGTCGATGTTGAGCAGTCTGCTGCCTGCCGGCGGCGAAGAGGTCTCGGCGCAGGCCGTGTTGGCCTTTGCTCAGGAGGCTGCGACCATGCTGGCTTCGAACACGGCCGCTCAAGAAGAACTGATGCGGACCGGCAGCGCGTTGACCGATATCGCCCGCATGTACGGGGAGTCCGACAACAACGCGGCCGTCGCCTTGGCGTTCAGTGCCTCGCCCATGTCGCGTCTGGCATCGGGGGGCGGACCCGCCGGTGCCGCGGCGTTGGGCGCCGCGGCCCTGCAAAGCGAATTGGGTGCTGCTGCCGGCAATCCACTCCTTGCCGGCCTGGCCGAAGCGCCGGCATCGCAGCTGGCTTCGACGGCCGCCAGCGCCGGGTCGTCGGCGATGAGTGGCGGTGCCCCGCTGAGCAGCGGGATGGGAGCCGGCGCGTCGGCAGGCGGTGCGTCCAAAGCGGGTCTGGCGTCGGCCACGTCCCCGTCGGACGACCAGGACGATCGTCAGCGCGAAGACCAGGATGAGCAAGCCCGCGAGCAGCTGCTCTGACACGAATTCTATTGCGCTAGTTTGGTATTGAGCTGATTCTGGCAGTCGCGTAGCGTAAACCGGTTGCAGTCTTCGGTGTGCCCGCCGAAACGTTCGACTGCTTAAAGAAGATCGACAAGTCGCTGACCGTCATTCGGTCGAGTTGGGCGCGGTCTCCTACGCTAACGCTGATACTCGACGTGAAGGAGCGATTGGTGAGCGACGACAACGACATGGCCGGCATCCTGGGCAGATGAAAGTGCCCGAACGGATGGTCGGCAGCCAAGCGCTCCGCGACTTTCTGCAAATCTATGTCGACGACCAAGATGCCATCGCGAACAATCCGGAACGTCTCAAGCAACTCAACGAGCTGCTCATCCCGTCGCAACTGGAAGTCATCAACGCCCTTGGAACAATGGAAGAGGCTGCCGTGGGCAGCGCGAGCACTTCCGCGCCGGGATCGAAAAGAGGGGCCGTCGGCGGCGGTGGTTCTGAGGCCTCGCGAAGACTGATCCTGCGTCGTCGTACCGTGAGGTGTGCGATGGATCGTCGACGGTATGAACGTGATCGGAAGTCGCCCCGACGGCTGGTGGAAAGACCGGCAGGGGGCGATGGTCGCTCTGGTGCAACGCCTTGACGAATGGTCTCGCGCTGCCGGTGAAGCGGCTGAAGATGCTGAACACGATCACGTGACGGTGGTGTTCGAACGTCCGCCGGTAACGCCCATCTTCTCGTCGGTGGTTGAAGTGGCACACGCGCCCAAGGCGGGTGCCAATTCGGCCGATGACGAGATCGTTCGTTTGGTGCAAGCCGATACCCAGCGCGGCGAAATCCAGGTTGTCACATCCGATAAGGGGCTGACAGAACGGATTCGGAGCCTGGGTGCATCGGTGTACCGGGCCGAAGGGTTCCGGGATCTCATCGACCCGCGCAACGTTAGACGCGGAGGCCACCATGGCGAATGAGCAGACATCCAGCCGGCTGTGTGCACTCGCCGGAATCGACATCCCGATCATCCAAGCGCCGATGACCTACATTGCCCGCGCGCAATTGGCCGCCGCGGTCTCGAACGCTGGTGCACTCGGCATTATCGAGACCACCTCCGAGGAAGGTCGCGCCGATCTGCACCGGGTGCACGATCTCACCGACCGGCCAGTCGGGGCCAACATCGCGCTACTCTTCAACCGGAACCCCACGATGGTGGACCTGTTGGTGGACAACGATATTCGCTTCGTCACCACCTCGGCCGGCGATCCTTCGCTGTTCACCGCCCGACTGCGCGATGCGGGCATCACCGTGTTCCATGTGGTCGGTACCCTGGCCGCCGCCAGGAAAGCTGTCGACGCCGGCGTGGACGGTCTTGTCGTCGAGGGTGTCGAAGGTGGCGGATTCAAGAATCGGTTCGGCGCCTCGACCATGGTTCTGCTGCCGTTGGTCGCAGCGCATGTCGACGTACCGATCGTGGCCGCGGGCGGAATTTGCGACGCCCGATCGATGGCCGCGGCACTCGTCCTCGGAGCCGACGGGGTTCAGATGGGCACCCGTCTGCTTGCGTCGGCGGATTCACCGGTGCACAGCAACCTCAAACAAGCCGTGGTCCGCGCCGACGAGACATCCACCGTGCTGCTCCCCCTGGACGGCAGACGGATGATGCGGGTAATCCGGACGCCGGCCGCCGACAAGCTGGATGCCTCAGCATCTTTCGAGGAGGGCGGGGCCGCATTGCAACGTGTCCAGCGGCTTTACTTCGAGGGCGACATGGATGCCAGCGTCGCCAATACCGGTCAGGTCGCCGGCCGCATCGAGGATCTTCCCCCGGCCGCCGACATCATCGCCGGCATGTGGGCGGGGTGTCGGCAGGTGCTGGCGGCGACCGCCGAAAGGCTGGCCGGCGGCGCCTAGCTCGGTTGAGACTCGACGTCGTAAAGCACCGTCTCGCCCTCGACCTTGAGGATCTTCATGTGCGCGACGTACGGCTTGCCTTTTGGGCCGGTGATGTGACAGTCGAACTGCTGACCCACTGTGGTTTCTACGCCTGACGGGCAGAGGAAGCAGGCGAAAATAGCGTTGTAAAAGCGCTTGACAACTTGTGCGAATTGTACAATTTATCCAACACGTGTTTAGAAGAAATGGCCCTAGGATTTATATAGTTCACGTATTGAAATACTGAAAAAAAATATCAGAAAATCCCGGACGGCTATTCCCACTGGCCGCTTACGCCGATAACATTTCGGCATCGCAACAGCGTCTCGGGGGCGGGATGGAGTAGTCGATGACCGACAAGAACCGGACCCTCGTCGTGCGGGCGGTGTTGGGCGTAGTGATGACAATCGCGGGTGGCTGCATGCTGGCGGGCTGCCCACTCAGTCAAGCGCCACCGCTCAATCTCCGTGCCGGCGACACGGTGGCCGTGCACGCCAACCACTGACTGGTGTGCGGCCGAGCCGACCGTTTATTCGAATTTCTCGCGTGAGCTACTCGCCGAGCGCGGCCAGCGCAGCGTCGTAGTCAGGTTCCTGAGCGATCTCAGGCACCAGTTCGGTGTAGGCGACATTGCCGTCGGCGCCGATCACCACAATCGCGCGGGCCAGCAGGCCGGCGAACGGGCCTTCGGCGATCGTGACGCCGTAGTCCTCGCCGAAGCTGTCCCGGAACGCCGATGCCGTCGTGACGTTCTCGGTACCCTCGGCGCCGCAGAATCGCTTCTGCGCGAACGGCAGGTCCTTGGATACGCACACGACAGAGGCACCGCTGGCGCCGACTCGCTCGTTGAAGGTCTTTATGCTCTTCGCGCACACGGGCGTGTCCACTGACGGAAAGATGTTCAGCAACAACGCCTTGCCGTTGAACTGGTCGTTGCTGACCGGTCCCAGGTCGCCGCCGGTGAGGGCGAAGGCAGGGGCCGGAGATCCGACGGCGGGCAGGTCGCCGACGGTGTTGATCGCATTTCCGCGCAAGGTTATCTGTGCCATAGGGACCAGTCTGCCAAGGCGACGGTTTCTGTCGTTGATCAGGTCCCGTGTCCTGATTCGTGGGGTGCGTGGCGTAGACGACAGCTCCGTGGGTGGCGAACACTGTCTACATGCCTCGCAAAGTAGTCCGGAAGGTGGTGATAGTCGGCTTTTCCGGCGTACAGGCGCTCGACCTGGTGGGACCCTACGAGGTTTTCACCGGTGCATCGCTGCTGACCGGCGGAGGCTACGACGTGGTCGTTGCCGCCCCCGACGGGCAACCCGTCACCACAGCGACCGGTCTGGCCTTCACATCGGTTCCACTTCCTGATCCACGCACCCGGATCGACACTGTGGTCCTGCCCGGCGGAGGCGGCGTCGACGCCGCCCGAACCGACTCCGCGTTGATGGACTGGATCAGGGCGACATCGCGGTCCGCGCGCCGCATTGTCACCGTTTGTACCGGCGCGTTCCTGGCGGCCGAAGCCGGGTTATTGGACGGCCACCGAGCCACTACGCACTGGGCGTTCGCAGACCGATTGGCCGATGAATTCCCGAACATCGAGGTCGATCCCGATCCGATTTTCATCCAGAGTTCCGAGCGAATCTGGACCGCGGCGGGCGTCACGTCAGGGATCGATCTGGCGTTGTCGCTGGTCGAAGACGACCACGGCACCGAGGTCGCCCAAACCGTGGCCCGATGGCTCGTGCTCTATTTGCGCCGCCCAGGTGGGCAGACTCAGTTCGCTGCGCCGGTCTGGATGCCGAGGGCCAAGCGGACCTCGATCCGTGACGTCCAGGAGGCAATCGAAGCCAAGCCGGGCGGCGCACACAGCATTGACGACCTCGCCCGTCGTGCCGCAATGAGCCCCCGGCATTTCACCCGGGTATTCACCGAGGAGGTCGGCGAGGCGCCTGGCCAATACGTAGAGCGCATTCGCACCGAAGCCGCACGACGGCAATTGGAAGAGACCGACGACACCGTTGTTGCCATTGCTTCCCGCTGCGGGTTCGGCACCGCGGAAACCATGCGGCGCAACTTCATCCGTCGTGTCGGAATACCGCCAGATCAATACCGCAAGGCATTCGCCTGAGTTAAAAGGAGTTCAGCTATGACCCAAATCGCTTTCGTTGCCTACCCAGGGTTCACCGCTCTGGACATGATCGGTCCGTACGAGGTGTTGCGCCAGTTGCCCGACGCCGACGTGCGATTCGTCTGGCACGAAGCCGGGCCGATCACCGCAGACTCCGGCGTGCTGGTGCTGGGTGCAACTCACTCACTGGCCGAAACACCCTCGCCTGACGTCATTCTCGTGCCTGGCGGGCCGTCCACTCCGGTACACGCGCGCGATGAGAAACTGCTCGACTGGCTGCGCCAGGCCCACCAGACCGCTGGCTGGACCACGTCGGTGTGTTCGGGATCAGTGATCCTCGCGGCCGCAGGTTTGCTCAAGGACAAGCGCGCCACGTCGCACTGGATCGCGCTGCCGGCGCTGAAGGTCTTCGGCGTCACCCCGGTCAGTGACGAGCGAATAGTGCACCAGGACAACGTCATTACCAGCGCCGGAGTGTCTGCGGGGCTGG
Source organism: Mycobacterium sp. IDUB_37 (assembly GCF_055419245.1). Taxonomy (NCBI): domain Bacteria; kingdom Bacillati; phylum Actinomycetota; class Actinomycetes; order Mycobacteriales; family Mycobacteriaceae; genus Mycobacterium; species Mycobacterium sp. IDUB_37. The sequence goes on along the minus strand of NZ_JBVAXG010000014.1, from coordinate 102,924 downwards.
ACCTCGCGCTGTGGCTGGCCGGGCAATTGGGCGGGGAAAGTCGAGCGAAGGCGATCCAACTGGCGATCGAGTACGACCCGCAGCCACCATTCGACTCCGGGCACATGTCAAAAGCATCGGCTGCCACGAAAGCCGCCGCGACTGCGCTGCTTTCGAAGGACAGCGCCAAGCCCGCCAACCTCAAGGCCGCGACCTTGCTCGCCTGGGACCAGGCACTCGGCGCCGTCCGCTCCCGTCGGCGGAAGCGGTCGCCGCTCAAGGTCTAGCAGGTCTAGGTCGACGGTTTCGGCTCGGGGAACTTCGTCGAAGCGAACCGGCCACCGGCCTCCAACCAGGCTCCCACCACACCGGGTGCGTCGCGGTTCGGGTTGTAGATGTCCTCCTCGCTGGAGAACAGTCCGTCGCCGGCGTAGACCAGTCGCGTCCAGTTCGGGAACCAGAACGGTTCCCCGTTCGGGTCGGTCGGATGGTCGAGCAGGTTCTTGATCATGATGACCACAGCGTCGTTGTCTTCGTCGTAAGCGGTCCAGTCCCACGGAAATCGCATGTGCGGGAATGGTGCCATAACCGCGACGATCCATTCCCGCACCTCCTCGCGACCGTGGAACACCCCGTAGTGATGCTCGGTGTAGACGACATCTTCGGTGAACAGGTCAGCGAAAGGACTCCAGTCGCCCGACGAAGTACATTCCTCGACGACGGTCGTATAGTTCCTGACTGCCTGCTCGATCTCGGCTTTGGTGAACTTGCCCATAACGGACAGACTAGAACGTGTTCCAGGTAGCGGTCACCGTCTGAAGGAGTTTTGCAAATGAGCGTGCTGGACCAGTTCAACTTGCACGGCAAGACGGCATTGGTGACAGGCGCGTCGAGCGGCATCGGTAAGAAGGTAGCGCTGGCCTACGTGGAGGCCGGCGCCCAGGTAGCACTTGCCGCAAGGCAATTGGACAATCTTACGGCGCTGGCCGACGAGATTACCGCGGCCGGCGGCAAAGCCGTGGCGATTGCCTGCGACGTGACCCAGCAGGATCAGGTAAACGCCATGGTGGACCGGGTGACGGCCGAGCTCGGTGGCATCGACATCGCGGTGTGCAATGCGGGTGTCGTGTCGGACATCCCGTTTCTCGATTTGTCGCTGGAAGAGTTCGAGCGTATCCAGAGCACCAACGTGACCGGTGTCTTCTTGACCGCCCAGGCCGCCGCCAAGGCGATGGTGCAACAGCAGCGCGGCGGGTCCATCATCACCACCGCGTCGATGTCGGGCCACATCATCAACATCCCGCAGCGGGTGGGCCATTACTGCACCTCAAAGGCCGCGGTCATTCACCTGACCAAGGCGATGGCGGTGGAGTTGGCGCCGCAGAACATCCGGGTGAACAGCATCAGCCCGGGCTATATCCTCACCGAACTCGTGGAACCTCTCGCCGAGTACCACCGGCTGTGGGAGCCGAAAATTCCGATGGGACGCATCGGCCGGCCCGAAGAACTCACTGGCCTGTTCGTCTATTTGGCCAGTTCGGCATCCAGCTACATGACGGGTTCCGACCTGGTGATCGACGGTGGCTACACCCTCCCCTGAGCCGGGTGAGGCTCGCTTCGATTGCGCGGTCTGCGGGGGACCGGCCGGCCGCGTCAAGTTCGTGACTCCCGCCGATGCGGTGGACGAGGATTCGCGGCCGGCTGTGCAGGCGCTGGCCGAGTTCGACGTTATGCAGCGGCCAGAGCAGCAAGGCGCGCTATTGGTGGAGACCTTCTTCGGTGCCGCCACCCAGAGCATTTCGGGCGAGAGCATCAAGTGGATGACTTACGCGATCGTGGACTCAGATGCCGCGGCGCTGTATCGAATGAGCTACTCCTACGCGCCTTTTCACTGTCCGGAGTGTGCGGCGTCGTACTGCGGCGAGCACTGGAAGTGGCGGGAATTCGACAGCGTCCCGTTCGAGGGCATCGAAGGCACTTGCCCGAACGGGCACTTCCACGTGCTGTCCTACTGAACCAGGCAGGGCCGGCCGAAATGCGTTCGCACGCCTGGTGAGAAGAGTGCGCGCAGACGATCCCCAGCGGGCTGTACCCCGGCCCCATCCACCAGTTCGTCGTGCAATTCGACGATCTCGGCCGCGTGTAGTGGCCATTCCTCGTGTTCGTTCGGCACCCACCAGGTCCGGCCGGCCTTGCGGGTGTGTGCACCCCAGCGCGCGGTGAGCCACACCTCGAGTGGTGTCGGCTCGATTTCCGCACCGACGTTGACCGTCACCAAACTGCGCAATCCGCGTTGCGGCCAGCGCCGCACACTGTGGTAGGTGATCCGGTTGCCGGACCGCGTCATTCGCATCTTCGCCCAGGTATAGGGGACGCCGAGGCCAACCCGGGTTACAGGCACGACTGCCAGACGGGCTGTCTCCAACGAGCGGAACAGCACTCCGTGACGTCCCGCGTCGTCGACCGAATACAGCCGCACATTCGTCTCGTGGAACGTGCCGAAATACGGAAGCGGCAGTACCGCACCCAGTTTGGTGCTGGTCATAGTGAACGGAACCAAACCGACATACGTCATGCCGTCGGCGAAGACATCCGGGCGGGTGCCCGGCGGATATATGTGCGCGATGCTTTCCGGCGCGACCGGCCAGTGCAGGAATGTCAGCTCGTCCCAGCGCTGGTCGAAGGTGACCGGACGGGGCAACTGCGGCGGCGTGACGGGATACCCCGCCAGCTCCGGACTGCGACTGGGTTCGTCAGACGGTCCCGGTAACGCGGGTCCGGGTGTGGCGGTCATCCGAACATCCTCACACGCAAGTCAGCGTTTGAGTCCGGGAGTCTATCGGAAGCTGCAGGGACCGGGCCATCGACTGACGCCGAGCGTGAGGCTTATGTATTGTCTGCCAACGATTTTCGTACTTATCCCCCACGCTCGGCGCGAGACTGTCCCCAGAAATCAGGTTCTGGGTGCTGCGCTCTCGATCTGCTCGAAGATCTTGGAGAAGGCAAACGGGGTTTGTGCGATTCCGCTGCCGTCGACGGCATCTACTGCGCCCAATGTGCCTGTGGTGTCACGGGGCAACTCCCACATGGACAGCTCACCGATACCGTTCTGCTGGGCGAAGTTGGTCAGCTGCTGGGCGTTGGCGAGACTGAAGATCTCGCTCGGGTCGTCGTTGATTCCGATCAGAGGCGTCACTCCGAGCATCGACCACGCCTGCTGGCTGGAGATGGTCGGATACAGCGCCATCAACTGACTGTGCGTGGCAGTCGCGGCATCGATCGCGTACTGGCCCATGCCTGGGTTGCCTGCCTGATCGAAACCGTTTCCGTAGTCCATGGCCATGACGTTCACGCGGGAGATGTGCACGCCGTTGGCCGTCGCGGTCTGGAGAACGTTCAGTCCGCCGCCTTGTCCCGTGACCAGCCCGGTGGGCAACACCGGAAGGGTGTAGCTGACACTCACGGGTGTGCCGGCGGCCGCTTCCTGCGCTTGCAGTAGGGCGATGGCCTGCGACTGCGTGCTCATTGCCTGAGTGTTGCCTTGTAGTGCACCTTCGACATCGAAGTCGAGGTTGTAGATGTGGTAGGTGTTCACGATCTGCGCGTACTGCGACGCTAAGTGGGCCGGGGTCTGACCGCTGACGGCGGAGAGATCGGTGCCGAAAGCGCCACCGAAGGACAGGGTTCCGTTGATGCCGGCCGCGTGCATGTTGGCGAGCTGATTGTTGATGAACGAGCTCTGGGAACCGCCGGCGACGTCGTACGCCGAATAGCCTCCCCACGATGCTTGACCAGTCGGGTCCGCGTTGATGAAGGCAAGCGTGACGTTCTTGACGCCGTTCTGCGCGGCGGTTGCGAAGTCGTAGCCGTTGGGGCCGGGGTACAGCGTGATGTCCACGTAGGGCGAGTAGGTGCCGGTCCCGGTCCCGGTGCCAGTCCCTGTGCCGGTGCCAGTCCCAGTCCCAGTCCCAGTCCCAGTCCCAGTCCCTGTGCCGGTGCCAGTGCCTGTCCCCGTGCCGGTCCCGGTCCCGGTGCCAGTGCCGGTGCCGACCGGTTGACCGTTCACCACGGAATTCGTGGGCGCCGAGTATGAGCCGGTCTGCGAGGCTGTGAAGCCAACACTGACCGACTGGCCTGGATCGATCGTGCCGTTGTAGCTCTCAGGCGTCACCGTGTAGTGCGTGCCGGTATGAGTAACCTGACCGTTCCACAGATCAGTGACGGATTCGCCTGAGGGCATATCGAATTGGAGCTGCCAGTTGGTCAGCGGCGTGGTGCCCGTATTGGTGATCGTGTAGTCGCCATTGAAGCCGTTGTTCCACTGCGATGTTGCCGTGTAGGTCGCCGCAACTACGCCAGTGCCAGTGCCAGTGCCAGTGCCCGTCCCGGTTCCCGTGCCGGTCCCGGCCCCGGTGCCAGTCCCGGTCCCTGTCCCAGTCCCGGTGCCAGTCCCTGTGCCAGTCCCAGTCCCAGTCCCAGTCCCCGTGCCGGTCCCGGTGCCAGTCCCAGTCCCAGTGCCAGTCCCCGTGCCGGTCCCGGTGCCAATCCCAGTCCCAGTCCCGGTGCCAGCCCCCGTGCCCGTATCCCCGCCGACTGGGTGTCCATTGATCACCAAATTCGTCGGAGCCGAGTATGAGCCGTTCTGTGAGGCTTGGAAGCCGACGGTGACCGAATGGCCAGGGGCAATGCTGCCGTTATAACTCTCCGGAGTGATGGTGTACTGGGTGCCCGCGTGCGTGACTTGCCCGTTCCAGGCGCTAGTTATGGATTCGTTTGCGGGCAAGTTGAATTGAAGCTGCCAATTGGTCAGCGGGGTGGTGCCGGTATTGGTGATCGTGTAGTTGGCGACGAATCCACCATTCCACTGAGACGTCGTCGCATAAGTCGCCGTCACCCCGGTGCCACCGGTACCGGCAGCACCGGCCGCCGCAGCCGTCGTGGTGGCGGCGGTCGCGGAAGAGGTCGTGCTGGCCCCCGCACCCGCAGCACCACCGGTGCCCGCACCTGCCGACGACCCGCCCGAGGACGACCCGCCCGAGGACGACCCGCCCGAAGACGATGTGCCTGTAGCCGCCGCTGACTTCGACGCGGCCCCCGAGCTGCCACTATTCCCAGTGTCCGTCGCATCGCCAGACGGAGAATCGGCCGCCGCGGTCGGCCCGCCGCCGCGCCCAGTGGCCACGTTGACAAGGTTGGCCAGCTGCTGACCGACGTTCTGCAGAGACGACGCACCGCTCGCTTCGGCGCTGGCGTACAAGTCCGCACCCGCAGTCAAGGCCGTCACAAGGCGTGCGTGAAACGCCGAAGCCTGGGCGCTCGCGAACTGGTATGCGACCGCCTGGGTATTGAACAGTTCGGCGATCGCATCCGACACCTCATCGGCGGCAGCCGCCAGAATCCCCGTCGTCGGAGCGGCAGCCGCCGCATTAGCGGCGCCGAGCGTCGAATTGATATCGAACAGACTCGAGGCCGCGAAGGCGAGACGTTCTGGAGTTGCGATTAGAAATGCCACTGCGCGACCTACTTATCTTCAGACGTTTACGGAATGGAAAGTTATTGGGCTTGGGTAAAACAGTGCGGTCCGCGCAGCGTAAGCAAGGTTCGATCGAAGTCAAAATGTCTAGCCAATTGGCGAACGGCTAGATTTGGTCAATTTGCTTTACATTTGTCTTACATATGAGTCAAATTTGCAGGGTGTATACGTTCCAACGGCGCCGGCTTTGTTGCCGAGGGCGGATTTGCTGCGATGCTGGTGATCGCCGATGTTGCTGGAAGGGAGAGCCCTTCTAGCAGGTCACGGCTGCAGACCGGGTTGATTCACACCGTGCGGATCGTCCTGCCAAATGTTTGCCGACCCCGAACGGGCCCGCCGAATCACGGCAATTGAGCGCGCCCGCCTCGCAGCACTCGCCGTCGGTATGATTTGTAGTCAGCCGACAAAGGAAGAGCCGGATTTTCTTCGCCAGGTGTCCTGTTCAGGCGTGCTGGTTCAGTGAACGCCCAGCGTGCCATTGAGGTACTCGGTGCGGCAGGCGACGCGCGCCAGCTTGCCGCTGGTGGTACGCGGAATGCCGCCGGCCGGCAGGAAACGGACATCGGAAACCGTCAGCGCATGCCGGGCCGATACCGCGGCGCGGATGGCCTCGATGGCGGGCGCCGGGTCGGCGCGGCTGGTGCCTGTCGCGCGTTCGGCAATGATCACCAGCGCCCGGTCGGAGCCGTCGGGCACCGTGAACGCAGTGGCATATCCCCGGCGCACCATCGGGGACGCCTCGGCGACCGTGGCCTCGATGTCCTGCGGGTAGTGGTTCTTTCCGTCAATGGTCACCAGATCCGCCATCCGGCCGGTGACATACAGTTCGCCGTCGAGATAGACAGCCAGATCGCCGGTCCGCAGCCAGTCGCCGTCGATTCTTGCGCCTTGTGCGTGGCTGCCCACCGCTAGAGTTGCCTGCAGCTTGGCGCCGAATGTCGACCGGGTTTCTTCGGGCCGTCCCCAGTAACCGCGGCCCACGTTGTTGCCCTGTAACCACGGCTCGCCGACCTGACCATCCGGCAACTCGGTACCGCTGTCGGGATCCACGATCACCGCCCACAAGCTGCGGGCCACCTGACCGCAGGACACCTGCACGACGGCGTTGGGTGAATCGGCCGACACGGATACCGCGTGACCCGCGCCCAGCCGTTCCCGGTCGAGGTAGACAACCGAGGTCTCGGCAGCATGGTCGATGGTGGCGATCATCAGCGTTGCCTCGGCGATGCCATACGACGGCTTGAACGCTGTGCGGGGTAATCCGTAGGGCGCGAACGCCTTGTTGAATGCCGTCACCGCGTCGATATTGACCGGCTCGGAGCCGATGATCAGCACCACATCGTCCAGGTTGATATCGCTGCCCTGCGCGGGGAGCCCGCGCTGCGCTGCCCATTCGTAGGCGAAGTTCGGGGCCGCGGTGACCACCTGACCGGTCCGGCATTCGTCAGACAATGCCTTGATCCATCGCTGCGGGCGGCGGACAAATGCCGTCGGGGACATCAGCGTGGTGTGACCGCCGTAAACGGTCGGAAAGCCGATCATCGACAGGCCCATATCGTGATACAGGGGTAGCCAGCTGACGCCGTGGGTGTTTCGGTTCAACAGATCGATGGACAGGATCATCTGCGTCAGATTGGTGGCGACCGCGCGGTGGGTGATCTCCACGCCGACCGGGGGCCGGGTCGCCCCCGAGGTGTATTGCAAATACGACACGGCGTCCATATCGAGGTGCACGGGAACGAACTGTTCCTCCGCCGAGTCGGGTATCTCGTCGATGACCAGGACAAGCGGCTTGTTCAGGTCGGCGAGGTTGGCCAGAAAGCGCTCGATGGCGCCTTTGGCCGCCGTAGTGGTGAGTACGACGGTCGGTTGTGAGTCGCGAAGTGCCGTTTCGAGGCGTTCGGCGTGCCCGGGCAGTTCAGGGGCGAACAACGGAACTGCGACGGTGCCCGCCTTGATCGCGGCGTAGAAGCCGGCCACCCACTCGATGCTCTGCGGCGCCAGGATCGCAACTCGGTCATCGGGGCCCGCGAACTGCTGCACATGCGCCCCGATGGCGCGCAACCGGACCCCGAACTCGGCCCATGTCACCTCGACTGCGTGGCCGTCATCCGATCCGCTGTGATCCAGGTAGCGGTACGCGATGGTGTCTCCGACATTCCTGATATTGCGGTCGATCAGCGAGATCAGGGTCAACCCGGGAGGCAACACGATGTTGCCGTTGACGTCCAGACAATCCTCGATCTGCAACAGGCCTTCCGGCTCTGCAGATTCCGACCGGGCAGCGCCATCCATAACCGCAGTCTATAAACCGCCACTCGCGATTCGGACCAGGCGTGGTGTGGTGGCCGCCACGGTTACAGTGCACGAACCGGCCCTCGGCCTCAGCGCCCGGCAACGATTACAGGACGCCCAGATGACAGAGCAACAAGACACGGACGTCAGACCGCGCAGCCTCATACAGCGCCTCACCGCGCTGTGCGTCCGCTACGTCGAGCGCGTCATGCCGGATCCGTACTTGTTCGCGGTCATTCTCACCGCCGTCGTGGCCGCGCTTGTCGCGATGTTCGTCAATGGCGCGACGCCGGGCGGCATGCTCACGGCCTGGTACGGCGGAGTCTGGGGACCGCAGAACATCTTCACCTTCGCGTTTCAGATGGTGCTGATCCTGATCACGGGCTACACACTGGCCGAGGCGCCGGTGGTGAAACGGGGCATCGTCAAGTTGGCCGGCAAGCCGACCAACCAGGTACAAGGAGCCCTACTGTGTTTCGGCGTCAGCGCCGCCTTGTCGCTGCTGAACTGGGGACTCGGATTGGTGGCTGGTGCGCTGGTCGCGCGCCAGGTCGCAAAGCGGCTCAGCGCAACGCATTTCGGCTATCTGATTGCGGCCGCGTTCATGGGTTTCATGGTGTGGACGCAGGGTATGTCGTCATCGATCGCCCTGGCGAACACCGACGCGAACAGCCCAATCAATGTGATACACAAGCTGACTGGTCAGAATGTGCCGCTTTCGCTGACCATCTTCCAGCCTTACAGCTGGGTGGCCGTCATTGCGGTGTTGCTGCTGCTGGCGGTCGCGATCTGGCGGATGGAGCCGATCGAGTCGCTGGCGCCCGACCCGGCCGTCTTCGAGGAAGAAGATTTCGCGACGGTTGTTGACCGGCCGACCGGCAAGCGGACATTCGCCGAGTGGCTGGAAAATCTGTGGATCCTCAACATCTTCGTATTCGCCGCCGGCATCGGGTACTTCGTGTTGAGCGGGTTCGCGCTGAACATCTCGTCGATGGTCATGTTGTTGACCGTCACCAGCGCACTGCTTCACAAGACGCCAATTCGGTTTATCCGTGCGTTCTCTGGCGCGGCAAAGGTATCGGGCCCGCTGCTGCTGCAGTATCCACTCTATGGCGGCATCGTGGGCCTATTGGGTTATCTTCCAACGCAATCGGGCAAGGCGCTGCAGACGGTGCTTGCGCAGGCGTTGGTGACGGGAGCCAATCAGTACACACTGCCGTTTCTGACGTTCATCGGCTCGGTCACCATCTCGTTGTTCGTTCCGTCCGGCGGTGGACACTGGGCGGTGCAGGGACCGGTTGCCGTTGACTCGGCGCTCGCCATCGGGCAACGCTCCCCCGCCTACCTCGGGCTGATCTCGATGGCGGTCGCGGTGGGCGAGGCGGTCGCGAACATGATCCAGCCGTTCTGGCTGCTGCCGCTACTCGTTATTGCGAAGCTCAATGTTCGCCAGGTAATGGGCTTTACGGTCATCGCCTTCTTGGTCGGGCTCATCGTGTCCGGTGCTGCGGTACTGATCGCACCCCACGTGATATGAAGACGATGTGCAACCGGCCGACTACATCCAAGCGCTGCGCCGTGACGGCGCTCGCATCATCGTCGCGAGTGAAGCCGGGCTCGCCCGTGCCGTACCGAGTTGCAGCGGTTGGACGCTCGCCGATTTGGTCTGGCACGTCGGCAATGTCCTCACGTTCTGGCGGCAGGTCGCGTCCGGCCTCGTCGCCGGCCCGGAGAGCTATCAAGAGCCGGCTCGGCCAACCGAGAAAGCGCTGGTGGAGTGGTTCGGTGATGGACTGGAAGCAACGGCTGACGCACTCGAGCGGATAGGTCCCGAAACGCCTGCGTGGACCTGGGGCCGTCGCAAAGATGTCGGGTTCATCCAACGCCGCGTTGCCCATGAGACCGCGATCCACTGCTGGGATGCAATGAGCGCCGCCGGGTCAGACGAGCCCGTGGAACCTGCGTTGGCCGCCGACGGAATCGCGGAGTTCCTCGAGGACGTGCTGCCGGGCATGTCGCGAGATCTGAACGGACCAGCTCAGGCAGTCGCGTTGCACGCCAACGATGTTGACGTGTGCTGGACCGTTCGTGCCGGCCTTGGCAGCTGCGAGTTGGAGCCCACGTGTTCGGTCGATGCGACAGTCAGCGCGACCGCTTCCGAGTTGGTGCTGCTGTTATGGGGACGGTGGCCGCTGGAGCGGGCAACCATCGACGGCGATCCCGAGGCCGTGAAGCGCTTCCTGGCCCGGGCCAGCTTCTAGTCCGCAGGTCGCGAGCCGCTACTCGCCGGAGGCCGACTCTTGCACTGCCGGGTCGGGGTAGGAAGCACCGAAGTGCGGCACCTCCAACGGCCCCTCTGCGCGCGCGGTGTTGACAGCGCTGGTCAACAGCGGAGCCAAGCCGGCGAATGATCCGACGTCGAACAACAGCAGCGTCAACAGGCGGTTGTGTACGTAGCCGAACGAACTGCCCGACTCCGGGTCCGCCCACCCGACCGTGCCACCCAGCCCGATATGCCCGTAACCCTCCAAAAAGCCTGGAACCGGCGAAGATTGGTAGCCCTGGTGATAGGTGAAGGGTAGACCCAGGTTCAGGTCCGGCCACAGCTCGGCCTTGCCCTTCATCCCGGCCACCGCCTCGGAAGACAGCAGCCGAGTGTCGTCTATGACACCGTCGTTGGCCAGTACCGCGTACGTCTTGGCGAGAGCCCGGGCGGTCACCACGCCGTTGACCGCCGGAAGCTCACCGTCGAGAAACGGCATGTCGTCCTGCAACATCGACATGATGCCCGGGAAGTAGATCGAGCCCAACAACCCGGAGAACGACAGGCCCGCGACTTTGGGCGCGATGAAGTCCAGCAACGGTGTGGGGATCTTGGCTTGCGGCAACAACGTCTGGGCCGCCTTGGTCGGCGAATCCGCCGGTGGCCGGCCGAGGTGCAAACCGTCGGTGTTCAGCGGTAGGGCCAGCTCCTCGCGGAACAACTCACGCATTCCCTTGCCGGTCACCGCGCGCGCCAGGCCGGAGAGTAGCCAGCCGTAAGTGATGGCGTGGTAAGCCGTTTTGCCGTGCGCCCGATCCACCGGCGCAGCGGCGAGTCGCTCCTCCATCAGCAGGTGATCCATGATGGTGTCCTTATCGACACCGTTGAGGTGGGACAGCCCGGCGCGGTGCCGCAGTACATCGCTGACGGTGATCTCGTCTTTGCCGTTGGCGCCGAACTCCGGCCAGTACTGCGCCACCGGAGTGTCGTAGGACAGCAGACCGCGATCGACGAGAATGTGAATTACTGTGGCCGCCAACCCTTTTGTCGCGGAGAACACCATCGCCCCGGTGTCTTCGGTCCAGCGCACATCGCCCTTGCGGTCGGAGTAGCCCGTCCAGACGTCGACCACCGCTCGGCCGTCGATGTAGACCGAAAGGCCGCCGCCCCCGAAGATCTTTGCGGGGTAAAGCCCGGCGAATGCGCGGATGACAGTTAGGAAGCGGGAATCGCACGCTCCCTGCACGCCGGACGGAAGGCCGTTGTCGGTGGTGAGGATCGAGGGTTGCGCCATACCGTGAATGATTACAGCCCCGAGCGGCTACATCCAGATGTGTCCGAGAGATTCGGCCAACCCGTTCGGATCCTGTTTGTCGACGTTGCAGCTGACGGCTATTGAAGTACGGCGGTCGCTGCTCACCAGGAACGCGGTGACGAACCCGGCCCACGAGCCGTCATGGTTGAGCATGCCGTTTGCCAGCGAAAAAATGCCCGCGCCGTAGCGATCGCCGCCGCCGGGTTCGGTTTCCACCGCGCCGGACAGTTGCGCTTCCAGCAGCCTTGGACCGCCCACTTTTCCGGTGCGATAGTTGTCGGCCCAACGGACCAGTTGGCTGGGAGTGGCCTGGATGCCGCCGTCGCCGACCTGCTCCCACTTGGAATCGGCCACCTGGTAATCGCCCGGATCTGGCTTGGTATAGGACAGTGCTTTATTGGGGATGCTCGAGACCGGATCCATCACCATGGCCAATCCCAGCGGTTGAAAGATCTCCGCGCTCAAATAATCCGGAAGCGATTTCCCCGATACCCGGTGCACGATCTCGCCGAGCAGCAGGTAATTCGAATTGGAGTATTCGTAGCGGGTGCCGGGCTTGAATACGAGTTCGGGCGCCGCCGCCAGGGCCTGCAACGCCTGGGCCTCGGTGGTGCGATCGGTGTAGCTGTATCCCTGTTCTTGTAGCAGGCCGGTGTAATCGGGGATTCCGCTGGTGTGGTGCATGAGTTGCGCCAGGGTGACTTTGGCCGCCCAGGGCGGCATCTCCGGCAGGTATTGGGCTACCGAGTCGGCCAACGTCAGTTTGCCCGCTTCGGTCAGCAACAGGATCGCAGTGGCGGTGAACTGCTTTGATACCGAAGCGATGTCGAACACCGTGTCCGCGGTGATCTTGGCCCGGAAGGCCAGGTTCGCCAATCCCGCTACCCCGGTCCAGGCGACCTTGCCTTCGATGCCGACGGCCGCCGAACAACCCGGTCCGTCGGCACGGACCGCCGAGTCGAGTACGTTCTGGCTGCCCGTCTTTTTGGCGGTGGTGGTTTCGCTGGTGACCGGACTGGTTCCGGAGGTGTTGGCGGTGTGTGGGGCAGTGCAGCCGGCCAGTAGCAGTGCCACGACCAGCGGCAACGCTCGGCACGTCTGCCGGAGTATCGCGAAATTCGATTGCGGTGCGCTGTTCGACTCTGATAGGAATACGCCCATGGACGGAGGCAACGGTATCTGCGCGTGAGCTCTGGCTCGCGCCCTTAATTCGGAGTCCGTTGCCCTATTCCTTCCGTAAACCGAGGATGTCGCCCATGTCCGATGCATCTGTCGTCTGCTCGAGCCTGTCGTTCCGCTGGCCCGACGGCACCCGTGTTTTCGAGAACCTGTCAGTCGTGTTCGACGCCGGCCGCACTGGTCTCGTCGCACCCAACGGTGCGGGCAAGACTACGCTGCTCGAACTCATCGCCGGCCGCTATCGCCCCGACGGCGGTGGCGTGTCGGTGCGGGGAACGCTCGGCTACCTCCGGCAGCGACTGCCCTATGCCGCCGATCGCACAGTGGCCCAAGTCCTCGGCGTCTCCGAGACTCTCGCGGCACTGAAAGCGCTGGACGCCGGGGATGTTCGCGACGGCGTCTTCGCCGCGATCGGTGACGACTGGGACATTGCCGAACGCGTTGCCGCAGAGTTGGATCGGCTCGGGCTGGGCCACCTCGACACCGACCGCCGCCTGCACAGCGTCTCCGGTGGCGAGATCGTGGCATTGGGTTTGGCTGCGCAGTTGCTACGCACCCCTGATGTGTTGCTGCTCGACGAACCCACCAACAACCTCGACCTGCCTGGCCGGCGCCGACTCTACCGGGTGATCGACGACTACACCGGTTGCTTGGTGGTGGCTAGCCACGATCGGGCGCTCCTGGACCGCATGGACCGCATCGCAGAACTGGCAGTCGATGGAATCCACAGCTATGGAGGCGGTTTCGCGTTCTACGAGCAGGCAGTACAACGCGAGCAGGAGGCTGCCGAGCAGCAGTTGCGGCACGCCGAGCTTGATCTCAAGCGCCATAAGAGGGACCGGCAGAAAGCCCGCGAACGGGCGGCCCGGCGCACCGGGAACGCGGTGCGCACCCGCCAGAACCTGGGCTTGCCCAAAGCATTGCTCGACAAACGCGAGAGTAGCGCTCAAGAGTCCGCCGCCAAGACCGACCAGACGCACGCGGCAAGGGTCGAGTCGGCCGGCGCTCGCCTCGACGAGGCCAGTCGCGCCCTGCGGCCCCAGCCGACCATCGTGGTAGACCTGCCGGACACCCGGGTGCCGCCGGGGCGGACGGTGTTTTCGGGCACGGACATCCAGGTTCGGCGTGGCGACGCGCTGGTGTTCGACGGCATCAACCTCACTGTTCAAGGACCGGAACGGATCGCGCTCACCGGCCCCAACGGCGCTGGGAAGTCAACGTTGTTGCGTGCGATCTGCGGCCGGATCGAGGCGGACGGCAGCTACGTGCGGCGTGGTGCCATCGCTTATCTGTCGCAACGACTGGACCTGCTCGACACGGATCTGACCGTGGCCGACAACCTCGCTTCGTTCGCGCCCGGCATGCCCCAAGCGGACCGCAGGACACGACTGGCCCGCTTCCTTTTTCCGGGCTCGCGAGCCGAACAGGTCGTCGCGACCTTGTCCGGCGGCGAACTGTTGCGGGCCACCCTGGCGTGCCTGCTCAGCAGCGAGCCGCCGCCGCAGCTGCTGTTGTTGGACGAACCCACCAACAACCTGGACATGGGGAGCGTGGCACAACTACAGAGCGCGCTGGCCGCCTACCAAGGCGCATTCATCGTGGTCAGCCACGATCAACGATTCCTGGACGAACTGAACCCAGATCGCTGGCTGCGGTTGTCAGAAGGCCGGCTATTTGTCGGAGCGCAGCAGACGTCCGACCAATGAGCGGTTCGGGTCGGCTTCACGCTCGGCGAGCATCAGTTCGATGCCGTACTCGATCGCGATGGCTGTTCGATCACGCACTTTGCGGGCGACGCTGTCGTCGCTTTCCTTGCCTTTGAACCTGGTGGTGTCGATCGGCTCGCCGAACCAGTAGTACTGCCGCTCCGGGCGCGGCACCGGCGTGAGCCCGACACCGCGGACCAAGGGTGGACCGTCGTTCGAGCCGAGCAGTTTCTTGGTCAGGAACTGCATCGGAGCCAGTAATGGCGACTCGTTGTCCAGAACGATGTCGATCCCGTGCTCGGCGCCTACCGAAGCGAACGGCACTATCGGGTACCCATGCTGAATTGCCAAGCGCGCGAACCCTAGTCGGTTCTTCCACACCAGCTTGTACTGCTCGTTCTTGCGCTTGTTGACCTCCCGCGCGCCGCCCGGGAACACCATCACGAGTTCGCCCTGCCGCATCAGCTCGGAGGCGTTTTCTTTGGTGCCGTCGACGACCCCCATCCGGGTCAGCGCGTCGCCCCATCCCGGAACCTTGAAGTGGGCGTGGTCGCCGAGGGATCGCACCATTCTCCCCCGCTCCCACAGTTCGGCAGCCAGCAACGGCGCATCCACCATGCCGAGGGTGTTGTGATTGCCCACCAACAGCGCCCGCTCGGTGGGCACGTTCTCGATTCCGTAGACCTTGGGCTTGATCAACATTCGCAACGGCTTCATCACGTTGAGCGCGGCCGTGACGTCGGCCTTTTTCAGCGAGGATGGAACAGAGTCGGCGTCGACGTTAGGCACCTCGTGAGTATGCACCGGGGGTTGCTCCGCGGGAATGATTTCGTGGCCGCGAGTAGCGGATCAGTGGATGCCCGGGGGTGGCACCGCAGCGCTGCGCGATAAAGTACGCGCGGCAGCAACATCGAGGTCACTGTTCTCAGGAGTCAGCCATGTCGGGTCGCACTTTCACATTCGAGGTCAACAAGACCACCAGCGCGCCTGTCGCGACGGTGTTCCGACTGGTGGCCGATGGCGGCAACTGGTCGTCCTGGGCGAAGCCGATTGTCGTGTCGTCGAGTTGGGTGCGTCAGGGCGATCCGGCTCCCGGCGGTGTCGGCGCCATCCGCAAGCTCGGGATGTGGCCGGTGTTCGTACAGGAAGAGACGGTCGAGTACGAGCAGGATCGCCGCCACGTCTACAAGTTGGTCGGCCCGCGTCAGCCGGTCAACGACTACCGCGGCGAAGTGGTCCTCACCCCGACGGCGTCGGGCGGCACCGAGATCCGCTGGAGCGGGTCATTCAGCGAGAAGGTCAGTGGCACTGGACCCGCCGCGCGGGCCGCGATGGGCGGATCGGTCAAGTTCTTCGCGGGCCAGCTGGTCAAGGCTGCCGAGCGTGAGGCCGGCACCGCCCGATAGTTCTGCGGCGCAGGCTATTTCGCCGCGACCTCGTCCTGATACTTCTTGGTCATGTGCTCGATGGCCTGCAGCTGCGTCTGAGCGAGGCTGTCTCGCGCCTGGCCGGCGCGCACGGCGGCATCCAGAGTCGGTTGCGCCTGACCCTGGAAATGCGGAATGACTTCCGCCGCAAATAGTTCGGCCGACCTTCTGGTTGCCGCCGGGTTGGCCCATTCGTGGCCCATCTGCAGCATGCAGCCGAAGCCGCCGGACTGATCCCAGAGCCGCTGTATCTGCTCCCGGGCTCGCTCCGGTGTGCCGATCACGCCGGACCCGTTCCCGTTGATGATGTCGATCATCTCGTCGAGCTGATCCCCGGGCATCGTCATCTGCGGGAACGCGGCGATCTTCTGGAAGTAGCGGAACCACGACTCGAGGCCGAACTTCACATCGGCTCGCGCCTCTTCATCTGTTTCGGCGATGTGCATCGGGCCTACCAGGCTCCAATTGCTGCGATCCACCTGCGTGCCGAACGTCGCGGCGCGCTCCTCGACGATGCCCCAGTGATAGGCGAGCGCGTCGAAGCCCTCGATGACCAGCGTCGCACCGATGGAAAGCAGGCCGATACCGTGCTTGCCTGCCAGTCGCGCCCCGGTCGGCGAGGCCACCGCGGCGACCGACAACGGAATTCCACCGTCCGAATACGGCGCGAGCTGCAACTTCGCATCGAAAAGCTGGTGCGTGGCGGTCTTCGCCGACACGGTCTCCCCCGCCAACAGGCGGACGACGATGTCGAGGTTGGTCTCCAGCAACTCGCGGGTGTCGGTGGGGGTCAGCCCGATCATGGCCGAATCGGTGGGCAGTGAGCCCGGCCCGACGCCACCGATAATGCGACCGTGGGTGAGGTGATCGAGCAGCATCAACCGGTCGGCTACCCACAGCGGGTTGTGGTACGACAGCGAAACAACGCCCGTCCCGAACTTGATCCGCTTTGCCCGTTCGGCGGCAGCGGCGATGAACACCTCTGGTGAGCTGATGATTTCGCTACCCGCCGAGTGATGCTCGCCGATCCACGCCTCGTCGAACCCGAGGGCATCGAGATGTTCGACGAACTCCAGATCACGCTGCAGAGCGAGCGTGGGGTTGGTGCCGGCCCGGTGAAATGGGGCGATGAAGTATCCGAACCTGAGCTTCGCCATCGGGGCTCCCTTGAGATCGGCCTAGCGATCGTTAAGACCAAAACGACCATAACCCCGCCGAATAGAAGACGAGGACCGGGTCAGCCCCAGTCCTCGTCCGTCGATCAGTGAACTCGTGCGATCACGGGATACTTCCGCAGATATTGCCGACGCAGCCGCCACCGCCACCGGGTCCGCCGCCACCACCGCCGACGCCGGGAATGGAGCCGCCACCGCCGCCGGGTCCGCCGCCGCCAGTCGGGCCGCCCGGGATGCTGCCGGCTCCGCCGCCGGGTCCGCCGCCGCCGGTCGGGCCGCCCGGGACGCTGCCGCCGCCGCCGTTCGGACCACCCGTGCCGGATGGTCCGGGGGCTCCGGTGCCCGGTTCAGTTCCCGACGGTGTCGCCCCGCCGGACGGGACCGTAGTGGTAACCGTGGTCTGCGTCGTCGACGGGGTGGTGCTACTGCTCGGCCCCTTGTTATCTCCACCGCCACAGGCAACCGCCATGACAAGCATCGCGCCGCCGCCGAAAACCGCAAAAGCCGTTCTCGCTTCAGATCTCATCACACTCTCCACTCTCGTCTCCGATGTGTCCGAGGCGTGTACCCGGGAATCGGTGAGTGGAAACGCCCTTCGCAGACGTTGCAAAAGTGTGCTCAGCCGCTGAGCGAAACCTATTGCCCAGGGCCGAAATTCGCAGCGAACACGTCAGCTCTCTTTGAGGATCAACTTCTTGAGTGCCGCTTGATCCGACGACAGCAGCTCCTCGATGCGAGGCTTGTTCACATCGGCGACGATGATCTCACCGACCTCCTGGTAGACCTCGCTGAAGATGCCATGGGACTTCATCTTCTCGGTCTGGTACTGGTTGTCCTCGGTCGGCGTCACGTAGTACACCGCGTCTGCTTTGAACCGGTGCACCAGCCAGAGATGGATCAAGGTCATCAGCCGCTTCTGGCGCAGCTTCTCCGCAAAGGTGTTCTGGTCACGCACCTGCAGGATGCTGCGGCCGTGCCGGTCCTTGATGGGGTCGACGAGAACGTTGGCCAGCTGCTCCTCACCCTCGCCGTAGATGCCGAGTTCGAGGACGTCCGAGCCCGCGCGCCGCGGCCGCAGGGTCACCCGGAGCTTCTCGCCGAGCTGGTAGTGCTCGCTCCATAGCGCAAGCCATTCCTCCAGCAGCTTCTTCGGCACCTCGGTCTGCACCAGGTGCTGGTGCTGGGTGGAGCCCTTGCCCATCGACTTGGTGGTCGCCGTGCGTCCAGAGGAGGCGGCCAGCGCGGCGTCGCTGCGGGGTCCGCCGACCAAGGTCTGCGGGGTCCGGTACGGCGACTCGACGAGGCGCATCTTGCGCTGCAGCCGAGCCAGGGCCAGCATGCCGTCCTGGCGCAAGTTGGTGGCGAACTCCTCGGCGGCGACACCGTCGATCTGGTGACCGCCGTAGGTGATGAAGTTGAAGACGAAGCCCATCTTGCCCAGCTCCACCGGGAACTGCTTCATCTCTTCGTCGGTCATACCCGTGGTGTCCCAGTTGAACGACGGCGAGAGGTTGTAGGCCAGCATCTGCTCGGGGAACTCGGCGTGGATCGCCTCGGCGAACTCACGTGCGTCGGCCAGATCGGCTGTCTTCGTCTCCATCCAGAGGATGTCGGCGAATGGCGCCGCCGCCAGGGATTTGGCGATCGCGTAGGGAATGCCGCCGCGGATCTGGTAGTAGCCTTCGGGGGTCTTGGCCAGCTCGCAGTCCCAGTCGGCGTCGGCGCCCAGTTCCTTCGCTTTGGCCTTCGCGGCATAGAGGGAAGCCTTAGCCGCGAAGGCCCGCCACTCGTCGGAGCTCATCCCGCTCGGTTCGCCTTCGCTTTCGCCGAATTGGAGCTTTTCGGCCACCGCCTCGCCGTAGGTCGTCACGCCGGCGTCGTCTTCCCAGGCGACTACGAATTTCGACTCGACCTCATCGTACAGGTCGTCGATCGACAGTTCGCCGTCTTCGCGCCATTTGTCGACTGCCTCGGAGAGCAGTGCGAAAATTCCCTGACGCTCATGCCACGCGTCGGCGGCCGCGTACTCGGCGTCGCCGAGCGCGTACAGGAGGTGGCCGTTCAGATCAGTGACGCCTTGGTTGTAGAAGCGCCGCACCAGCGCCAAGAAGCACGACTTGTAGGACGGGATGTTCAGGTTGGTCGCACCCAGCAGGAAGGGCTGGTCGCGCTCGTCGCCGCGGCTGTCGATCAGGTTGGCCGCCTCGGCGTCAGTGCGCGCGACGATGATGCCCGGCACCCGCATCACGTCGAGTTGGAAGCGGGCCGTGTTCAGGCGCTTGATCTGCTCATCGGAGGGCACCAGCACCTTGCCGCCCTGGTGGCCACACTTTTTGGTACCCGGACGCTGATCCTCGATGTGGTAACCCGGCACTCCGACCTCGACGAAACGACGAATCAGGTTGCGCACGTGCGGATCTCCGCCGTGCCCGGTGTCGGCGTCGGCGATGATGAACGGCCGGAAGTCGTAGTGGGGCGCGGCGGCGCGCTGCTTCTCGCTCATATGCAGCCGCAGGTACTCCTGGTTGCGGTCGGCGGTGAGCAGCGCGCGCACCAGCACCGCCGCGTCATCGGGGACCTGGCTCAGCGGGTAGCTGGCCAAGTCGGGTCCGGGATCTTCGGTGATGGAGCCCTTGGCCGAGGTTGCCCAGCCGCCGAGGTAGATCGCCTCGATGCCCATCCGCTTCATGCTCACGGCCTGGCCGGGCGAGTAGGGACCGAAGGTTGTCACGCTCTTCTTCTCGCCGAAGAGCTCGCGAAGACGCACGAAGAACGCCGCAGCAGCCTCGCGTGCCACCGTGTAGTCGGTGGGAATCGTGCCCCGCTGTTCGGCCACCTGGCGCGCCGTATACAGCCGAGTGATCCCGGAAAACCGCGAGCTGTCGATGTAGCGCTGCGTAGCGGCTACGTCTTGCTCGAACGGCGATTGGACCGCATTGTCCGTTTCAGCGATGGCCATGGCCTTCCGCTCCTCCTCAGCACCGATTACCCCTGACGGAAGTGAGTGTATGCCCCGGTTTAGTGAGCTAGATCACCGGCCGACGCCGCTGAGATTCAGCGTCTACACCAACTCCTCGCCGGGGCCGCCCGAGCGGCGTACCGTCACTATCGTGCAGACAGAATTGCGCTTTGACCGGTGGTTTATCCCGCTTTCGGTGCCTTTTGGCATGGGCCCGAAGAACAGTGAGCTGCGACTTGCAGCAGGCAACTTGCACGTCAAGATGGGATGGGCGTTCACCGCCGACATTCCGTTGTCGTCTATCAAGAGTGCTCAACCGGGTACCGCCGGGGTTCTCGAGGCCGGGGTCCACTTCGGGGGATCCCGATGGCTGGTCAACGGGTCGCGTAAAGGCCTGGTGGAGCTCACGATCGACCCGGCGGCGCCGGCGAAGTTCTGGCGCATGTCGAGGACGGTCAGCTCGCTGGTGATCAGTGTCACCGACCCGGATGCGTTGATCGCGGCGTGCACCGCGAAGGCTAAGTAGCGCGCCTACTCAGCCAATCTTGTTGATCGCGAATGAATTCCGCGGTGACCACCTTGCCGTGGCCGGGAACGTAGATGGCATCGGCTCCGCCCACGGTCAGTAAGCGATCCAGCGTCGCGGGCCATGCCGCAAGGTCGGAGTCGTCATCGATGCTGGGGTCGGCGGATTCCTCGACCAGATCGCCGGTGAAGACGACGGCCGGGCTGTTCTCCCCGTCGATGCAGGGCACCAGGACGGCCAAGTCCGAAACGGTATGTCCGCGGCCGAGATAGGTGATCGTCACGATGCGATTGCCGAGGTCGACGGCGGCGTCGTAGATTCCGCGTCCCGGCGGCCGCAAGGCCGCAATCGCATTGCCGACTGCTGCTGCGTCGGCGCCGTAGCTGATCGCGTCGTCGTGAAGCTGGTCGGTGTCCGACGACAAGTAGTCGACAACTTCGGGCGCGCAATAAATTTCGGCGTCGGCGAACATGGACGAACCGAGCACGTGATCGAAGTGCTTGTGCGTCAACACAACATGTGTCACCACCCCGCCACCGAGCCGGCGGACATCCGCTTTGATCGCGGCAGCTTCGGTGAGGGTGGTGCCGGTGTCGACGAGCAGTGTTCCGGTACTGCCCCGCACCAACCCGACGGTGACGTCACAGAACTCCAGCCGGCAGCGATGGACGCTGTCGGTCAGGCGTTCCCATGCCAACTGCACAAGAAGCAAGGTAACCGCATCAGATTGGCCCGTCAGCCGGTTTCGCTGACGGGCTGCAGAACTGCGGCGCCGTATCGATGGCACACGAGAAGCGCAAGCGACACATCGAGTCGGTCATCGATCGGCCGCCCGCGCCGCGCAACCGCACGCTCTACTTGGTCCTTGAGCACGTTATAGGTCAAATTGAATTTTCTGGCCGCTGTTTCGAAGCCGGACCCGGTGCTCAGATATATCCGCAGCATTTCGCGCAGGCGGGCATCGTGATCGGTCTCTGACGCCAAGGGCCCGAGCACTTCGGCCACCCATTCGCCGATCTCGCTGGTGCTCGTGCCCAGCAGCGCGGCATCCACCATGTCCGGATCTGTCGCCGAGACAACTTCGCGCCGCGCAGTCCGTTGATCCCAGCCGCGCGCCAGCACCGCGGCCCGCGCGCGCTGCGCCTGCCGGTGGGAGCGACGAAATCCGTTGACGCCGAATCCCATCGCGCCCATGGCGATGCTGAACGTATCGGTGCGCGCGTGCGCGTAGTCGCGAATCTTCGCCACCACATCGCCGGGTGCGGAGCGGTACGGCAGCCAGATCCACGCGCTGGTCCGGTCGGCGGCGGCGAACAGTGGGTCGGCCGAGGTGGCGACCGTAGCGGCGAGGTTGTCCGCGAAGAGCTGCAATCGCGGCAACTCGTCGTCCTCAGATTCGGTGCCGCGATACCACGCGATCAGCGCGAGGTGGTGGCAGTGCAGCGGATAACCGATCGCAGCCGAGGCTGCGTCGCCGTCAATGTCGGCGTTGTCGCCGAGGACGTCCCGAACTCGCATTGCCCGGATGCTGTTCTGATTTTCCAGCCACTGGTCGTGTTCTTCTTCGTAGGCGGCGACAGTCTGCTCTGAAATCCCGTCGACGTACTCGAAGACCACCGTGGTGATTGCCTCGATGACGGCGACCTGAATCGCGGCGTCCATCTCGATAGAACGCATTTCGGCGAACACCAACTCGGTCATCCGTCGCTGGCCCAGCCGGTAGGTGCGAACCAGGGCATTGACCGGTACCCCGTGATGGGCCAACCGCCTGGCGTATTCGATCGCGGCGGTGGGCGCGTCGATCCGGTCCGGCGAGTTGTAGTTGCGATGCAGGGCCCGCAGGACCGTTTCGATGTTCCCGCGGACACTCGCGCCAAACATCTCACTCAGCCGGGCATCTCCGCCCAACTCCGCAACCTGGTCCTCGAGCTCGCGCCAGATCCGTTGGCTGATCTCGTCGACCCGCGCGCTGAGCCGGGTGGCGATGATGCCGACGTAGCGCTCCACCTCGACCGTGTCGGCCGGACGCTTTTCAGTCACGTCTCGAACGTAGATGGCGTCGTAAAGCTCCGCGCGTGGGACTCTGCGTAACGGATTGTCGCGACGCGTCGGGAATTGTTGACATGTCGGGATTTCCCGACATATATTGCCGAAGTGACCAACCCCGACCGCATTTGCGATCGCATCTTCATGGCGTTGGCAAACCCGGTGCGGCGCAAGCTTCTCGAGATTCTGACGCGGCAGCCGCTATCGGCCGGTGAACTCAGCGAGCGGTTCGAGCTCAGTCGTCCGGCCGTCGCCGAACACCTGAAGGTGCTGCGGGAGGCAGGTCTGGTCGCCGATGAACCCCAGGGCCGCAAGCGTATCTACCGATTGACGGCGGAACCGTTGGCCGAATTGGGCGACTGGCTGCATCCGTTCGAAAAACTCTGGTGCACAAGGCTTAACGCCCGTTCCGAGGAAACAGACAACCAGTAGGAGGAGGAACACACATGCGTGCAGTCGTCATCACCAAACACGGCGATCCGTCGGTCTTGCAGGTGCAGCAGCGTCCTGACCCGCCCCCGCCGGGGCCGGGTCAGTTACGAATCGAGGTTCGGGCGGCGGGGGTCAATTTCGCAGATCACCTGGCCCGCGTCGGGCTGTATCCCGACGCGCCCGCACTTCCGGCAATCGTCGGCTACGAGGTCGCGGGAACGGTCGTCGCGGTGGGCAGCGGTGTCGACGCGGGCCGAGTCGGCGAAAGAGTATTGGCCGGGACGCGATTCGGTGGCTACTCCGAGATCGTCAACGTTGCGGAGAACGACTCGGTCGCACTCCCCGATGCGGTGACTTTTGAGCAGGGCGCGGCGGTACCGGTCAACTACGCGACCGCATGGGCCGGTCTGCATGGCTACGGGTCGCTGCGCGCCGGCGAGCGGGTCTTGATCCACGCGGCGGCGGGCGGTGTCGGCACGGCCGCTATCCAGTTCGCGAAAGCCGCCGGTGCCGTCATACACGGCACCGCATCGCCGGGAAAACACCAGAAGCTGTCCGAGTTGGGTGTCGACCATACGATCGACTACCGCCGCGACGGCTGGTGGAAAGGGCTGGAACCGTACGACATCGTGTTCGACGCGCTCGGTGGGACTTCGCTGCGTCGGTCCTACGATCTGCTGCGCCCGGGTGGACGGCTTGTCGGGTACGGGATCTCGAACATGCAGGAGGGTGAAAAGCGGTCGCTGCGTAGGGCGGCGCCGCACGCGCTGGCGATGCTGCGCGGCTTCAACCTCATCGACCAACTCTCCTCATCCAAGACTGTCATCGGGCTCAACATGCTGAAGTTGTGGGACGACCGTGGCACCCTTGAACCCTGGATCACCCCGTTGAGTCAGGCGCTGCAGGACGGTACCGTCTCCCCGATCGTCCACGCGGCAGTGCCGTTCGCGCAGGCGCCTGAAGCGCACCGAATCCTGGCGGCGCGGGAGAACTTCGGCAAGGTGGTTTTGGTGCCCTAGCTGAGCGCGTCTTCGAGTGCTTGGTAACCGGCGTTGTAGCCGGGAGTAAAGGTGATGCCGGGGCCGCCGTGGCAGCCCGCGCCGCCGAGGTAGAGGCCCCGGATCGGAATCGGGCAATCCAGAAATCCCTTGGGGCCCGGGCGATTGGGGCCCATCAGTTCCGGGTGCAGCAGGCCGTGGCAGAAGTCGCCGGACGGAGCGGCGAACATGGTTTGCATGTGGTAGGGCGCGAACGTGATGTGGCGGATCACGATGTCCCTGAAGTTCGGCGCAAACCTGCTGATCTTGTCGATAACACGTTGTGCCATATCGTTTTTCAGGTGCCCGTGCTGATCACGGCTGACCTCGACCGGGAAGGCGTAGGCATACGCGCTCGCCGCGTGCTTTCCAGGGGGCGCCAGGCTCGCGTCGTACACCGATGGGATCTGCAGTCCCATCGACGGGTTGTCCGGCACAATGCCGCGCCGACAGTTCTCCCACTGCCGTTGCTGCTCTTCCGGCGAGCCGAAAATCCCGATCGACATCTGCATGCCTTCCTCGTTCAGCAACTCATACGGTGCCGCGAACTCGGGCAGTCCGTCGAGGGCGAAGTGCATCTGCACGAAGGAGGCACGGTGATCGCGGCCGGAAAGCAGCGAGATGAGCTCAGCGGGAATATGTTCGGGAGAAACCAGTTCACCGAGGGTGAGGTCGGGTGCCAGGTTGGACACTACAATTGGCGCGGTGACCATTGACCCGTCTCGAAGTCGGACGCCGGTAACCGCATCGTTCTCGACAAGGATCTGCTCGACCTTGGCGCGGAAGCGGATCTCGCCGCCGTGGGAGACGAAAAGTTCGTGCAGATGTTCGGTAAGCGCGCCGATGCCGCCCTTGAGCTTGGTCATCATTGCGGTGCTGTTGTCGGGCACGGCCAGGGCGAAAGCCAGGCAGGTGGCACTGCCCGGTGTGTAGGGCCCGCGGTAAGTGGAGTTGACGGCCAGGAAGGCCAGCATGCCGCGCATCACCGCGTGCTTGTCCTCGTCAGGCAGGTAGCGGTCGATGACGTCCATCGCGGAACCGAACAGCATCTCGTGAATTGCGCGACGCTCGGATTCGTCGGCCGCGCACGCGTACATTTCGTCGAGAGTCTTGGGCGGAGTGCGAACATCGAACCGTCCCAATGCTTTTGCGGGCCCCTGGCTCCAACCGATCAGCCCCGCCATCCCGGTCACAGCCTCGAAGCCGTGCTTCTCCCCGAGGTGCGTCATCAACCGCATCGGGTCTCGGTAGAAGACCATCGGCTCCTCGCCGTTCTCGCCGATGTTGGTCGACATCACGTCGGGTTCCACGGTGGGCAGCGTGTCGAGGCCGAGATCCTTGGCAATCTGGCTTGCGGTCGGGAACTGCACGGAACCGGCGATCTCGTACCTGAAGCCGTCGATCAGCTCGACCGTCGCCGCCATCCCGCCGGCATAGGTGTTTGCCTCCAGGCAGAGCGTGCGCAAACCGGCTCGTTGCAGAATCGCCGCGGCCGTCAGCCCGTTGTGCCCGGCTCCCACCACGATCGCGTCATAGTCCGGCGTGCCCGTCATCCCCGATACCTCCTGGCTGGACCCCTAGCCGAGAATATGTCAGTACTGACATGATTGGAAGATGTCAGCACTGACTTGTTCTGATCGGCTGGGATACCATCGGCCGGTGTCGATCAACCGCCACCAGCTGCGCCGCCGGTCGACGCATGAGGCGCTGCGCGAGGCGGCGTTGAAAAGCTTTGCGCGCAAGGGCTTCGCAAACGTGACGGTGATCGAGTTGGCGCGGGAGGCGGGTGTCACCGAACGTACGTTCTTTCGGCATTTCCCGACCAAAGAGGCCGTGCTGTTCCGGGACTACGAGACGCACTTGGAGTGGCTGGCCGAGGCGCTCGCCCAACGGCCGGCTACCGAATCGCTGTTTGACGCGGTTCTGATCAGTGTCGCCTCCTTCCCCTACGACGTCGAAGTGGTTCGCCAGGCCGCGACCGCTCGCGCGGAAATGATCAGCGCCGACCGCATCGCCGGACATTTGCGGGTCGTGCAGGCGTCGTTCGCCGCCGTGCTGACTGAATTCATCCGGAATCGCCACTATGAGGTGGCCAACATCGACCTGCTCGCCGAAGTCGCGGGCGCGGCGCTGGCGGCGGCCCTTGTTGTGGCGGTGGAGAATTGGGGCCGCAATGGCTGCGCTGAGGACCTGGGCGAACTGGTGGCGGCAAGCGTGGACTTGATTCGCTCGGGTTTGGCGCCGCTGGTCTAGTCGGTCGGGCCCTGGTCGGCGGTGGCCAGGCGAAGCAATCCCTGGCGCAGTGCGCCGTCCGGCTTTCCGCCGACAAGCTCGACCAGCGCGATCTCGGCGACCGCCGCAACAAGCAGCGCGGCGATCGGTAGCGGTGATTTCCAGCCAAGCGCCACCAGGTCCGGGACCAGCAGCGCGGCCGCGGTGTCGTTGCGAGCGGCGACCAAATCGCTAAGTCCCGCCTCGGTGCGCGACTGGACCAGCAGTGCCTTGGTGGCTGTCTCGGCCAGGCAGCCGTCGAGGTAGGCGTTCATGGCGGCCTCGAGTCGGTTTCGGCCGGGCGGTGCGTCTGCCATCGCTGCGGCGATCGACTCCGCCAGCTGATCGTGAAATCGGGCATGCAACGCACGCACGTATTCGGTCCGGCTGGGCCAGTGCTGATAGAAGCTGCCCTTGGCCATCCCGGCCTCGGCGACGATCGCGTTGACGGAGATCCGGGCCAAGTCGGCCGTCCCCAATAGGCGCTGGCCAGCGTCGAGCAGCGTATTGCGGCCGGGCTCAGGCGATCTCATCGCGACTCCGTACTCCTTGTCAGTTCGGTCACTCGATTGTAGGCTAGTCGATGACCGACCAGTCGGTCGGTTAACGGGAGAGGTTCTCATGGCAACCATTCAGACCAGGGCGGGTCGTGTCGCCTATCACGAATCAGGCAGTGGCCCAGTGCTGTTGATGTTGCACGCCACGCTGCACGACCGGCGCGATTTCGACCCGATCATTGACGCGCTGGCCGGGCGCTACCGCATCATCGCGGTGGACTGGCCAGGGCACGGCGAATCCGACCCGCTCGACGGCGCGGTCGAAGCCAGCGCTCCGCTTTTCGCCGACGTGCTCGAAGACGTCGTCGATGCGCTCGGGCTGACCCGGGTGGTGTTGATCGGTAACTCGGTCGGCGGGTTCGCCGCAGCGCGGTTGGCGATCAACCGTCCGGAGTGTGTCGCCGGCCTGGTGCTGATCAACTCGGGTGGGTTTGTTCCATGGAATCCGTTGTCCAGGTTGTCTTGTCGAGTGATGGGCAACGCGGCGGTTTTTCGTCGGATCGCTCCCCTGTTCGTCCGCGGCTACATGAAGGCCAGGACGGACAGTGACCGCGAGATTGTCGATCGTGCGATCGCGTTGGCCAAGACAGCGGAAGGCGCGGGCATCGCGGCGGCGCTGTTTCGAAGCTTCGCTACCCCAGGACATGATCTGCGCGGCCGAGCCGCTGAGCTGACCGCACCGACACTGATCGTGTGGGGCCGCAGGGACATCGCGATACCACTGCGCGCGGGGTACGCGACTGCGCACGCGATTCGCGACTCCCGGTTGGCGGTTCTTGACACCGGGCATGTGGTTTTCTCCTCGGACCCGGAGGGCTTTCTCGCCGTCGCCGAGCCGTTCCTGCAAGCGATCAGTTCGCGGCGCTAGTTACGGCCGCCTCGACGAAGCGTCGCAACGTCGCGTTGTAAGCGCGGGGCAGGAACGCCAGCACGACGGGACTGGGCGGTGCGCCACGAAGTGGGATGAACCGCACCCCCGGGTGGATGTTGCGTCGCATAGCGACGTCCGGGATGACCCCGACACCGCGGTCGGCGGCCACCGATTCGATCCACTCGTCGAAATTCGTTGTCTCGATTATTGTTTCCGGCGCCTCTTCGGCCGGCCACGACCACGGTCCGGTAGTGCCGCTGGTGGTGTTGACGACCAGCGGCATCTTCGGGATCTCGTTCCAGTCCAACTCCGATCGCTTTGCGAGCTCACAGTGCACGGAGCACACCGCCACCCGAGGCTCGTCGAACAAATGCACCACTCGTACCGCGGTCGTCGCAATCGGGCCTCGCATCACGGCGATGTCCACCTTGCCCTGTAGTACGCCGGCCAGGGCGTCGTCGATGCGCACCAGATTCACCGTGGTGCCCGTGTCCTGTTCGAAGCGGGCGACAGTCTGCTGCGCCCACGGATCGGGCAGCAGCCAACTGAATCCCAGACGAATGCTCGCCTGAGACCCCACGGCGTCGAAGCCCCGGTCCAGCTCGGCAAGCACCCGTTCGACGTGGTCGAGGAAAGTCCTTCCGGCGGGCGTCATCTCGACATGCCGCGGACTCCGATCCAACAGGCTGACGCCGAGGGCGTCTTCCAGTTGCGCGACAGTGCGGCTCAGTGCGGGCTGGGTGATGCTGAGTTCGTCACCGGCCTGGGTGAACGACTTCAGGCGCGCCACGGCTTCGAACGCGCGCAGATGGCGCAATTCGACTCGACTGCGCGCTGCTCCATTCATGCCTGCCAAGCATAGATGCTCTACAAGAGGCATTTCCCAGCCGGTTCTCCGGGGATTTAACTTGGCCGGTATCGGCGTTTCAACAGACGTATCGCGCATCGAGAATCGAGGAGCACCATGCCACTGTTGTATATCGACCTCATCGAAGGACGCACGCCATCGGAAGTCCGGTTGCTGCTGGATGCCGTCCATGACGCTGTGGTCGAAGCGTTCGCGGTGCCCGAACGTGACCGCTATCAGGTGGTCCGTACCCATCCCGCGCACGAGATCGTCGCACTGGACACCGACCTCGGCTTCGACCGCACGGCTGCGCTGGTGATAGTGCAGATGGTCAGCCGGCGCAGGCCGCGCGAACTCAAGCAGAAGTTCTATGAGTTGCTGGCGTCCAAACTCGCCGAGCGGTGTGGGCTCGACCCGGCCGACCTTATTGTCTCTGTCACCGAAAACGACGACGAGGATTGGTCTTTCGGCCAGGGGCGGGCGCAGTTCCTGACCGGAGAGCTGCGACCAGCCGAAGTGGAGGCATGACCATGGCGCTGAACACCCGCCTCACCGAGTACCTCGGCATCGAGCATCCGATCCTGCTGGCGCCGATGGCGATGGTGTCGGGTGGTCGGCTCGCGACGGCCGTGACTGTCGCGGGCGGCCTGGGTCTGGTCGGTGCAGGCTACGGCGACGCGACGTGGCTGCAATCGCAGATCGATCTGAGCGCAGGCGCGCGCGTCGGGTACGGGTTCATCACCTGGAGTCTGGCTCGCAATCCGGGACTGCTCGACACGGTCCTGACGCAGCAACCGCCGGCAGTCATGTTGTCCTTCGGCGACCTCGAGCCGTTCGCCGACCGAATCCGCGCGGCGGGCGTTCCGCTGATCGCGCAGGTGCAGACCCTCGAACAGGCGCGACGGGTGCTGGACTCCGGTGCGGACATCATCGTCGCGCAGGGCAGCGAGGCCGGCGGGCACGGAATGAGCGTCAGGTCGAGCTTCACGCTGGTGCCCGAGGTCGTCGATCTTGTGGCCGCGCACTCGGCTGACACGTTGGTGGTGGCCGCGGGCGGTATCGCCGACGGCCGTGGTCTGGCAGCGACGCTGGCGTTGGGGGCCGACGGCGCGCTCGTCGGAACTAGGTTCTGGGCAGCTTCGGAGGCTCTGGTGTCCGCACGTGCCCAGCAGCGGGCTGTGCAGGCCGGTGGTGACGACACCATCCGAACGCAGATATACGACATTGTGCGACAACGGGATTGGCCGAAAGAATATGACCTGCGGGTGGTGCGGAACGCGCTGATCCAGCGGTGGCACGGCAACGAGGCTGAACTGCTGGCGCAGCTGCCGGAAGTGGTGAGCGCCTACCGGCAGGGGGTCGCCGAAGAGGACTTCGATGTCGACGCCGCGATTGTCGGCGAGGCGGTCGGCATCGTCCGCAACGTCCGCCCGGCTGCCGAGATCGTGGCCGAGATGATTGCTGATGCGGCACGAATCCTGAACCGAGACAATAAAATTCAGGAACCAGCGAGTATCAGCGCGGCGAGCTGAATTCGGTCGACCTTGCCGGTCGCGTTGTACGGAATATCGTCGACGACGGCCAGCCGCTCGGGCAGTTTGAAGTAAGCGATGGTGCTTCGGCAATGCGAACGCAACTCTTCGAGCGTGACCGGTGCCCGGGTGACGACCGCGACCCCGACCCGCTGGCCCAGTTCGTCGTCGGCCACTCCGGCCACCGCGACGTCGTCGACCGCGGGGTGGGAACGCACCGCCTCTTCCACCTCGATCGGGCCGAACTTCTCCCCGCCCCGGTTGATGGTGTCGCGCAGCCGGCCGGTCGGATACAGGTAGCCATCGGCGTCGCGGCGGCCCAGATCGCCGGTGCGGAGCCACCCCGCCACCGTGTTGACCGGGGAGTTGACCCACAACTCGCCCACTGCTCCGTCCTCCACGTCGGCGCCGGTGCTCGGGTCCACTATGCGCACCTCAACCCCCGGTAGCGGTCGGCCGACCGATCCCGCCCGGGCCGGGTCGTGATGATCCTCAGGCAGCAGGTTGGCGTACGTCCCGAGGGTCTCGGTCTGGCCAAAAACGTTGGTAAAAGCCACATGTGGCAGCGCGGCCATCGCTTTGCGCTGCAACGTGGTTGGCGTGGCCGCGGCGCCGTAGGTGAGAGCGACCAGGCAGGACAAGTCGGTGTCGGCGAAGTCGGGATGCTCCAGAATCCGGTGCAGCATGGTCGGAACCAGGAACATGCCACTGACGCGGTACTGCGACACCAGTCGCAACCACTCGCCGGCGTGGAACGGCCGCTGCACCACCAGGGTGTTCCCTGAGTACAGGCTGCCGAGCAGGCCGAGCGATCCCCCGACGTGGAAGTACGGGACGCACATCATCACCACCGTGGGTGCCCGGTCCGGCGAGAACGGGAGGGATGTTCTGCCCAGCCGCATGTCGAGCTGCCGGGTGCCGATGGTGACCGTTTTCGGCAGCCCGGTGGTGCCGCTGGTGAACAGGACCATCGCGGTCGAACCGTCGCCGTCGTCGGCAGCTGGGTCGAGCGAGAGCGGTCGGTCCTCGGCGACGAGGTCCGCGGCGGTCAGCACTATCGGCGCCTGCGCTTCGCGAAGTTTGCTGACACACGTGTCCCCCGCCACGGTGACGCTGCAGCACCCGGCGTTGTCCAACAGCGCCCGCAACTCCCCCGGCGTCAGCGCAGGGTTCATCAGTGCCGCGGTCGCATCGAGCCGTGCGGCTGCGAGCAGCGCGGCAATCGATACCAGGCTTGCGACATCGACGATGGCGACGCGGTCGCCGGCCACCACCCCGTTGGCGGCCAGGCCGCCGGCGCACCGCCGGATGGCAGCACCGAGCTCGCCGTAGCTGACACTGCGGTCGTCGATGACGAGGGCAGTGCGCTCCGGGTCGCGGGCGGCGGCCTCGTCGACCATCGTTCCGAGATTCACCAGTGGCTCAATTCAGTAGAGCGGCGACCACGTCGATGTGCGCAGCAGCCGACTGGTCCATTGATCGCGCAGGTCCAGCGCGTCGTGAAGCCAGGTCCCCGGCGTGCGGTATTCGGCTGGGATATGTGTGCGGAGCAGGTCGAGCAGCGCCTCGGGCCGGCTGATCTGTTGCATCAGGATCACTTCGCGACGCAGGTGGCTGCCCAGTGCGGGCTGGAATGAGGCGTGCATTTTCAGCATCGAGGACGGCTGCTCCAAACTGCGCGCATACACCTCACCGCACCGGACGATGTACTCCTCGAACTTGTCCTCGTACGGCCACATGGTGTCTTCCATGTAGAGGCTCATGTCGTGTTCGCGTCCATCGACGGGAACCTCATCGAAGGACACTTCCTGGATCGGTGACCACGGCAACGGCACCATCAGCTTGGCGTCGACCCCGTGCCGCAGTTCGTCAGTGTGGTGCATCCAATCCCGCAGGTCACCCTGCTGAACCCGCTTGGTCAGCCGCTCCCAGGCAGCTCCGTCGCGGACCGCGGTCAAGGTGATGACGGTGTAAGCGGGGCCACTGCCCTGCGCCTGGTTGGTGTACCAAAGCAGCCGGGCGTCGTCGCCGGCGCCGAGCGTGGGCATCCAGCCCTCCCGAAACGCGGCCTCGAACTCGTCCTCGGCGCGGCCGCGCACCGTGTGTACCTCGTGCATGAACAGCAACGCCAGAACCTCCCACGTGGCGTCGCCTGATGAACGCCCACTTGCCGCACTTCCAGCCTGGACGGTAATCGGGACGACGCATTCCTGTCCACGTGGGTACTAGGCACGCGCCAGTATGGGCAACAGTTGGTTGCAGGGGAACGGCGGCGCGGTAACTTCAGAACGCGGACGATCCTTCGGGGCACGGCGAAATGGACACGGCATGGATATCGCTTCGGTCGACGAATTGCTCAGCACCACAAGATCGGTACGTAAACGCCTCGACCTGACCCGCCCGGTTGGCCGTGAGGTGATTCTGGAGTGCATACAACTGGCGATGCAGGCTCCCACGGCCAGTAACGAGCAGGACTGGCGGTGGCTGGTGATCACTGACCCGGAAAAGCGAGCCGCAATCGCCGACATCTACCGCAGCATCGGTGCCGAGTATCTAGGCCAGGCCGCAGCCGCCGCCACCGATCCGCAGACCCAGCGCGTGTACCGCAGCGCGCAAAGCCTGACCGAGACCCTTGCCCGGGTCCCCGTACATGTCATCCCTTGCCTACTGCAGCCGATCGACGGCAGCAATCGGTTGGTGGCGGCATCGGCCTGGGCTTCGATCATCCCGGCCGGCTGGAGCTTTCTACTCGCGTTGCGCTCGCGCGGATTGGGATCGGTGTGGACGACCATGCACCTGGCCAAGGAGCGCGAGGTCGCCGAATTGCTCGGTATCCCAAGCACCGTCACTCAAGCCGCGCTGTTCCCGGTGGCGTACACCATCGGTACCGACTTCCGGCCGGCAGTGCGCCCGCCCGCCGAGACCGTCACCTTCTGGGATGGATGGGGGGAAGGCTGATGCAGACCTACACCGTGCGCTTCCATGTCGATGCTTCGCCGGCGAAGGTGTGGCGCGTGCTGCATCCTCGTGTGCCGCCCGACGCGCCTCGGCCCCGGGTTCTGCAGTGGCCGACCGGCAGCATGGAGATCCTCAACGAGGGCGACGAGGCGGGCGAAGGTTTGGTCCGTACCTGCGTCTTTCCGGTGCCGAAGTATCTGTTGTCCGGCGGCAAGGGGCGATCCTGGGAAACCGTCACCGAGGCCACGATCAATAAGTTGTCCCGTTATGTGGCTATCGGCAAGCCGCTGTGGTCGCGGGCCGAGGGCTATCACGAACTCGATGAGCAGCCCGACGGAACCACCGTGCTGACCTTCCACGAGACCTATCACGCCTACAACCCGGTGCTGCGTTTCCTGCTGGAGCGTCCGGTGCACGCCCGGATCTCTCGCGACAACCTCGACACCTATCAACATGCGCTCGGCTATGCCGGCCAGGTGCGGCGACTGGATTGACGGCGGTGACCTGAATCGCCCGGTAAGCTGGTTACTTATGGGCTCTAAGCAAACCGCACGCACGGCGGCGCGTTTCGGCGCGGCCGCGCTGATCGTCGCCGCCTGGGTCGGCGCCATCGGGACCGCAGCCGCCGACCCAGACCCGGCCCCGGGTCCCGCGCCAGGCCCGCCCCCGACCCCGGCCACGGCTCCCGCGCCGTCGGCAGTCCCCGCCCCGGCAGGAGCGCCGGCGGGAGCACCCAAGACCGCTATTGACCACGACGGCACCTACGCAGTGGGTACCGAACTCGCGCCAGGCATCTACAGCACCGCGGGACCTGTGGGCAACGGCACGTGCTACTGGAAGCGAGTGGGCAATCCGGACGGCGCACTCATCGACAATGCCTTGAGCAAGAAGCCGCAGGTGGTTCAGATCGAGCCGACCGACAAGGCGTTCAAGACGGATGGTTGCCAGCCCTGGCTGCAGACACCTGATGCTCCGCCGCCGGAAATGTCGGGACCCGCAGCCGGAGCTCAATTGCAGGGCACTCTCGGCATTCTCAACGGATTGCTTGCTCCCAACGGACAGCACATCCCTTAGGCTCCGACTCGCGTTAGGGTCTGGCTATGGCAAAGCGGCAGATCATTGTGATCGGCGCCGGCGTCAGCGGCCTGACGTCCGCCGTCTGCCTGGCTGAAGCCGGATGGCCGGTGCGGGTGTGGACAGCAGCCATGCCCCGTCAGACCACATCGGCGGTGGCAGGTGCGGTGTGGGGACCGCGAGCTATGGAACCGGCCGCACTGACACTGGCCTGGACCGAGCGATCGCTGCACGAGTTCCGCAGGCTGGCGTGCGATCCCACCACCGGGGTGCGGATGGCGGCGGGCTTGTCCGTCGGCGACTTTCCGGAAGGTGAACCGATGCCGCCGGGCGTGGATCTGATCCCGGAGTTGCAGCCCGCGGATGCCGCTGAGATCCCGGACGGCTCTCGTGCTGGGTTTCGCGCCACCATGCCGTTGATGGACATGCCTCGATATCTCGATTACCTGACCCGGCGGCTCACAGCCGCAGGCAGCGGTATCGACCTGCATCCGGTTCGGTCGTTGGCGGAGGCCGCGGAGGCTGCGCCCATCGTGATCAATTGCGCCGGCCTGGGAGCGCGCGAGCTGGCTGGCGATGACACGGTCCGGCCGCTGTTCGGCCAGCACGTCGTCCTGAGCAACCCTGGCCTGTCGCAACTATTCATGCAGTTGACCGGCGGATCGGAATGGACCTGCATCTTCCCGCATCCGCAGCGGGTGGTCTGCGGCGGAATCAGCATCCCCGACAGGTGGGACACCGCTGCGGACCCGACGGTGACCGACCGAATCTTGCAGCGCTGCCTGGCCGTTGAACCGCGGCTTGGCGAGGCGACGGTCATCGAGACGATCACCGGACTGCGACCCGACCGCCCGTCGGTGCGGGTGGAGGCCGACGTGCTCGTCGGAGCATTCGGGCGAGCTCTGTGCATCCACAACTACGGTCACGGCGGTGACGGGGTCACCCTGTCGTGGGGATGCGCGCGCGAAGTGGCGCGCCTGGTGAGTGCTTCGGGCTGACGACCGTTTCAGCTCGGCAGCGTCAGAGCGGCCTCGACCGTCGTGTACATCGGCAGCAGGCGGCGCAACCCGCACGCAGCAATGGTGCGTGCCACGATCGGCTGGTTGCTGACCAGGCGTAAATTCACGCCGCGACGCCGGCATCGCACCGATTCCTGGGCCAAGACCGCATAAGCGCAGGAACCCAGGAAATCCAGCTCGCGAAGATCGATGATAAACGGGCCGGGCGCAATGGAGATGGCGGCACTGCGAGTCACCAAACGCTGCCAGACGATCTCGTTGCTGGCATCGATGTCACCGCCGACATGGACGACCACTGCCGAACCGGTACATTCGGTGATCGCTCGCAGCCCGCTGTTCGGATCACCAACTTGCGAACTCAGCCGCGTGCTCGAAAGACCGCGATGGGATCCGATCGCGACAGTGTTCATCTTTTGCAGTATCCCGTCGTTGTGGTGGTGTGGGATGCCAGCTTTCGGAACAATGGAATCGTTTCTTCGTCGTAACGAGAGACTGAGTATGTTTTGTCGGAGTTAGCAAGCAGTCTCCGAAAGTCCGGGCTTAGTAAGCATATGTGTAACAAGGCCGACAACATAGGATCTGCACAGGAAAATTCCTGGTTACATTGTCCCGCTCTGTTATGACGATAGCGCCGTCGGCAGCGCGGGTGAAGTCACGACCGACAACACGATCGCCGCCCACGAACCGCACGCCGTGCACAAAATACGTGACCACCCACAACGCGAAACCGGTCAATGCCGTGCGCAATAGAAAAGGCACCATAGGCTGAGAAGCTGCCATTCGATGAGCGGCGCTAGTCAGCCCGTCGCAGCGACCAATCCATAGAAACGCTGCGCGTTCAATCCGCCGATCTTCTCGCGTGACTGCTCGCTGATATCGGGCCGGTTGCGCAAGTGTTTGGTGCTTTCCGGCCACTCCCCGTCCCAGTGCGGATAGTCGCTGGCGAACATGATGAAGTCGTCGCCGAGGACGTCGATCACGCCGGGCAGGATCGGCTCTTCGGGTTCGCAAGTCACCCAGATATTGCCAGCCCGCAGGTAGTCGTTCGGATCGCGGCGCCAGCCCCGCTCGATCCAGTCGCCCCGTTTCTCGTAGTGCTCGTGCAGGCGATCGATGAAGAACGGGACCCAACCGGCGCCGGCCTCGAGAAAGGCCACCCGCAGTTGCGGATGGCGGTCGAAGACACCGCCGGAGACCAACGCCGTCATCGCCGTCATCTGGTCGAACGGGAAACTGATGCAGTGCACCTGGATGTAGTTGGTGAACCGGTCCACACCGATCTTCGGTAGATGGACGCCGGGTGCGCCGTGGATGCCGAGCGGCATGTCCAACTCGACCGCGGCGGCGTAGAACGGGTCGAGATCGGGGTGGTCCAGATTCCGGGTCTTCAGTGCGGGCGGGACTAACGTTGCTACCAGGCCCAATTTCTTTGCCTCGCCCATGATGTCGATGGCGACCTGCCCGTGTTCGATCGGGGTCACGGCGACACCGCGGAGCCGCCCTTCCGAAGGCGCACAGAAATCGGCGATCCACTGGTTGTAGAGGCGTGCGAATCCCGCTGCGAACGCTGGATCCTCGAGAGACGGCACGCACAGCCCGAGGCTTGGATAGAGCACCATCGTGTCCAGTTGGTCGCGGTCCGCGTCGCCCAGTACTCCCGCGGTCGTTGCGGAGTTGAGGCCGGGCGCGTTGGTGAGGCCGTGCTCGACCGGACAGCCCGCGCCCGGGCCCTGGTCTTCGGGATAGTTGCGGCCTTCGATCACCAACCGCGGTCGCTCGCCGGCGCTGACGCGTATGTGCTCGGGCCAGCGCTTGAGCGCTTCGATCGCCAGGGTCGGGTTTTCGGCGACGTGTCCATCAGCATCGATGATCCGCATATACCGGGAACCTACTCGTGCAGTGCGTCGGACTCGCGGTAACGGGGCGGGTATTGCACGATGCTCTCGTGACTCGACAGAAGTTGACCAGCGACCAGCGCAACTCGTTCATTGCCGCGTTTCTGGGCTGGACGATGGATGCCTTCGACTACTTCATCGTGGTGCTGGTCTACGCCGATATCGCCGAGACGTTCCACCGCAGCAAGACCGAAGTCGCGTTCGTCACCACCGCGACGCTGGTGATGCGCCCGGTGGGGGCGCTGCTGTTCGGACTGTGGGCCGACCGGGTCGGCCGGAGGCTGCCGCTGATGGTCGATGTGGCCTTCTACTCGGTGGTCGGTTTCCTGTGTGCGTTCGCGCCCAACTTCACCGTGCTGGTGATCCTGCGACTGCTGTACGGCATCGGGATGGGTGGCGAATGGGGGCTGGGCGCGGCGCTGGCCATGGAGAAGGTTCCGTCCGAGCGGCGGGGCTTCTTCTCCGGTCTGCTGCAGGAGGGCTACGCGTTCGGCTATCTGCTGGCCAGCGTGGGATCGCTGGTCGTGATGAACATGCTGGGGCTGTCTTGGCGCTGGTTGTTCGCGCTGAGCGTGATCCCGGCGCTGATCAGCCTGGTCATCCGGTACCGAGTGGAGGAATCGGAGGTGTGGGAAGCCACCCAGGACAAGATGAAGCTGACCAACACCAAAGTTCGTGATGTCCTACGCGACGGGGCGATCGTGCGCCGGTTCATCTACCTGGTCTTACTGATGACCGCGTTCAACTGGATGAGCCACGGCACCCAGGACGTCTACCCGACCTTCCTGGGCGCGACGGCCAATCATGGCGCGGGCCTGTCCAGCGTGACGGTCAAGTGGATCGTGATCATCTACAACATCGGCGCGATCTGCGGTGGGCTGTTCTTCGGCACGCTGTCGCAGCGGATCAGCCGCCGGTACACGGTGATCTTCTGCGCGCTGCTGGGACTGCCCATCGTGCCCCTGTTCGCCTACTCGCGCACCGCAGCGTTCCTGTGCCTTGGCGCGTTCCTGATGCAGGTCTGCGTGCAAGGCGCCTGGGGTGTGATACCCGCGCACCTGACCGAGTTGTCGCCGGACTCCATCCGCGGTCTCTACCCGGGTGTCACCTACCAGTTGGGCAATCTGCTGGCGGCGTTCAACCTACCTATCCAGGAGCGATTGGCGGAATCCCACGGCTATCCCTTTGCGTTGACTGCCACCATCGTGCCGGTGTTGCTCGCCGTCGCGTTGCTGACGTTTATCGGCAAGGACGCCACCGGAATTCGTTTCGGCACCAGCGAAACAGCCTTTCTCCCAACCAAAGTGACTTAGCCAGTGGTCCGCGCGCGCTCGATGTTGGCCAGCGCGTAGTTCGCGATGGCGGCGGTCGTCATTGTTGCTCCGGCACGGGCGCACGATTCGTAGACGTCGTCGCCGAGAGTCGCGCGAAGGTGGGCGACCACAGCCTCGAGTTGGGGGTATCCGGCCAGCGCCAT
This sequence comes from Mycobacterium sp. IDUB_37, assembly GCF_055419245.1. Classification (NCBI taxonomy): domain Bacteria; kingdom Bacillati; phylum Actinomycetota; class Actinomycetes; order Mycobacteriales; family Mycobacteriaceae; genus Mycobacterium; species Mycobacterium sp. IDUB_37. The sequence continues at coordinate 64,551 of NZ_JBVAXG010000014.1, read as the reverse complement.
CGGGGATGTAACGAATCCGCTGATGGTGGCAGCCTGTTCGTAGTGTCCGAGTTGGTCGAACATCCCGGTGAGGATCGCCAGTGGGTTGTGCATCAGGGAGCTACTACCGGCGTCGTAATAGTGACGAATCGCCAGCGCCAGGTCGTCGAGGGAGTCACCGGGGTTGTCGCGCGTCGATGCCCCCAATGCCAGCATGACCGCGATCGCCGCCTCCATCTGCCGGTTCCCGCAGTCTTGCGCGATCGCCAGGGCCCGGCGCGCGGAGTCGTAGAAGACGGGCGGATCACTGTAGAAGTGACCAATTCCATGCCCGAAATGTGCAAAACAGGCCACAGTGGGATTGGTGGTGGCCGCGGCCGCCTCAAGTAGGCCCCGCGAAGCCGCCTCCAAACTGTCGACGTCCCCCAGGAAATTGAGCGCCAGAACCAGACATGCGCGGGTTATCGCGCGTGGGCCGGGCTCTCGCGCGAGCGCCTCGCGGCACACCTCGACCCAACGATCGGGTCGACCCGACGTCGTATAGGCGACGCCGCCCGCGGTTTGGCTCTCGAACAGATCCGAGTCGTAATCTGCACTGCCCGTGAGCCTTTGACTGGCTTCCAGATAGTCGAAAGCGTCGTCAGCCCGCCCTGCGGCGTAGCACTGCGCGGCCACCGCATAGAGCTGCAGGAGCCGCCGATTACTTACCGCGCGCGCCGGTTCGATCAGCTCCTCGGCCCAGGCGACCGGCTCATACTGTTCGAGCCAGACTCCTAGGGTGGCGGCGTGTGTCGCGAGCGTCGCCGCACTGTCTAAGTCGCCTTGGTCGGCGGACCACCGGAATGCCGCGCGGAGGTTGGCGAATTCGTTGGTGAACCAGGTGTAGGACTCGCGCTGTCGCGGCCCATCCCACCGCGCGAGCATGTCGCTTGCGCGCTCGGCGAAGTGTCTGCCGTGTGCCGTGCGGGCGTCGTCAGCGGCGCCGCTGGCGGCCAGTCGCTCTTCGGCGAATTGGCGGATGGTCTCCAGCATCGAGAATCGCGTCTGTCCGGTCGACCGGTCAGCGATCAACAGCGACTTGCGTACCAGGGCATCCAGCAGATCGAGCACTGAGTATTCGTCGGGGCCAGCGGATCCCGTTACAGCGCAGGCGCTTTGCAGGTCGAATCCACCCGCGAATACCGAGCAGCGGTTCAGCAGTTGTTTCTCGGCGTCGTCGAGCAGGTCGTAGGACCAGGCCACCGCGTGGCGCAGGGTCCCCCTAGGCCGACGGTGCGCGCACGTTCGAGGAACAGCGCCGCCGCGGCCGAGTCGATGCCCGCGCTGACGTCGAGTGACGGCACCGGCCACAGCTGCTCGTCGGCGACGCGGAGGCCTTCGCGGCTAGTGGCCAGGATCTTCACCGTCGGCGCACACGACAAGATGGCCTCGATCAGATCGGCTGCCGCGCCGAGCACGTGCTCGCAATTGTCGATCACCAGCAATCGAACTCTTCCATCGAGCGCCGTGGCGACCGACTCGCTGACGCTCATGCCGGGTTGTTGCGTGATGCCGAGCACTGCGGCGATCGCGTCGGGAACCGCTGCCGGGTCACCGACCGGAGCAAGTTCGAAAAACCAGACACCGTCCGGGAATTCGTCGGCCTTGCGGGCCGCGACTTCGGTGGCCAGGCGAGTTTTGCCGACCCCGCCCACCCCGGTGAGCGTGACAAGCCGATGCGCTCCCAGTTCTAGTGCCACCGCGTCGAGTTCGGACTCGCGTCCAATGAAGCTGCTGGGCGCGGGCCGCAGATTTCCGGGGCTCTTGTCCAGAGTCCGCAACGGCGGAAAGTCGATGCGTAGATCGGGCGTGCGCACCTGAAAGATTCCGACCGCCGTCGGCAGATCCCGCAACCGCCGCGGCCCTAGATCGAGCAGATCAACCCCGCTCAGCAGTACCGCCGTGGAATCGGCCAGCAGAATCTGGCCACCGTGACCGGCGGCCATCACTCGCGCGGCCCGGTTGAGCACGGGCCCGAAGTAGTCGGCGCCCCTGACCTCGGCTTCCCCGGTCGCCAGCCCCATCCGCACCGGTAACGCCAGCTCGCGCTGGGCTGCCACGGCCGCATCGACCGCCGAGCGCGGCGAATCGAACGCCGCGACAACACCATCGCCGGTGTGTTTGAACAGCCAGCCGCCGTGGGTTTCGATGGCCGCGCGCAACACATCGTCATGTGCGGCCAGCGCCGCCCTCATCCCGGCGGGGTCGGCTTCCCACTGACGGGTTGAACCTTCCACGTCGGTGAAGAGAAACGTGACCACTCCCGAAGGTGCAATCGCCTGACCAGCGGACACTCAGGCAGAATGCCACAACTTGCGGCCGAGGTGAGCTAACTGCTCAGGGTGCGCAGCAGCATGTGCATCGCAACCGTCGTCGAGCGCTCCCGAACGTCGGACCGGTTTCCGGGCAGTCGCAGGGTGCGGGTGGCGGTCTGACCGTCCGCCAGCGCTACGGTCAAACACACTGTGCCAACCGGCTTTTCGTCCGTTCCCCCGCCAGGACCGGCGATACCGGTGATGGCGACCGCGGTGTCGGCGCCGAAGCGTTTCAGTGCGCCGGCCGCCATCGCCTCGGCGACCGGTTCGGAGACCGCGCCGTGCGCCTCGATCAGGGTCGCGTCGACACCGAGAAGCTCTACCTTCGCCTCGTTGGAGTAGGACACCACGCCACCCGCCACGTAATCCGAAGATCCAGGCCGTTCCGTCAGCCGCGCCGCCAGTAGTCCCGCGGTGCAGGATTCCGCAGTGGCGATCAGCCGGCCCGCAAGCAGCCGTGCGACCAGATCGTCGACCTGCGAACCATCTTCAGAAAAAACCTTTTCGCCGTGCCGATCGCGCAGCAGCTGAGTCAGTTGTGCGTAGACATCCGCCGAATCGGGTTCGTAGCGGGTGACGATTTCCAGTTCCCCGCGCCGCAGGCAGGTGGTGATCTCCAGCGCGGCGAACCCGGGTATGGCCGTTTCGGCGTCGCGCAAGGTGTCCGCCAGCCCCGACTCGGGCAACCCGAACATACGGATCATGTCCTGCCGGTACACGGTTCGGCCGGCGATTGCCTGCTGCACTCCGGCTGTCGCGACGGCTTTGCGCCACATCGGCTGCAGTTCGCGCGGCGGCCCCGGCAGGACCAGCACCGCCGGCTTGCCCGGCACCACCACACCCGGCGCGGTGCCCACCGGATCGAGGATCTCGGAACCGACCGGGATCATGGCCTGCTTGCGGTTGGCGGTGCGCACCGACTCGAAGTTCCCCGGTTCCAGGAGCGAGGCGAACGCGGGGTTACGCGCCATCAGGGATTTGAGGATCTCGGCGATCCTGTTCTCGAGATCGTCGTCGAGCACCAGGTCGCGGCCGCAGAAACGGGCCACCACTTCGGTCGTCATGTCGTCGGCCGTGGGGCCGAGGCCGCCGCTGGTGATGATCAGATCGACGCCCTGGTCGGCCATGAAGCGCAGCTGCGCCTCGATGTCGTCGGGGCGGTCACCGCAGATGGTTATGTGTGCCAGCTCGACACCCAGTTCCAGGAGTTGATCGGCGATCCAGGGACCGTTTCGGTCCTGAACCCGCCCGGTCAGAACCTCGGTGCCGGTGACCACGATGCCCGCGCGTGCGCTCACCGTACTGAGCCTAGCCATCGATGTTGGTGACCGGGGACTAGCCTGAGCCCGTGGTGCAGGCTCCGCGTACCCGTTATGCCAAATGCGGCGACATCGACATCGCCTATCAGGTGCTGGGTGACGGTCCGACCGATCTCCTGGTGCTGCCAGGACCATTCGTGCCGATCGACTCGATCGATGACGAGCCGTCGTTGTACCGGTTCCACCGGCGGCTGGCCTCGTTCGCCCGGGTGATCAGGTTCGACCTGCGCGGCGTCGGTCTGTCCTCGCGGGCGCCCACCCTGGAGATGCTGGGACCAAAATTCTGGGCCGAGGACGCGATCGCTGTGCTGGATGCGGTCGGGTCCGAGCAGGTCACGGTATTCGCGCCGAATTTTCACGCGATGACCGGAATCGAGCTCGCTGCCGACTACCCCGAACGGGTCCGGAGCCTGGTCGTCACCAACGGCACGGCGCGCGCGTTATGGGCACCCGACTATCCGATCGGCGCCGACCTTCAGCTGTTGAACCCCTATCTGACAGTGGCTTTGGAGCATGACGCCGTCGAGCAGGGATTCGACGTGCTCGGCATCGTCGCGCCCTCGGTTGCCGGCGACGATGCGTTTCGCGGATGGTGGGATCTGGCCGGCAACCGGGCCGGACCGCCGAGCATGGCCCGCGCCGTGGCACAGGCGCTGTCCGAGGCTGATGTGCGAGATGCCTTGGCGCGCATCAGCGCGCCCACGCTGGTCCTGCACCGCGTCGATGCGGTCTTCATTCCCGTCGAGCATGGCCGCTACATTTCTGAGCGCATCGCGGGGTCCCGCTTTATCGAGCTGCCGGGTGCCGACATCCTCTACTGGGTCGGCGACTCCGCAGCTATGTTCGACGAGATCGAGGAGTTCGTCACCGGCGTCCGCGGCGGCGCCGAAGCCGAGCGGGTGCTCACCACGATCGTGTTCACCGACATCGTCGGCTCAACCCGGCGTGCAGCCGAGCTCGGTGACGACCGCTGGCGCGATCTGCTCGACAATCACGACCACCTCGTCCGCCACGAAATTCAGCGATTCGGCGGGCGCGAAGTTAATACCGCCGGCGACGGATTCGTCGCGACCTTCAACAGCCCGAGTGCCGCGATCGCTTGCGCCGACGCCATCGTCGACGCCGTCGGTTTGCTCGGTATCGAGGTTCGGGTCGGCATACACGCCGGCGAAGTCGAGGTGCGAGGACTCGATGTGGCCGGCCTGGCCGTGCACATCGCGGCGCGCGTCTCAGCGCTGGCGGGTGCCAGCGAAGTGCTGGTGTCCTCGACGGTCCGTGACATCGTCACGGGTTCGCGACACAAGTTCAGAGCGCGCGGCGAGCACGACCTCAAAGGCGTCCCGGAGCCGTGGCGGCTCTACGCGCTCGAGCGCAAAGCAGTGACCCTCTTCCCGGATCCGAACGCGGTGCCGCCGTCGCCGCCGCTGCCGCTGCCGCTGCTGCCACCGTGACCACCACTGCCACCAGTGCCACCTAGTAGTCCGGGGTTATTGGCCCCGTCGCCGCCGTTGCCGCCACTTGAGGCAAAGCCGGCGACGCCGCCCGCGCCGCCATTTCCTGACCCGGATGCGACCGGGCAGCGCTGCCGGGTTAGCTGGGCTAGCCAGGTTGGCCGGGCTCACCCGGTTGCCCGGCTTGGCCCGCTTGGCCGGCTTGTCCGGGCTGACCGCCGGGGCCACCTTGGCCTGGCTGACCACCCTGGCCGGGCTGACCGCCCTGCCCTGGCTGACCGCCGGGGCCACCGGAGCCGCCGTCGCCGCCCCGGCCGCCATCGCCACCTCTGCCACCAGCGCCACCTGCGCCACCGGCACCGCCTGCGCCACCTGCGCCACCAGCGCCGCCGCGACCGCCTTGACCGGCCTGGCTCCCGTTGCTGTTCGGATCGTCGGTCATAGGGTTCCGCCTTCTTGTAAGCCGTTCAGTTCGATTCGCCTCACGCTACGCGAGGGGACGACTGAGCTATCGACGCCCCTGGTCAGATCAGTTGGCCCTGCTTTCCATTTTCGCCAGGCTGGGTGATGGCAGAGCCGCCAGTGCCGCTGCTGCCGCCGGTGCCGGGGAAGGGGCCGGACCCTGCGTTGCCACCCTGGCCACCTGAGCCGTTGTCGCCGGCGCCGCCGCCACCGTTCCCGCCCCCGGGGCCACCGCTGGGTGATGTGTAGTTGCCTCCGTCGCCGCCGGCCCCGCCGTTGGTGCCGTTGGTGCCGTCGCCCCCATTGCCGCCGTTGCCGCTGAACTGAAGAAGCGACGGCGCGTCGCCCCCGTTGCCACCCGCGCCGCCGCCGCCACCCGAAGCGCCGTTGCCGCCGCGACCGCCGTCCCCGCCGAAAACGCCGGTGCCGCCAGCGCCGCCGACTCCGGCGATGCCTGCGGTTCCACCGTCGCCGCCGTCGCCGCCGTTTCCGCCGTACGTGCCTTTGGCATCGCCGCCGGCGGCACCGTCACCGCCAGCCAGTCCTTGGCCGGCAGACCCGCCGATTCCGCCATTGCCCCCGACCCCGGCGACCGAATTGCCGCCGGCCCCGCCAGTGCCGCCGTTGCCGCCGTCTCCTCCGTCACCGCCGTTCCCGCCGTTGCTGGCGCCCTCTCCTGCCTGCCCATAGCCGCCGAAGCCGCCGGCCCCGGCCATGCTCGCGTTGCCGCCATTCCCGCCGCGGCCTGACCCCAGGGCATTACCGCCGGCGCCCCCGTTTCCGCCATCACCGCCGTCCCCACCGTTTCCGCCTTTACCACCGGTATCGCCGGTGCCGCCGGGCTGGCCGCCGAGCTGACCGTGCCTGCCATCGCTGGCCTTACCGGCCGAGCCACCATCGCCGCCGTTGCCCGAACCGAGGGCGTTGCCGCCGACCCCGCCATTGCCACCGTTGGCGCCGTTGCCGCCGGCACCGCTGTCCCCGCCGTCGAAACCGGTCAACGCGTAGCCGCCGCCGCCACTGTTACCGCCGGAGCTGGCGTTGCCGCCGGTGCCGCCGGCTCCGCCGTTGGCCGAACCTGCGCCATTCCCGCCGGACCCGCCGTTGCCTCCATTGCCGGCGTTGCCGCCCGCACCGCCTTTGCCGCCGTCAGCGCCGGGAACCCAGTTCGCGCCGGAGCCCCCATTGCCGGCCACCCCGCCGGCGCCGCCGGTGCCGCCCGTTCCGCCGGCGCGGTCCAGGCCCGCCGTTCCGTTCGTCGCCTTGCCGCCGAGGCCGCCTGCTCCGCCACTGCCGCCGGTGCCGCCACTACCGGCGTTGCCGCCGTTGCCGCCGTCGCCGTTATTGACGCCTCCCTCACCGGCGACGCCGTCGGTGCCATTGCCGCCGGTACCGCCGATACCGCCGGCCCCGGCGATCCCGCCGTTACCGCCGTTTCCAGAGGTCGAGCCGCCCGCGCCGCCGTTGCCACCCGCGCCACCAGCGCCACCCGCGCCGCCGTCGGTGCCGTTCGGACCCACGGTGGTGCCGAAGGTGCCAGGGGCGCCATCACCACCAATGCCGCCGGCGCCGCCGCTGCCGAATTTGCCGCCGGCACCACCGTTTCCGCCATTGCCACCGCTCGTACCAAAAGGCGCGGCATTGATCGGATTGTTGGCGTTGAGGCCGGCCCCGCCGGCGCCCCCATCTCCGCCAGTGGTCGCCACAGTGCCGGTGGTGCCGTTCAGGCCGGGGGAGGCGCCTATACCGCCCGCAGCCCCACCGCTGCCGCCGCTGCCGCCCGCGGTCCCTGGGTCACTGCCGTGGCCGCCACTGCCGCCATTGGGGTTGAGCAGGTTTCCGCTAGCGCCCGCCCCGCCGGTCCCGGCCAGCCCGGCCGCACCGCCGACTCCACCATTGCCGCCGTTGCCATTCGCGCCGGCCTGGCCGCCGAACATCGAGCCCTTGCCGCCTGCCCCGCCTCTACCGCCATCACCGCCCGTGCCGCCGATACCGCCGCTGCCCGCGTCGCCCCCCGCTCCATTGTTGACACCGGCGACGCCGGCCACACCGTCAACGCCGGTGCCGCCTCTACCGCCGACCCCACCGATGCCGCCTTGCCCGCCGGCGCCGCCGCTGCCTTGCAGCAGCCCGCCGTTTCCTCCGGCACCGCCTGCGCCCCCGGTGGCGCCCATGCCACCGACGCCGCCGGTCAGCCCCGCCGCACCCACTTGACCGACGGCGCCCACCGCGCCCGCACCACCGACGCCGCCGGCTCCGCCGTTGCCGATCAGCCCGGCGTCGCCGCCGCGGCCACCGGCCTGCCCTGCCGCGCCGGACCCGCCATTGCCGCCATTGCCCCACAGGAGTCCGCCCGCTCCGCCGTTCGCCCCGGTGCCCGCAGCACCGTTGGTGCCGTTTCCGACCAGTGGGCGACCCAGCACCAGCTGGGTGGGCGCGTTGATAACGCCCAGGATCTGCTCCTCGATTGCTTGCAGCGGCGAAGCGTTGGCTGCCTCGGCGAATCCGTACGTGCCGCCTGCGCCGGTCAGGGCGCGCACGAACTCCGCGTGAAATACCGCAGCCCGAGTCCCCGTTGCCTGGTACTCCTGGGCATGGCTGGAAAACAACGTTGCGACGGCAGTCGATATTTCGTCACCGGCCGCGGCGACGACCTGCGTGGTCGGCGCCAGCGTTGCCCGATTGACGGCGCTGAGCGAATCTCCAATGCCGGCCACATTGGCCGCCGCCGACGCCAACGAGCCCGGAATTGTGGTCAAGTACGACATAGCAGCCTCCCAGGGCCATCGTCGATGTCCGTGACTGAACAACGCCTTCGTTATCACGCTGGCCGTGAGAAAGATCTACGTTCGGGCAAATATTTCTGAGCAGTGCCGAGTTGCGAATTCAGCGCTCGACATAACCCGAGTTCCAGGGGACTTCCGGATACCTTTGATTTTGATATGCCAAGTTGACCCTTGACATTTCGCCGATCTGCTACGCAGTCCGGGCTATTCCCCGGACAGATGGCGCTCGACAGTGGCGACCTTCTGCGTCATCGCGTCGCTCACGCCTGTTCTCCAGTCTGCTTTGATCACCGTGCTGACGCGAGGCGCCCGGGCGGCTACTGCCTCGACGGCCCGTTGGACGACGGCCATCACCTCGTCCCAGCTGTCGCCCTCGATGGTGGTGAACATCGAATCCGTTTTGTTGGGCAACCCCGAATCACGTACCACCCGAACCGCTTCGGCGACGATCTCGCCGACGCCCTCCCCCACACCTAGTGGAGTGACCGAAAACGCGACCAGCACAGACATCCAGCTACTGTCGCATGGCAGCATCGACGCCCATGCGGGTGTTGGTACAACGGGTGTCGTCGGCAGCGGTGTCGGTCGACGGTCAGATCGTCGGTGCAATCCGGCCGGAACGACAGGGCTTGCTCGCCCTGGTCGGTGTCACCCACTCCGACCGACCCGAAATTGCGCGGCGGCTGGCCGAAAAGCTCTGGAAATTACGCATTCTTGATGACGAGAAGTCCGCCTCCGACGTCGGTGCGCCGATCCTGGTGGTCAGCCAGTTCACGCTCTACGCCGACACGGCGAAAGGCCGTCGCCCGTCCTGGAATGCCGCGGCACCGGGTGCCGTCGCGGAACCGCTGGTGGCGTCGTTCGCCGAGACGCTGCGGGTGCTCGGCGCACCCGTGGAGACCGGTGTCTTCGGTGCGCACATGCAAGTGGAACTGGTCAACGACGGACCGGTGACCGTGTTGTTGGAAGTCTGAGTCGGCCGCATGCGGGTAGGTTAATTTTTGTGACGACGCCTGAATTCGGATCGCTGCGGTCTGACGACGACGAGTGGGACATCGTCAGCGGTGTCGGCTACACCGCGTTGATTGTCACCAGTTGGCGTGCGCTGCATGCGATGAGTGAGCAGCCGTTGGCGCGCGACGACTACGCGAAAGTGTTTATTGAAGCCTCCGAGGATCCGTATTTGACGGGTTTACTCGCCGATCCGGAAAGCTCGGAACACGAGAATGCATTTCCGCGCCTCTACGGCGCGCAGACCCGATTTTTCGATGACTTCTTCATGGCCGCCGGTGACGCCGGCATCCGACAGGCGGTGATCGTGGCTGCCGGTCTGGACTCGCGCACCTATCGGTTGGAATGGCCGACCGGGACAACAGTTTTCGAAATCGATCTGCCGAAGGTGCTGGAATTCAAAGCGCGGGTGCTCACTGAGAATGGCGCGCAGCCCAAGGCGACTCGGCGCGAGGCGGCAGCCGACCTGCGCACCGACTGGCCCGCAGCGTTGCTGGCGGCAGGCTTCGACCCGCAAGCCCCGACCGCCTGGTCGGTGGAGGGCCTACTGCCGTACCTGACCAGCACCGCCCACGAGACGCTCTTCGCCGGCGTCACCGAACTCAGTGCCCCGGGCACTCGACTTGCTATCGGGGCGTTGGGCTCTCGCCTTGACCACCAGCAACTTGCTGCGCTCGAGGAGGAGCACCCGGGGGTCAATATGGCAGGCGATATCGACTTCTCCTCGCTCACCTACGAAGATGCGATCGATCCGACCGAGTGGTTGGCGGCGCACGGGTGGGCCGTCGAACCCGCCCGAAACACACTCGATCTGCAGGTCGGTTACGGGCTGACGCCACCCGAGGTGGACGTCAAGATCGACAGTTTCATGCACTCGCAATACATCATCGCCACCAGGTGACTCACGGCGTGAGCAGGATCTTCACGTCATCACCCGTCCTCGACGCGGCGGTCGCATAGGCGTTGGCGGCGTCGTTTAACGACAGGCTCGTGGTGAAAATGCCGTCGACGTTCAGCCGGCCCGATTGCAGCAGCGGGATCAGTTCCGGCCAGGTGCGCTGTACCGGTGCCGTGGTCAACCGGAACGTGATGCTGCGAATCAGCGACATCAGGGCGGGGAAGGGAAACGGCTGCAGATCGTGCACACCGACGACTGAAACGGTCCCGCCCGGACGAACCGCGGCGAGTGCGTCGGTCAGCGAAGGGTCGCTGCCCACGGCGTCGATCACCGCGTCGGCTCCCCGACCACCCGTCGCGGCCAGTACCGCCTCGGTTGCCGGTGACGCGACCGGTGTGGCGCCCCACTCGGCGGCTCGCTGCAAGCGGCCCTCGACCCGATCGACCGCGAAAACAGTCGCGGCGCCTTGCGCGAATGCGCTGCGCAGTGCGCACAATCCGACCGCGCCCAGTCCGATCACCACCACCGTGCCGCCGTACGGAATGTCGGCTCGCTGGGCCGCCGCCCAGCCGGTGGCGAGGTTGTCGGTGAGCAGTAACGCCTGCTCGGTGCTGATGCCATCGGGGATCTTTCGGACCTGGAAATCCGCGGCGTGCACTGCCAGCAAATCCGTTTGCGCGCCGGGCAATACGCCGCCACCGAAGATATTCAGCCCCGAGTGGCACATCACCGGGTCGTTGGTGGCGCAACCCGGACAGGCTCCACAGCCGGCCACCGACGACACCAACACTTCGTCACCGATTTTGACGCTGCGCACATCGGGCCCGGCTTCGACCACCGTCCCGACAGCTTCATGGCCCAGGGCCACCGGCTCGGCCAGCGGATAGTCGCCCTCATAGAAATGCAGGTCGGATCCACAGATGCCGGCCGCCTTCACCGCGACGATCACTCCGTCCGGTCCGGTCAGTGCCGGGTCGGGCCTGGTATCGACCCGGATGCTGGCAGGTCCGTCAACGACTACCGTGCGCATCGTGCTCACTTTCCTTGTGTCAGAATGAAATTCGACCATTCTGGCTCGCGGACCGCGGCCCAGTAGGCATTGAGACGCCATGGGCTGACGGTGTGTATCTCGCCGTCGGCGTTCTTGAAATAGGAGTGCTTGACGGCCGGGTGCGACCAGACCATCTTCTTGATCTCTACTTGCGTCCGTCGGTGCCACTCGGTGGCCGCCTCGGCCGTGGGTTCCAGCGCAACGAGGTGCTCCTCGGCCATCCGCTGCAGGCAGAGGTTGATGTAGCGCATCTGAAGTTCTGACTGGAAGATCAGGCTGCCGCCGTGCGCCAGGTGGGTGCCGGGACCGTAGATGAGGAAGAGATTGGGAAATCCGGGAACGGTGACGCCCAGGTATGCGTAGGGGCGGCTCCCCCACAGCTCGTGCAGGTCGATTCCGTTGCGGCCCTTGATCTTCAGTGGCCACAGTACGTCGGTATGACGGAATCCGGTGGCGTAGACGATCACGTCGACGTCATGGGTCGTGCCGTCCTCGGTGACGATTCCATGCGGCGTGATGCGCTGGATCCCCGTGCGCACCAGTTCCACGTTGTCGCGTTGCAGGGTCCGTAGCCAGCTGCCGTTGTCCTGCAGTGTGCGCTTTCCGGTGGCGGGATAGTCCGGCAGCACCTTGCTCAACAGCTCGGAAGAGTCTGGGCCGTCGGGGACCTGACTGGTGATCCACTGGCTGAACATCATCCGTGCGGCGGCGTTCATGTCGCTGACGGCATATTCCTGGTCGGTGTAATTCGGGTCGCCTTGGGCGGCGTCGAGTCCTTTGTCGGCGCCCGGCCACAGCAGCAGAAATCGGTACCACCGTCCGTAACACGGCAGGTGCCGCATCGCCCAGCGGACACCGTCACCGACCTCGTCGTGGTACATCGCGTTCGGGAACATCCATTGTGCTGTGCGTTGAAACACCGTGAGGTGCTCCACGTCTGCGGCGATCGCGGGTGCGATCTGGAACCCGCTGGCCCCGGCGCCGACCAGCGCCACCCGCTTGCCGGTCAGGTCCACAGAATGATCCCAGGCGGCGGAGTGGAAGGACGGACCCTCGAAGGACTCGGCGCCGTCGAATTCCGGGAGGTGCGGCCGATTCAATTGCCCGACCGCGGTGATCAGCGCCCGGGCCCGCAATGTGTCGGTTGTGCCGTCGGCCGATCTGATCTGGACTTCCCAGCTGCCGTTGTCGTCGTGCCACTCGGCCGCCAAGACCTCGGTGCTCCACCGCACCTGACCGGCCAGCTCGTGCTTGTCGATCACCTGGGTGAAGTAGTCCCGCAGCTCGGGTTGCTCGGCGAAGAAATGGGTCCACTCGTTGTTGGGTTCGAAGCTGTAGCAGTAGAAATGGTTCGCCACGTCGACGCGGGCACCGGGATAGCTGTTCTCCCACCAGGTTCCCCCGGGCCCGGCGTTCTTCTCCACGATCGTGAACGGAATGTTGGCCTGCTTGAGGCGGATTGCGGCCAGGATGCCGGACTCGCCGCACCCGATGACGACGACGGGGAATTCAGCCATGCTCTCTGTAGGCAGCGTCGTCGGGCGGCGCGGATCCACACCGTCGAGATCCATTTCCTCCAGCGCCAAGGGGAGGTAGTCGTCACCGACATGCTCGCAGGCCGCCCAGTCCATCATTTCCCGGATGAGTCCAGCATTGAGTGGCTCGGGTTCGGGGCAGCCGCGGTCGCGGTATTCGGCGATGACGGTGAGCGCTTCGGTGCGGGCCCGCGCCTTGTCCTCTTCGGACATGAACCCCTGGACCTCGTTGAGGAACAGGCCCATCTGCTTGAAGTCGCGGATGAAACGGGGGTCGCCGGTGATGTGCACCAACGACAGCAGCAACGTCGGGATGCTGACGTCCTCGAGCGCCGTGGCGATCTCCGAGTTGGTGGTGTTGAAGGGCTGTCCGGCGTACCGGCTGCGCATGGAGGCAGGTCCTTTCGCTGAACTACAATTACGCTACTCTCGGTGTCGTAATTGGCAGCACTACGGTACCCCGCGTTGTCCAGACCGATCAAGAGCCCTTAAGCGGCATTGCTACTTGTGTGACACCTCCTCGACCAGCCCGCCGTCGACGACGAACTCGGCCGCGGTCGCATACGCGGATTCATCGCTGGCCAGGAACAGCACGAAAGACGAGATGTCCTGGACTTCTCCCAGTCGGCCGAGCGGGATATTGAGCGCGTCCTGCGGAAGCTTGGCGGTCATGTCGGTGCGGATGAAGCCCGGATGTATCGAATTGACCCGAATATTGTGCGGCGCCAATTCCAGCGCGGCCGATTTGGTCAAACCGCGGACCGCCCATTTAGAGGTGACGTACCCGTGCACCCAGGCGGCACCACGCAGGCCCTCGATGGAAGAGATGTTGATGATCGAACCGCTTCCCGCGACGATCATCGGGTCGATGACGGCCTGAATGCCCAGCAGGGTGCCGGTGACGTTGACGTCGAGGACGCGTTGCCATTTGCCGAGATCAAAGGTCTTGAGCGCCCCGTAGTTGATGATCCCGGCATTGTTGACCAGGACGTTGAGCATGCCGAACGCGGCCACGGCCGCGGCGGCCGCCGCCTCCCAGTCCGACGGCTGCGTCACGTCGAGGTGTGCGTATGCGGCTGAGTCGCCCAATTCGTCGACCAGTGTCTGACCCTCGTCGTCGAGGATGTCGCCGATGACCACCTTGGCGCCCTCGGCGACGAGTAAGCGGGCGTGAGCGGCACCCATCCCCCGTGCTCCGCCGCTGATCAGTGCAACTTTGGTGTCCACGCGTCCCATGACGGGTGACGCTACCGCAGGGTGTTTAGAACCTGTTCTAATTCGCGTCGGATCGCCGCCGCGACGAACCGGCGAACCGGAGGTAAGGCGCACCGCTGCTCACGGCCTGCAGTGGGTTCCTGCTCGCGGTGCTGTGGGTGGACCTGATTTTCGACGACCTGACAGGTCTTAGTCGCGACGCGCCGAACCTGGCTGGCCATGCAGTGGGCCTCCGTACTAAACTAGAACACGTTTCAGTTTGTTCGCTCGGTCAAGCTTCCTAGGAGCAGGCATGCACACCGCGCTATGCGATCAACTCGGCATCGAGTTCCCGATCTTCGCTTTCACCCATTGCCGAGATGTCGTCGTCGCCGTCAGTAAGGCCGGCGGTTTCGGCGTGCTGGGCGCCGTCGGCTTCACCCCCGAGCAGCTGGAAATCGAGCTGAAATGGATCGACGAGAACATCGGCGACCATCCCTACGGCGTGGACATCGTCATCCCCAACAAGTACGAGGGCATGGACTCGCATCAGTCGGCCGAGGACCTGACCAACACGCTGCGGTCGATGGTGCCGCAGGAACACCTGGATTTCGGCAAGAAGATTCTTGCCGATCACGGTGTCCCGGTCGAGGACAGCGACGGCGACAGCCTGCAGTTGTTGGGCTGGACCGAGGCGACCGCCACCCCGCAGGTGGAGGTGGCGCTCAAGCACCCGAAGGTGACGATGATCGCCAACGCGCTGGGCACCCCCCCGGCGGAGATGATCAAGCACATCCACGACGAGGGCCGCACAGTCGCGGCGTTGTGCGGATCGCCCTCGCAGGCCCGCAAGCACGCCGACGCCGGCGTCGACATCATCATCGCCCAGGGCGGTGAAGCCGGCGGCCACTGCGGCGAGGTGGGCTCAATCGTCCTGTGGCCACAAGTGGTCAAAGAGGTAGCTCCGGTACCCGTCCTCGGCGCCGGCGGCATCGGCAGCGGCCAGCAGATCGCCGCGGCCCTCGCGCTGGGCTGCCAGGGCGCGTGGACCGGATCCCAGTGGCTGATGGTCGAGGAATCCTCCAACACCCCGGTTCAGCAACAGGCCTACGTCAAGGCGGGCAGCCGGGACACGGTCCGTAGCCGTTCGTTCACCGGCAAACCCGCCCGGATGCTGCGCAACGACTGGACCGAGGCCTGGGAGGCGCCGGACAACCCGAAGCCGCTCGGCATGCCACTGCAGTACATGGTTTCCGGGATGGCGGTACGGGCCACGAATCGCTACCCGAACGAGTCCGTCGACGTGGCATTCAATCCGGTTGGGCAGGTAGTCGGTCAGTTCCGCAAGGTGGAGAAGACGTCCACTGTGATCGAGCGCTGGGTGCAGGAGTATTTGGAGGCGACGACCAGGCTCGACGAACTCAACGAGGCCGCCGCCTCCGTGTAGGGGTTAGTCGAGGTCGTCGTCGCGGCCGGTGAACACCTCTTTGACACGGCCGACCGCATGCGTACCGATGTCGATCGAGTTCTGCACGATGCCGCTGGCGCCGCCCGAGATGTCACCGCGGATGATGTCGCTCGCGTTCTCGACGATGTCCGACGCCTTCTCGACAGCGTTGGTGGCGATGTCGCGAAGGGCGTCTACGGCGTCTTTGGGATCGAAGGCCATGAGGAGTCTCTCCTATTCGTAGGCGGGCAGTTAGTCGGTATGACTGTAGACCGGACCGAATCACTCGACCGGTCCTGATTCGGAGGCGAACGTCAGTAATTGACGAGCGTTCGCCAGTAGTCCTCCGGAATCTCGTTGCCGGACCGCAAGACTCGTGCCAGCCCTGCGGCCATGGCGATTCCGAGCAGTCCGAGCCATAATCCTGCCAGGCCGATCAGCCACCACAGCACGGTGGTCACCATCGGCCACGGTGATAGCGCGGCCAGTACCGGCGCAAAGAAGAAACCCAAACCGATGTACCACGCCGAACCGGCCCGGTCAGAGGCAAGGACAAACCGCAACCACCGGGGAATCGGCGAATCTGCGGCTTGGCCGTCGGTCATCGGAGTTACTCAGCGGTGGGAGCGGCTCACGGCTCGGGCGGGAAGAATCCCGCACCGGTGAACCAACCTTCTTGCCAGCCCTGGGCTCCCAGGCACAGCATCGGCAAGCCGGCCGGCGATTGCGCCGCAACCCTCGGACCGGGGCATGGCGAACCGATCTGCTGGACTCCCCGCAACGGGTACGAGATGACCCAATATCCCGTGTCCGCGGCCGGGAACTGGTTCGGCGGCGGAAAGTGGCAGGCCTCGGCCTGGCCACTGGGGCCACGCCCGAAGATGTTGCGCTCCCAGCTGTCACACGGCGCACCAAGCGAGGCGTCGTAGTTCATCCCCGGCACGTCGCCTTCCCAGCGCCCGTTGTCGGCACCGGCGGTGGGTGCGAAAACGACCGCCGCGCCCGTGATCGCAGCGGCGGTGAGCAGTTCGCGAATCATGTTGTACCCCGCTACTTCCTTGTTGGGTCCCCTACCGGCAGTAACCGGCGATTGTTCATCAAGAGCATAACGATTGCGGCAAACCCCACAAGAGCGCATCCGCGACTGGCGCGGAACACGTTCTAGTTGGGCAATTGGCACTTTTCTTCCAATGCTTCCCAACTGTGGTGTAGCAATGGATTATTGGCACGAGACGACAACTAGATGACGGTGTATTAGGAGTAGGCCTTGTCAACGACGCCAGCCGAACCGCAAGCCAAGCCGAACCTGCCGCCCGGGTACGACTTCACCGATCCAGACATTCACGCCGAGCGACTGCCGGTGGAAGAGCTGGCCGAGCTGCGCCGCAGCGCGCCGATCTGGTGGAACGAACAACCGCTCGGAGTGGGCGGATTCGACGACGGCGGCTTCTGGGTGGTGTCCAAGCACAAGGATGTCAAGGAGATCTCCCGGCGCAGTGACGTGTTCTCCAGCCTGGAGAAGACCGCCCTACCTCGCTATAAAGACGGCACCGTCGGCGAGCAGATCGAACGGGGAAAGTTCGTCCTGCTGAATCAGGACGCCCCGCACCACACCCGCTTGCGCAAGATCATCTCCCGCGGCTTCACCCCGCGCGCCGTTGAGCGCCTGCGCGATGACCTCAAAGAGCGCGCGAAGCGCATCGTCGAAACCGCCGCCGCACAAGGATCGGGCGACTTCGTCGAACAGGTGTCCTGCGAATTGCCGCTGCAAGCCATCGCCGGCCTGCTGGGGGTGCCTCAAGAAGACCGGATGAAGCTGTTCCACTGGTCCAACCAGATGGTCGGCGATCAGGACCCCGAGTTCGCCACCAATGACGCGATCGCGGCTTCCATCGAATTGATCATGTACGCCATGCAAATGGCGGCCGATCGCGCCCAGAACCCCGGCGAAGACATCGTCACCAAGCTGGTCGAAGCCGACGTCGACGGCCACAAACTCTCCGATGACGAGTTCGGGTTCTTCGTCATCCTGCTGGCGGTGGCCGGCAACGAGACGACCCGCAACTCCATCACCCAGGGCATGATGGCCTTCACCGACTTCCCCGACCAGTGGGAGCTGTACAAGAAGGAGCGGCCCGCCACGACCGCCGACGAGATCGTCCGGTGGGCCACCCCGGTCACGTCCTTCCAGCGCACCGCACTCGAGGATTACGACTTGTCCGGCGTGCCGATCAAGAAGGGGCAGCGAGTGGTAATGGTTTACCGCTCAGCCAATTTCGACGAGGATGTGTTCGACGATCCGTTCACCTTCAACATCAAGCGCGACCCCAATCCGCATGTAGGGTTTGGGGGCACCGGCGCGCACTACTGCATCGGTGCGAATTTGGCGCGCATGACGATCGACCTGATGTTCAACGCGATCGCCGATGCGATGCCCGATCTGGAAGCGATCGGTAAGCCCGAGCGACTGCGCTCGGGCTGGCTCAACGGAATCAAGCACTGGCAGGTCGACTATCACACCAACGGGGCCCCCGGCACTGAGCAAGCCGGACAGCAATGCCCTGTGGCGCACTGAAACCCACCACTGACGGGAAAAGTAATGCCAACGCACAAAGCTGTCCACGTACAGTCTCCGGGCGCGCCACTGGAGCTTGCCGATGTCGAGACGGGCTCGCCCAGTCGTGGTGAGGTGCGCATCGCGGTGACCGCAAGCGGCATCTGCGGCACGGATGCCCACTTCGTCAACGGCGGATTTCCCGACATGACCTGGCCACTGACTCCGGGCCACGAAATCGCCGGAACCATAGCCGAACTCGGCGCCGGCGTCGAAGAATTCGCGGTCGGAGATCGCGTCGCGGTCGGCTGGTTCGGCGGCAACTGCAATCACTGCGACCCGTGTCGCAAAGGCATCCTCATTCACTGTGCGAACGGGAAGGTTCCGAGTTGGCAGTATCCCGGTGGCTACGCGGAATCGGTGACGGTTCCGGCCACCGCACTGGCCCGGATCCCCGACGGGCTCTCCGATGTGGAAGCGGCGCCGATGGGCTGCGCCGGGGTCACCACCTATAACGCGTTGCGCCACACCAGGGCACTGCCCGGTGACCGGGTCGCCGTCCTCGGTGTCGGTGGACTGGGTCACCTCGGCGTGCAGTGGGCCAGGGCGATGGGGTTCGAGACCATTGCCATCGCGCGCGGGACCGGCAAGGCCGAGGACGCCAAGGCGTTGGGCGCGCACCACTACATCGACTCCACCGCGGTGAACGTCGCCGAAGCGTTGCGCACCCTGGGCGGTGCGGCGGTGGTACTCGGAACGGCGGGGAACTCAAAAGCCATGGCGGACACGGTCGGCGGGTTACTGCCACGAGGTGAACTCATTACTATCGGCGTCACACCCGAGCCGCTGAATATCAGCCCGGCGCAGTTGATCACCCCGGGGCTCAGTGTGATCGGCCATCCGTCGGGAACCGCGAAAGACATTGAGGAGACAATGCATTTCGCGCTTCTGTCGGGCGTGCGAACCTGGATCGAGGAGCTACCGCTGGCCCAGGCTGCCGAAGGCTACGCGGCTCTGGAGCAGGGCCGGGCGCACTACCGCACCGTTCTCACCGTGTGACTAAGGTCGGTCTGTGACCGACATGTGGGCCATGGACGCCGCCGACGGTGAGTTGACCGTTCGTACCGGAGTGGCGGGTCCGGCCGCGCGGATGGGGCATCGGCTCACCCTCGAGCTGACCCGGTGGTGCGCCACCGTGAATTGGGTTGGTAGCGAACCCAATACGGCCGAGCTGGTGGTTGAGGTCGATTCCCTGCGGGTGTTGCGCGGCGAAGGCGGTGTCAAAGGTCTATCCGGGCCGGAGAAGGCCATTGCGCGCTCAAACGCATTGAAATCGTTGTCCGCCAAGAGTTTTCCGAACATAAGCTTCACCGCCGACGCCATCGAGCAATCGGAGCAAGGCTATCGCCTGAACGGGACGCTGAGTATCCGCGGCAAACAGCGAACCCAGGTGGTCGAGTTGTGCACCGAAGATCTCGGCGACTCCTGGCGAATGACGGCCGAAGCCAAAGTCCGCCAGTCCGATTACCGCGTCAAGCGCTTTTCGATGCTGATGGGGTCGTTGCAGGTTGCCGACGAGGTGACGGTGTCATTCACCGCCGTGCGGCCCAAAGGCGAATGACGTTGCCGGACGGCTACTGCGGTGGCTGTCCTGGGTCGGCGTAGGTGCCGGGGATGTGCTCGAGCACCCTGCTCAACCGCAGCGGTCCGTTGGCCGGGTCCGGCTGAGACGGCGCTTCGCCCGGCTGTGCCTCGGGCGTGGCCTCCTCCATCTCACCGGCGGTGAGACGGATGGGCTCCTGCTGAACCGGCGGCTGGGGTGCTACCTGGGAGACGGGCGTCGCGGCGTGGGTCGGTGCCGGAGCCGGCGGGGCCACCGCTTCGGCAACCTGGGGTGTCGGCTTGTGCACGACGTGTTGGGCGGGTCCGGAATCGCTGCCCGGGGTCAGTTGCAGGCCTAGCGCCAAGGAGACCGATGCGACGAAGGTGACCGCAGCCGCGGCCAGCGTGGTCGCCGCGCCGGTGAACTGGCGGGATCGCGCGGGTGCCGCTGGGACGGGTACGACGACTTCGGCCACCAAACCGGCGTCGGTGAACTCAGTGCTCCGCGCGGCGGCCAGCGCAGCGCCGCGAGCTACCGTCACCTGCGCCATGGTCTGCGCGAAGACGGGTACCGGCAGCACTTTCTCGAGGCGCCAGGAGAACTCGTTGACATCGCCTTCCGAACCGACCACGACCACGCCGCCCGGGCGCCAGGTGCTGTGGTCGAACATCCCGGTGAGCCAGGTCATCAGGCCGTCGAAGCCGCCGCGGACGTGCTTGACGGCAGTCTGGGTTTCGCCGTCGTGAGTGTCGACCATGACCACGGTCGCCCACTCGTGCTCGAGGATGCATACGGCGGTTTGCTCGTAGCCGATGATGGGCGCGATGGCCTGCGCCAGCGTCTCGACGGAGTCGAGCAGCCGAACCGGCACAACGTTGTCGAAACCGGCGTCGGTCAGTGCTTCCAGTAACAGCGCGGCTTGTGCGGTGGCTTCGTCGTTCCAGGTCACCCCGACCACACGGAGCCGATGATTGTCCGCGGTGGCTACGTCGCGGGCCCGCAACACCTCGGCGGCCACCTGCTCGGCGGTGTTCACGGCTCGAGCGCCGTGGGAGTCTTGCAGCCCACCTTCGTCGTCGTGCTGCAGGTGCAACTCGTGATGGTCCAAAATGGCACCGTCTGCACCATGTCCCTCAGCGAGGACCCACCCGACGGTGGTCGGTGTTACTGACAGGCCAAGTACCGTATCCAAATTCTGCACCTCAGTCGGTCCCGTACCGGTAACACCCTTGAATTACCACTGGCACCAAGGGGCGGGTGCGTGGCCGTGAGCGGTGTTCCGGACCGGGATAGCGTGTCTTCGTCGGCTTGCTTCGGGCGAGCCTACGCGGTCGCCGCAAGATCGGCTTGTCCAGTCCGGAGACCTCCAGGTGACGCGCCGACCCACGAAGAATAACGGAAATATCAACGGCGCGACACGGCCAGTTATGCCCGTGCACTGATCAGAATCGGACGCCCGGCGGCGCGGTAAACCGGCCGTAGGTTGCTCGGCGCGCAATAGTCAAGCGATGTTCGGCCCGCCAACCTGGTTAGTTGAGCTACTGGGATTTGGTTGCGGATCTTCGACTCCAACCGGTTTCAACTGCATAACGCCTGCGTAACACCGCGGCGTGTGTCGCGTTCGGGCGTGTCGGCGGCGGGCTATAACGAATGCGGTCGATCGAAGCGGGCTGCCGGTAGCACGGTTGCTGTACTCGCTGCGGTAACCGATATGGAACTGAAATGTGATTGCGTCCCGATCGACATGTGACCTATTCACGCGGTAAGTTCTGCCGGGAGCAAGAGACATAAGGACAAAAGGGGCTCTGGTATGACAGCAGTTAGCGGGAAGATTCGGGCTTGGGGCCGTCGGCTCTTTGTCAGCGCAGCTGCGGCTGCGACTCTTCCAGGCCTGATCGGATTTGCCGGCCAGACAGCTACGGCGGGAGCGTTCTCCCGCCCGGGTCTGCCGGTCGAGTACTTGCAGGTGCCGTCCGCGTCGATGGGCAAGAGCATTAAGGTGCAGTTCCAGAGCGGCGGAGACAACTCGCCCGCGGTGTACCTGCTCGATGGTCTGCGTGCTCAGGACGACTACAACGGCTGGGACATCAACACCCCGGCGTTCGAGTGGTACCTGAACTCGGGCCTGTCGATTGTCATGCCGGTCGGCGGGCAGTCGAGCTTCTACAGCGACTGGTACAGCCCGGCCTGCGGTAAGGCTGGTTGCTCCACCTACAAGTGGGAGACCTTCCTGACCAGTGAGCTGCCCTCCTACCTGCAGAGCCAACGCAGCGTCAAGCCCACCGGCAGTGCCGCTGTCGGCCTCTCGATGGCCGGCTCGTCGGCCATGATCCTGGCCACCTACCACCCGGCGCAGTTCATCTACGCCGGCTCGCTGTCGGCGCTGCTGGACCCCTCCAACGGCATGGGCCCGACGCTGATCGGCCTGGCGATGGGCGACGCCGGCGGCTACAAGTCCTCTGACATGTGGGGTCCGTCAAGCGACCCGGCGTGGCAGCGCAACGACCCGACTGTCCAGATCCCGACGCTGGTCGCCAACAACACCCGCCTGTGGGTTTACTGCGGTAACGGCAAGCCTTCCGACCTGGGTGGTGCCAACCTGCCGGCCGAGTTCCTGGAGAACTTCGTCCGCAGCAGCAATCTCAAGTTCCAGGACGCCTACACCGCCGCTGGCGGCCACAACGCCGTGTTCAACTTCCAGAACGACGGCACGCACAGCTGGGAGTACTGGGGCCAGCAGCTCAACGCCATGAAGGGTGACCTGCAGGGCGCGCTGGGCGCTCGCGGCTAGAACCCAACAGCACCAACCAACTGCGCTTGACGGCAATCGCCGTCAAGCGCAGTTGTGCTTTTCAGCCGGACTTGTCGGTGGATCAGTGCCCCAGGCCGAGCTGATCGGTGATGTCGACCCAGGCCGTTGTGTCCGTGCGGTGGTCGTTGCGGTTGCTGCACTCCCCGTACACCCGCAGCACGCCCAGGTTCGGATCGTTGTCGTGGCGGTAAATGATCGCAGTGACCGAGTCCCTGGTGAATGTTTTGGCGAACGGGTGGCCGCCGGGAGGCAAGCCCTCGATCCAGCCGGCTGACGTCAGCGCGGACCACACCGTTGGCAGGTAACTACGGGCCTCGGACGGCACGGCGAAAGTCAGGTGAACCGCACCCTGGTACGGCGGACTGTCCTGATCCCTGCATGACATCAGCAGGTAGCCCGCCGTGGTTGCGCGGAGCTGGGCGGTGTTGACGATGCGTTTGGCCGCGCCGACGGCCTGGGCCTGGCTCTGATCGTCGGTGGCTGATTCGCCCGGGCGATTCAGGGCGTCAGCCGCCGTTGAGTGCAGTTGGTCCACCGCCAGGAAGGTGCCGCCCAGCAGCAGCGAGACCCCGAGCGCGGCACCAATCAGCGAGCGGCCCGCCGTCGAGCGCAACCGGACCGCGCGAGGACCGGCGCCGGACCCCGGATTTTTTCTGCTGCTCAAAGGTTTTCGCCTATCTTCCGGACCTGCATTCGACAGCTACATTGACTTTCGTACAATCTGCACGTAACTTCCGTACTGAGAGTTTGTAAGTTACGCCGAAGGATATCTCTGATGCCACAAGTCGAACTGAAGCAGGCAACGATTGCCTACCGGGTACTGGGTCCCGAGGACTCGCCGCACCCGCCGCTGCTGTTTGTGCACGGCATCCTCGTCGACGAAAGGCTGTGGGTCGGCGTCGCCGAGGGCCTCGCGCGACGGGGTTACCGGTGCATCCTGCCGACCTGGCCACTGGGTTCGCACACCATTGCGGTCAACCACGGAACAGAACTGTCGCCGCACAGTGTCGCCGCGATGATCCACGACTTCATCCTCGCCCTCGACCTGTCCGCGGTGACACTGGTGGGTAACGACACCGGCGGAGGCCTGTGCCAGCTCGTCATAGACACCCACCCCGAGCGCATCGGCCGGCTGGTCCTGACCAACTGCGACGCCTTCGACAAGTTCCCGCCATTTCCCTTCACGCTGGTCTTTGCACTGCTCCGTGGCCCCAGGTCCATCGGTGCGTTGCTCGCTCAAATGCGGCTGAGGGCGCTTCGGCACTCCCCTCTCGGCTACGGGCTGCTGCTGAGTCGACCCGATCCCGATCTGACCGCATCCTGGCTCGAGCCCTGCCGCAACGACGTACGCATCCGTCGCGACCTCGCGGCGCTGCTTCGCGCCGTAGCGGTTACGGACCTCACCGACGAGGCGACGCGCTTCCCTCGGTTCGACAAGCCCGTCACGTTGGTCTGGGGTATGCGGGACCGGTGCTTCAAACCATCGCTGGCCCGGCGGATGGCTGAGCTGTTCCCGAACGCCACGATGGTCGAGGTGCCCGGAGCAAGGACGTTTGTGGCCTTGGACAACCCGACTGCGGTGATCGACGCGATCGCCACGGTTGGCGCCCACCGCGGCTGAGGTGCTTGTCTGGACGGCATGAGCCGTCGAGCCTGGTTCGCGACCCTCGCGCTGAGCGCATCGCTGGCATTACCGCATGCGCGCGCTGACAGCGGAGGTCCACTCGTCGAACTGGTGGACGCCCTCGCTGAGCGGCTACAGATCGCCGAGCCGGTTGCCGCCTTCAAGTGGGGTACGCAC
Organism: Mycobacterium sp. IDUB_37; assembly: GCF_055419245.1. Classification (NCBI taxonomy): domain Bacteria; kingdom Bacillati; phylum Actinomycetota; class Actinomycetes; order Mycobacteriales; family Mycobacteriaceae; genus Mycobacterium; species Mycobacterium sp. IDUB_37. The sequence goes on along the minus strand of NZ_JBVAXG010000014.1, from coordinate 40,294 downwards.
GGCGACATCGAGGACCCGGCCCGCGTCGAGCGGGAGTTCGTGGCGTTGCGTGACGACGCCGCTGCGGCACACATCGACCCGGATTACGTGGTCAGCGTCTTCAGTGACCAGATCAACGCCACCGAAGCCATCGAGTACACCCGGTTCGCTCAATGGAAGCTCAACCCGGCCGGCGTGCCGCCTGCGCAGGAGGATCTGGCGGCCTCGCGAGCGGCGATCGACACCCTGAACAATAAGATTTTGTCTCAGATCACACTTCATTGGAGTTTGCTGCACGGGCCGTCGTGTGCCGCGGAACTCTCTGTGGCAAAGGCCACAGTGATACGGGCCCGTCAGCTCGACGACCTCTATCAACACGCCCTGACGACCGCGATCCGGTCGTACTGCCAAGTCGGATAGCCGGCCCGGGGCAGCCTCGGCAACCGGGTTTGCGCCAATCTCAAAGAGGTAGATAACCGATCTCATAATTTTCTCCGGCGGGTAACGCTTTGAACACGGCCCGCGAAAAGCTCGGCATGATCAACATCGCAAAGCCCCTCATCAAGACTGTGGTAGCGGCCGGTTTCATGGCGGCCGGCATGTCGTTCTCGACCGGCGCGGCAGCAGCCGACGCCATGAACTGGGACGCCGTCGCGGAGTGCGAGACCGGCGGCAACTGGGCCGCCAACACCGGCAACGGCGCCTTTGGCGGACTGCAGTTCAAGCAAGCCACCTGGGAGGAATACGGCGGCGTCGGAAACCCCGCAAAAGCCTCTAAGCAGCAACAAATCGCGATTGCGAACAAAGTACTGGCGGGTCAGGGACCGAAGGCGTGGCCGAAATGCTCCAAGGCCGGAGGCATGTCGCCCGGCACCACGACCGGCCCCCAGCAGACCCCGTCGCTGACTTCGACCATCACTCAGATCATCGGAGCACTTACCCCCAAACAGTGAATATCGCCGGCCGGGGTGGTTTCGTTACACCCGGCGTGTTTTGATCCTCTTATGGAGGGTTCGGCAACAGTTCATATGGCAGCACCGGCGGACAAGATTTGGGAATTGGTCGCCGATATTCGAAATACCGGAAAGTTCTCACCAGAGACTTTCGAGGCCGAGTGGCTCGGTGAAGCTACTGGCCCAGAGTTGGGCGCTCGATTCCGCGGGCACGTCCGGCGCAACGAGATCGGGCCGGTCTACTGGACCACCTGTGAAGTGACGGCATGCGAGCCCGGTCGCGAGTTCGGGTTTGCTGTACTGATCGGCGACCGGACGGTGAACAACTGGCACTACCAGTTCGCGCCCGCCGGAGAAGGCACGGACGTGACCGAGTCGTTTCGGCTCGCCCCGTCCCCGTTGAACAACATCTACCTGGTGTTTGGAGGCTTCCTACGTAGACGGCGAAATATACGAGATATGACGAAGACGCTGCATCGCATCAAAGATGTGGTCGAAGCAGGCTGAGGGGCTGAGCGGAGATCAGATCGATGAAGACGATATTCATCACCGGTGCGGGCAGCGGGATGGGCCGGGAAGGCGTAAAGCTGTTCCACGGCAAGGGCTGGCGCGTCGGCGCTATCGACCGCAATGACGATGGTCTCGCGGCACTCAGTTTGGAATTGGGTGCCGGGCTGTGGACGCGAGTCGTCGACGTGACAGATAAGACCGCGCTGGATGCGGCGCTGGCGGATTTCTGCGCCGGCAATGCAGGCGGCGGGCTCGACATGATGTGGAACAACGCCGGCATCGGCGAGGGCGGCTGGTTCGAGGACGTGCCGTTCGAGGCCGCGATGCGGGTGGTTGACGTGAACTTCAAGGCGGTGCTGGCGGGCGCCTACGGGGCACTCCCCTACCTGAAGAAGGCGCCGGGCAGCCTGATGTTCTCCACCTCATCCTCGTCGGGCACCTACGGTATGCCCCGCATCGCGGTGTACTCAGCGACCAAGCACGCGGTCAAAGGGCTGACGGAAGCGCTGAGCGTGGAATGGCAGCGGCACGGTGTCCGGGTCGCCGACGTGCTACCCGGGCTGATCGACACCGCCATCCTCACCTCGACGCCGCAGCATTCCGGCGCGGAGTCCGACTCGGAATCCGCAGACGCCCCGGTCAGGGTCACCCGGGAGGAGTTGCGCGCTGCGGCGCCCAAGCGCGGCATGTTTCGGCTGATGCCGGCTTCCAGCGTCGCCGAGGTGGCGTGGCGGGCCTACCAGCATCCGAAGCGTCTGCACTGGTACGTGCCTGACAGCATTCGCTGGATCGACCGCATCAAGGGCTTCAGCCCGGAACTCGTCAGAAGAGGCATCGTCAAAGCCTTGCCCATGATGGACCCTAAGCGGCCATAATGTTTTCTGCGTGAACTCGATGCGGAGGTGGCTAGTGCAGAACCGGTTGGTCGCAGTGGCAGGAATTGCCCTGACCGTCGTCACCACCGCCACCGCGTGTGGGTCGGGCGAGACAGTGCCGCGTGCGGCCGCGCATGTGGCCATCGACGGCAGTGCTCATGCCGTGCGTCCGCCCGCGTGCAGCCAGATCGATTCTTATCGCACCATCGACATCCGCGACAAGGACGGCCAGATTCAGGCGGTGGTGCTGCTCAGCGGCGACCGGGCGATTCCGCAGTTCGTGAAGATCCGCAACATCAACGGCTTCACCGGTAGCTACTACGCGGGCGGCGTGGGGGACGCGCGCGTGGACATGGCCAGGACCAGCTACACCATCACCGGCAGCGCTTCGGGGATCAACAGCCGCAACCCCGACAAGGTCGTGACGAGCGACTTCAAGATCAGCGCTGACTGCTAGGCAAGCCGCTTTGGGAGCAGGACGCATACGCTGGTTGCGGTGGAAGAAACAGGGTTGAAAGAAAAGCTGCACTGGTTCGCGATGCACGGAGTGATCCGCGGGCTTGCCCAGGTCGGCCTTCGGCGCGGTGATTTCCAGGCCCGGTTGATGGCGGACCCAACGGTGGTTGCCAATCCGGTGCCTTTCTACGACGAAGTGCGACCGCACGGCCCGTTGGTGCGCAGCCGGGCGAGCTACATGACCGTCGACCATCGACTCGCCCACAAAGTGCTGCGCTCGGACGACTTTCACGTCACGTCGTTCGGCGAGAATTTGCCGGGCCCGTTGCGTCGTCTGGAGCGACGCACCCGCGACAATCGGCTGCATCCGGTGCGGCCGCCGTCGTTGCTGGCCGTCGAACCACCGGATCACACCCGCTATCGCAAGACGGTTTCGGCGGTATTCACCGCACGGGCGGTCACCGCCCTGCGCGACCGGGTGGAGCAGACGGCGATCCGCTTGTTGGATGAACTCGCCGAGAGCCCGGGCTCGGTCGACGTCGTCGGACGGTACTGCGCACAACTGCCGATCACCGTCATCAGCGAGATCCTGGGTGTGCCGGACTATGACCGGCGGCGTGTCCTCGAGTTCGGTGAGTTGGTCGCTCCGAGTCTGGATGTCGGGTTGCCGTGGCAGGAGTATCGGCGGGTGCAGCGCGGGCTCGCCGGCTTCAACGCCTGGTTGGTCGATCATCTGCGGCAGTTGCGCCGCGCGCCGGGTGACGACTTGATGAGTCAACTCATCCGGACGGCCGAAAGCGGTGGTGCGGAAAGCTATCTCAACGAGACCGAACTGCAGGCGGTCGCCGGGCTGGTGCTCGTTGCCGGCTTCGAAACCACGGTGAACCTGTTGAGCAACGGTATTCGCATGCTGCTGGACCACCCCGAACAGCTGGAGAAGTTGCGGGCACGTCCAGAGTTGTGGCCCAACGCGGTCGAGGAGATCCTGCGGCTTGACTCGCCGGTGCAGCTCACCGCGCGGGTGGCCGGCAACGATGTCGAGGTCGCGGGTGTGCCGATCAAACAGGGCGAACTGGTGGTGATCTATCTGGCAGCCGCCAATCGCGACCCGGCGGTATTCCCTGACCCACATCGCTTCGACGTCGAACGCCCAAATGCGGGAAAGCATCTCGCCTTCTCCACCGGACGCCACTTCTGCCTGGGGGCTGCGCTTGCCCGCGCCGAGGGCGAGGTCGGGTTGCGTACGTTCTTCGAACGCTTCCCCGACGTGCGGGCAGCGGGCGCGGGAAGTCGGCGCAGCACGCGGGTGTTGCGTGGCTGGGCGAAGCTACCGGTGACCCTTGGCACGCGCTCGATGGCGGGCGTCAAACCTCAATACGCGAACCCATGACGACGGTGCGTTCGGAGGGCAGCCCGAAGTAAGCCGCCGCGTCAGCTGTGCTGTACGAGGTCGCAATGAACAAGCGCTTGCGCCACTTCGGCATCGTCGGCTCCGAGCCGATGACCAGTTCGAGTTTGGACAGGAAGTAGGAAGCTTCGTCCAGGACGATCGGTCCCTCCGTCTCGTCCGGACCGAGCAGACTCAGCGCGTCGCGGATCTTCGGGGTTTCCATGTAGCCGAAGTAGGACGTCACGTGAACTATCCCGTCGTCGGCGTATCCGAGTGCATCCACTTCGTTTCGACCAGCATCAGGAACGCGCGGCACCGGCAGCGTGACGATCGCCATGACCACCACGTGCTCTTGAAGCACCCGGTTGTGTTCGACGTTGGCCCGCAGCGCCAGCGGTGCGGAATCCTTTCCGCGGTTGAGGAATATCGCCGTCCCCGGAACCCGGGTGACCGGCCGCTCATGAGTGTGCAGGCTTTCGACGAATTCCTGCAACGACCCTTCGGCCTTTTCTCTGGTGCGGGTGACGATTTCACGCCCACGCTGCCAGGTGGTCATCACAGTGAACGCGATCAATGCGATGAGCAGCGGCAGCCACGCCCCGTGCACCAACTTGGTCAGATTGGCCGCCAAGAACATCAGGTCAACCGACAGCAGAATGCCGCCACCGATGATGACCAGCCACAGCGGCGCTCCCCACCTGGTGCGGGCGATGTACAGAAACAGTGAAGTCGTGATGGTGATGGTTCCCGTGACCGCCATGCCGAAGGCGAAGGCCAAAGCCGCCGAACTGCGGAACGCAAAAACCAGGGTGAGCACTGACAACAGCAGTAGGCCGTTGATCCACGGCACGTAGATCTGCCCGATAGTCGATTCGGACGTATGGGCTATCCGCAATCTCGGGAGATAGCCGAGTTGCGCGGCCTGCGAGGCGACGGAGAACGCCCCGGTGATCACGGCCTGCGAAGCGATCACCGTCGCCGCAGTGGCCAGTAGCACCATCGGGAGCCGCGCCCAGTCGGGAATGAGCAGAAAGAAGGGTGCGCTCGAGGTGCTCGGGTCGCCGAGCAACAGCGCCCCCTGGCCCAGGTAGCTCAAGGTGCATCCCGGCAGGACGAGCAATAACCAGCCCGAGGTGATCGCTTTACGACCGAAGTGGCCCATATCGGCGTACAACGCTTCGGCGCCGGTCACCGAGAGCACGATTGCGGCGAGGGAGAAGAACGCGATGTGAAAATGCCCGACGATGAATTTGGCGGCATACACCGGTGACAGCGCCTTGAGGATCTCCGGATGGTGGGCGATGCCGAGCACTCCGCACGCGCCGATCGCGGTGAACCACGCGATCATCACCGGCCCGAATAGCCGTCCGACCGCGCCGGTGCCGTGCCGCTGCACGGAGAACAGCACCACGATGATCACCGCGGTGATCGGTACGATCCACGAATTCAGCTCCGGCTGTATGACTTTGACGCCTTCGATGGCCGACAGCACCGAGATGGCCGGGGTGATCATGCTGTCGCCGAAGAACAGCGCGGCGCCGAAGATGCCGAGGGCGCTCAGCGTCATGGCGGTGCGACGTCGCTTGCCCTTCCCCAGCAGCGTGATGAGCGCCATGATGCCGCCCTCGCCGTGGTTGTCGGCCCGCATGACGAGGGACACGTAGGTCAGCGTCACGATGATCATGACCGACCAGAAGATCAGCGAAACGACGCCGTACACGTTGTCGGAGCTGATCGGCACCGGGTGTGGGTCGTCGGGGTTGAAAACGGTCTGGATGGTGTAGATCGGACTGGTACCGATGTCGCCGAACACGACACCGAGAGCGCCGACGACCGCACCTGCTGTTTTGACCTGCACCGCCAGATCGTACTGCGGGAATCAGTGCAGATAGCGGCCTAGCCAGTCCAGCGTTCGTTGCCATGCATCGTTTGCCGCGACCGCGTTGTACCGCGGGCCGGTGTCATTGAAGAAGGCATGGTCGGCATCCGGTTCGACAACCAGATCATGGACCAGGCCGGCGCGATCGAGCGCGGCCTTGGCCGCCGGCTCCGATCCGGTAACCCGGGCGTCGAGGGCACCATAGATTCCCAGTACGGCGGCTTTGGCTGCGGTGAAATCGGGGTTCTCGGGCAACGGCCCGTAGAACGGAATTGCGGCCGAGACGTCCGGCGCGCCGGAGGCCAGCAACTGCCACACCAACCCACCCCCGAAGCAGAAACCAATCACCGCGATCTTCGCACCCGGCAGAAACTGACGTAGTTGTCCGACACCGGAGTTCAGGTCCCGGACGAACTGTTCGGCCGGAATGCCGGCCAGCGCGGCGGTGGCTTGCGCCGGATCCGGAAATGCCCCGGTTCCGCCCTTCTCCGATAGCAAGTCGATGGCCAGCGCCGAATATCCCGCTCCGGCAAGACGTCCGGCCACCGACCGCGCCCAATCGGTCAGACCCTTGTTCTCATGGATGACCAGCACGCCGCCTTTAGAGGTCGCCGCACGAGACCACGCGCCTTGCAGCTCACCTTGCGGCCCCGGCCAGGTGATCGGTGACGTAGTCAGCGCACCGGCCATTCCAGGTGGCTGGGCTGTGTTTTGGGCCGGCGTGCTCGCCGCCGGCGTAGATTCCTTCGGCTGTGCGCAGGCAGCTAGCAGGGCCGAAGCCGCGGCACTGCCCAGGCCAAGAAGCGCAAGCCGGCGGATGGCTTCCCGCCTGGTCAGCAGACCATCGCAATGATCGGTGGCAATCTCTTCGGCGATGTAATGGTGCAGTCCGGTCATAGGTCCATCCTGCACGCGAGTACGCGCCGCGGCGCTGTGGTTGACAGCGGTGCGGCAGCCGAGTTAATTGACCGCTATGACAGACGCTTCTCCAGTCCCCGCCGAAGACGTCGTAGTTGGAATGTGGCAGGCGCTTTCGCGGCGGGATTGGGACGCCGTCAAGTCCGTCCTGTCCGATGACTGCCTCTACGTCGACATGCCCGTCCCCGCGGTTTCGGCGCGTGGTCCCGAGGACATCGTGACGCGACTCAAGATCGGCCTCGAGGAATTGGCGGGCTACGAGAATCATGACGGGGTGCTGCTGTCTAACGGATCTGACGTCAGCTACGAGCACTCCGAGACCTGGAGGTTCCAGACCGGCGAGAGCGGCACGCTGAGATTCGTGACAGTTCACAAAGTGGTGAACGGAAAAATTAGTGTCTGGAAAGACTATTGGGATATGAACAGCCTCATCGCGTTCGCGCCGCCGCAGCATTTCGAGAAGCTCGTCGGCGGCGATACTTCCTGGATCTACGACGCGAGCGCCTTGGTCTAGTCCGCTGCTGATGTCGCGGGCGGCCTACGAGGCGATGCGGGCGGCTCATCTGAGCGCGGTGCGGGCCGGCTTGCAGGATCACGTCGCCCGGTTGGACTGGTCGCGACGCCAGATCGAGCAGTATCAAACCGATCGCTTGCGGGCATTGCTGGCCTACGCCAAGGAGCGCTCTCCCTTCCACGCCCTCCGACTGCGCGGGTTGGACCCGTCGCGAGCCACCGTCGCCGATCTTGCGTCGCTGCCGATGATGACCAAACACGACGCCCAGCACCACTGGGACGACGTCGTCACCACACCCGGCCTCGGTCGTGCCCGCGCCGAACGAATTCTCGCTGAGCAGCAATGGTTTTCCTATACAGGTGACCAGCAGTTCTTCAGCTCGGGTGGCTCCAGTGGCGTGCGGGGCGTGTACGTCTGGGATTGGGACTTCTACATCTCGGCGGCCTGCCTGGCCTGGCGAACGCAGGCGCGCGACGAGCGCAGCGCGGTCCCACCTTCGGAGGCGACCCGGTTGGCCGTGCTATCCGCGGCCGTTCCCCCACACGCGAGTACCCCGTTGTTCGATGTGCCGACCGCCCCCGGCATGCAGACCCTGGTCATCGCCGCCGGAGCACCCTTCGAGGAGGTGCTGGCGGCGGTTGCCGCCGCGGGTCCCACGCATCTGGTGGGCTACCCCACCGTGATCGGGCGATTAGCGCGCGCGTCGATCGGTGGTGACCTGAACATCGCGCCGGTGCGGGTGAGTACCAACTCCGAGCCGTTGCTCGACGAGGACCGGGCGGCGATCACCCAGGCCTGGCAGCCGGTGATTCACAATCTTTGGGGCTCAACCGAAATCGGTGTGCAGGCCGTCGGCTGTGGGAGGGGTGCAGGACTGCACGTGTGCGAGGACGAGGTTGTCCTCGAACGCGTCGATGCCGATGGAACACCCGTCGGTCCCGACGAGCCGGCAGTGCGAACGCTTGCCACCGGACTGGCCAACCGCACCTTTCCGTTCATCCGCTACGACCTCGGCGATCAAGTGGTGCCCCTGCCGGGCGCCTGCGCGCGCGGTAGTTCCTTCGCCCGCGTTGCCGATATCGGCGGCCGCCGCGATGACGATTTCCTTTACGGCACAGTGGCGGTACCACCCATCGCATTCCGGCACGTCCTTGGCACCGATCCGCAGATCTCGGAGTACCAGGTTGCCCAAACCGTCAACGGCGCCGACATCCTGGTTGTGGGTTCGCCCGACGTCACCACCCTCGCCGCGGCGCTGACCGCGGCACTGCGCAAGCACGGCCTGTCGCAGCCGACGATCCGGATCAGCTTGGCGGACAGCCTGACACGTCACCAATCCAGCGGCAAACTGCGCCGCTTCATCCCGCTGAAGTGATCGGACCGCGAAGGTCGCCGCTGGCCAGCCGGTAAATGCGGGCGGCGTTGTTGTGGGCGATGAGGTCAACCACCCGGATTGCGTCGGCCTCGCTCCAATCGCCGTCGGTCACGAAACCGTCCAACACCCGTCGAATCCCATTGCGCCACAAGGCAGAACCGAGAAAATGCAATTCGGCCGGTCCGAAGCCGTCGGACGAATACAGAATTTTGCGGAAGGGCGCCAGTTCGAGGATTCGGGCGATGAACGCGGGCGCCCGCGCTCCCAGATGGGTCACGGTCAACCCACCATCGAGGTAAACGTTGTTGAACGCTTGAGCCAGGTAACCGGCTTCGCGTTCGTAGGGATAACAGTGCAGCAGCACAATCGGCGTATCGCCGGATCTGCGCAGAAAATCCAGCAGCAGTAGCGGATTGGTTTTGTGCAGATCGCAATCCCGGTCGCCGAAGCCGACGTGGAATTGCAGAGGTTTGCCCAGTCGCAGTGCCTGGTGCAAGCCGAACCGCAGCAGTACCCGGTCACTGCACCGCACGCCACCCGCATCGCGCCAGCGCTGTGCTGCCTCGCTGACTTCGCCCTCCGACGGTTCGCTGAGGTCACCGTCGAACCCGCCCCGGTACGCCAGTATGGATTTGGTGCCTACCGCCGCAGCTCCCCTGCGGTGCAGGATCTCTTCGAATGCTGACGCGTAGTCGCCGGTGGATTGCGCGGCCTCTTCGGCCACCTGCTCGAGGCGCAAGATCTCGTACGCGCGCCGACCGGACAGTTCGCCCAGCTCGGCCGCGCTCGTCACGTCTACTCCGATACCGGTGTCCACCAGCCAATTGCTGACCCCGGCTGCGGGTAGAAACAGCCGAGCCAGTTCGCTTTCGCTCAGCTGGCTTCGTTTCTCCCAATATTGCTGTGATTCAACATGTCTGGGTAGTCCCAAAGCGGAGGCGCAGTGGTTGCGGACGGCGAAGCCCAGTTGTGAGTCGAAGCCGGAGTCGAAGTCGGCAAGTGGTCGGGTATTGGCTTCGTTGAGCGCGTTCTCGAATCGCCTTCTGTCCCCGGCGGTCCGCCAGCAGCCATGCACGTGCTGGTCGATCAATGCCACGTCGCGGATGTGCTGCGCCAGATTATTCATACGCTCCAGGCCATCCGAAATTTGTCCGCAAGTTGTTCCGCGGTGAGGTCCCCGTATCGGTCGTGCTCCATTTGCCGGACCGCGACCACCAGATCGACCAGCGTATCGCCCAGAATTCTGCGCATCAGTACTGAATTATCCAGTGCAGCAATAACTTCTGTTTGCTTCTCGGAGAGTAGCCGGATGTCGGCGGCGGCCCGGTCCGTCTCGGACAGTTTCGCAGGGTCGATCGTGGTTTCCGCCGGCAGGGTTGCCGAGTTGCGGATTCCGTCAAGCGCCAGGCCCAGAATCGCCGCCGACGCGAGGTACGGATTTGCCGACGGGTCGACGATCTTGACCTCGGCGTTGCCGCTCGTCGCACTGCTGCCGGGGCCGGACTTGATGAATCGCACTGCCGCCTCGCGGTTCTCGACACCCCAGCAGGCGTAGGCGCCGGCCCAGTTGCCCGGGCGCATCCGCAGACCAGACACGATCGATCCGCACAGAACGCCCTGCGCCTCTGGCAGTCCACGCAGTACGCCGGCGACCGCAGACTGTCCGGCGGCGGTCATGCCGCCGGGGCCGGTGCCGCCGGAGAACAGCGGCTTCGTCGCCGTCCCATCGGTCATTGTCAGCGAGAAGTGTTGGTGGGCACCCGATCCCACGCTATTGGCGAAGGGTACCGGGGACAGGCTGACGCGCAACCCTTGGCGCCGGGCGGCACGGCCGATGATGATGCGCAGCAGCACCAATTGGTCGGCCGCGGCCACCGGCGATAGCGGCGCCAGTGAGATCTCGAATTGATTGGCCCCGTACTCGGGATGGAACTGCTCCACCGCCACACCCGCCGACGCCGCGCCGGCGTTGACCTCTCGGACGAACGCTTCGTATTCGAGGATTCCGGCAAGGCCGTACTGAGCCCACAGCGTCGACGGCAACCGGCCGCCGTCGGCATCGACCAGCAGGAACTCGACCTCATGGCCGACGGCGGCGGTGAGGCCGGCTTCGGCAAGTGCGGCCTCCACGCGGCGCAGTGTTCCGCGACTGCACACCGGGACTGGTGCGCCGTCCTGCGCGAAGAACCCGGCGGGTGCCCACGCCAGGCCGTCGCCGATGATGCGCAGGTCGGCCAGGTCGATGCGCAACCGCTGATCACCGACCACGCCGACGTCGTCGGTGAACGCGATGCCGGTCTGGTCGATGGCGAAAGCGTGCCAGGACGGGCTTGCACCGAGCCCGGGTTCGGCGAACGTATTGGTTCGGCGTATCGGCACTGTTTTGGCGTTGGTCAGACCGGCTGGATTGACCACTGTGCCGATGACGGTGTCGACGCCTTCAGCTTCGAGTTGTGCGATGGCCGCGGCGGCGAGCGGAGTGGCCACGCTGGCCACTAAGTGGCCACCTGTTCAGACCCGGCTTGGCAAGGTCAGCACGCACGCCTGACCGATGTCCAGGGTCCGCAGCACCCGTCCCATGCCAACCCACAGCGCGCAGGAAATAGCCAGGTCGGCGAGCAACTCCTCGGAGAAGTGTTCGTTGGCCCGGTTCCAGAAGTCTTCGTCGTCGCGCAGCACGGTGTGCTCGGTCGAAAACCGGTGCGCAAACTCGGCCGCGAGTCGTTCCTGCTCGCTGTACCCGGGCCAGGTGCGCCACTCGGCGGCGTGGTCGTAAAGCTCCTCGTCGACGCCCGCAGCGGGCCCGTCGGCGTCGCGCGTGTTGGCGCAGACGGTGCACTCGTTGTTGTTGGCGATCACCGCCCGGGCAATCTCTCGGGTGCGTAGCGGCAGCTTGTTTTTGGTGTAGACAGCCCGGCTGAAATTGGCCATCGCGCCGCCAAGTTCAGGAGATTTCAGCACCCAACCTGCGACATCGTCGTCAGCGAAAGTTCCGATTCGGCTCATGGCGTGATGGTACGCCCGCGTGATCCGCGCGTAGCAGGGGCGATACGGCCCCGGATTCTGCCAGGAGATTGCCAGGTTCGGGGGCTTGAGCCGAGGCTCCCTCCGGCCTTAACCTGATGCAAATGAAAATCATATTCAACAACTAGGCAGTACCAATGTGGGACGGGGTGGAGTGTTGCTGGTGGGGTCGTCAGGCGCCCTGTCCATTGGTGCGGCGCCGATTTGGATGGCGTCGCCGCCCGAGGTGCATTCGGCATTGCTGAGTAGCGGGCCCGGCCTGGGCCCGATGTTGTCGGCGGCCGCGGCTTGGACATCGCTGGGTGCGGAATACGAGGCCGCAGCCGATGAACTGATCGCGTTGTTGGGCGCTGTGCAAGGCGGCTCCTGGGAGGGGCCGACCGCCGGCGAGTACGTGGCCGCCCACCAGCCGTATCTGGCGTGGCTAATGCAGAACAGTGCGATCAGCGCGGAGATGGCCGCGAGTCAGCAGACGGTTGCCGCCGCGTATACGACGGCGCTTGCTGCGATGCCGACGCTGGGCGAATTGGCCGCCAACCACGTCACCCACGGGACTTTGGCAGCGACGAACTTCTTCGGTATCAACACCATCCCCATCGCGGTCAACGAGGCCGATTACGCCCGCATGTGGGTCCAGGCTGCCAGCACGATGGTCGGGTACCAAGCGGTTTCGGACGCCGCTGTGGCCGCCGCGCCGCAATCCGACCCGCCGCCCCAGATCCTGAGATCCGAGGTCTCCGCCAATCCCGCCGAAGGCACCAACCCGGTACCGGGGTTCCTGCAGCAGATCGAGCAGTTCCTGCAGAACCTGCTGCAGTCCTACCAGGACTTCATCAGCAACCCGCAGCTCAACCCGTTTACCGCTTTCGAGAACTGGATCAACAACCCGCAGCTCGACGCAATCCTCGAACAGTTCGGCATCGGAAACGACACCATCGCCCACGATCCCTTGGTCGACAACGCGCTGGACGACTTCATCGCCAATATCCTGCGTAACTTCGGCTACAACTGGAACCCGTTGGAGGGCACGGTCAACGGGCTCGAATACGACGACTACACCGATCCGACGATGATCTCGTTCTGGGTCGTCCGGTCCCTGGAACTCACCGAAGATTTCCAGCAGTTCTTCGTCTATTTGCAGACCAACCCGGTGCTGGCGGTCCAGTACCTGATCAGCCTCGAATTGTTCGACTTTCCGCTGCACTTGGCCGAAGCCTTCACCTTGACGAGCCAGCCGCTGGCATTGGCCGCTGCGCTCCCCGTGGCGGCGGCCCCGCTGGCCGGCTTGGGTGGCCTTGCCGGATTGGCCGGCTTGGCCAGCGTGCCACAACCTGTGCTGGCGCCGGCGTTGCCACCACCGCCGCCCCCGGCGGCCCTGCCGCTGGCAGGTCTGTCGTCCGCGGCCGCGCCGGCCCCGGCAGCCTCGGCGCCTGCGCCCGCGCCCAATCCCCCGGGCGGCGCGCCGCCGCCATCCCCCCCGCCGTCAGCGCCGGCAGCACCTGGCGGGGCGGGTTTTTCGCCGCCCTACGTCGCGGCGCCGCCGGGAATCGGGTTTGGTTCCGGAATCGGCGCGAAGGCCAGGGCCGGTGCGAAACGGCAGGCGCAGGCACCCGACGCCGCCGCTGCCGCGGCGGCTGCGTCCGCGCGCGAGGCGGCCCGCGCTCGTCGGCGTAAGAAGGCGAAGGCGCGTGACCACGGCGATGAATTCATGGATATGAACGTCGGCGTCGATCCGGATTGGGCTGCTTCGCAGACCCCGGCCTCCGACCACGGCGCGCGACGGATGGGCTTCACCGGCACGCTGCGTGACGAAGCGGCCCAGGATGCCGCCGAGGCCGCGGGGCTGACCACATTGGCCGGCGACGAGTTCGGCAGCGCCCCCAGAATGCCGATGCTGCCCGGCAGCTGGAATCCGACCTCGGTATCCGACTGAGATCAACGACTGGCAATAGCCGCCGTCGGAGCGTCGCTGTCGAACCAATCTCGTTGGGCGATCACGCGATAAGCAACTCTGCCGAGAGCCGCTTCGATGGCACGGTGATCCGGACGGCTGGCGAACCCCGCCGACCGGGACAACTTGTCGCTGATCCACTGCAGCAGCAGCGAATACACGTAGTCGACCTGCGCGGAACCGGCCGGTGTGAGCCACAATCGGTCGCCGTCGCGCACCACGTAGCCGGTGGCTGCGAGGCGGGCAAAGGTGGGTTCCAGCAGCTCGAACGGGATCTGCAGGTTGTCGCCGATATCGGTGAGCCGCGCGGTGCCGAAGAACTGCCCGTAGCGGTTGACCCGCAACACCGCCCAGAGCCCGGCGACGTCGAGCTGACAGTCGGGCCGCATTGCGATGCTGCGCAGCCGCACGCCAGGCTCGGCGCGCAGCATGCGAGCGATCGCGTTTTCCAGCAATTGTTCGGGCGTATCGGTCGTCGGCATGCCGAACCCGTCACCAAGGTCGACCGCGCTGTTATGGATGTCGCGCAGCGGCACTTCGCGCAAAAACAGGGACAGCACGAAACCGAGGGCCGCGACCGGGGCCGCGCACAGGAAGACCTGCGAGAGCGACTCGGCGTAGGCGTGCACGATCGGTTCGGCGACCGCGGCGGATTGCCGGTGCAATGCGCCGGGCGAGCTCACCGCCTCGCGGGATGCGCCGGTCGCCGCCAGCGCCGACGCCAGTCTCGAATTGAGGAAATTGGCGAACAGCGAGCCGAATATCGCCGCACCGAAAGAGCTGCCGATGGTGCGGAAGAAACTGACGCCGGAGGTCGCCACACCCAGGTCCTCGAAATTCGAGGTGTTCTGCACGATCAGCACCAGCACCTGCATGGACAGGCCGATTCCCGCGCCCAGGATGAGTAGGTAAGCCGATTGCAACAGTGTGGAGGTCGAGCCGTCCATGTGAGACATCAGCAGGAACGCGATCGTCATCAGCGCCGTTCCCACGACCGGAAAGACCTTGTAGCGACCGGTCCGGCCAACCACGCTGCCACTGCCGGTCGAGGTGACCAACATGCCGAGCACCATCGGCAATGTGCGCAGTCCCGAGGTGGTCGCCGAAACCCCGTTGACGTACTGCATGAAGGTCGGCAGGAAGGTCATAGCGCCGAGCATTGCGAAGCCCACGACGAATGACAGCACACAGCACACGGTGAACACCGGGCTGGCGAACAGTCGGATCGGCAGGATCGGTTGAGCGGCGCGCCTTTCCACCCATACGAACGCACCCAGAGCAACCGCGGCGCCGACGAACAGACCGATGATCGTCGGCGACAGCCACGGGTAGACGGTGCCGCCCCAACTTGTCGCCAACGTCAGGCCGGACGCACTGAGGCCGATGAACACGATGCCGGCGTAGTCGACCACCGGTTTGATGGCCGAGCCCAGTGCGGGGATCGCCGCGGCGGCCACACAGAACACCACCACCGACACCGGGATGTTGATCCAGAACGCCCACCGCCAGGTCAGATAGTCGGTGAAGTAGCCGCCGAGCAGCGGACCGACCACCGTTGTGACGCCGAAGACCGCGCCCAGAATCCCCTGATAGCGACCCCGCTCGCGCAGCGGAACAACCTCACCGATCAGCGCGCTGGCGGTGACGGTGATGGCGCCGCCGCCGATTCCCTGCAGGGCTCGGGCGCCGACCAGCATGGTCATCGATTGCGCCAGC
Source organism: Mycobacterium sp. IDUB_37 (assembly GCF_055419245.1). Taxonomy (NCBI): domain Bacteria; kingdom Bacillati; phylum Actinomycetota; class Actinomycetes; order Mycobacteriales; family Mycobacteriaceae; genus Mycobacterium; species Mycobacterium sp. IDUB_37. The sequence goes on along the minus strand of NZ_JBVAXG010000014.1, from coordinate 24,754 downwards.
CCGCACAGCACCGACCCCGCGACGAAGAACAACACGGCGACCTGAAATACCCGCTTGCGACCGAACAGATCACCGAGCTTGCCGACCAGCGCGGTGACAATCGTCGAGGCCAGCAGGTAGCTGGTGACCACCCACGATTGACGGCCGGCGTCGCCCAGATCGGCGACGATGGTCGGCAGCGCGGTCGCGACGATGGTTTGATCCAGCGCCGCGAGCAGCATCCCCAGCATGATCGCGACGAAGATGAAGTTGCGCCGTTGCGGGGTGATCAGCGTGCTGCTGGGCGCCGGGTCAGCGGTCGGAGCGGGTGCAGCGACCGCTGCGCGCGGGCTTGTCATATGGGCGGGCAAGCCTCCTGTCAGCTGGGCGGGCGCGAGACGCACTGCGCCGAGTAGAGCTCCTCGCCCAGTTTGTCCATCAGCTCGAGTTGAGTTTCGAGGTAGTCGACGTGGTTTTCCTCGTCGGCCACGATCCCCTCGAGCAGCGTGGCGCTGGTGCTGTCCAGCTTCTCCCGGCACATGATGATGCCCGGCTTGAGGCGTTCCAACACCTCGTATTCGATGGCCAGGTCGGCCTCAAACTGCTCCCGCAGGGTCTGACCGATGCGCAACGAGAAGATGCGCTGGTAATTCGGCAGACCGTCCAGCAACAGGATGCGGTCGGTGATCGCCTCGGCGTGACGCATCTCATCGAACGACTCCGCGCGAGTGTGCGAAGCCAGCTCGGTGAATCCCCAGTTGTCCTGCATCTTCGAATGCAGAAAATATTGATTGATAGCGGTCAGTTCGCTGGTCAGCTGCTCGTTGAGCAGGCGCAGAACGTCCGGATCACCTTGCATGATCACTCCTACGGTGAAGGCTGTCACGTCGGACCGCAGGCGGGCTGGGCTGGAGCGCGCCATGCGGGTTAAGCAGCACTTTTGCGTGCCAGGTCTAAATCTAGTGCAGCAAAGGCGACTGAGCTCAGCCTTACTTGCGCCGTCGGCGCGTCCCAGTGACGTCAGTTCCCGGCAGCGTGTCTTTGACTTAGGTTAGACTCCGCTAACCTACTTAGGTTAGACTCCACTAATATGGGGCCCGTGCGCAAGCGGCTGATTGAGGTTCGCTGATGTACGTATGCCTGTGCGTCGGAGCCACCAATCAGACGGTGTGTGACGCCGTTGCGCGTGGTGCGTCGACTTCCAAAGAAATTGCTGCGGCCTGTGGTGCCGGCGGCGATTGCGGACGCTGCCGCCGGACTATCCGCGCCATCATTGCCGCCTCTCGCGCGGAGCGAGCGCAACTCAGCCCGTCTGCCTAGCGGCGATCGCAAGCGCGGCGGAGCCGGGCGCTGCGGGTCGCCGCCATCAGGAGTAGCAGCGATCCGGTTTCATCGCGCGCGATTGCTGAAATCCGCCAGCGCTGCCGCATTGGCTTGCGCGCCCATCAACTCGGCGAAGTGAGCGTTCTCTCGAGCTGTCGCCGCGGCGATCTCGGCGCGCAACGGCTCGATCATGGTGTGCTTGACCGCCATCAGACTCGAGATCGGCCGTGAGGCCAGAACATCGGCGTGCCGACGGGCCTCGGACAGCAGCTCCTCCGGTTCGCAGACCCGCCAGACCAACCCCATGCGTAACGCCTCGGCGGCGTCAACCCACTCCGAGGACATCAGCATCCAGGCGGCGTTCTGCCGCCCGACCAGCTGCGGCAGCAGATAAGACGACGCTGCCTCCGGCGCGACCCCCAAACTGGTGAACGGGCATTTCAGCCGTGCCGTCGATGACATGAAAGCCAGGTCGGCATAGCCCAGAATGGTGGCGCCAATGCCCAGCCCGACGCCGTTGACGGCGCAGATCAACGGCTTGGGAAACGCACTGAGCACTTCGATCAGGCCGCGGAATCCGTACTTGCCCTCTTGAAAATCCGGATCGGTGATGCGGGCCTGCATCTCGCCGAGATCGGTGCCGGCGCTGAATCCGCGACCCGCGCCGGTCAGCAGGACGACGGCTACCTCTGGGTCCCCGGCGGCGTCCAACAGTGCCTGCGCTGTGGCGTCGTAGAGGGCTTCGTTGAATGCGTTCAGCGCCTCGGGACGGTTCAGCGTCAGGGTGCGCACGCGGTTTTCATCATTGATCAGCAGCGTCACCGCTGCAGCGTAACTAACGGTTGCTGTAGACGCGGGTCGGCTCGATCAGCACTACCGCGCGCCGCTCGTGGGCCATCACCTGATCGTATTCATCCCAATCGTCGTGGGTGCCGCCCGCCGCGGTGAAGACCTCGCGCAGCAGCAGCCTCAGTTGATCGCTACCGGACAACCAGGTCGGGGCGTCATCGGGGCCGGCCAGCTCGGCGCGGCCTTCCACGGTGGCCCACTGCCAGCCGTTGCGAAACGTGATGGCCAGCTGGGGCCGGGCCCTGAGGTTGGCGAGCTTGACCTTGCCGTAGGTGGTGAATCCCAGGACGGGTACTCCCCCGGCCGGGTGCGGCAGCAGGCCGACATTCACCAGCGAAGCCTGCACGGTGGTATCGGCGCGAACCGTGGAGACCACCGCCAGGCCACTTTCGGAGGCCGCCAGTGCCACTGCGTCATCGAGTGTCGTCATCGCATTACCTCAATCCCTGAAGGGCCTCTTGATGACATACCGGCTGGTCGGCACCGTGTCGATATTCTCGTTGGCGCCGAAGGCAGAAGTGCTGGCCACCATTGCGCCCACCCGGTGCTGTAGGTCGGCATCGTCGGCGGCACCGAAGAAGGCTTTGAGATCGGACACCGCTTCCAGCGGGAACAACTCTTCGACGATGGCGGCAATTCCCGGTGCGTCCGGAGTCAACGCGCGCACCACCCAGTTCTGGGTGTAGCCGAACGTCGATTGAGTCTCGATGGCCACCGATGTGTGGTTGAGTTGCCAACGATCAAGCCAGGTCGCCTGGTCGAGCTCGGCCGGCCGGCGCAATAGCGCGATATTGGCGAAACCCTCTGTGCGAGCACCGCTTCGGAACTCCGGACCGGGCAGCGGAACCGACTCGGTGACCAGGTAGGCGGCGAGCTGGTCGGATTCGCCGGCCAGCAGAGCCAGCGCGGCCGCCGCCTGCTCGCCGTAGCACTGCTGGGTCCAGAAGCTCACCACCGCTACGACCGGCGGATCGAGTGTCGTCAGCGTCATCATCGAGTCGCGCACCAAGCTGTCGCGGACATTGACCGACAGGCCGGGAACGCCCAGCGTCAACAGTTCCTCCGCGACCGGACCTCGTAGGCGGTCGCACCAGTCGTCGTCAGACTCCGCCCGCCGCAACAGGGCGATCACTTTTTCCATGGGTCTATTTCACCAGCAGCCGTATCGGCAGCGTTTCGGAGAGCAGTTCGCCGATGATCGCCGCGAGCTGCCGGTACGACTGGTCGCGGCCAGCGGACGAACGGAATACCAGACCTATCCGACGGTTGGGGCGTGGTGTGGCGAACCGCGCGAGACCGACCGTGCTGCGCGCCGCCTCGACGGCCACCGCGCTCTCCGGTATCAGCGTCGCCCCCAACCCGCCGGAAACGCATTGAATTGCGGTCGTCAACGAGGCGGCGCGGGTGTCGGCGACTTCGGCCCGCGCGCCGGCCTGCCGGCAGACGTCCAGGGCCTGATCGCGTAAGCAGTGACCGTCGTCGAGCAACAACAGCGGCAATTGCGCCAGCATGGTTGTAGGCACTCGGCGCTTGCCCGACAGCGGATGGCCCGGCGGCAGCGCCAGGACGAAATCCTCCTCATAGATGGGAATCTCGGTGACCCCTTTGGTGTCGGCGGGCAATGCGATCAGTGCCGCGTCCAATGCGCCTTCCCGCAATACCGCCAGCAGACGTTGGGTCTGGTCCTCGACCACCCGCACCGTGAGTGTGGGTAGGCGCCGACCGACACCGGTCAACAGGGTTGGCAGCACATAGGGGGCCACGGTCGGGATCAGGCCGAGCCGGATGATGCCCTGCAGGGGATCAAACTTCCCGGCCGTGGCGCCGACGAAAGCCTCCGCCGCGTCGACCACCGCTTGAGCGAGCGGCAGTAACTGAGCGCCCTCGGGTGTCACGCGCACATGCCGGGTCGACCGCTCCACCAGGTTGGTGCCCAGGCCCGATTCGAGGGCCGAGAGGGCCTGCGACAAAGTCGACTGACTCACTCCCAGATTTGTTGCGGCGCTACCGAAATGCCCCTTGGTAGCCACCGCGGCAAACGCCCTTAGCCCGGCAAGGGTGGGCTGAAAAGTCTTATCGGTCATACCGATGAATATAGTGCGATAAATCACCTTTACTTCATGCCTGTAGAGCGGCAGCATGGTGTGAGCGTCGACCAATCTTGAATGAGTCCAGATAATGAGTAAACGAGGAGTGAGATGTCTCTGCTGACCATCGGCCAACAATTTCCCGCGTACCGTGTGACCGCCCTGATCGGCGGGGATCTGTCGCAGGTCAACGCGCAGCAACCAGGAGACTACTTCACCACCATCTCCAGCGACGACCATCCGGGCAAATGGCGCGTAGTGTTCTTCTGGCCCAAGGACTTCACCTTCGTGTGCCCCACCGAGATCGCAGCGTTCGGCAAGCTGAACGACGAGTTCGAGGACCGCGACGCGCAGGTGCTGGGCGTCTCGATCGACAGCGAGTTCGTCCACTTCCAGTGGCGTGCCCAGCACGAGGAACTCAAGACGCTGCCGTTCCCGATGCTGTCTGACATCAAGCGGGAGCTCGCCGTGGCGGCCGGTGTGCTCAATGCCGACGGCGTCGCCGACCGCGTGACGTTCATCGTCGACCCCCACAACGAGATCCAATTCGTCTCCGCGACGGCCGGATCCGTGGGGCGTAACGTCGATGAGGTGTTACGGGTCTTGGACGCCTTGCAATCCGACGAGTTGTGCGCCTGCAACTGGCGCAAGGGTGACCCGACGATCGACGCCGGCGAGCTGCTCAAAGCTTCCGCCTAACAACAGGCCCGATCAGGAGACGAACATGACTGTCGAGAATCTCAAGAACGCACTGCCCGAGTACGCCAAGGACCTCAAGCTCAACCTCGGCTCGATCACCCGCACCACGTTGCTGAACGAGGAGCAACTGTGGGGCACCTTGCTCGCCTGTGCCGCGGCGACGCGGAACTCTCAGGTGCTGGCCGAGATTGGTGCCGAGGCGGCGGACAACCTGTCGGCCGAGGCGTACAACGCCGCCCTGGGGGCCGCATCGATCATGGGGATGAACAACGTGTTCTACCGTGGTCGAGGGTTCCTGGATGGCAAATACGACGATTTGCGGGCCGGGCTTCGGATGAACATCATCGCCAATCCCGGTGTGGACAAAAAAAACTTCGAGCTGTGGAGTTTCGCCGTGTCGTCGATCAACGGGTGTTCGCACTGCATGGTCGCGCACGAACACACCCTGCGGGAAACCGGTGTGGGCCGAGAAGCAATTCTCGAGTCGTTGAAGGTGGCGGCTATCGTTTCCGGTGTGGCCCAAGCGATCAGTACGGCAGAGGCACTGGCCTCGGTGTGACCGAGCCCTCCTGGATCGAACACGCGATCTGGTGGCAGGTCTATCCCCTGGGCTTCGTCGGGGCATTCCCTGCCGAAAGTCCGCCGGGCCCAGGGGAACACCGCCTGTGCCGGGTCGTCGACTGGTTCGATCACGCCATCGCTCTGGGCGCATCCGGCGTCGCGCTGGGCCCGATCTTCGCATCGCGCACACACGGCTACGACACCACCGACCACTACCGTGTCGACCCCCGACTCGGGGACCAGGACGACTTCGACTACTTTGTCGCCCAGGCGCATTCCCGGGGTCTTCGCGTCTTGCTCGACGGGGTGTTCAACCACGTCGGGCAGGATTTTTCGCGCGACCGAAATTGGTTCAGCGGCGGTGACTTTGAGGGTCACTCGGAGCTGATCGGCCTGAACCACGGCAACCCCGAGGTCGTCGACTACGTAGTTGACGTGCTGACGCACTGGCTGGACCGTGGCGCCGACGGATGGCGGCTGGACGCGGCTTATGCTGTGCCGCAGAAATTCTGGGCGTCGGTGTTGCCCAGGGTCCGGGAACGCCATCCGGACGCCTGGTTCGTCGGCGAGCTCATTCACGGCGACTATGCGGCGGAGGTCGATGTCGCGCGGTTTGACTCGGCCACCCAGTACGAGCTCTGGAAGGCCACCTGGAGCAGCCTCAACGACGGCAACTTCTTCGAACTCGACTGGGCGTTGCAACGCCACAACGCATTCGTCGAAACATTCGCGCCGCTGACCTTCGTCGGCAACCATGACGTCACCCGAATTGCCAGCCGAATCGAGCAGACCGAGCACCTGGCACACGCCTTGGTGATTTTGCTGACGATAGGTGGCGTACCCAGCGTCTATGCCGGTGACGAGTTCGGCTTTCGCGGCATCAAAGAGGAACGTGTCGGTGGAGATGACGCCGTGCGTCCCGAGTTCAGCTCTCCCCCAATACCTTTGGATGATGCGAGTGCGCAGATCTGGGCGCTACATCAGCATCTGATCGGCCTGCGTCGCCGCCATCCCTGGCTGCACAAGGCGTCAACCACAGCAGTGCGGCTGGAAAACCGCCACTACGTATATCGGACCCGGCACGGCGATGAGTCGCTGCTCGTCGTACTCAACATCGACGACAAGCCGCTGCGGCTGCCGCTATCCAAACTGGGTACCGCACGTGCCCAGGTGATCGCTGGATCCGCGGCACCCCCCGAAGATCTCGTGGATACCGTCGTTGTCGAGCCACACGGCTGGCTGATAGTTCGACCTACCTAATGGCCGCGGCGCCCGGCTCCGCCGCCCTTGCGATCGCGACTACCTAATGGTCGCGACCCGCGGCGCCCGGCTCCGCCGCCCTTGCGATCGCGACTACCTAATGGTCGCGACCCGCGGCGCCCGGCTCCGCCGCCCTTG
>NZ_JBVAXG010000014.1:0-17766 GCF_055419245.1 Mycobacterium sp. IDUB_37 | reverse complement strand
CCGCCCTTGCGATCGCGACTACCTACCATTCAGCAGCGCGATGGTCTGATCGTCCTGCTCACCCGCGTAGTACTTGTCCAGCAGGGCGACGAAGTCCTGGTTGTCGTCGGTCGCGGCGGCGAACAGCGTCATGGACGAGCGCAACTTGAGATTGTCGGGCCAGCCGAAGACCTGTTCGGCCGAGCGGCCGGCTATTTGATTGACCAGGGCGACGCATTCGCGCAGGCGCGGGCCCAGAAGTTCATGACCCAGGTACGCGCGCGCCTCGTCAAGTGAAGAGATGCCGTAGTGGATGGCCGTCCTGCTCCTCCCCAGTCCGCGCAACTGAGGGAAGACATACCACATCCAATGGCTGTGCTTTTGGCCGTTGCGCAGTTCGCCGACCACGTTGCCGTAAACCCGGGCCTGCGCATCGATGAAACGCTTCAGGTCGAACGGGTCGTCTGCAGATGTCATATGACCAAGTTCGCACACTGGTTAGATGATGTGATGGCGGTCCAACGGCGAGTGCCCAAGTTGCGGGATCTTGCGCCGTTGATCCAATTCAAAAAGCCGCAGCTAGACCGCACCAAGCGTCGCCTGGACGCCGCGCTGACCATCGAAGACCTGCGGCGCATCGCCAAACGGCGTACTCCGAAGGCGGCGTTCGACTACACCGACGGCGCGGCTGAGGACGAATTGTCCATTCAGCGAGCCCGACAAGCGTTCCGCGACATCGAGTTTCACCCGACCATCCTGCGTGACGTCACCAATGTGACCGCCGGATGGAACGTGCTGGGCCGGCCGGTGGTCTTGCCATTCGGAATCGCGCCAACCGGATTCACCCGCTTGATGCACACCGAGGGTGAGCTCGCCGGCGCGCGGGCGGCGGCTGCGGCCGGTATCCCGTTCTCGCTGTCCACCTTGGCGACCAGCTCGATCGAGGATGTCGCCACGGCTGTTCCTCAGGGCCGCAAGTGGTTTCAGTTGTACATGTGGAAGGACCGCGACCGCTCCATGGCGCTGGTGCAGCGGGCGGCGGACGCGGGTTTCGACACCATGCTGGTGACGGTCGATGTTCCGGTCGCCGGGGCGCGCTTACGTGATGTGCGCAACGGGATGGCGATCCCGCCGGCGCTGACCCTGCGGACCGTGCTTGACGCAGTGCCCCACCCGCACTGGTGGTTCGATCTGCTGACCACCGAACCGTTGTCCTTCGCATCCTTGGACCGCTGGTCCGGCACCGTCGGTGAGTACCTCAACACGATGTTCGACCCCAGTGTCACGTTCGACGATCTGGCCTGGATCAAGTCGAAGTGGCCCGGCCGACTCGTCGTCAAGGGGATTCAAACGCTCGACGACGCCAAGGCCGTGGTGGATCGCGGCGTCGACGGCATCGTGTTGTCCAATCACGGTGGGCGCCAACTCGATCGGGCTCCGGTGCCGTTCCACCTACTGCCCTCGGTTTCGCGTGAGCTGGGGAAGGACACGGAGATCCTGGTGGACACCGGCATCATGTCGGGTGCCGACATCGTCGCGGCGATTGCCCTGGGGGCGCGGTGCACACTGGTCGGACGGGCTTACTTATACGGGCTGATGGCAGGTGGCGAGGCGGGCGTCAGACGCGCGATCGATATTCTCGAGAGCGGAATCCTGCGGACGATGGGACTGCTCGGCGTGACCTGCCTCGAGGAACTGTCACCCAAACATGTCACCCAGTTGCGCCGGCTCGGCCCCGTGCCCGTTCAGCAATGACCGTGGCGGTCAGCGTGAGGTCCCGCCCCGACTACTGCCGGCCCAATGGTTCGCAAGACCACTCGAGAGTCCGCGCTGAAGGTCACCGGCGGGGGCTGGGGCCGAACCGGGTGTCGAGCAGTCGCAGCTGAGGCTTGCAAACGGATTCGGCACTGGGTCGGAAGGGCTTGGAGCGGCGCCGGCTGTTCCCGTTACCAGGGTCAGTGAGCCGAAAACGACCGCCGTGCCGAGCATTTTGACGATCATCGCCAGGTCCTTCCACGTCTAGCCAAGAGCTAGATACTAGCCAGTCATTCTATGTTCAATTGCCGTTTACTTTTGGTTTCTTCGCCAGTTCGCCCGCCGCGTGTTGCTCGCATCGAGTCGGGGCGCAACGCGAAGAACTGTTAACCGAGCCATCGCGGTTGTCGCAGTGGGCAGTTCAGGCCGGTCTGGTGAATGCGCCGATTGCGATCTCCGCCGACGACCTAGCGGCCGCGATCAACCTGCGCGAAGCCATCCACCGCATCATTTCCGCGCGACTCGAAGGCCGTGGGCGCGAGGCCGAGGATGTCGACCTGCTCAACGAGCACGCGTCGCATCCGCAGGTTGTCCCCCGCCTGCACCCGGACGGATCCGTAAGCAGCGAAGGTACCGCGTCACAGTTATTCGCGAAACTGGCCGCCGATCTGCTTGATCTGGTCGCCGGGCCCGACCTCGATAAGGTCAAGCACTGCTCGCACGCGGGTTGCACGCGGCTCTACGTAGATGCGTCGCGCGCGCAGAACCGGCTTTGGTGCGGCATGGGCACCTGTGGCAATCGCGCCAAAGTCCAGGCCTTCCGCGCCCGGCAACGAGCCGCCGCCGGCGGAGCGAGCTGAGCGGGAACAAACCACACCGGCCAAAGGTTGAGCCCAACAGACTTAACCTTTGGAGGAATTGATGTCTGAAGCCAAACCAGTGCCGGTCTTATTCGTCACCGACACGATCGTGCTGCCAGGGATGGTGGTGCCAATTGCGCTCGACGACGCGGCCCAAGCGGCGGTCGATGCTGCCCAGGCCAGCGACTCACACGAACTGCTCATCGCACCCCGCCTGGAAGACCGCTACCCGACGCACGGCGTAGTGGCGAAGATTCTGCAGGTCGGTCGCATCGCAGGTGGCGGAAACGCCGCGGTGGTTCGCGGTGAGCGTCGCGCTCACATCGGCGCCGGAACGTCCGGGCCGGGCGCGGCCCTGTGGGTCGAGGTGACCGAGGTCGCCGCCGGGCAGATCACCGACGAGGTCAAGGCTCTGGCCGCCGAATACAAGAAGCTGCTGCTGGCGATGCTGCAGCGGCGCGAGGCGTGGCAGATCATCGACTACGTCAACAGCCTGACCGACCCGTCCGCGCTGGCAGACACCTCGGGGTATGCCTCTTACCTGTCCGACGTGCAGAAGCGGGAGCTACTCGAGACGGCAGACGTGGCCAAGCGGTTGCGTGTGCTGATCGACTGGACCAGCGAGCACCTGGCCGAGGTCGAGGTCAACGACAAGATTGCCGAAGATGTCCGCGAGGGCATGGAGAAGACGCAGAAGGAATTCCTGTTGCGCCAACAACTCGCCGCCATCCGGAAGGAACTCGGCGAAGGCGAACCGGACGGATCGGATGACTACCGGGCCCGCGTCGAGGCCGCCGTCCTGCCGGAGAAGGTCCACGAGGCCGCGCTGCGCGAGGTGGGCAAACTAGAACGAGCCAGTGACCAGAGCCCGGAATCCGGCTGGATTCGGACCTGGCTGGACACCGTGTTGGACCTGCCGTGGAATGAACGGACCGAGGACTCCACGGACCTGGTCGCCGCCCGGGGAATCCTGGATGCCGACCACCACGGACTGGACGACGTCAAGGACCGCATCGTCGAATATTTGGCGGTGCGTACCCGACGTGCCCAGCGAGGGCTGCAGGTTGTGGGCGGCCGTGGCTCAGGTGCGGTGATGGTGCTGGCCGGTCCCCCCGGCGTCGGCAAGACGTCGCTGGGCGAGAGCGTGGCCCGCGCGCTGGGCCGCAAGTTCGTGCGTGTCGCCTTGGGCGGGGTGCGCGACGAGGCCGAGATCCGTGGTCACCGGCGCACCTACGTGGGTGCGTTGCCGGGCCGTATCGTTCGGGCCATCGGCGAGGCGGGATCGATGAATCCCGTTGTGCTGCTGGATGAGATCGACAAGGTCGGCTCCGATTACCGCGGCGACCCCAGTGCGGCGCTGCTCGAGGTGCTGGACCCCGCGCAGAACCACACCTTCCGCGACCACTATCTGGATCTGGACCTGGACCTGTCCGACGTGGTCTTCCTGGCCACCGCCAACGTGATCGAGAACATCCCGTCGGCGCTGCTGGACCGGATGGAGCTGGTGCAGATCGACGGCTACACCGAGGACGACAAGGTCGCCATCGCCCGCGACTATCTGCTGCCCCGGCAGCGGGACCGTGCGGCGCTGACCGAGGCCGAGGTGACAGTCACCGACGCCGCCCTGCACAAGATCGCGGCCGACTACACCCGTGAACCTGGCGTCCGCCAGTTCGAAAGGCTGCTGGCCAAGGCCATGCGCAAGGTGACCACCAAGCTGGCCGAGCACAGCGACCCGATCACGGTCGACGAAGCCGATCTGGTCGGCTACCTGGGCCGCCCGCGGTTCACCCCCGAGTCCGCCGAACGCACGGCGGTCCCCGGGGTGGCGACCGGCCTGGCTGTTACCGGGCTGGGCGGCGATGTGCTCTTCATCGAAGCCGGCTCCACCGAAGGCGAAGCGGGTCTGCAACTCACGGGCCAGTTGGGCGACGTGATGAAGGAGTCCGCGCAGATCGCGCTCTCCTACGTGCGGTCGCACGCTGGTGAGCTCGGCATCGACCCGAAGATGCTGGACCGGCGCATCCATGTGCACGTGCCGGCCGGCGCGGTGCCCAAGGACGGGCCGTCCGCCGGGGTGACGATGGTGACCGCACTGGTTTCGATGGCCACTGGACGCCAGGTGCGCTCGGATGTCGGAATGACCGGCGAGGTCACGCTGAATGGCCGCGTGCTGCCGATCGGTGGTGTCAAGCAGAAGCTGTTGGCGGCCCAACGTGCCGGATTGTCAACGGTTTTCATCCCCGCGCGCAACGAGCCCGACCTGGACGACGTTCCTGCCGAGGTGCTCAAGGCGCTCACGGTCAAGCCAATGACCGATGTGGCGGAGATCGTCGCGCTGGCCCTGGAACCCCAGGCCGGCACGGCAACCGCCGCAGCCTGATAGTCAGCCATTCCTGCAGGGCGCTACTCTGCAGGAATGGCTGTCATTCTGCGCAGATTGTTTGGCATCGGCAAACTGCCCGCTGACTTGCGGGCCGAGGTTGAACCCGAGGGTGTTCTGCATCTCGCCGAGTTCGTCCCCGTCACGCTGCGCTTCAGCGGTGCGGTGCCGGGCAAGGTATCGAAGGGCGGCATCACCAGCTACGTCGGTGCTCTGGCGCTGACATCCCAACGGGTGCTCGGGACACTGTCGTCGGTGCCCAAGATTGCCGGGCGCGCCATCGACCAGCGCTGGGCGGAACCCGAAGAGGGGCCGGTACACGCCGAGTTCTCGGAGAGCGGCCTGTTGATCAAAGTCGATGTCAGCCAGGTCGATCCGGGGTTTTCCGGACAGCTTTCGCTGCGCTACAAGACCGCGATACCCGAGGCCGTACTGACCACAATTCCGCGGCGGTCGCTGACGTTCTCGGTGCCGCGCGAGTGGGTGTTGCGCGCCGTCGGCGTCCCCGCGGCTCGGCCCGCGTAGGTCTGGGCACCGGTCGAGGCGTTCAATAGAAGCGTGAGTCTCAAACGGCAATTCGTGCACCGCGTGCAACGGTTCGTGGTCAACCCGCTGGGCCGCAGGTTGCCGGTTACCCAGTTGGAAACCATCGGCCGCAAGTCAGGTCAGCCGCGCCGCACCGCCGTCGGCGGCAAAGTGATCGGCAACCAGTTCTGGATGGTTTCCGAACACGGCGACCATTCGGACTACGTTTACAACATCAAGGCCAATCCCCAGGTTCGGGTGCGGATCGGCGCCGGCGAATGGCGCACCGGAACCGCGCACCTGCTGCCCGACGACGATCCGTGGGAGCGGATGCGAAGTCTGCCCCGGCTCAACAACTTTGGCGTGAAGACAATGGGCACCGATCTGCTCACCATTCGGGTCGACTTGGACTGAGTCACGTGGCCTACGACGTCGATCTCGCGAACCGGATTCGTGAACTGCTGGCGACACAGCCCGGCAGCTTCGATGAAATGCGGATGTTCGGCGGCCTCGCTTTCTTGATTGCCGGAAACATGGCTGTGGCGGTCAGCGGACAAGGCGGACTCATGGTCCGTGTTCCGAAAGAAGACACCGCCAAGTTGCTGGAACGCGAGCACACCAGTCCGATGGTGATGGCCGGGCGAGGGACCCGCGGTTGGCTGCGCGTCGCCGCCGAAGGGGTGAAAACCAAGCGCCAGCTACAAAATTGGGTGAACCGAGGCGTGGAGCACGCGCGTAGCCTGCCGCCCAAATAGCCTGATCGGATCGCAGAATCAGTCTGCCGGATTCCAGTTCTGGTCGATGATGTCGGGCGGGTGCTGCGCCTGCAATCGTTCCCGCTCGGTGCGCCGGCGCTTGATGCGTAGGCGGGCGTCGACGGGCATCGTGACGAGTTCTTCGCACAGCAGGTAGTAGACGTCGTCGACAACGTCGATCAGATCGGCGGCAACTCGACGAGATCCCAGTTCGCGCAACGCCATCCGCAGTTCGTGAGTGAATCGGATAGTGGTGTCGTGCGCCAACTCTCGCGACGCGCGGGCACTGTCGGAAAGTCGCTGGGACAGCGAACCCGCTGACTTGGCCGACGTCGATTCGGTCGCCGCCGATTCGTTCTCCGCGGCCTGCGCGGCCCAAATCAGCAGCAATCCGGGGTCGTCGCCGAACGTCGGACTGGCCAGCTCCGCCTCCCCGCGGCCGCGATACGCGAGTTGGGCGACGGCGGCGTCGAGGACGGCAGCGGCGGCCGGTGACAATGCCCGAATACTGCCGACATTGCCCTGTTGTGCCAGTGCGCACAACGTCGGATCGCCCCGCAACACGCCGGTTAGCGACGCGGTTTCGGCTGCGATGCGCTGACTGTCCATGACGACGCCCACTCCGGACACGCTGGCGCCGGCGCGGGTGTATCCCAGCGCGGCCGCGGTGACGCCGGAGTCGATGACCCACAGCGCGGTAAGTATCCAGCCCTGGTGAATCCGATCGCGTAGCAGTCGAATTCGAACTTCCAGCTGGGCATCGGGCAGCGCGGTGAGATCCGCCGGCTCCAGATGCTCGTCCGCCGCCGCGTTGACGTAGGTCTGTGTGTCGCCCCGTAGATGCCGCAAGAGGGCAACCGACCGTGCCGTCACAACCACTTTCGCGACCGAGCTTGGTGTACCGCCGGCGCGAACCGGCTGGCCCATCGGCAGTAGGTCGGCGATTTCTGGCTGAGTACCGAGCGCTCGCTGGGTCACGGCCGCCTGGTCCCAGCCGGGTAGCTGACCCGCCGCAACGATGTTGGCCGACACGCCGACATAGGGCCGGTGGCCGAACACCGCGATCGCCCTGCTTTCCCATTCCCGGGCAACCACGTCCCCGAGCGCAAACACCCGGCCCATCGCCGCGGCCGCCGCCCGCAACCCGCCTAGTTGGACATCAAGGGTGATCGGGGTCAACGGCCCAGGTAGCGCCTCGGTCAGGCTGGCGGTGCTGAAGACCGGGAAACGCGGATCGATGCGGTCGTCGAACTCCCCCTCGAGCCCTTCCGGCGCCGCGCTGCGTAGTGGCTCGTCATCGGACGAGGTGAGGCGTGGCAGATCCTCGACCGGCAGGTGCAGCTGGCCAGTGCCGGCGATAGCACCGGCGGGTCCGAGCTTGCGACCGACCAGCCCACGGCCGGTGTCGATCACCGCGTCGAGCGCACCCCAGCCGTACTTGAAAGCCCAATCCTCTTGTACTGCAGTAATATCCAGGTCAGGGAACAAATCTTCCCAGCCGCGGACGCCGTGCAGTCGCAGTCGCGGCACGACGGATCGAATGAGCCGCCACGCGGTGATCACGTTGGTGGTGTCCGGGGTGGCCAGGTCTACGACGCCGGATCGATCGGTGGCAACGGCCATCACCAGAAACCGAGCTAGATCATCGAGATGCAGCACCCGAATGGGACGGTCGGAAACCTTGGTGCGCATCAGCGTCGCCACTGTGCGGCACACCATCCAGTCGAGCTGGCGCCCGAGTGGCGGCGCGATCCGGACCACCAGACTCGGAGCCCACCCAGTGGACACCAACGTCTCGGCCGGACCATAGAGATCGGGCCGTCCGGCGGCCTGAGACACGAAGATCAGCCGGGCCCCGGCACGTGCCGCGGCGTGCGCCACATGCGCCACTCCGGTAATGCCGGTGCCGCCAGGTGCGCTGGTGTCGACGGGGGCGAGATGAATCACGACGTCGGCTTCGGCAGCTAAATCCACCAGCACCGGGTGGTGCAGGGGCGCGCAAACAAAATCGACGTCGGGATCGAGGCAGTCGTGGGGATGCGGACCAATACCGCTGACCGTGTGTCCCGCAGCGTTGAGCTGACGTGCGACAAGCCGTCCGAAGGTGCCTGCGACGTCGGTTAGCAGCACATGCACGTTGCATCACCTCCCGAGGGTGTACCCCTCGTACAATAGGCACCTCAACCCCAGTTGCGCAGAATTGAGTCTCTAACGTGATCCTTGAGCAGGGCGTTTAGTTACTGCAGGGTGGCTGTGCCGTCGGCCGCGACGGCAACTTTCGCTCCGGCGATGTCGTCACTGACCGTCGCTGCTGCGGCGGCTGGATCGGTGATCACCGCCAGCGCTCGCGCATCGTCGGGCGTGCGGACCGCAAGGAAGGCCCTTTCCGGCTGTCCGTCCCGATCGAATGGTGTCGTCCACGATTCGACGGTGCCCACGCCTTCCCATTCGACCAGGCCGACGGTGGTGGGCTCCCGATCCACGGCCGGTTGGACATCTTCCCAGCGGAATTCTTGCGGTGGCTCGGTGCTGTAGACGCCGAAACTGTGTTTGGTCAGGTAGCCGCCGTTTGCCGTGATCAATCCCCGCCGTCCGGGATTGGCCACCAGCAATTCGGCCATCGTCGCGATGGAATGCGAGACGTAGTTGCTCCACGGCCCGCCGGCGAACGTCAGACCGCCGGTGACAGTCAGCGGCCGGGCTGGATCGTCGATGTCGAGACCCAATTCGTTGGCCGCGACCTGTACTGCCGACGGGAAGCACGAGTACAGGTCGACGTAGTCGATGTCGTCGATGCCCAGGCCGGCCAGTTCCAGCGCCCTGGCGCCGCCGATCCGAATCGCCGGAGAGCGGTGCAGGCCGGCGCGCTCCGCGATCGCGGAGGTGTCGTGCGCGTCGGTGCCGGCGTGCGGATAGACCCAGCGTTCGGCGGGGACCTGCAGGCGTTCTGCCTGCTCGACCGACGTCAGAATCAACGCGGCGCCCTGGTCGACCATGTTGTTGGAGTTCATCAGTTTGGTGTACGGCCAGCTGATCATCCGGTTCTGCGGGCTGGGTTGTGAGATCTCGTCGGCGGTGACCGGTCGACGGATCCAGGCGTGGGGATTCTGCACGGCAACCGCGTTGAACCTGGCCCACAGTTCGCCGACCCGCTTGCTGTGGTCCTCGACGGATTCGCCGTTGGCGATGCGCAGCGCCTGCTCGAAGAGTGGATAGACGAAGGCCGGCCGGTCCAGCTTGATCCGGATCTCGGCGTCTCCGGCCATCGGCACGTCGTCGCCCGCCACTTCGGGCATCGGCACGGAGTTGTCTTGTTCAGTCCACACCAACCGGGCGCCTTGCTTCTTCAGCGCGTTGCGGGTGCGCCAAGTCTCGGCGGCCGAGATCAGCACGACCCCGGCGCGGCCCTGCTGAATGTCCAGGCACGCCCTGTTGACCAGCGACTGTGGTGTGTTGCCGCCCACGCTGCTGTAGCCGGCGGTGAAGTCGGCCAGCCCGAGGCGTTCGCCGAGCAGTTGGCCGGGATTGCGGTAGTGAGCCGACAGCATGTGCACCGCACGGATGGCGTCGACCGCCTCGATCACCCGCGCGTCCGCCGCCTTTCTGGTCGCGGCAACCATCAGGTCGATCGGCTCGATCGAGGGCTGTTCCGGGTCGATTTCGTCGCGGTGGTTGACCTGGCCGTAGCCGATCAGTACCGGTGTTCTGGGGTCGACGGGCATGCTTCGAACTTATCCCGAGGGTTCAGGCCGGGCCCGTCCGGTAGATCGACTTCAGCGTCCGGTAGGCCTCCAGACCTTCGGGACCGAGCTCCCGGCCCAGGCCACTGGCCTTCACGCCGCCGAACGGCGCATGGACGTCGAGCGCGTAGGCGTTGACTCCGATCGTGCCGGTATGCACGGCCCGCGCGACGGTGGTCGCCCGGTCGACGTCGGCCGACCAGACCGTGCCGGCCAACCCGAATTCGGTGTCGTTGGCCAAGGCGATGGCCTCGTCGTCGGTGTCGTACCTGGTGATGGTGAGCACCGGGCCGAAGATCTCCTCGCGGGCCAGCCGATCGGAATTGTCGACGTCGGCGAAGACCGTCGGCGAGACGAACCAGCCGCGCTGCTGCTCCTTGGGAACCGACCCGCCGGCCACCAGCCTGGCGCCGCTGTCTTTGCCGACGTCGATGTAGCCGAGCACTCGGTCCCGTTGCCGTGAGCTGACCATCGGGCCGATCTCGGTGCCGGGATCCAGTGGATCGCCGACCGCCATGCCGTCGGCCAATGCCGCGATGGCGTCGACGATCTCGTCATAGCGCGACCTCGGTGCCAGGATGCGGGAGCTGAGGTGGCAGGTCTGTCCGTTGTTCACGAACGAGGCGTTGCGCAATCCGCGGATCGTCGCGTCCAGATCGGCGTCATCGAGGATGATCGCCGCGGACTTGCCGCCGAGTTCCAGGGTCACCGGACGCATCAGGCGTCCGCACATCTCGGCGACCAGGCGCCCGGTGGCCGTGGAACCGGTGAACGCGACTTTGTCCACGCCGGGATGGGCGACCAGGCAGGCACCCACCGCCGGGCCACCCGATACCACGTTCAGCACTCCGGGCGGCAAGCCGGCCTCGACCGCTGCTTCGGCGAAACTCAATGCATCCAAAGCGGTTTCGGGAGAAGCCTTGAGCACCACCGTGCACCCCGCGGCCAACGCGGGCGCGACCTTCATCGCGGCGAGCGCCTGCGGGTAGTTCCACGGGATGATCGCACCGACCACTCCGACGGCCTCGCGGCGAACGATGGTGTGCCCGATCATACTCGGGCGGATCTCCTCCACCGGAATCTCGGTGATCAGCTGGGCGTAATACCGCAGCAGCAACGGCGGGAAGGCCCCGTTGGCGCCTCGTGACAGCGAGATCGGCATGCCGTTCTCCCGGGTCACCAGCTCGCTGGTGGGTTTGGCGCGCGCCTTCAGTGCGTCCGCCATGGCATTGAGAACTCCGGCGCGATGCTCCGGTGAACTGGCCTTCCAGTACGGCAGCGCGCGGCGTGCCGCGGCGACTGCGGCATCGACATCGGCCGCCGTGACGTTCGCGCCGAGACCCAAAGGTTCGCCGGTCGCCGCTTCCACCACGGGTTCACCGTTGTCAGCGGTACGGAACTGGCCGTCCACGAAAAACTGTGCGGGCGAAGATGTCACTGGCGCGCCTCCTGTGTATCCGATGCGAACAGTACGCCGTCGCCGATCAGCCGCTCGATATCTTCCGGGCCCATGCCGAGTAGCTGCGCACAGATCTCCCGGGTGTCCTGACCCGGCTGCGGTGCCGGTCGCTGACCCGCCTGTGGGATATGGCGAAAAGGCGCCGGTCCGGTCTCGGCGGGCAGGGCGCGCGCGATGAGCGGATGTGTCATGTCGCGGAACAGGTTTCGCTCGATCAGTTGCGGGTCTTCGAGTAGGTCGGGGGGCCGGTTCATCGGGCCGGCGGCGATGCCCGCGCTTTGCAGTTCTTGGGCGGCCTGCGACGGGCTGCGGGTGGCGGTCCAGTTCGCCAACAGGGCGACCAGTTTGGTGCGATCCGCCAGCCCGGGCTGCCCCAATACTTCTGTGATGTAACGCCATTCGGCATCAGAGGTCAGGGTGATCACGCACCATTCGTCCTCCCCCGCGCATGGATAGACGGCGTGCACACTGGCGTCGTCTTCGACGGCGGCCACGCCGGCAGCCAACGCCGCCTGGGTGACGAACAGGGTATCGAGTTGGTTGACACAGACTTCGGCCTGAGAGATATGGACGTGCGCACCTTTCTCTGTGGAGTCGGTGCGATCGCGGCGAATCAGTGCAGCCAGTGCGACGACGGCGACGATACGTCCCACCACGTGATCGGGGAAGATCGTCGTGGCGTCATAGAACGCATGCCGGGCGCCTTCGGCGGGTGGCTCGTCCGATGTCCAGACGCGAGTAATGCCCGTGGTGGCGCGCACCAGCGGGCCATATCCAAGGCGGCCGCGCCAAGGGCCGGGCGCGTTGCCGAACGCACTGCTGCCGGCGAGCACGATCCGCGGGTTGAGCGCTCGTAGCGCCTCGTAGTTGAACCCAAGGGACGTAAGCGTTCCCGGCTTGAAGTTGGCGAAGACCGCGTCGGCTTCGGCCACCAGACGGCCGAAGATCTCGTTGCCATCGGCGCTGCGCAGGTCCAGGCCGAGGGCACGGTGGTTGCGGTGGGTCCACGCGAACGACTCACTCATCGGGTCGCCGACCCGCGCCTGCCGTAGACCATCCGGGTAGTCGGCACTCTCGACCTTGATGACCTCGGCGCCCAAGTCGCCGAACAGGCGGCTGAGCTCGCCCCCGGCGACGATGATGCCGAGGTCGAGTATGCGCAGCCCTTCAAACGGATAGCCGCCGGGTTTTGTAGGCGGGGCCGGTGCGAGCACAGGGGTGGCCAGCCAGCGCGGTTCATCCTGTCCGAGGGCGGGCGCCGGCGTCCGGAAGCCCGCGCGCTGCCCGTCGACGACGAAATAGCCCGTGGGCACCGTGGTGCGCACGCCGGGCACCAATTCCGCCTCGGTGATCGCACCGACGGCTTGAAAGTGTTCGGAGGCCAGAATCCGCGAGGGCGTGAGGACTGCGGAAATCGGGACCCCGTTCGCCTGTCCCGCGGCCACCAATTCCTTCATCGTCGTTTCCGCGAACAGCGCCGCTACCAACACACTGATCTCGGGCCATGCGGCGAACCGGGGGCCGATTCCGTCGAACTTGGGGTCTTGAAAGTCGGCCGGCTCCCCCAACCAGCGTCGCAATCCGCGCCATTGCCGGGGTGCCATCACGCACAGCCGGACGAATCCGTCCTTGCAGGGGTAGATCGGGTAGGCGTCCTGGTTCTTCGGGCGTCCCCGCCACCGGGTGGCGCTGCGGGCGCCGGCGGCGGCCTGCCCGTGCGACCCGAACGCCGGGTCCAGCGCCATGACTACCGCGTCGAATCGTGAGAAGTCAATGTAATCGCCTGTACCACAACGTAATCGGTTGTAGTACGCGACCAGTGCGGCCCACGCCGCCTGCACGGCTGCGGTCGCGGACGCGATTCCTTCCGGAGGTAACACCGGGGTTCCGATGGTGGGACCGGATCGCGACAGTGCCCCCGCCATCGCATACAACACCGCGTCACTGGCACGCCACGACGACCGCGGACCCGTCGCGCCGAAATCGCTGATCGCCAGCACCACCAATTGGGGGTATCGATCGGCCAGTTCTGTGCAGGAGATCCCGAAGCCGGCAGCTTGGCCGGCATCGATGAGGATGTCGGCACCGGAGGCGAGATCCAACAGGCGATCGCGATCGCCGTCATTGTCCGGATCCAGCACGGTGCTGCGCTTGTTTGCGTTGTGCACGGCGAACGGGATGCTCGCGCCGGCCAGGGTGGGCAGCCTCTCGCGGCCCGGGCTGCCGTCCGGGGGTTCGACTTTCAGAACGTCAGCGCCCAGGTCGGCCAGGAGGCGCGACACCGCGTCGCTATCCCCGGCGGACAGATCCAGAACACGCACCGCATCGAGGAGCTTCTCGGGCATGGACTTCACCGTAGCCACCCGGTTAGACGAGTGTTCGGCGGTAGCGCACTTCGTCCGCCGCCTGATTCCCGTAGCTCATGGTGCGGTGTGCGCCGTCGGGTTGCCAGCCGTCTCGCTCGTAGAAGTGCCGGGCGCGGACATTGCCCTGCAACACCCACAGCGCGGCACCCGGGACGCCCAGTCCGCGCAGACGTTCCCGGGCGGCGCTGATCAGCAAACGGCCAATCCCGGCGTTCAGGCATTCGGGGTCGACATAAATCGCGATCAGTTCACCGAATTCCGGCAGGTCGTAGTCCCGGCACAATCCTGTCGTGGCTAAACCGCAGATCCTGGCGTCGTCGACCGCGACCAGGGTGGACGGAATCCGCAGTCCCATCCGGCCGAAATCGTATTTTCCGGCCCACTGTTCTGGCGTGAGGCCGTCGAGGTAGTCCTGGACGATAAGGCCTCGGTAGGTGGACTGCCAGGACCGCACCTGCACCCGGGCCATGTCATGGGCATCCTCCGGTACAGCCTCCCGCACCTCTGTCATCGCTGCCAGTATCCAGCGCCTACGGTGAGACCATGGCAGACACGGCATCCATTGGCCTCAAAGTCAGCGGCAAGGTAGTAGTGATCACCGGCGGCGCCCGGGGAATCGGTTTGGCGACGGCAACCGCACTGCACAAACTTGGTGCGAAGGTCGCGATCGGCGACATCGACGAGACCACGGTGAAGGAGTCGGGTACCGACCTCGGCCTCGAGGTGTACGGCAAGCTCGACGTCACCGACGCGACCTCGTTCGCCGATTTTCTCGATCAGGTCGAGCGTCAACTCGGACCGATCGACGTCCTGATTAACAACGCCGGCATCATGCCGGTCGGCCGGATAATTGACGAGCCCGACGCCGTCACCCGGCGCATCCTGGACATCAACATCTACGGTGTGATTCTGGGTAGCAAGTTGGCGGCTCAGCGGATGGTCCCGCGGGGTCGCGGCCATGTCATCAACATCGCCTCGCTAGCCGGTGAGATGTACATCGTCGGACTGGCGACCTACGTCGCCAGCAAGCATGCGGTGCTTGGGTTCACCGACTCGGCCCGGCTCGAATACCGGTCCGCCGGGGTGCATTTCTCCTCCGTGCTGCCCACCTTCGTCAACACCGAACTTGCCTCAGGTACCCAAGGGGCCAAGGGGTTCAAGAACGCCGAGCCGGAAGACATCGCCAACGCGGTGGTCCAGTTGATTGCTCGTCCCAAGCCACGTTCGCGCATCACTAAAGTGGCCGGCGCAATGGTGGTGTCGCAAAAGTTCTGGCCGCGTCGCATTGCCGAGGGGTTGAACCGGCTGATCGGGGGCGACCACGTCTTCACCGATGGCGTTGACGTGGAAAAGCGCCGCGCGTATGAGGCCCGGGCTCGCGGCGAAGAGTGACGCCATCAAGCGGCGTTCAGCAGAGGCGCGCACAATCGGCTGAATGAGCCCGGAAACCGCAACAACGATCGCGCCCGCACTTTCTGAAGACCAACTTGCCCTTATCGACGCCTACTGGCGTGCCGCGAATTACCTTTCGGTCGGGCAGATCTACTTGCTGGACAACGCTCTGCTGACCGAACCCCTTGCCGCTGAGCACGTCAAACCTCGGCTGCTGGGGCACTGGGGCACCACGCCGGGGCTCAACCTCCTCTACGCGCACTTGAACCGGATCATCCGCGATCGCGACGCCGACGTCATCTACATCGCCGGTCCCGGACACGGCGGCCCCGGCCTGGTCGCCAACGCCTACCTCGAGGGCACTTACAGCGAGATCTACACCGGCATCGAAGAGAACGCGGAAGGACTGCGCAAGCTGTTTCGCCAGTTCTCGTTCCCCGGCGGCATCCCGAGCCACGTCGCTGCACAGACTCCCGGGTCCATCCACGAGGGTGGCGAACTCGGGTACGCGCTGGTGCACGCGTTCGGCGCGGCCTTCGACAACCCCGATCTGGTGGTCGCTTGCGTGATCGGTGACGGCGAGGCCGAGACCGGTCCGCTGGCGGCCAGCTGGCATTCCAACAAGTTCCTCAACCCGGTGGTGGACGGCGCGGTGTTGCCGATCCTGCATCTCAATGGTTACAAGATCGCCAATCCGACTGTGCTGGCACGGATTCCGAGCGCTGAGCTCGAATCGCTGTTGCGCGGCTACGGGTATCGCCCGATCACGGTGGCCGGCGATGAGCCCGCCGATGTGCACCAGCAGCTGGCTGCGGCCTTCGACGACGCGTTCGACGACATCGCGGAAATCCAGCGCGCGGCACGTAGTGGCGAGCAGACCGAGCGACCCGTGTGGCCGATGATCGTGCTACGTACCCCGAAAGGCTGGACCGGACCCAAGGTGGTCGACGGCCAGCGGGTGGAGGGCACCTGGCGAGCCCATCAGGTGCCGCTTTCCGGGACGCACGACAACGCCGAGCACCGCACGCAGCTCGAAGAGTGGCTGCGCAGCTACCGCGCCGAAGAGCTGTTCGACCAGACCGGGGCGTTGCGCCCCGAGCTGAAGGCGATCGCACCGGCAGGTGAACGCCGGATGAGCGCCAATCCGCACGCCAACGGCGGGCGGCTACTGCACGACCTGGACCTGCCGGATTTCCGCCATTACGCGGTCGACGTCGAGCGGCCGGCTTGCGCCACCCACGAAGCCACCAGAGTGCTGGGTACTTTTCTGCGCGACGTGATCACCCGCAACCTGGACCGGTTCCGGCTGATGGGGCCCGACGAAACCGCGTCCAACAGGCTGTCGCCCGTGTTTGAGGCGACCGGCAAGGTCTGGCTGTCGGAAACCGAGGCCTTCGACGGACCAGACGATCACCTGGCTGCTGACGGTCGCGTGATGGAAGTGCTGTCCGAGCATCTGTGTCAGGGTTGGCTGGAGGGCTATCTGCTGACCGGGCGCCACGGCCTGTTCAACTGCTACGAGGCGTTCGTGCACATCGTCGACTCGATGTTCAATCAACACGCGAAATGGCTGTCCACCAGCCGAGAACTGCCCTGGCGGCAGCCCATCGCGTCATTCAACTATCTGCTGAGCTCCCATGTGTGGCGACAGGACCACAATGGTGCGTCGCATCAGGATCCGGGATTCATCGACCTGGTCGCCAACAAGCGATCCGAGGTGGTGCGCGTCTATCTGCCACCGGACGGCAACACATTGCTGTCAGTGGCCGACCACTGCCTGCGCAGTCGTGACTACATCAACGTGATTGTTGCCGGCAAGCAGCCCGCGCTGGCCTTTTTGTCGATGGACGAGGCAATCCCGCACTGCACCCGGGGCTTGGGGATCTGGCAGTGGGCCAGCACAGCTATCGGAGAGCCCGACGTGGTGCTGGCGTGCGCCGGCGACGTACCGACGCTCGAGACGTTGGCCGCGGCCGACATCTTGCGGCGAGAACTGCCGGAGTTGCAGGTGCGGGTGATCAATGTGGTTGATCTGATGCGCCTGCAGCCGGAGTCAGAGCATCCGCACGGGTTGCCCGACCGGGAATTCGACGCCCTGTTCACCAGCGATAAGCCGGTGATCTTCGCTTACCACGGCTATCCGTGGCTGATCCACCGCCTGACGTACAGCCGCAAAAATCACAGCGGGCTGCATGTGCGGGGGTTCAAGGAGCGCGGCACTACGACGACGCCGTTCGACATGGTGATGCTCAACGACCTGGACCGCTTCCACCTGGTGATGGACGTGATCGATCGTGTTGAGGGCCTGGCCAGCCGGGCCGCCGAATTACGGCAAAGGATGGTCGACGCGAGGCTGGCCGCCCGGCGCTACACCCGTGAATACGGAGAGGATGACCCGCAGATTTCAGGGTGGACCTGGGGAACGGTGCGTTAGTCCCCGACGCCTAGAAAGGTGGGGGTTCGTCGTCGGTTGGCGGTGGTGGTGGTGGGGTGTGTGCCATGCGGGCTGTGTGGTTGTGGCGGCGTTCGGTGGCGATGCGGTGGGCGCGGTC
>NZ_JBVAXG010000013.1:0-168809 GCF_055419245.1 Mycobacterium sp. IDUB_37 | reverse complement strand
CAAGACCGCGCCCACCGCATCGCCACCGAACGCCGCCACAATCGCGCCGCCCGGATGGCACACACCCCACCACCACCACCCACCGACGACGAACCCCCACCCTTCTAAGGGGTTCGGCAAGTATCGAATCAAGGTGGGGTAAAACCCAATTCGCGCACCCGCTCGAGCATGCTCTTGGTACCCCGCATGGCCAAGGCCGGCGAGACTCGTTCCATGTACCAAACCGCCCTGTACCAGGCCGGCAGCACGATGATTGCGTCCCCGCGCGCCACCGCGCGCAGGGCACGCTCGGCGAACGCTTCGGGCGCCATCGGACGAAGGGGATCCCAGAGTGTTCTCATGTAATCCGCCGCGCTGATATTGGCCGGCAGCCGTCCATACTTGCCGCCAGTCAGGATCGGCGTCCGAATCGCGCCTGGACACAACACCGATACCTGCACACCGTGACGCTCGCCCTCGACGCGCAACGTCTTCGAGATCCCGACGACGGCGTGCTTGGACGCGGTGTACGCAGCCTGCCCCGCGGTGGCAACGAGTCCTGCCAGGGACGCGGTGTTCACGATGTGACCGGCGTGCTGCCGAATCATGATCGGGTAGACCGCCTGAATTCCGTGGATCACTCCGCGCAGGTTCACGTCCAAGACGTCGTTCCAGTCAGCGAGCGTGTACGAGTCGATCTCCCCCGCGATGGCGATACCCGCGTTGTTGAACAGATAGTCGATCTGTCCGGATTGCCGAACCGCCTCAGCCACAGCGCGTTCGAAGTCGGGGAAGCTGCGTACATCTAGCTCGACCGCGTGCGCCGTAGCCCCGCTGCTGCTGAGTCGTTGCGCTAGGTCCCGCGCCGCGTCGATCTGACGATCGGCGATCCAGACCTCTGCACCTTGGTTGGCTAGCCGGGTGGCTAGAGCAGCCCCGATGCCCGACGCCCCTCCGGTCACGAATGCGACCTTGCCTGCCACGCTCGCCTTCATTGTCGGAGGATAACTCCGTCCTTCTAACCAGCCGCAATACTGCGGAACCGGACGAGGTCCTCCTACCGGTTGCCCGTTGCTTCGACGAACTCAAAGCCCTCGGGTTCAGCGAGATCGCGCAACTGGCGCACTTTGAGCCGGTCAGGGTCGCCTAGCATCTCAGCGAAAACCAGTCGGCCGCCGGGTTTGAGCCCTCACCGATGACTGCAGCCAGGAATGCGACGTCAAAAGACTTGTCCGGGAACGGAAGTCCGTCGGCCGCTTGCCCAGCTATCGTTAGCCGCTGTTACCGCCCTGGCCGCCAGTGCCGCCTACGGTGGCGCCACCGCCACCGCCACCACCACCGATACTTCCGAATCCCCCGGATCCGCCGATTCCTCCGGCGGTGCCTGTACCAACGGAACCGGTAGCACCGGGACCGCCGCCAGCACTTCCGGGATTTCCGTTGAAGTCCATTCCGCCGTTGCCGCCCTTCCCACCGATGCCACCGACGATGCCGCCGCCGCCGCCACCACCACCCCCAGAACCACCCGAGGTGTTGGTTAAGACGCTGCCGCCGCTGCCGCCCTTGCCGCCGCCGCTACCGGTGCTGCTATTCGCGCCATTGCTGCCACTACCGCCGATTACCGTGCCACCGGCAGGAGCCTTGTAGTCGTCGGCGGACCCGCCGCCGCCACCGCCACCGGGACCACCGATCGCGCCGGCATTCCCGCCGCCCTGTCCGCCTTTACCACCGAGGTACTTGCCGGGGTCACTGTTCCCGCCGTCGCCTCCCGCGCCGCCTATACCGCCGCTGCCACCGCCGGTGCTGTCGCCACCCGCGCCGCCGCCCCCGCCACCACCACCAGCGCTTGCGCTGTTGTTGGGCGTAATTGCGCCGTGACCAACGCCGCCGTTGCCGCCGGTGCCGCCGCTACCGCCGTTGCCACCGCCGGTGCCGCCATTGCCGCCGGTGCCGCCGTTGCCTGCGACAGCGGAGGTTCCTTGGACGGGGGTGATGTCGCCGCCATCGCCGCCATCGCCGCCTAGGCCGCCATTGCCGGTACTGCTGCCATTGCCACCCACGCCGCCGTTGCCGCCGTTGCCGCTGACGGTCCCCGGGGCGGTGGCGTGGAAGCCGTTGCCGCCGTCACCGCCGTTGCCGCCCGAGCCGGTGCCCGCGGCACCGATGCTGCTGCCGGCCGTTCCGCCCTTGCCGCCGGTACCAGGGTTGCCGCCGGTCCCTGCTTTACCGCCGGTGCCCCCCTTGCCGCCGTTGCCGCCGTGGATGTTGTTGGCGGTACCGGCAGCGCCGTCGCCGCCGTCGCCGGCTATGCCTGCGTTGCCACCGTTACCGCCGCTGCCATTGTTGCCTGCGCTGCCCGCATTGCCGCTGCTGCCCAGGACGGCGCCTGCCTTGCCGGCATTGCCGCCGTCACCGCCGTCACCGCCGTTACCGGCATTGCCTCCGTTTTGCCCGCCGTTGACTCCGTTCCCGTAGGCGTCGAAGTCGGCGATACCCTTTGCGCCGTTGGCGGCGTTGCCTCCGCGTCCGCCTTGGCCGCCGCCGCCACCGTTACCACCGTTGCCGGCATTGCCTGAGGTGGTGCCGCCGTTTCCGCCGGCACCGCCGTTGCCGCCGGTTCCGCCGGTGAGACCCTTACCACCGCTGGTTGTGCCTCCGGATGCATCCGCACCGTTGCCGCCGGTCGCGCCGGTACCGCCGGTGCCGCCGTCGCCGCCGTTACCAATGGACCCGGCGTTACCGCCCTTGCCGCCGTTGCCGCCGACGGTCCCCGGGGCGGTGGCGTTGTAGCCGTTGCCGCCGTCACCGCCGTTGCCGCCCGAGCTGGCCGCGGCGCCGCTGCTGCCGACGATTCCGCCCTTGCCGCCGGTGCCAGGGTTGCCGCCGGTGCCTGCTTTGCCCGTGGTGCCGCCGTTGCCGCCGTTGCCGCCGTGGATGTTGTTGGCGGTACCGGTAGTGCCGTCGCCGCCGTCGCCGGCTATGCCTGCGTTGCCACCGTTACCGCCGCTGCCATTGCTGCCCGCGCTGCCCGCGTTGCCGCTGCTGCCCAGGACGGCGCCTGCCTTGCCGCCGTTGCCGCCGTCGCCGCCGTCACCGCCGTTACCGGCATTGCCTCCGTTCTGCCCGCCGTTGACTCCGTTTCCGTAAGCGTCGAAGTCGGCAACACCCTTGGCACCGTTGGCGGCTTTGCCTGCGTGTCCGCCCTGGCCGCCGCCGCCACCGTTACCACCGTTGCCGGCATTGCCTGAGGTGGTGCCGCCGTTTCCGCCGGCGCCGCCGTTGCCGCCGGCTCCGCCGGCGACACCGCTACCACCGCCGGTTGTGCCTCCGGACGCGTCCGCGCCGTTGCCGCCGGTCGCGCCGTTGCCGCCGGTGCCGCCGTCGCCGCCGTTACCAACGGACCCGGCGTTACCGCCCCTGCCGCCGTTGCCGCCGACAGCACTGCTACCGGGGGCGGCGGCCGCGTTGTAACCGTTTCCGCCGTCTCCGCCATTGCCTCCCCCAGTCGGGGTGGTGGTGCCGGTGGCCCCGTTGGTTCCAGCAAGCGCGCCGAGCCCGCCCGCGGCACCGCCGATCCCTCCGGCGCCGGCGGTGCCACCGGGGTTTGCGCCCTTGCCACCGTTGCCGCCGTTGACCACGACACTGTCGGTCGTGGCGTCGTAGCCGTGTCCACCGTTTCCACCGGCACCGGAGTTTCCGCCGGCGCCGCCGCCGCCACCGCCGCCGCCAAGACCCAGTAAGGGTGAGCCAGCGCCGCCGGCACCACCGTTCCCGGCGTTGCCACCGCCGCCACCGGCGCTGGCGTTGCCACCGTTGACATGGGTGTTGGTGCCAGCGGCGCCGTCACCGCCGCCACCACCGATACCGCCGTCACCGCCGGCCCCGCCGGCCCCTCCCCATCCGAAGAGGATTCCCGAGCGCCCGCCGGCGCCGCCGTTACCGGCGTTACCCCCAGTGCCACCGTCGACACCGACCGGTGCCGGGCCTGTGGTGTAGGCCTTGCCGCCGGCCCCGGTACTACCCGCGGCCCCGGAATGTCCGGCGCCTCCGGCCCCGCCCGTACCGAACAGTGAGCCTGCCTGGCCGCCGTTACCCCCGTCACCAGAATTCGTCCCACCCAGGCCGCCGACGCCGCCGGCTCCGCCGCTCCCGATTATTAGGCCCCCGGTGCCGCCGTCACCGCCAGTACCACCCGTGGCGGCCCCGTAGCCGCCGGCACCGCCGGCCCCACCGATACTGAGCAGCCCCCCACCGTTACCGCCGCTGCCGCCGTGCCCGCCGGTGAGGCCGCCTACGCCGCCGGACCCACCAGACCCGCCGGCCGCCAACAGCCAGCCCGTGGCGGAACCGCCTGCGCCGCCGCTACCGCCTTGGGTAGTGCCGTGCCCGCCGGTACCTCCGATCCCGCCGGTGGTTTCCCACACGTTGCCACCGCCACCGTTACCGCCGGCCCCACCGATATCGCCGGCCCCGCCCATACCTCCGATCCCGCCGGTGGCCCAGATTCCGCCGACCCCGCCGTTACCGCCGCTGCCTCCGACCCCCCCGGCCCCGCCGGTGTGGAACCCGCCGGCCCCGCCGGACCCGCCAGCGCCCAGCAACAACCCTCCGGCACCGCCGTCACCACCCCGTCCGGCGCCGGTAACACCGGCGCCGCCAGCTCCTCCGAGGCCTCCTCGGCCCAACAACAATCCGCCGGCACCGCCGGCACCCCCATCACCACCGGCACCGGTGATGGAGGAGGCCCCGGATCCGCCGTTACCGCCGCTGCCGATCAACCAGCCACCCGGCCCACCCGCGGCACCTGATCCGGGGGCGCCGTTGACTCCGTCCCCGATCAACGGGCGCCCGGTGACATCGGTGAACACCGTGTTGACCGGGGCCAGTACCTGCTGGGTGAAGTGCCACACCGCTTGTTCGGGAGACACTCCGCCCACTGCGGCGGCTAGGGCCCATGGGCTGCTGGCCGCGCCCAGGGGCAGCGTCGGCAAGCCTGCGCCTAGAGGTGAGAGCCAGACTCGTAGACCGCCGCCACCTTGGCTGCCGGAGGCCAACAAACCGCTACCCCCGGCCCCACCGGCCCCACCGGACCCCAACAACCAGGCCATGCCCCCGGTGCCGCCGCCACCGCCGGTACCCGCGCCGCCGCCGCCGCCCGCGCCGCCATCACCGCCACTCCCGATCAACCATCCACCGACGCCGCCGTCACCGCCGTGCCCACCCAATGTGTCGCTGTATCCACCGATTCCGCCGACACCACCCAAACCGAACAAACTCCAACCCCCACCGCCAGTGCCGCCGGCGCCACCGGCCACTGGCCCGTACCCGCCGCTGCCGCCGGTACCGCCGGCGCTCTTGATAAATCCCTGCGCCCCACCCGCACCACCCGCGCCGCCGGTAACTGAGCCTGGACCGCCGGCGCCACCGTCACCACCCGTGCTGAACAGCAGGCCCCCGGGGCCGCCAGCACCACCGGTGCCACCGGTTACCCCGAATCCACCCAACCCGCCAA
This sequence comes from Mycobacterium sp. IDUB_37, assembly GCF_055419245.1. Classification (NCBI taxonomy): domain Bacteria; kingdom Bacillati; phylum Actinomycetota; class Actinomycetes; order Mycobacteriales; family Mycobacteriaceae; genus Mycobacterium; species Mycobacterium sp. IDUB_37. The sequence goes on along the minus strand of NZ_JBVAXG010000013.1, from coordinate 163,318 downwards.
TTCCGCCCGACGACCACACACCGCCCGCACCCCCGGCACCCCCGGTGCCTCCGATCCCGCCGGCAGTGTTGGTCCCACCTATCCCTCCCGCACCACCGGCACCCAACAGCCAGCCCCCCGCACCACCAGTGCCACCCGCACCCGGCACCACTCCGGCACCGCCGGAACCGCCAGCGCCGCCGACCCCGGCCAACAATCCTGCCGCGCCGCCGGCGCCGCCGGCCTGACCCGCACTCACCACCGAGGAGGCACCCGAAGCACCCGCGCCACCGCTGCCGATCAACCAGCCCCCGTCACCACCTCGACCACCCGTGCCCGCGACCGCATCAAACCCGTCACCGACCAACGGCCGCCCCGTCAACGCGCGCACCGGATCCCTGAACAACGCCAGCGGGTCAGCCAATAGGTTCGCCGCCACCCGCGGTGGACTGGTCACCAAGCCCGCAAGCTGCTCCACCCATCCCATCCCGACAACATTGGCCGCCTCCGCACTCCCATACGTCCCCGCCGCCACCGTCAATAACCCCGCGAACTGCTCTTCGAACAGCCCCACTTGCCGACTGGCCACCTGCAGATCGTGTCCGTAATCGGAAAACAACGCAGCAATAGCTGCCGACACCTCATCACCAGCCGCCGGCGCAATTCCCGTAGTGGCCCCCGCTACCGCCAACCGCGCCGCACCCAACCCCTGTCCAATACCGGCTACCTCATCCGCCGCCCGTGCCAGCACCTCATTAACTGCCACCACAAAAGACATAGCAAACTCCCCAGAAACTTAGATCGATAAACCAGGCGTCCGCCGAATTTAACCCACCCGTTCCACCCCCGCCCTCACAAAACCACCCCCTTTTTCCCAAAGGTCGCGCGCGCTCGCACCGCTCGGCACCTCTCCTGACGCTCCGAACGCCTCAAAATGATTGCTAATCAATGCCTTTCGTACAAACATGGGCACCACACCAGGCATCGGCAATCGCAGTGCGGCACAGCTGAATTTCGAGAAAAAATGACTTATTGGATATTAAGTCGTGATGTTTCGGTATTAAGCAGCCGGTGTGTTGTGTTGATTGGTAGGTCAAGATAGCGGCGGCTATGTCAAGCGATTTATGAAATATGGTCGAAATCGTCGCCAATTCGTCATTCTCGCCCCACGGGGTGGAGGCCGAACTCGGGATCTGATAGGGACTCGACAAGAAGCTGGTAAGCCAACTGGTGGATCTGGGCTAAGCGCGCCCCTTGGCCCGCCGTTCGCGTGTGCTGTGCCAGTCCACGCGCGGCAGCAGGGTTGATCAGCACGCCCAGAAATGTCGACATCGAAGCCTCCTCGTAGGTCATGTGAACTTAGGTCCCTAACTTCACTGACCCAACAAGGTTGGCGCGGTTAAGACGAAGCGAGCGTAGGGAATTGCGGAGGGCGCTTCTGCAGGAAGCTCACGATCCCCTCGATGACGTCGGGTCGCGGCAGTGCCTCCCACATCAATGCCTCGGCGCCCGCCGTCGCGGCGGCGACATCGCCGGTGGCGTCGCCATATGCCTGGCGTTTGATGACCGCCATCGCGATCGGCGAACAGTACTGAGCGATCTCCTCGGCGTACGCCAGGACGCGCGACATCAGGTCGTCGGGCGCCACCACTTCCTTGACCAAGCCCAACTGCAGTGCCTCGTCGGCCAAGAAGGTGCGACCACTGAACAACAGGTCGAGCGCGACACCCCAACCCACCAGTCGCGGCAATATCCAGGAGATACCGAATTCGGCGATCAGTCCGCGGCGGGCGAACACCGCGCCGAATTTGGCTCCGGCGGCGGCGAATCGGACGTCGCACATCAGCGCCTGGGTCAAGCCGATGCCGACGCATGGTCCGTTGATCGCCGCGATGACGGGCTTGCGCAATTCAGTCACGAAATGTGGTGGCCGCTCCCCCACCAAGTCCGCAACACTCTTGCCGCCCGCGCTTTCCAGGGATTCGCCGACACCGCCCGAGGAACCCGGCGAGCCCAGATGGGCACCCGCGCAAAACGCCCGGCCCCGCCCTGTCACCACGATCACTTTGATTGCGGGATCTTGCTCAGCGCAGTCGACGGCGGCATAGAACGGAGCCGCCATGTCGGGGCCCCAGGCGTTCAACCGGTCCGGGCGATTGAGCGTGACGATCGCGACGCCGCTGGGCGTGGCCTCGTAGAGCACTGCGCCTTCGGCGTCTGCTGCACTCATGGGTGACTCCTCGCGACTTCGGGGCCGACGGATTCACCCATACCGTATACCTAACGGTAGGACACTCAGGACCCTAGCGGGACACTCGCCTCCTGGTGACGAGTTTGACGATCGCCAGCAGAATTACCGCTCCCAGCAGGCACGTCAGAAACGAGAACAACATCCCGCCGCCGGCGACGTTGACGCCGAAGCCTCGCAACAAAAAGCCGCCGATCAGGCCGCCAACGATCCCGACCACAACATTGAGGAAAAGACCCATTCGCGCGTCTGTTCCCATGATCTTGCTGCCGATCCATCCGGCAAGGCCGCCGATGATGATCCAGCCGATTACACCCAGTGTGAGCATGTCCGATCCCTTCGATGGCGCCGCGCGGCTGCGCGAGGCGCACTATTCCGGGTATGCCCGCTTCCCAGCCGGGCAATCCGTGGTTTGACTGAGCGAAGCCGGGGTACCGGTAGCAGGTGACTACGACGAGAGCAGTTGCCCACCGGGCGCGGCAGGCGCGTTCTGTGGCACTACGCGCCCAACTGGCCCTCACGATCGCGCAGCTCCTGTTGTGGGTGTCGCTGATTGGCGGGGTGGTCGCGATCGCACTGTGGGCACGACGTCGCATCACCTCCGGTCAGCAGTACGCCGCGGCGCCTCAAACCGTGACGAGCGCCACCCCACCCCCAGGTTTGCCCTGACACCCGAGGTGGGAAAAGGCTTGCAGGACAACAGCTACCGGAAAGGAAGCCAACATGGCTGACAGCAACAGCGGGCCGGCCGAGGCCGTCAAGGGCGTCGTGGAAGGCGTCAAAGGCAAGGCCAAGGAGGTCATCGGCGTGGTGACAGGCTCCGACGAGCTGGCCAAAGAGGGCGAGGCCCAGCAGGACAAGGCCGACGCACAACGCGACGCGGCCAAGTACGAGGCAGAAGCCGAAAAGGCTCGGGCCGAGGCCAAGGTCCAAGAGGCGCGCCAGGAAGCCAGCCAGTAACAAGCCATATTGCCCGCGGAAGGCCCGGCCAAAACTGGCCGGGTCTTTTGCATCTTCAGATGAGCCCGAGGCGTCGGTATGCAGTCTCGATCTGCACCTTGGCCTCGGGCGGCAACTCCGCCTGCGGCGGCCGCGAATGTGGATACGATCCGATGGGCAATCCCAGCACCGATGCCGCGTATTTGAATGCCCCGGCCCAGTGGGTGAAATAGTCCGCCCGGCCTGGATAGCAGGTGAACCACCCGCCGAGGTCGAGGTCGAACTGGTCCAAGCCCGACTCACGCCCGTAGTCCATCGCCTCGAGCAGTTTGTCGGACATCACCAAATCCCAGTATTCCGAGAACAACCGGCGCTCGGGAGTCTCGAACAAGTAGCCGGCGGTGCCCAGTTGTGCCGGGCAGACGATCCCGGCGCGTAGCCATCCGGCGCGGTACACCGTCCGGTCGCATTCCCAGAGCACCAGACCGGGCGCCAATTCGTGGAGTCGTCGGCTGCTTTCCGGACGGAATGCACCCTCCTTGGTGGCACACACAGCGGGGACTTCGTCGTAGATGCGCGCACCTTCGGCCGCCGTCAGGACGTAGCCGGACGAGGGTGAGTTGAACATGCCCAGCGCGATATCGGTGCGGGACGCGACGTACTTGAAAAAGCTCAGCACACCTTCGCCGCCGTGCGCTTCCATCATCGGCGTTTGGATGTAAGCGATGTCAGCGCCCGCCTGTTGGGCGTGCAAGGTCAGCTCCACGCAGTCCTTCGCCGCCGTCGCCGCCGTGCACGCTTGGATGACGATGTCGGGGTTCGCGCGGCGCCCCTCCTCGATCGCTACCTCCAGCAACCGTTTCCGCTCCTCGAGCGTCAGCGCCCAGAATTCCGCCAGGCCGCTGGTGCACCACAACATCGGGTGCCCAAGATCGCCGACGCAGTAGCGCACCAATGTTCGGTAAGCGTCCCAGTCGATGTCGTCACCATCTGGACCGGCAAACGGCGTATACAGCGAGTCGCCGATCCCTTGCAATGCACCGCGCGCCCAGGCCCGCGCCTCACCGGCCGTCGCCATCGGGGCCCCTCTCAGGCCGCACCAGGTTCTCGGCGTCCGAAGGCCTGCGACCAGTCATGTTCGTCACCCAGCAAGCTATACCAAAATGCCTACGATAGGGATTACAGTAATAGAGGTAAGTGCGACGAAACGAGAGCTACCGTAAGGTTGACGGTCGGCCAAGAGGGCTCGAAACAGCGTGTTCAGGACAGATCGTGATGGAGGTGCCCGGGAGTGGCAAAGCAGGCAACTGCGGAGAAGCGAGTGCGACGCGAGCGCGGGTCCATCAATCCCGATGACATCATCAGTGGCGCATTCGAACTCGCGGAGCAGGTCTCGATCGACAACCTGAGCATGCCACTGTTGGGCAAACACCTCGGCGTCGGCGTCACCAGCATCTACTGGTATTTCCGCAAGAAGGACGATCTGCTCAATGCGATGACCGACCGCGCGCTGAGCAAGTACGTCTTCGCCACCCCTTACGTCGAAGCCAAGGACTGGCGCGAGACGTTGCGCAATCATGCGCGCCTGATGCGGAAAACCTTTATGGGGAACCCGATTTTGTGCGACCTGATTCTGATTCGCGCCGCGCTGAGCCCGAAGGCGGCGCGGGTCGGGGCGCAGGAAATGGAGAAGGCGATCGCCAACCTGGTCGAGGCCGGACTCTCACCCGAAGACGCATTCGACACCTACTCCGCGATGTCCTTGCACGTCCGTGGATCCGTAGTGCTGCACCGACTCTACGAAAAGAATCAGACGCCGGACGCCGGAACCCGCACCATCGAGGATGCGGTGGCCGTCGACCCGGAAACCACCCCGCTCATTGCCCAGGTGACCGGCAAGGGACACCGCATCGGCGCTCCCGACGAGACGAACTTCGAATACGGCCTCGAGTGCATCCTCGATCACGCCGGCCAGTTGATCGATAAGGGCTCCGGCAAGTCCGCGCCCCGAAAGGCCCCGACCCGCGCACGCGCGAAATAAGTTACTAGAGTTCAGGTTCCGGCACGTGGAAATGCTCGTCACGTAGCCGGAACGCCTCTTTGGTGCCGTGCTTGGCCCGTGTCTTGACGAAGTTGAACTCACCCGGCGCGAATTGCAGGTTGGTGCCGTAGGCGTGAAACAGATAACTGGCGACTTCCTCGCCCTGATACGCCTGGCTCTGCTCGACGAGCCGGAACGCTTCCTTGGCGATGACAACACCATCGGCGGGCATCTTGGCCGCCTTCTCCGCCCAGTACCGGGCGCGTGCCGTCACCGCCCCGGGATCACATGTTTCGGTGAAGATTCCGAGGTGGGCCAACTCGCCCGCTTCGACTATGTCGCCGGTCAGCAATAGCCGGCGAGCGAGCACCGGGCCCAACCGGTGGAAGAACATGTGCAGGCTGCCGAGCGCTGGCCCGAGGAACCGCGTCGCCGGCATGCCGATCTTGGTGTCGCGGGCGATCACCGAAATGTCTGTCATCAGCGCGATTTCGAATCCGCCGCCCAGGGCGTAGCCGGCGATCTCTCCGACCGTCACCTTCGGAAAGCCCATCAGATTGTGATAGAAGCCGAACGACTTGCGATCCACCGTGAGTCTGCGACGCTGACTGGGCCGACTGGGGCGTCCTGAGTCGGCCTCGCGGGCGGCCTCGCCGTACCAGCCGTAGGCGTTGTTCATGTCCGCCCCGGTGCTGAAAGTTCCTCCGGCGCCGCGCAATAGCACCACGGTGAGGTCGTCGTCGTCGGCCACCCGATCCAGGTAGCGCGCAACGGCGTCACGCATGCCGGGATCGTAGCTGTTGCGCTGCTTGGGGTTGTTCAACGTGATCGTGGCGATGCGGTGGTCGGCATCCACCTCGAAAAGCACCCTATCGTCGGTCGTGTCCGAGCCGGTCATGTGTCGAACTCCTTTCGGCGCCTGCCGAATTGGGTGGTGGAAAGTTGGTCGGGCCGCGACGCCAAGGTGTTGACCTCGCCGATGCAGAGCACCTCGTCACCGAGCAGCAGTCGCGCCGTCGAAACGATCCCTCTCTCGACCTGCGACCGCGTGATGTCGAACCGCAACTCGGTCAGTATCGGCGTCGGACGACGGAATCTGACGTTCAGCGACCGCGTCTTGCCGGCAAGGCCGACAACGCAACTCTGGTGCTGCATGACGGAATCGAAGAAGACCGCGAGAAAGCCGCCGTGCACCAAGCCCGGAGGGCCTTCGTAGACGAGCGGAAAGGTGACCCTCCCGGAAGCCTGCTCGGCATCGATGTAGTCAAAGACGTATTCGGGAAAGCACGGGTTGTAGGTACCGATGTCGGTGGCGTGGTCGAGGTAGATCCGGCGTCTGCCGTCGTGGTGCTCGCCGATACTGGGCGCTAGATCCCCAGGTACTGCAGGGGCCAGTTCACGCTCCCAATCGGCGAACTGGGCGAGCATGGCGTCCACCGTCGGATGAGACTGCTCGAGGGAGAGCAACAGCGAGGTGATCCGCCGGATTGCGGCGGCGGCGTCGACCGTTTGGGCCAGTGGCATTTCGCCAAACCTTGCCCGCTCGCCCTCGGCCATGTTGCCTCGCCTTTTCCCCGGTAGGGTTTCCTTGCTAACTTATACACCGTAGCAATCGTATCGCCTACTGTATGGGTAACCGTATGGTTGGAGAACATAGGCGGAAAGGCCGGATTCGACAGTGAGTCACGAGGCCGACTCGGCCGAGGCCCAGGGTTTGGTGACCGCAACCTGGGACAACGCGGTACTGCGGATCACACTCGATCGCCCTTCGCACCGAAATTCTCTGACGCACAGCATGATTCGGACGCTAGTTGACGTGCTCACCGACGCTGCGTCCGATGGATCGCTGCGTGCAGTCCACATCAGCGGCGCCGGCGAGAACTTCTGCACCGGAGCGGACTGGGTAGCCACCAATAGCGCTGGCGGACAACGCCCGCGCACCGGCGATCTGGTGCGACGCGTTCCGCATGCCGCGCATCGAGTGATCGAACTGGTCCACACCATCCAGTTGCCGGTGCTGTGCAGCGTGCGTGGCTGGGCCGTCGGCATGGGCGCCAACTTGGCGCTGGCCGCGGATTTCACCGTGGCGACCGACGATGCGGTGTTCTGGGAGCCGTTCGTGGATCGCGGCTTCAGCCCGGACTCGGGTTCCACCTGGCTGCTCCCCCGGTTGGTCGGTGTTGCCCGGGCCAGGCGAATGCTGCTGCTCGGCGAGAAGGTGAGCGCCACCGACGCCGCCGACTGGGGCCTGATCCACCAGGCCGTGCCTGCCGCTGACTTCGACGAAGCGGTCGAAGACCTGGTGGCCCGACTGGCGGGTGGACCGACGGTGGCGATCGGACTCGCGAAGCAGGCGCTGACCTTCGGCCAGGACGCAACGCTGAGCGAGTCATTGATGCAGGAACTGTTCAACTTGGAATTGTCCTGTCGAACAAGCGATTTCAAGGAAGGCCTGGAAGCCTTCCGGCAGCGACGCACACCCGAATTCCGGGGTCAGTGACAGGCCATGAAGGGAACGACGAATGCCCACATTTGACACCATCACCTACGACGTCGACGGGCACACGGCCACCATCACGCTCAACCGTCCGGAAGCCCTCAACGCGCTGAGCCCGCACATGGTCACCGAGCTTCGGGCGGCCTACGACGAGGCCGAGAACGATGACCAGGTGTGGCTGACCATCGTCACCGGCACCGGTCGCGCGTTCTGCACCGGAGCCGATGTCAAAGCCATTCCCGAAGACGGCAAGGTGATCTACGAGCGGCCCTACCTGTCCACCTACGACCAATGGGAAGCGCCACAGGAAGGCACACCGCCGTTCCGCACCATGGCCAAGCCCGTCCTCACCGCGGTGAATGGGTTGTGCTGCGGTGCAGGCATGGACTGGGTTACGACGTCCGACATCGTCATCGCCTCCGACCAGGCAACATTTTTCGATCCGCACGTCAGCATCGGACTGGTAGCCGGACGCGAGTTGGTGCGGGTGTCCAGGGTGCTACCCCGCTCGATTGCGCTGCGGATGGCGTTGGTGGGCAAGCACGAGCGGATGGGCGCACAACGGGCCTACGAACTCGGATTGATCAGCGAAATCGTCGAGCACGACGGCTTGTTAGACCGGGCGAGAGAGATCGCGAACATCGTGAATTCCAATGCGCCGCTGGCGGTCCGGGGCACCCGGTTGGCCATCCTCAAGGGGTTGAATGTGCCTCTGCACGAAGCCGAGATACTCGCCGAGACCTTCCGCGAGCGGGTGCTGCGCACCGAGGACGCCCAAGAGGGCCCCAAGGCGTTCGTCGAGAAGCGCAAACCGAATTGGCAGTGCCGCTGATGAGCCGAGAGTTCGAAACCCTGCTGCTCGAGGTCGACGCCTCCGACCACGTCGCCACCCTCACGCTGAACCGCCCGGAGCAGCTCAACGCCTTCAACCGCACCATGTGCCGGGAGATCGCCGAGGCCTGGCGCACGATCAAACTCGACGACTCGGTGCATGCGGTGGTGCTAAGGGCAGCGGGTACCCGCGCGTTCAGCGCGGGCCTGGACGTGAAGACGCCTTACGGGCAACCCGAAAACATCTGGAATCACGAGGATCCCGGCGAATTCCTCAGTCCCAAGTGGCAGAAGATGTGGAAACCCGTCGTCTGCGCCGTTCAGGGTATCTGCACCGCGGGAGCCTTCTATTTCATCAACGAGTCCGACGTCGTCATCTGTTCAACGCAGGCAACGTTTTTCGATTCACACGTCTCGGCCGGTCTGGTGTGCGCGCTGGAACCGATCGGGTTGATGCGACGGATCGGTCTCGGCGAGACACTGCGCATAGCCTTGATGGGCAACGACGAGCGAGTCTGCGCTGATACCGCGCTGCGGATCGGCCTGGTGTCGGAAGTTGTTGACCCAGAACATCTATGGTCTCGCGCGCACGCGATCGCCGCAACTATCGCGGCGAAGCCCCCCTCGGCGACGCAGGGCACCGTCAAAGCGATCTGGGAATCTCTGGACAAGCCCTACCGCGCCGCCATGGAGCAGGGCCTGATCTACACCCGCCTCGGCAACCCGATCGGCAAGGCCGAATTGGCGGCCCAGCAGAAGTCCGGGGGCGCCGGCGAACCCAAGGTCCGGTAGTGACGATCCACCCGCTCCGTCAGCGCATCACCGATGTGCTGGATCTGCAGCCGGAAGCACCAGCGGTCGAGTACGACGGTCAGTGGCATTCCTGGGGGCAGATCGCCGGGGCTGCGCGGCGGATCGGATCGCTCACGCACGACAGCGACGTCGGGATGTTGTTGCGCAACCGGCCCGCCGCAGTGGCGGCGTTTCTCGGCGTGCTGATGGCCGGCGGAACGGTAGTCACCATCAACCCTTCTCGCGGCGACGACCGAACCCGGGCCGATATCGCCGCGTTGGGGCTGCCGTTGATCGTCGGGGAAACCGACGATCTGACAGCCCTGGTGGCGCCGGATGTCGAAACCGCCTCCCTCTCGGACATCTTCGATCGGACCGGCCCGGCTCCGGCACCGTCAGGTTCCGGCGGTGACATCGCGGTACGGATGCTGACCAGCGGCACCACCGGTCCCCCGAAGCGGATCGACCTCAGCTACGACATGCTGGCGCACAGCGTGATGGGTCGCGGCTATCGCAGTGCGCCGGCACCGGCCGAGCTGCGCACCGGTGTGGCGATCGTCAACTCGCCGCTGGTGCATATCGGCGGCGTGTTCCGGGTGCTGCAGTGCGTCGCCGAGGCGAGACCCTTTGTGCTGTTGGAGCGTTTTGAGCTGGTCCGCTGGACGGCCGCCGTGCGCAGGCACCAGCCTCGTACCGTGTCGCTGGTACCGGCAGCGCTGCGGACCGTGTTGCACTCGGACCTGACCCGCGACGACCTGGCCAGCATCCGGGCTGTCAACTGCGGCACCGCGCCGCTATCGGCCGAAGACGCCGATGCGTTCCACGACAAGTACGGAATTCCCGTCCTGACCTCTTATGCCGCAACCGAATTCGGTGGCGGAGTGGCCGGCTGGACGCTCGCCGACCACCAGCGGTACTGGAAAGCCAAGCGCGGCAGCGTGGGCCGAGCCAATCCCGGCGCGCAACTACGCGTGGTGGATGACGACGGCAAACCGCTGGAGCCCGACCAAGTCGGTCGCCTGGAAGTCAAACCGCCGCAACTGGGTTCGTCGGCGGACTGGATGCGGACGACGGATATGGCGCGGATCGATACGGACGGCTTTGTCTGGGTCGTGGGGCGAGCCGATCAGGCCATCATCCGTGGCGGGTTCAAAGTGATGCCCGACGAAGTCCGCAACGCGCTGGAAAGTCACCCCGCGGTGGCTGGCGCGGCCGTCGTCGGGCGACCGGATGATCGCCTCGGCGAAACGCCGGCGGCCATGGTGGAGTTGCGCAGTGCCGCCACCACCGAGGAGCTGGTGGAGCATCTGCGGAAGCGGCTGGCGCGCTATGAGATTCCCACCGATGTCGCGATTGTCGATCTGATCCCACGCACGCCGTCCGGCAAGGCCGATCTGAGCGCGGTCCGCGCCTTCTTCAGTCATGCCCGCTGACTCGGTCACGGTGGCCGCGGTGCTGCGACACCGGGCTCGCGAGCGAGCCGACCATCCACTGCTGGTGTGCGACAGTGACCGGATCAGTTACGCCCAGGCCGATCGTCGCTCGGCCGCGCTCGCCCAAGGCCTGATCGCGCTGGGTGCGGGCAAGGGCACGCATGTGGGATTGCTGTATCCCAACGGCAGCGACTTCGTCGTCGCAATGCTGGCGACCGCCCGCATCGGCGCGGTGGTGGTGCCGTTCTCCACCTTCGCCACCGCCCGCGAACTACACGAGCAGTTGGTCGGCAGTGATGTGTCGATCCTGTTGGGCGCAGCCACTTTCCGCTCCCATGACTACCGGCAGCGGCTGACCGAGATACTCGGCCAGTTCGACGATGACGGCCCGCTGTTCTGCGAGGCCGCGCCGCAATTACGTCACGTGCGCATCGGCTCATCGTCCCGAAGCGATGACAACCCCGAGTTATTGCGCGCAACGGAAGACGACGTCGGCGGTTCAGACGTGCTGGCGATCGTCTACACGTCGGGCTCAACCAGTGCCCCCAAGGGGGTGGTGCACACCCACGCTGCGTTGCTGAGCCACCAACGCAACCTCAACCAGATCCGCGGTCTGGGGCCGGCGGACAAACTGTTCTGCAACTCGCCGTTCTTCTGGATCGGCGGGCTCGCCTTCGGCCTGCTGGCCACGCTGCTGGCCGGCTCCACACTGTTGTGTTCCAACGCTATTGACGCCGGGGCAGTGCTCGACTTGCTCGAGGCCGAAAAGCCCACCATGACCAACGGTTTCGCAGCTGGAATCGCGCACCTGGCCGACCACCCCAGCTTCGCCGAACGTGACCTGTCGTCGATGCGGCGCGGCAATCTCTATCCGATCATGCGCAACCGGCCGCCCGACCCGGAGCTGCGACACAACATGCTGGGATTGACCGAAGCCGGCAGCGTCTTGCTGATCAGCGAAGACGAATCCGACCAGCCCGAGCGGCGACGCGGGTCATACGGCAGGCCGGCGCCGGGATTCCAGACCATGATCGTCGACCCGGACACCGGGAAGCAGGTCGGCGTCGGGGACGTCGGCGAACTCTGCATTCGCGGACCGTTTGTGATGCAGGGCTATTACCAGCGCAGTCGCGAGGACTGTTTCGACGCCGACGGCTGGTTTCATACCGGCGACCTGATTCGCGCCGACGACGACGGCTTCATGTACTTCACCGGCCGGTTGTCCGGAACGATCAAGACGGCCGGCGCCAATGTTTCCGCCGTGGAGGTCGAAAAGGCGATTGCCAAAGCCGGTTTCGCTGCTCACGTCATCGGGCTGCCGGACGAGACCCGCGGACAACTGGTGGCCGCCGTGGTCATTGTCTCCGAAGATCCCGTCGAATTCGACGAAGCTGTGCTGCGTGAGCGCCTCAAGGCCGAGTTGTCGTCGTACAAGATCCCCAGGCGGTTCATCGCCCTACCCCGCGCCGAGATCCCGTTGCTGTCCAGCGGCAAGGTCGATAGCCAACAGCTGAAGAAGTTGTTCGATGAGTGACACGATCAACGAGTTGATCGTCGCGCAAGCCGCTCGTCACGACGCTAAAGCCATGGTGATCGATCCGACGTCGCGCCTGAGTTATCGCGAACTCGACACCACCACAAGCGCTTTAGCGGCTGCATTCGTCGAGGCCGGGGTGAGCAAGGGCACCAGGGTGGGTTTGATCATGCCCAACTGCACCCGCTGGGTGCAGATCGCGATCGCGCTGACTCGCATCGGCGCGGTGCTCGTGCCAATGAGCACCCTGCTAAAGCCTGGCGAGCTCACCGCGCAGTTGCGGATGGCCGCGGTGCAGTTCCTGGTCAGCGTCGAGGAATTCCGGGGAAACCGGTACCTGGACGCCCTGCGATCCGTGCCACGCGCTGAACTCCCAGCACTACAACAGGTTTGGCCCGCGGACCGACTCTGCGAAGCAGGCGAGGGGGCCCCCGGCATCGTCGACGCCATGGCCAACACAGTCACGGCTGCCGATCCGCTCGTCATCATGTTCACCTCTGGGAGCAGCGGTCCACCCAAGGGCGTCATACATTCCCACGGAAGCGCCTTGGGGGCAGTACGTTCCGGCTTGGCCGCTCGCTGCATCACCGCCGAGACCCGGCTGTACCTGCCGATGCCGTTCTTCTGGGTCGGCGGCTTCGGCAGCGGCATCCTGTCCGCTTTGCTGGCCGGTGCCACCTTGGTCACCGAGGAGCGGCCGCAACCCGATACGACCCTGCGATTGCTGGCAAATGAACGCGTCACACTGTTCCGCGGTTGGCCCGACCAAGCCGAGACGCTGGCCCGACACCCGGACCGGGCCCGAACGGATCTGACCGCGCTGCGTGCGGGCAGCCTGGAAGCCCTGCTGCCGGTCGAGCAGCGAGCGCAACCGGGCGCGCGTGCCACACTGTTCGGCATGACCGAGGCGTTCGGGCCGTACTGCGGCTACGCCGCCGACACCGATATGCCGGCCTGCGCCTGGGGCAGCTGCGGAAAACCGTTCCCGGGCATGGATGTTCGCATCGTCGACGTCGATAGCGGCGAACCCGTGCCAGCCGGGACTATCGGCATGATCCAACTGCGAGGGCCGCACACGTTGCGCGGAATCTGCCGCCGCGCCCGAGAAGAGCTGTTCACCCCCGACGGGTTCTACCCCACCGGCGACCTCGGCAGGCTCGACGAGGACGGATTTCTCTTCTACCACGGACGGTCCGATGACATGTTCAAGGTCAGCGGCGCCACCGTCTATCCCAGCGAGGTCGAGCGCGCTCTGCGCAGTATCGATGACGTCGAAAGTGCATTCGTGACAGAAGTTTCCGGAGAAGTAGGCGCGGCGGTGATCAGCCGCTCAATGAGCGTCGACCAATTGCGCAGCGCCGCGCGCGGACTGCTGAGCTCTTTCAAGGTTCCGACGGTGTGGGTGCTGTTGGGGTCCGATGACGACGTTCCGCGCGGCGGTACCGGCAAGGTGGACGTCCGGGTGCTTCGCCAGATGCTGGCGCAAGCGAGTCGCGTTTAGGGAACCCGCGCCCAGGGTTGGCAGTTCTGGGACTCGAAGGCCTTCACGGACGTGTTGATATTGGCGAACATCGGTCCGACCGAGATGTTCGTCTGCAGGACGTGCTCCTTGTTCGCATCCGGCGTGCTGTAGGTGAACCACGCGCACATCGAGTCCTGGGTAGGCACATTGTTGATCCAGACCCCGAAGGTCGACGCCGACCCGGCCGAGCGGTAGAGCCCGGGCGCGATGTCTGGCCCGACAACAAAGACTCCGGTACCCGGGATCGGGTCCAGCGGGTCGGCAGCGGCCGGCGCCGCCAGCACGATCGTTGACACGCAGGCTACAAGAACGGCGGTCGCACGGGACGCAAGCGAAGGGCGCATTTCTGCAGCGTATGCCCATAGGTGGTCCGGCAACAACCGGTCACGCACAGTTCACCCGGCAAGCAGACCTTTGGCCACGTGCGTGATCTGGACTTCGTTGCTGCCAGCTTAGATCATCAGCGATTTGGCGTCCCGGGCCAGCCGCTCGACGGTGTACTCAGCCATGTATCCGTTGCCGCCGAAAAGCTGCACGGCATCCATGGCGACGTCGGTGGCAGCCTCGGAGGAATACCACTTGATGGCCGAGGCCTCTGCCAGCGACGGTAACTTGCCGGCTCTTAGCCGCTCCAGGGAGGAGAACACCATGTTCTGCACGTTGAGCCGTGCCACTTCCATCTTGGCCAGCTTGAGCTGGATCAGCTGAAGCCGGCCGATCTCCTTGCCCCACAACGTGCGGGTACGCGCGTAGTCCAGGCAGCGCCGGTGACATTCGTTGATGATGCCCAGCGACAGCAGTGCGATACCGATGCGTTCGACGACGAAGCTGGCGCGCGCGCTGTCGCGGCCGTCTCCGCTGGTGTGCTGTTCGGTTTCGCCCAGCAGCCGGTCAGGGGTCAGCCGCACGTTGTCGAAGAACAACTCTCCGGCGGGAGAGGACATCATGCCCATCTTCTTGAACGGCCTGCCTTGAGTGAACCCGGGCATCCCCTTTTCCAGCACGAAAGTCAGCACCGGTCGGTCGCGCTTGTTGATGGGGTCGCCTTCGTCGAGCTTGGCGTACACGATGACGACGTCGGCGTCGGGCCCGTTGGTGATGAAGGTCTTCTGCCCGTTGAGAACGTAATCCGCATCGTCACGTCGCACATAGGTCTTCATGCCGCCGAACGCATCCGAGCCCGCGTCCGGCTCGGTGATGGCCCATGCGGCGATCTTGTCCAAGGTCATCAGGTCGGGCAGCCAGCGCTCCTTCTGCGCCAGGGTGCCGCGGCTCATGATCGTCGCCGCACCCAGGCCCAGACTCACTCCCACGGTGCTGAGCAGCCCGATGCTCACCCCGGCCAGCTCGATCACCAATGCGGCCGCCATCGACACCTGTTCGCCCACCGCGCCGAAACCTGGTCCCGCACTGCGAAATTCGCCCGCATCTTGCGTGACGCGCTGCTTGTCGAGCATCGTCTTGACCGCCTCGGCGGCCAGCACGTCGAGACCGAACTCACTTAACAGCCTGCGCACCAACGGGTATGGGGACACCGCTCCGGTTTCCAGGCCGTCCAGATGCGGGCGGATCTCTTTGTCGATGAACGCGCGCATGCTGTCGCGCATCATCAGGTCAGTCTCGGACCACTCGATCACGGGATCTCCTAACCAGGTAGGCGGGCGGCGATGTCGTCGATCTGCCAGAGGCCGTCGGTTTCGATGGTCGCAACGTCGTGCCACCCTCTGAGCAGCGAGATGGCGCCGCCTTGGACGGCGTAGACGTGACCGGTGACAGGGCACTTCTCGGTTGCCAGGTAGGCGACCAACGGCGAGATGTTGGCCGGGCTGAACAGGTCGTGCTCACCGTCCTCGGGCTCGCTCATCAGCGCGCCCATGCCGGGTGTTGCCAGGGTCAGTCGGGTTCGCGCGATCGGCGCGATCGCGTTGACCCGCACCCCGTAACGCTCGAGTTCCTCCGCGGCGATCAACGTCATCGCGGCAATCCCCGCCTTCGCCGCGCCGTAGTTGATCTGTCCTGGATTCGGCAGTGTCACACCCGATCCCGATGCGGTGTTGATCACCGCCGCGGTGGGCTGCTCGCCGGCCTTGGACTGAGCCTTCCAGTACGCCGCCGCGTGTCGCAGCACCGCGAAGTGACCCTTGAGATGCACTGCGACCACCGCGTCCCACGCCTCCTCCTCGAGCGTCGCGATGAATCCGTCCCGCAGGATGCCGGCATTGTTGACGACGACGTCGAGGCGCCCGAACTCGTCGATTGCCTGTTCCACCATGCTCTGGGCACCCGCCCAGGTTGCGACGTTTTCGGTGTTGGCGACGGCGCGACCACCGTTGGCGATGACCTCGTCGACTACCTGCTGAGCGGGCCCGCCGTCGGCACCCTCCCCGGCATTGCTGCCGCCGAGATCGTTGACGACGACCGAAGCGCCCTGGCTCGCGAACAGCAGTGCGTGTTCACGTCCGATTCCGCGCCCTGCCCCCGTGATGACTGCAACGCGACCGTCCAATTCGCCCATATTCCCAGCCTTTCTAGTTAATTGTTTGTGCTGTCCGCTATTTCGACCAGCCCGTCGGTGATGGCAAGATCGTCGCCGCGTGCGGTCTCGAATGCGTAGCTGGTGATGCCCTCGGCACTGCCGGTCCGCCAGATCCGGGTGCTCAGTTCGTCGCCGGGCAACACCATCTTGGAGAACCGCACCGCCAGTCGCTTGAGTCGGGTGACGTCGGAATCGGCCACCTCGGTGAGTACTGCCCAGGAAGTGAATGCCATCGTGCACAACCCGTGCGCGATGATGCCGGGCAGCCCGGCGTCCTTGGCGACTTCCTGATCGAGGTGAATCGGCATCGGGTCGCCGGGTACGCGGGCACCACCACCCAACGGGTAGCCGCGGTGGCCGGCGTGACCCGCGGCGCCCAGGTGCACCACTTCGGGTCGAAGGAAGATCTGGTGGTTGCGGCCATCGAACACCGGCTCAGCAACGGGCGCAGGCGATGATGCGGGACCTGGGCCTGGCAACTCTCGGGCCGGATCCCGTTGTCACACTGCTGAATTACCTGTGGGAGGCCCACCAGGGTCCGATGTTCACCGCGACTGTCGAGTTGTGGGTGGCCGCACGCACCGATCCGGTACTCGCGGGACAGATCGAACGCGTGGAGCCGCTTGTCAACGCCGCCTTGGCGGACGGAATTGCTCAGTTGTGGCCCGGCCCCGCCGAGCAGAAACAACTACGCGACATCGTCTACACCGCGATGGATGCGTTGCGTGGCATCCTGCTGACCAGCTTCGTCGACAGGGATCCAGAGCGGGCGCGTAAACGTTGGGACCGGGCCAGCGGCCACCTGATCGAGCTGCTGCGGCCGATGCTCGGCTAGGCCCTGAACCAGGGTTGGCAGTTCTTGGTCTCGAAGGCCTTGACGTTCGACGGGATCGTCGCGAACATCGGGGTCATACCGGAGCCCGAATTCACGATGTCACCGTCGCTGGCATCCGGTGTGCTGTGCAGCAGCCACATGCACGTCGAAAGCTCGGATACCTTGCCGAACACCAAGATAAGCGGCCCCGACGGGCCTTGGGTGCGGTAAGTTCCCGGCGCGATGTCGGGGCCGACCAGGAAGATGCCGTTGCCGGGAATCGGGTCCACCGGGTCGGCGGCCGCGGATGGCGCGAGCGCGAGTGCTGACCCGCAGGCCAGCGCTCCGACGAATACCCGAGATACACGTGTTGGGCGCATGACGGCAGCGTAGGCCCGGCCGCGTTCAGCAACAAGAAGCCTTGTGTCATTCAGGTCGAAATCTCAGCTGTGGTCGCTGGGCACTGCCTGCACTACCACGCCACGCTCAATGAGGTGGTCGATCAACGGAATTGCGCTGGCGGCAAGGTGTTCCGACATTGCGGCGCGGGCCAACTCCTCATCGTGTCCGCCCAGCGCATCGAGCACCCGCCGATGGTCTTTGACAGCCTGGTCGGACCAGTGCTCGATCATCGGAAACACCGACTCGGGGGCATAGCGGGTGATCTGCGACATCAGCTGAGCCAACTTCGGCGAATCCGCGGCGATGTTGATCGCGCGGTGGAATTCGTGGTTGAGGCGCACCTTCTGTTCGTCGTCGTCCGCGGCATAGGCCGCCTCGAGTTGTGCCTGGATCGCGCTGAGTTCGCGTAGCTGGTCGTCGGTGATATGGAGAGCCGCGCGCGCCGCCAACTCGCCGCCGACGTGCGCCTGCACGTTGGCGACGTCGGCCAGATCACGCTGAGTCAGCGGCAGCACCACAAATCCCCGGCGCGGCTGCTGAGCCACCAACCCTTCGGCACGCAGCGCGAACAACGCCTCACGCACCGGGGTGACGCTGATCCCCAGCTCCACGGCCAGTTGATCCAGTCGTACGTACTGCCCGGCCGCATAGGTGCCCTCGAAGATCCGCTTCCGGATGAAGCTCGCGACATCCTCCGAAAGCTGAGGCCTCGCAACGAAATCGGGGACCGTCATGGCGTCACACCCGGTACTCGTCCAGTAGACGCTTGCTGATGATCTGCTTCTGGATCTCGCTGGTTCCCTCACCGATGAGCAGGAAAGGTGCGTCGCGCATCAACCGCTCGATCTCGTACTCCTTGGAGTAGCCGTAGCCGCCGTGAATCCGGAAGCTCTGTTGGGTTACCTCCGAACAGAATTCACTGGCCAGGTACTTCGCCATACCCGCTGCGACATCATTGCGTTCGCCGGAGTCCTTCAGCCGAGCCGCATTGACCATCATCAGATGTGCCGCTTCGACCTTGGTGGCCATCTCGGCCAGCTGGAACGCGATGGCCTGGTGCTCCGCGATCGGCTTGCCGAAGGTCTCGCGCTGCTGGGCATACTTCACCGCCAGTTCAAAAGCCCGGATGCCGATGCCGCAGGCCCGCGCCGACACGTTGACCCGGCCGACTTCGATGCCGTCCATCATCTGGAAGAAGCCCTGCCCAGGCTTGCCGCCGAGGATGTCGTCGGCGCTGGCCCTGTAGCCGTCGAAGATGAGCTCGGTGGTGTCGATGCCCTTGTAACCCAGCTTGTCGATCTTGCCCGGGATGATCAGGCCCGGCAGTACTTCGCCGAATCCCGTTGGCTTCTCGACCAGGAACGCGGTCAGATTGCGGTGCGGCTTGTCGGCGCCTTCGTCGGTGCGCACCAGCACAGCCACCAGCGTCGAACTGCCGCCGTTGGTGAGCCACATCTTCTGGCCGTCGATGGTGTAGGTGCCGTCGGAGTTGCGGGTGGCCCGGGTGCGGATAGCTGCGACGTCGGAGCCCAGTTCGGGTTCTGACATCGAGAAGGCGCCGCGCGTCTCGCCGACCGCCATCCGCGGCAGGAAGCGTTCCTTCTGCTCGTCGGTGCCGTGCTGGCGCAGCATGTACGCGACGATGAAATGGGTATTGAGTACGCCGGATACGCTCATCCAGCCCCGCGCCAGTTCTTCGACGCAGAGCGCATAGGTCAGCAGTGACTCCCCCAGCCCGCCGTACTCCTCCGGGATCATCAGGCCGAACAATCCCATTTCACGCAATCCGTCGACGATCGCCTGCGGGTAGGTGTCGCTACGTTCGAGTTCCGGCGCGTTGGGAATGACTTCCTTGTCGACGAATCGCCTTACCGTCGTGACGATTTCAGTCTGGATCTCGGTGAGGCCAAGGGTCTGGGCCAGTCTGGTCATGGGGCTAGTCCCCTATCGTCTCTGCGCTCAACAGACGCGCGATGTCTTCGGTCGTCATTGCCAGGTATTCGTTGAGGATGTCGGCGGTGTCGGCACCGAGTACGGGCGCGGCAGTGCTCGCCGGGTGCACGCCGTCGAATGCGGCGGGCATAGCCGGTGCAAGATAATCACCGACACCCGGTTGATGCAGCGAGGAAAACAGCGGATTCGCAGTCACTTTCGGGCCACTGGCCACCTCGGCAAAAGTGCGGTAGCGCTCCCACAGCACCGTGGTGCCAGACAATGCCTCGATGATCTCGTCGGCGTCGTGGCCGGCGAACCAGGTGCCGAACAGGCCGGAGAGCACGTCGCGGTAGCGGTAGCGATCCCCCTCGGTTTCGAAGTCGGCGTCCAGCGCCGCCGCCAGCGCCGCGACCGCCCGACCGGTGCCGGTCACCTCGACCAAGTCGCGAACGTGGCGCCGGGTCAACAGAACGACCATGAACCTGGCTGCGTCGCGACTGACGAAGTCCTGACCGTATTGGCCGTAGATGGAGTTGCCCAGGCGCTCGCGTTGGGTTCCGAGCACCTGAGGCTCGGTGAGCAGGCTCAGGTTGCCCGCCGTCGCCAATGCGACGTCTTCGAGCGCGATGCTCACCTGCGCGCCTACTCGGGATTGGTCACGACGGTGCACGGCGGACACCACCGCGAGCGCGGCGTATAAACCGCAGGTGACGTCCCAGGCGGGCAACACGTGGTTGATCGGACCCGCGTGATCGGCCGGGCCGGTCACCAATGGGTAGCCGATCGCCGCGTTCACGGTGTAGTCCACGCCGGTGGATCCGTCATGGCGACCAAGTAGCTGCACATGGATGGCGTCGGATCGACTGGCTGCCAATAGTTCGTAGCTCAGCCACGGCAGCACCGCATTGGTGACGACGATGCCGTCTCCTTCGACGATCAGTCGCTGGATTAGCTCCTGACCTTCGGGCGAGCGTAAATTGATTGTGGCCGAACGCTTTCCCTTGTTGAGGCCGGTCCAGTAGATCGAGGTGCCGTCGGCGGTCAGCGGCCATCGTTGCGCGTCGGCGGCGCCGCCGATCGGGTCGACGCGGATCACCTCGGCCCCCAGCTGGCTCAGCGTCATGCCACACAGTGGCGCGGCGACGAAGCTCGACACCTCGATGACGCGAATGCCGCTCAGGGGCAACGCAGTCATGCGGTATCGACCCGCTCGAAGACCGCGGCCAGACCCTGGCCGCCACCGATGCACATGGTCTCCAGGCCATAGCGCGCCTGGCGGCGGCCGAGTTCGCGCGCCAGAGTGGCGAGCATCCGCCCCCCGGTCGCGCCGACCGGGTGTCCCAGCGAGATGCCCGAGCCGTGCACGTTGGTTCGGTCGTGGTCGGCTTCCCCGAAGTTCCACTCCCGCATCACAGCCAGGGCCTGGGCTGCGAATGCTTCGTTGAGTTCGATGAGATCGATGTCTTTGAGTTGCAATCCGGCTTTTGCCAGGGCGACTTCGGTCGCTGGGACCGGCCCGATGCCCATGATGTTGGGAGCAACGCCCGCCTGGCCCCACGACACCAGGCGCACCAGCGGCGTCAGGCCGTACCGAGCCGCCGTTTCCGGGGTGGTGACCACGCACATCGATGCCGCGTCGTTCTGTCCACTCGCGTTGCCCGCGGTGACGGTGGATTCCGGATCACCTTTTACCAGAACGGGTTTGAGCTTGCTCAGCGATTCCACCGTGGTGTCGGCGCGCGGATGCTCGTCGGTGTCGATCACATCCTCGCCCTGACGGGTGCGCGACGATACCGGAACAATCACTGGAACTATTTCCGAGGCGAGGATTCCGTTCTTCTGCGCGGCCACCGCACGCTGGTGTGACCGCACCGCAAGCTCGTCCTGCTCCTGACGGGATATGCCGTATTGCCGGCGCAGGTTCTCGGCAGTCTCCAGCATCCCTCCCGGGACCGGGTAGTCCCGGCCGCCCGCGGTGGTGCGTCCGCGAGCCAATCCGTCGTGCACGTTCACACCGGACCGTGCTCCACCCCAACGCATGTCGGTCGAATAGAACGCGACGTTGCTCATACTCTCGGCGCCACCGGCTAAGACAATGTCGTTATTGCCGGTGCTCACCTGTAGGCACGCCTGGATCACCGCCTGCAGCCCCGACCCGCAGCGGCGGTCAACCTGCATCCCCGGAACCGTCACGGGCAGACCGGCATCCAGAGCAACCACCCGCCCGATCGCGGGCGCCTCGCTGCTGGGATAGCAGTGGCCGAGGATGACGTCCTCGATCGCTTCCGGGGCGAGGCCGGTTCGCTCGAGCAGCCCCTTCAGCGCGGCGACACCGAGGTCAACGGCGCTCTGCGACTTGAACATTCCGCCGTAGCGGCCGATCGGCGTTCGTACCGGCTCGCAAATGAAAGCCTGCCTCACAGGTGCCTGCCGCCGGTGATCTCCATGACGGTGCCGGTCATGTACGACGACAGGTCGGAAGCGAGGAACAACGCGACGCTGGCGACCTCGCTGGGTTCACCGGCCCGGCCCATCGGCACCTCGGCGACCTTGGAGTCCCAGATCCGTTGTGGCATGGCCTCGGTCATGGCCGAGCGAATCAGCCCCGGGGCAATCGCATTGACCCGAACACCAAGATAGGCAAGCTCTTTGGCGGCCGCCTTAGTCATCCCGACGATTCCCGCCTTCGCCGCCGAATAGTTCGTCTGGCCGATCATGCCGACCTTGCCCGATACCGACGACATGTTGATGATCGCGCCCCGCTTGTTCTCCCGCATGACCGCAGCGGCCAACCGGGTGCCGTTCCAGGTCCCCTTCAGGTGCACGTTGATGACCTGATCGAACTGCTCCTCGGTCATCTTGCGCATGGTGGCGTCACGGGTGATGCCGGCGTTGTTGACCATGATGTCGAGGCCGCCGAAACGTTCGACGGCGGTCTGGATCAGGGTTTCGATGTCGGCCGCCTGAGTCACATCGCACTGCACGGCGATCGCGACATCATCGCCACCGAGTTGCTTTGCCGCGACCTCGGTCGCTTCCAGATTCACGTCACCGAGCACCACACGCGCGCCCTCGGCGACGAAGCGCTCCGCGATCGCATAACCGAGACCCTGTGCACCGCCCGTGATGACCGCGGTCTGTCCATTCAGCAACGACACCTGTATCACGCATCCCTAGTTGTCCTGGCCCTCGACGGGGCGCTCGTCAAGCCAATATCGTATTTCATATACGATATACCCATGACTGCTGACGCTCCCGAGGTATCTGACGAGGACTTTCAGGAGATCCTGGCGCAGACCCGCCACTTCGTGCGGACCGTGGTCGTGCCGCGTGAGCAGGAGATTCTCGACGACGACCGGGTTCCGGACGATCTGCGCGACCAAGCCAAGAAGATGGGCCTGTTCGGCTATGCGATCCCGCAGGAATGGGGCGGTCTCGGCCTGAACCTGGTGCAGGATGTCGAGCTGGCGATGGAGTTGGGCTACACATCATTGGCCGTCCGATCGATGTTCGGCACCAACAACGGCATCGCCGGACAGGTGCTCGTCGGGTTCGGCACCGATGAGCAGAAGACTCGGTGGCTCGAGGGAATCGCCTCCGGCGATGTTGTCGCCTCGTTTGCACTGACCGAACCCGGCGCCGGATCCAACCCGGCCGGCCTGAAAACCAAAGCCGTTCGGGACAACGGTGATTGGGTGATCTCCGGACAGAAACAGTTCATCACCAATGCCCCCAACGCCAATCTGTTCATCGTCTTCGCCCGGACCAGGCCCGCCGACGACAAGGGCCCGGGCATCGCCGTCTTCCTGGTGCCGGCCGACGCAACGGGCGTCCAAATCGGCACCAAGGACGCCAAGATGGGCCAGGAAGGCGCCTGGACGGCCGATGTCCGCTTCGACGACGTCCGCCTCGATGACACCGCGCTGATCGGCGGCAACGAGGACATCGGCTATCGCGCCGCCATGACCTCGCTGGCCCGCGGACGCGTGCACATCGCCGCGGTCGCGGTCGGCGCCGCCCAGCGCGCACTCGACGAATCCGTGTCCTACGCGGCGAAGGCAACCCAGGGCGGCACGCAGATCGGCACATTCCAGTTGGTCCAGGCGATGCTCGCTGAGCAGCAAACCGGTGTGCTGGCCGGGCGTGCTCTGGTCCGCGACACCGCACGGCGGTGGGTCAATGGCGAGGATCGACGGATCGCGCCGTCGGCGGCCAAGCTCTTCTGCACCGAAATGGCGGGCAAGGTAGCCGATCTCGCGGTGCAGGTCCACGGTGGCAGCGGGTACATGCGTGGTGTTCCGGTCGAACGCATCTACCGGGATGTCCGCCTGCTTCGACTGTATGAGGGCACCAGCGAGATTCAGCAGTTGATCATCGGCTCCAATCTGATCAAGGCCGCGCAGAGATGAGCCGGCGACTGGCAGGCCGGGTCGCCTTCATCACCGGGGCGGCGCGGGGCCAGGGTCGCGCCCACGCCGTGCGGATGGCGAGCGAGGGTGCGGACATCATCGCGGTCGACATCGCCGGCAAACTTCCCGACTTCGTGCCCTACGATTCGGCCACGCCGGAGGATCTCGCCGAAACCGTTCGGCTAGTGGGACAAACAGGCCGGCGCATCATTGCCGCCGAGGTAGATATCCGCAACTTCGAAGCACTGCGCAAAGTCGTCGACGATGGCGTCGCCGAACTTGGTCGGCTCGACATCATCGTGGCCAACGCCGGCATCGCGGCCCCACAAATCTGGAATGAGATCACCCCGGAGAACTTCCGCGATGTCATGGACATCAACGTGACTGGCACCTGGAACACCGTGATGGCCGGGGCCGACAAGATCATCGAGGGCGGGCGAGGTGGCTCGGTCATCCTGATCAGTTCCGCGGCCGGCGCCAAGATGCAACCGTTCATGGTGCACTACACCGCCAGTAAGCACGCCATCACCGGGATGGCCCGGGCGTTCGCCGCCGAATTGGGTCAACACAAAATCCGGGTCAACAGCGTTCACCCGGGTGCGGTGAACTCCCCGATGGGTGGCGGCCAGATGATCGCCGAGACGCGCCGGGTGATGAAGACGTACCCGCAGTTGTCGCACATGCTGACCCCGTTTCTCCCGCGCTGGGCCGCCGAACCCGAGGACATCGCCGACACCGTGTGCTGGCTGGCCAGCGACGAGTCGCGCAACATCACCGCCGCGAAGATCCCGGTGGACCAGGGGTCCACGCAGTACTAGCGCGAATCAGCTGAGCAGGTCCAGAGTGCCCAGCTCTCGAATCGCCCGGGAGCCCCGGCTCAGCATGGCGAGCATCATGTCGTCGCCGCGCTCGGTCGAGGTGGCGAAGGCGAACCCGAGCGCTGAGATCAGCGGCGCCTGCACCACGCCGAGGCGGTAGTCGCGCCAGCAGGTGTCACGGTCGTAGTCGGTGACGCCGAGATCCAGTAGCGCCCGGTGGTATTCGTCGACGAGGTCGCCTTCGATCTCCGCACGCAGCTGGGAATCGAGGCTGGTGGCGGTGAAATAGGCCAGATCCCTGGCCGGCAGACCCACACCGAGCGTCTGCCAGTCGACCACAGTGATCCTGGTTCGCTCCGGGTCGAACAGCATGTTGTCGAGGCGATAGTCTCCGTGCAGCAAGGCGAACCGGTCGTGCTCGGCAAGCAGCCACGGCGCTACTAAATTCATTGTCGCAGCGAAAGTTTCGCGGTCTTCGGCAGTCATTCGGCCGCCCAGCTTGTCCAGGGTGATGTCGGTAGCCATCTTCGCCACCTCGCCCATGCCCGCAGCGCCTGCTTCGTCCGGGCGCGCGAACGCGATGCCCGGAAAATCCAGCCACACCGGATCGCACCAACTGGGCGCGTGCAGACCCGCCAACGCGGTCACCGCCAACCGAGCCTCTTGCGGGCCACAGCCGGCAATCTGGTCGCCCTGGACCGCGGGCGCCTGGTCGGCCAGCAACAGCGCGTATTCCATTGCATCGTCGGTGATCTCGCAGTAGAAGCACTCCGGGATGGGCACCTGCACGCGCTCAGCGACCGAAGCGTAGAACGCGCACTCGCTGCGATAGCCGATGACCACCCGGTCGCGGACGGCGTCGTCCTGGGCGGGCAACTTGATCACGAACGTCTGCGGCAGACCACCCGGGTCACCGCCGTAACTGGCGCTCACCCGGTAGGTGGCACCGGTCTGCCCGGTGCCTATCGCTACGACGTCGGCCTGTGACACCTCGACGGGCGCGCCCCGCCCACTCAGCACCGCGGACAGCCACTCGGCAGTCACATCGGTGGGGTACCGCGGGATCGACAACAAGGCACTCATGTTATGGACTGTAAGCCATACCGCATGTACCTCGGGAGCTCCCCTTGCCTACTCGGCGAGGATCCGCCATTCCGCGGCTTCGTGCTGCTGACGCCAGAATTCGCTGAAACGCCCACCTGCAGCAAGCAATTCGTCGATACTGCCGTCTTCGATCACCCGGCCGTTCTCCACGAACAGCACGCGGTCGGCGTGCCGGATGCTCGCCAACCGGTGGGCGACTATCACCCGGGTGTGCGAATGCGGGTCAGCGGTCAGCGCCTCGACCACCGCAACCTCGTTCTCGTTGTCCAGGGCACTGGTCGCCTCGTCCACCAACAGGATGGGCGCACCTTTGAGCAGGGCACGCGCGATGCTGACCCGTTGGCGCTCACCACCGGAAAGCGCCGAACCGGCCTCCCCGACGACGGTCTCCTCACCGTCGGGAAGCCTGGCGGTGAGCTCGTCGACCCGTGCCAGCCGGATGGCCCGCGCGAACCGGCTGTCGTCGGCTCCCGGACCACCGGCGAACACGTTCTCGCGGATCGTTCCGTGGAAGAGATAGGGATGCTGGAAGACGACGCTGCTGGCGTCGCGACGGGCAGCTGCCGCCAACGTCGCGGTGTCAACGCCGTCGATTAGCACGCGGCCCCGAGTCGGCTGGTGCAGTCCGGCAATCAGTGCCAGGACCGTGCTCTTGCCGGAACCGGACGGCCCGACGATCGCCGTCGCCGTTCCCGGCTGCAGCGAGAAGCTGACGCCGTCGAGCGCCAGTTGATCGTCAGAACCGTCGTAACTGAAAGTGACACCGTCGAAGTCGATGCGGGGCGCCCCGGCATGGTCACCGAGCGCGGCGGTCCCCGCTCCTATCGCGGGAGCGGTCAGCACCGAACGGATGTGCTCGAGGGTGGCGCGGGTGCTCTCCAGGGCCGGCGCCAATTCGCTGACGGTGGTGAACGGCTCCAGATATCGGGCCATCACGACGATCAACGCGATCGCCTCGGGCACGGTGAGCTTTCCACCCACGGTCAGCGCCGTCGTGACTCCGGCCAACAGGATGAGCGCCAACTGGCTGGCGATGCTGAACAACAGCTGCCCCGGAATCTGCTTGCCCAGCAACCGCATCGTGGCGCTGTGCTGGGCGGTCAGCGCAGTGCCGACCACGCTGCGGGCGGGCTCCACCCGTCGCGCGGCCCGCAGCGCCTGCTGGGTTCGGGCGAACTCGATGATGCGTTCGGTCAGCGCGGTGTTGGCTTCACCCGCGGCGGCGTCGGCCCGGCGCGTCAAGCGCACCGACGCCCACAATGCGCCGAGTAACAAGGGCACACCGGCCAGCGCGGCCACGCCGAGCTGCCAGGAGATGGGCACCAGGGCCAACGCGATGACCGCCGGCAGCGCGATGCCGCCGATGAGCGGAGTCAGCAGATTGACCACCAGGCCGACAAGTTCCGGCCCGGTCGAGGCGATCGCCTGCCGTGCCGTTGCGGTGTTGTCGGAGGTGAACCAGTCCAGCCGAACCTCGGGGAGGCGGTCTGCCACATCGTGCTGGGTGCGGTCGAGCACGGCGAAACCGAGATCGAAACCGATTCGTGCGGTAGTGAAGTCGATGAACCAACCGAGCACCGTCGCCGCGGTGAGCCAACCGAGCCACGTCAACGCGCGCTGCGGGGCGTCGCTGAACAGCGCTCCCACCAAGGGGACCAACAACACCGCGCCGACGGCGCGCACCACTACGGAGACGAATGCGAGCACGGCGTAGGCGAGCACCTTGCCGCGACGATCAGCCGGCACCAGCCGGATCCAGGTGCGGATCATCGTGCCACCTCCTGGGGCGCGGGTTGCCCCGACTCCCACAATCGGCGGTAGCGGCCGTCGGCGGCGAGTAGCTCGTCATGGGTGCCGCGCTCCGCGATCCGGCCGTGGTCGAGCACCACGATCTGGTCGGCCCCGGTGATGGTGTGCAGCCGATGCGCGATCACCAGCACGGTTCGATCTCGGGTGAGTCGATTAAGTGCTTGCTGCACAAGGTATTCCGATTCCGGGTCGGCGTAGGCGGTGGCCTCGTCGAGGATGAGGACGGCAGCGTCTGCCAGAATCGCGCGGGCGATGGTGAGCCGTTGCCGCTCCCCACCCGACAGCGCGGTGCTCGCGCCGAGCATCGTGTCGTAACCGCTCGGCAAGCGCAGGATGCGGTCGTGAATCTGCGCCTCCCGGGCCGCGGCCTGGATCTGTTCCAAGGTGGCATCGGGGACCGCCAGCGCGATGTTCTCGGCGACCGTACCGTGCACGAGTTGCGTTTCCTGCAGGACGAACCCGACGTTCGAGTAGAGCTCGTCGGCCGTCAGCGACCGAATGTCTCTGCCCTCAACACGTATTGAACCCTGCGCAATGTCGTGGAACCGGGCCAGCAGCGCGGCCAGCGTGGACTTGCCTGAGCCCGACGGGCCAACCAGGGCGGTCACCGTCCCACGCCGCAGCTCCAGCGACACGTCCTGGATCACCGGCACACCGGGTCGGTAACTGAAGCCGACGTTGTCGAATACCACGGCCGGTGCCGGGTCCGATCCTGCCTGTGGTCGATCCTCGACGGCGAGTTCGCCCTCGGCCAGCGCGATCTGCAGGCGCCGCGCGGCGAGTCTGCCTGCGCTAACGCCACCGACGCCGTACCCGATACCGAGCAGTCGGGCGCCGAAGGTGGTGCCCAGCAACAAGAATGGCAGCAGGTTCACCGGATCCATCCGGTGCGTGACCACCAACAGGGTGCCGGTGACCGCGATGAGCCATAGGAACGTCGACGGCCGAGTAGCCAGATCCATCATCGTCTTCTTGCCCGTCAGCGGACGCTGCCAGGCGACAAGGAATCCGATGTACTCGTCCAGTCGACGCCGGAAGTTCGAAGCAGCGGCTCCGCCGAACACCCGGACGACCGGCTGGCCCTCCAAGTACGCACCGGCCTCGCTGTTCATCGTCTCGACCCACCGCTGCGATTGAGCGATGCGCGGACCGGACTGCACCATCAGCGCCGACGACATCATCAGGTAGACCAGCACCGGCCCGAACAGCACCAGCCCCACCCGCCAGTCGACGACGAACAGGTAGAGCAGCACCGCCACCGGCGCCACCACTGCGTTGACCGCATCCGGGATGGCATGCGTGACCAGATAGTGCAGCGACAGGGTGTCGTCCTGCACCAACTGCTTGATCGAACCCGAACCGCGGGCGGTGAACCAGCCCAGCGGCAACCGGGACAGCTTGCCCAGCAACCGCGAACGCAATTCGCGGGAGAACCGCGCATCGACGATGTGCAGCCACAGCGTCAGCGCGGCCCCCAGAACGGTGCCCAGCCCCAACAACGAAACGGCTGCGATTCCCACATCCCACAATCGGGACTCGTCGGCGCCCGCAACCAGCAGCCGGGCCAGCTCGACCAGTAGCACGTACGGCGCCAGCTGCACCAGCGTGACGATTGCCTGCAGCACGCCGGAGACAATGAGCGCGGTGCGCAGTGGCGCCAGCAACTCCCCTGCGGCCTGGGCCCGCCAACTGCCCCGGCTCGCCGGGGCAACTTCGACCGGTTCCGCTTGTGCTGCAACCACTTCCAGCGTCTCGTCGATCGGCGCAGCGGTGCTTGGCTCGTCGCCGCGACTGGTGCCCATCTCGCGGCCGGCGCTCCAGTAAGCCTGTGCATGCACCTCGGACTTGGGGAAGCCGAACGCGTCACGCAGGCGTTTGCGGATGACCTTCAGCGTGTTGGCTTCCGGCGTGGCCCAGGCATACCAGTTCGACCAGTCACGGCTTTCGATCGCCTCGGCCAGTGACTTCTCGTCGTGACGCCTGACCCAGTGCGTCCGCAGCCGGGGATGCTCCGCCAGCGGAATCAGCGTGTCGTTGTCGTCATGTTGTTCGAGGTACAACTCGACCGGGACGTCGTCGGGGATGGTTCCGATGATGCCGTTGATCCCCGGAATCGACGCGGAGTCGCCGATCAGCAGATAGCCGGCCGGCTGCTCATCAGGGGTGTCGTAGCGCGACGATCCCATCAACGACATGACGGCGATGGTGGCGCCGGGCGCAACGGTGCGCGCCCACATCGATCCGGGACCGGCGGGGTCGTGCAGCACCACGTCGATCGCGAAACGGCCGCTGGCCGGGTCAGCTTCGGCGATCGTGTAGCCGCGCTGGAATTCGGTGCTGGACCCCTTCGGGTCAGGGAACCAGAACCGCAGCCACGCGGCCGGTTCGGCCTCGACCTCATCGAACAGCGTCGGCGACTCCATCCAGATCCGCACGAAATGTGGTGCGATCGTGACGATTTCGAGCACCGTCGCGATGTGGTCGCGGGCGCCGAAGCCCTTCATCATCACGCCCTGAAAGCCCCGTGCCATCAAAGATCCTCTCCCGTGGCGGTGTAGCGCGCCACGACTTCCTTGACCGGACGGCCCGGCGGGATCTCCCCGACCAACCCCCGGATCGAAGCGGCCAATAACAGCCGCACATACTCCGAATTCGCCATCTCGGGCCAGCCGACATGGGCCGCACCCAGGCGAGCATCACCTGCCAGCCGTCGGGCTACCGCGTCGCGCTCCGCTGCGAACCGATTGGCCTGATCGCCCCCGGTTGCGTTGGCATTACTCTCTTCTCGGGCGGCGAGACTGATCGCCAGCGTGGCGACGGCACTGCTCAACATGATCGCGGCGTCCTCGGCGTATCCGCGCCGGCTCACCGCGTCGACTTCGGTGACCAACAACCGCACGCCGGCGTCGCCGCGCGGAAACAGGATCTGCAGGTAGGCGGCCAGCCCGGGGTGTTCAACGGTGAAGCGCCACAACTGAAGTCCGAACGAAAGCAGGTGGGCTTCGATATCGTCCGTGGGGTCGTCACGAAGCTCGAGTTCGGCGAGCAGACTCTCACCGACCAATCGCTCCAGTGCCCAACGGCTTTCGACGTGCCGATACAGGGCAGTCGCCGACACACCCAACTGAGCGGCGACCGCATTGACACTCAGCCGTCGCATACCCAGCTCGCGACCCACGCGCAGGACGTCGTCCACCGCGATGAGCGCGGGACGTCCGCCTGCTCGCGACGCGACGGTTTTCACCTGCCCGGCCCCTTCGACTGCAGTAAGTTACCCCCTCAAACTAAGGGTGACCTTATCTCAATGCAAGTCGTTGGACACCGGCGGCGTCGCCTCTGTTTTCGCTGGGCCCGAAGTGGGTGCAGACTGTACCCAGACTGTTTCAGGCTGCCCTCCCGGACGGCTTCGCGTCCCGCTGAGCCAAAGGTGTTGACGATGACCACATCTGATGTGAACGCAACCAACCTGACATCGGCCGGCGGGGACGGGCCCCCGACCGACGCAATCCCTTCCCAGCACGACTATCACCACCCCGCCGCAGGTTGGGGTGCGGCCATGAGCGTCTCCAAAGTGCTGGTGCAGGAGCACGCCCTGGTCAAAGGGGCGCGCGCTATTCATAAGATGAACCACGAGGACGGCGGGTTCGACTGCCCGGGGTGCGCGTGGCCGGACGACACCAAAGGCCTCAAGCTCGACATCTGCGAGAACGGCATCAAGCACGTCACGTGGGAGATGACGCATAAGCGGGTCGGCGCCGACTTTTTCGCCCAGCACACGGTTTCGGAATTGCTGGGCTGGTCCGACTTCGCGTTGGAAGACCAGGGCCGTCTCACCGAGCCGATGGTCTATGACGCCGGCACCGACCGTTACAAGCCCATCTCCTGGCAGGACGCATTCGACCTGATCGGCCGCGAACTGCGCGGGCTGGACAGCCCCAACCAGGCCGCCTTTTACACGTCGGGGCGGCTAGGTAACGAGGGAACTTTCCTCTATCAACTGATGGCACGCGAGTATGGCACCAACAATCTGCCCGACTGCTCCAACATGTGCCACGAAGCTTCCGGACGCGCCCTCTTCGCGGCCCTGGGCACCGGCAAAGGCACGGCTGATCTCAAGGATTGGGAAGTGGCCGACGCCTTGTTCATCTTCGGTGTCAACGCGGCTTCCAACGCGCCGCGCATGCTCACTGCGCTCGCCGAGGCCTACCGCCGCGGTGCACAGGTCGTGCATATCAACCCGATGGTGGAGGCAGCGGCCACCCGGACGATCGTGCCGCATGACCTGATGCACATGGCCATGTTCAAGACGACGCGTACCAGCACCCTCAACCTGCAGGTGCGGGTAGGTGGCGACATGGCACTACTGCGCGGAATCGCCAAGGCGGTGTTGGAGCAGAGCCGGACCGATCACAAGGCGTTGGACCATGAGTTCATCGAGCGATACACGCAGGGGTTCGAGGAATACCGTGCGCTGTGCGAGGCCACCTCTTGGGCTGAGCTGGAGACGCAGTCCGGACTGACTCGCACAGACATGGTCAAAGCCGCTGAAATCTATTCGCGCTCCGACCGAACACTGATTAGTTGGTGTCTGGGCATCACCCAACACGAACACGGCGTCGACACGGTCCGCGAGATCGTCAACCTGCTTCTGATGCGCGGCAACCTCGGCAGGGAAGGCGCGGGTCCGTCGCCCGTGCGCGGCCACAGCAATGTCCAGGGCAACCGCACCTGCGGCATCGACCACCGTCCGAGCGAGAAGTTCCTGGACCGGCTCGCCCAGGTCTGCCACATCGACCCACCACGCGAGCACGGTATGGACACAGTCGCCACCATCAAGGCGATGAACGAGGACCAGGTGAAGGTCTTCGTCGGCTTGGGCGGCAATTTCGTCCTGGCCGCGCCCGACACCGAACTCACCGCCGCGGGTCTGCGACGTTGTTCGCTGACGGTGCAGGTGAGCACCAAACTCAACCGGGGTCACCTCGTGCACGGTAAGAAGGCGTTGATTCTGCCCTGCCTGGGCCGCACCGAGAAGGACCACCAGCGCGGCGGCCTTCAGTCCACCTCGGTCGAAGACGCGATGAGCATGGTGCACCTGTCCGTAGGAATGAAGAAACCGGCATCACCAAACCTGCTCTCCGAGCCGGCCATCATCGCCGGCATGGCGCGCGCCACCCTCCCGCAGAGCAAAACACCCTGGCAGAGCTACATCGAGGACTACGACCGGATCCGTGACACCATGGCCGAAGTCCTCGACGGCTTCGAGGACTTCAACCGCCGGGTGCGGCTGCCGCTGGGATTCCGCATTCGGCAGCCAGCGCGTGAACTAGTCTTCTTCACGCCATCGGGCAAAGCCGAATTCTCGGCCGCTCCCCTACCGGACGAGGTGCCGTTGGGTGATGTGCTCATCCTGCAGACCATGCGCAGTCACGATCAGTGGAACACGACGATCTACTCCGACAACGACCGTTACCGGGGGGTCAAAAATGTGCGCACGCTGATTTTGATGAACGCCGACGACATGCGCGCCCGGCACATCGAACCGGGCGACCTGGTGGACATCACGGCCACCGCGCGCGACGGCAGCCAGCGCTTCCTCAAGGAGTATCGGGCCTTCGCTTACGAC
This sequence comes from Mycobacterium sp. IDUB_37, assembly GCF_055419245.1. Lineage (NCBI taxonomy): Bacteria > Bacillati > Actinomycetota > Actinomycetes > Mycobacteriales > Mycobacteriaceae > Mycobacterium > Mycobacterium sp. IDUB_37. The sequence continues at coordinate 130,049 of NZ_JBVAXG010000013.1, read as the reverse complement.
ATGCCGAAAGGCTGTGCGGCGGGCTACATGCCGGAGATGAATGTGTTGATCGCCGCGAGCGACTACAGCAGTCAGAGCCACCAGCCGCTGATGAAGAACATCAAGGTACGGGTGGCTCCCAGCGTGCCGCGCTGAATCCCGCTCCGCTACAAGCTCTTCGGCGCCTCACGCACCTGCCGGATCGCCGACTCGTCGCCCTGGTAATCCACCCTGGCCTCCCGATTGACAGCGAACAGCAGCAATTCTTCGGGCCTACCGGTGACCGTGACGGCCGGCCCACTGCCGGCGAAGAGCAAAGTCTTGCCGTCAGCGGTGCGCAGTGCGACCCGCGCGGGGAGGCTGGCCAGCGTCAACCGGCCGAGTAGGGACACGGTCTTGCGAAGTCCTTCAACCAGTTTGGGTTCGAGTTCCCTCGGCTCCCAGCCCGGCTTGGCGCGGCGCACGTCCTCGTGGTGGATGAACATCTCGGCCACGTTGACCACCGGGTCGAGCAGCTTGAACAGCGAGTAGGCGGGCGGACCGGACGCGACCTTGCCTACCAACTCCTCCCATTCGTTCTTCTGCGCGACCTTGCTCTGCAGCTTTTCGGTGTGGTCGGCGAAGGCTGGAATGAGAATGCCCGGACCGGCGTCGATGCGGTACTCCCTGATCACCAGATGGGCGGCGAGGTCGCGAGTGGTCCACCCTTCGCAGAGAGTAGGTGCCTCGGGTCCCGCACCGAGGAGGGTCTCTACGAGGGCGGCACGCTCGCGTCGCGCAACGGACACGTCGACTCCAATCTGAAGGTCTTAGGAGACCTATACCTCAACTATGGTGCCTCAGGCGGCCCGCAACTCGCGCAGGGCAGTGCGCAATCCACGGCGGCGCCCCGTGTCGGGATCGACAAAGCTGTCCTTAAGCCCGCCCCGGACCCGAAACTTCAACTCGGAATTGGTCTCCGGAGCGTTGTCGGGCGTCCCTTTGAGCAGCTTGTCGGGCAGGGCGAGCTTGAAGATCGTCCAGAACGACTGCCAGTATTGCCGCGCGAGCGATCCGGTGGTGTAGGGCAGGTCGTACTTCTCGCAGAGCTCGCGCACCCGGACCGAGATCTCCCGGTAGCGATTGCTCGGCAGGTCCGGAAACAGGTGGTGCTCGATTTGGTAGCAGAGGTTCCCACTGATGAACGCCAATACCGGCCCGGCGTTGAAGTTCGCCGATCCCAGCATCTCGCGTAGGTACCACTCGCCCTGCGACTCGTTTTCGTATTCCTCTTTGGTGAACTTCTCAGCCCCGTCGGGGAAATGGCCGCAGAAAATCACCATGTAGGACCAGTAGTTGCGGATGAGGTTGGCGACCGCATTGGCCTGCAGGGTGCGCTTCCAGCTTCGGCCGGTGAGGGCCGGAAAGACGATGTAGTCCTTGCCGACCTGCTTGCCGACCTTTTTACCGATGATCTTGAGGTCTTTGCGTACCTCAGCCCAGCTCTTGTCGTGTCTGCGGACTGCCGAAAGCTCCAATCCGTGTGCGGCAACACCCCATTCGAAGAGTGTGCCCAGCAGCATGTTGTAGATCGGGTTGCCGAGCATCCACGGTGCCCACGGCTCGTCGCGGGTGACGCGCATGATGCCGTAGCCGACGTCGTCGTCCATCCCGACGATGTTGGTGTACTTGTGGTGGATGAAGTTGTGCGACTTCTTCCAGTGCACACTCGGCGAGGTGGTGTCCCATTCCCATTCGGTGGAGTGGATTTCCGGGTCGTTCATCCAGTCCCACTGACCGTGGGTGATGTTGTGCCCGAGTTCCATGTTCTCGATGATCTTGGCCATGCCGAGCATCCCGGTTCCGGCCAGCCAGGCGTACTTGTTTCGGCTGCCGAACAAGGTAATTCGGCCGCCGGCAGCGAGCGCGCGCTGCAGCTGGATCGCCCGGCGGATGTACCGGGAATCGTGCTCGCCGCGGGACTCCTCGATGTCCGCGCGGATCGCGTCGAGCTCACGGCCCAGCGCTTCGACGTCTTCTGCACTGAGATGTGCGTATTGCTTTACATCGGTGATAGCCATTGGTTCTCCTCAGATCTTGATGGTGCAGTCGCCGGATGCGGTGGAGATGCAGGTATTGATTCGGTCGCCTTCGCCGTGTTCGGCTCCAGACCGGAAGTCGCGGACATGCCCCGATTCCAGTGGCAGCACACAGGTCTGGCAGATTCCCATCCGGCAGCCGAACGGCATCTGGATGCCGACCTCTTCGCCGGCCTCCAGAAGTGAAGTGGCACCGTCTATTTCGACTGACTTGTCGGACACCGAAAAGTGAACCGTGCCACCCTCACCGCCCTTGTCCGTGGCGGCGATGGTGAAGCGTTCCAGGTGCAGCTGATCGCTGCAGTCGTTGTCCTTCCAAAGCTCTTCTGCACTGTCGAGCAAGGCAGTCGGCCCACAGACCCAGGCCGGCCGCTCATTCCAGTCGTCGACGATGTCGGCGAGCCTCTCGAAATCCAGATGGCCCTGAGTTTTGGTGAGCTGCAAATGAAGTCGATAGTTGGGCTGGGTTTTCTCGAGCTCGCGTAGTTCGTCATGGAAGATCACGTCCTCCTCACTGGGTGCGGAGTGAATGTGCACGATGTCGGCTTCTGCTTCGCGAGCCTTGAACATACGCAGCATGGCCATGACCGGCGTGATGCCGCTGCCGGCAGTCATGAAAAGGATCTTCTTCGGCGGCGGATCAGGCAGCGCGAAATCGCCTTTGGGGGTGGCTAATCGAACGATGGTGCCTGGCTCGACGCCGTTTACCAAGTGCGTCGACAGGAAGCCTTCGGGAGTGGCCTTGACGGTGATCGTGATGTTTTTGTCGTCTCGCTGCGGAACCGACGTCAGCGAATACGAGCGCCAATGCCAGCGGCCTTCCACACGCAATCCGATGCCCACGTACTGACCGGGCTGGTATTTCCCAGAAAATCCCCACCCCGGTTTGATCGTCACCGTCGCGGAATCCGAGGTCTCGGGTTTGACGTCAACGATGAGGCCGCGCAACTCTCGCGCGGACCACAGCGGGTTGAGTAGTTTGAGATAGTCGTCGGGCAGCAGCGGAGTGGTGGCCCGAGCAGCAAGCCCCCGCGGGACGTTGACCCAGGGGGTCGTAGCAGTCTGAACGCCTTTCGCGGGCGCCTTGCTCCATCGGGCGAGGCTGCGAAGGGTAGAGCCCATGGCTGTTCCTCGTGGTCTGTTGGGATTTACCGCGAGTCGGCTGAAGCACGGTCTCTAGTGGCTTCCCAGTACACAGTTTCGATAAACACTTGTTCGCTGAGAATGGGCTGTGCGGCAGGCTTGGGGGATCGGATTCAACACCAAACATGGCCTTTAGGTGGGGTTTTGGTTGATATCCAGCTTGCCGAAACCGCTGGCAACTTATCGGCCGGTCGGTGCACATCTGAAGGTTTGGATGGTGCGGGCGGGGGGACTCGAACCCCCACGCTCTTCCGAGCAATGGCACCTAAAGCCATCGTGTATGCCAATTTCACCACGCCCGCAGCGCTGCCGATCGTACCGCTCTGTCAGCCACGAAACTTGTCGGCGGCCCCTTTTAGCTTGGAGTCATCCGGGCGAGAGGGGTAGGTACGTGCGATCAGCGGAGGAGTTTGACGCAGCGAATCGGCTCATCGCAGCCGGCATGAGCGACTCCGCTATCGCCAGAAAACTCGGCCTGCCTCGGCCGACTGTTCAGGACTGGCGACGACGGCCTCAGGTCCGGGCCAGAATGCCAGCAGACGGCCCGGTTTGCGGCCTCAGTCACGACCCTTCCGCGCTCTTAGCGGGCCCGTACTGCTACCTACTCGGCCTCTACCTGGGTGATGGCTGCATCTCACGGATGGGGAGAGTGTGGCGCTTACGGATCACTCTCGACCGGCAGTATCCGGGAATCATCGACCGCTGTCGCCTGGCCATCGACACCTTGATGCCAGGCCAGCACGCAGCAATTCATCCCCAACCTAAGGGATGCGTCGTCGTCTCGCTCTACTCAAAACATTGGCCGTGCATGTTCCCTCAACACGGCTCCGGCAGGAAGCACCTGCGTCCGATCCGGCTGGAGCCGTGGCAGCAGGCGCTCGTGCAAAAGGCGACGGAGGAGTTCATCGCGGTCTGATCGACAGTGACGGCTGCCGCGTGGTCGCAAACGATCGCGGAGTGCGATCCGTGCGCTACCACTTCTCCAATAGATCCGAGGACATCCTCGGGCTCTTCAGCGGTGCTCTCGACCGGCTGGGGATTCCATGGACGCGGCCGAGCCAGCACTGCATTGCCGTCTATCGCAAAGCTGCCGTGGCCCGACTCGACGAGTTCGTCGGGCCGAAGTCGTGAACGCCACGCGGTACCGTCATGGGGTGTCCAGCGAGGTCCGGGTGAAGCGCCGGCGGCCCGCCGCGATCGCTCTGGTGATCGTCGCGGCCTGCGGCTGCTTGGCGTTGGCCTGGTGGCAGTGGACCCGTTTCCAGTCGGTGTCGGGCAGCTACCAGAACCTCGGGTACGCCCTGCAGTGGCCGATGTTTGCCGGATTCTGCGTTTACGCGTACCGGAGCTTCGTGCGGTATGAAGAAGCGCCGCCAGAACCGCGGCACAGCCACACCGAGACTGAGATACCTGCCGGACTGCTGCCGGAACGACCGAAACCGGCTACCCAGCAGCGCGACGATCCCGCGTTGGCCGAGTACAACGCTTATCTGGCCGCCCTAGCCGAGGCGGACAAGAACGACGCCGAAAAGCAGAACAGGACCACCGCATGAGCACACCCCAGACTCCCGAGGCAGAGCGCGGCACGTCCGTCTTTCCCGCGGAGAAAATCCGCAAAGCGCTGATTGCCTACCGAGTCATGGCGTGGGCCACGGGTATCTGGCTCATCGCGTTGTGCGGCGAACTAGTTTCACACTTTGTCTTCCAGCACGAGATCAAGTGGATCGAAGTCGTGCACGGGTGGGTGTACTTCGTCTATCTGCTGGCCGCGTTCAACCTGGCCATCAAAGTCCGGTGGCCGATCGGCAAAACGATCGGGGTTCTGCTCGCGGGCACGGTCCCGCTGCTGGGGATCCTGGTCGAGCACCGCCAGACCAAGGACGTCAAAGCGCGCTTCGCCGTCTGAGTCAGGCCGACAGCGCCCGCAGCGCCGGCAGCAACAACGCCAACGCTCTCCCGCGGTGCGACACCGCATCCTTCTCGGCTGGACTCAGCTGTGCCGCGGTCCGGTCTTCGCCGTCGGGGATGAAGACCGGGTCGTAGCCGAACCCGCTGTCGCCCCGCGGTTCGCGTGCGATGGCGCCCGGCCACTCGCCGCGCACCACAACCTGGCCGTCCTGAGAGAACAGTGCGCACGCCGACACGAACGCGGCGGCGCGGCGCTCGTCGGGCACATCGCGCAGCTGCGCCAACAACAGGGCTGTGTTGGCAGCGTCCTCGCCGTGATTTCCGGACCATCGCGCGGACAGCACGCCGGGCATTCCGTTGAGCGCGGCAACCTCGAGACCGGAGTCATCGGCCACCGTGGGAAAACCGGTTGCGTCGAAAGCGTCGCGCGCCTTGGCCAGTGCATTGTCCTCGAAGGTCGCTCCGGTCTCGGGCGCTTCATCGAAGGGAGCCACATCGTTCAGCGACACCAGCGTCACTCCGGACAGTCCGGCGCCGTCCAGCACTCGCTGTAGTTCGGCCAGCTTCTTGCCGTTGCGGCTGGCCACCAAAAGCTGAGTCACCGATCACTCCCACCCGCACTCGTCGGCCCCATTGACCGCGTCCATCACAGCACATCACCCGTCAACCGTTCTTGACCTAGGTGCTGGGTCAGGTGGTAGGAAGAACTACTGCTCCGTATCCCCTCAGGCGGGTTGCCGAGCACACATTGCAGAGGTATTCCACACAAGGGGTATGCGATGCCTAAATGTCCGGGAAAGTACGAGAAAAATGTCCGCCGTTGACCAGCCCAGCAACGGTGACGGCGCTGTTCGAGACGAGGTGACCGCGGCGGTCGCCAGATTCACCGAGAACCGGTCATTAATCGAGCAGACCAAGGGCATGTTGATGCTGGTCTACGGGATCGATGAGTCAGCCGCCTTCGCTCTGCTCAAATGGCGATCACAGGCGAACAACGTCAAGCTGCGAAACTTGGCCGAGCAGATTGCCAACGACTTCGTCGGGCTCGGCCTGGCCGATAAGCGGTCCGTTTACGACGACATCGTGCTGACGGCACACCAACGGATCGAGTCAGATTTCCCATCGATCGCTGAGCAACCCCCAGCAGAGAAAGCCGGCTAGGCATGGTGAGGCTACTCGCGCGGATTCAGCTACCAAAAGCCTTCGTCTGCGTCGACCCCTCGGGCAGTACCCCCGGGTACGGGAGCTCAAGCGCTTCCCGCTGGGCGGCAAACAGCTTGTCGCACGCGCCCAGCGCCATGTCGAGCAGCTTGTCCAGCGTCGAACGCGGGAAGGTCGCGCCCTCCCCCGTGCCTTGCACCTCGACCAGTGTCCCGGTGTCGGTGGCGACGACGTTCATGTCGACCTCGGCGCGTGAGTCCTCTTCGTAGGGCAGATCCGCGCGGATCCGCCCGTCGACCACACCAACGCTGATCGCCGCGATCGCGCACGACAGCGGCCTGGGGTCCTTCAATTTGCCGTGAGCCGCGAGGTAGGTCACCGCATCGGCGAGCGCCACGTAGGCACCGGTGATGGCCGCGGTGCGAGTACCACCGTCGGCTTGCAGCACGTCGCAGTCGACGGCGATGGTGTTCTCCCCCAGCGCGGCCAAATCGATGCACGCGCGCAGAGACCGTCCGACCAGTCGGCTGATCTCCTGGGTGCGCCCACTCGGCCGACCCTTCACCGATTCGCGGTCGGAGCGGCTATGCGTAGCCGACGGCAGCATCGCGTACTCCGCGGTGAGCCATCCCAGGCCGGACCCCTTGCGCCAGCGCGGAACTCCTTCGTTGACGCTCGCGGTGCACAGCACCTTGGTACCGCCGAATTCGATCAGTACCGAACCGGCTGGGTTCTGGGTGAAACCGCGGGTGATGACCACTGGGCGAAGCTCGTCGTCGAGGCGACCGTCTTCTCGTTTTGACACGATGCCAACACTAGCGGGGTGGAGTCCGACACTTCAGTTGACTCTGCGCTGAGGGCGACAAAGCTCGAGTGGCCCTCGCCTTCAACGCAGAGTGAACGCCGCGCGGCCTACTTGGCTCGGCGAATCTCGATGGTCTCGTCGGGCACCACAGCGTGGACGGGTCCGTCGAACTCGGCCTTGGCCTCGCTGATCACGTCTTCGCGCGAAGTCCACGGTGGGATGTGCGTCAGCAGCAACTCGCCGACACCTGCCTGCGCGGCGGCTCGGCCGGCTTCCGTGCCGGACAGATGCAGTGCGGGCGGGTGCTTAGGCGAATGCGTCCATGACGCTTCGCAGAGGAACACATCCGCGCCCTGCGCCAGTTCGACGAGCTGATCGCACACGCCGGTGTCGCCGCTGTATACGAACGACGTACCGTCGGGATCGGTGAAGCGCATGCCAAACGATTCCGTCGGGTGAGCAACCAATCGAGGCTGCACGGTGAGCGCCCCGATCGTCACCGCCTCGCGGTCGACCCAGTGGCGCACATCGAAGATGTCCGAGCAATCGTCGATCTCGCCGCCGTACGGTGAAGACGCCGCACCCAGCCGAGACCAGGTGTCGCTCGGGCCGTACAGCAAAGCCTTACCGGTCGGGCGGGCCGTCGGGTGATATCGGCGCCAGACGAACAGTCCCGGCAAATCCAGGCAATGGTCGGCGTGCAAATGCGACAACAGCACCTGCACCGATCCTGGATCAGCATGCTTCTGCAAGGCACCGAGAACGCCCCCGCCGAAGTCGATAACGAGCGGCGGGGTGTCCGGAGCTCGCAGTAGATATCCCGACGCGGGCGAACCCGGACCCACGACGCTGCCGGAGCATCCGAGCACGGTTATTCGCACGGACACCACTGTGCCATGCCCGATACCGCGATGGGGAAAACATCGCCGCATTGCGTAGACAGATTTACCGCCATATCAACTAAACGTGGGTACGACGAACCGGTTCAACGCCCGTCACGGCGGGACCGAGGAATCGGGTGGCCAATTTGGTGAACGAGTCGGGGTCTCCGGTGGCTTCAAAAATGCGCGACGGGCGGGCTGCGCTCGGTTCGTCCGGATGCGGATGCAGCAAGTCCAACTCGGTGAGCACCCGCAGCACTTGTTTCGCGGTCTCCTCGGCGCTGGAGACCAACGTGACGTTGTCGCCCATCACCAGTTGGATCAATCCGGACAACAGCGGATAGTGCGTGCAACCGAGCACCAGGGTGTCGACCTCGGCGTGCTGCAGCGGCTCCAGATATGCCTCGGCCAACCCGAGCACCTGCCGACCGCTGGTGACGCCGCGTTCGACGAAGTCGACGAAGCGCGGGCACGCCACCGCGGTGATCTCGGTGTCCCGGGCGGCGGCGAACGCGTCCTGGTAGGCGTGTGACGTGATGGTCGCTCGGGTGCCGATCACGCCGATACGGCCGTTGCGGGTGGTGGCGACGGCGCGACGCACCGCCGGGAGGATCACCTCGACGACGGGCACGTCGTAACGTTCGCGCGCATCTCGCAGGCAGGCGGCGGACGCCGAGTTGCACGCGATCACCAACACCTTGACGCCCCGGCTGACCAGATCGTCGCCGATCGACAGCGCGTGCGCGCGGATCTCCGATATGGCCAGCGGACCGTATGGGCCGTTGCCGGTGTCGCCGACGTAGATGATGTCCTCGTCGGGCAACTGGTCGATGATGGCCCGCGCGACCGTCAGACCACCGACGCCGGAGTCGAAGATTCCGACGGGCGAAAGTGGCGAACTCATGACTTCAGATGTGGCGCGCGCAAGGCCTTCTTGCGCTCACGGGCTTTGCGCTCCGGGGCCGACAAAAGATACGCGGCCACCACCCCGGCGATCGCGCCACACAAGTGGCCCTGCCAGGACACGCCACCACACAAACCAAGCCGCGGCAGAGCACCGAACAGCACACCGCCGTAGACGAACAGCACCACCAACCCGATGATGATGTCCCACATCCGGCGCACGAAGATGCCGAACACCAGCAGGAAAGCCAACCAGCCGAAGATCAGCCCGGAAGCACCGATGTGGTCCGTCGGGCCGCAGCTACTTCCGACGTTGCCGATCAGCCAGGTCCCGAAGCCACCGAGAATCCACACGATCGCGGTGGCCCAGACGAACCGGGACAGACCGGACAATGTCATCAAAAAGCCCAGCAACAACATCGGAACGGTATTGGCGATCAGGTGCTGCCAATTGGCGTGCAGCAAAGGGGCGAAGACAATTCCCCATAGGCCGTCCGTGGTCAGCGGCCGGATGCCGTTCCGGTCCAGCCGGTCCCCGCTCAATTGGTCGATCAGTTCGATGACATACAGCAGCGCGACGAAGGTGATGACGGTTGTCGCGCCGACCGCCCACCCCGGCTTCTTCTCTTGTGTCGCCGGCAACTGCGACTTTCCACCCGACCTATTCATGCCCACAGCTGCCCTTCTAGACCGTTCTCAGCATCATCCAGGCTACCGGCGTACGCGCCGGTGGACAGATACTTCCAACCCGCGTCGGCAACAACGAAAGCAATATCGGCCCGCTCACCGTGCTTGAGCGCCGCGGCACCGATGCGCAGCGCAGCGTGCAGCACTGCACCGCTCGAGATACCGGCGAAGATGCCCTCGGCATCGATCAACTCACGTGTCCGGCGCACCGCGTCCGTCGCGCCGACCGAATACCGCGTGGTGAGTACTGCGGGGTCATACAGTTCCGGCACGAATCCCTCGTCGATATTGCGCAACGCGTAAACGCCCTCGCCGTAGCGCGGTTCGGCCGCCACGATCTTGACGTCGCGAACATGTTCGCGCAGAAACCGGCCGGTGCCCATCAGGGTGCCGGTGGTGCCCAGACCGGCGACGAAGTGAGTGATCTCAGGCAGGTCGGCGAGCAACTCGGGCCCGGTGCCGCGGTAGTGCGAGTCGGTGTTCGCGGAATTGCCGTACTGGTACAGCATCACCCAGGACGGGTTTGCCGCGGCGAGTTCCTTCGCGGTGGCGACCGCGGTGTTGGAGCCTCCCTCGGCCGGCAAAAAAATGACCTCGGCGCCGTAGAGCGCCAGCAACTGACGGCGCTCCACTGAGGTGTTTTCCGGCATCACGCAGATCAGCCGGTAGCCCTTGAGCCGGGCCGCCATCGCCGGCGAAATGCCCGTGTTGCCCCTGGTGGGTTCCAGGATCGTCGTCCCCGCGGACAGCAACCCGTCCCGCTCAGCTCGATCATCCGCAGCGCAGGTCGGTCCTTGATCGACCCGGTGGGATTGCGATCTTCCAGCTTGGCCCACATCCGCACGTGCGGCCCCTCGGAACCGTCAGCCCAGCGCGGCGACAGCTGTTGCAGACCTATCAGTGGCGTGTTGCCCAGGGACTGCAAGAGCGAGTCGTATCGCGTCATACGCGCCGGCTTACCCGCCCGCGACCGCGGGGAGGATGGTGATGGAGTCGCCGTCGGAGACCGCCGCCTCCAGACCCCCGGAGAACCGCACGTCCTCGTCGTTGACGTAGATGTTCACGAACCGGTGCAGCCTGCCGTTATCGATGAGCCGATCGGAGATCCCCGAGTAGTTGGCTTCCAGGTAGTCGATCACCTCGCCCACCGTGTCACCGTCCGCAGGCACACGCTTCTCGCCGCCAGTATGGGGTCGCAGGATGGTCGGGATGGACACGGTGACGGTCATACAAGCCTCTCTTCGACTTCTGACTGTTCAGTACGTATCGACGATATCGACGCATTCCTCGGTGACAACCCCGTCACGGATGCGGTAGCTGCGCAGCTCGTGTCGATCGGGGTCCCGGGTGGACACCAGCACGTAGTGCGCGTCCGGTTCGCCCGCCAGATTCACGTCCGTGCGACTCGGATACGCCTCGGTTGAGGTGTGCGAGTGGTAGATCACGACGGGCACCTCGTCCGCGTCGTCGAGCGCGCGCCACACCTTGAGTTGCTCGGTCGAATCGAAGCGGTAGAAGGTCGGCGAACGCTCGGCGTTGGCCATCGGGATGTGTCGCTCGGGGCGGTCGGAGCCCGCCGGGCCGGCCAGGACGCCACAGGCTTCATCAGGGTGGTCGCGGCGGGCATGCGCGACCATCGCGTCGACGAGGTCGGCCCGAATGACCAACACGTCCGCGCTACCGGTCACGACGCGAATGCCCCGGGCACGATGTCGCGGTATGCCGATATGCCGGCCACGGATTCGGCGGCGATCACCCCACCGAGAACTGCACGCGCGAGGCAGTCGGCAGCAGCCGCGCCCACCGCGGTCAACAGCCCGGTCTCCGGCGACAGCGCGGCAGGCGTTCCCGTCGCCGGCGGCACCTCGACCGCACCGGTCGCAAGGGCGAACACGGTGTCGCCGTCCAGCGGAGTGTGCGAAGGCCGAAGAGTTCTGGCCAGACCGTCCTGCGCGGCGATCGCGAGGCGCCGGCAGCCCGCCGGGCTCAGCACGGCGTCCGTCGCCACCACGGCGATCGTCGTATTCAGTGAACTCAGCGGCGACGGCAGTTGCGCCAGCGCCTCGATCTGTTCGGACGGCGGTGCCCTCAACGCGAACTCCCCGATCAGGTCCGCCATCCAGGGCAGACCCGTGGCCGGGTCGACAGCCTCACCGGCGGCGTTAACCACGACGAGCGCCCCGACGGTCACGCCGGACGGGAGTGTGACCGAAGACGTGCCCACTCCCCCTTTCAACACACCGGCGCGCGCTCCCACACCGGCGCCCACCGTCCCAACGGCCACCTTGTCGCTGGCCGCTTCGCACGCCGCATAGCCGAACTCGGCGGTGGGCCGACAGCCCCAGGCGCCCACCGGCAAGTCGAAGATCACCGCGCCCGGCACGATCGGAACCACTCCGGATTCCGCGCTGGTACCCATCCGGACACCCCGTTGCCGTTCTTCAAGCCAGCGCATGATGCCGTCGGCGGCGGCCAAGCCAAAGGCACTGCCGCCGGCCAGCAGCACGGCGTCCACGAAGCGCACGCTGTTGACCGGGTCCAGTAGGTCGGTCTCCCGGGTTCCCGGGGCGCCACCCCGGCAGTCGACCGCACCCACTGTGCCCGGCGGCGGCAGCACCACCGTGACGCCGCTGGCCCACCCACCGCCGAGCGACACATCCGGGTCGAGGCGGTGATAGTGGCCGACGCGGATTCCGCCGACGTCGGTGATCGCGTTCATTTCTGAGCCATCAACACCAGAACGAGATACTCCTGCAGCACCGTCAGCCATTGGTACACGTCGAAATGTGCGGCCAGCGGATGGTCAGCCGGCAACCGTTCCGGCCCCTGCGGGCCGATCTCGAGCATCACGCCCAGCGTCAGCCGCAGGTCGTTGACGGCCGAGATCCACGCGTTGGCGCTGTCCTCCGTCAGCTCGAACCTGCCGCCGTTGTCCGGCACGGTGTCCAATAAGTGCTGCGCGGCAACACGTTTGGCGTTGATGATCTCCGGTTCGTGCAGGCTGCGCAGCGCCGAGTTGAGCGCCTCGGAGGCATCGAGCGTCAAAGCGTCCGCGGCATCCTTGCCATCGCTGCGATAGAAGTCCGGCAGTAGCCGCCCGAGCGTCGGGTCCGCCGGGCGCTGCGAGTGCCCGGTCTTGATTCCGGTGATTTCCTCGAGCTCGTCGGACGGCGAGGAGGATTGCCGCTCGTCGAGCAGGCCGATCATTGCGCCGACCAGATTTTTGAGTAGAGCGGACTCATGCGGGGCCAGTGAGGACCGAAAGCGGGGGCCGCTACGGGTCTCGACGCGCTTCCATTTGCGCACTATGAATCTTCGATACCCTCGAATCTCACCGGTCCTGCTGCATGGTCGCCCATAACCCGGCGGCATGCAGTTTGGACACGTCGACTTCCATGGACTCTCTGCTACCCGCTGACACTACTGCCTTGCCTTCGTTGTGCACCTGCAGCATCAGCTTCGTGGCGTGCGGTTCGCTGTAACCGAACAGCTTCTGGAACACATAGGTCACATACGTCATCAGATTGACGGGGTCGTCCCAGACGATGGTGACCCACGGACTCGTCGTGGCTTCGACCGGAGCAGATTCACGCTGCCCGGTGGAGCCCGGCTTGGCCGGGGCTATGGCGACAACCATGGCGCTAACGATACCGAGCCAGTAAGCCATTGCCGCGAGCCGATACCGTTGCGACGTGAACGAATCGGTCTGGGCGGGACTGCTGACCGACAAGTATGAGCTGACCATGTTGGCCGCAGCGTTGCGCGACGGTACCGCCCATCGGCGGACCACCTGGGAAGTGTTTGCCCGACGACTCCCGCCCGGCCGCCGGTACGGAGTGGTCGCCGGCACCGGACGGCTGCTGGAACTGCTGCCGCAGTTCCGGTTTGACGAGGCCGGCTGCGAATTGCTGGGACAGTTTCTGGATGTGGACACAGTCGACTATCTGCGGGATTTCCGGTTTGCCGGCGACATCGACGGTTACGCCGAAGGCGAGCTGTACTTCCCCAACTCACCCGTGTTGTCGTTGCACGGCACCTTCGCCGAATGCGTGCTTCTAGAAACCCTGGTGCTGTCGATCTTCAACCACGACGCGGCAATCGCATCGGCGGCGGCGCGCATGGTCAGCGCGGCCGCCGGTCGCCCCCTGATTGAGATGGGCTCGCGGCGCACCCACGAGCGCGCCGCCGTCGCGGCGGCCCGCGCTGCCTACATCGCCGGCTTCAACGGTTCCTCGAATCTGGAAGCCCAACGGCTGTATGGAGTGCCGACCGAAGGCACTGCCGCGCACGCATTCACCATGGTGCACACGACGAAGGACAGCACGCCGCGGTCGGCCGAGCTCGCCGCATTCCGCGCGCAAGTAGCTGCACTCGGCCCCGGCACCACGTTGCTGGTAGACACCTACGACGTGACGATGGGAGTGGCCAACGCCGTGGCCGCCGCGGGTCCGCAACTCGGCGCGGTCCGCATCGACTCCGGCGATCTCGCGGTGCTGGCCCATCAGGTACGCAGACAGCTCGACGACCTCGGCGCGCCTCAAGCGCGCATCGTGCTTTCCGGCGACCTCGACGAATTCTCCATCGCGGGCCTGTTGGCGGCACCGGTGGACAGCTACGGCGTGGGTACTTCACTGGTCACCGGTTCCGGCGCGCCAACCGCGAGCATGGTCTACAAGCTCGTCGAGGTGGACGGAATCCCGGTCCAAAAGCGCAGCAGCAACAAGCAATCTCATGGCGGCCGCAAGGCGGCACTGCGACTGTCACGGCCGAGCGGCACCATCATCGAGGAGATCGTGCACCCGGTGGGCCGCCCACCTGCGGTCACCGAGTCACACCGGGTGTTGACGACGCCGCTGATGCGCGCGGGTGAGGTCATCTCCGCCGGCGACCTGGCGGCAGCGCGGGAGCTGGTGTCGTCCGGGCTGCATAGCCTCCCGTGGGAAGGCCTGAAACTGTCACCCGGCGACCCCGCGATCCCGACGCAGATCATTTCGGCCTGACCCATGTCCGACTCTGTCCCCGCACTGCTGGCCATCGCCGTCGCCGCGCTCGGTGGCAGCGAACGCAGCGGGCAACTGGAGATGGCCATCGCGGTCACCCAGGCCTTCGAGACCGGCGAGCACCTGGTGGTGCAGGCCGGCACCGGAACCGGAAAGTCGTTGGCCTACCTGGTTCCTTCGCTGGTTCGCGCGCTCAACGATGAGACACCGGTCGTGGTGTCGACGGCGACCATCGCCCTGCAACGCCAGCTCGTCGACCGGGACCTGCCGCGGCTGGCCGATTCGCTTGCCGACGCCTTGCCTCGCGAGCCGAAGTTCGCGCTTCTCAAAGGACGCCGAAACTATCTGTGCCTGAACAAGATTCACAATGGTTCCGGCGCGGACGACGCCGACGACCGGCCACAGGAAGAACTGTTCAACCCGATGGCGGTCAGCGCGCTCGGCCGCGATGTCCAGCGTCTCACCGAATGGGCATCGACCACCGATTCCGGTGATCGCGACGACCTCAAACCCGGCGTGCCAGATCGATCCTGGTCGCAGGTCAGCGTTTCGGCGCGGGAATGCATCGGCGTAGCCCGCTGCTCATTTGGATCCGAGTGTTTCTCGGAACGGGCCCGAGGACGTGCCGGCGGCGCAGATGTCGTCGTCACCAACCACGCCCTGCTGGCGATCGACGCCGTTTCCGACTCCGCCGTGCTGCCCGAACACAACTTGCTGATCGTCGACGAGGCCCACGAACTCGCGGACCGGGTGACCTCGGTGGCCACCGCGGAGTTGACGTCGGCGGCCCTGGGCGTCGCCGCACGACGGATAGCCCGATTGGTGAGCCAAGAATTGGTCGATCGCCTGGAAGCGGCCGCGGCCACGTTCTCCTCGGCGATCCATGACGCCCAACCCGGCCGTATCGACTACCTCGACGACGAGTTGGCGACGTACCTGACCGCCCTACGCGACGCGGCCGGTGCCGCGCGTTCGGCAATCGAAGGCACGAACGACACGCGGGCGGCGGCGGCTCGCGCCGAGGCGGCATCGGCATTGATCGAGATCTCCGATACGGCTGCGCGAGTGCTTGATTCGTTCGGGCCGGCGATCCCCGATCGCACCGATATCGTCTGGCTGGATCACGAGGAGAACCGCGGCTCACCGCGCGCGGTGCTGCGGGTCGCGCCGCTGTCGGTGGCCGGACTGCTGGCCACCCACGTCTTCACCCGTTCGACGACGGTGCTGACGTCGGCGACGCTGACGGTCGGCGGCGGTTTCGACGCGATGGCGACGACCTGGGGACTGCAGCTGAACGACCCCGAAAAGCAGTATGACGCCGACAAGCAGGGCTGGCGCGGGCTTGATGTCGGATCGCCGTTCCAGCACGCCAAGTCCGGAATCCTCTATGTGGCTAAGCATTTGCCGCCACCCGGCCGGGACGGGGCCGGCTCCGCCGAGCAGTTGACCGAGATCGCCGAACTTGTCACCGCGGCCGGCGGACGCACGCTGGGATTGTTCTCGTCGATGCGCGCCGCCCGGGCCGCCGCCGAGGCCATGCGCGAGCGACTGTCCACCCCGGTGTTATGCCAGGGCGACGACAGCACTTCGGCCCTGGTCGAGCAGTTCAGCGATGATCCCGCCACTTCGCTGTTCGGCACTCTCTCGTTGTGGCAGGGGGTCGACGTCCCGGGACCGTCGCTGTCGCTGGTACTGATCGACCGCATCCCGTTCCCGCGTCCGGATGACCCGCTGCTGAGCGCACGTCAGCGTGCGGTGGCGGCCCGCGGCGGCAACGGTTTCATGGCTGTCGCGGCCAGCCACGCTGCCCTGCTGCTGGCGCAGGGATCGGGCCGGCTACTGCGCCGCGTCACCGACCGCGGCGTGGTTGCGGTGCTGGACTCGCGGATGGTCACCGCCCGCTACGGCGACTACCTGCGCGCGTCGCTGCCGCCGTTCTGGCAGACCACCAATGCCGAGCAGGTTCGGGCTGCGCTGCGGCGGTTGGCGGAGGCCTGACCGCATTCAGGCGAGGGTGACCAGCCCGAGTTCGTTGCTGTCGGCGAGCATCGGATGCCGCGGCAGCACCCGGACCGTGTATCCCAGCGCCCCGGCCATCGGTAACGGCGTCGTCGCGGAAAAGACCTGATTGCCGGCTTCCGCGCTGCCGGCGTAGGCCATCTCCACGGTGATCGGATCGATCAGGTCGTCGCCGATATCGACGCGACCCAATACCGCCTGCACGGTGACTTCGTCGGGCTCCAGCCCGGCCAACTGAACGGTCGCGGTCAGCGTCAGCTTCGACCCCAGCAACGGGGTGTCGGGCAGACCGGTGCTGTCGACATCGGTGATGTCGATCTTGGGCCACGCCTGCTGCACGCGACGGCGGTACGAAGCCAGCTCACGCGCCGCATCGAACTCTGCCCCGCCCGCGGGCGCGGCGACCGTGTTCCGAAGGGACTGCGCCGCCGGCAGATAGTACTGCTCGACGTAGTCGGTGACCATCCGCGAGGCCAGCACTTTCGGGCCCAACGTCTGCAGGGTGTGTCTGACCATCTCGATCCACCGCGGCGGCAGCCCATGTTCGTCGCGCTCGTAGAACTTCGGTGCGACCGCCTGTTCCAGCAAGTTGTACAACGCGGTGGCCTCCAGGTCGTCGCGCCGGTCCTCGTCGGCCACACCGGTGGCAGACGGTATCTCCCAACCGTTTTCGCCGTCGTACCACTCATCCCACCAGCCGTCGCGGATCGACAGGTTCAAGCCGCCGTTGAGCGCGCTCTTCATGCCGGAGGTGCCGCAGGCCTCGAGCGGTCGCAGCGGGTTGTTCAGCCAGACATCGCAGCCCCAGTACAGCAACCGGGCCATCGACATGTCGTAGTTGGGCAGGAAGGCGATGCGGTGTCGCACCAATGGCCGGTCGGCGAACCGGACAACTTGCTGGATCAACGCCTTACCGCCGTCGTCGGCCGGGTGTGATTTACCGGCGACGATCAGCTGGATGGGCCGTTCCTGATCGAGCAGCAGTCGTTCCAGCCGCTCCGGGTCGCGCAGCATCAGGGTCAGCCGCTTGTACGTCGGAACTCGGCGGGCGAAGCCAACCGTCAGCACATTGGGGTCGAATGCCGTTGATATCCAACCTAACTCAGCATCGGAGGCGCCACGTTCCAGCCACGACTGGCGCAACCGCCGCCGGACGTCCTCGACCAGCAGGGCGCGCAGCTGCGACCGGATCCACCACAGATGCCCCGGGTCGACCTCCTGTAGGCGCAGCCATACCGCCGGTTCGCTGAACGAATCGGATCCGGCCAGCTCTCGCCCGAGCTGCAGCCACTGCGGCGCGGCCCAGGTGCGCGCGTGCACCCCATTGGTGATCGAGCCGATCGGCACTTCCCCGGGGTCGAATCCCGGCCACAGCTCGTTGAACATGGTCCTGCTCACCCGGCCGTGCAGCAATGACACCCCGTTGGCCCGTTGCGCCAACCGCAGACCCATGTGCGCCATGTTGAACTTGGCCGGATCGTCCTCGGCTCCCAGCTCCAAGACCTGATCGGTCCGCACACCCGGCAGCAGCGTCGACACGCCGTCCCCGGCGTCCTCGAAGTAACGCTGCACCATCTCCACCGGGAAGCGATCGATGCCCGCGGGCACCGGGGTGTGAGTGGTGAACACAGTGCTCGCCCGCACCACCGTCAACGAGGTGTCGAAATCCAGCCCTGCACTGACCAATTCACGAATGCGCTCCACGCCGAGGAATCCCGCGTGGCCCTCGTTCATATGGAACACCTCGGGCGCGGGCCTGCCCTCGACTGCGGTGAACGCACGGATCGCCCGCACCCCTCCGACGCCGGCCAGGATCTCCTGCATGATGCGATGCTCCTGGTCACCGCCGTACAGCCGATCGGTGACGCTGCGCAGATCGTGCTCGTTTTCCGGGACATCGGAATCGAGCAGCAGCAGTGGGACACGACCGACCTGGGCGACCCAGACCCGCGCCCGCAGTCGCGCGGAATCCGGCAGAGCAAGCTCAACCAAAACAGGATCACCGGCAGCATCGGTGAGCAGCCGCAACGGCAGCCCCTGTGGGTCCAGCGACGGGTAGGTCTCCTGCTGCCAACCGTCGGCGGTCAAGGACTGCCGGAAGTACCCGGACCGGTAATACAAGCCCACGGCGATCAACGGCAGCCCCAGGTCGGATGCCGCCTTCAAATGATCCCCGGCAAGAATTCCGAGTCCGCCGGAGTAGTTGGGCAACACCTCGGCGACGCCGAACTCCATCGAGAAATATGCGATGCCGGTGGGCATCGCGACACCGGCGGCCTGCTGCTGCTGATACCAGAGCGGACGGCTCAGGTAGTCGTTCAAGTCGGCCGCGAGTTCATCGAGCCGACGCAGGAATTCCTCGTCGAGCGCCAACTCGTCGAGCCGCGCGGGCTTCACCGCGCCCAGCACCGCCACCGGGTCGTTGCCGCAGGTGGACCACAGTTCGGGGTTGATGTACGCGAAGAGTTCCTGGGTCGGTTTCTCCCACGACCAACGCAGATTCGTCGCCAACTGCTCCAGCGCAGCGAGGCGGTCGGGAAGGTGAGCGCGGACGTTAAAGCGGCGGAGGGCCTTCACGTATTTCTACGTTACTGCGGTTTGGGCCGTGTGCCGGGTGTAGCCGGACACTAGGGTGGGTATGGGGCGCAAAGAGGCGAGCAGACGGATCTATCAGAGCAGACCTACGAACAACACCCCTAGCCGCACTCGGACGATGACCGGTACGGCCGCCAGGGGTGACGAAGTCAGGAACGCCCCGGCGACGATGCGGCCCAACGTTCGTGCCGAGCAGAAGCCGGGCATGTCGAAACGTCCCCGGCGGCGCCGCGACAGCGGTGCAAAGCGCCGGAGCAATCGAATGGAGTGATTGGTGCCCGGTCGTATCGAGATCGATGACGTTCAGCCGGTCGTCTCGTGCGGTACCTACCCCGCAAAAGCGGTGGTCGGCGAAGTGATTCCGGTCAGTGCCGCGGTGTGGCGCGAAGGCCACGAGGCGGTCGCCGCCACGCTCGTGGTGCGCTACCTCGGGACGGACTACCCACAGGTATCCGAAGTCCGCCGCATTCAGGTTGTCCCGGCGGCCGAATCGGAGTCGGCCGACACGACGGCGCTGCACCTTCCGATGGCGCTGGGCCTGGAACCGTATGTCTTCCACGGTCAGTTCGTGCCGGACCAGGTCGGCTTGTGGAGTTTCCGCGTGGACGGCTGGGGTGACCCTATTAACAGCTGGCGACATGGCGTGATCGCCAAACTCGATGCGGGCCAGGGCGAAAAGGAGCTCTCCAACGATCTCCTGGTCGGCGCGTCGCTGTTCGAGCGCGCCGTCGCCGGTGTACCCCGACAGCAGCGCCACCCGCTGCTGGAGGCCGCGGCGGCGTTGCGCACTCCGGGCGATCCGGTGACCCGCACCGCCCTGGCTCTGACGCCCGAAGTCGACGAGTTACTGGATCAATTTCCGCTGCGTGAGTTGGTCACCCACGGCGGTGAGCACAGCGTCTGGGTGGATCGGACGCAGGCTCGCTTCAGCTCGTGGTACGAGTTCTTTCCGCGTTCCACCGGCGGCTGGGATGCCGACGGCAACCCCGTGCACGGAACGTTCGCCACCGCCACCGCCGCGTTGCCGCGGGTCGCCGAGATGGGCTTCGACGTCGTGTACCTGCCGCCGATCCATCCGATCGGTGAGGTGCATCGCAAGGGCCCCAACAACAATCCCACCGCCGCTCCCGGGGACGTCGGCTCGCCGTGGGCAATCGGCAGCGCCGCCGGTGGCCACGACGCGGTTCATCCCAGCCTGGGCACCATCGACGACTTTGACGACTTCGTTTCTGCCGCAAGCGATCTGGGCCTTGAGGTGGCTCTCGACCTGGCACTGCAGTGCGCGCCGGACCATCCCTGGGCGCGCGATCACCGCAACTGGTTCACCGAATTGCCCGACGGCACCATCGCCTACGCGGAGAACCCGCCGAAGAAGTACCAGGACATCTATCCGATCAACTTCGACAACGATCCGGCCGGCCTGTACGACGAAGTGCTACGGGTGGTCCGGTATTGGATCGACCACGGCGTCAAGGTGTTTCGCGTCGACAACCCGCACACCAAGCCGCCGAACTTCTGGGCCTGGCTGATTGGTCAGATCAAGGCCGTCGACCCGGACGTGCTGTTCCTGTCCGAGGCGTTCACTCCGCCGGCCCGGCAGTACGGGCTTGCCAAGCTGGGCTTCACCCAGTCCTACAGCTACTTCACCTGGCGCACCGCCAAGTGGGAGCTCACCGAGTTCGGCAACGACATCGCCAGATTTGCCGACTTCCGCACCCCCAACCTCTTCGTCAACACCCCGGACATCCTGCATGAGGTCTTGCAGCACAACGGCCCCGGCATGTTCGCGATCCGCGCGGTGCTGGCGGCCACGATGAGTCCGGCCTGGGGGGTGTATTCGGGTTACGAGCTGTTTGAGCACCGGGCGGTGCGGGAAGGCAGCGAGGAGTACCTGGATTCGGAGAAGTACGAGCTGCGTCCTCGCGACTACGCGCTCGCGCTGACCGAGGGCAGATCACTGGAGCCATTCATCACCCAGCTGAACGAAATTCGCCGGCTGCATCCCGCTCTGCAGCAGTTGCGCACGATCCACTTCCACCACCTGGACAGCGACGCGCTGATGGCCTTCAGCAAATTCGACCCGGCCACCGGCGACTGTGTCCTGGTGGTGGTGACGCTCAACGCCTACGGACCCGAGGAGTCGACGCTGTGGTTGGACATGGCGGCGTTGGGTATGGAGGACTACGAGCGGTTCTGGGTGCGCGACGAGGTCACCGGCGAGGAATACCAATGGGGGCAATCCAATTACATCCGTATCGACCCGGGCCGCGCAGTCGCGCACATCATCAACATGCCCAATATCTCCGACGAATCCCGACGCACGCTGGTGCGCAGGAGGTGAGGGAAAGTGAATCCAACCAATCAAGTCGCCGAGACTCATCTGGCGCCTGACCCCGCCGACGTGGCCAAACTGCTGGCCGGCGCGCAGCACAACCCGCACGGTTTCCTTGGAGCGCACGAATACGGCGACCAAACCGTCATCCGCGCGTTCCGACCCGGCGCATCGAGTGTCGTCGCCTTAGTGGGTGACGACCGATTCCCGCTGCAGCACGTCGACTCCGGGGTATTCGCGGTCGCGTTGCCCTTCATCGACCTCGTCGACTACCGACTCGAGGTGGCCTATGAAGGCTCTGCCGGAAGCCACACTGCCGCCGATGCCTACCGCTTCCTGCCCACGCTGGGCGATGTGGATCTGCACCTTTTCGCCGAAGGCCGCCACGAGCGTCTGTGGGAGGTGCTAGGCGCCCATCCCCGCTCTTTCACCACGCCGGACGGCGTCGTGACCGGGGTGTCGTTCGCCGTATGGGCCCCTAACGCCAAGGGCGTCAGCCTGATTGGTGAGTTCAACGGGTGGACCGGTTACGACGCCCCGATGCGCGCGCTGGGATCCTCCGGTGTCTGGGAGCTGTTCTGGCCCGATTTCCCCGTCGACGGCCTGTATAAGTTCCGGGTGCACGGCGCCGACGGCGTCGTCTCCGAACGGGCGGACCCCTTCGCGTTCGGCACCGAGGTGCCGCCACAGACGGCCTCGCGAGTGACGGTGAGCGACTACACCTGGGCTGATGCCGACTGGATGGCACAGCGGGCGGGGAGCAATCCCGTGTTCGAGCCGATGAGCACCTATGAGGTTCATCTCGGCTCCTGGCGGCCCGGCCTGAGTTATCTCGATCTCGCCACGCAGTTGACGGAATATGTTGTGGAGCAAGGGTTTACCCACGTCGAACTGCTACCGGTCGCCGAGCATCCGTTCGGCGGATCGTGGGGGTATCAGGTCACGTCGTACTATGCACCCTCGTCCCGGTTCGGCACTCCCGATGAGTTTCGGACACTGGTCGACTCGCTGCACCACGCCGGCATCGGCGTGATCGTCGACTGGGTACCGGCGCACTTCCCCAAAGACGCCTGGGCGCTGGGGCGCTTCGACGGCACGCCACTCTACGAGCACTCCGACCCCAAGCGCGGCGAGCAACTCGACTGGGGCACTTATGTTTTCGACTTCGGCCGGCCAGAGGTACGCAACTTTCTGGTAGCCAATGCCCTGTACTGGCTGGAAGAGTTCCACATCGACGGCCTCCGCGTCGATGCCGTCGCGTCGATGCTCTACCTGGACTACTCGCGCCCCGAGGGGGGCTGGACGCCCAATATTCATGGCGGTCGCGAGAATCTGGAAGCGGTGCAGTTCCTGCAGGAGATGAATGCCACCGCGCACAAAGCCGCGCCCGGCATCGTCACCATTGCCGAGGAGTCCACCTCATGGCCGGGCGTGACTCGGCCGACAAGCCTTGGCGGTCTTGGCTTTTCGATGAAGTGGAACATGGGCTGGATGCATGACACGCTGGACTACTTCAGCCGCGACCCGATCTATCGCAGCTTCCACCATCACGAGATGACCTTCTCGCTGTTGTACGCATTCAGCGAGAACTACGTGCTGCCGATCAGCCATGACGAGGTGGTGCACGGCAAGGGCACACTGTGGAGCCGGATGCCGGGCGACAACCACGTCAAAGCGGCCGGCCTGCGCAGCCTGCTCGCCTACCAGTGGGCCCATCCCGGCAAGCAACTGCTGTTCATGGGCCAGGAATTCGGCCAACGTGCCGAATGGTCGGAGGAGCGCGGGCTGGACTGGTGGCAGCTCGACGAGCAGGGATTCTCCAACGGTGTCCAGCGGTTGGTCCGCGACATCAACAGCATCTACGCAGGTCGCCCGGCTCTGTGGAGCAAGGACACCGTTCCCGAGGGCTACTCGTGGATCGACGCCAACGACTCGGGCAACAACGTGCTGAGCTTCCTGCGCTTCGGCACCGGCCGGTCCGTTATGGCCTGCGTCTTCAACTTCTCCGGCACCGAGCACAGCAATTACCGTCTCGGTCTGCCGCAGGCCGGGCGCTGGCGGGAGGTGCTCAACACCGATGCCGCCGACTACCACGGTTCTGGCATCGGGAACCTCGGCGGTGTCGACGCCACCGACGATGCGTGGCACGGCCGGTCCGCTTCCGCGGTGCTGGTGTTGCCGCCGATGTCGGCGATCTGGCTGGAACCCGAGCAGGGCGTCAGTACAAAGCGTTAGCCAGGCCCCGACGGCCGGCGATCACCTCTGGGTCGGCGGGGTCGAACAGTTCGAACAACTCGATCAGGCGGGTGCGCACCGTGGTGCGCTCGTCGCCAGATGTGCGACGCACCAACGCAATCAGGCGCTCGAACGCCGGGCCGACATCCTGGTTGAGAATCTGCAGATCGGCGGCGGCGAACGCAGCCTCGATATCTGCGGGGGCGGCATCGGCGATTTGCACCGCGTCCGGACTCCGGGTCGTCGCACGCGTGAGGAAATCGATCTGCCGGATGGCCGCCTTGGCTTCGACGCTGCCCGGATCGCCCTCCAAGACCGCCTGATAGGAAGCCTTCGCCGCCTCAAAGTCCCCGACCTCGAGTTCCTGGCGCGCTTGGGCCAGCACCGGGTCGACTTGTGGAGTCTCGCCCGAACCCGTTGGGCCGGTGAGCTTTCCTGCTGTCGCATCGAGCAGCGAGTCCACCCAGCGCCGCAACTGCTCAGGCGGTTGGGGACCCTGGAAGCTCGTGACCGGCTGCGCCGCTGCCAGAGCCACCACCGTCGGCACCGCCTGAACGCCGAAAATCCGGGCCATCGCCGGCGAGGCATCGACATTGGCCGTCGCCAACGCCCAGGTTCCGTTGTCCTCGGCGACCAGATCGGACAACGACTCGAGGAGCTCGACACAGACTTCGCTGCGTGGCGACCACAGCAGGACCACTACCGGCACCTCGTCGGAACGGTTGATCACCGCATCTTCGAAGTTGGTTTCGCTGACTTCGATGACTTCGGCGCCGCCTGGCTCGCCCGGTTCTGCCGAGGGAGCCCGGCCCGACGGAGGAGGTGCGGCTTTTTGCTGAGCGCGTTGTTTGAGACCGGACAGGTCGACCGCACCGGCCAACGCTGGCCCGATCGAGGGCCGAGGACGTGTCACGTGATCAAGTCTGTCACGCGACCGCAGCGGCGACCCGACCGCCCTCAGAGGCTGCCAAACAGCTCATATGACCAAAATCACAATGCTGGGCAGTCGCACAAATTCAACACCGTGTCAGCAAAATCACCGGCGCCCTGCGGGCCGCTAACCGGCCCGCAGAATCAGGGCGTCGCCCTGGCCGCCGGCCCCGCATAAAGCCGCCACGCCATAGCCCGATCCGCGGCGCGCCAACTCCAACGCCACGTGCAGCGTGATACGCGCTCCCGACATCCCGATCGGGTGGCCGACCGCAATCGCACCGCCGTTGACGTTGACTTTCTCCGGGTCCACGCCGAGTTCCTTGGTGGACGCCAGGGAGACCGCCGCGAACGCCTCATTGATCTCGATGACATCGAGCTGGTCCGCCGAGATGCCCTCGCGGGCAAGCGCTTTCTTGATGGCGTTGGCGGGCTGCGACTGCAGCGTCGAATCCGGACCGGCGACCACACCATGCGCGCCGATCTCCACCAGCCAGGTGAGCCCCAGTTCCTCGGCTTTTGCCTTGTTCATCACCACGACCGCGGCCGCGCCATCGGAAATCTGCGACGCCGAGCCGGCGGTGATGGTGCCGTCCTTGCGGAAAGCCGGCCGAAGCCCGGCCAGGGAGTCGGCCGTGGTGTTGGCGCGAATACCCTCGTCCTCGCTGAACTGCAGCGGATCACCCTTGCGCTGGGGAATGTTCACCGGAACGACCTCGTCGGCGAACACGCCGTCTTTCCACGCCGCGGCCGCCTTCTGGTGCGACCCGGCAGCGTATTCGTCCTGCTCAAGGCGGGTGAACTTGTCCACGTCGTTGCGCTGCTCGGTCAGCGCTCCCATCGGCTGATCGGTGAAAACGTCGTGCAGCCCGTCGTAGGCCATGTGGTCGAGGACTGTGACGTCGCCGTACTTGTAGCCGGATCGGCTGTCGATCAGCAGGTGCGGCGCCTTGGTCATGGACTCCTGCCCACCGGCCACCACCACATCGAATTCGCCGGCCCGAATCAGCTGGTCAGCCAGCGCAATGGCGTCGATTCCGGACAGACACATCTTGTTGATGGTCAGCGCAGGCACGTCCCAGCCGATGCCGGCAGCGACCGCCGCCTGGCGCGCGGGCATCTGCCCCGCGCCCGCGGTCAGCACCTGGCCCATGATCACGTACTCGACCAGCGAAGCCGGCACGTTGCCCTTCTCCAGGGCGCCTTTGATCGCGATCGCACCCAGATCGCTGGCGCTGAAATCCTTCAGCGAGCCCATCAGTTTGCCAATGGGTGTCCGTGCTCCAGCAACGATCACCGACGTCGTCATCAATCCTCCTAAGCGCACCCGGAACGGCTGGTCGGGCCAACCCGGAGATGTGGATTCTTTCTCCTGAGGTTACCGTTATGTAATGACGACCGATCAAGTTGACGCCCGTCGCGTCCTCGCTACCTCGATGGTGACCGGGCTCGACCACGTCGGCATCGCGGTCACTGACCTGGACGCCTCCATCGAGTGGTACAACAACCACCTCGGCATGATCCTGGTCCACGAAGAAATCAACGATGACCAGGGCATTCGCGAAGCGATGCTGGCGGTACCGGGCACCAGCGCGCAGATCCAGCTGATGGCGCCGCTCGACGAGACATCGGTGATCGCGAAGTTCATCGACAAGCGCGGACCGGGCATCCAGCAACTGGCCTGCCGGATCAGGGACTTGGACGCGATGTGCGAGCAGCTGCGCGCCCAGGGCGTCCGACTGGTCTACGACTCCCCGCGGCGCGGGACAGCGAACTCACGGATCAACTTCATCCACCCGAAGGACGCCGGCGGCGTGCTGATCGAATTGGTCGAGCCGGCCCACAGCTAGTACCACTTTCGCGTGGGGCCGCGGTTTGCGCGATTGGTCCAACATGGCGTGTGCCAGTGCCGCCGATCCCCTGCCGAATCCGGTAGTTCCGCAGGCAGTACCACGACATGTGCGGTGCCAGAACGGATTTCGTGGTCGCAGCCGGGGCAGCGATAGGTCTTGACGGCACGCGCTGCGGCTACCGGACGCACCTCGTACTCGTAGCCATCCGGCCCGGTTTCCAGCTTGCGCTGCAGAAATGACAATGCTGCCGGCTGTTTCCGGGGTGCCGGTCTGCGGCGCCGAGCCATCCAATCAGTTTAGTCCGGCCCGTCAGAACAGCCGGTACTCGTCGCTGTCCATCCCCCGCATCTTGTCGTAATCCAGTGTCAGACAACGGATACCACGGTCGGTGGCCAAGGTGCGAGCCTGCGGTTTGATCTGCTGTGCGGCAAACACTCCCTTAACAGGCGCGAGAACGGTGTCGCGATTGAGCAATTCGAGATAGCGGGTGAGCTGCTCCACGCCGTCGATTTCGCCGCGCCGCTTGATCTCCACCGCCACCGAACCACCGTGTTCGTCACGGCACATCAGGTCTACCGGCCCGATCGCGGTCATGTATTCGCGGCGGACCAATGTGTATCCCTCACCGAGCAGTTGGACATGCTCGGCGAGTAATGCCTGCAGGTGCGCCTCCACTCCGTCCTTGACCAAGCCCGGGTCGATGCCGAGCTCGTGGCTGGAATCGTGCTCGATCTCCTCGATGGTGATGCGCAGCTGTTCGCCTGTCTTGTTCTCCACGACCCATACCGGGCCCGGCTCTTCGGCCAGCCAGCACGGCGGACTCATCCAATTGAGCGGCTTGTAGGCGCGGTCGTCGGCATGCACGCTGACGGAGCCGTCCGCTTTGAACAGCAACAGCCTGCGTGCGGACGGTAGATGCGCGGTGAGGCGGCCGATGTAGTCGACGGTGCACTGGGCGATGACTAAACGCACCCGGCCCACCTTAGAGCGTGCAATGCGAATTAGGCTGACGCCACCATGTCTGCCAATAAGGCTCCCAAGACGCCGCCGAGGAAGGCGCACAAAAGGACCTTTGCGCAGCGCCTGGGCCGGCTGCTGGAGAGACTCACCCACCAGAGCGGTCGCCCGGACACCCCGGCCTACGGTTCCTGGCTGCTCGGGCGCGTCTCGGAGAACCAGCATCGACGTCGGATACGCATCCAAATCATCCTGACCGTGCTGGTGGTCACCGCAAACTTGTTGGGTATCGCCGTCGCGCTGCTGCTGGTAATGGTCGCGATTCCCGAACCCAGCGTTTTCGACAGCCATTTATTGTGGCTGACCTTCGGCGTCGCGCCCGCATACATCGCGCTCGCTCTGGCGGTGGGCACGTATTGGATCACCCGAAGCACCGTGCTTTCTCTGCGCTGGGCCATCGAGGAACGCCCGCCAACCGCAGAAGACGAGCGCAACGCGTTCGTGGCGCCGTGGCGAGTCGCGATCGTCGACCTCATCCTCTGGGGAGTCGGCGCCGCGTTGTTGACGACGCTCTACGGCTTGGACGATCGGATATTCATCCCCCGCTTCCTGTTCGCGGTGACCATTTGCGGGGTGCTCGTCGCCACCGGCAGCTATCTGCTCACCGAATTCGCGCTGCGCCCGGTGGCCGCGCAGGCCCTCGAGGCGGGACCACCGCCGCGCCGGCTGGCCCCCGGGATCATGGGACGCACCTTGATGGTGTGGCTGCTGGGCTCAGGAGTGCCAGTGGTAGGTATCGCCCTGATCGCGATATTTCAGATTGCGCTGCACAACATGACCGAGACTCAGTTCGCGGTTGCGGTACTCATCGTGGCAAGCGCAACGCTGATCTTCGGTTTCGTCCTGATGTGGATTCTGTCCTGGCTGACCGCGACGCCGGTGCGAGTGGTGCGTGCCGCGCTCAAGCGCGTGGAAAAGGGCAATCTGCGCGGCGATCTGGTGGTATTCGACGGGACCGAACTCGGTGAGTTGCAGCGCGGATTCAACAAGATGGTCGACGGGTTGCGCGAGCGCGAGCGCGTCCGCGATTTGTTCGGTCGGCACGTCGGGCGCGAGGTTGCGCTGGCCGCCGAAAGGGAGAAGCCGAAGATGGGCGGCGAAGAACGCCACGTCGCGGTGGTGTTCATCGACATCGTCGGCTCGACAAAGTTGGTGACCAGCCGCAAACCCGCCGAGGTCGTCGAGCTGCTCAACCGCTTCTTCACCGTCGTCGTCGAGGAAGTGGACAACCATCGCGGGTTGGTCAACAAGTTCGAGGGTGACGCGTCGCTGGCCATCTTCGGAGCGCCCAATCGGCTGGAATGCCCCGAAGACGCGGCGCTGGGTGCCGCTCGGGCCATGGCGGACCGGTTGGCCAGCGAGATACCGGAGTGTCAGGCCGGCATCGGCGTTGCGGCCGGGCAAGTTGTCGCGGGCAACGTCGGCGCCAAAGAGCGCTTCGAGTACACCGTCATCGGCGGTCCGGTGAACGAAGCGGCACGGCTGTGCGAGCTGGCCAAGGATCATCCCGGGCGCTTGCTGGCGTCGTCGGACGCGCTGGCGGGTGCGAGCGAATCCGAAAGCAAGCGTTGGACTTTGGGAGACGAAGTGACGCTGCGCGGCTACGACGAGCCCACTCGGCTGGCCAGCCCGGCCGAGCCGGCCGAACCCAGCGAGTAGCGCTGCCGCGGCTCGGGCTGCGCGACCAACGACACCGCCAGTAACGCGGCCACCGACAGCAATGCGCCCACAAACGCGACCGTCGCCGACCAGCCGCCGACGCTGTAGGCCAAGCCACCGACTGCACCGGCGACGGATCCGCCCAGGTAATAGCTGAACAGATACAGCGCCGACGCCTCCGCGCGATTCCGCTTCGCCACCGCCCCCACCCAGCCACTGGCCACGGTGTGCGCGGCGAAGAACCCCGCCGTGAACACTCCGGTCCCGATGATGATGGTGATCAGCGAGTGCGGCGCGGTCAGCAGCAGCCCGGTCGCCGCGACCGGAAGTGCGGCGCCCAGCACGACTGCGCGTCCCCTGCGGTCGGCGAGTCGTCCCGCGACGGTCGACGTCACGGTGCCTGCCATGTACAGCAGGAAGATCAGGCCCACCGACGACGCCGCCAACCCGAACGGCGCGGCGGTCAGCCGGTAGCCGAGGTAGTTGTACACCGTGACGAATCCGCCCATCAGCGTGAAGCCCAAGCCGAAGAGTTTGAGCAGCAACGTGTTTCGTAGGTGACCGGCGATGTTGCGCGCGGTGACCCGCAACCCCAGGGGCATAGGTGTGAAGAACCGGGACCGTGGCACCAACACGGCGAAGCCGACCGTGCCGATCACCGTCATCAGCGAGCAAACCAGCATTGCCACACGCCAACTGCTGACATCGAGGACCAGCGACGGCATGATCCGTCCCACCAGACCGCCGATCGTGGTGCCGGCGATGTAGTTGCCCATCGCTGAACCGAGCGACGACGAGTGCACCTCCTCGGCCAGATACGCCATCGCCACCGCCGGTATCCCGGCCAGCGCAACACCGAGCAACGCGCGCCCGGCAAGCAGCACGCCCAGCGACGGACTGAACGGCAACAGCAACCCGATCACGCTGGAGACGACACCCGAACTCAGCATTACGGTGATACGTCCGTAGCGCTCCGAGAGCACGCTCGCCGGAATGATGCACAGCGCAAGCATTCCCGTGGTCAGCGAAACCGTCAGTGCCGCCGTGCCAGGGGAAATACGAAAGGCAGCCGACAAGCTCGGCAGCAGGGCCTGGGTGGAGTACATCGCGGCGAAGCTGGCCAGGCCCGCCCCATAAAGCGCCGACGTGACTCGCCGGTACTCGGCGCTACCCGCTCGGTGCCCACTGGCTGGCGGGGTCGGCTGATTCACTATGCCGACACTCCTCGCACCGGCGTGGAAACGGAAATGAATTAATATCGCAGATATGATGCAATCTGCGCATAAGTAGAGGTGGCGGGGTGCGAGACGACGACTATGAGTGGTTTGTCACACTCGCGGAACTCGAGCACGTCACCGAAGCCGCCGCGCAACTTCATCTGGCACAGCCGACCCTCACCCGGATGCTGGCCCGTTTGGAGCACCGACTGGGAGTCGCGCTGTTCGATCGCCAGGGAAAGCGGTTGTCGCTCAACGCATATGGCCGAATTTTTTCCGAGCACGCACGCCGGGCTCAGCAGGAACTCGATGCGGCCCGCCGCGCGATCGACGACCTGGCCGACCCCGCCGCGGGCGAGATCCGACTTGGCTTTCTGAGTTCATTCGGCTCAATCGTGCTGCCGCGCTTGATCGAACAATTCACGCAACGGTCGCCGCGGGTGACGTTCACGCTGCAGGAGGGTGCAGCGGAGGCGATCGGCGAACTGGTGGGATCCGGAATGGTCGACGTCGGGGTGGTCTCACCCCAGCCGCGGCAAGCTACGTTGGCCTGGCGCAGCCTGTTTCGTCAGCGCCTCGGCGTCGCCGTCGCCCACAGCCATCGACTCTCAAGCGCCGCAACGATATCGATGGATGAGCTGCGCGACGAACACTTCGTGACCATGCACCCCGGCTTCGGCATGCGAAGGCTGCTCGACGAACTCAGTGCCGCAGCGCAATTCCAGCCACGGATCGTGCTGGAATCGGCGAACCTGAACACCGCGGCGGGACTGGTGGCCGCGGGGTTGGGGATCAGCCTGATGCCCATTGACGACGGCGAGTGCGCACCCGGAGTCACCTTGTTGCCACTCGCCGAGGCCGACGCCTACCGTGACGTCGGGTTGATCTGGAACGCCGGGCGACCGTTGTCGCGCCCTGCTCGCGACTTCATCGATTCTGCCTGGTCACAGCAACTGCAGGCGCGTAGCTTTGCCCCATGAGCAGCGGATGGTGGATCTTCTGCGGCATTCTGGTGTTAGTGCTCGTGACCTGGGAGTGGGTGCACGATGCCAAGAAGCAGCGCTCCGATTACTGGGATGCCGACGGCAACCGCCGGCGCGGCGGCGGAGGTGACGGCGGCGGCTGCAGCGGCGGCGACGGTGACAGTGGATGCGGCGGCGGCCATGGCGGCTGCGGCGGCGGGTGCGGCGGCGGCCACTAGGGGTTCGGCGCACGCCGCACATTGATGTCGCTTTTCCGCCAGTCTTGTCGGCCAGCAGGTGTAACTGTTGAAGCGTGCATGAGGATTTCGACCGCTGTTACCGAGCGGTCCAGGCCAAGGACGCCCGGTTCGACGGCTGGTTCGTCACCGCGGTGCTGACAACCCGGATTTACTGCCGGCCCAGTTGCCCGGTCCGGCCGCCCTTCGCCCGGAACGTCCGGTTTCTCCCCACGGCAGCAGCCGCGCAGCGTGATGGCTTCCGGGCCTGCAAGCGTTGCCGTCCGGACGCGTCGCCCGGCTCACCCGAATGGAATGTGCGCGGCGACGTGGTCGCACGGGCAATGCGACTGATCGCCGACGGGGCGGTCGATCGCGAGGGCGTCACCGGTCTTGCCGCCCATCTCGGCTATACGGGCCGACAAGTGGAGCGGTTGCTGCAGGCCGAGGTCGGCGCCGGCCCGCTTGCCCTGGCTCGGGCGCAGCGGATGCAGAGCGCGCGGGTACTGATCGAGACCACCGACCTGCCATTCGGCGACGTGGCGTTTGCCGCCGGGTTCTCCAGCATCCGTCAGTTCAACGACACAGTGCGCCTGGTGTGCGACAGCACGCCCACCGCGTTGCGCAAGCGGGCGACTGCACGATTCGGATCCGAGCCCGGCGTGGCGGGGGTGATATCCCTGCGGTTGCCCGTTCGGATGCCATTCGCCTACGAAGGCGTGTTCGGGCACCTGGCGGCGACCGCGGTAGCGGGTTGCGAAGAGGTTCGCGACGGGGCATATCGGCGTACGTTGCGCCTCGCGTCGGGCAATGCTGTCGTGACGTTGACGCCGGCGCCCGACCACGTCCGCTGCCTGCTGGTACTCGACGACTTCCGCGACCTGGCGGCCGCCACAGCCCGCTGCCGGCGCCTGCTGGATCTCGACGCCGATCCGGAGGCGGTGGTGGAAGCACTCAGCTCGGACCCGGATCTGTGCCCGATCGTCGCCAAGGCCCCCGGTCAACGCATCCCCCGCACCGTCGACGAGGCCGAGATGGCCGTGCGCGCGGTCCTCGGTCAGCAGGTGTCGACCAAGGCCGCGGGTACCCATGCCGCCAGGTTGGTGGCTGCCTACGGACAACCGGTGACCGACTCCGCTGGTGCGTTGACCCACACCTTCCCGTCGGTCGAGCAGCTCGCCGAGATCGACCCCATCCATCTGGCCGTCCCCAAGTCACGCCAACGGACGATGCGCGCGCTGATAAGCGGCCTCGCCGACGGCTCTGTCACCCTTGATGCCGGATGCGACTGGGCTCGAGCACGTCAACAGTTGTTGGCACTACCGGGGATCGGTCCCTGGACCGCTGAGGTGATCGCCATGCGCGCCTTGGGCGATCCGGACGCATTCCCGGCAAGCGACCTCGGCCTGCGCTTGGCCGCCAAGCAGCTTGGCCTTCCCATGCAAGAGAAAGAGCTCACCGCGCACAGCGCCCGCTGGCGCCCCTGGCGCTCGTACGCAACCCAGCATCTCTGGACCACCCTCGAACATTCGGTCAACCAATGGCCGCCGGGAACGCCGGCCCACTCTCCGAAGGAGATCGCATGACGAGTTATCGCACTATCGACAGCCCCATCGGACTGCTGACCCTGGCCGGCACAGCTGGAACGCTGACGAATTTGCGCATGGTCGATCAGACGTACGAGCCCAGTCGCATCGGCTGGATGGAAGACAGCAGTGGATTCGCCGAAGCGGTCAAGCAGTTGGACGCTTATTTCGCGGGCGATCTGATCGACTTCGACCTGACGCTGGAAATGCACGGCACTGACTTTCAGAGACGGGTCTGGAAGGCACTTATGACCATTCCTTACGGAGAAACCCGCTCTTACGGAGAAATCGCCGAGCAGATCGGATCGCCAGGCTCGGCGCGTGCGGTCGGATTGGCCAACGGCCATAATCCCATCGCAATTATCGTTCCGTGCCATCGGGTCATAGGGGCCAGCGGAAAGCTGACCGGATACGGCGGCGGACTGGACCGCAAACAAACGCTCTTGGATTTGGAGAAGAAGCGGATGCCGGCGGACCTGACATTGTTCGACTAGGCCCCGTCCGTGAATGCAAAAACACCCCCACGTTGGTGGGGGTGTTTTTGTGTGTGTTCGGCGGTGTCCTACTTTTCCACCCGAGAAGGGCAGTATCATCGGCGCTGACAGGCTTAGCTTCCGGGTTCGGGATGGGACCGGGCGTTTCCCTGTCGCTGTGGCCGCCGTAACTCTATTTAAATTTGTGTTGATGGGGGGTGTGGTGCGCGACATTCCTGCTATTGCGGGTTTGTCGGGAATAGATAGTGGTTGCGTTTTCTTTGAATGTTGGTAAGTTTTCGGCCGGTTAGTGCCAGTCCCCTGCGCTCATTACTGAGCTTCCAGGTCTGGCCTATCAATCCAGTGTTCTGCTGGGGGCCTTATCCCTCCTAGAGGGTGAGAAACCTGATCTTGGAGAAGGTTTCCCGCTTAGATGCTTTCAGCGGTTATCCTGTCCGAACGTAGCTATCCAGCGGTGCCCCTGGTGGGACAACTGGTGCACTAGAGGTTCGTCCGTCCCGGTCCTCTCGTACTAGGGACAGGTTTCCTCAAGTTTCTGACGCGCGCGGCGGATAGAGACCGAACTGTCTCACGACGTTCTAAACCCAGCTCGCGTGCCGCTTTAATGGGCGAACAGCCCAACCCTTGGGACCTGCTCCAGCCCCAGGATGCGACGAGCCGACATCGAGGTGCCAAACCATCCCGTCGATATG
This sequence comes from Mycobacterium sp. IDUB_37, assembly GCF_055419245.1. Taxonomy (NCBI): domain Bacteria; kingdom Bacillati; phylum Actinomycetota; class Actinomycetes; order Mycobacteriales; family Mycobacteriaceae; genus Mycobacterium; species Mycobacterium sp. IDUB_37. The sequence goes on along the minus strand of NZ_JBVAXG010000013.1, from coordinate 95,677 downwards.
GACTCTTGGGGAAGATCAGCCTGTTATCCCCGGGGTACCTTTTATCCGTTGAGCGACACCCCTTCCACTCAGAGGTGCCGGATCACTAATCCCGACTTTCGTCCCTGCTTGACTTGTAAGTCTCGCAGTCAAGCTCCCTTGTGCATTTACACTCAACACCTGATTGCCGTCCAGGTTGAGGGAACCTTTGGGCGCCTCCGTTACATTTTAGGAGGCAACCGCCCCAGTTAAACTACCCACCAGGCACTGTCCGTGAACCGGATATACGGTTCGACGTTAGGTGTCCAATACGATCAGAGTGGTATTTCAACAACGACTCCGCCCTAACTAGCGTTAAGGTTTCACAGTCTCCCACCTATCCTACACAAACCGTACCGAACAACAATACCAAGCTATAGTGAAGGTCCCGGGGTCTTTTCGTCCTGCCGCGCGTAACGAGCATCTTTACTCGTAGTGCAATTTCGCCGAGTCTATGGTTGAGACAGTTGAGAAGTCGTTACGCCATTCGTGCAGGTCGGAACTTACCCGACAAGGAATTTCGCTACCTTAGGATGGTTATAGTTACCACCGCCGTTTACTGGGGCTTAAATTCTCCGCTTCACCCTTGCGAGTTAACGGGTCCTCTTAACCTTCCAGCACCGGGCAGGCGTCAGTCCGTATACATCGTCTTGCGACTTCGCACGGACCTGTGTTTTTAGTAAACAGTCGCTTCTCACTGGTTTCTGCGACCGGCGTCCGCTCCCACCGAAAAGGTGTTCACGACATGCCGGCCCCCCTTCTCCCGAAGTTACGGGGGTATTTTGCCGAGTTCCTTAACCATAGTTATCTCGTACGCCTTGGTATTCTCTACCTGACCACCTGTGTTGGTTTGGGGTACGGGCCGTGTGTGAACTCGCTAGAGGCTTTTCTTGGCAGCAGAGGATCACCGAATTCGCCTCAATCGGCTATGCGTCACCTCTCAGGATTAATGAGCGACGGATTTACCTATCGCTCTCCCTACGGGCTTGCCCCAGTATTACCACTGACTGGTACGGCTACCTTCCTGCGTCACCCCGTCGCTTGACTACTACCAACTGGGGTCCCACGCAGCCGATCACCGTCTCACCCCGAAGGGATTGATCAGCGACCATTTGGGTGGTTAGCACAATTGATTCATCACGGGCGCGCACACACGGGTACGGGAATATCAACCCGTTGTCCATCGACTACGCCTGTCGGCCTCGCCTTAGGTCCCGACTCACCCTGGGCGGACTGGCCTGGCCCAGGAACCCTTGGTCTTTCGGCGGGCAAGGTTCTCACTTGCCTATTCGCTACTCATGCCTGCATTCTCACTCCCCCACCCTCCACCATCCATTACCAGATGGCTTCGCTGAATGAGGGACGCTCCCCTACCCACACCTACAAAAGTAGATGTGCCGCGGCTTCGGCGGTGTGCTTGAGCCCCGCTACATTATCGGCGCACAATCACTTGACCAGTGAGCTATTACGCACTCTTTCAAGGGTGGCTGCTTCTAAGCCAACCTCCTGGTTGTCTCTGCGACTGCACATCCTTTTCCACTTAGCACACGCTTGGGGGCCTTAGCCGGCGATCTGGGCTGTTTCCCTTTCGACGTACGGAGCTTATCCCCCGCCGTCTCACTGCCACGCTTGACACCACGGCATTCGGAGTTTGGCTGACGTCAGTAACCTAGTAGGGCCCATCGGCCATCCAGTAGCTCTACCTCCGTGGTGAACCACGCAACGCTGCACCTAAATGCATTTCGGGGAGAACCAGCTATCACGGAGTTTGATTGGCCTTTCACCCCTACCCACAGCTCATCCCCTCAGTCTTCAACCTAAGTGGGTTCGGGCCTCCACGCGGTCTTACCCGCGCTTCACCCTGGCCATGGGTAGATCACTCCGCTTCGGGTCCAGAACATGCCACTACACCCCATACGGGGATACGCCCTATTCAGACTCGCTTTCGCTGCGGCTACCCCTCACGGGTTAACCTCGCGACATGTCCCTGACTCGCAGGCTCATTCTTCAAAAGGCACGCCATCACCCCACCAAGGAGGCTCTGACGGATTGTAGGCGCACGGTTTCAGGTACTATTTCACTCCCCTCCCGGGGTACTTTTCACCATTCCCTCACGGTACTAATCCGCTATCGGTCATCGAGAAGTATTTAGGCTTACCGGGTGGTCCCGGCAGATTCACAGCAAATTCCACGGGCTCGCTGCTACTCGGGAGATTGATCAAGGCAGGCGCCGAGTTTTCGCGTACCGGGCTCTCACCGTCTATGGCGGACCATCCCAGGCCACTTCCGCTAACTACGACACTTTTTGACTGCCCCTCAGCCAGGTAGAACTGAGAAGATCATTCCCACAACCCCGCACACACAACCCCTACCCGGTATCGCATGCATGCGGTTTAGCCATTTTCCGCGTTCGCTCGCCACTACTAGCGGAATCACAATTGTTTTCTCTTCCTACGGGTACTGAGATGTTTCACTTCCCCGCGTTCCCCCCCGCACCCTATATATTCAGGTACGGGTAACACGACATCACTCGTGCTGGGTTTCCCCATTCGGAAATCCTCGGATCAACGCTCGGTTGACAGCTCCCCGAGGCATATCGCAGCCTCCCACGTCCTTCATCGGCTCTCGATGCCAAGGCATCCACCATGCGCCCTTAGACACTTACAAACACTACAAAAACCAAAGAATAAAATTGCACAAAAAGAACACGCCACCGCGAACGGCGACGCATACATTTTGATGCTCGCAACCACTATCCAGTTCTCAAACACCACACCCCACCACCAAGATGGTGGGACAACAACCGGTGACATCCCGAGTGTTGCCTCAGGACCCAATAGTGTGTCTGGCTTCGCTTGTTGTTGTGCACCCGGCTCCCGTCCACTACAGACGAAAACCCCGCACGGCTTGCACCCCACCAATTGGGATGCTTTTCGTGGTGCTCCTTAGAAAGGAGGTGATCCAGCCGCACCTTCCGGTACGGCTACCTTGTTACGACTTCGTCCCAATCGCCGATCCCACCTTCGACAGCTCCCTCCCACAAGGGGTTAGGCCACTGGCTTCGGGTGTTACCGACTTTCATGACGTGACGGGCGGTGTGTACAAGGCCCGGGAACGTATTCACCGCAGCGTTGCTGATCTGCGATTACTAGCGACTCCGACTTCACGGGGTCGAGTTGCAGACCCCGATCCGAACTGAGACCGGCTTTAAAAGGATTCGCTAAGCCTCGCGGCATCGCAGCCCTTTGTACCGGCCATTGTAGCATGTGTGAAGCCCTGGACATAAGGGGCATGATGACTTGACGTCATCCCCACCTTCCTCCGAGTTGACCCCGGCAGTCTCTCACGAGTCCCCGGCATTACCCGCTGGCAACATGAGACAAGGGTTGCGCTCGTTGCGGGACTTAACCCAACATCTCACGACACGAGCTGACGACAGCCATGCACCACCTGCACACAGGCCACAAGGGAAACGACATCTCTGCCGTCGTCCTGTGCATGTCAAACCCAGGTAAGGTTCTTCGCGTTGCATCGAATTAATCCACATGCTCCGCCGCTTGTGCGGGCCCCCGTCAATTTCTTTGAGTTTTAGCCTTGCGGCCGTACTCCCCAGGCGGGGTACTTAATGCGTTAGCTACGGCACGGATCCCAAGGAAGGAAACCCACACCTAGTACCCACCGTTTACGGCGTGGACTACCAGGGTATCTAATCCTGTTCGCTCCCCACGCTTTCGCTCCTCAGCGTCAGTTACTGCCCAGAGACCCGCCTTCGCCACCGGTGTTCCTCCTGATATCTGCGCATTCCACCGCTACACCAGGAATTCCAGTCTCCCCTGCAGTACTCAAGTCTGCCCGTATCGCCCGCACGCTCACAGTTAAGCCGTGAGATTTCACGAACAACGCGACAAACCACCTACGAGCTCTTTACGCCCAGTAATTCCGGACAACGCTCGCACCCTACGTATTACCGCGGCTGCTGGCACGTAGTTGGCCGGTGCTTCTTCTGCAGGTACCGTCACTTTCGCTTCGTCCCTGCTGAAAGAGGTTTACAACCCGAAGGCCGTCATCCCCCACGCGGCGTCGCTGCATCAGGCTTTCGCCCATTGTGCAATATTCCCCACTGCTGCCTCCCGTAGGAGTCTGGGCCGTATCTCAGTCCCAGTGTGGCCGGACACCCTCTCAGGCCGGCTACCCGTCGTCGCCTTGGTAGGCCATCACCCCACCAACAAGCTGATAGGCCGCGGGCCCATCCCACACCGCAAAAGCTTTCCACCACAAAACATGCGTTAAGTGGTCCTATTCGGTATTAGACCCAGTTTCCCAGGCTTATCCCGATGTGCAGGGCAGATTACCCACGTGTTACTCACCCGTTCGCCACTCGTGTACCCCGAAGGGCCTTACCGTTCGACTTGCATGTGTTAAGCACGCCGCCAGCGTTCGTCCTGAGCCAGAATCAAACTCTCCAAACAAAAACCCCTCGCAAACGAGGCGAATTCGAATCAGAAATATCTGATCTAACAAAAAGACACCAAAAACTGGCATCCAAAAATGATGACTACACCCACACACGGGGGTGCACGAATGTAGTCGAAAAAACAACAACAAACAAAAACACCAAACACACTATTGAGTTCTCAAACAACACTTGTTACTTCACGTTGCCTTGCTTTCGGGCAACCTCGCCAGCTTATTACGGCTTTGGCTTGAAAGTCAAGTCCCAATTTTCTCGTCCTGTGGACGGTCGTTTTGGGGCAACCCTGCCAGCCTAGTCTTGCTCTGGCTGGACTGTCAATCCTCAAGTTTCAGACCCAGTTCAAGCGGGTCGTCGACTCGCAACGTTGCGGATTCGACAACTATACCCTGCAAATGTTCGGTCCAACGACAGTGCCTGCCCGCCAGGGCTTTTCGGATGCGCTTAACTCCTAGCGCAGTGTCTCTGACCTGCTGATGAACTGATCGACAAGCAGCCGAAGACGGTCCGAATCGTAGCCGGGGCGCAGCCGGCCGGCCCGGTCGAGGGTGACCAGTCCGTGCAGTGCGGCCCAGAACACCTCGGTGAGCGTATCCACGTTCTGCTGGCCGGCGACGAGACCGACGGCTTGGTTCAGCTCGGCAAAGGCCGTCGTCAGCTGGCGCGGTGTGTCCTCGGTGGCGAAGCGCAAGTTGGTGGCGCGGGTGAACATGGCGTCGTACACCGCGGGGTTGTCGCGGGCGAACTCGAGATAGGCCCGGGCGATCCCGGCCAGGGCATCCCCTGCCATGCCGGCTTCGCCGGCGCCGGGCCGGACGGCCCGGAGGACATCGGCAAGTTCACCGAACCCGTCGATCGCGATGGCATCAGCGATTTGTTCCATGCCGGCGAAGTGCTTGTACAAGACGGGCTGGCTGTATTCGATCTCGGTGGACAGCCGACGGGTTGTTACCGCATCCCAGCCCTCGGCCTCGGCCAGCTTGCGTGCGGTCGTGATGATCAGCTGTCGACGGGCGGATCGCTCACGCTCGCGGCGATCCTCTATTGCCATAGCCGGAAGATATCATGGCTAGTGCTGCTAGCACTGCTATTGCCATGCCAGCGAATCAGGGTTAGCGTTGCTAGCAGTTGCACCGGAGGGAGTTGGGGACATGGGCTTGAACCAGATCACACATGCCGCCGCGGTGGCGGGGGTGCTAGGCACCGCGGTCGTCTACGGCACCGATGTGTTTTGCGCGATCGCGCTGCGGCCGGCTCTGGCGTTGGTCGACGACCGCGCCCTGGTCGCGGTGACCGGAAGCGTGCATCGCTACGGAGATCGGCGAATGCCGGTACCCGGAGTGCTCGGAATCGTCGCCGCCGCGGCGAGCGCAGTGCTGGCGACGGTCACCGCACATTGGGTGCAGGCCGGCGCAGCGGTCGCCGCACTGGTTCTGCTGCTGGTCTGGCTTGTGCTCTACCTGACGGTGAGCGCACCAATCAATCGGCAACTCACTGCAGCGGCAGACTCCGGCCAGCCACTACCGAACGGCCGCGCGTTGCAGGCTAGGTGGGAGCGAATCATCGACGCCCGCGCGATCCTGCAAGGTCTGGCAGTGGCCGCCCTCTGCGTGGTGCTGATGGTCTGACACTCCCCACGGATGCAGACCAGCGCTGATCACTACCTCGAGGAAGGGAGCCTTCGATGCTTCAGCTCAGGATCTACACCCTGCGATCGCCCGAAGCTCTGCAGCAGTATGCGACGGTGCACTGGGTCCGCCACCTGGAAACGCTCACGACGTTCAATGTCGCCACCCTCGGTGTCTGGACCGAGCGAACCAGCGGCGCGAATCGACTCTTCGCGCTGATCCGCTACCCGTTCGGAGCCGATCCCGAGCAACTCACGCGGCAGATCATGACCAGCCCAGAATTCGCCGCCGATATGGCCGGCTTCGATGTCGACGAGATCCTCGACGTTCAGTCGGCATTGCTTGACCCGGCATCGTTCTCACCCATCCGCTGAAACCACAGGAGCGCTCGACATGACCGCCACCGCCTACACGCTCGCCGGACTCATCGCCGCAGGCATCATCTTCATCGGCGCACGATTTCTCGTCGCGCCGCGCGCCGCCGCCGCCGGCTACGGGGTGCAGCCAGACCTCGGCCAGCCGTTCGCCGGCGCCTACTTGAGCGTCAAAGGCGTCCGCGATATCGCCTCCGGGCTGATCGTCTTCATCCTGATGGCCGCGGGTGCGACCCACCTACTCGGCTGGGTGGTACTCGCCGCCACGATCATCCCGCTGGCCGACGCGCTCATCGTGCGCAGCAACGGCGGCCCCAAGTCAATCGCCCTGGGGGTGCACGGCCTCACCGCGGTCGTCATGTTGGTCACTTCTGCGCTGCTGCTCATTCGATGACCGCACTGCGAGAATCCGTGTGCGCAATTTGTCCGTGTGATTTCAGTCGTGAATGCAAACGCACCGTGAAATGCAAAAACACCCCCACGTTGGTGGGGGTGTTTTTGTGTGTGTTCGGCGGTGTCCTACTTTTCCACCCGAGAAGGGCAGTATCATCGGCGCTGACAGGCTTAGCTTCCGGGTTCGGGATGGGACCGGGCGTTTCCCTGTCGCTGTGGCCGCCGTAACTCTATTTAAATTTGTGTTGATGGGGGGTGTGGTGCGCGACATTCCTGCTATTGCGGGTTTGTCGGGAATAGATAGTGGTTGCGTTTTCTTTGAATGTTGGTAAGTTTTCGGCCGGTTAGTGCCAGTCCCCTGCGCTCATTACTGAGCTTCCAGGTCTGGCCTATCAATCCAGTGTTCTGCTGGGGGCCTTATCCCTCCTAGAGGGTGAGAAACCTGATCTTGGAGAAGGTTTCCCGCTTAGATGCTTTCAGCGGTTATCCTGTCCGAACGTAGCTATCCAGCGGTGCCCCTGGTGGGACAACTGGTGCACTAGAGGTTCGTCCGTCCCGGTCCTCTCGTACTAGGGACAGGTTTCCTCAAGTTTCTGACGCGCGCGGCGGATAGAGACCGAACTGTCTCACGACGTTCTAAACCCAGCTCGCGTGCCGCTTTAATGGGCGAACAGCCCAACCCTTGGGACCTGCTCCAGCCCCAGGATGCGACGAGCCGACATCGAGGTGCCAAACCATCCCGTCGATATGGACTCTTGGGGAAGATCAGCCTGTTATCCCCGGGGTACCTTTTATCCGTTGAGCGACACCCCTTCCACTCAGAGGTGCCGGATCACTAATCCCGACTTTCGTCCCTGCTTGACTTGTAAGTCTCGCAGTCAAGCTCCCTTGTGCATTTACACTCAACACCTGATTGCCGTCCAGGTTGAGGGAACCTTTGGGCGCCTCCGTTACATTTTAGGAGGCAACCGCCCCAGTTAAACTACCCACCAGGCACTGTCCGTGAACCGGATATACGGTTCGACGTTAGGTGTCCAATACGATCAGAGTGGTATTTCAACAACGACTCCGCCCTAACTAGCGTTAAGGTTTCACAGTCTCCCACCTATCCTACACAAACCGTACCGAACAACAATACCAAGCTATAGTGAAGGTCCCGGGGTCTTTTCGTCCTGCCGCGCGTAACGAGCATCTTTACTCGTAGTGCAATTTCGCCGAGTCTATGGTTGAGACAGTTGAGAAGTCGTTACGCCATTCGTGCAGGTCGGAACTTACCCGACAAGGAATTTCGCTACCTTAGGATGGTTATAGTTACCACCGCCGTTTACTGGGGCTTAAATTCTCCGCTTCACCCTTGCGAGTTAACGGGTCCTCTTAACCTTCCAGCACCGGGCAGGCGTCAGTCCGTATACATCGTCTTGCGACTTCGCACGGACCTGTGTTTTTAGTAAACAGTCGCTTCTCACTGGTTTCTGCGACCGGCGTCCGCTCCCACCGAAAAGGTGTTCACGACATGCCGGCCCCCCTTCTCCCGAAGTTACGGGGGTATTTTGCCGAGTTCCTTAACCATAGTTATCTCGTACGCCTTGGTATTCTCTACCTGACCACCTGTGTTGGTTTGGGGTACGGGCCGTGTGTGAACTCGCTAGAGGCTTTTCTTGGCAGCAGAGGATCACCGAATTCGCCTCAATCGGCTATGCGTCACCTCTCAGGATTAATGAGCGACGGATTTACCTATCGCTCTCCCTACGGGCTTGCCCCAGTATTACCACTGACTGGTACGGCTACCTTCCTGCGTCACCCCGTCGCTTGACTACTACCAACTGGGGTCCCACGCAGCCGATCACCGTCTCACCCCGAAGGGATTGATCAGCGACCATTTGGGTGGTTAGCACAATTGATTCATCACGGGCGCGCACACACGGGTACGGGAATATCAACCCGTTGTCCATCGACTACGCCTGTCGGCCTCGCCTTAGGTCCCGACTCACCCTGGGCGGACTGGCCTGGCCCAGGAACCCTTGGTCTTTCGGCGGGCAAGGTTCTCACTTGCCTATTCGCTACTCATGCCTGCATTCTCACTCCCCCACCCTCCACCATCCATTACCAGATGGCTTCGCTGAATGAGGGACGCTCCCCTACCCACACCTACAAAAGTAGATGTGCCGCGGCTTCGGCGGTGTGCTTGAGCCCCGCTACATTATCGGCGCACAATCACTTGACCAGTGAGCTATTACGCACTCTTTCAAGGGTGGCTGCTTCTAAGCCAACCTCCTGGTTGTCTCTGCGACTGCACATCCTTTTCCACTTAGCACACGCTTGGGGGCCTTAGCCGGCGATCTGGGCTGTTTCCCTTTCGACGTACGGAGCTTATCCCCCGCCGTCTCACTGCCACGCTTGACACCACGGCATTCGGAGTTTGGCTGACGTCAGTAACCTAGTAGGGCCCATCGGCCATCCAGTAGCTCTACCTCCGTGGTGAACCACGCAACGCTGCACCTAAATGCATTTCGGGGAGAACCAGCTATCACGGAGTTTGATTGGCCTTTCACCCCTACCCACAGCTCATCCCCTCAGTCTTCAACCTAAGTGGGTTCGGGCCTCCACGCGGTCTTACCCGCGCTTCACCCTGGCCATGGGTAGATCACTCCGCTTCGGGTCCAGAACATGCCACTACACCCCATACGGGGATACGCCCTATTCAGACTCGCTTTCGCTGCGGCTACCCCTCACGGGTTAACCTCGCGACATGTCCCTGACTCGCAGGCTCATTCTTCAAAAGGCACGCCATCACCCCACCAAGGAGGCTCTGACGGATTGTAGGCGCACGGTTTCAGGTACTATTTCACTCCCCTCCCGGGGTACTTTTCACCATTCCCTCACGGTACTAATCCGCTATCGGTCATCGAGAAGTATTTAGGCTTACCGGGTGGTCCCGGCAGATTCACAGCAAATTCCACGGGCTCGCTGCTACTCGGGAGATTGATCAAGGCAGGCGCCGAGTTTTCGCGTACCGGGCTCTCACCGTCTATGGCGGACCATCCCAGGCCACTTCCGCTAACTACGACACTTTTTGACTGCCCCTCAGCCAGGTAGAACTGAGAAGATCATTCCCACAACCCCGCACACACAACCCCTACCCGGTATCGCATGCATGCGGTTTAGCCATTTTCCGCGTTCGCTCGCCACTACTAGCGGAATCACAATTGTTTTCTCTTCCTACGGGTACTGAGATGTTTCACTTCCCCGCGTTCCCCCCCGCACCCTATATATTCAGGTACGGGTAACACGACATCACTCGTGCTGGGTTTCCCCATTCGGAAATCCTCGGATCAACGCTCGGTTGACAGCTCCCCGAGGCATATCGCAGCCTCCCACGTCCTTCATCGGCTCTCGATGCCAAGGCATCCACCATGCGCCCTTAGACACTTACAAACACTACAAAAACCAAAGAATAAAATTGCACAAAAAGAACACGCCACCGCGAACGGCGACGCATACATTTTGATGCTCGCAACCACTATCCAGTTCTCAAACACCACACCCCACCACCAAGATGGTGGGACAACAACCGGTGACATCCCGAGTGTTGCCTCAGGACCCAATAGTGTGTCTGGCTTCGCTTGTTGTTGTGCACCCGGCTCCCGTCCACTACAGACGAAAACCCCGCACGGCTTGCACCCCACCAATTGGGATGCTTTTCGTGGTGCTCCTTAGAAAGGAGGTGATCCAGCCGCACCTTCCGGTACGGCTACCTTGTTACGACTTCGTCCCAATCGCCGATCCCACCTTCGACAGCTCCCTCCCACAAGGGGTTAGGCCACTGGCTTCGGGTGTTACCGACTTTCATGACGTGACGGGCGGTGTGTACAAGGCCCGGGAACGTATTCACCGCAGCGTTGCTGATCTGCGATTACTAGCGACTCCGACTTCACGGGGTCGAGTTGCAGACCCCGATCCGAACTGAGACCGGCTTTAAAAGGATTCGCTAAGCCTCGCGGCATCGCAGCCCTTTGTACCGGCCATTGTAGCATGTGTGAAGCCCTGGACATAAGGGGCATGATGACTTGACGTCATCCCCACCTTCCTCCGAGTTGACCCCGGCAGTCTCTCACGAGTCCCCGGCATTACCCGCTGGCAACATGAGACAAGGGTTGCGCTCGTTGCGGGACTTAACCCAACATCTCACGACACGAGCTGACGACAGCCATGCACCACCTGCACACAGGCCACAAGGGAAACGACATCTCTGCCGTCGTCCTGTGCATGTCAAACCCAGGTAAGGTTCTTCGCGTTGCATCGAATTAATCCACATGCTCCGCCGCTTGTGCGGGCCCCCGTCAATTTCTTTGAGTTTTAGCCTTGCGGCCGTACTCCCCAGGCGGGGTACTTAATGCGTTAGCTACGGCACGGATCCCAAGGAAGGAAACCCACACCTAGTACCCACCGTTTACGGCGTGGACTACCAGGGTATCTAATCCTGTTCGCTCCCCACGCTTTCGCTCCTCAGCGTCAGTTACTGCCCAGAGACCCGCCTTCGCCACCGGTGTTCCTCCTGATATCTGCGCATTCCACCGCTACACCAGGAATTCCAGTCTCCCCTGCAGTACTCAAGTCTGCCCGTATCGCCCGCACGCTCACAGTTAAGCCGTGAGATTTCACGAACAACGCGACAAACCACCTACGAGCTCTTTACGCCCAGTAATTCCGGACAACGCTCGCACCCTACGTATTACCGCGGCTGCTGGCACGTAGTTGGCCGGTGCTTCTTCTGCAGGTACCGTCACTTTCGCTTCGTCCCTGCTGAAAGAGGTTTACAACCCGAAGGCCGTCATCCCCCACGCGGCGTCGCTGCATCAGGCTTTCGCCCATTGTGCAATATTCCCCACTGCTGCCTCCCGTAGGAGTCTGGGCCGTATCTCAGTCCCAGTGTGGCCGGACACCCTCTCAGGCCGGCTACCCGTCGTCGCCTTGGTAGGCCATCACCCCACCAACAAGCTGATAGGCCGCGGGCCCATCCCACACCGCAAAAGCTTTCCACCACAAAACATGCGTTAAGTGGTCCTATTCGGTATTAGACCCAGTTTCCCAGGCTTATCCCGATGTGCAGGGCAGATTACCCACGTGTTACTCACCCGTTCGCCACTCGTGTACCCCGAAGGGCCTTACCGTTCGACTTGCATGTGTTAAGCACGCCGCCAGCGTTCGTCCTGAGCCAGAATCAAACTCTCCAAACAAAAACCCCTCGCAAACGAGGCGAATTCGAATCAGAAATATCTGATCTAACAAAAAGACACCAAAAACTGGCATCCAAAAATGATGACTACACCCACACACGGGGGTGCACGAATGTAGTCGAAAAAACAACAACAAACAAAAACACCAAACACACTATTGAGTTCTCAAACAACACTTGTTACTTCGATTTGCCCTAATTTGGGGCAACCCTACCAGCATAATTTAATTTCTGGCTTGGTGTCAAGCTCCGGTTTCAATCTGCTCCAGATTTCTCTGGGAGTCTGATCGCGCCTGATGGGCTCTGACTCGGGTTACTGTACCCGCTCGATCTCCGCTCCCAAAATCGCCAGGTTCTCAACGAACAACGGATAGCCGCGATCGATGTGAAAAACGTCGTGGACCTCGGTGTCTCCGTCCGCGACCAACCCCGCGAGCACCAGGCCGGCGCCGGCCCGGATGTCCGAACACCACACCGGCGCGCTCGACAACTGGGGCAGACCACGCAATACAGCGTGGTGTCCGTCGGTGCGGGCGTCGGCCCCGAGCCGGATCATCTCCTCGACGAACCGGAACCTCGCCTCGAAAACATTCTCGGTGATCATCGAGGTGCCATCGGCGATGGACGCCAGCGCGATCGCCATTGGCTGCAGGTCGGTCGGGAACCCGGGATACGGCAACGTGGCTACGTTGACAGCCTTCGGCCGGTCGTATTGAGCAATCCGGAAACTGTCCTCGGTTTGCGTGACGGTGGCACCCGCATCGTGCAACTTGTGCAGCACCACCTGCATGTGGGACGGATCTATCCCGGTCACCGTGATATCGCCGCGGGTCATCGCGGCGGCGATCCCCCAGGTAGCCGCAACGATGCGGTCACCGATGACGCGATGCTCGGTGGGATGTAGCCGCGGAACTCCGGTGATGGTCATCGTCGGGGATCCCGCGCCCTCGACCTTCGCGCCCATCTGGTTCAGCATCGTGCACAGATCGACCACGTCGGGTTCGCGCGCCGCATTGTGGATGGTGGTGACGCCTTCGGCCAGCACGGCAGCCATCAGAATGTTCTCGGTAGCTCCCACGGAAGGGAACTCCAACTGAATCTCCGCGCCGCGCAACGTGTCTGCGTGGGCCACCACGCAACCGTGCTCGATATTGCAGGTGGCGCCCAGTTGCCGCAGGCCCGCCTGGTGCATGTCGAGCGGCCGCGAACCGATCGCGTCACCGCCCGGGAGCGCCACTCTGGCCTTCTTGCAGCGGCCGACCAGCGGCCCTAAAACACAGACCGATGCCCGGAATTGGCGCACCGCCGCGAAGTCGGCATCGTATTTCGGTTCGTCGGGCGAGGTGATCCGGGCGACATCACCGTCGAGTTCGACGGTGGCACCCAAACCACGCAGCACCTCGGCCATCAACGGGACGTCCAGAATGTCCGGACAGTTGGTGATCGTGCTGGTGCCCTCGGCCAGCAAAGTGGCGGCCATCAGCTTGAGCACACTGTTCTTGGCGCCTCCAACGGCGACTACACCCGACAACCGGCTACCACCAGTCACCACGAATCGCTCCGCCACCCGCGTCAGTCTAGTGATGCGGTATCGCCTTGTCAGTCGGCCGACCCCCAACGAATCTCGCGCCGCTCATCGGACCCGGTAGCGTCTTGCTCATGGCAGTCCATCTGACCCGCATCTATACCCGGACCGGCGACGACGGCACTACCGGTTTGAGCGATTTCTCACGCGTCGCAAAGACCGACACCCGACTGGTGGCCTACGCGGATTGCGACGAGGCCAACTCGGCGATCGGCGTTGCCGTCGCACTAGGCGCTCCGAGTGATCAGATCGCCGAGGTGCTCCGCCAGATCCAGAACGACTTGTTCGACGCCGGAGCGGACCTCTCGACTCCTGTCGTCGAGAATCCCGAGCATCCCCCGTTGCGTATCACCCAGCCCTACATCGATCGTCTCGAGGGATGGTGCGACGACTTCAACGAAAGCCTGCCGGCGCTGAATTCCTTTGTGCTGCCAGGTGGTACGCCGTTGTCGGCACTCTTGCACGTCGCCCGCACGGTGGCGCGACGCGCCGAACGATCGGCGTGGGCCGCGGTCGACGAGTATTCGGACGGCGTCAGCGTATTGCCGGCCAAGTACCTCAACCGACTTTCGGATCTGCTCTTCATCCTGTCACGGGTGGCCAATCCCGACGGGGACGTGCTCTGGCAACCCGGTGGCGCCAAGAAAGGCCCCGAGTAGTTCAGACGCTGCGGCGTCGGGCCCGCGGTGACGGCCGCGATTCCAGCCACGACTGAAACGCGGTCAAAGCGCCTCTGTCCAAGGCGATTTCGTAGCCCAACCGTCGTTCCTGGGTGGTGTCACGAAGTTCCAGCACCACGATCTCGTGAGTCATGATGTCGAATTCGTCGCCCCGTGGCGCACGCCGGGCAACGACCTCCACGCCGCGTCGACTCAGCCGGCGATCGGGCCACAGCCGCAGGCTGGACAGCCGGTAGTACTCGGCCTCGCCGCCTCGGTAGCGAATCATGCCGTGCCGCCAGCCATGGCCACCGACAGCCGGGATATCCCGCATGATGGCCGCGGTACCACCCTGGCGCAGCTTCCACAGGCGGTAACTCAAGGCGAGGACGGCTGCCCCCAGCAGGATGATGAGCACGACCATGCCGACCATGGGCGCGCTCATCTTAGGAACTAATCTAGCGCGCCGAGGGCGCGCAGCCTCGCGCGACCCTTGGCAGCGATCTTGGGATCGTCGGATTCGGAATCCTGCCTGGCGGAGCTTTCGTCGATGTCCTTCTCGAACTCCGCAGATTCGGCGAGGACGCTGACGCCCTCTTCAGTCACCGTCAGAAAGCCACCATCCACCGCGATCCGCAGGTCGTCTTCGCCTTCTCGCTCGACACGCACCATCGCGTCGTCGACCAGTTGCGCCACCAGTGGGATGTGATGGGGCAGAATCCCGATCTCCCCAGCGGTGGTACGAGTGAAGAGGAATGTAGCTTCGCCCGACCAGATCTCACGGTCGACGGCGACAATCTGAACGTTCAGTTCGGACATGTCACCCCACCTTCCGGTGCTTCTTCAAGCCCGCCCGGGCGGACTGCATCACAGCTTGACGCCGAAGGTCTCGGCCTTCTTGGCCAAGTCGTCGAGTCCGCCGATCAGGAAGAACGCCTGCTCGGGCACGTGGTCGAAATCGCCCTTGGCAAGCCTGTCGAAGGATTCGATGGTCTCCTTCACCGGGACCGTCGAACCAGGCTGACCGGTGAACTGCTCGGCCGCCATCATGTTCTGGGACAGGAAACGCTCGATGCGGCGGGCCCGGTTGACCAACTGCTTGTCCTCTTCGGACAGTTCGTCGATACCCAGAATTGCGATGATGTCCTGAAGGTCCTTGTAGCGCTGCAGGATTCGGATAACTTCCTGCGCCACCCGGTAGTGCTCGTCGCCGACGACACTGGGGTCGAGGATGGTTGAGCTGGAGGCCAGCGGGTCCACCGCGGGGAAGATGCCCTTGGAGAACACCGAACGCGACAACTCCGTAGTGGCGTCGAGGTGAGCGAACGTGGTCGCCGGCGCCGGGTCGGTGTAGTCGTCGGCGGGCACATACACGGCCTGCATGGAGGTAATCGACTTGCCTCGTGTCGAGGTGATGCGCTCCTGCAGTTCACCCATCTCGTCGGCCAGCGTGGGCTGGTAGCCCACCGCGGACGGCATACGTCCGAGCAGCGTGGATACCTCCGAGCCGGCCTGGGTGAACCGGAAGATGTTGTCGATGAACAGCAGCACGTCCTGGCCGGCCTCGTCGCGGAACCACTCCGCCATGGTCAGCGCGGACAGCGCGACCCGCATACGGGTGCCGGGCGGCTCGTCCATCTGACCGAACACCAGAGCGGTGTCCTTGAGCACGTCGGCTTCCTTCAGTTCGACCCAGAGGTCGTTGCCCTCACGGGTACGCTCCCCCACGCCGGCGAAAACCGAAGTGCCACCGAAGTTTCGGGCAATACGGTTGATCATCTCCTGGATCAGCACGGTCTTGCCGACGCCGGCACCACCGAACAGTGCGATCTTGCCACCACGCACGTAGGGAGTCAGCAGGTCGACGACCTTGAGGCCGGTCTCCAGCATCTCGGTACGGGGTTCGAGGTCTTCGAATTTCGGCGGCTTGCGGTGAATCGACCAGTGCTCGAAGTCTTCTCCGTAGCCGGGCTTGTCGAGACAGACGCCGAGTGCGTTGAAGACGTGGCCCTTCACCTTCTCCCCGACCGGCACCGAGATCGAGTTGCCGGTGTCGGTGACCTCGGTGCCGCGCACCAGGCCATCGGTGGGCTGCATCGAGATCGCCCGGACCAGGTTGTCACCAAGGTGCTGCGCGACCTCCAGCGTCAGAGTCTTCTTGAGTGACTCGAACGGGATGTCGGCGTGCAGCGCGTTGAACAGGTCTGGGACGGAACCCCGGGGAAACTCGATGTCGACGACAGGACCGGTGATCCGAACCACTCGGCCGTTGGTGTCGGAGCTTGCCGACTTCTTCTCAGTCGTTTCTGATGTAGCAGCCATCTACTCTTTCGCTTCCTCGTGGGGCCTATTTGGAGGCGTCAGCGAGCGCGTTTGCGCCGCCGACGATTTCGCTGATCTCTTGGGTGATCTGGGCCTGCCGCTCACGGTTGGCTTGCAACGTCAGGTCCTTGATGAGGTCGTCGGCATTGTCAGTGGCCGACTTCATCGCGCGCTGGCGCGACGCCAGCTCCGATGCCGCCGACTCGAGCAGCGCCGCGTACACACGGGTGGTCAGGTACCGCGGCAGCAGCGCGTCGAACAGCGTTGTTGCATCCGGCTCGAACGAGTACAAGGTGTGCGGTCCGGTGTCTTCCTCGACGTACTCCACCACCAGGGGCGCAATTCGGTGGGCTGCGGCTTGCTGAGACATCATCGACTTGAATTCCGAATAGACGATGTGCAATTCGTCGACGCCCTGCACGCCGTCGGCGTTGTTCTCGTCGTCGTCGCTACCCGCCATGAACGCGTCGACCAAGGCGTCCCCGATCTCCGCCGCATTCTCATACTTCGGCTGCTCGGAGAATCCGGTCCACGACTCCCTGATGTCCCAGTTTCGGAACGAGAAGTAGTTCTGGGCCTTGCGTCCCACCGTGTACAGCACCGGCTCCTTGCCCTCATCTCGCAAGAGGGCGAAGAGCTCCTCAGAGCGACGGAAGATGCTCGAGTTGTAGGCGCCACACAGACCACGGTCGGAGGACACCACCAAGACGCCGGCCCGCTTCGGTTCCGGCCGCTCCACGAGGAGCGGATGATCCAGCGCCGCTTCGGAAGACAAGGTAAGAAGCATCGAGGTGATCTGGAAGGCGTAAGGTCGGGCCGATTGCAGCCGAGTCTGCGCCTTTCCGATACGCGACGTCGCGATCAGTTCCTGCGCTTTGGTGATCTTCTTGATCGACCCCGCCGATTTGATTCGGCCGCGTAGTTCGCGGAGTGTGGCAGCCATCGTTAGCTACTTCTTGTCCTTCTTCTTGTCGTCCTTGGAATCCTTCTTGGGTTTGTCCTTCTTGACCTTCACCGATTCCTTGGACAAATCGTCCTCGTCGAGGGGCTCGGCGTGCTCGTCGCGAACCACCGACTCGCCATCGCTGGCCGCGAAGCCCTTCTTGAAGTGGTCGATGATGTCGACCAGCTTCTCCTCGTCCTCTTCGCCGAGTTTCTGACTCTCACGAATGTTCTTGAGGAAGCCCTCCTCAGAGGCCTTCATGTGGTCCAGCAGTTCGGCCTCGAACCGCTTGATGTCCTCGACCGGCACCGAGTCCAGGTGTCCGCCGGTGCCCAGGAAGATCGAAACCACCTGTTGCTCAACGGGCAGCGGCGAGAACTGCGGTTGCTTGAGCAGCTCCACCAGGCGTTCGCCACGCTGCAGCTGCTTCTTCGACGTCTCGTCCAGGTCGGACGCGAACGCCGCGAAGGATTCCAGCTCGCGATACTGCGACAGATCCAGACGCAGCGATCCGGCCACCTCTTTCATGGCCTTGATCTGCGCCGCGCCGCCGACGCGGGACACCGACACACCGACGTTGATGGCAGGCCGGACACCCTGGTTGAACAGGTCGCTCTCCAGGAAGCACTGTCCGTCGGTGATGGAGATGACGTTGGTCGGGATGTAGGCCGAGATGTCGTTGGCCTTGGTCTCGATGATCGGCAGGCCGGTCAGCGAGCCGCCACCGAGTTCTTCGGACAGTTTTCCGCAGCGCTCCAGCAGCCGGGAGTGCAGGTAGAACACGTCGCCGGGGTAGGCCTCGCGGCCGGGCGGACGGCGCAGCAGCAGCGAAATGGCCCGGTACGCCTCGGCCTGCTTGGTCAAGTCGTCGAAGACGATCAGCACGTGCTTGCCCTCGTACATCCAGTGCTGCGCAATCGCCGAACCCGTGTAGGGCGCAAGCCATTTGAAGCCGGCGGCGTCGGAAGCCGGCGCCGCGACGATGGTGGTGTAGTCCATCGCGCCGCCTTCGTCCAGCGCGCGCCGGACCGAAGCGATGGTGGTGCCCTTCTGGCCGATCGCCACGTAGACGCAGCGGACCTGCTTCTTCTCGTCGCCGGTTTCCCAGTTCTGCCGCTGGTTGAGGATGGTGTCGACGCAGACGGCGGTCTTGCCGGTCTTGCGGTCGCCGATGATCAGCTGACGCTGACCACGCCCGATGGGCGTCATCGCGTCGATGGCCTTGATGCCGGTCTGCAGCGGCTCCTTCACGCTCTGCCGCTCGACCACTGAAGGCGCCTGCAACTCGAGCGCGCGCCGGATGTCGGTGTCGATGTCGCCGCCACCGTCGATCGGCTGGCCGAGCGGGTTGACCACGCGGCCCAGGAACCCGTCGCCGACCGGCACCGACAGCACGTCGCCGGTCCGCTTGACCTGCTGACCCTCTGCGATCTTCTCAAAGTCACCGAGGATGACCGCGCCGATGCTGTGCTCATCCAGGTTGAGGGCGACGCCGAGCACTCCGCCCGGGAACTCGAGCAGTTCTTGGGTCATCACCGACGGCAGACCTTCGACGTGCGCGATGCCGTCCCCGGCGTCGATCACGGTGCCGACCTCCTCGCGGGAGGTGTCGGCGGTGAAGGACTCTACGTACTCTTCGATTGCGCTCTGAATGTCATCGGCGGAGATTGTCAAGTCGGCCATGGCTTTTCGTCTTCCTAGTTCGGAGGTTGTGCTGACTAGTTCGTGTTGTTAATCAGGTAACTGAGACTCGGCGGCGGCCAAACGCGACTTGAGCGAGCCGTCGATTACCTCGTCAGCCACGGAGATCAGAAGGCCACCAAGGAGTTCGGCATCAATCTGCAGCTGGATCGCCACCGGATGCCCATAGATACGACTCAGCACCTCGCCGAGACGGGTGCGCTGGGCGTCGCGCAGCTCGGCCGCGGCACTGACCTGGGCGACAACTTCGCCGCGGCGCGCAACAGCAACTTCGGCCAGGAACAGCACGGCCTCGTTGGCCGGTTGGCCCCTCAACAGCTCGATGGTGTGCGACAACAGCGCGGCGGCAACGGGATTGACGCGGCCGCTCGAGCCGTCCAGCACCTTGCGCAGCAACCCCACCCGCCCTTCGGCGGGGGTGGTGTGGTCACCCAGCAGAACGGCAAGCCGCGGTTGCGTATCGATCACGCGCGAGAAGCGGAACAGCTGATCTTCGACCTCATCGATCTGGTCATCGCCCTCCGCGACCGCGAGCAGCGCTTGGCGCGACACGTGCTCTATCGCGTCGACCACATCGGAGTCCGCCGACCACCGCTCCGAGACGGCGGTCCGCAACAGGTCGAGCGTCGCATCGCCGACCTTTCCTTCGAGCAGACGGTCGAGAAGCTTTACGCGAGGCGCTGAATCTTCGGCCGGCAGCGTCAGATACCGGGTCACGACGGACTCACTGTTGAACAGCTTGGCCACCGACACCAGCTCGTCCGCCACCTTGGTCAGACCACTGTTGTCGAGATCCTTGGCCACGGTGTCGAAGCGGTCGACCAGATTGTTCAGTGCCCGCCGGCTCGACGATCGCATCTTTGCCAGCACCGGGTACTCGACGTCCGCCGGCTCCGGCGCCATGTCATCGAGCTCGTCGAGGAACCGGTCGACCGTGGCCGACTGCTGGTCGTCGTCGGCAACATAGTTGCGCACCAATTCGCTTGCCTGGCGCACGGATTCGTGGCCGAGTTCCAGACGGAGCTGACGAGTCAGCTGCGTCCGCAACAACTCCACCTGGCGAGTCCCCTGCGCCTTGATGCGCTCTCCGTCGGATTCAGCCTGGGCCTGCAGTTGCTCGGCGATGCGCTCGGCGTCGGCCTTGGCCTCTTCGACGAGACGCTTCGCCTCATCCTTCGCAGTTTGCACGGCCTTGCTGTGCGCGGTCGTCGATTCGGTGAGCCGTTTGGCTGCCGTGTCCGAATCTTTCAACTGTTGACGCACAGTCTCCTGCCGGGTGGTCATCATATTGCGCACCGGCGGAATGACATACCGCCAGACCAGCAACACGATCGCCGCGAACCCGACGAGCTGTCCGATAAATGTCGACATTAATAGTTACCTTGTCGCAGCTGAGGGGATGACATCTACGCCGAGAATCCGACTGGCCAGAGTCGCCGACATCTTTCCCACGTTGGCACGCAGATCCATTTCCACGGAGTCCCTCTCCCGCTTCAATTGCTCGTTGGCCGCGGCTAGCGTCTGTGCCACTTGTTGATCAGCGTGGGCACGGGCGTCGTCGATGACCTTCCGGCCCTCCGTCCGGGCCTTGTCACGGAATGAACCGGCCTGGACGCGGGCTTCCTTCATGGCCTCTTCGTAGTCGGCTTCGGCGGCAGCGAACTGCTCGGCTGACTTCTTGTTGTCAGCCTGCGTCTTGGCGACCATGGCGTCACGTTCCCGCAGCACCTTGAGGATCGGCGGCACGACGAACGTGCCGATGACGCCCAGCACCAACAGGAAGATGGCCAGCACGAAGAAGAAGGTGCCGTTAGGAACCAGGAAGTTGTTGCCTTCAGCGACTACCTGGCTGGATGCCAAGACGCTCAGGGTCGTGTCACCCATAACGACTGGTTAGGACGCGCCCGGCGTGGCGAAGACGAACAACGCCATGAACGCCAGGTTGATGAAGTAGGCCGCCTCGACCAGACCGACGGTGATGAAGAACGGCGTGAAGAGCCGACCCTGCGCCTCGGGCTGCCGAGCGACACCGGAGATCAGCGCGTTACCGGCAATACCGTCGCCGATACCGGCGCCGATAGCGCCGCCGCCCATGATCAGGCCGCCGCCGATGAGAGCGCCTTGAATGATTTGCGGGTCAAGAGCCATCGTTATCCTCCTTGATAATTGTGTTTACGAGTTCGGGAAGTTCTTAGTGGTGGTCTTCGTCGAGTTCCATCGATTGGCTGAAGTACAGGATCGTCAGCAGCGCGAAGATGAAGGCCTGTATCGCACCGACGAACAAGTCGAACGCTTTCCAGATCGCATTCGGCGCCCACAAGATGTAGGGCGGGAACATTGCGATGAGCGCCACCATGATGCCACCGGCAAAGATGTTGCCGAAGAGCCGGAGCGACAGCGAAATTGGCTTCGCGATTTCCTCGACGATGTTGATCGGGGCGAGGAGCGTCACGTGGCCCTTGAGCACCTTGATCGGGTGCCCGATGATGCCCCGGCGCCAGATTCCCGCCGCGTGGTAGCAGACGAACACGAACAGCGCGAGCGCGAGCACATAGTTGATGTCGGCGGCCGCCGAAGAGAGCAACTCGGTGGTCTTGCCGTCCTTTTCGGTGTACTGCAGTGGCAGCACGGACAGCCAGTTGGAGATCAGGATGAACACGAAGATGGTCACCGCGAGCGGCAGCACGAAAGGTGCGACGCGCATTCCGATGGCAGCCTCCACCTGATCGCGCATCTGGATGGTGATCGCCTCGAAGAAAAGCTGGACTCCGCCCGGCACATCGGTCGAGGTGACCTTCGACTTCAGCCAGAAGGCCAGCGCGATCACGATCGCCGCAGCGATTGCCGTCGCGTAGATGGTGTCGGTGTTAACGGTCAGACCCAGCCAGGTCGCCTTGTGGTGCTCACCGACCTCTATCGCCGCGGCCAGGATCGACTCAGTCATCGCCGGCGCTCCTCCCTTCAGTGCCTTCCGAACCGGTCAGTACAGCGCCTGCGCCTTCACCCTCAACGGGTGCCACATCCGGCTCGCCCGTCCGCAGCTTCTTCCAGACCGGCAGCGCCGTCGACAACACCAGCACCACCTGGAAGAGCGCCAAGCCAAACAGCACACCCAAGCCCGCGGGCTTGAAAACGAAAGCAATGATCAGCGCAACAATGGTGATGACCGCAACCCGCGAAGCGGAGTTGATGGCCATCGAGCTCTTCATCGGGTGCTCACGCGAGGTGATCGACTCCACCGAGTGCCGCACCAACAGAGCGTTGAGCAAACCCAAGAGCAACCCAATCCCGAAAAACGCCCCGATGAGTGGACGACCGGCGTAGGCGGCGATCCCAGTCGCCAGCGCGGTCAAGACCAGGCTGATGACGAACAGGCGTACGGGACGGAACGCAACAGCGGGAAACACCAACGGCGCGTCCTGCGCTGGTGTCGTCACTGCAGCACCTCAATCCGGGTTGATGAAGCGTGAACCACATCACTTGCTGATTCGTAGCCCGCCGAGCGTATCGCAAGCGTCGCGCTGGACTTACCCAAGGGGTAGCTCCCTGTGTCGCTCTTGTGTCGGCACGCTCGAAAACACATCCGACGGGCCGGGGGGCCGGCAACCCGCGAGGTTTATTTCGGGGTTCTACCAGCACCGTACCATATAGTAGACGCCACTACTACCGACTGTCGTAGACCCCGGTTAGTCGTCGTCGTAGCCGTCGTCGTCATAGTCATCGCCGCGGCGCAAGAGCGGAATCACGGTTGCTACGCCGGCTACCGCAATGGCGCCCAGCATCACCGCCGCCGTATGCCGAGGGTCGAAAAAGATCGTGCTCGCCGCGCCGAAGGCGACGATGCCCACCCATAGATAGATCAGTAGGACCACGCGACGATGCGAATGACCGATCTGTAGGAGTCGATGGTGCAGGTGCATCTTGTCGGGCGTGAAGGCACTGCGGCCCGCACGGGTGCGCCGCACGATCGCCAGCAATAAGTCGAGCATCGGCACGAACATGACCGCTACCACCAACAGGAAGGGCGACAGCAGAGCAAACACGTCTCGGGCGCCGTACGCGTTCTGCGAAATAGGCCCGGCAGCCGTCGTGGACGCAGCGGCCAGCATCAGGCCGATCAGCATCGAACCGGAATCTCCCATGAAGATCCTGGCCCGGTGGAAGTTGTGCGGCAGGAAGCCCAGACAGGCGCCCGCAAGGACCACCGAGATCACCGCGGGCGGGTAATACAGCACGTCGCCGCCGTGGTCGCGAAGTAGACCCACCGAGAACATGCAGATCGCGAGCGCGGTGATGAGGCCGAGCCCGGCGGCCAGCCCGTCCAGGCCGTCGACGAAGTTCATCGCGTTGACGATCGATACGGTCAGCGCCAGCGTCAGCAGGATCGAGGAAGCCTGGTCCAACACGATGGTGCCCACGCCGCCGAACGGGATGTAGAGAACACTCCAGGCCACACCCATGGTCACCAGCACGCTCGCTGCGGTGATCTGACCAGCGAACTTGGTCAAAGCGTCCAAACCCCATCGGTCGTCGATCAGGCCGATACCCATGATCACCGCGCCCGCTACCAGTACTGCGGGCATGCCGGTGGAGTAGACGAACCCACGCGTGAGGGCCGGGAGCTGGGAGGCGAGAAAGACGGCGGCGGCCACACCGGTGAACATCGCCAGCCCGCCCATTCGTGGGGTCGGCGTCACGTGCACATCGCGTTCCCGCGGGTACGCGACGGCACCCAATCGGGTGGCGAGCACGCGCACCGGTCCGGTCGCGAAATAGGTGATGATCGCGGCGGTCAGTCCGACCAGAGCCAGCTCGCGCAACGGGACGCCGGCGCTACGGGGCGAGAGTGCGAGCAAGCCACCGGCAAGGCTGGCCACATCGCTAGACACCTCGAGACCGTACTTCACCAACCTGAGTCTCGTCTCAGGCGATCAAGCCGGCCGCATCCACGCCGAGCACCTCAGCGATGCGCCCGGTGGGCACCGGACCCTCACGCAGGATGCGTGGCGAATTTCCACTCAGGTCGACGATCGTTGATGCCGCCTGCTGGGCGGCGGTTCCGCCGTCGAGGTAGACATCGACGAGATTGCCCAGCTGGCGGCGTGCTTCGTCGGCGTCGACCGCGGCGGGCTGACCGGAGACGTTGGCGCTGGACACGGCCATTGGTCCGACCTCGCGCAGCAACTCGATGGCAACCGGGTGCAGCGGCATCCGCAGCATCACGGTGCCGTGCGCATCGCCGAGGTCCCATTGCAGCGACGGCGCCTGCATGACCACCAGGCTCAGCGCTCCCGGCCAGAAGGCGCGAACCAGTTCGCGCGCCCCGTCGGGCATTCCGTACACGAGACCTTCGATCGTGTGCCAGGAACCGACGAGCACGCCCACCGGCATGTCGCGGCCGCGGCCCTTGGCCGCAAGTAGAGCATCCACCGCGGTGCTGTCGAACGCATCGGCACCGATGCCGTAGACGGTGTCCGTCGGCATCACAACCAGCCGGCCGGCCTTGAGCGCTCCGACCGCGGAGGTGATTCCGCGGGCACGCTGGTCCGGGTCGGCACAGTCGAATACGTCTGTCATTGGCGCCGCTCGCTCCTCTGTGCCGTCACGAATCTCGGCCGTCCGGTCAGATCCTTCCGGGCCACGATATCGTCGAACAAACCTGTGTTGGCGATCATTTCGACGGTCGCCGCGGATGTGGTGTCGTCATGCTCGACAGCGAAATAGCCACCCGGACGCAACCATCGCCCAGCCAGTCCGACCACGTCGACGATCACCGCCATGCCATCCGGTCCGCCAAACAACGCATGATGCGGATCATGTTGTGCGACTTCAGGTTCCAGTACGGCGCTGGCCGGTATGTAGGGCGGATTGGCGACGACGAGATCCACCAGTCCGTCGAGTTCGGGCCATCCGGCCCGGCCGGCAAGTTCGGTGACGTCAGCCTCAACCAGTTCAACCGTGGTGTTCTGGGCGTTACGGCGCGCGTAGTCAAGCGCCGTCTGCGAGTCGTCGACGCCGATCACCCGCGCGGCCGGCCAATGGTGAGCCAGTGCGACGGCCAACGCGCCCGACCCGGTGCACAAATCCACAATCACCGGTTGCCCGGTAAGTGATTGTGCGGTGGCCCATTCCAACATGACCTCGGTTTCCGGACGCGGAATGAACACACCCGGGCCGACATTCAGCAGCACCGGCCCGAACGCGGTCGTCCCGATCAAATGCTGCAGCGGCACCCGCTGCGAACGCGCGGCGACGGCGTCGTGGTATCGCCCGAAGAACTCCTCGCCAGGCGCCTCGATCATGATCAGCCGACCACGGTCGATGCCCGCCACGTGGGCCGCCAACTGCTCGGCGTCGAAACGCGCGGAGTCGATTCCCGCTTCAGCCAGTTGCACCGCAGCGGAGTCGATCGCCTGCCGCAGTGTCATCACGTCGCTTGTTGCAACCGGGACTGTTTATCGGCTTCGCCCAACGCGTCGAAGAGTGCGTCCAGGTCGCCGTCGAGAACCTGATCGAGGTTGTGCGATTTGAATCCGATGCGGTGATCGGTGATCCGATTCTCGGGGAAGTTGTAGGTGCGAATCCGTTCGCTGCGGTCCACCGTGCGGATCTGGCTAGCGCGATCTGCCGATGCGTCGGAAAGCGCTTGTTCCTCCGCCAACACCTGCAGCCGCGCGGCCAGAACCTGCATGGCGCGGGCTTTGTTCTGCAGCTGCGAGCGTTCGTTCTGACAGGTGACGACGATGCCGCTGGGCAAGTGGGTGATTCGGACCGCGGAGTCAGTGGTATTGACGCCCTGGCCGCCCTTGCCCGATGACCGGTAGACGTCGATGCGCAGATCCGATTCGTCGATCTGCACCTCGCCGACCTCCTCGGGCTCCGGGTAGACCAGCACGCCGGCTGCCGAAGTATGCACGCGCCCTTGCGATTCCGTCACCGGAACGCGCTGCACGCGGTGCACGCCGCCCTCGAACTTCATCCGCGACCAGACACCGTCGATGGAATCGCCCTTGCACGCGATGGCCAGCGTCGCGTCCTTGTAGCCACCGAGATCCGAGGTGGTTTCACCAAGCAACGTGACCGTCCAGCCGTGTCGCTCGGCGTAACGGATATACATCCTGGCCAGGTCGGCGGCGAACAGTGCCGATTCCTCGCCCCCCTCGCCGGACTTCACTTCGAGCAGGATGTCGTCGGCGTCGTGCGGGTCGCGTGGCGCCAGCATGTCGGTGAGTTGGGTGTCCAGTTCGGCGACCCGGGCCTCCAGTTCGACGATCTCGTCAGCGAACGACGCGTCGTCGACTGCCAGCTCACGGGCGGTAGCGAGGTCCTCGCTGGCCGAGATCAGCTTTCGATGCGTCGACACAATCGGGGCCAACCTGGCGAACCGCCGTCCGACCCTGCGGGCTTCGTCGGGATTGCTGTGCAATTCGGGATTGGACAGCGCCTGCTCGAGCTCTGCGTGCTCGGCGAGCAGGACGTCAATCGTCTTTGCCGGCTGCGTCATGTCACTCACCTCATTCCTACGCGAGTCTCATTGCGAGTCGCCGCTATCGGTCTTGGCCCCGAACGCGAACCGACGCCCGGCCTGTGCCATTAATGCACAGTTCGGGCGTCGGATAGCCAGCTATTTGTCAGCTGCGGCTTTGTCCGCTCCGGAGTTGCGCTTGCCGTAGCGCTTCTCGAAGCGGGCGACCCGGCCGCCGCTGTCGAGGATCTTCTGCTTACCCGTGTAGAACGGGTGGCACTGCGAGCAGACCTCAGCCACGATGCGGCCGCCCGGCTTGGTGCTGCGGGTAGTGAAGGAGTTCCCGCAACCGCAGACCACCGTGGTCTCGTCGTAGGCGGGATGAATGTCAGTTTTCATGATGTCCTCTTCGATCGTGGCCGCTGGTGCCCCCGGGGCCTGAAGTCGAGCGCCTATTATGCCAGGTCAACTACTGCCTACCCAAAACAGCGGGTTGGGCGCTGGTATTCCTTGTGCCAGCTGGTCTGGATGGTCTAGATGGTGACGACCCGCTGCGCCCGGCCTTTGACCGCGCTTGTGATCGCCACTAGTCGTGGTCCATGTTGCCCGGTGTCGTCTTCGACACCTGGACCAGGAACTCGTAGTTCGTCTTCGTCTTGCGCAGCTGCGACATCAGCAGATCGATGGCCTGGTGAGAATCCAGGCCCGACAACACGCGGCGCAGCTTGTGCACGATGCCGAACTCGTCCGGCGACAGCAACAGCTCGTCCTTGCGGGTGCCCGAAGGGTTCACGTCGACGGCCGGGAAGACCCGCCGCTCCGAGATCTTGCGGTCCAGCTTCAGCTCGGCGTTGCCGGTGCCCTTGAACTCCTCGAAGATGACCGTGTCACCGGTGGAGCCGGTCTCGACCATCGCGGTGGCGATGATGGTCAGCGACCCGCCTTCCTCGATGTTGCGGGCGGCGCCCAGGAAACGCTTGGGCGGGTACAGCGCCGTCGAGTCGACACCACCGGACAGGATTCGGCCCGACGCGGGCGAGGCGTTGTTGTAGGCGCGGCCCAATCGAGTGATCGAGTCGAGCAGCACCACCACGTCTTTACCCTGCTCCACAAGCCGCTTGGCACGCTCGATGGCCAGCTCGGCGACTGCCGTGTGGTCCGTCGGCGGCCGGTCGAAGGTCGAGGCAATAACCTCACCTTTGACCGAACGCGTCATGTCGGTCACTTCTTCGGGCCGCTCATCGACCAACACCACCATGAGGTGGCATTCCGGGTTGTTGCGGGTGATCGCGTTGGCGATGTCCTGCAGAATCGTCGTCTTACCAGCCTTCGGCGGCGAAACGATCAGCGCGCGCTGACCCTTACCGATGGGCATGATCAGGTCGATGATGCGGGTGGTCAGCCGGTCCGGCGTGGTCTCCAGCCGGAGCCGCTGGTTGGGGTACAACGGGGTCAACTTCTGGAAATCGGGACGCTTCCTGGCATCCTCGACCGGTCCGCCGTTGACGCTGTCCAGACGGACCAGCGGGTTGAATTTCTGCCGCGGGTTCTTGTCGCCGCCGTCCCCTTCTCGGGGCACCCGGACGGCTCCGGTCACCGCGTCGCCGCGGCGCAAACCATTCTTACGCACCATGTTCATGGACACGTAGACGTCGTGCGGGCCGGCCAGGTAGCCGGAAGTGCGCACGAAGGCGTAGTTGTCCAGCACGTCCAGGATTCCGGCTACCGGCTGGACGACATCGTCTTCGCGCAGTTCGGCTTCGCCGCCGCCCCCGCCGCCTTCGCCCGTCCGCTCGCCACGGCGCCTGCGGTCGCGGAACCTGCGTCCCCGACGACCCTGGCGACCATCGCCGTCCTCGTCGTCGTTGGCGTTGTTGCTGTTGTTGCTGTTGTTGCTGTTGTTGCTGTTGTTGTCTCTGTTGCGACGCTGTTGACCACCACCCTGCTGGTCACCGCCTTGGTCGCTACCCGAGTCCGCCGAGCGCTCTTCGGCCCTGGATTCTCTCTTCTGGTCCTGCTCGTTCTTCTGTTCGTTGCTGTCGGTTTCGTCGGCGTTGGCCGCGGACCCGGCTTGCCGGGACGCACCGCGCCGCTCTCGGCGCGGCCGCTCTTCGCTGGCGACGCCGTTCTTGGCCTCTTGGCCGGCGCCCTCTTGGGCTGAAGGCGCTTCGGCGGGGGGCTCTTTCGCGACATCCTGCCGCGCGGGCGCCTCGACTGTGTCCTTCTGGACCGGCGCTTCGGCCTTCTCTTTCTGGGGGTCGTTCTGGGGGTCTTTCTGGGGCGCTTCGTCTTTCTGGCGAGCGTCGTCTTTCTGGACGGCCTTGTCGGCGTCTTGCGGTGCCGCGCCGTTGGCCTTCTCGGTGACAGACTTGCCGCGGCTTTCTTGGATCGCGGCAATCAGTTCGCTCTTACGCATGCCCGACGTGCCCTTGACGCCGGCTTGGCTGGCCAGTGCACGCAGTTCGGGAAGCACCATGGTCGCCAGCGAGGTCGCCGGCGCATTGGATTTGGCGCCGGCAGCGCCAGAAGTGTTTGGGTTCACGGCATCCGACGGCCTGTCGGCGTCGGTGCTTTCGCCAGCCGTGAAGAGGTCCGTATCAGTCACGGATTTCCTTTCTTGCCCCGCTGATCACGTCAAACGGGGGGTACCTGCATCGGACAAGCAATCAGCAAATCGCCGAATGCGCCCAATCATCGACTCTGTAACGGTGATCGCCGGTGTCGGCGACGGAACAGCGAACCTCGTCCACGAGAAGAATTGGTGTTTGTCCCAGCGTCAACGCAGTTTGTGCAGATGCAGATGCTGCAATTGCTGGACGGGTCCGAGAATAACCCGCTTCCTGGCCGGAAGCAAGCAAACCCCCGTCACGCTGTGGATCAGCCGGGGACGGTGACGCCTGGCCTCCAGCGAACTCCTTCGCCGACAGCCATCTTCCTGATGATGAATCCGTTTGCGGTTCCGTACTCCACCGCTTCGGCGGGCAACTCCGGCTCGATACTCAGCGCAATCAGCGAAGGACCAGCCCCGGAAAGCGTCGCCGCTACGTTATGACGTCGCAGCAGCCGCAAATATTCCGCTGAGGCCGGCATTGCCGGTGCACGCTGGGGTTGATGCAGTACATCTTCGGTCGCAGCCATCAACAGGTCCGGCCGCTGGGTAAGGGCCACCACCAGCAACGCAGACCTGCTGAGATTGAACCGCGCGTCCTCGTGGCTAACCTGGGCGGGCAACAACACCCGCGTCTCCGCAGTCGAGGACCGCTCCTCGGGAACCGCAGCGAATAGATGGATGTCGGGATGCAGGTCCAACTGAACTGCGCCGTAATCGGGACGAACGGTGCTGCGGTCAACCCAGGAAACCACCGCACCACCCAGCACGGCAGCCGCGGCATTGTCGGGATGACCTTCGAACTCCGACGCCAGTTGAACCAACTGAGTTTCGCTCAGCAAAGTGGAATCCACTTGCGCAACAAGACCATTGACCGCAGCCAGGCCACTCACCACGGCCGCTGCGGAGGAGCCGAGACCACGGGAGTGCGGGATGTCATTACGGCACCGGACCACCAGGCCGGCGACACTGACACCCGCCGCCTGTAATCCGCGTTGGATGGCGCGCACGACGAGATGTTCAGGCCCCACTGGCACCTGGCCGGCACCTTCGCCTTCGACAATTACCACCAGGCCGGAATCCGTTGTCTCGACGACGATCTCGTCGCACAGATGCAAGGCAAGGCCGAGGCTGTCGAAGCCCGGCCCGAGGTTGGCGCTGGACGCCGCGACCACGGCGGTAGCGATCAGCCCCGATGGCAGCGTCTGGAACACCGGACCCGTGTGGTGGCGTCCCGCGGCGCCCGGCTCCGCCGCGCTTGCGAACGCCGGACCCGTTTCGTGGCGTCCCGCGGCGCCCGGCTCCGCCGCGCTTGCGAACGCCACTGTTACCCGAGCCCCAGTTGCTCGACGACCAGGACCGGGTCGACGGGCAGCGCCTCGACCTTCGGCATGTCCTTGAGTGCGGTGTCGGGGTCCTTGAGTCCATTGCCGGTCACGGTGCACACCACCGTCGATCCGCGCGGTACCCACCCGTCATCGACGGACTTGAGCAGACCGGCGATGCTGGCCGCCGACGCCGGCTCGACGAAGACCCCTTCGAGGCTGGCGACCAGGTGATATGCCGCCAGGATCTCGTCGTCGGTGGCGGCAAGGAAGCGTCCATTCGACTGCTGCTGAGCCTCGACCGCCGAGGTCCACGAAGCAGGAGCGCCGATGCGGATCGCCGTCGCGATCGTCTCCGGGTTAGGCACCGGCTCGCCGAGCACCAGGGGTGCCGCTCCGGCGGCCTGCGTGCCCAGCATCCGGGGCAACTGCTCGATCAGCCCGTCGCGGTGATATTCGGTGTAGCCCTTCCAGTACGCCGTGATGTTGCCGGCGTTCCCAACTGGAAGCGCATGCACATCAGGCGCGGTACCGAGGGCGTCAACGATCTCGAACGCTGCCGTCTTCTGACCTTCGATCCGCACCGGGTTAACCGAGTTGACCAACGCGATCGTCGGAAAATCAGCGGTCATCTTGCGAGCGAGTTCCAGACAATCGTCGAAATTGCCGTCGATTTGGATGATCTTGGCGCCGTGCATGACCGCCTGCGCCAGCTTGCCCATCGCAATCTTGCCCTGCGGGATCAACACCGCGCAGGTGATGCCGGCGCGCGCCGCATACGCCGCAGCAGATGCCGAAGTGTTTCCCGTCGACGCACACAACACCGCCCGCTGCCCGCGGGCCAGCGCGTCGGTGACGGCCATCGTCATGCCGCGGTCCTTGAAAGAGCCGGTGGGATTGAGGCCCTCCACCTTGAGATGGATTGTGCAACCGGTCTTTTCCGACAGACGGGGCGCCGCGATGAGCGGTGTGCCACCCTCGAGCAGAGTGACCGGCGTCCAATCGTCGCCGACCGGCAGCCTGTCCCGGTATGCCGCTATGAGGCCCGGCCAGGGCTGGTGAACTGCTGTCCGAGGGGCGCTCATTCGTCGGTTCCTTCCAGTCGCAACACGCTTGCGACACTCTCGACGACATCCAGGTCGGCAAGCGCTTCAACGGTTTCCGACAGCGCGGCGTCGGTCGCCCGGTGCGTGACCACGACGATTCGGGCGCCCACGCGTTGACCGCCCTCGCCCACCACACCTTCTTGGCGCACCTCGGCGATGCTCACCTCGCGCTTGGCGAATTCCGCCGCAACCGCCGACAGAACGCCCGGCCTGTCGGCCACATTCATGCTGACGTAGTACCGCGTCTCGATGAAACCCATTGGCGCCACCGGAAGTTGAGCATATTTGGATTCGCGGGGACCTCGGCTGCCGAGCACCCGGTTACGCGCGGCCATGACCAGATCGCCGGTCACCGCCGACGCGGTGGGTGCACCGCCGGCGCCCTGGCCGTAGAACATCAGCCGACCGGCCGCCTCGGCCTCGACCACCACGGCGTTGAACGCGCCGTTCACGGTGGCCAGCGGATGCGACAGGGGCACCAGCGCGGGATAGACGCGCGCCGAAACCCGTTGCTGCCCTTCGTCAGTGGTGATCCGCTCGCAGATCGACAGCAGTTTGATGGTGCAGTCCAGGGATCTGGCGGACTCAAAGTCAGCCGGGGTGATATTGGTGATGCCTTCGCGGTAGACATCGTCAGCCGTCACCCGGGTGTGGAAGGCGATCGAGGCCAGGATCGCGGCCTTCGCGGCGGCGTCATAACCCTCGACATCCGCGGTGGGATCTGCCTCGGCGTAGCCAAGCGCGCTCGCGTCGGCCAGGGCGCTGTCGTAAGTCGCTCCGGTGCTGCCCATTTCGGTGAGGATGTAGTTAGTGGTGCCGTTGACGATGCCGGCGACCCGCAGCACCTTGTCGCCGGCCAGCGACTGGGTCAGTGGACGAATGACCGGGATCGCGCCGGCGACGGCGGCCTCGAAGTACAGGTCGACGGCCTCGCGTTCAGCAGCCGCAGCCAATTCCCCACTGGCGATGGACATCAGCGCCTTGTTGGCGGTGACAACAGATTTGCCGTGCTTCAGTGCGGCAAGGATGGCCTGGCGCGCCGGTTCGACAGGTCCCATCACCTCGACGACGATGTCGACGTCGTCGCGTGAAACGAGCTCATCGACGTTGTCGGTGAGCAGTTCAATTGGCACACCACGGTCGGCGGCAACGCGGCGCACCCCGATGCCGCGCAGCACCAGGGGGGCGCCGATACGGCCCGCCAGATCCTCCGCGCTCTCCTCGATGATGCGGACGACTTCGCTGCCGACCACGCCAAAACCGAGTACCGCTACACCGATTGCGCTGTCGCGCTGGTTGTTATTGGACACGGGTCACCTCACTTCCAAACTCAGCAGATCGTCGACCGTCTCGCGGCGCAGCACCAAGCGGGACTCCCCCGCGCGCACCGCTACCACGGCGGGACGGCAGATCATGTTGTAACGGCTCGACAGGGAATAGCAGTAGGCACCGGTCGCGGCCACCGCCACCAGGTCACCCGGCGCTACGTCGTCGGGCACCCACGCATCGCGGACGATGATGTCGCCGCTCTCGCAATGCTTGCCGACCAGGCGGGCCCCGGTGGCCGGTGCATCGCTGAGTCGCGATACCAGCCGCACGTCGTATTGCGCGTCGTACAGCGCGGTCCGGATGTTGTCGCTCATACCGCCATCGACACTGACGTAGCGACGGTGCGCGGTGGCACTGACGTCGACGTCCTTGACCGTGCCGACTTCGTAGAGCGTGATGGTGCCCGGCCCGGCGATGGCCCGCCCGGGTTCGACAACCAGTCGCGGGGCCGGCAGGCCGACGGCCGCAGATTCTCTGTTGACGATGGCGGTGAGCTTCTCCGCAAGTTCGGCGATCGGCGGCGGATCGTCCGGCGCGAGGTACGAAATACCAAGCCCACCACCAAGATCAACGATGGATACCTGCGCCGTCTTTTCGACTCCGAACTCCGCGACGATCTCGCGCAACAGGCCGATAACCCGCTGGGCGGCGATCTCAAATCCGGCGACATCGAAGATCTGCGAGCCGATGTGGCTGTGCAGGCCGACCAGTCGCAGGTGGTCTGCGGCGAACACCCGTCGTACCGCGGCCATCGCCGCGCCGCTGGCCACCGACAGTCCGAACTTCTGATCTTCGTGCGCAGTGGAGATGAACTCGTGGGTGTGTGCTTCCACGCCGACGGTCAGGCGCACGAGGACATCCTGGACAACTCCGGCCGCACCGGCGATCGCGTCCAGTCGCTCGATCTCGATCAGCGAGTCCAGAACAACGTGCCCGACTCCCGCTTTCACCGCGGCTGTCAGTTCGGCGACCGATTTGTTGTTGCCGTGCAACGCGATTCGCTCTGGCGGAAAATTGGCGTGCAGCGCAACGGCCAACTCGCCACCGGAACACACGTCGAGCGACAAGCCTTCTTGTTCGATCCACCGCGCGACTTCACTGCACAGGAATGCCTTCGACGCGTAATGCACATTGGCGCCGCCGCCGAACGCCGCCGCGGTCTCTTTGCAACGGGAGCGGAAGTCGTCCTCGTCGATGACGAACAGCGGAGTCCCGTAATCGCGGGCGAGGTCGGTCAGCGCGACACCGGCAATGGTGGCCACTCCGGCTTCGTCGCGAGTAGTGTTGCGGGGCCATACATTCGGCGCCAACAGTAGTAACTCTTCAGCGGACTGCGGGCGCGGCGGACTGCTGGCCTGCCGGGTGTCTTCAGCGTGCCGGGGTCCGGCGGGATGAACGTTCACATTCTCTCCGGGGCGGTGACTCCGAGGATGGCCAGTCCGTTGGCGATGACCTGCCGGGTGGCCTGGCACAGAGCCAATCGGGCGGTATGCAGGTCGGTGGGATGTTCGTCGCCTTGCGGCAATACCCGGCACGAGTCGTAGAACCGGTGGTAGTCGCCGGCAAGGTCTTCCAGATAGCGACATACCCGGTGCGGTTCACGCAGTGCCGCAGCGGTTTTGAGCACCCGCGGAAATTCGCCGATGGTGCGCAGCAGCGTGCCCTCTTTGTCGTGGCTGAGCAACTCGAGGTGCCCAGTGTCGGGGACGAGCCCCAGTTCGGCGGCGTTGCGGGCCAGCGCCGAAAGCCGCGCGTGTGCGTATTGCACGTAATAGACCGGGTTTTCATTCGACGCTGACGACCACAGCGCCAGGTCGATGTCGATAGGGGTGTCCACCGACGAACGGATCAAGCTGTAGCGCGCGGCGTCCACGCCGATCGCCTCGACGAGGTCATCGAGCGTGATCACAGTGCCCGCCCGCTTGCTCATCCGGACCGGTTGGCCGTCGCGTACCAGGTTAACCATCTGCCCGATCAGCACCTCGACGGTGGCCGGGTCCTCGCCGAATGCGGCGGCCGCGGCCTTGAGTCGGGCGATGTAGCCGTGGTGGTCGGCCCCCAGCATGTAGATGCAGAGGTCAAAGCCGCGTTCCCGCTTGTCAAGGTAGTAGGCGAGGTCGCCGGCGATGTAGGCCGGTTTGCCGTCACTCTTGACCACGACGCGGTCTTTATCGTCACCGAAAGCGCTGCTGCGCAACCAACTTGCGCCATCTTTCTCGTAGATGTTGCCGCTATCGCGCAGCTTTTCGATGGCCTGGTCCACGCGGCCGCTGGTGTGCATCGAGTCTTCGTGGGTATAGACGTCGAAGTCGGTGCCGAACTCGTGCAACGACTCCTTGATGTGGGTGAACATCAGGTCGACGCCGATTTCGCGGAATGTCTCGTGCATCTGGCCGTCAGGCAGGCTCAAGGCGTCCGGCGCCTTTTGCAGTATCTGGGTGGCGATATCGCTGATGTAGGTGCCCGCGTAACCGTCTTCGGGGGCGGTTTCGCCCTTCGCCGCGGCCACCAGGGAGCTGGCGAATCGGTCGATCTGCGCGCCGTGATCGTTGAAGTAGTACTCCCTGACCACGTCGGCGCCCTGCGTGGTCAGCAACCGGCCCAGCGCGTCGCCCACGGCCGCCCAGCGGGTGCCCCCGATGTGAATGGGCCCGGTCGGGTTGGCTGAGACGAATTCCAGGTTGACCTTCTGGGCCAGGATCTGCGAGTGGCCGAATCCGGCGCCTGCGTCGATGACGCTGTTGACGATCTTGGCCTGAGCCGAGGTCTCCAGGCGCAGGTTGATGAAGCCCGGGCCGGCCACTTCGGCTGAAGCGATCCCGTCGGTCTGCGCCAGCGCCGAGGCGAGCCATCCGGCCAGCTCGCGCGGGTTGGCGCCGACCTTCTTGCCCAATTGCAGGGCCAGGTTGGACGCGTAATCGCCGTGCTCGGGGATGCGCGGCCGCTCCACAGTGACCGTCGAAGGCAGCGCGGACACGTCGAGGTCGTGCTCGGCCAACACCGCGGTGGCGGTGATTCTGAGCAGCTCAGCGAGGTCGGCGGGGGTCACGAGCGTCCATCCTATTGGCTGGGGTGCTTGCGCCTCGAATCCATTACCGATGCCCGGGCGGTCACCGGGATGCGCTAGTCTGGCGAGGCTGTTTGATGCCCATGGCGCAAGATGGTTTTCGTGCGCCCCCGTAGCTCAGGGGATAGAGCGTCTGCCTCCGGAGCAGAAGGCCGCAGGTTCGAATCCTGCCGGGGGCACCACTTGATCAGCACAGACGTGTCACATCGTGACCGATTGGTTCCGCCTTCGATCTCTAACCAGGATGGCTGGTGCCCCGGCCGAGAGATGTCCAACTCCCCGCGAGCCAGGCGCTAGCCGATTCTCGTAAGTGTGAACCTGTCACGCGGGTCCTCGTGGACGCCGCAAGGCGCGTTGGTGTCCAAGAAGTCCACTTCGCCCGCCATCGTCGCCGGGTCCCACCACTGGGTAACGGTCACCGCGTGGGTGCTGGTTTGGGTCCCAATGCCCTCCCAGCCGTACGCGGTGCACGTCACGCCCTCCGCCACAGTCCGCGTGTTGGTGTAGCGACCATCGACCAGTGCCGCATCGAACCCTCGGCCTAGTGAAGTCGTCACATGCGCGACGCAGCCTGGCGTGCACGAAGTACTGATGACCCACGTGCCGAAGTCGCCGTCCTCGTCTGCGTAGCGATAGGTTCCGTTCATCGGCGGGGCCTCGGCCCCGGCAGTCGGGGGCGTTACGCAAAGCCCCAATCCGGATATGAGGGAAATTACGGCAGCTAATGCGTTGGTCTTCATTTGTTCCGCCTCGGGTGGTGCGCTGATTGCCGATCCGCGATCAAAGTAAAAAAATAACAGCAAAACTGCAGGTCAGATGGGATGCAGGGGCTGTTCATAGACAACTCCTACATGGTCGGAGTTGCGTTGGCCTGCCGGGCGAGGTGATTCGCCGAATTGGCTTGCGGAGGCACCGGAGATCACCGTCGCAGGGGTTTGACTCTTTGCCTGACGTACTTTTGATTTTCGGCGATTGGCGCCCTGAATTTCGTTCTTCAGGGCGGGCAGACGTCAATTCGCCCCGCACCGGCGACACTTTTACACTGCTCCTGTGTACCCGCGAACAAAGTCCCTTGCGGTACTCCGTGGTGTCGTTGCGCTCGCACTCCTCGCGTCATGCCTAATGGGCTCAGGGCCGGCGACTGCAAGCCCGCTGCCGAACATCACCTTGGCTTTGTTTAGGCACGGCAAAGCCACGAGCAACTCGTCCGGTGTGCTCGACACCTCGGTGCTCGGACCAGATCTCGACGCGATGGGCCGGTGTCAGGCAGCGCCCGTCGCAAAGGTGTTCGGTCTCAACAACTTCGATGCAATCTTTGCCTCCACCATGGTCCGCACCCAGCAGACCGCCAAACCGATCGCGCTAGCGCTCAGCGAACAGGTCAGCGTGTTGCCCGGCTTGCGCGCAATTGAGCGCCGGCAAATACGAGGGCCAACCGTCTTCGACGGCCTTCGACGCCATGATGGCGGCCCCACACCGGTGGCTCCAGGGGGATCGCACCGCGCGAATTCTCGGCTCATTGGACGGCAATGAATTCAACGCACGATCAGCGATGCCGTCAAACATATCTATGACAGCGGAGCACACAAACCAATCGCGTTCTCACACAGCGAAGCAATCATGCTCTGGTCATTGATGAACGCCCGCAATGCCGACCCGTCATTGTTCGACAACAAACCACTGCCCAATGTTGGCTACGTAACGCTGGTCGGCAACCCCACCGATGGTTGGAAATTCACTGAATGGGATGTCGATCAAGCGCAATGCTGAAAGCGCGTTCGGCCAAAGTGGTCACCGGCCGCTGAGCGCGCGTCGGCGGCTTGACGGGGCCTCTCACAATCACTCCAACGCCCGCGTCCCGACCGTCGCAACTAGGCTGCCCACCGAATTGAGGTAGTCGACTACTCGCGACCCACCATGCCGTTTCTGGCAAAACTGTGGAAACCGGTCGCCGCTGGGGCGCCGAGGTCGAACGCAGGAGGACCAAGCGTGGTGAATTTCGCGGTGCTGCCGCCGGAAATCAATTCCTTACTCATGTTCACCGGCGCCGGTTCAGCACCGATGCTGGACGCGGCGGCGGCCTGGGACGGGCTGGCGTCGGAGTTGGGGACGGCGGCCTCGTCGTTCTCGTCGGTGACCTCCGCGCTGGCCGGTCAGGCCTGGCAGGGTGTGGCATCGGCGGCGATGGCGGCAGCAGCGGCGCCCTACGCAGCGTTGTTGAGCGTGGCATCAACTCACGCCGCGGGCGCGTCCGCGCAGGCCAGGGATGTGGCCAGCGTGTTTGAAGCCGCGCGGGCCGCCACGATTGATCCGCTAGCGGTCGCGATCAACCGCAACGCCTTTGTGCAATTGGTGCGGACGAATTTCCTAGGCCTCAACGCACAGGTGATCATGGCGTGCGAGGGCCTGTACGAAGAGATGTGGGCCGCCGATGTCTCGGCAATGGTGGGGTATCACACCGGAGCGTCGGCGGCGGCCACGCAGTTGACAACGTTCGCGGCGGCCACCGAAGACGCTCTGGCGAGCTTGCCCAGCCTAGGGCTCGGCAACAGAGGCGGCGCCAATCTGGGCAACGGCAACAGGGGCAGCGAGAACGTCGGCAGCGGAAATCGCGGCAACCAAAACATCGGCGGCGGAAACACGGGCAACGCCAATGTCGGCGGCGGCAACTCCGGCGACAGCAACTTCGGCGCCGGCAACTCCGGCGCCGGGAACATTGGCTTCGGCAATTTGGGCAGCACCTTCGACAAACCCACGGGCCACAACGTTGGTATGGGCAACCGCGGTGACAACAACATCGGGCTAGGCAACCTCGGCAATGGAAACAGGGGCGGTGGCAATGTCGGCAACGGAAACACCGGCGCCGGGAACACCGGCAACGGAAACTTCGGGTTTGGAAACACCGGCAACAACAACATCGGCATCGGCCTCACGGGCAACAATCAGCGGGGCATCAACCTGGCCGGCCTGCTGAACTCAGGCAGCGGCAACATCGGCTTCGGGAATTCGGGCACCAACAACATCGGCTTCTTCAATTCCGGTAGCGGCAACATCGGCATTTTCAACACGGGCCACCAGTTCCTCGGCCCGGAGTTCAACAACGTTGGCTTCGGAAATTCGGGCTTCGGCAACGTTGGATTCGGGAACTCCGGCGACGGCAACACCGGTTTCGGGAACGCGGGCAACTACAACACGGGTTTTGGGAACGTAGCCGGTGGAAACACCGGGTTCGGCAACTCAGGAGGTTGGAACACGGGCTTCTGGAATGCAGGTAGTACGAACACCGGGAGCGGGAACTCGGGCGGCACCAACACGGGCATTTGGAATTCGGGCAGCGTGAACACGGGACTCGGTTTCACCACCAACTCTGGCCTGACCAACTCGGGCTTCGGAAATACCAGTAGCGGACCTGGGGGAAGCTCGGGCTTCTTCAACTCGGCTTCCGGCGGCGATAATTTCAACGGCGTTATGTCGGGGTTCTTCAACACGGCCACCGGCGGCACCTCGGATAACGGCTTCACGTCGGGCTTCTTCAATACCGGGGTCCCGGGCAGCTTGTTCCCTACCTCGGGCGGCAATAACTCGGGCCTATTGAACGCCGGCTACGCCATAACGGGCTTGCTCAACCTCAGTCGATTGTTGCCGTAGCGAATCAGGCTCCTCCGCCACGCCGTAAACCCGCGCCGCAAACCCCCAGCGCGAAGAAGTTGCTGACAGTCAGCTGTTCACGCCGTATGGTCTGAGAAGTTCAGGACGTGATCAGTATCGGGCATGCGTCTTATTGGAGGTCAACGTGAGTTTTTTCGCTCTTCCACCGGAGATTAATTCCTGGCGGATGTTCCTCGGCGCGGGTTCGACGCCGTTGCTGCAGGCCTCGGCGGCCTGGGCAGGTCTGGGCGACGAACTCGGCACCGCCGCGAACTCCTTCTCCTCGGTGACATCGAACTTGACCGGACAGGCATGGCAAGGCCCAGCGGCGAAGGCGATGACCGCCGCCGCGGCACCGTATGTGGCGTTCCTAGAGGCCGCATCCGGGCAAGCCGTTGCGGCCTCCGGCCAGGCCAACGCCGTGGCGAGTGCTTTCGACGCGGCCAAGGCCGCCACAATTCACCCGCAAGCGGTGGCGGCCAACCGCGACGCATTCGTGAATTTGGTCCGCTCCAACTTCTTTGGGCTCAACGCTCCTGCGATCGCGGCGGCTGAAAGCACCTATGAGGAGTTCTGGGCCGCCGACGTCGCCGCACTGGTCGATTACCACGGCTTGGCGTCGGCGGCGGCCGCACAGTTGTCGTCCTGGCAACAGACCCTGCAGGGCCTACCGGGCATCGGGCAGCTTTTCCGGGCGGCGGGTGCGGCGCCGGCAGCCAACAGCGACCCCAACCTCGGCATCGGAAATAAGGGCGGCGGAAACGTCGGTAACGGCAATAACAGCACCACCGGCATCAACCAAGCCGGCAACTTCGGCAACGGAAACACCGGCAGCGGCAATGTCGGCGGCGGCAATAGCGGCAACAGCAACTTCGGTAGTGGAAACGTCGGGAACAGCAATGTCGGCTTCGGCAATATCGGCAGTAATAACATCGGCTTCGGCAACCGCGCCCTCACCACCAACGGTGGCGGGAACGTCGGCCTGGGCAACCTCGGCTTCAACAACACCGGCCTCGGTAACCATGGCGACCACAACGTGGGTGGGGGTAATAGCGGCAACAACAACATCGGCTTCGGCCTAACCGGCAACAATCTCGTCGGGCTCGGCAACGCCTACTACAACACCGCCAACGGTCAGTTCGTGTTCAACGGACTCAACTCCGGCAGCGGCAACATCGGCTTATTCAACTCGGGCACCGGCAACATCGGATTCTTCAACTCCGGCGACGGAAACGTCGGCATCTTCAGCTCGGGCTACAACACCCCTGCGGCTGACCTAGGCAAACTCCAGGGCATAGGCATCGGGAACACCGGTTACGGCAACATCGGCTTCGGAAACGTGGGCCAAGGCAACTTCGGCTTCGGGAACGCGGGCGCGCTCAACACCGGTTTCGGTAATGCGGGCAGCTACAACACCGGCTTCGGCAATGCCGGCAGCTTGAACACCGGCATGGAGAACTCCGGCCTATTGAACACTTTCGACGGCAACTCGGGCAGCATCAACACCGGCTTCTACAACTCCGGCAATACGAATACGGCATTTGGGTCGACCACCAACACCGGAGCCATCAACTCGGGCTTCAACAACACGGGAAGCGGTGTGTCAGGCTTTAACAACACGGCGACTGGCAATGGCGCGGGCAACGTGTCGGGTTTCTTCAACCATGCCAGCGGAGGAACTGCCCTCAACGGCTATCTCACTGGCTTCTTCAACACCGGCGTCACCGGTCCTATCTTCAACATCCCGAGCGGCGTGTACAGCGGCGTCGACTCAGGACTGCTCAATACAGGAACCGGACTGTCGGGCTTGTTCAGCATTCTCCAGCTGCTTAAGAGCCTGGGCTGATTGCGATATTTACCAATTCGTCTCGGCGTTGCTCAAGCGACGTCCCACGAGATGGGTTGAGTTGGAGACTGATTGGGCAGCGACGCAGCACGCGGTTCCGACATTCGTGTGATTGGATTCACACATGACGATGCGCGCCGCATTGATGTACGGATTGAACGAACCGCTGCGGATCGAGGAGATTCCGGTCCCAGACCCCGACCCGGGCCAGGTGCTCGTCAAGGTGGCGGCGACGGGCATGTGCCGCAGCGACGTTCAGCTCATCGAGGGCTACTTCGGGTCAGCGATGGACTTTCCCATAACGCCAGGACATGAGGTCGCGGGCAGGATCGCGGGGGTCGGCAGCGAGGTCCCCAAGTCGGCGGGCCTGTCGGAGGGCCAGTTGGTGGTGGTGAATCCGAACTGGGGCGAGGGGTCGTGCCGGCAGTGCCGCGAAGGCAAAGAACAGCTGTGCGCGAACGGGCAGATGGCGGGGTTCGGCCCACCGGGCGGGTTCGCGGAATACATGCCGGTCCCCTACCGCAGCGTCATCGTCGTGCCCGACGGGCCGGGCGTCTCGGCCAAGTCGCTGGCCCCGCTGGCCGACGCGGGCCTCACGCCGTACCGCGGCATGAAGAAGCTGCGTGCCGCGGGCAAGCTGGAAGCCGGCCGCACGGTCGTGGTCAACGGAATCGGCGGGCTCGGCAGCTACGGCGTGCAGTATGCCCGCCTGCTCAGCGGCGGCGCCACGGTGGTTGCCTTCGCGCGCAGCGATGAAAAGCTCTCACTGGCAACGAAATACGGCGCACACCACACCGTCAACACGCGTGGCCTGGATGCCGAAAAGGTCGCTGACGCGCTCGAGGAAGCAACCGGCCGCCGAGAGGTCGAAGCGTGGCTGGACTGCGCAGGCGCCGAGGAGTCGCTGCAACTTGGTGCAGCGTTGCTTGGCCCTGAAGGCGCCATGGTGTCGGTAGGCCTGATGGGAGATCAGATCATCCTGCCTCTACTGCGATTCACCAACGGCGAGCGCACGTACTCCGGTTCTTTCTGGGGCAACCACGAGGATCTGACCGAAGTGCTCGCACTGGCAGCCCAAGGACTGATCGAGCACACCATCAGTGAGGTCACCCTCGATGACGTCAATGCCAACCTCGATGCGCTGAAGCACGGCGACGTCGTGGGCCGCAAGGTGATCGTCTTCGATCAGTAGTCCCCTACAGGCACCGCGGATAGCACCGATCACTCGGTGGGGGATTTTCTCCGTCCCAAACCCAAGGCTCTGGTGGTCCCGGTTTGTTACGGGGAACGTTGCCCTTCCCGTAGTCGACAAAGTAGAAGGTGTGACAGATATTCATGTCCCACAACATGTCTCGACCGGGCCCCGGCGGGAACGCCATGCTCTGCCCCGGGCACCAGTTGTATGGACCTTGATTGTCCGCGTGGGCAGGGGCAACGCTTGGGCCGATCCCGTTGGACAGCAAAGCTGACGTCGCAAGCCCCGCAATGAGTGCTCTCCTCATGTATGGAGCAGACACCGTGCGGTTGGCTACCGATCCCAACAAACAGTCCTTGCGGTTGTTAGCTATTGCGCGCACGATCAGTGACATCGCAATCAACTGAGAGCCGACGTAATGAGTATCTCTCGTCTACTTCTAGCAGCCACTTTTGTTGTCGGCACGGGGCCGATGATCACCCTGGCCGCGCCTGGCACCGCATCCGCATCGGCATTAGCTGATGGCACCTACCGATTTGACTTTGACGGCAATAAGCAGACCATCGACGGCGTCCCCAAACCGACCGCCCCACATTCCACATCGATAGCGATGCGCTCCGCCTGCCATCCTTCTGGGTGCGTCGCGACGGCGTGGGACACCTCGATAGGTCCGACGTGGCTGCAACCACCCGAGGAGGGCGCGCTCGTCTTCCGCGAGAACCGGGACCAGTGGGTGGCGACCAGGTGGAAGATGTTCACCTGCAACAACACCACCAAACAGGGCACCGAAACGCTCGCGTTCCAAGTGAAACCCGACGGAACATTCGTCGGTGTCAGCACCCAACTGGAGGCCCCGTGCCCCCCGATAATCATTCCGTTCAACGCGACGCGGGTAGGTGATGTGGCGCCGGGCGTCGAGGTGGTCGACCCCAACACCGTTTGAGCGGGCCGACCGGTACTCGCGAGCAAATGGGCCGATGGCGACATATAACTGGCGGACACGACACGCCGAAATCGGTAGCGGTGGTTTATATCTCGCGAGTTTGCGCCGTAGGAGTGGTGATACGCGTCTGCCCTGCCTGAGGTCTCTCCAAACCTCAGGCAGGGCAACGCGAAGATAGCGCGGGGGTTAGGCCGACGCCCGGCTATCTATCGTCTTCATGGTGATTCTCAGTGAACGCCGTTGACGGTGGCGTCGAATGAATTGACGCTGGCGCCGGTGCTGCCGCTCCATGGTTCGAAGCCGGCTTGGATACTGGTGAGGTACCACGAATTGTTCACCGGCTCAATGGTTTCGGTGTTGTTGACGAAGCCCATCACGTCGAAGTTGTCCCACGAGTTGATCGGGGTGTTGGCCACGTAGGAGACCACCTGGTTCTGACCGTTGCTGCCCTGCCAGACCGTGAAGCTCTTGCCGTCGACCACGGTGTTGTTACTCACCACATGGCCGACCGGCTGGATTGGACCCTGGTGGTTGAACCAGATCATGAGCTCCTGCTGGTTGACGCCGGTGGTGATCGGCGTGGGGTTCATCCAGATGTCGTAGGAAGCGTCATAAACACCGGTGGTCGGGTAGGTGTAGCTGATGCTGCTGGTCGCGGAGTGGATCTGGCTCAGCTGGATGGGCAGGTTGGTGCCCGGTGACGCGTTGCCGTAGTGCACACCCGTGTAGACCGAGGGGTATCCGAGCGGGGCGCCATTGGTTGGGGCGGAGCCGTTTTCGGTGGTGATCGTGAACCCGGTGGAGCTGACGGTGATGGCCTGGTTGCCGCCGTTGTTCCAGGCGTTGTTCTGAACCACGTAGGCGTTCTGGATCGTGGTGGTCCCGTATTGGCTGGAGATCACGGTGCCACCGGTTCCGGTCCCAGTGCCGGTCCCGGTCCCAGTGCCGGTCCCGGTCCCCGTGCCGGTGCCCGTGCCCGTTCCGGTGCCGGTGCCCGT
Organism: Mycobacterium sp. IDUB_37; assembly: GCF_055419245.1. Classification (NCBI taxonomy): domain Bacteria; kingdom Bacillati; phylum Actinomycetota; class Actinomycetes; order Mycobacteriales; family Mycobacteriaceae; genus Mycobacterium; species Mycobacterium sp. IDUB_37. The sequence goes on along the minus strand of NZ_JBVAXG010000013.1, from coordinate 50,817 downwards.
TCCGGTTCCGGTGCCCGTGCCCGTGCCGGTGCCGGTGCCGGTGATCGGCTGACCATTGACCAGCATGTTGGTCGGTGCCGAGTAGGCGCCGGCCTGCGTGGCCTGGAAGCCGATGGTGATCGACTGGCCAGGCGCGATCGTGTTGTTGTAGCTCTCCGGGGTCAGGGTGTAGTGCGTCCCCGTGTGAGAAAGGTCCGTGCTCCAGGCGTTGGTGACGGCTTCGTTTGAGGGCAAGTCGAATTGGACCTGCCAGTTATTTACCGGAGTCGAGCTGTTGTTGGTGATCGTGTAGTTCGCCGTGAAGCCGTTGTTCCATTGCGATGTCGGCGTGTAGGTCCCCGTCAACCCGCTGCCGGTGCCGGTCCCCGTGCCGGTGCCGGTGCCGGTGCCAGTGCCAGTGCCGGTGCCGGTGCCAGCGCCGGTCCCAGTGCCCGTGCCCGTGCCAGTGCCAGTCCCTGTACCCGTGCCGGTGCCTGTACCCGTTCCGGTCCCAGTCCCAGTGCCCGTTCCCGTGCCCGTCCCGGTGCCGGTCCCGGTCCCGGTCCCGGTCCCAGTACCCGTGCCCGTGCCCGTGCCCGTCCCAGTACCCGTGCCTGTGCCTGTGCCCGTGTCGATTGGATGCCCGTTCACCAGCACATTCGTCGGCGCTGAATAGGCCCCGTTCTGCGCGGCCTGGAAGCCCACAGTCACCGATTGACCGGGTTGGATCGTGCCGTTGTAGCTCTCCGGAGTGACGGTGTACTGCGTCCCGGACTGGTGAACCTGCCCATTCCACAGGTTGGTCACGGATTCGTTTGCAGGCATGTTGAATTGCAGCTGCCAGTTGGTCAGCGGAGTCGTGCCCGTGTTCGTGATCGTGTAGTTGGCCACGAACCCGTTGTTCCACTTCGATGTCGTCGCATACGTCGCCGTCGCACCACCCGTCGCGGTGGTCGTGGCGGCGGTTGACGCGCCGGCGGCTGCCGCGGAAGCGGTTGCGGCACCCGAATTGCCGGCCGCAGCGCTGTTCGTCGTGCTGCCGGAGGTGGAGTTAGCCGTGGTGCCTGAGGTGGATCCGTTAGTCGTCGCTGCGGCCTTCGCCTGTGTCCCAGTTGCATTGGTGGCGTTGCCATTACTCGCGTTGCTGGTGGCCTTGTCGGAGGCAGCATCCGCAGCGGGCGCGGGCTTGCCGTCGGTTCCGAACAGGCGCGCATTCACAGCACCGAACACGTCCTGCGCGAAGGTCCCCAGCGGCGAAGCATTGACGGCCTCGGCGACCTGGTACAGACCCGCACTCGACGCCAAGGTTTGGACAAAATTCTCGCTGAACGTCGCCGTTTGGGCGCTCGCCGCCTTAAAGTCCACACCGTGCGTGCCGAACATTGCCGCGATCGAGGCGGACACCTCGTCGGCGGCTGCAGCCGCGATCTTCGTCGTCGAACCGGCAGCGGCGGCACCGGCCGCCGTCAGTTTCGCACCTATCCCGGAAACATCCGCCGCCGCTGTCGCCAGCGCCTCCGGCGCGGTTACCAAATACGTCATACTCGACCCTTCCTAAGCCCCCGCTTATAACGAACGCATAACTACTTCATAGAGACTTCATGTTTACCGACAATCACGCTCAGATCACAACATTATTAGAAAGATGCCAGTAAATCTTCAGAGTCGTGTCCAGTCCGTGTACACGGAACGAAGTGGTGTGCGGCAATGCCGCTCATATACTTTTACTATCAATCCATCGGCACGAGGTCATTTACTTTTGGTGTCGATCCATCTGCACTGGCTCGCTCTGACAGTGTCAGCCGCAGGGACCTGCCGCAGCCAAACGAATTCCGCGAAGTGAAATCGTGACCTGCCCCCGAGATGTATCAAATGACCCCGACATTGGCCTGATGCCATTCAACGTTGGGAACATCACGCGCATCATGTGCTCGACGCTTCACCAAATCAATTGCTGTTCAGCATATTTCGGTACCGTGCCAGATGCCTGGGCGCTAACACCGCACCGCCGACGGGATGCGAGCTTGGTGCCGTTGCTTTCGGCGCGCAACGTGCGATCCAGGCTCAAGCGTCATCGGACGGACTGCGACGGCGAATAGATCGGCATTCCAAGACACGCCGCAGAAGATGCGTCTACAGCGGTTCGCTGAGCGTTCCCCGCTATCGCGATAACGGTCAGCGCGCAGGCTGCATACGGACAGAAATTCACCGGACCGTCCGAATTTTCATTAGCCTAATTCGCTGCCGAAGGTGTCGACAAGTTGCACAATTCACCGACAACGAACTACGCGTATAGGCGCTTACGCGGGTTAGCTCACCATCGCTGATTAGCTGCGGGACACCCGATGGCGGCCGACACCTTGACCATCTCGCACGCCCTTTCAACAGCCACTAAGCCGACGGATCAGAGCCGACCTCCAATTTGGGCACAGCCCGTTCCGCTTTGGCGGCATTATTAGCTGACAGTTGCTACCGGTTCGGCGTGAGGCTACGACCAATGATGGTTGCGATGTGCTCCGCGCCGACTCCCCGCGCCGCGCAGACACCCGCCGCTACCTGCGTCTCGTGTCCCCGGCGAGGCCAAACGCAACGAAATCTGACGTCGCCTTCGTTTCGGATTCGGTGTTTTCAATTCGGCAGGAGGACACTCCCAGAGCAGTACGGTCCGGTGGCTCGGGTGGTGGTCGCCACAACGCTTGCACCGAATGCACGGCGCGCCCGGAGATTCCGATGATGGTCAAGTAGTCCGAAGCGCACGGCATGATGGATTTATGGCAACGACGCCAAAACCCGGCCTGGCAAGAAGAGAGCGCGAACCGCGGCCGATCCCGCTGAGCTGGATCGCCGTGGCCGGCACCGCCATCGGGGCCGTCCTGTATTCCAACTGGGTGCTCGAGGTCGTCTTCACCCGCACATTGCCCGATCCGGACCTCTACATCAGCGAACTCGCCGCAGCGGATCAACCGTATGGCGAGTGGTTTCGGCGTGGCGATCTGGCCGCCGCGGTCGTCCTGATCATCGCGACAGCCGCCGCCCTCGCCGGTGGGCAACACGACCGTTGGAGTAACCGTGGCTGGTGGGCACTGGGCGTGTTCGCCGTGGCAACGGGCCTGGACTGCACGGTATGGAAGCTGGTGTGCGCACCGACCTCGGATGCCGTTTGCAAGGCCCGCGAATCTTCGGGCGCCGTGCCGATAGGACACCAACTGCACTGGCTCAGCAGCGGTTTGGTTCTGACCGCCGCGATCGTGTCATTGTTCGCTTTCGTCATCGCTGATTGGCGGGACGAGGTTCCGGCGTTGGTGCAACACGTCGGACGCTTCATGTTGGCAGCGTTAGTGGGAACAGCGATTTTGACCGGCGTCGCGATTCTCATCGACCACGCTGACGTAGTCGGCGTCGTCGGGATCGCGCAGCGGGCCGAGTTGGCGGCGTTCGCCGGTTGGCTCATCTACATTGGCCTGCGGACCGCTCGGACCCCGACCAGTCCCGGCCCGTGACAGAAAGTACCGACGTCGAGGTTGGCGGACGTCGGGTTCGGATTCTCATCGACGGCAGCGGCCCGATAGTCGTGCTGTGCAGTGGACTAGGAGGTCGCGCGCTGCACTGGAGTGACACGGCGGCGAACCTCGCAACTGACCACACGGTCGTCCGATTCGACCGGCCCGGAATATCGCTCACGCGCACACGTGCTGGTCGCCGTCGTACGGTCCGAGGCGAGGCCGAGCGGGTCGCAGCCGTACTGGATGCCGTGAACCGGCAGGACGAGGCAGTGCTGGTGGGGCATTCGATTGGCGGATTTTTCGCCGAGGCATTCGCGCGGCTCTATCCGCACCGCACCAGCGGGTTGCTGCTCCTGGATTCCAGCATTGCCGCCGACCGGCGGCGCCCCGCGCTGCCCGCCCAGGCCAAGCTCGCCGCCGCCGATGTCACGTCAACGCTGCTCAGCCAGCTGCACGTGCGCGCAGCGCTGGGCCGCGCGGGCCTAGCTATCGCGCAGCGCCGACGTCCCGGCGGACTGGACGCGCGGATGCGCTCTGAGATACGCAGGGCCGCAGCCGAATCCGATTTCGCACCCGCCCTGCTGACCGAATATCTCCTATATCACGAATTCGCGGCAGAACTGCTGGCGTTGCGGACCCGGTGTCCCCTACCGCCGGTCCCGCGGGTCGTGGTTACGGCGCACACCGGTTGGCGCACCGGTCGCTGGCGCACCCAACAGATTCTGATGGCCGAAATGCTTGATGCAGAACACCGGACCATCTTTCCCGCAGGACATCTGGTCATGGTCGAAAAACCGGGTCGCACTGCCGATCTCATCCGCGTCGTGGCACGCACTGCCTGACGGCGCATTCTCCGACGGCGTTTCGTCAGGTGTGACTGCCATCTCTACTCGACCAGAGTTTTACGCAGGCTGAATGTAACTTGCCAGCCTATCTACAGGTGCGGCACGCAAAATTAGGTTCTTGCTATGAAAAACCCTTGACATGGTATCTGAGCTGCGATGACCACTGATACACTGCGAAAACATTGTCCCTAGGCAATGATGTCCTGGGCGAGAGGCGGACCAATGAGCATAGGTAGGATTTTTGCTGCGATTGCGCTATGCTCCGCCACCTGGCTGGGCGCGGCGCCAATAGCCAGCGCAGACGCCCCGACGACGGAAGGTGTCTACAACTACGTCGAATCGGATGGCGTAGCCGGCACCTGGACCATCAAAACCACCTGTACGCCTCAGTGCGTTGCCTATGTGACAACCACGCCCGGCCATGGGTTTGCCGCCCCACTGATCAACGGTCGTCACACCGTCACACGAGTGGTCCCGGACGGCGTGACCTGCCCCTCGTACATGCTCGGGGACAACGGCTCCCTATGGGCTGGGGGCACCTACGCGGTCACCGTTCAGCAGTGGTGGGATCCGCGCACACTCGCCGGTGGAGTGAATTTCCTGGACAGCCCCTCGCCGTGCGGCATTCCCAACCCGTACAGCACGTTCACGCTGAGCAAAGTCGGGTGAACATAGCGGCAGGCCACTCGCTGCGCTAGCCACCGATCTTCTCAGCCGCGGGAACTAGTCGCGTAGAACCACCGATGGGTCGCCGTGGCAACACGTTGTCGGTGGGCGTGCACTTCGCAAGCCGAATTATCGCCGAATGCGGGCCATAGGAGTCCCCTATGAGAACCTCGCCGCACGAGACCTCACCTGCGTTTCCGCTGTTACAGTCGCCTCAATTGCTCAGTTGCAATTTAGCGCGACTTAAGGCGGCGCCATGAAAATCAACGCGTTCATCGCGACAATTGCGCTTACCTGTGCCGCAGGGCTCAACGCCACCGCCCCATTTGCCTCAGCCGAGACCCCCACTATGACAGACGGTGACTACACCTACCAAGACGAAGACGGCGTTGTTGCCACCTGGTCGATAAGGACTACATGTACGCCGGGTTGCGCCGCTCACGTGACGACTGCACCCGGCCAAGGATTCACGGCACCGCTGGTCAACGGCCGTTACGCCGTGAAACGGGTGGTTCCAGAGGGCGCCGTTTGTCCTGGGTACACCCTCGGGGACAACGCCGCCGTGTTCGATGGTGGGGCGCATCCGGTTCACGTTTATCAATGGTGGGACCCGGTAACGCTCGCCGGCGAAGTGGACTTCTTGGAAACCGACGCGCCGTGCGGTCTCCATGATCTACGCGACTCATTCACCCTCACCAGAATCGGCTAAGCAACCGCCTCGGGCGGGCGGTCAGACTGCGAAACTAATAAGTGCGGAATGCGAGTGCGTGCTGCATTCGTCAGCGCCGCGCCACGGCACCATTCAATTGGTGCGCATGCAAAACAACGCGGCCTGCAATAACCCGTGGTCCGGGTTAATCGTCTGTCACTCTTCGCGGTCTGACACCACCGACGGGCCCAGCGACGAGGGTTGCCGCCAGAGATTGGCAGGAAGGCTAGCAAAGCACCGTTCTGCTCGGCCGACTCCGCGTACATTCGTCTGGGGATCTTTCAACCGTTAGCACCCGGGGGGATGCAAACAATGAGCGCTGAGGAAATCATTCGGGCCGAGTTGGCCGCATGGGCTCGAAACAATGTCGACGAAGTGATGAGTCACTTTGCCGACGACCTCGTCTTACACATCGGTCCGTATCCGCCGGTCGCGGGACGCAACGCGATCCGAAAGACCATGAACGCGTACTTCAGTCGGGGAACGTGCGTAGACCTCAAGATCGTGAACCTGGCGGTCGACGGCGACGTCGTCTTGATGGAGCGCGACGATTTCTGGATCGTCAACGGCCACGAGAAGCACTGGCCGGTGATGGGCGCCTACGAGGTAAAGGGCCAGAAGATCACCGCGTGGCGCGAATACTTCAACCCCGTGGCCCAGCCCTGACGGTCGGCGATCAGGATCCTTTCACCGGACCGCTGACGGCGCGTCACTGCCAAGGGTTCCGCAAGAAGTCCGCAAGAACTCCCCTGCAAGCTTCTCTTCAACACCCCGCTTCGGCGGGCGAGACGCTTATCAGGAAGGGGACGACATCATGCCGAACCGTTCACACCGCCACCTGCGGCCAGTCCGGGACGTCAGCGCGCCGTCACTGCAATTCCGTACCATCCACGGCCACCGCCGGGCCTTCCGGATCGCCGGATCCGGCCCGGTCATCGTGCTGCTGCACGGCGTCGGCGACAACTCCACCACGTGGGAGTCCGTGCACTCCAAGCTCGCCCAACGCTTCACCGTGATCGCTCCCGACCTGCTGGGTCATGGCGAGTCGGACAAGCCGCGCGCCGACTACTCGTTGGCCGCATTCGCCAACGGCCTGCGCGACCTGCTCACCGCGCTCGAGATCGACCGCATCACGCTCGTCGGGCATTCGCTCGGCGGCGGCATCGCAGCGCAGTTCGCCTACCAGTACCCGGAGTTCGTCGAGCGGGTGGTGCTGGTGAGCGCCGGCGGCGTGACCAAGGACGTGAGCCCGGCCCTGCGCTTCGCCGCGATGCCGCTGGGCGCCGAGGCCCTCTCGGTGCTGCGCGTACCCGGCGCGGCCCCCGCGCTGGAACTCGCCAGCCGCGCCGTCGGCAACATCGTGGGCTCCACACGATTCACCCGCGATGTCGCCAGCCTCCCGCGTCTCATCGGCGGACTGCGCAAACCGGGCGCCGTCGAAGCATTCGCTCGCACGCTGCGTGCGGTGGTCGACCCCCAGGGCCAGTTCGTCACCATGCTGGACCGCACCTACCTGATGCAAGACCTTCCGGTCCAGATCATCTGGGGCGAGGACGACATGATCATCCCGGCGAGCCACGCTCGCCTGGCCCACCAGCAGATCCCCGGGTCGCGCCTGGAGATCCTCGAGGAGTCCGGCCACATGCCGCACGGCGATCACCCGGACCGCTTCGTGAAGATCATCGAGGACTTCATCGACTCGACCGAGCCCTACGACTACCACCCGGAACTGATGCGCACGGCGCTGCAGACAGGCGTCCGTCAGTACCGGTACTACACGCCGGCCGACAGCGACCTGGCCTGACGGCCGGACGACGCTTCCTATCGGCGCGGCCGGAGCACCGGTGTCACCAATTCACCGGTGCTGAGGTAGCTGTCGAGGTTGCGGATCGCGAGCAACGCCATCGCCCGCCGCGTCCGTGCTGTGGCACTGCCGATATGCGGGAACAGCACCACATTGTCCAAAGTGAACAGCTCGGCCGGCACATTCGGCTCATCTGCGAATACGTCCAAACCCGCTCCGGCCAGACCGCCGTCGGCCAGCAACTCGACCAGAGCGTCCTGATCCACCACACTGCCCCGAGCGATGTTGACCAGATAACCCTCGGGGCCCAATGCTTCCAGAACGGTGCGGTCGACAAGATGGCGCGTTGCCACGTCACCCGTCGTAGCGACGACGAGCACATCGACCGAACGGGCCAACTCCACCGCCGACTCCGCGTAGCGATACGGCGACCCGTCTACCTGGTGACGGTTGTGATAGGCGATGGCACAGTCGAATCCGAGCAGGCGGGTCGCGATCGCCGAACCGATTCGGCCCAGACCCAGTATTCCGACCTCAAGGCCGGTGACGTCCCTGGCGTAAGGAAACGGCGCCTCGCTCATCCATCGACCCGCCCGCACGTAACGATCGGCGGCGCCGAATCCGCGCAGCGTCATCAGAATCAGTCCAAGCGCCGTGTCGGCAACGGTGTCCGACAACACATCGGGGGTGTTGCTGACGCCGATCCCCCTGCGCTCGGCCGCCTCGAGATCGATTGCATCCACACCCGCGCCGTTGTTGACGATCGCCTCCAGATTGGGCAGCGCCGCGATGGTCTGGGCATCGACCCCAGGTCCGCCCGACGTCACCGCCACCCGGACCTCAGCGCCGTGCTCCTCGAGAAATTCCGCCCGACCCGAACCGTTGGGAAGCTCGGGGATGTCGTAGCGTGCGACGAGCTCGGCTTGGAAGGTCGACTCCCAGCGGCCGATCCGCAGCACTTCGTTGGTCTTCTTCGCGGTCACGTTGCCATCATCTCGGGCCGACCGATGAGAATCGCGGCCGGCTCTGGTCTTTCTACCCGTGACCAGAACAAATCTCTCGATGTCGATCTCGGCCGACGGCTACGTCGCGGGACCCGGCCAGTCCGCGCAACACCCGCTCGGTGTCGGCGGCCAGTTGCTGCATGGGTGGCACCTCGGGCCCACCAAGGATCACCCGGCCAATCAGCAGGTCATGGCGGACATGCTCGATGGCATGGGGGCAACAATCATGGGCCGCAACATGTTCGGCCCGATCCGAGGTGAATGGGGACACTCCGACTGGCAAGGCTGGTGGGGCGAAGAGCCGCCGTACCGCTGCCCTGTCTTCGTCCTGACCCACTTCGCGCGCGACCCGATCGAACTGAAGGGCGGCACCACCTTCTATTTCGTCACCGATGGCATCGAATCCGCCCACCGGCAGGCCAGTGCGGCCGCTGGGACCGGCCCATCTCGATTGCCGGCGGTGCCTCGTGCGCCAGGCAGGCAATCGCGGCAGGGCTCGTCGACGAGATCGACCTACAGGTGAATCCCGTGATCCTCGGGTCGGGTGAGCGCCTGTTCGAGGGCTTCCCGGCGGGTATGCCCGAACTCGAATCAGTGCGCGTTCTCGAGGCGCCGGGTGTGGCCCACCTGCGCTATCGCGTTATCCGATAGTGCGCGCAAGAAATATCCAAGAATCCGTCAAGGTTCCTCCGCGATCGTGGTGTCAGCAACTCACGACGACAGGACGAGGATCATCATGCGGCTGTTCTGCTTTCATCACGCCGGCGGCGGCGGACTGGCATTCAAGGCCTGGCAGCGTGCCCTTGCGCCCGCTATCGAAGTGATTCCGGTAGAGATCGCCAACCGCGAGCGGTTCGCCACCCTGCGTCACCTCGTCGATGAGGTCAACGACCAACTCGGCCCGCTCCTCGACGAGCCGCACATGTTCTTCGGCCACAGCTTCGGCGCGCTGGTCGCCTACCGGCTGGCGTCCGCACGCGCGGCGGCCGGCGCAGTGACGCCCCGGGCGGTGTTCCTGTCCGCTTACGCTCCACCGCATCTTCCGCCGCCGCTCTACGCAGTGGACCAGCTCGACGACGCTCAGCTCGCGACCTTCCTCTCGAACATCGGCGGGATGCCTGCCGAGCTGACACGCTGGCCCACCCTGCACCAGCAGGCCGTCAAGATCACCCGGCACGACCTGCGACTGTGCTCGACCGACGAGGAAGAATTCGCGGCTGAATTGCCCTGCCCCATCCATGTTTTCGGCGGCAATGAGGACCCCATCGTCAGCGAGTCCGACTTGCACGAATGGCGTTCGCGCACAACGGCGGACTTCTCAGTGCAGATGCTCCGGGGCGGCCACTTCTACCTGCGGGACCGGCAGCCGTTGTTCGAGACACTGCGACCGCTGATGTCGACGATCGCCGCGGCTTAGTCACGCATATTTGGCGATTTCCGCCAACGGGATAAAGTCAACGCTTGTGACGCGGAGTCACGCGACGCGGCGCGCGTTTGCGGGCCGAATAGCCGCCGAATATGCGCGCACCGTTGCCCAGCGGTGGCGCCGTGGCGTGGTGCCGCGCAGCCCAACCGAAATTACTGCGACCTGGCTGTCGGAACTTCTGGGCCGCAGCGTGTTTGACGTCAGAGTGTGCGACGAAGACCACGGCACAGCCACCCGAGCGCGACTGGCTCTCAGTGGCGATCGCGTGCCGGCGACCGTGTTTGTCAAGACCACGCCGTCGGCACTGGTCCAACGGCTCTTCAACAACGTCTACGGGCTGGGCGAAACCGAAGCCGTTTTTTATCAGACGGTGGCACGGGAAGTTCCCGAACTGACACCGGAGGCATACGGCGCGCGGTGGGACCCCCACACCGGCCGTTCGGTCGTGGTTATCGAGGATCTGGCGGACAAAGACATTCGATTCGCGCATGCCGGTGTGGCGTGCACCGCCGACGAAGCCGCGGCGATGACGCGAGCGCTGGCCAGTCTGCACAAGAAATTCTGGGATTCGTCGAGGTTTGACACCGATCTGCGTCGGTTCTCCCCGAAAGGTAGTCCCGCACAATGGTTCGGCGCATACACGAGCAGCTTTATCACCCGGGTACCGCACAACTACGACGACTTGGTCGATGCCGACTTCCGCCGGCAATCGCTGATCCTGCACCGCCAGAGGGACGAGGTCGCCAGAGTATGGCGGTCGCTGCCGCAGTCACTGCTGCACGGCGATACGCACCGCGGCAATTTGGGCTTCCACGATCGCGGGGTGACGCTGTTCGACTGGCAGGTGACCGGAAAGGGCCCTGCGCTTAAGGATTTGGCATATTTCGCCGCAGGTTCACTGGAACCCGATCTACGGCGCTCCATAGAGCGTGACCTGGTGCGTGAGTACGTCGACGTCGTCACGGCTGCGCAAGGTCCCGAATTGACCGAATCCGCGGCGTGGGAACAGTATCGGCTGTTGATCGTCACCGGGTATCTCGCCGCCGCAGTCACGGTGGTTTTCGCCGAACGTCTGCAGAGCGAGGAAGCGGTGCGCCCGGTGCTGGAGCGGGTAGTCACCGCGATCCGTGACCACGATTCATTCGCCCGACTGCGTCAACTATGGCTATAACTCCCGAGTTGTCAGCCAAGCATCGATTCTCTCGGCGACGGCCGGCCATCCCGGCTCCAGCATCATGTTGTGGCCCATATCCGGGTAGACCTCCGCCTCCGCGCCGTATAGCGCTGCGGTGCGGCGGATTTCGCGCGGTAGAACAATCGGGTCATGCTGGGCTCCGAGGAACAGCATCGGTATGCGGTCGACTCGTTTCGTCCGCACCAGATTGAGCGCGAGCATGTCCAGGAAGGCCCGGTACGACTCGTCTTGGACCCGCTGGTAGCAGGCGTTGACAATGTCGTCCGGTGTGGACGCGCAAAAGAACAACTCGCGCACCAGATCTCGGGTGGTGACCAGCGGACCCAACCGCATCGCGGCGTTGACCTTGACGAACGGCACGGGATGGCGGCGCGCGATGTTCAGCGTCACCCGCAGTACGCCGTTGGGTGGGACGGGCGCGAGCAAGACCGCCCCGGGCGCGGCGTGGCGTTCCAGATATTTCTGCGCGATGAAGCCACCCATTGAATGCGCCACCAGGATCGGCCTTGTCGGCAATTGCTCCGCGACCGCCGCGACGTCAGCCACGTAATCTTGTATTCCTGTGCGGCGCAACCGTTCCCGGCCTGGGCTACTGCCATGACCGCGCAGACTCAGGGCATGACAGGCGTATCCGCGGTCGGCGAAGTAGTCGAGGAAGTGCTCGTCCCAGCACCACGACGCGTGCCACGAACCGTGCACGAACAGCAGCGGTACCCGATGGGATTCGGTGGCCGACCCCTTGTGAATCACCTCGAGCATGGGCACTCCGATCGCAAACCCGAAACGAACGTCACGTTAGCGCGGGTCCCGGAGTCGCGCGTCACAATGGCAAGACGCCGCGCTGCGGTCAGCCGGTGCGTGACGGCCGGAATCCGCAGCGGCTACCGGGATTGGTCAGCCCCAGACCGGGGAATGCCGGCTTGAACGGTACCTGTGAGCAGTGCCAGTTCGAATTCCTGGCCGCCCGTGGTTGGCAGTGGCAGGTGGGCCCTGGACTTCCAGCGCGAAAAGTCCGCCGTAGGGTCAGCGCCCGCCCCGACACGCAACCACGGTTTCAGGACGTCGACGTCCAGTTCTGCATGGTCGGCATCGCAATTGACATCGAGACCGACAAATACGGCGGCCCTCAAGAGCGGGAGCAATGTTTCCTGACCAAGGATGAGGTAGCTTGGCTGGCACGGGTGTTGCAGGGGCCGCTCTCGATCTGTTTTCAGCAGAATCATTGGGACGTAGACGTCACGTAGCGGCCCACAAGTATGGCCACAAGGGCATCAAGAATCTATTGAGAATCCATAAAGGCCCGGTGCCGAGTATTGGTTCAACGCAATCAAGCGTCCACCAACAACCTCACCACCGGAGGCAAAAATGTTCACTCGTCGCTTCGCCGCTTCCTTCGCCGGCACCGCTCTGACCGCGGGCGCTCTCGGCCTGGCCGCTCTTGGCCTGGCCGGCACCGCCGCCGCGAGCTCGGCCGATGACGCGTTCATCGCCCAGATCAAGGCCGACGGGATCAGCCCGCCCAGCAACGCCCGCGCAATCAGCGAGGGACACGCCGTTTGCGACGCCCTCAACCAGGGCCAGTCGAGCGCGCAGGTTTACAGCGGTGTAGCCAAGCGAACCGGCCTGAGCGCCAGCGGCTCGAAGACGTTCGCCGTCGACGCCGCGTCGGCCTACTGCCCGCAGTACGTCACGTCCACCTGATCTCGAACGCCTGATCACTAGCCCGCACGAAACGCAGCCACCGGCATCTCGACGCTGCCCTGACAAGGGCCCGATGAGATGTCGGTGTGCCATGTGCCACGCAATGATCCGTCCGACTGTGGAGCGTAGAAGGCCCAAGACTTCGCGGGCGCCCACTCTTTCGGAACCCCTTCTCCCATAAAGCAATCCCACTGAAAGTCGAAGCGCTCCACCCATCGGGTGCCGTCCCAGGTGTAGTGCGACGGCACCGAGATGGTTGGGTTGTTGGGCTTGGGTCCGTTGTTGGCGGTCGCAACGCACGATGCGGCCGAGCAGGCAGTCGAGAAGACGTAGTCCGCACTGAAAGTGTGTTCGGCCTGATTGGCCGCCACGCTGGTGCCGGACTTCTGAACGGCGTATCGGACCAGCGAGTACTTGCCGGTCCAGGACGGGGTCGCCGAATGGGCCGGCTCCGCAGTGACGCCGAGCACCGCTGTCGCGATGACGGCGAGCAGTGCGGATGTGGGCCCCGGACGCATCTTGTCAATGGTGTCGGGTCGATGACGCAATGCGATATCGACCCTGGCACGATCCCCGAACGATCTTGGTCAGTCCAAAGTGAATTTCGTAGCGCCGCCGGGTTCCGATGTGGCAAGCGCGAATACCGTCGACTCCTGGACGCGGTAGCAATACCAAGGCGGCGGGCCGGCAGATGGGGCGCTATATTCCGCGGTGAAGGCATAGCCTTCGACCTTGGCCGGCCATTGGTCTGCCGCGAACGCGGCTGCCACAGAAGTCAATTCGCTGGCTTCGATGACACGGGTCGCGGTCCCCTCGACGACCAGATCGAAAGGTTCGGTGGCAACGCTGATCACGCATCTGGCGTCGCGCGCCAGGTTGCGTGACTTGCGGGTCGCCGGTCCGGACGTGAAATACCAACTGCCGTCATACCGAATGACTCCCACTGGCATCACATGCGGACTGCCATCGGCATTGATCGTGGTGAGCCAGGTCGTGTGTCGTTGGGGACCACCGGTTTCCGGTGCCTGCGGCAACTGGCTGTCCAGTACCGCGTAGACGCGGTCCCACTCGATCGGCGGCGCGTTGTATCCGTCGAGGTTTCGTCGTGTGATCGTCATACCAATACCGACCTTCACGGGCCGCAGAACTCATCGCCCGTGCAGCAGCAGAAGCCCGTAGGCCGCGATGGACTGTGCGTCGACGATCACTCCGTCACGGATCATCTGCTCGACGTCTTCCCGAGCGAACCAAGCGCTGCGCATGTCCTGCTCTTCATGCTCGCGCTCGGCCTGTCCCACCGAGATTCCGGTGGCCAAGAAGACCCACCCGCGTTGACTGCTCATCCCGGGAACAGCGTCAATCTGGCCTAACACCTCGAACGACGCCGCCCGCAGGCCGGTCTCCTCCCGCAGCTCGCGCTCGGCGAGCGCGGCGGGTTCGAGATCCGCCAGATCGGGAGCGGTTCCCTGCGGAAACTCCCAGCGTCGCGCGCCGATGGGATATCGGTACTGCTCGACCAACCGGAAGCGCTGCCCGTCATAGGGCATCACCAGGGCGTACGCAGGCTTGTCCACGACCGCGTAAATGCCGGGACTGCCGTCGGGGCGGCGGATGTCGTCCTCGCGGAGCACCATCCACGGGTTTCGGTAGATCTCGCGGGACGCAACGGGTTCGATGAAGGGCACGCTGCAAGTATCCAGGAGCTGACGATGTTGATGTTCGACGAGATCTGCATCGACGCGGCGGACCCGACCGCGCTGGGCCAATGGTGGGCGCAGGCGCTGGGCTGGTCACACCATATTGATGATGACGGCGACGTGCGGCTGTCGGCACCACCCGGCTCCGGCCCGTCCTGGATGTTTCTGCGAGTCGGCGACGAACGCGTGGTCAAGAACCGCATTCACTTCGACTTCAAACCCGATGACCAGGCGAGTGAGGTGCGGCGGTTGCTCGAGTTGGGCGCTCGTCATGTGGATATCGGGCAAGGTGAGCAGAGTTGGGTAGTACTCGCCGATCCGGAGGGCAACGAGTTCTGCGTGCTGGCTGCCGAGTAGCCGGAGAGCGATCGCAAGCGCGGCGCAGCGGGTCGCGACCATTTGACCACCAGATACGTTTTGACGGCGTTAACCGGTACGGTGGCCGAGTCATCTCAAGCGCACGCGTCATAGAGGTGGGTGTCGATGCCGGACATTG
The DNA here is from genome assembly GCF_055419245.1 of Mycobacterium sp. IDUB_37. Lineage (NCBI taxonomy): Bacteria > Bacillati > Actinomycetota > Actinomycetes > Mycobacteriales > Mycobacteriaceae > Mycobacterium > Mycobacterium sp. IDUB_37. The sequence goes on along the minus strand of NZ_JBVAXG010000013.1, from coordinate 35,792 downwards.
CATTGCCGAACGGCCGCGACCTGGGGCGTCGCATCATCGTCAGCGGCGAAAACGCGCTGGCCAGGACCATCATCGAGGAACTCAAAGAGGTTGGCGCGGACGTCGTTCCCCTCGTCGGCAACACCCCCCTCGACACGGTGCTGGATCAAGCTGAAACCGTGGTCTGCACTGGCGACGACGACGCGAAGAATCTCGAAATCGCTTTGCTGGCAAGGAAAGCCAACCCCGACATGCGGGTGGTGGCACGGCTGGCCAACGACGTGCTGCGCGAAGCGGTTGCCGCCGACAACGGTCCGGGCGCCATCCTCGACGTCGCCGACCTGGCCGCCCCCTCGGTAGTCGAAGCGTGCCTGGCGCGAACCGCGCACCCGTTCGAGGCAACCGGCATGGAGTTCGTCGTCTCGGGCGCCGAGGCGCCACGCGAGGCGACGCTGCGCGAAATCTACGGGGATCTGGCGCCGGTCGCGGTGATCCACGGGAAGAATTCCGCCAACCCGGGCGAAGTGGTCGCCTGTCCCGGACGTGACCACCGCGTGCACGCCGGCGACTGGACGGTGATGATCGGCAGCGCAGAGGAACTGGCCGCACGAGGCATCAAGATGCCGCACTCCGGCGCCACCCGCTCCCGCCGATCCCGGTTACGTCGAATAGCCGATGCCGCCCGCGCGCTGCGCAATGACCTCCATCCGATGTTTTATCGCTCGTTGATCGCGCTGCTGTTCCTGATGGTCGGATCCACCGTCTTGCTCCGGTACTCCTACCGCCTGCCACCGGGGATGACGTGGGTAGATGCGCTGTATTTCAGCACCGAAACCGTTGCCACCGTGGGCTACGGCGATTTCAGCTTCATGAACCAGCCGACCTGGCTGCGCTTGTTCAGCATCCTGCTGATGTTCGCGGGAGTGATCACCACAGCGGTCCTGGTGGCGTTTCTCGCCGAGCTCATGATTTCGCGACGGTTACTGAACTCGGCCGGTCCGCGCAAGGCGCGGTATCTGCGTGGCCACGTCATTGTCGTCGGGCTTGGTTCATTCGGCATCCGGGTGGCCAGCGATCTGACGGCCGCCGGATACGACGTTGCGGCAATCGAACTCGACGAGAACAACCGGTTCCTGTCCACGGCCGCAGAGTTGGATGTGCCGGTGATTTTCGGGGACGCCACGTTGCGGCAGACGCTGCAATCGGCCGGGATAGAGCATGCCCGGGCGGTGGCGGTGCTGACCCACGACGACATGATCAACATCGAGACCGGAATCGTACTGCGCGAGATGCTCGGGGCTCGCTACTCGCCGGGGCACAACCGCCGCGGTGTGCCGCTGGTGCTGCGGGTGTACGACCGGGCGCTGGGGTCGGCGGTGGCGCAGCGGTTCGGGTTCGACAACGTCCGGTCCACCGTCGACCTGGCGGCCCCGTGGTTCATCGGCGCCGCGATGGGCCTTCAGGCCCTCGGCACGTTCTCCGTCGGTCAGCGCACTTTTATGGTCGGCGGCATGCATGTCGCGGCGCGCAGTGAACTCGATGGCACGCCCATGCACGAGCTGTCCACCCAAACCCGCGTCATCGCGATCACCCGGCCTGACAAGCAGGTCACGCTGCATCCCCGGCGGGACGCTCAGTTGCGGGGTGGCGACACCGTTTACCTCGTCGGCCCCTACCGCGAACTATTGGCCACGCTGCGCAAGGGACAGGTGCCCGAGCAGTCGGTGCCCGAGGCCGCCGCGGGGTGACTTCACAGAGCAGCGACGACGTCGGCCGCGCGACGAAGCTGATCGATGTCCGAGCTGGTCGGGATGAGGTGGACCTCATCGGTGCCGACGTCGGCGAAGTTGCGTAGCACCTTTACTAGTTGGTCCTCGGTTCCCGCCCACCCGGTCATCGGCGCCATTGCGTCGACGTACTCGGCCGGGATCCAGTTCATGTAGCGGCGCAGGTGATGGTGCACCTGAGCGCGAGCCTCATCCGCCGGACCGAACGCGAACCAGAACGAGGTCGCCAGATGAGGCGCGGGCTTACCGGCCTCGGCCCAGGCCGTCCGTGCCACGTCGAACAGCTCGTTCTGCTTGGCGACGTCGAGGTCCAAGGTGGTGCCGGCCATTCCTTCGGCCCAGGTTGCGGCGCTGCGGACGGTCTTGGGCCCGATGGTGCCGACGTGCAGCGGCGGACCTCCCGCCTGCACGGGCGCCGGGCCGACCGGCAGCACCGAATCGGTGGTCTTCTCCCCCGCCCACACCCGTTTCATCACCGCGACCCTTTCGGCCATCCTGCGCATCGTCTGCGTCTTCGGGTCGGCGCCGACGGCGTTGTAGTCCTCGTGCCGCCCGCCCACGCCGATTCCCACGGTGAGCCGACCATTGCTGAGCACGTCGCCCGTCGCCAATGCCTTGGCCAACATGACCGGGTCGTGCAGCTGCGGCACGATCACCGTCGTCACCAGCCGCACCCGGTCGGTCCAGGCGGCGAGCGCGCCGAGCAACGTGAGGCTGTCGGGGTTGTCGAACGCGATGCGCTCGCCCCAGCACAGCGATGAGAACGGGCCTTGGTCGATGGCCTGCGCCCAGTCCTTCAGCAATGCCGCGTCGAGGTCGGGCTCCATCACGGGCATGGTCATACCTATCTGCACCCAACCGATTCTGGCACCATGGGGCGGATGGCCTTAACGAGCTCCTCAATCGCGCATGTCCGACTCACCGTCACCGACATTGAGCGATCACGGCAGTTCTACGAGAGTGTGTTCGGATGGCCCGTTCTGGTCGAGGTTCCCGAGAATGCCGATGACGCCACCCGCAACCGACTGGGCTTCCTGTACGGCGGCGTCATCTACGACCTGGGCGGCGCGTTGCTCGGGTTGCGGCCGGTGTCCGAAGACCGCTTTGACGAGGACCGTACCGGTCTGGACCACATCGCTTTCCGGATCGGCACCAAGTCCGAGTTAGATGATGCAGCAACACATTTGGATGACCTCGGCATTGCGCACGAACCGGTCAAAGACATTGGGCCGACGTACATCCTGGAATTCCGCGACCCGGACAACATCGCGCTGGAGCTGACCGCGCCGAAGTAGCTCTAGGGGCCCGCGCTATCCGCAGACCCTGAGCGGCCACTGGCCCGCTCGCGAGGGTGCACAGAATTACCAGATTTACGGCGTGTCCCGGTAATTCTGTGCACGCTCGTCGAGCAGAGGGGAGCCTGGACACCATGCCCATCAGCTTCAACCACACCATCGTCGCGTCGCGGGACAAGCGGAAGTCCGCGGAGTTTCTGACCGAACTATTCGACCTGCCCGCAGCGACGTCGTTTGGGCCGTTCATGGTTGTCGCGCTCGAGCACGGCGCATCCCTGGACTTCGCCGACTTCGCGGGCAGCGACGAGATCCGACCGCAGCACTACGCCTTCCTGGTTTCTGAAGAAGAGTTCGACGCGATCTACGGCAAGATCAAGTCGCGCGGCTTGCCACACTGGGCCGACCCCGGCGCGAAACGCCCCGGCGAGTTCAACACCAATGACGGTGGCCGCGGCGTGTATTTCCGGGATCCGTCCGGCCATGCGCTCGAGATCTTGACCCGGCCCTACGGTTCGGGCAGCTAGCCTCTCCGCTCGCTCTCCTGGTCGCGGTAGTCATTGGCCATTTGCGACACATGTTTGGGCAAGGCCCCGTTGGCGACATCGGCCAGGGTCGTCTCTTCCAGGACCGACCGCATGCTGGCACGCAAGGCTCGCCAGACATCGGTGAGCGCGACGGTAGGACCCGAGTAGGGCAGGTCGCCGAGTCCGATGTCGCGCACGCTGGCCAGCGGCCCGTCGATACAACGCAGCACGTCGGCGAGACTGATTTCACTGCCCGGACGCGCCAGTTCATAGCCGCCGTCGCGCCCCCGCTGACTCCGCACCAGGCGATCGGTGCGCAGGTTCGTCAGGATGTCGACGAGAAACTGCGGTGGTATCCCCTGAGCCTGCGCCAAGTCGTCGGTCTTCACCAGTGTGCCGGTGGGCACCGTCGCCAGCTGGACCATGGCCCGCACAGCGTATTCCGCTTTGGCCGACATCCGCATGTTCACCGATTGTGCCACCCGCCGCCGGCGGCGCTGACTATGCGCGCACCTCGAGCATGTCGATCACGCTCTGCGCCTGCTCTTCGACATCGCGGTCCGCGGTCAGCCGCAAGTCCGGGTCCTTCGGCCGTTGATACGGGCTGTCGATCCCGGTGAAGTGAGTGATCTCCCCCGCGCGAGCTTTGGCGTACAGCCCCTTGGGATCACGACGCTCACATTCCTGCAGTGGCGTGTCGCAGAACACCTCGAAGAATTCAAATCCCGCGTCGGCGTGCACTTTACGAGCGAGCTCCCGGTGCTCGGCCAGCGGGCTGATCGCCGGGACCAGCACGATCTGGCCGGATTCGGCCAGCAGCGTCGCCACATGCGCCAGCCGACGCAGGTTCTCCGCCCGGTCACCCATGCTGAAACCCAGGTCGGCGTTCAAACCATGCCGCAGGTTGTCACCGTCGAGAACGTATGCGGGGATACCTTTTTCGAGAAGTTTCCGCTCGACCAGCATGGCCACCGACGACTTGCCCGCTCCGGACAGGCCGGTGAGCCATATCGTTCTACCCTGGATCGCCCGGTCACCCGCGGTGACCAGCGACTTGTGCCGCACCGTGTTCGGGCTTGCCTTCTGCGCCACCACATCGCGCAGCACCATGCCCGCCGCCACTGTGCCGTTGGTGTCGGGATCGATGAGGATGAACGAGCCGGTGCTGGCGTTGCGCGAGTATTCGTCGAGTAGCAACGGCACCTGGGTGCGCAACGATATGCGTCCAAGTTCGTTGAGCTTCAACGCGGTTGCCGTCTTGTCGCGGTGCAGGGTGTTGACGTCGAGCCGATAGTCCAGCGCCGCGATTCTCGCCCGGGTGGTCCGGGTGGTGTGCTTGATGACGTAGTCGCGACCGGGCTCTAATGCCGACGCATCGGCCATCCAACACACGGTCGCGTCGAACTGCTGCGCGATCCTGGGCTGGTTGTTGGTGCGGGCGATCATGTCGCCACGCGAGATGTCGATGTCGTCGGCCAGGCTCACCGACACGGCCATCGGCGGAAATGCCTCTGCCACAGGGCCTTTTGTGCCCTCGATCGACGCGATTGTGGTCGTCTTGCCGATCGGCAACACCACCACCTCATCACCGGGCCGCATTACGCCGCTGGCCACGGTGCCTGCGTAGCTGCGGTGGTCTTGATGTTCGTGCGTCTGCGGGCGGATGACGTACTGCACCGGGAAACGCACATCGACCAGGTTGCGGTCACCGGCGATGTAGACCTCTTCGAGGTGCGACAGCAACGCCGGACCCTCGTACCACGGCGTCTTGTCCGACTTGGTCACGACGTTGTCGCCGTGCAGCGCCGACATCGGGATGGTGGCGACGTCTTGCACATCCAGTCGCGCGGCAAACGCGTGGAACTCGTCGCGGATCTCCTCGAATTTCTTTTGGTCCCAATCGATCAGGTCCATCTTGTTGACGGCGAGCACGATGTGCTGGATGCCCAGCAGCGAGGCCAGGAAGGCGTGCCGGCGGGACTGCTCCAACAGGCCGTGCCGTGCGTCGACGAGCACGATCACCAACTGCGCGGTGGACGCGCCGGTCACCATGTTGCGGGTGTACTGGATGTGGCCGGGAGTATCGGCGATGATGAATTTCCGCTTGGGCGTGGCGAAGTAGCGGTACGCGACATCGATGGTGATGCCCTGCTCACGCTCGGCGCGCAAGCCGTCGGTGACCAGCGCCAGGTCGGTGTACTCGTGACCGGCTTCCCGCGACGTCTTCTCCACCGACGCCCACTGGTCTTCCATTACGGCCTTGGAGTCATACAGCAGCCGCCCGATCAGGGTGGACTTGCCGTCGTCGACGGACCCGGCCGTCGCGAGCCTCAACAGTGTGGCCATCAGAAGTACCCCTGTCGCTTCCGGTCTTCCATGCCGGCTTCGGAGATCCGGTCGTCGGCCCTGGTTGCTCCTCGTTCGGTCAACCGCGACACGGCGGTCTCGGCGATGACCTCGGACACTGTGACCGCCTCCGATTCCACGCACCCGGTGCAGGTGACATCACCGACGGTGCGGAACCGTACTGATTTCTCGAACACCTTCTCATCGGCCCGCGGCTGCAAGTGTTTGTCCACCGCCAGCAGCATGCCGTCGCGTTGAAAGACCTTGCGGCGGTGGGCGAAATAGATCGACGGTAACTTGATTTTCTCGGCACCGATGTAGGACCAGATGTCGAACTCGGTCCAGTTGGACAGCGGGAAGACCCGGATGTGCTCGCCCTTGTGATGGCGCCCGTTATAAAGGCTCCACAGCTCGGGCCGTTGGGCTTTCGGGTCCCACTGACCGAATTCGTCGCGGAAGCTGAAGACGCGCTCCTTGGCCCGCGCCTTCTCCTCGTCGCGCCGGGCTCCGCCGAATGCGGCGTCGAACTTGTTCTCCGCGATGGCCCGCAGCAACGTCACGGTCTGCAGCGGATTGCGCGACGGGATGGTCTCCACCACACGTCCGGCGTCGATGTCGTCCTGAACCGAGGCCACCACCAGACGCACACCGGACTCGGCCACCAACTCGTCACGGGTGGTGATGACCTCGTCGAAGTTGTGGCCGGTGTCGACGTGCATCACCGGGAACGGCAGCCGGCCCGGCCGAAAAGCCTTCAGCGCCAAATACAGCATGACGATCGAGTCCTTGCCGCCCGAGAACAACAGCACCGGTCGTTCGAACTCGGCGGCTACTTCCCGAATGATGTGGATCGCCTCCGCCTCCAGCGACCGCAAATGGCTCAGTTCGTACTGGCCCGCGGCGGGGCCGGACGTCACATCGGTGGTCATCAGCATCGTTTCCCGATTAAGTTGGTTGGATTGACCATATTTATGGTTATAACCAGACATAAAACCAGTCCGGCACCCTGGTGTCAACGAAGCCTCAATGAATCGCCGCAACGACGGGCAGCGGACGGATTAGGACACCCGCTGGTTCACCCCTGTTGCGCGCGGCGGACTAGCGCGAGCATGGACCGATGACCGACACTTCCGCCGCTCCGGCCAGCGGCCGCGACGTCATCGCCGCGTTCCTCCCGCAATCACCGTTCGTGATCAAGCTTGGCGTCGTCGTCGAGCATCTCGGCGAGGACGAGGTCAGGCTGCGACTGCCGTGGGATCCGTCCAACACCACCCTCGGCGACATGGTGCACGGTGGGGCGATAGCCACCCTCGCCGACCTCGCCGTGATGGCGGCCGCGTGGTGCGGCGTCGCGGCACCGCCGGAATTGCGCGGCGTCACAGTGTCGATGACTATCGACTTCATGGCGCCGGCGCGGGCCACGGATGTGATCGGGGTGGGCCGCGCACTACGACGCGGGCGTTCGTTGGTGAACTGCGAGGCCGAGATCGTCGACCCGCAGGGCAAGCTGCTGGCGAAGGCCCTGGCGACCTACAAGGTCGGGTGAGCGATCAGATTGTGACTTCTTCGAGTTTGCCGGTGGCAACATCGAAGATGAACCCCCGCAGCGACACGTGCTTAGTGACGAATGGGCTGTTCTCGATCCGGCGCAGCGACTGCCGAACGTCCTCGGCCAGATCCGGGAAGGCCTCGGCCGACCATGGCGGCTTTACGCCGGTCTCGTCCTGAATCGCGCGCTTGAAGTCGTCATCGGTGAAGGTGAGCATCCCGCAGTCGGTGTGGTGAATCAGGATGATCTCTTGCGTTCCCAGCAGACGCTGGCTGATGGCCAGCGATCGGATCGCGTCGTCGGTGACCACTCCACCGGCGTTGCGGATGACGTGCGACTCCCCCTCGTTGATGCCGAGCACCCGATAGACATCTATGCGCGCGTCCATGCATGCCAGCACTGCGATTTGTTTGCTGGGCGGCAGCGGCAGCGGCCCCTGAAAGGCGCTCGCGTAGTTGGCATTGTTGGCCAGGTAGTCGTCGGTAACCGTCACGCAAGTCTCCTTGGCTATAGCGGAATCTCATTTGCTGCACGGTTCGGCAACGCGCTGGATTTTAACAACGGACCAGCCGGAATACACCCCTGCGGATCAGCCGGATCGGAATCCGGGCAGGCGCTACCCTGTCCCAATGCGGCACGGTGATTGGGCATGACTCGTTTTCTCCTGCGCCGATTGCTCAACTACATCGTGCTGCTGGCGTTGGCGTCGTTCCTGACCTATTGCCTGGCTTCGGTTGCCTTCTCGCCGCTGGAAAGTCTGATGCAACGCAGTCCACGGCCACCACAGTCCGTTATCGACGCCAAGGCCCACGATCTCGGCTTGGATCGGCCCATTCCGGTCCGCTACGCGAACTGGGTTACGCACGCCGTACAGGGCGACTTCGGCAAGACCATCACCGGCCAGCCGGTGGCCACCGAGCTGTGGCGCCGCATCGGAGTCAGCCTGCGATTGCTGGTCCTTGGATCGGTGATCGGCACCTTGCTTGGCATCGCGCTCGGCGCGTGGGGCGCGATTCGCCAGTACCGGCTGAGCGACCGCGTCGTCACCACGTTCGCGTTGCTCGTGCTGAGCACACCGACATTTGTGATCGCGAACCTGTTGATCATGGCGGCGCTGCGGATCAACTGGGGGCTGGGCTATCAACTGTTCGACTACACCGGGGAGACATCGCCGGGCGTGACCGATGGGACCTGGGCGGCTCTGGGCGACCGGTTGAAACACCTGGTGCTGCCGACCTTCACGCTGGTGCTGGGTGCCGCGGCGGGCTACAGCCGCTATCAGCGCAACGCGATGCTCGACGTGCTCGGCCAGGATTTCATTCGGACCGCCCGCGCCAAGGGGCTGACCCGTCGGCGCGCACTGCTCAAGCACGGCTTGCGCACCGCGTTGATACCGCTGGCCACGCTGTTCGCCTACAGCGTGGCGGGACTTGTCGCGGGAGCGGTGTTCGTCGAGAAGATCTTCGGCTGGCACGGCATGGGCGAGTGGGTGATCCGAGGCATTTCCACCCAGGACACCAATATCGTGGCGGCGATCACACTCTTCTCGGCCGTCGTCGTATTGCTGGCCGGCCTGCTCTCCGACGTCTTCTACGCCGCGCTCGACCCGAGGGTGCGGATGTCATGACTGTGACCGAACTGAAGGACACGGCCGATTTCGCGTCCCGTCGGACCTTGGTACTGCGCCGATTCCTGCGCAACAAGTCCGCGGTGGCGGCACTGACGTTGTTGGTGCTGCTGTTCGTCGGCTGCTACGCGTTGCCGGCACTGCTGCCCTATACCTACCAAGACCTCGACTTCGACGCGCTGATGCAGCCGCCGAACACCCGGCACTGGCTCGGGACCAACTCCCTGGGACAGGACCTGCTCGCCCAGACCTTGCGCGGGATGCAGAAGTCGATGCTGATCGGTGTTTGCGTCGCGGTGATCTCGACCGGCATCGCGGCCACCGTGGGGTCGATCGCGGGATACTTCGGCGGAGTACGAAACGCGGTGCTGATGTGGATCGTCGACTTGATGCTGGTGGTGCCCAGCTTCCTGTTGATCGCCATCGTCACCCCGCGGACCAAGAACTCGGGCAGCATCATCGCGCTGGTCCTGCTGCTGGCCGGTTTCGGCTGGATGGTCAGCTCACGGATTGTGCGCGGCATGACGATCAGCCTGCGCGAGCGCGAATTCATCCGAGCGGCAAGGTATATGGGCGTCTCGAGCTGGCGGATCATCACCGGGCACGTGGTACCTAACGTGGCCTCCATCCTGATCATCGACGCGACGCTGAATGTCGGATTCGCCATTCTGGCCGAAACCGGGTTGAGCTTCCTCGGATTCGGCGTCCAGCCGCCAGATGTGTCATTGGGGACGCTGATCGCCGACGGCACCCAGTCCGCGACCACCTTTCCCTGGGTTTTCCTCGTGCCGGCCGGGGTGTTGGTGCTGATTCTGGTGTGCGCCAACCTGACCGGCGACGGTTTGCGCGACGCCCTGGACCCCAGCGCCAGAAACCTGCGTGGTGGCGAATGAGCGCACTGCTCGAGGTAACCGATCTGTCGGTGAACTTTGCGACCGACAGCACTCCGGTGTCCGCCGTCCGCGGCATCAGCTACCGGGTCAATCCCGGCGAAGTCGTCGCCATGGTGGGCGAATCGGGGTCAGGCAAATCCGCGGCGGCGATGGCCGTGGTGGGCCTGCTGCCTGAGTACGCCAAGGTGGCAGGCTCGGTGCAGTTGCAAGGCACCGAGCTGCTGGGGCTTGACGACGGCCCGATGTCACAATTCCGCGGCAAGTCGATCGGCATGGTGTTCCAGGACCCGATGTCCGCTCTCACCCCGGTCTACACGGTGGGCGATCAGATCGCCGAGGCGATTCGGGTGCACCAGCCCGATGTCAACAAGAAGGCCGCGCGCGCCCGGGCCGTGGAATTGCTTGAACTGGTGGGTATCTCGCAACCACAGCAACGTGTCCGCGCGTTCCCGCACGAGCTGTCCGGCGGCGAAAGGCAACGGGTGGTGATCGCGATCGCGATCGCGAACGATCCCGACCTGTTGATCTGCGACGAACCGACCACCGCACTCGACGTCACCGTACAGGCCCAGATCCTGGAAGTACTGCGCAAAGCCCGCGACGTCACCGGCGCCGGAGTGCTGATCATCACCCACGACCTCGGTGTCGTCGCCGAGTTCGCCGATCGGGCGCTGGTGATGTACGCGGGCCGGATCGTGGAATCGGCCCGGGTCGGCGACCTCTACCGCGATCGCCAAATGCCCTACACCGTAGGACTATTGGGCTCGGTGCCCAGACTGGACGCCCCGCAGGGCGCTCGGCTGGTCCCCATACCGGGCGCTCCGCCGTCGCTGGCCGGCTTGGATCCGGGGTGTCCGTTCGGGCCACGCTGCCCGTTGGTCATCGACGAATGCCGCACTGCCGAGCCCGAACTGCTGGAAGTGGGCGCCGAGCACCGTGCCGCCTGCGTTCGTACCGATCAGGTTGTCGGACGCAGCGCGGCCGATATTTACGGAGTCAGTACCGAGGTCGACGCCGTGGCCCTGGACAAGCCGGCCCCCGTCGTGCGGGTGCGTGATCTGGTCAAGACGTATCCGCTGACAAAGGGCGTGTTGTTCCGTCGCACTGTGGGGGAAGTCCGGGCGGTCGACGGCGTCAGCTTCGAACTTCAGCGAGGTCGCACGTTGGGCATCGTCGGCGAATCCGGTTCGGGCAAGTCGACCACACTGCACCAGATCCTGGAACTCACTGCGCCGCAATCCGGTTCGATCGAGGTGCTCGGAACCGACGTCGCCAACCTGAACAAAGCGAGCCGACGGGAGTTGCGGCGCGATATCCAGGTCGTGTTCCAAGACCCGGTCGCATCGCTGGACCCGCGACTGCCCGTCTTCGAGCTGCTATCGGAACCGTTGCGGGCCAACGGATTCGACAAGAACGACACCAACGGCAGGGTCGCCGAACTGCTTAACACCGTCGGACTACGCCGCACCGACGCAAGCCGCTATCCTGCGGAGTTCTCCGGGGGGCAGAAGCAGCGCATCGGCATCGCGCGGGCACTGGCACTAGAGCCCAAGATCCTCGCGCTCGACGAACCGGTGTCCGCCCTGGATGTCTCGATACAGGCCGGGATCATCAACCTGCTGCTGGATCTGCAGGACCGTCTGAGCCTGTCGTATCTATTTGTCTCCCATGATCTTTCAGTCGTGAAGCATCTTGCTCACCAGGTGGTGGTGATGCATCGCGGCGTCGTGGTCGAGCAGGGCGAGAGCGAGGAGGTGTTCGGCAATCCGCAACACGAGTACACCCGGCGACTGCTGGGCGCGGTGCCGCAACCGGAACCGGGCTTGGACGGCCGACGTGGCTAACCGATTGATTCCTCGGGTGGCCGCGACGCTGCTCGTCGCCGCGCTGGTGTTGTGCGGATGCTCGTCCAGCAACCCCTCGGGCTCCGGCAACGCGACAGTGGGTACCAGCAGCGACATCAACCCGCAGAACCCCGCGACCCTGCGCGAGGGCGGCAACCTGCGGCTTGCGCTCAGCGATTTCCCGCCCAATTTCAACATCTTGAACATCGACGGCAACAGCTCCGAAACCGCCAGCCTGCTCAAGCCGACGCTGCCCAGCGCATTCATCATCAGCGCGGACGGCTCGGCCACGGTCAACACCGACTACTTCACCAGCGTGGAGCTGACCGGGACCGACCCGCAGGTCATCACTTACACGATCAATCCGAAGGCCGTCTGGTCCGACGGTTCTCCGATCACCTGGCAGGACATCGCCAGTCAGATCCACGCCACCAGCGGTGCGGACAAGAGCTTTGAGATCGCCTCTCCCAACGGTTCCGACCGAGTGGCATCAGTAACCCGTGGGGTCGACGACCGTCAGGCCATCATGACCTTCGCCAAGCCCTACGCCGAGTGGCGCGGCATGTTCGCCGGCAACGGCATGCTGTTGCCGGCCACCGTGACCGCCACCCCCGAGGCGTTCAACACGGGCTGGTTGAATGCCCCCGGACTGTCCGCCGGTCCGTTCATCGTGTCGGCCCTAGACCGGGCAAAGCAGCGAATCACGTTGACGCGCAACCCCAGATGGTGGGGCAAACGACCACTGTTGGACACCATCACCAACCTGGTGCTGGATCCGGCGGCGGCGCTGCCTGCACTGCAGAACAACACGATCGACGCGACTGGAGTCGGCTCACTCGACCAACTCATCATCGCCGAGCACACCCGGGGCATCTCGATCCGGCGGGCTCCCGGTCCGAGTTGGACTCACTTCACCATGAACGGCGCGAAAGGATCGATCCTCGCCGACCCCGCTTTACGCCTGGCGGTCTGCAAGGGAATCGATCGGCGCACGATCGCCAAGGTCGCTTTGAACGGCCTCACCGGCAATCCGGTGCCACTGGACAATCACGTTTTCGTAGCCGGACAGAAGGGCTACCAGGACAACAGCCTGCCGTATGACCCAGAACAGGCGAAACGCGATCTCGACGCCCAGGGCTGGAAATTGAACGGCGAATTCCGGGAAAAGGACGGTCACCAACTAGTCGTCCGACTGTTGTTCTACGAATCGCCGAACGCCAAGGTGTTCACCCAGGTCGCTCAGCACAGCCTCGCCGAGATCGGCGTCAAGTTGGAGCTTCAAGGTCGTTCCGGCAGTGGATTTTTCAGCAACTACGTAAACGTCGGCGCGTTCGATATCGCGCTGTTCGGCTGGGTCGGCGACGCGTTCCCGCTTTCCGGGCTCACCCAGATCTATGCCTCCGACGGCGACAGCAACTTCGGCAAGATCGGTAGCCCGCAGATCGACGAGGCGATCGATCAGACACTCGGAGAACTCGATCCCGGTAAGGCCCGTGAGCTGGCGAACCAGGTCGACAAGCTGGTGTGGGCCGAGGGATTCAGCTTGCCGCTCATCCAGTCGGTGGGGACCGTCGCGGTCCGCAGCGACCTGGCCAATTTCGGCGCGCGGGGACTGGCCGATCTGGATTACGGCGCGATCGGTTTTATGCGCTGACTCGCAGGATTGCGACGAGAAAGCCGGCGTCCTCGGTGAACGGTCGCAGATCCCAAGTGGACAGCAGCAAGTCGGAGACCAACCCGGCATCTGCTGCGTCGTCAAGAAATTGGGTGAACGGGTAGTCGCGACCGGCGCCGAAGCCGATCACCAATCGGCCGTCGCCGGCGAGGTGGGCACTTAGTCGGCGCAGCACCTGGACGCGGGTGCTCGGAGCAAGAAACGTCATGACGTTGCCGGCCGACACGATTATGTCGAAGGGTTCGGCGATTCCGCGTTCGGGCAGGTCGAGCTCGGCGAGGTCGCCGACGAGCCAGCGTGGCCCGGGGTAATCATGCTCGGCTGCCTCGATCAGCACCGGGTCGACGTCGACACCGACCACGTGGTGACCGACCGCAGCCAGATAACCGCCCAATCGGCCCGGACCGCATCCGGCATCAAGGATGCGGGCACCGCGGGGCGCCATCGCATCGATCAAGCGTGCCTCGCCGACTATGTCGTCGCCGGCGCGCGCCATCGAACGGAAACGTTCGATATACCAGTGCGAATGCCCGGGATCGGCCGCAACCTTCTGCATCCAGATGCTCTGTTCGACCATGCGGTGCATTGTCGCAAGAAGCGCGGTCTGGCTCAGCCGCGGATCAGGTCGGCGGCCTTCTCGCCGATCAACACCGATGGGGCATGCGTGTGTCCACGAATGGTGCTCGGCATGACCGAAGCATCGGCGATGCGCAGCCCCTCGACGCCACGGACCCGCAGCCGCGGGTCGACCACGCTGGCCTCGTCGCTGCCCATTCGACAGGTACCCATCGGGTGATACAGCGTGTGCGAGCAGGTGTTGAGCGCCAACTCCAGGGTCGCCTCGTCAAGTCCGGTGCAGTTGCGTGGACGCACCACCGGCCCGAGCACATCCCGTAACGAAGGAGCTTCGGCAAGTTCGGCGCAGATCCGCAGCCCGGCCATCATGGCGGCACGGTCCACACCACCGGGGTCAGACAGGTAGCGCGGGTCGATGATGGGTTTGTCATGCGGGTCGGCGGACTGCAGGACGATCTGGCCCCGGCTTTCCGGCGCGACCAGGACCGGTCCAAAGACCACCCCGTGGCCGGCCGCAGGAATCAGTGCCTCGTCGTAGAACGGCGCCGGCGCGAAGATCAACTCCAGGTCGGGCAGTTCGAGATCGGCTCTGCTGCGGACGAATCCGTACGCTTCGCCGACATTGGAGGTGAGCATGCCGCGCCGCCGCAGCAGGTAACTGATCAACTGCTTGGGCTTTTCGGCGGTGAACAACGAGTCGTCGTCGACGTCGAAGCCCACCGGCGTCACCAGGTGGTCGATCAGATTCTGCCCCACCTCCGGTGCGTGCTGGACGATCTCGATGCCGTGCCCGGCGAGGTGATCACGATCGCCGATGCCGGAAAGCATCAGCAGTTGCGGACTGTTGATGGCGCCACCGCACAAGACAACCTCACGACGCGCGTGGGCGACTTGGGTTTTGCCGGCCCGCTGGTACTCCACGCCAACCGCCCGGTTGCCGTCGAAGAGGATCCGGGTGGCAGTGGCCTCGGTGAGCAGGGTGAGGTTGTTGCGGCTCATCGCCGGCTTGAGATAGCCATCGGCGGCGCTGTACCGTGCGCCGCGGCGCTGCGTGACGAGGGTCTCGCAAAAACCTTCTGGCAGCGGAGAATTCGGCTGCGCAACTGGATATCCGCATTCACGGGCCGCGTTGAGCCAAGACGCGGTCAAGGCACGTGGGCTGCGCTGACGGGAGATGTGTAGCGGACCGGTGACGCCACTGTCGTCGCCGCTGACGAAATGCCACGCAGCGGTAACATTTTCGATGCGACGGTAGTACTCGAGTATTTCCGCGGCGGACCAGTGCGAGTCGGCCAGCTTGCCCCACTCGTCGTAGTCGGCGCCAAAACCACGCACCCACATCATCGCGTTCATCGAGGAGGATCCGCCGAGCACCTTGCCCCGGGGCCAATAGATTTGGCGTCCGTCGAGGCCGGGTTGTGGTTCGGTCAGATAGTCCCAGTCAACATCGGTGCGGAACAGTTTGGAGAAGGCGGCCGGGATGCCGATGAACCGATTGGTGTCGCCGGGACCCGCCTCCAACGCGACCACTTGAGTGCCCGGGTCGGCGCTGAGTCGGTTGATAACGACGGCACCGGCGGAGCCGGTACCGACCACTAGGTAGTCGCACTCAATTTCCATCGTGCATCCCCGGCATCGACCGGGTACAGCAAACCATTTGCCGAGTGTATGCCTGCCGAAACTGCAGCACTACGCGTTGAGATCGATGCGATGCGCGCCCGTGACGCCGTCGTACCTAGAGGGGCTGCAGGTCAGCACGATCACCTGACCGTGTTCGCCGACGGTGTCGAACACCTCGCCCATTTTGACCAACCGGTCCGGGTCGGTGAAGCCCAGTGCGTCGTCGACCACGACGGGCACGGTGTCCTCCTTGGCGACCATCGCGGCGCCGGCCAGCCTCGCAAGGATGCCCAGTTGCTCCTTGGCCCCGCCCGACAGTGACTCGTAGGGCACCGTGGTGCCGCCCAAGGTGCGGCTGAGGATCTGCAGGCCGCTGTCGACTTCGACCTCGAAGGTGGGCCCGAACACCGGACGGCCGAGCCGCTGCAATTCGGCGCGATAGGGCTCGACGTACCGCAGCCGGGTGGAGTCGCGATGACGCGCCATCACCGACCGCAGCAAGTGGGCGGCCTTCGCACGGTTGCCGACCCGCTCGTGCTGGCTGGTGGCGTGCTCGAGTTCGATCTCGGCGGCGTCGAGCTTTCCTTTCCGGCCCTCGCTGCGCAGTACCGCGAGCTCGATACTGATCTCTCGCTTTGCCGCAACGGCATCGTCGTGACGCTGACGCAACCCCTCCACGGCTTTACCCGCTTCGGCGAGTTCAGCGGCTATTTCGTGCGGTGCTGCGGCTGCCAGCGCCCGGTCCAGGTCCGCCAGCAGAAGCTGGGCGGCCTGTGCAACTTGCTGCTCGGCCTCGGCCGAGGCGGCAAGGGCCTCGTCGGGGACCGATGCCCGATCCCCCGCCAGCCGGGTTACCGCCGCATCGAGGTCGGCGCGCTGCGTAACGGTGTCGTTGTGCAAAACCATTGCCCGGGTGGTTGTTTCGGCGAGTTTGCGATTCGCGACGGCGGCAAGTTGGCGCTTGGCCTCGCAATCGGCCTGCGCCGCCGTACAGGCCGCATGTGCGGCGTCGCGATCGGCGCGGGCCGTGACGGTGTCTGACGCAAACAAATCGAGCTCCGACGGTTGCGCGGCGTGCAACTCCGCCAGTCTCGCGCGAAGTTGGTCCGCTTGTTCATCGCCGCACAATCCGGCCAGGGTTGCCGTCAGTTGGTCGCGGCTACTGAGCAGTTCGCGTCGCCGCTGATCGATCGCTCGTGCCGCGGTGCTGTCGTCGACCCCGCCAGCCTGGCACGCTTCGGCCAGATCAGCTTGAGCCGCAACATGTTTGGCTCGAACATCGAGAGCCGTCGCACCGGGGGTGACGCGGGCCGTCAATACCCCGGCGACGTCGACCTCGGTGGGACCGGTCGCGGTCAGCGACCAGCTTTGCCCGGCCGCCAACGCGACCCGCTCCGCTCCCACCGTTAATTCAATGTCCGCCGCGGCGGTGAACTCCACCACGGCAGCGATCATTTCCAGCTGGTCGCCGACACGTTCGACGGTTGTCTCGCACTTTTCGATTCGACGCAGCAGGTCCTCAGTCAGCGTGATTCCGGACAGTTCCTTGCCAATGCGCACGAGGTAGCGCTCGATGTCGTCGACCTTTGCCAGACGGATGCTCAATCGGTCGGCCTCCTCGCGCTCGGCAATCCGGTCGAGGGCATCGCGCGCGAATTCGGCGCGGTCCTGGGCCCCTTTGAGGACCGCCGCGGCGTGCTCGGCAGCGGCATCGCAATCCTGGGCGTCGGCCGCCGCCGCGACCTGCTGCCTCAATGCCTCCTGGGCCTGATTCTCGGCATCCACGACAGCTGCTGTGCGCGTCGCGATTTGAGCTATCAGTGCCAACCTGCCGGCCTGCGCGGCGGATGAGGCGGCGCTGGTTGCGACCGCCGCCGCGGCGACCAGCTTGGCTTCCCGCACCTCCCCGGCGAGTGCGGCGACGCGCTCGGCGGCAGCCTGTGCCGCCGCCAGCCGAGGGCCGGCAGCGCTGTGCAGCTTCGACAGCTCGGCCACCTGGTCGGTCAGCTCAGCGTGGCGCCGCACTCGGTCGTCGACCTCGGACATCGCTCGTGTGCATTCGGCCAGTTCGATCTTGGCGTCCTTCAACCGTAAGCTCGCGACGGCCCACTCGCCGGTCGGACGGCCGGTAGGAGTGAAGTAGCGCGCAAACTCGGCGTCGATCCGCTCGATGAGCATGGGCTCGGTGCCACACAGGGCGGCGTCGCTGGCGGACTGCTCGGCGGCAAGATCGAGAGCGCGGGACAACGCGTCGCAGCCGGACAGGTCCACGGCTGCGGTCGAGTTCGCCTGCAGCACCCGCTGCGCGCGCCACAACTCGGTGTCGACCGTTTCGGCCAGCATCCCCCGGACCCGCTCATGCGCTTCGTCACCGGTGAGTTGCTCGCGGTGGGGCGCCAGCACCGTCAGCTCGGTCTCGGGCTTTTTGTGAAAACGCTTGCGGTACACGAAACGATAAGAGCCACTGCTGATCTCGGCGGTAACCTCGGAGCCGACATCGGCGTTGGTCGGTTTGACCTGCTTGACTTCCTTTTTCGTCGATCGGTCCTTGGATTCCAGCAGCAGGTCCAACGCTTCGATCATCGACGACTTGCCGACCTCGTTTGCGCCATAGACCACAACCACGCCCTGGTCGGGGAATTCGATCTCCCGATCCGCGACACCGCGGTAGTTCTTCAACACCAAGCGGTGCAGCTTCATGCCGCACCCCGATCCGTCAGGCGCAGCAGGAGAGCGAGGGCGGCCTGGGCATCGATCGCGGCCGTCGCGTCGTCTCCGCGTGCGGTTGCAACCAGTTCGTCGACTGCCGCAGACGCGAATCCGCCGATGCCGAGATCACTGAATTCGCTGTCGGCGGGCACCACCACCAAGTCGGTGTGGCGCTCCCAAAGTTCCAGCCAGGCAAATAATCTCGAATACCTGTCCAAGCAGGCGTCCAGCGCCGCGCGATCGGTGACACTCAGCGAACCCGTCAGCGCCAAACGCACGACCGTACGTTCCTTGTCGGTCATCAGGTCCAGGTTCAGTTCCAGATCGGTGATGCACCGACGAGTGTCGACCTGACGTTGCAGCGTGACAAAACGCCACCGGCCAACATGGCGCGCATCGACGGTCACCGGACGAACAGGGTCACTTTCGTCGATGTCGACGACCAGAACGTGACCCGGGTCGGCTTCGATGTCGTCATAGTTGGTGACTTCGGGCGAGCCGGAGTACCAGACCCGGCCACTGCCGCCGACCTGCGTACGCGAGTGCTTATCGCCGAGCGCCACATAGTGAATCACGCTGTCCGACAGCGCTTTTTCGACGTTCGCGAGCCGGATCAGCGAGGGCTTGTCCCGGTCAGGGTCGAGCACGTCAACGCCGCCATGGGCGACGAGCACCCGGGTTGCACCGTTGGCGGGCAGGCCCTCGAGTACCGCGGCCACCAGATCGGTGGTGGGCGCCTTCGAGCGCCACGGCGCGGCGACGATCTCCAACCCGGGACGGACTTCGTGAACGCCGGCCCGATCGAGAATCACGACGTTCTCGGGGCATTCCGAGGTGAACAGCGGACCGGTGTAGACCGACGATGCGTCAAGCGGGTCATGGTTACCGGGCAACAGGTATACCGGAATACCGATGGCGCGCATGGCTTCCAGGGACTGGCCGATGACCTGCGGCGCGAGCTGGTTGTGCTCGAACACATCCCCGGCCACCACGACGAACTCGGCGCCCACTTCGGCGGCCAGGGCACCGAGCCCGGCCACCGCATCACGGCGAGCGGCCGAATAGCGGGGCTGAGCATCGCCGGCAAGAAAGTGCCGGGTCATGCCCAGTTGCCAGTCAGCCGTATGCAGGAATCGCATGTCTGGCACCCCCTCCCGGAGTCGTGATTGTCATTGATTTGGGAGTTTAGGTGTGGGCCCCGACAAGTCCGGGGACCTCGACCGGCAGGTCCGCTGGGGACCCGCTGGGAATCGCAGGTCGGACGGGAGCTCCGTCACGATAATCACTCGCGTCACTCTGGCCCGGGCGCGGCGGAAGCGGTCGGCGTTGACTTGATGCCTCTTCGCAGTTGGCTTCGGAATGTGAACTCAGGGCGACGAAATCATGCAATTATGAGCAGCGCCACATTTGCCAAGGACAAAGACGTTACCGGGTGGAGGACCAACCATGTCGTACGTAATCGCCGCACCAAACCTGTTAGCCACGGCCGCGGCAGAAGCGTCAGGGATCGGCTCCTCGCTGTGGGCGGCTAACCTGGCAGCGTTTGCTCCGACCAGCACATTGGTGTCCGCCGCTGCCGACGAAGTATCGACGGCGATCGCTTCGCTGTTCTCGGGGCACGCTGAGGCGTATCAGGCGGTCAGTGCGCAGGCGGAAGCGTTCCATGAGCAATTTGTGTTGACGTTGAGCGGGGCCGGCAGCGCGTACGCCGCCGCGGAGGCGACAAGTGTCCCCTCGTTGCAGGGCGTGCTCGACGGCTTTCTGGGTGTGATCAATGCACCCACAAACCTGCTGCTGGGCCGTCCGCTGATCGGCGACGGGGCCAATGGCGTCGACGGCACCGGGCAAAGGGGTGGAGACGGCGGGATTCTGTACGGCAATGGCGGCGCCGGCGGGATGGGTACGCCAGGTCAAGCCGGAGGACGTGGCGGCAATGCCGGATTCTTCGGTAATGGTGGCCTCGGTGGCCACGGCGGTCTTCGAGGCGGCGCCGGCGGCAGCGGCGGCACGGGCGGCTTGTTCTTCGGCAACGGCGGCGCCGGCGGCACCGGAGGACTCGGCGGCAACCTGTACGGCGGCGGAACCATCGCGGGCGGGGCCGGTGGCCTCGGCGGCACTCCGTTCTTGCTCGGCACCCCGGGCGCTAATGGCGCAACCGGAAATTTCTTGCCAGTGATGTTCGCGACTCAACAACAGGCCGCCGCCTACGCCTTGGGTACACCAGACGCGAACTTCCTGCTGATCGGCACCGACGGCACCAACCTGAGCAGAATCCTGGCCGACCCCGCCGGCACACCGAACTTCCACCTATTCATGACGCAAAGCACCACCTCCGCCTCGACGATCGTCGGGCACACCTCGGTCTCCAACCCCTCATGGACCACCATGCAAACGGGTGTGTGGAGCGAGACCGCCGGCGTGACCAACAACGTCTTCACCCCGTGGACGTACGACAACTGGCCGACTGTGTACAACCAGCTCGAGGGCGCCTATGGCGACCAGATCAACACGACGGTCATCGCCAACTGGCCCGTCATCACCGATATCGCCGGCGCCGGCGCGCACCATGCGGACAACATCATCTTCATCGGGCATGACGCCGCCACTGACCCCTACTGGGCAGCGTCGCAAAACCTGGTCGGCACAACGACGCAAACGGCTATTGCGAACGCAGACCCGACCAAAGGCAATCTGATCTTCTCGTATTTCGTTGGCGTCGACGAAATGGGGCATGCCTACGGTGGCGGTTCCCCGGAATACGCCGCGGCCCTGCGCAATATGGACGCCAACCTCGGCCACTACGGCGATGGCATGAACCCCAATACTGGTACTGGCGTTCTGGGAGCGGTATCCAACTGGGAACTGGCAAACCCTGGCAAGGAATTCAACACGCTGATAGTCACCGACCACGGTCACATCAATGAAAACCAGTTCAACCGGGGTCACGGCTTCCAAACACCGCTGGAGACGGCGACGTTCCTCATGTGGGATCAGGCCGGCAACAATGTCCACGACGGGTGGATCAACAACTCGTGGCAGATCGTCAGTACGACGCCGACGATTCTGGACGCATTCCACCTTCCGACGCCGGCCTACATGCAAGGTGCGCCCCTGACGTCTCCGGTGTTCGACGGCACCTACGTCAACCCCGGTGCCAATCTCTACAGCGCGGTCGCCGCCGACTTCGCTGCACAGGGTTTCCCCGACATTCCGGTCAACGTGGCCCTGCAGGTGCGCACGGTAGCGGCTTCGATTCCCTACTTTGTCTTCGACCCGATACAGAGCGTCGTCGATGCGGTGCCAGGCGTCTTGCAGGTACCGGTCTCATACGTCGGCGCCGCCGTTTACCAGTCGCTGAATATCCCTGCGCAGATCATCGTCCGGATGACCGGCGTGACCGGGAACCAGATTCTTCCGCCGATATTCAACCCGTTCCTGCCCGCGGGCAGCCCGTTCGGGGCTGAGGCTGTCCAATTCCCAACCGCGCCAGTCTTATTCCCGGCGGTGGCCAACTTCGAAGACGGCATCGACCGCCTCGGCGACTTGCTGGGCCTGAGACAGGCCGCCTGACAAACCTGATCCATGAGAGGGACGCACCCGTGGCGGCGCCGATTCCGGGGTGGCTAACGTGTGTCGGATGGAACAGCGACACCGCACTCTTGTGCTGATGCGGCACGGCAAGTCCGCGTACCCGAGTGGGGTGGCCGACCACGATCGGCCGCTGGCGTCGCGCGGTCGCCGAGAAGCCGGCCTGGCCGGCGACTGGCTGCACAACAATGTGCCGGCGGTCGACGCGGTGCTGTGCTCGACCGCGACCCGCACCCGAGAGACCCTGGCGTGCACCGAGATCGACGCGCCGGTGCGCTACGTCGCGCGGCTGTACGGGGCAGCTCCCGGAGCGGTGCTCGAGGAGATCAATAAGGTCGACGACGAGGTCAGCACAGTGCTGGTGATCGGGCACGAACCGACGACGTCCTCGCTGGCTCTGATACTCGCGGACCCGGATGACAGCAATATTGATGCGGCGCAGAGGATCTCCGACAAATACCCCACCTCGGCGATCGCCGTGCTGCAGGTTCCTGGCAGCTGGGCTGAGTTGGAACCCGGCCGTGCGCGACTGGCGGAGTTCCACGTCCCGCGTTAGCGATCAGGCTAGATGGCCGCGACTACGCGTTCGTCGCGAGCGTCAGCTCCATCAGCTTGATCGCCTGACTGCATGCATCGATCCCGGGTGCCTGGGGGTTGACCCACCAGCCGACCACTCCGGCCGCGTCGCTGGCTACACCGCACGCGCCATTGGGATCGTTGGGTCGCATCACGATCGAGTCGATGCCCTGGATCGAGCGGGTCTCGACCTGATACTTCAGATTCTCGGCAACCTTGCGCTCGTTGCTCAAACTGCCCTGTTCGAACCAGAACCGGGTGATGTCGATCAACCCGGCCGGGTTGGCTGCCTGCCACCGGCAGATCGCGCCGACGAAGGTGCTCTGAATGTCCAGCGGGTCAGCACCTACCGTCTTGGCCAAGATGTCGGTGGTCAGCACCTCGCACTCTTTGAGCAGGTTCGGGTACTGCCGCTGGGAGTTGTCGTTGCGCGGGACACCGGCCCCACCGGCCCGGACCGGCGTGCCGGCAACCGACTTCGAACACCCGGTCAACATCACCAGCACGGCGAGTAACGCCGCAGCGACGGTCAAAACGCTTCTGCCGCGCCTGCTTTCACGACGCATCCCAATGCTCATTTCGAGTTCGCAATCGACTGCCGGGTCAGTTCCTTGGCGATGTCGCACGCCGATGGGAAGGGCTTCTGACTGAAGCTCACCGACCACTCGATGAAGTCATCCTGAAACTGAATTCCGACCTCGCACAGCGAGTCGCCCAGGCTGGGCTCGTTGCCGACGGCGATGAAACCGCCGTGGCCGTTGATGTTGATGTCCTCGACACTCGCACGCGACAGTTCCTCGGTCTTGCGTTCCCGCCCGATCGGGCTGCCGCGGTACCAAGAGAAGGAGAAGTGCGGACCAGAGATACCTCCGCCGGCCAGCCACTGGCAGCCCACAGAATTCTTGGCGGTGTTGATAAGCCCTGAGACCTTGGTCAGCCCCGTCACCGTCTCGTCGCTGACGCCGCCGCATTGCGGAAAGAACGGGCCGTGCTTGCCCTCCGCGTTGCCCGCGCTCGACGGGACGGTCCCACCGCCGGAGTTGTTGTCGCCCGAACCGCCGCAGCCGGCGAGCCCAAAGACCAGAGCCATCAAAGCCAATACCGCCGAGGCTCGCGTCAAGACCCGCACAGCCGAATTACGCCGCACTACTACCTGCCCATTTCTGAGGCTGCTGCCGCTCCACACGATGCACTGTAGCCGTCGCCCCGCACGTCAACCACCGACACGCCACCTGATCAGGCATTTCATCCCCCTGATCAGGCACGGCCTAGGTGCCGACCTGCTCGTTGGTGGTGCGCCTCATGTCGATCCGGTGTGGCCGATCTGATGTGCGACAGTAACCCAATGCTCCTGGCACTGCTGCGCCAGTACATCCGGCCGTACCGCCGACTGGTCACGGTGCTGATGGTGCTGCAGTCGGTCAGCACCCTGGCGTCGCTCTACCTACCCACGGTCAATGCGGCGATCATCGACGACGGTGTTTCAACGGGCAACACGGCGACCATCGTCAGGCTGGGCCTGGTCATGCTGGCGGTCACCGGCTTACAAGTGTTGTGCGCAGTCGGGGCGACCTACCTGGGCTCGCGGACCGGGACCGGTTTCGGCCGCGACCTGCGCGCAGCGATGTTCGACCATGTCATCACGTTCTCCGAGCAGGAAACGGCGCGGTTCGGCGCCGCGACGTTGCTCACGCGCAGCACCAACGACGTGCGTCAGATCGTGTTCCTGGTGCAAACGACAGCCACCGTCCTGGTCACAGCGCCGATCATGTGCGTCGGCGGTGTCATCATGGCCATCCATCAGGAGGCCGCGCTGACCTGGCTCCTGCTGGTCAGCGTCCCGGTGATGGCGTTGGCCAATTACTGGATCGTCTCGCACATGCTGCCGCTGTTCCGCAGCATGCAGCGCCTAATCGACGGCATCAACCGGGTGCTGCGCGACCAACTCTCCGGCGTGCGGGTGGTCCGGGCATTCACCCGCGAACGCTTTGAGCAGGACAGATTCGCCAAGGCCAACATGGCCCTGTCGGATGCCGCACTGGGCGCGGGAAACTGGCAGGCCCTGATGCTGCCGGCGACCACGTTGACCATCAACCTGTCGAGTGTCGCTCTGATCTGGTACGGCGGTGTCCGCATCGATGACGGCCAGATGCAGGTGGGTTCGCTGATCGCCTTCCTGTCCTATTTCGCCCAGATTCTGATGGCGGTGTTGATGGCGACGATGACGCTCGTCGTCCTGCCACGGGCGTCGGTGTGCGCCGAGCGCATCACCGAGGTGCTCTCGACCCGCACTGCCATCGACAGCCCACCGCAGCCCCAGTTTCCGCCGCAGGGCATCACCGGCATCGTCCGCCTCAACGGCGTGGAATTCACCTATCCGGGAGCTGATTGTCCCGTCCTGCAGGACATTTCGTTGACGGCCCTGCCTGGCACCACCACCGCGATCGTCGGTAGTACCGGCTCGGGCAAGTCAACGCTGGTGTCATTGATCTGCCGCTTGTACGACGTCACGGGCGGCACCGTCATCGTCGATGGCGTCGACGTCCGCGACTATCACACCGAACGACTGTGGTCGGCGGTCGGTCTGGTACCCCAGCGCGGCTATCTCTTCACCGGTACCGTCGCCGACAACTTGCGCTACGGCGCGTGCCCAGGGCAGACAGTGACAGATGAAGAAATGTGGGAAGCGCTTCGCGTCGCCGCTGCCGAGGACTTCGTACGACCACACGGGCTGCAGATGCGCGTCGCCCAAGGTGGGATCAATTTCTCCGGTGGCCAGCGGCAACGACTGGCGATCGCGCGAGCGGTCATCCGCCGGCCGGCCATTTATCTGTTCGACGACGCGTTCTCCGCGCTCGACGTGCACACCGAGGTACGGGTGCGCCGCGCACTGCGCGAGTCGGCCGGTGAATCCACTATTATTGTTGTGACACAAAGGATTTCGACTGCATCACAAGCCGACGAGGTGATCGTCGTCGACAACGGGCGAATCGTCGGTGTCGGCAGCCACGCTTTCCTTTTGGTCGACTGCCCCACCTATGCCGAGTTCGCCGCGTCCCAATCGGTGAGCGCCGGAGTCGGGGGTGCCCAATGAGCGCACCGATGGGCGCCCGGCCACGCGGCGCGGCGATCGCGCCACCCAACATGCGGTCGCGCGACTTCTGGGGATCGGCGCGTCGTCTGGTGCGACGACTGGCGCCGCACCGGGGACTGGCCGTTGCCGTCATCTCACTGGGCATCGTCGGCACCAGTGTCGGGGTCGCCGTGCCGCGGATCCTCGGGCACGCAACCGATCTGCTGTTCAACGGCGTGATCGGACGACGGTTGCCGGCGGGCATCACCAAGGCACAGGCCGTCGCGGCAGCCCGCGCCCGTGGCGACACCGCGTTCGCCGACCTGCTGTCAGGAACCAACGTGGTGCCGGGACAGGGAGTGGACTTCGGCGCCGTGGCGCGCACGTTGACGCTCGCCTTCGCCTTGTATCTGGTTGCCGCCCTGCTTCTTTGGGGTCAAGCACGGCTGCTCAACAAGACCGTGCAGAAGACCATCACCAAGCTGCGCTCCGATGTCGAGGACAAACTGCACCGGCTTCCGCTGCGCTACTTCGATCGGCACCAGCGCGGCGAACTGCTCAGCCGCGTCACCAACGACATCGACAACATGCAGTCATCGCTGTCCATGACCATCAGCCAGTTGGTGACGGCGGTGCTGACGGTGATCACCGTGCTGGCCATGATGTTGTGGATCTCGCTGCCATTGGCACTCATCACGGTGCTGACCGTGCCGCTGTCGCTGCTGGCGACCCGGGCGATCACCCGGCGCTCCAAACGGTTGTTCATGGCGCACTGGACCAGCACCGGGCGGCTCAACGCCCACATCGAAGAGACCTACAGCGGCTTCACGGTGGTCAAGACATTCGGCCACCAGGCGGCCGCACGAGAGCAGTTCCACCAGCTCAATGACGACGTCTATCAAGCCAGCTTCGGCGCCCAGTTCTTCTCCGGCCTGGTGGGTCCGGCGACCGGATTCATCGGCAACCTCGGCTACGTTGCGGTTGCCGTGGTCGGCGGTCTGCAGATAGCCGCCGGGCAGATCACGCTCGGCAGCATCCAGGCGTTCATCCAATACGTCCGTCAGTTCAACACCCCGGTGGGCCAGGTGGCCGGGATGTACAACACTCTGCAGTCCGGAGTTGCCAGCGCCGAGCGGGTGTTCGATCTGCTCGACGAACCAGAGGAGTCCCCCAACCCCGCACCGGCCCCGGCCCGCCCGGCTGATCCCGACCGACCCGGACGGGTCGAGTTCGAGCACGTCAGCTTCGGCTACCACCCGGGTCACCCGGTGATTCATGACCTCTCGCTGGTGGCCGAGCCCGGCAGCACGGTGGCGATCGTGGGGCCGACCGGTGCCGGCAAGACCACCCTGGTGAACCTGCTGATGCGGTTTTACGACGTCGACATGGGCCGCATCCTGATCGACGGGGCAGACATCGCCACGTTGGACCGGCAGGCGTTACGTTCGCGCATCGGCATGGTGCTGCAGGACACCTGGCTGTTCGACGGCACCATCGAAGAGAACATCGCCTACGGACGGCCCGAGGCGAGCCCGGCAGAAATCGTGGCGGCCGCGAAGGCTGCCTACGTCGACCGATTCGTGCACACGCTGCCCGCCGGCTATCAGACCCCGATCAGCGGCGACGGCGGCAAAGTCAGCGTCGGCGAGAAACAGCTGATTACGATTGCCCGCGCCTTCCTTGCCCGCCCACAGCTGTTGATCCTGGACGAGGCGACCAGTTCGGTGGATACCCGCACCGAGCTACTCATTGCGCGAGCGACCCGCGAGCTGCGCCGTGATCGAACGAGTTTCATTATCGCGCACCGACTTTCAACAATCCGGGATGCTGATCGCATCGTAGTCGTCGAGGACGGCAGGATCGTCGAACAAGGCAGCCACGCAGAACTGCTGGCCCGTCGCGGCGCGTACTACGAGATGACTCGGGCGTGACATCGCCCTGGCCCGTCAGGTCTGGACCGCACATTGCATTCTCAAATAATTCTCACATGATCGGCGCGCCAAAACATCTTGCGAAACAAGCGGATTGGGCCTGGCCAACCCCCCTGCTCACTATGCTCGGGGGCGGCTGTTGACTGTCCTACACGGCGGTGGCTATGCAGGACACAGCTGTGGGCCAACATTAGGAGATGTCGATGAAGCCTCTGCCTCGCGCCTGCCCGCGGCAATTTGCCGCGATCGCGGCTGTCGGGCTCGCGGTCGTGCTCGCGGTCGGCGGGTGCGGCGCTCGCGGGTCCGACGGCGCTAGGGCACCCGGGAGTTCCGCCGCCGCCACCAACGGCGAGGCGGCAACGTTGCTCAAGCAGGCTGCCGAAGTCATGCGCAAAGTAACCGGCCTGCATTTGAATGTCGCGGTGCAAGGTGACGTGCCGAACATGCGAGTGACCAAACTCGAGGGCGATATCTCCAACAACCCGCAGACGGTCGCCACCGGCGTCGCGATGGTCCTGGTCGGCAGCAACAGCGAGGAAGCGAAGTTCGTCTTCGTCGACGGTCATCTCTACGCCGATCTGGGACAACCCGGCGCATTCACCGATTTCGGCAGCGGTGCCTCGATTTACAACGTGTCAGTGGTGCTGGATTCCGATAAAGGCCTGGCCAACCTGTTGACCAATCTCAAGAACGGTGCGGTGGCCGGCTCTGCGCAGATCAACGGCGTCGCTACCACCAAGATCACCGGAAACTCGTCTGCCAGCGACATTGCGACGCTGGCCGGCACCCGCGTCACCGATGAGAGCATCTCGACAGTGCCGACGACCGTCTGGACGGCCTCGGACGGGTCTTCGCACCTGGTTCAGATCCAGATCGCGCCCACCCCAAACACTTCGGTGACGCTGACCATGTCCGACTGGGGCAAGCAAGTCACCGCGACCAAGCCCGTCTAGCGCCGGCCATCGAAAGGAACTCCCCCATGACGACGATGACCACCCGCCTGCGGCGGTTCGCGGTCGCTGTCGCCCGCGTGGCTACCGCCGCCGCAGTGACAGTCGCGCTGGCTCCCAACGCAGCGGCCGCCGATTCCTATGGTGCGATTGCCTACTCCTCCACCGGTTCGTGGGGCAGGTCGCATGCCTACCCGACGAAGGCGGCCGCCGAGGCCACCGCCATAAAGTCCTGCGGCCTTTCCGACTGCAAGGTGCTGACCACCTTCACCGCATGCGGCGCCGTCGCGGCCAAGGACAAGGAATACAAGGGTGGCGTCGGCCCCGACCTGAGCGCTGCGATGAAGGACGCT
The DNA here is from genome assembly GCF_055419245.1 of Mycobacterium sp. IDUB_37. NCBI lineage: Bacteria > Bacillati > Actinomycetota > Actinomycetes > Mycobacteriales > Mycobacteriaceae > Mycobacterium > Mycobacterium sp. IDUB_37. The sequence goes on along the minus strand of NZ_JBVAXG010000013.1, from coordinate 6,897 downwards.
TTGAGCAAGCTCAGCGGAGGTTACATCGACACCTGGGCCTGCAACTGAGCCGATCGGCCTGATCCGATCGCAGCCAAAATATCGCCTTGAGCTCGGGTTTTGTCGCGTCAATAAGGCGAGTCTGATCACTCCAAGGATTCATACAGATAACAAAAAGGCCACCATCGGAATCTTGTCTCAACAAGCCAACCGCATCCAGCGGATGCAGAGCCAAACGAGACAAGGACCCGACCATGAAGACCTTCAAATTCGCCCAGATCGCCAAGACCGCCCTCTTCGCCACCGCCGCTACGGCGGCATCAGCCGCCATAGGGTTGAGCTTGGCCAGCCCGGCCGAGGCCGGCACGGGCTCCATGTACGGCGACCCGACCGCAGCGGCCAAGTACTGGGTCCACCAGAAATACGACGACTGCGCCATCATGTCCAGCGCCGACGTGGTGGGCCAGATCACCGGCAAATCCCCCTCCGAGCGGTCCATCATCAAGGTCGCCCAGAACACCCCCAGCGTCGTGCACCCGGGTTCGATCTACCTCAAGCCCACTGACAAGAGCGACCCGAACTCGGGCATGGGCACCAACCCGGGCGACCTGCCGACCTTGTTGGCGCACTACGGAATTCACGCGACCAGCTTCGACGCCGACACAGCAGGCAAGGCCGGAAAGGCCGCCAGCATGGAGGGCCTCGAGCAGTACCTCGGCAGCGGCCACGCCGTCATCGTCGGACTCAACGCCGAGATGATCTGGAACCAGCCCGTCGAGAACGGCAGTGACGGCAAGCCGCACGCCGACCACGCGGTGGTGGTGACCGGGGTCGACACCGCCAAGGGCATCGTGCACCTCAACGACAGCGGCAGCCCCAACGGTCGCGACGAGCAGATCCCGATGGCCGTCTTCGTCAAGGCCTGGGCCACCGGCCACAACTTCATGACCGTCACCCAAGAGACCCACAAGTGATCTAGCGCCACCACCAAAGGCGGGCAGCCATCCGGACCACCGGGTGGCTGCCCGTTCCCATTTATCTCTATGCGCACTAACGCAATTCGTGTAGCAGATTTCTCAGGTGGTCACCGGCGCCACCGACCGACGACACGGATTCGCCGCAAAGCCAACACAATTCGCGAGGGTCGACACCGCGAGGACGCAGCACCCGCGACGTAAGCGATGCGGGTTGAGCGAACGTCCACGATCTAGACGCCGCAATGGCCCAGAATGGCAAAGACCGCACAGGACAGGACCCCCTAGTGACAAGATCCTCAAGGATCGCCGAAACTAGTGACGACACAATGACGAGGAATGGCGCCGCACTGGCGCATCCGCAACTAAGCAGGCATCGGAAGATCCGGAATGGCTGGTAGCGCGATGGAGGACAAACACCTCGAGTTCGGTGTGCTCGGACCGCTTGAGATGAACATCGACGGCGCCATGGTGCCGTTGGGCACCCCCAAGCAGCGGGCGGTACTGGCCATGCTGGTCATCAACCGGAACCGGCCGGTCGGGGTGGACGCACTGATCACCGCCCTCTGGGAGGAGTGGCCGCCGTCAGGAGCGCGGGCGAGCATCCACTCCTACGTATCCAACCTGCGCAAGCTGGTCGGCGGCGCCGGGGCCGATCCCCGCGTGGTGTTGGCCGCAGCTCCTCCGGGCTACCGGCTGACCATCCCGGAGAACACCTGTGATCTGGGCCGCTTCATCGTCGAGAAGACAGCGGGGGTGCACGCCGCGGCAGCCGGCCGGTTCGAAGAAGCCAGCCGGCACTTGTCGGCGGCGCTGAACGAATGGCGCGGGCCGGTGCTCGACGACCTACGCGACTTTCAGTTCGTCGAGGCGTTCGCCACCGCCCTGGTCGAAGACAAGATCATCGCGCACACCGCGAAGGCCGAAGCCGAGATCGCATGCGGGCGGGCGTCGTCGGTGATCACCGAGCTCGAGTCGCTGACCGTCGAGCACCCCTACCGGGAGCCGTTATGGGCCCAGTTGATCACCGCCTACTACATCAGCGACCGTCAGTCGGATGCGCTGAACGCATTTCGCCGGGTGAAGGCAACGCTCGCCGACGATTTGGGCATCGACCCGGGCCCGACCCTACGCGCGCTGAACGAGCGGATCCTGCGCCAGGAGCCGATGGACGCCAAACAGAACGCCAAGGTCACCGCCGCCGGCACCATCACGGTGCTCGATCAGCGCACCATGGCCGCCAGCCAGAAAGTCGTCGCCTACCTGCACGACGTCGCGACGAGCATCGACTACCCGCTGCGCTCGGCGGCCACCCGGATCGGCCGTCTCAGCGACAACGACATCGTCCTGGACAGCGCGAATGTCAGCCGCCACCACGCGGTCATCATCGATACCGGCACCAACTACATCATCAACGACCTCAAGTCGTCGAACGGTGTACATGTGCGTCACCAGCGGATTCGCGCCGCGGCCACGATCAGCGACGGCGACAACATCCGGATCTGCGACCACGAATTCACCTTCCGGATCGCCTCGCACACACACGCCTGAGGCGACGCTCTCGCGATTGCGGCCGGTTGTGCAGTCGTGCAACGCTTTTGAGCTGGATTCGGCCACCGGAAGCGGCGTGGCCCGGGCTTGTCCGAGCAAACCGGTACGGTCAACTGCACAACGAGATGTCGTGGTGTTGCGTGACCGGGGTTTCGGAAGTTATCGGCAGTGTTATTGGCAGGGGCCTACCGGCCCGGTTACCGTCATGACTGCTTAACCCGGTGGTTGCGCTCAATGCGATATCCGGAGGCTGTTGATAAGGTCGGCGGGATTCGGGTCGGTTGAGGAGGAGCAACGATGAGCGAGGCACCAGACTCGCGGGTGGGGTCGATGTTCGGGCCGTACCACCTAAAGCGGTTGCTGGGCCGGGGCGGGATGGGCGAGGTCTACGAGGCCGAGCACACCGTCAAGGAGTGGACGGTTGCCGTCAAGCTGATGACCGCCGAGTTCAGCAAGGATGCGGTCTTCCGGGAGCGGATGAAGCGCGAAGCCCGCATCGCCGGACGCCTCCAAGAGCCCCACGTGGTGCCCATCCACGACTACGGCGAGATCGACGGGCAGATGTACCTCGAGATGCGCATGATCGAGGGCACCGACCTGGATAGCGTTCTCAAGCGTTTCGGACCGCTGACGCCGCCGCGCTCCGTCGCCATCATCAACCAGATCGCGTCGGCGCTGGACGCGGCCCACGCCGCGGGCGTCATGCACCGCGACGTCAAACCGCCGAACGTCCTGGTGACCCGCGAGGATTTCGCCTACCTGGTCGACTTCGGCATCGCCAGCGCCACCACCGACGAGAAGCTGACCCAGCTGGGTACCGCCGTCGGAACCTGGAAATACATGGCGCCAGAACGGTTCTCCAACGACGAGGTCACCTACCGCGCCGACATCTACGCGTTGGCCTGCGTGCTCTACGAGTGCCTGACGGGCGCTCCGCCATATCGCGCTGACAGCGCGACCACGCTGGTGACCGCACATTTGATGGACCCGATCCCGCAGGTAAGCGCGCAGCGCGCCGGCATCCCCAAGGGTTTTGACACCGTCATCGCACGCGGCATGGCCAAGAAGCCCGAGGACCGCTACGCCAGCGCCGGTGACTTCGCGCGCGCGGCGCACGACGCGCTCAGCGACCCCGACCAAGACCACTTCGAGGACATCCTGCGGCGCAGTCGGGAATCGACGCTGCCGGGCACCGCGGTTGCCCCGCAGCCGACGTTCCCCGTCGGCACCCAACCGCCAAACGCGCCGCCTCCGCAGTACTCTGCCCCGCCGTCGTACGGCGACCAGGTCGGCTCCGGGCCGATGCAGCGCCCGAATACACCGTCGTGGGCCCCGGCAAGCGGCCCGATTCCGGCCTCGGGCCAGCCCACGCAGGCACCGCAGTACCTGCAGAGCGGCAACTGGGGCGGTACGCCGCCCGGCGGCGTCCCACCCCAGCAGCCAGGCGGTCCGTCGCCCTGGAACCAGGGCGCCCAGTCTCCCAAGAAGCGCAATCCGTGGCCCATCGTGGCCGCCGCCGCGGCCGTCGTGGTCGTTCTAGTGATCGCCGCGGTCGGTATCTGGATTGCCACCAAGGGTGACGACACCCCGAAAGCGGGCAGCGACACCACCTCGTCGTCGCTGGCGTCGTCCACGACCTCGACGAAGCCCAACACCACGACCAAGGGTTCGCCGGCGACCACGACCCCGGCCGGCGACCCGCAGAGCAAGCTCCTGCAGATGCTGCCGGCCGGTTACCCCTCCGGAACGTGCACCGCAACCACGCCGAAACCGAACAGCGTGTGGACCGGCACCATCGCGATGGTCGACTGCGGGCAAAACACCAACCAAGGTGGACCGAGTCGCGCGATCTACGGCCTGTTTCCGAACGTCGCGGCGCTGAAGTCGGCCTTCAGTGACGACATCGCCGCGGTGGATCTGGCGAACTGCCCCGGCGAAGGCCCGTCCCCGGACGGCTGGCACTACGACAAGGACCCGACGGTGACCGCGGGCCAGATCGCTTGCGGCACCTATAAGGATCACCCCAACGTGATCTGGAGCAACGAGGGCAAGCTCATGCTCAGCGACGTGTTCGGGGACCCGGCCACTATCGACGACTTGCACAACTGGTGGGCCAAGTACGGCTGATCGAGCCCGACTCGCCGATTGCTGACCGGGCTGGCCCGTAGGTTTGCGCCCACTGGGTTGCGAGATCAAGCCTGCGATCAGCGGTTTGCGTAACGTCAACCTGAGACGGATTGACGACGCGATTTGCCGAATTCGGTGATTGCCGTAACCCACGGCGTGGCTGCGGTTGTTGATAATCTCGGCGAGATTGCGGTTGGTGGGAGGGCAACGATGGGCGAGGCGTCAGGCTCGCGTGCTGGGGAGATGTTTGGTCCCTATCACCTCATCCGGCCGCTGGGTCGAGGCGGGATGGGCGAGGTCTATCAGGCCGAGCACACCGTCAAGGGGTGGACAGTCGCGGTCAAACTGATGTCGGAGTCCGTCAGCAAGGATCCGGTGTTTCGCGAGCGGATGAAACGCGAGGCCCGGATCGCGGGCCGGTTGCAGGAACCGCACGTGGTGCCCATCCACGACTATGGCGAAATCGACGGACAGATGTACCTCGAGATGCGCCTCATCGAGGGCAGTGACCTCGACAACCTGCTCGCGACGTACGGTCCGCAGCCGCCGCCGCGGGCGGTGGCGATCATCGCTCAGATCGCCTCGGCGCTGGACGCCGCGCACACCGTCGGCGTGATGCATCGTGACGTCAAACCGCCGAACATCCTGGTCACCCATGACGACTTCGCCTATCTGGTCGACTTCGGCATTGCCAGCGCGAACTCCGACGAGAAGCTCACCCAGATGGGCACCGCCGTCGGCACCTGGAAATACATGGCACCGGAACGGTTCACCAACGACGAGGTGTCCTTTCGCGCCGACATCTATTCGCTGGCCTGCGTGCTCTACGAGAGCCTGACCGGCAGCGCGCCGTACCCGTCCGACAATGCCGGCGTCCTGATCAGCGCTCACATGATCAATCCGATCCCGCGACCCAGCGCGGCGGCGCCGGGGATACCGCGGGCTCTGGATGCGGTGATCGCCCGCGGCATGGCCAAGAAGCCGGCAGATCGCTATGCCAGCGCCGGCGAACTGGCGAAGGCAGCGCAGGCGGCGCTCAGCGACCCCGACCGCGACCATGTCGCCGACATCGTGCGTCGTAGCCAGGAACACCCGTTGCCGGCGCCGTTCGTCGAGCCGAAAACCATTGAGCACCGGGCGCCTTTGCAGCCGGGCGGTTCGCGGCAAACCGAACGTGAAGGCCCGGCCAATTACCACGCCCCGATGAGACCGGCGCCCGCGCGAACTCCGCAGCCGGGCCCGGCCCGGCCTGGGCCGGCCGGTTTTCAGACTTGGGCTCCGAACTCCGGCCCCGCCGGACCACCCAGCGGGCCCGTCGGACCGCCGAGCGGGCCCATCATGCCGCCCAGCGGACCTATCAGGCCACCCAGCGGACCAATCGCGCAGCCCAGTGGGCCCATGCCCGCACCCGGAGGACCACCGCCGGGCTGGGGCGGCGGTGGTCCGGGGTTCGGTCCGCCGGGAGCGCCGCAACCGTTGCCCGCACCGATGCCGTGGAATCAACCGCCCCCGCGCCGCAACAACTGGGCCGTCATCGCCGGCGCGGCCGCGCTGGTCCTGGTCCTGTTGCTGGGTGGCATCGGTATCTGGGCAGCCACCAGGGACGACGACAACACGCACGCTGACGGGCCGACCACCACAACCCGAACAACGACCAGGACCACAACGCCCACCACCACTCGGACGACCGTGCCGACGACCACCGCCGCGCCGGGTGCGCTGACGAAGCTGATGGGACTGCTGCCCCCGGGCTACCCCGCGAGTTCGTGCAAACAGGACGGCAAGCCCATGGCGGGCGCCCTGGTCTCAGTGACCTGCGGGCAGAACACCGACGCCAACGGCCCCAAGGTGTCGGCTTTCGGGCTGTTCCCCGACTTGGCCTCGGTGAAGAAGGCGTTCAGCGGATTCCTGACTACCTTCACCATTCAGAACTGCCCGGGGAACAGGTCATCACCGGCCACGTGGTGGCACACCCAGGACCCGAATACCATCCTGGGTCAACTCGCGTGCGGCGTCTATAAAGGCACCGACCCGCAGGTGATGTGGACCAACGAGCAGACCCTGGTTTATGCGATCGTCGGCGGGAAGGCGCAGAGCCCGACCCTCGATCAGCTCTACAAGTGGTGGGCTTCGCACTCGTAACCCGGGACAGCTTGGTTGGCGTGCCGGAGGCACCGGACGGAAGACATGGATGAAAGACACTGTGGGAACGCCCGATTCTGAGCCGCCGCGGTTGGAGTTGCGTAGTGATGGGCGGGTGTGGCGT
>NZ_JBVAXG010000012.1:0-186695 GCF_055419245.1 Mycobacterium sp. IDUB_37 | reverse complement strand
ACCAGGACAACCTGGCCACCACCTTGGCCCAACTCCACAACCACGGCCACAGCCCCTCCTGGACAGCCCTCTACCCCAACGCCCACACCGTCGACCTACCCACCTACCCCTTCGAACACCGCCGCTACTGGCTGAACCCGACCCCTACCAGCGAGGTCACCGGCCCTGTTGAAGGTGCCTTGTGGAAAGCCGTCGACGACGGTGCTGTCGACACGTTCGCGCAGGTCTTGGGATTGAGCGATGAGCACGACGACGCATCACTGGCGGCTGTCGTGGACGCCCTACGGCAATGGCGCGGCGAATCCGGCGTACGGTCGGCGGCCAACAAGTTGCGCTACCGGGTCGACTGGCGAACCGTGACCCCGAAAACCTTCCCTCGGACACGTCCGCGATTGCTGATTCTGGCGTCTGCTGCACTAACCGATGACGGGTGGATCAACGGTTTGTCTGCAAAGCATGCCGATGAAGTGGAAGTGCTTACGGTCGAGTTGAATGCACTCGACAGAAATTCGTTGTCCGCCGTGTTGGCCGATGCTGCCGCGCGTGGTCATTTCGACGCCATTGTTTCCTTTCTGGCTACCGATGAGCGCGAGCATCCAGATTATTCTGGAATTTCGGTCGGATTGTTTTCGACGCTTCGCGTTGCACAAGCTCATTGCGAGTTAGATCTCGGCATACCACTGTGGGTAATCACCCAGGGCGCGGTTTCTATATCCGCGGCTGATGGCGCTGCGAGTCCGAGCCAGGCCGCTGCGTGGGGGCTGGGACAGTCGGTATGTCTGGAATATCCCGATCAGTGGGGCGGGTTGGTTGACCTTCCGCAAACCGCGACCCCGCGCGACATCGACCTGCTGTCCGCAATACTGAGCTGCGCGCAATCAGAAGATCAACTCGCGATACGCCGCAATGGTGTGAGTGCGCGTCGGTTGGTCGAGGCGCCGCTGTCGGCCGAGCGCGCAGAGCGGGCCGGCACCTGGAAGCCAGCCGGAGCCGCGCTGGTCACCGGCGTAACAGGGCGGGTCGGCAAGCATGTCATCGGCTGGCTGGCCGAAAAGGGTGCGAACCCTCTTGTCCTGCTGAGCCGCACGGCCGCGGAGGATCCCGAGTTAGCCGAACTGGGATTGGAACTTTCCGAGCGAGGGATAGCGACGACGTCGGTATCCGTCGACGTCAGCGATCGTTCGGCGTTGGCGGCTGCCCTTGCCGACATCCGCAGTGTCCACGGTCCCATCAAGACCGTCGTGCATGCCGCGGCAGCCATCGGTTGGAACACCATCGCGGACACCACCGCTGAAGAGCTGTCCAACAGTTATGCCGCGAAGGCGGTAGGGGCCACGAACCTGGCGGAGCTGCTCGCCGACGAACCGCCAGACACCTTTATTTTGTTCTCCTCCGCAGCAGCAACGTGGGGCGGCGTGCAGCAGGGCGCCTACGCGGCCGCCAACGCTCATATCGATGCGCTGGCCACGCAGTTGCGTAGCACGGGAACCGCAGCGGTGTCCGCGGCATTCGGCCTGTGGGCAGACGAGACCGGCAATATGCCGCCCGAGATCGTCGACTATCTGCAGAGAATCGGAGTCGACCCGATCCCGCCCGGCACTGCATTGGCCGCACTGGAACAAGCCGTCGGGGCGAACGACACCCTGATCACCATTGCCGACGTGGTATGGGATCGATTCCTGCCTGCGTTCACCGTCCGGCGCTCACACCCACTGCTGACCGAACTGGCGTCCCGCGCAGACAGCACTGAATCCGACAGCAGCGCATCGACCGCAAGCGCCTCCGGGCTGCGGGAAGAGTTGGCTGGTCAGACGGCCGAGCAACAGCTGCACACGTTGACCGCGCTGGTCGCGGGCCTCGCCGGCACCGTACTGGCGCATCCCGACACGGCGGGTCTCGATCCGAGTCTGGCGTTCAAAGACCTCGGTATCGACTCGCTGACCGCTCTGGAGCTGCGCAACGCCCTCAACGAGCGCACCGGCCTCACCCTGCCGGTGACCCTGGTCCTCGACCACCCCACGCCTGCCGCGCTCGCCGGCCATCTGGCTGAATTACTGATCGACACCGCTGCACCATCTGCGGTCCCGCCGGCGCAGGTCAGCACGCGCCGCGCCGAACCAGTGGACAACAGGCTCGAATACCTGGACCAGGCCGGATTCCTCGCGCTGCGAGCGGTTCACGGCGCGCTGATGCAGGTCACCTGGGTGTATGACGGCGACATCAACCTTGACGGGTTGCGGCGTTTTCACCAGAATCTCGGACGCGGATTCCTCGGGCGCAGGATTGAAAGCTCGCCGCTCCCGTTCGCGCGTGATCGCTGGGTCTGGTCTCCCGGTTCGGCGGAGATCGACATCGCCGCGGCGCCGCGACCGCGGACCGAGGTCAGCGTGTGGGCCGACGAGCGGACCCGCCTAGCCGTCGATCCGGAGTGGGGACCGGGGTGGCACCTCGGGGTACTTCCGCTCGAGGATGGCGGGACCGCGGTGAGTCTGGTGGCCACGCATACGATCGTCGACGCGATCGGGTTCGGCCAGGCGATAGCCGATGCCGCCGAGGGCAGGACGCCCGACCTGGGCTATCCGCCCGCGCGATCACGCACCCGCTGGCGGGCAGTACGTGAGGATTTCCGGCAATCCGTCAAAGAACTGCCCAATATCGGGCAGGCGGTGGCCGCCGTGGCTCGGCGCGCCCGGCAGGACCGCGACGAACTGAAATCGATCACGGCAGCGGCACCACCTGCTCCGAGCACAGCCGGCGATCAGGCAGTGGATGTACCTGCCCTCACCGCATACATCGACCTCGCGGAGTGGGATGCTCGCGCGAAAAGCCTTGGTGCGAGCAGCAACTCGCTGGTAGCGGGCGTGGCCTCCCGGCTTGCGGTCAGAACTGGGCGTGTTGAGGACGACGGAAACGTCAACCTACGATTTGTGGTGTCGCAACGGACCGAGGAAGACACCCGTGGCAATGCGCTGACAAATGTCGACGTCAGCGTCGACCCCACGCGTGCGGCCACCGACCTCGGGGACATGCACGTCAAGATCACCCAATCGATCCTCGAGGCGATGGAGAACCCCGACGACGAGTATCTGGCGCCACTTCCTTTGGCCGCGATCACACCCAAGCGGGTGGCCAGGCGACTAGCGGGGGTGGCCGGCGGCGGTGCCAGCGTGACCTGCTCCAATGTTGGTGACGTGCCCCCGTCGATGAACCGGCCCGATGGCACAGACGCTGACTACGTGTATGTGAGAGGGCTCGAGCCGGGCATCACCAGACACACGCTCGAGTCCATGGGTGGACGATTGCTGCTGTTTTCCGGGCGGGCTCGCGGAAAGATGTACCTCAGCGTCTCCGCCTATCTTCTTGAGCGGTCGAACAATACAAAAGATGAGCTGCGCGAGGCCGTCTCGCGGACGCTCGGCGAATTCGATCTGACTGCTGAAATCGACTGACAGCTGCCGGGTTTTTCGCGGGCGAAGTGTCATGTACACCCAGCTCAGCGACCGTATTCGCGGCACTGAGCGGGGCGGTGATCACCGCAGACCCACCCGCTGCGGGAGGCAAAACTGCTGGTCAAGAGGCTGCGCGCGGAGCAACCCTGGTCGGGCATGTCACACCTAGCTCACCTGGCCCCTGTCACGAAAGCGCCATGTTCGACTGTGCGTTCATGAGATACTTGCCCGATGGTTTTACGTACGCCCGCTGAAAAAGTCATCTACCGACTGAACCGCAACCCAACTTTTTTGAAATTGCTCAACCTGCGCTTCAAGTACGGTTACCAATTCCTCAGTCGCATGCTTACGAAGGATGACGTGCTGTTCCTCAACTGGGGATATGAGGAAGATCCACCGATGGGCATCCCGCTGTCGGCGTCCGACGAGCCCGACCGGCTCACCGTCCAGCTCTACCACAGCACCGCGACTCAGGTAGACCTCAAGGGCAAGGATGTGCTCGAGGTCAGCTGCGGCCACGGTGGCGGCGCTTCGTACATCACGCGGACCCTGCAGCCGGCCTCGTACACGGGCCTGGATCTGAACAATGTCGGCATCGCGTTCTGCCAGAAGAGGCACAAGCTGCCCGGCCTGAAGTTCGTGCAGGGCAACGCCGAGAGCTTGCCGTTCCCCGATGAGTCCTACGACGCGGTTATCAATGTCGAAGCCGCGGTCCACTACGCCGACTTCGGCGGTTTCCTCAATGAGGTGGCGCGTGTGCTGCGCCCGGGCGGGCACTTCCTTTACGTCGATATCCGCGACGCCGAGGCAGTCGAGGGGTGGAAGGCAGCGCTCGACAACGCGCCACTGCGACTGCTGCAGGAACGCGTCATCAACGCTGAGGTCATGCGCGGTCTGGTGAACAACCGGCTGCTGGGCCAGATCAAGAGTCGCCTGCCGAAGATCGCGTACCTGCAGAACATCGCCAACAACTTTGCCAGCGGGGAAAGCTCCTTGATCTACCGTCGTCTCGAGAACGGCGAGGTCACCTACCGGATGTTCTCCTTCGTCAAGGACTGAGCCACGTCCGGGAGCCTTTGAGTCGTTCGAGGTAGCCGCCCTTTCCGGGTCCCCCGGGGAGGGCGGCTGTTTTTCTGGCTGCGGGTCAGGGTGAGACGCACGCCCGCCTGTCAGCGCTGATTCGATCAGGGCGGCCCTGCCGTCGGCGTCGGACCGGGCGGGGCACCACGTACGCGTGGTGAGGCGGCGGAGGCCGATCACGTAGGCATGCGCGGCGGTGCGCAGCCCTTGCCGGACGTCCCTGACCGCGACCAGATCTGGCGCCGGGCAGCGATAGCGGCAACGGCAGTAACATTGCCGTGACGTTTATCACAAACAAGTAAAGCGTGAACCCAACCCTAGCGCCGGAGCGCGGGCCGAGATTCACGCTTAACTTGATCTACGATTCCGCCGTTGTTACGGCCGGCAATTGTTAATTGCCGCTAATTCCTATCGCGCGACCTGAACTGCCGCAGATGCGTAACGGCCTTCGGCGACCCGCTCATAGACCGACTTGAGAACGTCGAGGTAACGGCTCACAGACTCCCGGGCAATCGGGTTGTTCGGGAATTTCGCCATGATGGAGACCTCGTCGAAGAGGCGGATCACCGAGAAGTACAGGTGAGCCGGGTTTCTGCCGTCATCGAAAGAGGTTGCATTGCGACCCTTCAATGCGGTCGCGACGACCGCAGAAAGGGGAGGCAGGCCAGCATCCATGTAGTTCATCATGGTGAACTGCGGGCTGTTGGCTTTCAGCCAGGGCGCCAATTCCATTACGCGGTGGTAGGGCACCTGAGCGAGGCCGACGTTTTCGTCGAATGACGCCTGCGCCGCACGCGCGGTCTCCTCGAAGGAGTTCATGTCGACCGGCACGGCGAACGGGACGATTCCGGTGAACCAGCCCATGGTCATGTATTCGGCCGGAGTGCTCCGCTTATCGAAGGGCGTAACTCCGTAGTACGTTGCTTCGCCCGTCAATTCGTGGTGCGCCAGGGCGGCGCAGGTGAACAGACCGCCGCTGAAGCGGGCACCCGCCGCGATGCAGTTGGCTTCGAACTTTGCCGTTTGCTCCGGGTTCATCAGGCGCTCGACAATGATGTCGCCGCCGCAGTGCACCGACTGGTCACCCAGCGGCAACGGGAACTCCGGCATGCCGCCACCGTTGTTCTCGGCGAACTCGATCCATTTGCGGACGTCCGGCGAGTCCAAAGTCATGGAGTCGGAAGTCTTCTTTTCCCGGATGCAGAAATCATCGTGACTGGCCGACGGAGGCAATGTCAGCGGAGGTTTGCCCTCTACCAACGTGTCGTAGTTCGTCATGATCTCGACATACAGCGCGGAAACCAGCGCGGGGTCGCAGTGCAGGTGGTCGACGATTGCGAAAAGGGTGCAGTGGTCAGCCTTCTGAATCAGGCCGAACCGGAAGCAGTCCCACTGCAGCGGACCGGGCACCTCTAGAACCAGGTCCTGCCATTCAGTCTGCGTCAATTGACCACGCTGAATCGGGGCAACCTGGATATCGCGAGGATTGCTGATTTTGTGCCGAAAAATAGTGTCGGCATCCTTGTACTCGAACCAACTGCGGTAGGTGTCGTGACGGCGCAGGTGCGAGTTTATGACGTGGGTCATAGTCCGGACGTCGCATTTACCGGGCATATCCCAGGAGCCCATGACCAGTCGTGAATAGTCCAAGCCATCATTTTCGAAATTCGCAAAACCACGCAAATGGCTTGTTTGTGCGAAGCTGGGCGGTGCATCAACTATCGGCGCTTGCTTTGCCTTTGCGAGCGAGGCCGCTGTTGGCTCCCAAACGACAACGGAACCGACCCCCGGCTGCCACTCATGGACAATTCCCAGGCCCAGAGTTACGTCTGATGAGCCCCCGGATATAATCACGGTCCCTCCTCCAATTCCGGCCGACTGAACTGCAGTCGGCTGCTTGGCTCTATTTCTACCTCATGACTGTGGTGCCTCGTTGGGTTTTGATGCCAATTTGTCGTAAAGCAGATCAGCCAGACCTCGGACCGTGGTGATCTCGGATGTGGTAACGCGTATCTCCGTCTCGGCTTCTATATGGATGCGCAGTTCCTGGCTGCCCAGCGAGTCAAGGCCGTACTCGGTCAGCTCCCGGTCGGCATCGACGGTGCGGCGCAGGATCAGGCCGATCTGCTCGGAGACCAGACGCCGCAGCCGGGCGGGCCACTCGTCCTGGGCCACTTCGTTGAGTTCGGCGAGGAACTTGCTGGTCCGCGACCGTTTTCCCTGCGAACGGAACATCTCCGCGAACGGGCTGTGCTGGGCAAACGTGGTGAACCACGGTGACCCGATCACTGGGGCATAGCCGGTGTAGGTGCGGTTGTGACGCAGCAGTGTTTCGAAGGCGTAGGCACCTTCATCGGGGGCGATTGCCCCGCCGGATTCTTCGGCAAACGTCGTGGCACGGCCGACCTCGGCCCATGGACCCCAGGCGATCGAGGTGGCCGGAAGGCCCTGTGATTTGCGCCACCCGGTGAAGGAATCGAGCCAGCTGTTGGCCGCCGCATAGGCACCCTGACCCGGTGAGCCGACCAGGGCCGCCGCCGAGGAGAACAGGCAGAACCAGTCCAGCGGCTGATCCGCGGTGGCGGTGTGCAGGTGCCACGCGCCGTAGACCTTGGGCGCCCAGTCGCGCTCGATGAGCTCCTCGGTGATGTTGGGCAAGGTGGCGTCCTCGACCACGGCGGCCGCATGCAGCACGCCGCGCAGGGGCAGTCCGGTAGCCGTTGCCGAGGCCACTAACCGCTCGGCCGTGCCGGCCTGGGCGATATCGCCACAAACGACCACGACGTCGGATCCGATCGACCGGACCAATTCGATGGTTTCCAGTGTTTTTTGACTGGGTTGGGACCGCGAGCTGAGCACGATCCGCCCGGCACCGCCGCTGGCCATCTTCTCGGCCAGGAACAAGCCCAGCCCGCCCAGACCACCGGTGATGATGTAGGAGCCGTCACCGCGGAAGACCGCGGCATGCTCCGGGGGCAGGATGACGCTGCTGCGCCCGGCGTGCGGGATGTCGAGGATCAGCTTGCCGGTGTGCTCGGCCGCGCCCATCAATCGGATGGCGGTGGCAGCCTCGGCCAGCGGGAAGTGCGTGCACTCGGGCATCGGCAGCACGCCCTCTGCGGTCTGTTGGTACACCGTGCTCAACAGCTTGCGGACGGCAGCGGGATGGCTGATCGACAACAGGCCCAGGTCCACGCCGTGGAACGCGAGATTCTGCCGGAACGGGAAGAGTCCCAGCTTGGTGTCGCCGTAGATGTCGCGCTTGCCGATCTCGATGAAGCGCCCGCCCAGGGCCAGCAGCTTGATCCCGGCCAATTGTCCGGCACCGAAGACGGAGTTGAGCACGATGTCGACTCCGTAGCCGTCGGTGTCGGCGCGGATCTGCTCGGCGAACTCCACGCTGCGGGAGTCGTAGACGTGTTCGATTCCCATGTCGCGCAACAGGTTGCGACGCTTCTCGTTGCCGGCGGTGGCGAAGATCTCGGCTCCGGCCGCGCGGGCGATCGCGATGGCAGCCTGGCCCACCCCGCCGGTCCCCGAGTGGATCAGCACCTTGTCGCCGGCCTTGATGTGGCCCAGGTTGTGCAGGCCGTACCAGGCGGTGGCGCTCGCGGTGGTCACCGCGGCGGCCTGTGCGTCGGTCAGTCCGTCCGGCAGCGGGGTGGCAAGGCTGGCGTCACACGTGACGTAAGTGCTCCAACAGCCGTTGCCGGACATACCGCCGACACGGTCGCCGACCTTGTGGTCGATGACGTCAGGCCCGACGGCGGTCACTACCCCCGCGAAATCGGTGCCCAGCTGCGGTTGCCGTCCGTCCACGGTCTGGTAGCGGCCGAAGGTGACCAGGACATCTGCGAAGTTGATGCTGGACGCGCTGACCGCGACCTCGATCTGCCCGAGACCCGGAGGCACCCGATCGAAGGCGGCGAACTCGAGTGTCTGCAGGTCGCCGGGGTTGCGGATCTGCAGCTGCATGCCGGCTTGCGCATGGTCGACGACGGTGGATTGCCGTTCTTCGGGGCGCAGCGGAGAAGGGGTGAGCCGGGCCGTGTACCACTCGTCGTTGCGCCAGGCGGTCTCGTCCTCGTCGGTGGCCTGCAGCAACTGGCGCGCTACCGGGTCGGTGCCGGTGTGCTCGTCCACGTCGATGTAGGTGACCTTCAGGTGTGGGTGCTCGCTGCTGATCACCCGCAGTAGGCCACGCAGTCCGCCCTGCTCGAGGTTGGGGCGCTCGCCGGCCAGCACCGGCTGAGCGGTTCTGGTCAATACATACAGGCGGGGTGCTTGGCCCACGATCTCCGGAAGTTCTTGAGCAATACGCACCACATGTTTGACGTACCCGTTGCCGATGGCTGACGACACGTCTTCCTGGTCAGCGGCTTGCGGCGGCGTCAACAAGACCACTCCGGTGAACACACCGGCCTCGAATTGGTCGCGCAGCCGCTTGGACTGGGCGGCGTGGTCGGCGTGCTGCGACCAGGACATCGTGGTGCACTGCGCGTCGTGCAATTTGAGTGCGTCGGTCAATTCCGTGGCCACCATGTCCGTGGCGTCGGAGGTGCTGATCAGCAGCCACGTGCCGGGTTCGGTGATGGTCTTCTCGGGCAGCTCACGCTGTAGCCATTCGATGGTGAGTAGCCGCTCGCTCAGGACGCGGTCACGTTCACTGATCTGCGAGCCGGTGCCCATCTGCAGGCCGCGCACGACCAGCACCACGGTGCCATGCTCGTCCAGCACGTCGAGATCGGCCTCGATACCCGAGGCAGTCGCGGTGACCGTCGTGTAGCAGTACCGGGCGTGCCGCGCCGAGCCGTACGCACGTAGCCGGCGTACGCCGAGCGGCAGCAGCAGACCACCACTGCCGGCGTTACGCACGCTGGGGTGTGCGGCCATCGACTGGAAGCAGGCGTCCAACAGCGCCGGGTGCACGCCGTAGGAACCTTGCTGCGACCGGATGGAGCTCGGCACCGCGACTTCGGCGAGCACGCTGGTACCGCCGGTTTCCTGCGCGGTGTGCACGGTGGCCAGGCCGGTGAACGCCGGACCGTACTGAATGCCACGGACGTCGAACTCGCTGCGGAGGTCTACGCCTTCGGCCGGGTTCGGATGCGTCGCCAGCAGGGCTTCGATGTCATGCGCGGCTGGGCGGTCGTCATCGTCAGCGGGGTGCAGCATGGCGGAAGCTCGACGCGAGCGTTCGCCTTCCTCGCTGGTCTCCACCACGAACGGGACGACATTGGGCGATTCAACGGTCGCGGTGGCGCCGATGGGGGATTGCCCATCGAGCAGCAGCAGCTGCTCGAAGCGGACATCGCGGACTTCCGAGGCTTCGCCCAGCAGGGTGCGGGCCGCGGCCAACGCCATCTCGCAGTACGCGGCACCGGGCAGCGCGGGGGTGCTGTGGATCATGTGATCGGCCAACCAGGGCAGCACCTCGGTACCGACATCGCCCTGCCACACGTGGCGCTCCGGCTCCTCGGGCAACCGCACATGCGCGCCCATCAGCGGGTGCACGGCCACCGTGCTGCCGTGCGCGAGGCGATCCTTGGAGTCGTCCAGCAGCAGGCGGCGGTGCGACCAGGCCGGCAGCGTCGCATCCACCAGTCGCCCGGTCGGGTAGAGCACCGCGAAGTCCACCGAGGCGCCCGCGTCGTACAGGTCACCGAGCAGCTCACGAAGTCCGTGCGGCAGCGGTTGTTCGCGCCGCATAGCGGCCAGCGCGGCCGCCGTGATGTCGAGGCTGCGTGCAGTCTGATCCACCGGATGAGTCAGCAGCGGGTGGGGGGAGAGCTCGGTGAAGACCCGATATCCGTCCTCGAGCGCGGCCTGCACGGCCGCGGCGAAGCGCACGGTGTGCCGCAGGTTGTCAGCCCAGTAGTACGCGTCGCAGTAGGGCTCCTCGCGAGGGTCGAACGAGGTGGCCGTGTAGTAGGGAACCTCGGGTTCCAGGGGCGAGATTTCGGCCAGCGCCTCGATCAGTTCGTCGAGGATCGGCTCGACCTGCGGGGAGTGCGAAGCCACGTCGACGGCAACCTCGCGCGCCATCACGTCACGCGCTTCCCAAATCGCGACCAGATCGCGCACCGTCTGGGTGGCCCCACCGATCACCGTGGACTGCGGCGACGCCATCACCGCGACCACGACATCATTGATGCCGCGTGCCATCAACTCTGAAAGTACTTGCTGGGCAGGCAGTTCCACCGACGCCATCGCGCCGGAGCCGGAGATGCGGCTCATCAGCTTGGAGCGGCGGCAGATGACGCGAACGCCGTCTTCGAGGGACAGTGCTCCGGCGACCACGGCGGCCGCGGACTCGCCCAGTGAGTGGCCGATCACCGCCCCGGGCGTCACCCCGTACGACTTCATCGCGGCAGCGAGCGCGACCTGCACGGCGAACAGCGTCGGCTGCACGCGGTCGATCCCGGACACGACCTCGGACGCGGTCATCGCCTCGGTGACCGAGAACCCGGACTCTGCGGCGATCAATGGCTCGATCTCGGCGACCTTCGCGGCGAACACCGGCTCGTTCGCCAGCAGATCGGCGCCCATCTTGGCCCACTGCGAACCCTGACCGGAGAACACCCACACCGGACCCCGGTCATCGCGACCCGCAGCCGGCGGATAGGGGACTTCCCCGTTGGCGATCTCGAGCAGTGACCCGGACAACTCGTCCACGGTGCTGGCCAGCACGGACGTGCGCACCGACCGGTGCCCACGCCGACGCGCCAGCGTGTACGCCAGATCCGCAATCTCGAAGTCGGATCCCTGAGCAGCGACCCAATCGACAAGCCGCGCAGCGGTTTGTCGCAATGCCTCCTCCGAGCTGGCCGACAGCGGAAACAGCAGCGCGCCATCGATACCGGACTCTTGGTCCGTACTCAGGGATTCCTGGGTTGCGGGCGCCTGCTCCAAGATGGCGTGCACATTGGTTCCCGACATGCCGTACGCCGACACCGCAGCCCGCCGCGGGGATTGCCCATCGGTCGCCGGCCACGGCGTGACCTCTTGCGGCACAAAGAGACTGGTCTGAAGCTGGGCCATCTCATCGGGCATCTCGTTGAAGTGCAGTTGCTGCGGAATCACCCCGTGCTGCACGGCGAGCACGGCCTTCATCAGCCCCAGCGCTCCCGCGGTCGACTGCGTGTGCCCGAAATTGGTCTTCACCGACGTCAGCGCGCAGGGCCCGTCGGTGCCGTATACCTCGACCAGGCTCGCGTACTCGATGGGGTCGCCCACTGGTGTGCCGGTGCCGTGCGCCTCGACCATGCCGATGGTGGTCGGGTCCACGCCGCCCGCGGCCAGCGCTGCTTTATAGGCCGCGACCTGCGCACTCTGCGACGGGGTCACGATGTTCACGGTCCGGCCGTCTTGATTGGCGGCCGTGCCGCGCAGCACGGCCAGGATCCGGTCACCGTCGCGCTCGGCGTCGGGCAACCGCTTGAGCAGCAGCACTGCGACGCCCTCGCCGGTGACGAACCCGTCTGCCGCCACGTCGAACGTGTGGCAGCGTCCGGTGCGGGTCAGCATCCCGTTCGCCGACGCCGAGGCGAACCGCCGCGGCTCCAGCATCGCGTAGACACCACCCGCGAAGGCGAGGTCGCTCTCGCCGTCGTTCAGGCTACGAAAGGCCAGGTGGGTAGCAAACAAACTCGATGAGCACGCGGTGTCGACCGTGACTGCCGGACCGCGCAGACCCATCGCGTAGGAAACGCGCCCCGAGGCCATGCAGGAATTGGTTCCGGTGTTGCCGTACGGTCCCTCGAAAGTGTGGGTATCGGCTTGAACGAACGCGTAGTCGGTGTGCAACAGGCCGGTGAAGACGCCAGTCGCGGTCCCGGCCAGCTGTTGCGGCGTCAGGCCGGCGTGTTCCATGGCCTCCCACGAGGTTTCCAGCAACATCCGATGTTGCGGGTCCATGGCGATGGCTTCGTTTTCCGGTATCCCGAAGAACTCGGGATCGAAGTCGCCGACGTTGTCCATGAATGCGCCCCACTTGCAGTGGGAGCGTCCCGGAACGCCTGGCTCGGGGTCGTAGTACTCGTCGATGTCCCAGCGGTCCGGGGGAACCTCGGTCACCAGATCGTCGCCGCGCAGCAACGCCTCCCAGAAAAGCTCAGGAGAGTCGATACCCCCAGGTAGTCGGCACGCCATACCGATGACAGCAACCGGGGTCACGCGCGTCTTATCCACGAACCTTCTTCTCTCTATATAAATGCTTCAAGTTCTTCTCACCGGGTTCGAACTCGCATCAGCGCTTCGGGGAACATCGCCGAATTCGTGACGTGCCGGAAAAACCGAAGCATCCAGCACCCATGGCCGACCGACATCGTCGACGGCAGCCACAAGTTCTTGGCGTCACAAAAGCCTAGCGGCTCGCCTTCCCGCGCGTGGAAAATTCGACGGTACGTACCGAAAAACCTCGCCGGCGCCCGCGTGCGCTACGGTGCGAGATCGGCGCATTTTGTTCCGCTTTGCGGTGGCATTTGCTCACCATATGGTTGGCGGCTGTGTCGGACCCAGTCCATCCGGCCGACGGCTCGGGGCCTTATCCGGAACGCGCGGACGGCTGCTGCCAGCGAAGCTGAGCGCTATCGCGCGGGCGAACCGGAGCGCTATCGCGCGGGTGAACCTGAGCGCTATCGCGCGGGCAAACAAGGTCAGTTGATTCGTCGGTACGGCCCTCGGCGACTGCGACGTACACGGATTTCATCGCTTCCAGATAGCGCACTGCCGAGTCATGTGCGATCGGGTTGTTCGGAAAGGATGCCGTTACGGTGGTCTCCTGCTGAAACTTGTTGACCCACATACACACTCGGGCGGCTATCCGGCCATCGCTGAAAGCTCTGATCTTCATGCGGTCCAAATGCATTGCGATGACGGCAGATAACGGAGGGACTCCGGCATCGAGGAAGGACAGCATGGGAAAGCCGCCCCCCGGCGGGGCCGTGTCGAGCCATGGCGCCAGTTCCAGTACGCGCTCGAACGGCACATTGGCCAGTTGAGTTCGCGAGTCGAAAGCGGCTTGCGCGCACCGTGCCGTTTCAGCGAAGGACGACGCCACCTGGACAGCGAACGGGATGTGGCCGACGAACCAGCCAGTGGTCGCAAACTCGGCCGGGCCGCTGCGGGTGCTGCTGGGAGTGACGGCGTTATAGGTTTCGGAGCCGGTGAGTTCGTACTCGGCCAGCGCGGCGCACGCGAATACGCCGCCGCTGAACCGGGCGCCCGCGTTGGTGCAGGCAGCCTCGAATCGGGCGGTCTGGCGGGCGTCCATCAATTGCAATGAGAGCAACTCACCCGTCGCGGCCAGCGATGTGTCGCCCAGTGGCAGCGGGAATGAGGGAAGGGATCCGTCGTTGCCTTCGAAGAATTCGATCCACCGCCGGATCTCGGGAGATTGCAAAGTCAACGCTGAGGTGTACGCGCGCTCGCGCCGGCAGTAGTCGTGATAACTACCGACGCTCGGTAGCGGTATCG
Source organism: Mycobacterium sp. IDUB_37 (assembly GCF_055419245.1). Classification (NCBI taxonomy): domain Bacteria; kingdom Bacillati; phylum Actinomycetota; class Actinomycetes; order Mycobacteriales; family Mycobacteriaceae; genus Mycobacterium; species Mycobacterium sp. IDUB_37. The sequence continues at coordinate 172,689 of NZ_JBVAXG010000012.1, read as the reverse complement.
GGCCGGCGCCGTCCATCAGGGCGTCGTACATCTCGCGGATCTCCCAGAACACAGCGCCGAGGAACATGGCGTCGACGTGGAGATGATCGACACTGACGCAGAAGGTGAAGTGGTCGTCGCGCTGAATTATGGCGAACCGGAAGCAATCCCACTCCAAAGGGCCGGGTGTGGCCAGGATGTGGTCCTGCCATTGCTTCGTCGTCAGGCAACCGCGCTCGACCGGAATCAACTCGATGTCAGCCGGATCGGACATGGTGCGGCGGGCGATGTGGTCGCTCTCGGTGAATTCGAACCAGCTGCGGTAGGTGTCATGTCGCCGAAGGTGTGCATTGATCACGTACGTCATCGTGCGGATGTCGCACTGGCCTCGAATGTCCAACGCGGCGACCACTAGCCGGGACATGTCGATGCCGCGGGCTGCCTGATCGCGATAGCCGCGCAGGTGCCGGGACTGGATATAGCTCGGTGGCACAGCACTTATCGGTGCCTGCCGCACTTTCTCGAGCGTCGCCGAAGAGGCCTCCCACAGCCAGGCCGAACCAGGAGCTGGGGCCCAGTTGCCGACGGTTTCCAGACCCATATGGCCCAAGACAACCATGCTCGCTCCTTAGGATTCAGTGCTGACTTTCCGAGGTGTTCCCAGCGCTTCGCACAGGTGATCCGCCAGACCCCGAACCGTGGTGATGTCGGTCGAGTAGACGCGCACCCCGGTTTCGGTCTCGATGCGGGTTCGCAGTTCCAGATTGCCCAGCGAGTCCAAGCCGTACTGGGAAAGCGCACGATCCGGGTCGACGGAGCGGCGCAATATCAAGCTGACCTGCTCGGAGAGCATCCGCCGCAGGGCGGTCGGCCATTCGTGCAGCGGAAGGTCGGCGAGCCCGGCACGGAACCTGCTGTGCTCGGACCGGTTTGGCCCGATCGATCGGAATGCCTCCGCGAAGCGGCTGCGTTGAGCGAGCGCCGTCAGCCAGGGGGATCCGACGAGCGGGGCATAGCCGCTGTAGGTACGGGTGTGGCGCAACAACGCTTCGAACGCGAAGGCACCCTCGTCGGGAGTGATCATGGTGGTTTCGCCGCTGTCGGCCAGGCCCGCGCCGCGACCGATCTCCGCCCACGGACCCCAGGCGATCGCGGTGGCAGGTAGGCCCTGGGCCCGCCGCCAATGGGCGAAGGCGTCCAGCCAGCTGTTGGCCGCGGCGTAGGCACCCTGGCCCGGCGATCCCAGCAGCGCGGCCGCCGAGGAGAACAAGCAGAACCAGTCCAACGGGGCAGATGCGGTGGCCTGGTGCAGATTCCAGGCCCCGTGCACCTTCGGTGTCCAATCGCGCGCGATCAACTCATCGGTGATGTTGGCCAGCGTGGCGTCCTCGACGACGGCGGCCCCGTGCAGCACGCCCCGTAAGGCAAGCCCGGTGGCGGTCGCGGATGCGACCAACCGCTCGGCGGTGTCCGCGAGTGCGATGTCGCCACATTGCACCGCAATGTCGGACCCGGTCGCCCGGATGAGTTCGATTGTCTCCAGCACTTTTTGACTGGGCGCTGACCGCGAGTTGAGCACGATGCGGCCGGCGCCGGCCGCAGCCAGCTTTTCGGCCAGGAACAATCCGAGGCCACCGAGACCGCCGGTGATGACGTAGGCGCCGTCCGGCCTACCGACGGGAAGTTGCTCGGGTGGTTGCACCACGGTGCTGGCCCCGGCGCGCGGAATGTCGAGGATGAGTTTGCCGGTATGTTCGGCCGCGCTCATCACCCGGACGGCGGTAGCCGCCTCGGCAAGCTGGTAGTGGGTGCGCTCCGGCACGGGCAGCGAGCCGTCGGCGGTCAGCCGGTACACCTTGCTCAGCAGGTCACGGAATTCATTCGGATGGGTGATCGACATCAACGACAGGTCAAGGGCGAAGAAGGAGAGGTTACGCCGAAACGGGAGCAGGCCGAGTCGGGTGTCGTCGTAGATGTCACGCTTGCCGATCTCGATGAATCGGCCACCGAAGGTGAGTAGGTCCACTCCCGCGCGCTGCGCCGCACCGGTCAACGAGTTGAGCACGATGTCCACGCCGGCGCCGTGCGTGTCGCGACGGATCTGCTCGGCGAAGTCGGTGCTTCGCGAGTCGTACACATGCTCAATGCCCATGTCGTACAGCATCTCTCGCCGCTCAGGGCTGCCGGCAGTGGCGAATATCTGGGCTCCGGCCGCCCGTGCGATGGCGATCGCTGCTCGGCCCACCCCGCCGGTCGCCGAGTGGATCAACACCTTGTCGCCGGCTCTGATGCGAGCCAGTTCCTGTAGGCCGCACCAGGCGGTGGCCGATGCGGTGGTCACCGCGGCGGCCTCAGCGTCGCTCAGCCCGGCCGGAATCTTTACTGCCGTACTTGCTGCACAGACGACGAAGGTGGCCCAGCACCCGTTGGGGGAGAGGCCGCCGACGCGATCACCGACCTCGAGTTCTGTGACGCCGGGCCCGACGGCGGTCACCACGCCGGCAAAGTCGGTGCCCACGCCCGGCAGCGGTCCCAGGGTGCGATATCTGCCGAACGCACCCAACACGTCCGCGAAGTTGATACTGGACGAGCTGACCGCAACTTCGATCTCCCCGGCGTCCGGCGAAACCCGTTCGAAGGCAACGAGTTCCATTGTTTGCAGATCACCCCGGGTCCGGATCTGCATGCGCATCCCGTCACGTTCATGCGCAACGACGGCGGTGTGGCGTTCTTCTGGGTCCAGCGGAGCTGGTCGCAACCGGGCGACGTACCAATCGCCGTTGCGCCAGGCGGTCTCGTCTTCTTCCGATCCGCTGAGTAGTTGCCGCGCCAACAGATCGGGTCCTGTCCGCGCATCGAAGTCGATGTGGGTGGTGTGCAGGTGTGGGTGCTCGGCACCGATGACCCGCAGCAGGCCGCGCAACCCGGCCTGTTCGAGGTTGGCGCAGTCGTCGGGCAGAACGGTGGCCGCCTCGGTGGTGACGACATACAGCCGCGTCGCGTCGCCCGGGATGTCCGCCAGCCCGCGGGCGATGCGCACCAGCTGCCGCACGTGATCACTGCTCAACAAATTGCCCTGGTTCGGTCCCGTCAGGACGACCACGCCGTCCCAGCTGCGGAAACCTTGCTGGCCGGCGGGGGCGGGCCAGCGAATCGCCGTGCTTTGGGCGCCGTGCAGGTGCAACGCTGCCGCCAACTGCTCCGGTAACGGGTCGGGGGTATCGGTGACGTTGATCAGCAGCCAAGTACCGGTTGACGTGGCGTCCGGCTCGGGCAGCTCGCGCCGTTGCCAGTCGATAGCCAGCAGCCGTTCACCCAGCAGACGCTCGCAGTCGGCGCTCGCGGAGAAGCCCGTGCCCATCAGCAGGCCGCGCACAATCAGCACGACTTTCCCGTGCTCGTCCATGACGTCGATGTCGGCCTCGACGTCTGCGCCGCATGCGGTCACCGTGGTCCGGCAATAGCGCGCGTTACGGGTGGGTCCGTAGGTGCGTAGCCGGCGAACACCCAGCGGCAGCAACAGGCCGCCATTGCCTGCCTCGTCGAGGGCGGGGTGGGCGGCTACCGACTGGAAGCAAGCGTCCAGCAGTGCCGGGTGCACGTGGTAGCCGGTTTGCTGGTTGCGGATCGTGCTCGGCAGGCTCACCTCGGCCAGCACCGCGTCGATTGTCCCTGCCGATGTGTAGGCAGCGATCAGACCGGTGAACGCGGGACCGAACTGAACGCCGCGCGCGTCGAACCACCGCCTCAGCTGGTCGCCGTCCAGCCGGCATGGATGGGCGGACAGCAGAGCATCCAGATTCTGCGCGGGCGGCCGGTCGTCGGCGTCCGCCATGGCCAGGACCGCGCTGGCCCGTCGTACCTTCTCGCCCTGTTGGAGCGTCTCAACATCGAAGGTCGAGACCGCGCCGGATTCCACGGTGGCGACGGCTCCGACAGGGGTCTGCTCGTCGAGGAACAGCATCTGTTCGAAACGGATGTCGCGCACTTCGGACTCTTCGCCGAAGACGGTGCGGGCCGCGGCGAGCGCCATCTCGCAGTAGACGGCCCCCGGAAGCGCCGTCACGTGATGAATCTGATGGTCAGCCAACCACTGCTGCCCGGCGGTGCCGACTTCGGCCGTCCAGGCGTGCCGTTCCGGCTCCTCCATCAGTTGCACGTGCGAGCCCAGTAGTGGATGTGCCAGTACAGAATTGGCGACGCGTCCGGCCCGACGGCCCGCGCCGTCAGCGGCGAGCAGCAGTCGGCGATTGGCCCAGGTCGGCAGCGGCGCGTCCACCAGGCGGCCACCGGGGCAGAGCAGCGAGAAGTCCACCGCGGCGCCCGCGCTGTGCAGCTCAGCCACCAGCCCCAACAGGCCGTGCGGCAATGGTTGGTCGCGTCGCATTCCTGCCACCGCTGCCACCGGGATGTCCAGGCCGGCGGCTGTCTGCTCGACGGCGCGGGTCAGTAGCGGGTGCGGCGACAGCTCGCCGAACACCCGATAGCCGTCCTCGAGCGCCGCGCGCACCGCCGCGAAGAAGCGCACCGCGTGCCGCAGGTTGTCCACCCAATAACGGGCATCACATACCGGCCGTTCGCGGGGGTCGAACAGCGTCGTCGAGTAGAAGGGGACATTAGGCGTCATCGGGGTGGTCCCGGCCAGCACGTGAAACAGCTCGTCGAGGATCGGATCGACCTGTGGGGTGTGCGACGCGACGTCGACAGCGACCTCGCGGGCCATCACGTCGCGACTCTCCCACGCCGCGACGAGGTCGCGGACCGTCTCTGCCGTTCCGCCGATCACCGTGGACTGCGGGGAGGCGACGACGGCGATCGCGACGTCTTTGACGCCGCGACGTGCCAGCTCCGCGCGCACCTGCTGGGGTGACAATTCGACCGCCGCCATCGCGCCGGCGCCCGCGATGCGGGTGCACAGCCGCGAGCGGCGACAGATCACCCGCGCCCCGTCGTCCAACGACAGCGCGCCTGCAACCACGGCCGCGGCGACCTCACCGAGCGAATGGCCGATGACTGCGCCCGGCACGACACCGTGGGACTTCATCGTCGCGGCGAGCGCGACCTGCATGGCGAACAGGGTCGGTTGGACTCGGTCGATGCCGGTGACGGTCGTGGGCGCAGTCATCGCCTCGGTGATCGAGAAACCGGATTCGGCCGCGATCAACGGCTCGACGGCGGTCACGGTCGCGGCGAAGACCGGCTCGGTGGCCAGCAGGTCTGCCCCCATGGCCGTCCATTGCGAGCCCTGCCCGGAGAAGATCCAGACTGGCGGGAGGTCGTCCTGGCCGACCGCGGCCCTCCAGGGGGTGTCACCGTCGGCGACCTCACGCAGACGCTCGATCAGCTCGCGGCGGCCGCTGGCGATCACGCCGGTGCGCACCGGTCGGTGTGCGCGGCGACGTGCCAGCGTGTAGGCCAGATCTGATGGCGCCAAGGATTGCGTGCGCTCAGCCCAGTCGGCCAGCCCGCGCGATGTCTGACGAAGCGCCTCAGCCGAGGTAGCGGACAGGGCAAACAACCGCGGGGCATCCGGCCCGCGCGGGACCGACCCCGCGGTTTCGGGGGCCTGCTCGAGGATTGCGTGCACATTGGTGCCGGACATGCCATAGGACGAGACCGCCGCCCGCCTGGGCTTGCCGTCATGCTGGCTGGGCCACGGCGTAATCTCTTGCGGCACAAAGAGTCCAGTGTCGATCTGGGCGAGCTCGTCGGGTAGCCGGGTGTGGTGGACCATCGGCGGCACCATTGCGTGCTGTAGCGACAGGATCGCTTTGATGATTCCCACGGCTCCGGCCGCGGCCTCGGTGTGTCCCAGATTGCTCTTGGCTGACCCGAGCGCGCAGGACGTCCCGTTGGCGCCATAAACCTGCGCCAGGCCAGCGAATTCGATCGGGTCGCCGACCGGGGTTCCGGTGCCGTGTGCCTCGACCAGGCCGACGGTGTCGGCGTCGACCCCGGCCGCCGCCAGCGCCGCCCGATAAGCAGCGACCTGGGCGTCCGGTGACGGACTCGAGATGGTGTCGGTGCGTCCGTCCTGATTGGTTGCGGTGCCGCGCAGCACCGCCAGGACCCGGTCGCCGTCGCGCAGCGCGTCGGGGAGTCGCTTGAGCATCACCATCACGCAGCCCTCGGAACGGACGAACCCGTCGGCGGCGGCGTCGAAGGTGCGGCAACGACCGGTCGGCGACAGCATTCCTTGGGCGGAGGCTGAGGTGAAGACGTGCGGTTGCAGCATCACCACGCACCCGCCCGCCAACGCCAGGTCGCTCTCGCGCTCGTGCAGACTGCGGCAGGCCAGATGCACCGCGAGCAGACTCGACGAACACGCCGTATCCACGGTGATCGCCGGACCGCGCAGTCCCATCGCGTACGACACCCGCCCGGAACCCATGCTGAACGCGGTTCCGGTGAATGCGTACGCGTCGTCCAAGGCGCCCGCCTCGTCGGTGACGAACGCATAATCGTCGCGGCACATCCCCACGAACACACCGGTCTGCGAACCGTTCAACGATTGCGGAGCTACCCCGGCGTGCTCCACCGCCTCCCACGAGGTCTGCAGCAGCAGGCGGTGCTGAGGATCGATCGCGGTGGCTTCACGCTCGCTGATGCCGAAGAATTCGGGGTCAAACCCGGCGACATCCTGCAGGAACCCGCCCCACCGCGACACCGTCCGGCCCGGTGCTCCCTGCTCGGGGTCGTAATATTCGTCCACGTCGAAGCGGTCGGCGGGAATCTCGGTGATCAAGTCATCGCCCCGAAGTAGTGCCTCCCACAACTTGTCGGGGGAGTCGATGCCTTGCGGAAGTCGGCATGCCATGCCGATGACGCCAATCGGGGTGACCTGTGTCGGATCCACCGTCTGGCCTCGATTCCTTTCCGCAAAATACGTCGAACGCGCAGCCTGTGGCCATCCTCCCTGCTCAGCACCGTTCGACCATGGATCAACGCGCCGACTCTTTCCGGACAGCGATGGTCAGCAGGTTTCGTGAACGTGGACCTGGTGTTACCGGTAGGGTGATGGCCGTGGTCGGCTCTTCAATTCCCGCTGTTCTGCGCGAGCGCACCAGTTTGGATCCTGGCGGTCCAGCAATCACTTACGTTGACTACGAGCAGGATTGGGAGGGCGTCCCGGAAACCCTGTCGTGGTCACAGCTGTACCGGCGCATGCTCAATGTCGGCGAACAGCTGAAACTTGCGGGGTCGCCGGGTGATCGGGCGGTGATACTGGCGCCGCAAGGCCTGGACTACATCGTCGGATTCCTAGGGGCAATGCACGCTGGACTCATCGCCGTGCCGCTTTCGGTTCCTTACGGCGGTGCCCACGACGAGCGCACGATTTCGGTGCTGGCCGACACATCGCCGGCGGTCATCATGACCACCTCCGCTGCCGTCGACAATGTGGCCCCGTACGCCGTATCGCAGACGGGTCAGGGCGCGCCGCCGATTATCGAAATTGATCGGCTCGATCTGGATGCCCGGCCGCCCTCGCGCGCCCAGGGGCCTCGCTCAACCGGCGCCGATGGGTCGAAAACCGCCTATTTGCAATACACTTCGGGATCCACCCGGACACCGGCCGGTGTCACGGTCTCGAGCGACAATGTCTTCGCAAACTTTGCTCAGATCATGAGTGACTACTTCGTCGAGGAAGGTGGCGCCCCGGCCGCGGGCACCTCGGTGGTGTCGTGGCTGCCGCTCTATCACGACATGGGCCTGCTGCTGGCAATCATGATGCCGATCCTGGCGGGCGTTCCGACTGTGCTGACTTCTCCGGTGGGCTTTCTGCAGCGGCCGGCCCGATGGCTACACCTCATGGCGCGCAACGGCATCGCGGTTTCGGCGGGACCGAACTTCGCGTACGAGGTGGCGACGCGCAAGGTATCGGACGACGACATGGCCGGGGTGGATCTCGGGAAGGTGCACACCGTCCTCAACGGCAGCGAGCGGGTGCAGCCCGCGACCGTCAAGCGATTCACCGACCGGTTCGCCAAGTTCAACTTTCCGCCCAAGGCTTTGCGGCCCGCTTACGGGATGGCCGAAGCAACGGTGTACATCGCGGTCCGTCGGGAACGTGAAGCGCCTCACGTCGTCAATTTCGACGCTGAAAAGTTGACCGCCGGCCAGGCCGAGCGGTGCGAAAGTGGAAGCGGCACGCCGCTGGTGAGCTACGGCAATCCCATATCGCAACTGGTGCGCATCGTCGATCCCGAAACGAAGATCGAAACCGCACCAGGCACGGTCGGTGAGATCTGGGTGCAGGGCGATCACGTCGCCTCCGGCTACTGGCATAAGCCCGAGGAGACGGAGCTGACGTTCGGTGCAACGATCGTCAATCCTTCGGAGGGCACACCCGAAGGTCCGTGGCTGCGAACCGGGGATTCCGGCTTCTACTCCGATGGCGAACTTTTCATCATCGCCCGCATCAAGGATTTGTTGATCATCTACGGCCGCAACCATTCTCCGGACGACATCGAGGCGACGATCCAGGAGATCACCGGCGGCCGGTGCGCGGCGATCGCGGTTCCGGACGGGACTTCCGAAAAGCTGGTCACCATCATCGAACTCAAGAAGCGCGGCGACACCGACGAAGAAGTGGCCCAACGGCTACGCGACATCAAGCGCGACGTCACCGCGGCGATCTTCGAGTCACACGGACTGAGTGCGGACCTCGTTCTGGTTGCGCCCGGCTCGATTCCGATCACCACGAGCGGCAAGATCAGGCGAGCGCAAAGTGTCGAGATGTATCGCGAGCGCCAGTTCGCCCGGTTGGACGCCTAGCCGCGACCGCTCATGAAGCCACCCCGGGTGCCCCTACTGCCGGCCGACGAAGCCAAGGCTGCCGCCGACGAAGCCGGTGTACCCGATTACATGGCCGAGCTCAGCATCTTTCAGGTGTTGCTGAACCATCCTCGACTGGCTGGTGTCTTCAACGACCTACTGGCGACCATGCTCTGGCATGGCGCCCTCGATAAGAGACTGCGCGAATTGGTGATCATGCGCATCGGCTGGCTCACCGAATGCGACTATGAATGGACCCAGCACTGGCGGGTCGCCACGGGGCTGGGGGTTTCGGCCGAGGATCTTCTCGGCGTGCGAGATTGGCAGGGACACAACGGGTTCGGATCTGCCGAGCGCGCCGTGCTGGCGGCTACCGACGACATCGTCCGCGACGGCGCGGTGAGTGCAGCGAGCTGGGCGGCGTGTGAGCGTGAATTGAATGCTGACAGAACGGTTCTCATCGAGCTCGTGGCAGCAATAAGCGCATGGCGGATGGTCTCCTCGATCTTGCAGAGCCTCGAGGTGCCTTTGGAAGACGGCGTGGCCGGCTGGCCGCCGGATGGGCTGTCTCCCTCCGTCCAGTAGCGGGTAGCAGCGAGTAGCGTCGGCGGCATGCGAACCAGGGTTGCCGAGATGCTCGGTGTCGAGTTTCCGATCTGCGCTTTCAGCCATTGCCGTGACGTCGTGGCCGCCGTGACCAATGCGGGCGGGCTGGGCGTTTTGGGTGCAGTTGCGCACAGTCCCAAACGGCTGGACAGCGAGCTGACCTGGATAGCGGAGCAGACCGGCGGCAAGCCGTACGGTGTGGATCTGCTGTTGCCGCCCAAGTATGTCGGTGCCGAAACCGGGGGCATCAACTCCCACCAGGCGCAGGACCTGCTGCCCGCCGAACATCGCGCGTTCGTCGATGAGTTGCTCAACCGCTATGGCGTCGCCCAGATCGCCGATGAAGAACCGGTACGGGGCGGGCTCAACATTTCGCCCAAGGGTTACGAACCGCTGCTCGAGGTGGCCTTCGCGCACAACATCAAGTTGATCGCCAGCGCGCTGGGCCCACCACCGCACGATCTCGTCGAACGGGCGCACAGCCACGACGTGGTGGTGGCAGCGCTGGCTGGTACCACCGAGCACGCGCGTCGCCATGCGGCCGCCGGGGTGGACCTGATCGTCGCGCAGGGCACCGAGGCGGGCGGGCACACCGGCGAGGTGTCCACGATGGTGCTGGTTCCGGAGGTGGTCGATGCGGTGGCGCCGACGCCGGTGCTGGCTGCCGGCGGGATTGCCCGTGGCCGACAGGTCGCTGCGGCGCTGGCGCTGGGTGCCGAGGGAGTGTGGTGTGGATCGGTGTGGTTGACCACCGAGGAAGCCGAGACTGTACCGGTGGTCAGGGATAAGTTCCTGGCCGCTACGTCGTCGGACACGGTGCGGTCCCGGTCGCTGACCGGGAAGCCAGCGCGGATGCTGCGCACGGCGTGGACCGACGAATGGGAGCGGCCCGATACTCCCAACCCCCTCGGCATGCCGCTGCAGACCGCGCTGGTCACCGACTCGCAGGTGCGCATCAACCAGGCCGCCGCCCACCAGGGGGCCAAGGCTCGAGAGCTGGCCACCTATTTCGTCGGGCAGGTGGTCGGCTCACTGGATCGGGTGCGGCCGACCCGTGCCGTGGTCTTGGACATGGTGGAGGAGTTCATCGACACGATAGGGCGCCTCGACGGCCTGATCGACAAATGAGTGGCGCGTCTGCGGCGAACTCGTAAAGATTCGGCAACCTGGGACAGGCGCGTTGACCGAGCCGGGCAAAAAGGGCATGATCGGTCAGGCAAGCACCTCGTTAGGTGAGGCGGCTACACGAACATAGGCCACTGACCCCGAACGTCGAAAGACGCCCCGGGTCAGGACAGCTCTTCCCGGCTTAAGGGTTGAGCCCAGGTGGCTTCCGGTTTACCGGACACGTCGGGTAGTGCCAAAGCTCTGACGAGAGGGGTGCGGATTTCCGGCTGGTTGCCGGCATTCTGTTCTCCTTTGTGTGCGTACAGATCGCGCGGATACCCGCGTGGGTCGCGACCGAGAGGAGGTGAGGGACATGAGTTCCAGTGACAGTCCGGGTCGAAATCCGGGCGTTTCGTCCCTCATCGGTCTCCATCGCGACGATCTCGGCTGAGTCGTCACACACCCTCCGACGGAGCCGTTACGGGGCGGGACTTCCTCAAGTTCCTTTCAATCCTTTTGTCCCCGTTTGATTTCCGTCGAGGAGGCGATCATGACCGCTGCACTGTACGACGAAGTAGTTACCGCAACCGCCGCACCCACGCTGCACGTAGTGCGCGATGTTCCCGCCGCCCCGGCCGCCAAGAAGGCGCACCGCGTCGGCCAGGCTTTCGCCGCCGCCAACGACCCGCTGGTCGACGGCGCCGCCCGCCTGCTCAGCGTTCCGCTGCGCCACGTTTACGCCGCGCTGTGGCGTATCGGTGTGCTCGAGGTCCAGGCCTAGCAGCCATGGATAGTGCGCAGGCCATATAGAATCACTTCTGGCGTCGATCCGGCTATCACCGGGGAGCCTTCGGAAGAACAGCCGGTCCGGCCCAGTAGAACCGAACGGGTAGGGCCCGTCACAGCCTGTCGAGCGGTCACGCGTCAGCGTGGCAAGCGGGGTGGTACCGCGGCGTTCGCGCACCAGCGCACTCGTCGTCCCCGTGCCTGAACACCTAGGGCACCGGAGACTGACGAAGTGACCGACAAAGCTGAACTCGGAGCTGGACTCGACGCCGACCGCAGCGGCTATCCGAAGCTGGCTACCGGGGCGCCCGACTTTCCGGCACTCGAACTCGAGGTACTCGACTACTGGTTCCGCGATGACACCTTCCGCGCCAGCATCGCCAACCGCGACGGCGCAGCCGAGTACGTGTTCTACGACGGGCCCCCGTTCGCCAACGGCCTGCCGCACTACGGGCACCTGCTGACCGGCTACGTCAAAGACATCGTCCCGCGGTATCGCACCATGCGCGGCGACAAGGTGGAACGCCGATTCGGTTGGGATACACACGGTTTGCCGGCCGAACTCGAAGTCGAGCGTCAGCTGGGCATCACCGACAAGTCGCAGATCGACTCGATGGGAATCGCGGCGTTCAACGACGCCTGCCGCGCATCGGTGTTGCGCTATACCGACGAATGGCAGCAGTACGTCACCCGCCAGGCGCGCTGGGTCGACTTCGACAACGACTACAAGACGCTCGATCCCAGTTACATGGAGTCGGTCATCTGGGCGTTCAAACAGTTGTGGGACAAGGGTCTTGCCTACGAGGGCTACCGGGTGCTGCCCTACTGCTGGCGTGATGAGACACCGCTGTCCAATCACGAACTGCGGATGGACGACGACGTCTATCAAAGCCGCCAGGACCCCGCACTCACCGTCGGGTTCAAAGTGGTGGGCGGCGATTTACAAAAGGGACTTGCTGGTGCCTTCCTTTTAGTCTGGACGACGACACCGTGGACCCTGCCGTCGAACCTCGCTGTCGCGGTGAATCCCGAGGTGAACTACGCGCAGGTCCAGGTCGGCGAGCAGCGGTTCGTGCTGGCCGAGGCGCGACTGGCCGCCTACGCGCGCGAACTCGGCGAAGAACCCGAGGTGCTCGGGACGTATCGCGGTTCCGAACTCCTGGGCACCCGGTATCTGCCGCCGTTTGCGTATTTTCTGGACTCGCCCAACGCATTTCAGGTGCTGCCCGCCGACTTCGTCACCACCGAGGACGGCACCGGGTTGGTGCACATGGCACCGGCCTACGGCGAGGACGACATGGCGACCACCGACCCGGTCGACATCGTGCCGGTCACCCCGGTCGACTCCAAGGGCCGCTTCGACGCGACCGTGCCGGATTACCAGGGGCAGCACGTCTTTGACGCCAACGCGCAGATCATCCGCGACCTGAAGAATGGCTCCCAAGTCGGCGAGGGCCCGGCTGCCGTCAACGGCGCGGTGTTGGTGCGCCACGAAACCTACGAGCACCCCTACCCGCACTGCTGGCGATGCCGAAACCCGTTGATCTATCGAGCGGTATCGTCGTGGTTCGTCCAGGTGACGCAGTTCCGGGATCGCATGGTGGAGCTGAACCAGCAGATCACCTGGTACCCCGAACACGTCAAGGACGGCCAGTTCGGCAAGTGGTTGCAGGGTGCCCGCGACTGGTCGATCTCGCGAAACCGGTACTGGGGCACCCCGATTCCGGTATGGAAATCCGATGATCCCGGTTACCCGCGGATCGACGTGTACGGCAGCCTCGACGAGCTGGAACGCGACTTCGGGGTGCGGCCCGACAATCTGCACCGGCCGTTCATCGACGAGCTCACCCGGCCCAATCCCGACGATCCCACCGGTAACAGCACCATGCGCCGGATCACCGATGTGCTCGACGTGTGGTTCGACTCGGGCTCGATGCCCTATGCGCAGGTCCACTATCCGTTTGAGAACCAGGACTGGTTCGAAGGGCACTACCCAGGCGACTTCATCGTCGAGTACATCGGGCAGACCCGCGGCTGGTTCTACACCCTGCACGTGCTGGCGACCGCGTTGTTCGACCGGCCGTCGTTCAAAACCTGTGTCGCGCACGGGATCGTGTTGGGCTCTGATGGCCAGAAGATGAGCAAGTCGCTGCGCAACTACCCGGACGTGAGCGAGGTGTTCGACCGCGACGGTTCCGATGCCATGCGCTGGTTCCTGATGGCTTCGCCGATTCTGCGCGGGGGCAACCTGATCGTCACCGAACAAGGCATCCGCGACGGCGTGCGGCAGGTGCTACTGCCATTTTGGAACGCCTACACCTTCCTGGCTCTGTACGCCCCGAAAATCGGTGTCTGGCGCACTGATTCGTCCCATGTGCTGGACCGGTACATCCTGGCCAAGCTGGCGGTGCTACGCGACGATCTGACCGCCGCGCTCGATGTCTGCGATATCTCCGGCGCCTGCGAGCAGCTCCGCCAATTCACCGAGGCCTTGACCAATTGGTATGTGCGACGGTCACGTTCACGGTTCTGGGTGGAAGACGCCGATGCCATCGACACGCTGCACACCGTGCTGGAAGTCACGGCGCGGCTGGCGGCGCCGCTGCTGCCGCTGGTCACCGAGCTGATCTGGCGCGGTCTGACCGGCGGACGTTCAGTGCATCTCACGGACTGGCCGCAAGCCTCGGAGTTACCCGTCGATGCCGACCTGGTCGCTGCGATGGACCAGGTGCGTGAGGTGTGTTCGGCGGCCTCCTCGCTGCGCAAGGCCAAGAAGTTGCGGGTGCGGTTGCCGCTGCTGAAACTGACTGTGGCAGTGGAGGATCCCGATCGGCTGCAGCCGTTCACCGACCTGATCGGTGACGAGCTCAACGTCAAGCAGGTCGACCTGACCGACGCGATCGACACCTACGGCCGGTTCGAGCTGACAGTCAATGCTCGGGTTGCCGGGCCGCGTCTCGGCAAGGACGTGCAGGCGGCCATCAAAGCCGTCAAGGCGGGCGAGGGCGTCGTCAACCCGGACGGCACCCTGACCGCGGGTCCGGCGGTGTTGCAGCCCGAGGAGTACAGCTCGCGGCTGGTGGCCGCCGACCCCGAATACACCGCGGCACTGTCCGGTGGCGCGGGTCTGGTCGTATTGGACGGCACCGTCACGCCCGAGCTCGAGGCCGAGGGCTGGGCCAAGGACCGCATCCGCGAGCTGCAGGAGCTGCGTAAGACGAGCGGGCTGGACGTTTCCGACCGGATCAGTGTCGTGATCGCGGTGCCCGCGGGGCGCGACGAATGGGCGCGGACGCATCGTGAGCTCATTGCCGGTGAAATCCTTGCCACCAGTTTCGAATTCGGTGACCCGGCCGATGCGGCGGAAATCGGCGACGGCGTTCGGGTAGCGATCTCCCGGGCCGGCGTCTAGGGCATCGATCAATCCGGACGGCTCAGCGGTACCAATAGCATCGACAATCGTGGAGTCCCGTTGGGTGCTGCACCTGGACATGGACGCGTTCTTCGCTTCCGTCGAACAACTGACCCGGCCGACCCTGCGAGGTCGACCGGTGCTGGTCGGCGGTTTGGGCGGTCGTGGAGTTGTTGCCGGGGCCAGCTACGAAGCGCGGGTGTTCGGTGCCCGGTCGGCAATGCCGATGCACCAGGCCCGACGAATGGTCGGCGTAGCGGCGGTGGTGCTGCCGCCACGCGGCGTCGTGTACGGCGTGGCCAGCCGGCGAGTGTTCGACACCGTGCGAAGCGTGATGCCCGTGGTCGAGCAATTGTCCTTCGACGAAGCGTTCGGGGAGCCCGTTCAGCTCGCCGGGGCGTCGGCAGCAGACGTCGGGACATTCTGCGAGGACCTGCGACAACGGGTGCGCGACGAGACAGGCCTAGTTGCCTCGGTGGGTGCGGGATCGGGAAAACAGATCGCCAAGATCGCCTCGGGGCTGGCCAAACCCGACGGCATCAAGGTGGTCAGTCGCGCCGAAGAACAGTCGCTGCTGCGCGGGTTACCGGTCCGGCGGCTGTGGGGGATAGGTCCGGTGGCCGAGGAGAAGCTGCATCGGCTGGGCATCGAAACCGTCGGGCAGTTGGCGGCGCTGACTGACGCCGAAGTGGCCGACATCCTGGGCGCCACCGTCGGCCCGGCGCTGCACCGATTGGCCCGCGGCATTGACGACCGCCCGGTCGCCGAGCGTGCCGAGGCCAAACAGATCAGCGCCGAGTCCACTTTCGCAGCCGATCTGACCACTTTGGACCAGTTGCGTGAGGCCATCGAGCCGATCGCCGAACATGCCCATCGTCGCCTGCTGAAAGACGGTCGTGGCGCCCGTACGGTCACGGTGAAGCTGAAGAAATCCGACATGAGCACGCTCACCCGGTCAGCGACCCTGCCCTATGCGACGACCGAACCGGCTGCGTTGGTCGCATTGGCCCGAAGACTGCTGCTGGATCCACTGCAGATCGGGCCGATTCGCCTGCTGGGCGTCGGGTTTTCCGGCCTCACCGACGTGCGCCAAGAGTCGCTGTTCCCGGATTTGGAGCTGTCACCGGAAACCGGCCCGGAAAGCGGCTCGGAAACTGGCAATGACCACCACGATTTCCAGACGATGCGTGCCGAGCAATTCAGCGCCGGGAACAGTGCGCCATGGCGGATCGGCGACGACGTAACCCACGCCGAATTCGGACATGGCTGGGTGCAGGGTGCCGGCCACGGCGTGGTCACCGTCCGGTTCGAGACCCGCAGTTCGGGCCCCGGCCATGCTCGGACATTCCCGATCGGGAGTGACGATGAGGGCCCTGTCGGTCCCGCGAATCCGGTGGACAGCCTGGACTGGCCCGACTATCTCGGCGATTTCGGCGAACGGGAAAACGCCTCAGCCCCAGCGGTCGACGACGTCGGCCACGGGTAATCCGACCGCCAAGGCGGCCATCAGCAACACCCGGGCCTGCGGCGGGCCCAGCCGGGGCACCATCAGCGCGCCCGCTTCCACCAGATCGGCGCCGGGACCGTAACCTGCACTCACCCGGCCGCTGGGCACCCGGGTGGACACCGCGACCACCACGCCGTCGCGGCTCAGCCGCCGAACGCCGTCGACGACTGCGGCTCCGGCGTTTCCGGAGCCCAACGCCTCCAGCACCACGGCCCGCGCGCCGGCTGCCGCAAATGCGTCCAGGGCTACCGCGTCGCTGCCGAGATAGGCCGTGGCGATGTCGACTCGCGGTGCGTCGGCAGCGCGCACGTCGCCCACCGACGGCCGCACCTTCGCCCCGCTCAGCGCTACCGCGCCGTGCACTGTTCCCACCAGGTTCCCGGCGAACCCGCTCAGATCCTGCGTCGCGACCTTGCGTAGGCCCAGTGGTTGCAAAACCCGGCCGGCGAAGCACACCAGCACGCCGAGGCCGCGGGCCGCGGGGGCGGCCGCCACCGCGAGTGCGTTACGCAGGTTGGCCGGACCGTCGGTGTCGGGTGCGTCCGCGCTGCGCATCGCGCCGGTCAGTACGACCGGGACGTCGCCGGAGTAGGCCAACTCCAGCCACAGCGCGCTCTCTTCCATGGTGTCGGTGCCGTGAGCGACGACGATCCCGTCCAGATCGGGGCGCTCTGCGATCGCCGCGTGCACCGCATCGCGAATCCGATCCCAATCGGGTGGCGTCAGTTCCGAGCTGTCCACCGCCATCAGGTCCACGACGTCTATCTCAACCTCGACGTCGAGACCTTGCGTCAGCTCCTTGCCCGTGTGGGCGGGCCGGAGCACGCCATCGGCGCCGGCGCTGGTCGAGATGGTCCCTCCGGTGGTGATGACGGTGACGCGGCTCATGAGGGGATCATCCCGCACTCGCTGGACCGCGAAACGAGTAGTGGATGATGGTGTGGTGCCTGACGAACCAACAGGATCCGCCGATCCGCTGATTGCAGCAGGTGAGGCCAAGCAGGCTCACGAACTTGAGGCTCCCACTCCACAGCCTTCGGCGAAGCGGTTGCGTCTGCTCATGTCGGTTGCGGGGGTGGTGTTGCTGCTCGACATCGTGACGAAGGTGCTGGCGGTCAAGCTGCTGCCCCCAGGCCAGCCGGTGTCGATCATCGGGGACACGGTCACCTGGACATTGGTGCGCAATTCCGGTGCGGCATTCTCCATGGCCACCGGCTACACGTGGGTCTTGACATTGATTGCCACCGGAGTCGTGGTCGGCATCTTCTGGATGGGTCGGCGGCTCGTCTCACCGTGGTGGGCCGTGGGTCTGGGGATGATCTTGGGCGGCGCGATGGGCAACCTGGTCGATCGTTTCTTCCGGGCGCCCGGGCCACTCCGGGGGCACGTCGTGGACTTTCTCTCGGTGGGCTGGTGGCCGGTGTTCAACGTCGCGGACCCATCGGTGGTCGGAGGTGCCATCCTGCTCGTGGTGCTGTCCATCTTCGGCTTCGATTTCGACGCGGTCGGTCGGCGAAGGCCTCAATCCGACGACGCGGGTGACTGACCGCTCGATGCCAGTCCCGGAGGGATTGGCGGGCATGCGCGTCGACGCCGGGTTGGCCCGTCTGCTGGGACTCTCGCGCAACGCAGCGGCCACCATCGCCGAGGACGGCGGCGTCGAACTCGACGGCGTGCCGGCCGGAAAGTCTGATCGCCTCAACGCCGGAGCCTGGTTGCAGGTACGACTGCCGGAGCCGCCGAAGCCACCGGAGAACACACCCGTCGACATCGAGGGCATGACGATTCTGTACTCCGACGACGACATTGTCGCCGTCGACAAACCCGCAGCCGTGGCGGCACACGCATCGGTCGGCTGGACCGGGCCGACGGTGCTCGGCGGTCTGGCTGCGCTGGGCTATCGGATTACCACGTCGGGCGTGCACGAGCGGCAGGGAATCGTGCACCGTCTGGACGTCGGAACTTCCGGGGTGATGGTGGTGGCTATCTCCGAGCGGGCTTACACCGCGCTCAAGCGGGCATTCAAACAACGCACCGTCGAGAAGCGCTATCACGCGCTGGTGCAAGGACATCCCGATCCGTCCAGTGGGACGATCGACGCACCGATCGGCAGGCACCCGGGCCCGGAATGGAAATTCGCGGTCAGATCCGATGGCCGGCACAGCATCACCCACTACGACACGGTGGAAGCCTTCGTTAACGCGAGCCTACTGGACGTGCACCTGGAAACCGGCCGTACCCACCAGATCCGCGTGCACTTCTCGGCACTGCATCACCCGTGCTGCGGGGACCTCGTCTATGGAGCCGACCCCAAGCTCGGCAAAAGGCTTGGCCTGGAACGGCAATGGCTGCACGCGCGGTCGCTGGCCTTTGCCCATCCGGCCGACGGCCGGCGCATCGAGATCTCCAGCCCGTACCCGGCCGATCTGGCGCACGCGCTGGACGTGCTGCGCGTCGAGGGTGACTAACCGACTTTCTGGGCTTCGACCAGAACGCGGGCGGCGTGTGCGACGAAAGGTCCCTCGGCTTCGATGCGTTCGTGCAGTTCGTGCAGTCGGTCGCGATAGCGGTCCACGGTGAAATCGGGCACCGTCCAGATCACCTTGCGCAGGAAGTGGACGACGGCGCCGATGTCGAAGAATTCCTGACGAAGCCGCTCGAGGCGCATCTCCACCACACGCAATCCGGCGGCTTCGGCCTGTGCGCGTTCGTTGTCCGGGTGGCGCCGGGCCCACGCTTGGGGTTGGGGGCCGATGAAGTACTCCACCATCTCGGAGACGGTGGCCGGGCCGATGTGCTGAGCGAGGTAGGTGCCGCCGGGGCGCAACACCCGCGCGATCTCTGCCCACCAGACGGTGTTCGGGTGCCGGCTGGTGACCAGGTCGAACGCCTCGTCGGCGAACGGCAACGGTGTCTCGGCGGGGGTGGCCACGACCACCACGCCGCGCGGATGCAAACGCTTTGTCGCGAGCGCGGCATTGGGCGGCCAGGATTCGACGGCTGCCATCGTCGGCGGAAACACCTGCGCTCCACCCAACACCTCACCGCCGCCGGTCTGAATATCCAATGCCGCGGAAACGCCGGCCAACCGGCGGCTCATCAGCCGCTGATAGCCCCAGGATGGTCGCGCTTCGGTCGCGCGGCCGTCGAACCAGGAGAAATCCCAGCCGTCCACGGACGCCGTCTCCGCCTCGGCTACCAAATCTTCGAAAGTGCGGCTCATACCGGGCATTCTCGTCACCTTCTCGCCAAAAAGGGACGACCCAGTTGTCGATCGGGTGTCGCTTCAATCGTCATAACGGTGCAACCATCGACTCGAAAGGGGACATCATCATGCAGTATTGCCTGCTCATGCACTACCAGGAGGGCGGCGAGATAGGGCTGACCGACGAAGACATGGCGCCCGCACGGGCTGCTTTCGCCAAGTACGCCGACGACCTGGATGCGGCTGGCGTTCTGGTCAGCACGCAGGTGCTGCAGACAGCCGCCGTGTCCACCACGTTCACCGCCCGCGACGGCACACCGCAGATCCAAGACGGCCCGTTCGCCGACACTAAGGAACGTCTCGGCGGGGTGTTCATCATCGACGTGCCCGATCTGGACGTCGCGCTGTCCTGGGCGAAGCGGTGCCCGGCGGCCAACTGGGGAACGGTCGAAATCCGGCCCGTCGCTGTCACTTACGCCACCGGCAAGGGCTGGTACCAACCTGAGTGAGGTGCCGGCCCGGGTGGCCGAGTTGGTTCGTGAGTCCTATGGCCGGCTGTTGGCCCTGCTGGCCGCACCGACCGGCGATATTCCCGCCGCCGAGGATGCGATCGCCGATGCTCTGGAGCGGGCTTTGACCCGATGGCCAGAGACGGGAGTGCCGGACAACCCAGCCGCCTGGGTCCTCACGGTGGCCCGCAACCGGTTGCGCGATCAATGGAAGTCACACGCCTACCGGATGACGAACCCTTTGCCCGAAAAAGACTTCACCGCAACAGAATTGAACGGAGAAGAAGAGCTCGGTCCAATTCCGGATCGGCGACTGCAGCTGATGCTGGTGTGCGCGCATCCCGCGATCGCGGCCAACTGCCACACGCCGCTGATGCTGCAGACCGTTCTGGGCATCGACGCCGCCGCCATCGCGCGTGCGTTCTCGGTACCTGCTGCGACGATGGCGCAGCGGCTGGTACGGGCGAAGCGCCGCATCCGCGACGCCCGTATCCCGTTCGTCATCCCAGGGTGCGCAGACCTCGACGACCGGTTGCCCGCAGTGCTGGAGGCGGCCTACGGCGCTTTCGCGATCGACTGGCAGGTGGAGCCGCAAGGAGATCCGATCGACTCGTTGTCCGCCGAGGCGATGCATCTGGCACTCGTGCTGGCCGAACTGCTGCCCGAGGAGCCGGAGGTGCTCGGCCTGGCGGCCCTGATGTGTCTGTCGGAGGCGCGTCGGGCAGCGCGGCGCTGCGGTGACGGTGAGTTCGTGCCATTGGACGAGCAGGACACCCGACTGTGGGACGCGACGTTGATTTCCCGCGGCGAAAAACTGCTACATCGCGCACACCGCATCGGCAGACCAGGTCGCTACCAGTACGAGGCGGCGATCCAGTCGACGCATTGTGGCCGCGCGCAGGGCGGTTCGGTCGACAAGGTGGCGCTGCGCAAACTGCATCGCGCACTGATGCGCGTCGCACCGTCGTTGGGGGCTTCGGTTGCCCTGGCCGTGGTCGACGCCGAAGTCGATGGGCCGCTGGCGGGGCTCGCCGCGCTCGACGCGATAGCGGCCGTCGACCAATTTCAGCCCGGCTGGACAGCGCGCGCCCACTTGCTGGAATTGGCTGACCGGCCCGAAGCCGCCGCGCAGGCCTACCGACGGGCCATCGACCTCACCTCAGACGCGGGCGTTATCACCTATCTGAACCGCAGACTCGCCGCGCTGGGCCTCGATCAGACGTGAATCATTGTGTGTGGCAGACGAACTTGGTGCCGTTGAGGTCGAGGGTGACCTCGCCCTGGTGCTCCCAGTATTCCGAGCCCTGGCGCCCGTACCGAGATCCGCTGCCGGAAGGCTGCAGGAACAGGACGACGCGAGTTCCCTTCCAGTCCAGCACCGCCGTCTTCGGATCGAGTTGGTTGTAGAACTGGGCGCTCAAGGTGCCCGCTTCGGCAGGGCAGTTGTAGTTGATCACCGGTGGGGCGACGGTGGCGGGGTCGGCGATGGCCAATTCGACCGACCGGGTCTGGTATGCCTCCAGCAGGCAAGCCCGGATGTCGATGAAATCGGCGCAGCCGTCGCGGATCGTCGCGAAAGCGCTCTGCGCCGTCGTCAGCGTGGCCTGGTCGGCGCCCGGGCGGGCCAGCGCCTGTTGGTACGCCGACTGCACCCGCCGGTCGAGATCGCTCAATTGCGCGTCGCCGCATACCAATTGCTGTGCGCTGTTCGCAGGCTTGGTGCAATCGAATGTGGTCGCCGGTGCGGCCGGGGTCGAGGACGCCGGTGGCGCGGTGGCCAGTGACGAGGAGGTCGAGGCGGGGGTCGCGGTAAAAGACGTGTGAGGAGTCGATCCACCGCCGCAGGCACTGACAACCAGCACGGTCAGGATGGCGGCAAGCAGTCTCATACCTGCTGACTACCGGTTGGGTCCGCGAGGACCTGCGCGACACGCCCGCCGGTGGCCAAACTGCCAGAATCTTTCGGCGGCGCTCGCACTTTCGCGGTGCGGATTTTCTCCTCGCGTGGCCCTGTGCATCGAATCTTCGGTGCATGTCCTAGGTTGACTCCATGACCTGCGTCACATCTTCCCCCGACACGATCAGGAGTGGCGACCGATGAATCTTGGTGACCTCACGAACTTTGTCGAAAAGCCGTTCGCGGCTGTGTCCAACATGATCAACACTCCCAATTCGGCGGGGCGGTACCGCCCCTTCTACTGGCGGAATGTGCGCGATGCCGTGCAGGGGCGCAAACTAAGCGACTCGGTAGACGGCAGGGTCGTCCTCATCACCGGCGGGTCGTCGGGCATCGGGGAGGCGGCCGCGCACAAGATCGCCGAGTCGGGCGGCACCGTGGTGCTGGTCGCGCGCACCCTGGAGAACCTGGAAAAGGTCGCCGACGACATTCGCGGCAACGGCGGCAAGGCCCACGTCTACTCGTGCGACCTGTCCGACATGGACGCCATCGCCGCGATGGCCGACAAGGTGCTCGAAGATCTCGGTGGCGTCGACATTCTGATCAACAACGCCGGGCGCTCGATTCGGCGGTCGCTGGCATTGTCCTATGACCGGATTCACGACTACCAGCGGACAATTCAGCTGAACTACCTCGGCGCGGTCCAGCTCATCCTCAAGTTCATCCCCGGTATGCGGGAGCGTGGCTTCGGGCACGTCATCAACGTCTCCTCGGTCGGGGTTCAGACCCGTGCACCGCGGTTCGGCGCCTACATCGCCAGCAAGGCGGCCCTGGACAGTCTGTGCGACGCGTTGCAGGCCGAAACCGTAAGCGACAACGTCCACTTCACCACCGTGCACATGGCGCTGGTGCGCACGCCGATGATCAGCCCGACCAAAATGTACGACAAGTTCCCGGCCCTGACGCCCGACCAGGCGGCCGGTGTCATCACCGATGCTTTGATCCACCGGCCGCGCCGGGCCAGCTCACCGTTCGGTCAGTTCGCCGCATTGGCCGACGCCGTCAACCCGGCCGTGATGGACCGGGTACGTAACCGCGCATTCGGCATGTTCGAGGATTCAACGGCTGCCAAGGGCGGCGAGGCCGGCAGCGAAACCAGCACTGAGACAACAGATCTCGACAAGAGGAGTGAGACCTTCTTGCAGGCCACCCGAGGGATACATTGGTGACATCATGAGTCTTCCCAAACCGAATAAGCAGACCTCCGTCGTCATCACCGGCGCCTCTTCGGGCATCGGTACTGAACTGGCCAAGGGCCTCGCCAGTCGCGGCTTCCCGCTGGTGCTGGTCGCCCGGCGCCGCGAACGTCTGGACGAGCTTGCCGCTGAGCTGACCGCCGAACACAAGGTCGAGGTCGAGGTATTGCCGCTTGATCTATCCGACCCGAAAACCCGCGGGCAGCTGATCGAACGGCTGCGTACCGACCCGATCGCGGGCCTTTGCAACAGCGCGGGTTTCGGCACCAGTGGTGATTTCTACAAGTTGCCGGTTGAACGGGAAAGTGCGGAAGTCAACCTCAACGTGCTGGCCCTTACCGAACTCACCCACGCTGCGCTGCCCGGCATGGTCGAGCGCGGCGCCGGGGCGGTGCTCAACATTGCCTCGATCGCGGGGTTCCAACCGATCCCGTACATGGCGGTCTACTCGGCCACCAAGGCGTACGTTCTGACCTTCTCCGAGGCGGTGAACGAGGAGTTGCACGGCACCGGGGTGTCGGTGACCGCACTATGCCCGGGACCGGTGCCCACCGAATGGGCGCAGATCGCCGGTGCCGAACGGTTCGACATTCCGTTGGCGCAGGTGTCGCCTCAAGAGGTTGCCAAGCAAGCCGTGCAAGGAATGGTTGACGGGACGCGAACCGTGGTGCCGGGGATCGTGCCCAAGGTGGTCAGCACCGGCGGCCGGATCCTTCCGCGCAGTCTCCTGCTGCCGGGGATCCGAATCGGAAACAAGCTGCGCGGCGGGCCGGGTCGCTAACAGGGCGCGGCGGGTCGCCCCCGGGGAGGTGGGGCGATCGCAAGCGCGGCGTAGCCGTGCGCAGCAGGGCGCACTCAGGATGCGGTGGGGCCGTCCAACTAGCGGTCGGGCGCCACCTTAAGGACCTCACCGGGTTTGATGATGCGGTCTTGCTTGTCCACTACAGCCAACGCCGTTACATAGAGGGTGTCGGCGGAGTCGACTGCGACAGCCGTGGTCTTCACCGACATCGGCACTCTGATCGACGTGTTCGATCCGGCGGGCAGCTGAAAGAGTCCTTTATTGGTGTAGTCAGCGACAAAAAGATTGCCTGCCGCGTCCACGGTTAAACGGGAGGGGGCCATGGATTCGGGGATATTTAGCAGAACGGGCGCTGTAGTGCCGGCAGGGAGTTTATAGACGTGCGGTCGGCTCCCCCCCCTGATGGACGAGCACACGTAGATGTTGCCGGCCTTGTCGACCGACAGCCCGTGGGGTTGATAGAGGTCGGGAAACAGCACATTCGTCGGCCTGGTCTCGCCGGGCACCAGCCTCTTCAGCCCGTATTTGATCTGGTCGGAATAGTCTGAAAGTGGTCCTGCCGCATACACGTTGCGTGCGGAGTCAATCGCGATGGCTTCGATCGAAATGAATCCGCGAAAAGGCAGTCGGATTGGACTGGATGCGCCTACCGGTAGTTGCCACACCGCCTTGTGGTCGCTGATATAGACCGTGCCGGCAGCGTCGACGGCCATGTCTGTCGGCGTACGGAAATTCACGCTGGGTATATCCAAGATCGTTGCGGAGGGGGCACCGGGAACCAGTTTGAACACACGCGACTGCACCGGGTCGAAATGGCCTGCATCTGATGGGGCAGCGAGCGCTGCGAGAACGTAGATGTTGCCAGCGCCGTCGACCGCAACGCTGTTCAACCGGTCCAGGTCGGGAAACGGCAATCTGATCGGCGCCGACTTATACGTGTGAGGCACCGTGGCACCGGGGGTCGTTGAGGTTGGACTGGCGGGGGGACTATGCCGGACCATCCGGGGAATGGCTATAGCACCGCTAATGACTGCGCCAACGATGACGACACCGGCGACGGCGGGAGCGAGGAAACGCCACCGCAGTCGCCGCGACGGCGGGACTGGCAGGGGATTCGACTGGGAGCGCGGGTAGAAGTTTGTGAGGGACCGGTTCTGGTTGGGATCGCCGCCAGGTTGCGCCGCGTTGAGGGCAGGCGCTCCGATAGGAAGGCCCGGAGGTTGCCCAATCGGGGGCGGTTGAATTATCTGCGTGACGTCCCGCCGTGGCTCCGGCAGCGACGAGTCCGCGCTAGTCGGTTGGCTGCTTCGGGCGGAGGGCAGAATCATCGACAGGGCGCGTTGGGCGGCCGCTACTAGTTCCGCGGCGGTACGGAAGCGGGCATCGGGGTCGTTGGCCGTTCCACGGGCGATCACATCGCCGAATCCAGCCGGGACTACCTTCCGATCCTGAGCGCCTGCACCAGCTTCGGAATCAGAGGAGATGGGTTGGCCGGTGAGGCACTCGTGAAGCACGGCCGTGAGCGCATAGATGTCGTTGCGGTATTTAGCTTCAGGGTCAGTGACTAGTACCCGAGTGCGGTCAGTGGACGGTGTCTCTGCGGCAGCATCAGACAGATATGCCGTGCCGTCGCCGGCAAGAAGGATAGTGGCTGACGTTACGGGGGTATGGCTGCTCCGGCTGGCGTGGGCATTGTCGAGTGCAGCAGCGATTTGGCGTACCACATCGACCGCCCAAGCCGGGGCCAGTGGCCCGCTCCGTGCCAGGACGGACCGGAGGTCGCAATTCTGACCAGGACTCACCCAAAAGACTCTATCGGCATCAGCTAGGCGCAACTTTGAGCAGTCGGTTATTTTCCGTCAGATAAATAGTGCCTTCCCCGTCAACCGCCACGCCACCAAACGACTGATTTTCGGGTGCGGCGACCACCGTTGATGATGAGGCGCCAGGCGCGAGTTTCACCAACCGGCCCATGCCATCGGCATTGTCGACGACGTACACGGCATCCTTGGAATCGATTGCGATGCTCTGCGCCCTACCCAGTTGGCCGAATGGTAGCTGCGACGGTGCGGCCGCGCCGCGCGCGAGCTTGAGAACTCGGCCCGACTGAGTGGCGTAGACGGCACCGCCACTGTCCACTGCAACGCCGTCGAACAGTCCCGATCCAAACGGAAGCACTGTGGGAGCATCGGCACCTACCGCAAGCTCGAGAATATGGTCACGGGCGGCCACATAGAGGTTGCCCGCGGTATCAGTGGCGACACCGGACGGAAGGATCTCGCCAAACGGCAATTCGACTGGGGCGAGGGCTCCTGGTGCCAGTTTGAATACCTTGCCCCAGTTTTGGCGGGACCAATCAGCGACGTAAATGTTGCCGGCCGTATCCACACTCACCGATCTGGGACTATTGAGACCGCGAAACGGCACCTCAGCAGGCGCTGTGGAATTGGGAGCAAGTTTGTACAACCGCGGATCGCTGCTTTCGACGACATAGACGTCCCCGGCTGGACTGATCGATACACCAGCAAGCACGCCGACTCCGATGATTGGCAAGCGCGCCGCGTTGAGCGGCGGGACCGTGCTGGTCGTGACGGTCGACGCCGAGGGCGTAGTGCTGGTAGCTGGGGTGGCCCGCTGGCCCGGGCTGGACGAATGGGTCGTGGCAACGATCGCGATGGTGGTCAACAGCGCGGCGACGATGGCCAGGGCGGCTACACCAACCACGCGGCGGCTAGGGAGTTTACGAGCCGACGGTGGTCTTAACCGCGTCGGCGACTCGGCTAACGGTTGAGGAGGTCGCCAGGCGGTCTGGGTGGACGCATGTTGTGCTGCCCAGTAACGGCTTTCGATTGGCGAGCTGAGTGCTTGCTGTGCGGCCACGCCCAATTCGCCGGCGGTGGGGTAGCGCTCCCGAGCGTCTTTGGCCATGCCTTTCGCGATGACCTCGTCGAATCCGGCCGGCATGCCAGGACGGTGCTGGGTGGGTCGAGGCACGGGTGCGGTTAGGTGTGCGGCAACAATGGCCGGTATTTCTTCTCGGTCCTGGTAGGGCGCGGCTCCTGTGAGGCATTCGTAGAGGACGCAGGCAAGCGCGTATATGTCGGCGCCGGGTGTGACCTGGCCGGACGCTAGGCGCTCGGGAGCGAGATAAGCGAACGAACCGATGGTGGTCCCTTCGCTAGTGAGCTTGGTGTCTTTGGCGGCATTGGCCAAGCCGAAGTCGACGAGACAGGCGAAGTCATCTCGGCCGAGCAGGATGTTGGCGGGTTTGACGTCTCGGTGGATCACTGTTTCGGCGTGCGCCGCGTCCAGTGCGGCGGCGATCTGGCGCACAATCGCCACTGCCCGCGCCGGTGGCATCGCGCCACTATTTTGGAGGGTGCTTTGCAGGTCGGTGCCGTCAATAAGTCTCATGTCGATGTAGAGCTGGCCGTCAATCTCGCCGCAGCGGTGAATGGGCACCACATGCGGGTCGTGCAGGCGGCCGGCGGTACGTGCCTCGCGGAACAGTCGTTCGCGAAATGCTGGGTTGTGCGAGTAGCTGCTCGACAGCAGCTTCAGGGCCACTACGCGTTGCATGCTGGTGTCTTGGGCCTCGTACACTTCGCCGAACCCGCCGCTTCCCAGCAACCGTATGAGTAGATACGGCCCGAATCGCGAACCTACCCGGGAATTCGGTGAACTCACTATCCGACACCTAGTTCAAGCACCTTGCCGGCTGCGCATTGGTCGCTGCGATGGCAATCGACGACCAATAAGTCGCCGTCCTTGTCAACTGCGACACCGAAGGGGTAATTCAGGCCCTGAATGGGTAGTTCGGTCGAAGTAGTTGCACCGGAGACCAGCTTATACACCCGATGATTATTGATGTCGGAGACCAATAGAGTGTCGTTCTTGTCCACCGCCACACCGTAAGGAGAGTCGAGCCCTGGAAACGGAAGTTCGGTAGGGGTAACGGCGCCCGGCCCCAGTTTCAGCACCCGTCGTTCGCCGCTGTCGATGACGTAGACGTTGTCCTGCTTGTCCACAGCGATGCCTATCGGCGCTCCCAACTGCGTAGTTGGCATCAGCTGGATGGAACTGCTCGCGCCGGCCGGCAGCTTGAGCACCTGGTTCAAGCCGGCGTCCACCGCGTAGACGCTGCCGTCTTTACCCACGGCCACTGAGATGGGTCTACCGACATGGTTGAAGGGCAGCAGTGTGGGGCCGGGAGCACCAGGCACTAGCTTCCAAATGCCCGGGCCTTGCACGTCGGCTAGATAGACATTGCCAGCCGAATCGACTGCAACCCCCTCTGCGTAGACCTCCCCGAATGGCAGTTCGATAGCAGTGGCGGTCTGCCCAGGCGGCAGTTTGAGTACCCGCCCGTTTGGAGAGTGTGCGGTCAACTCGGTGGCATAGACGTTTCCGGCATCATCAGCGGCCACGCCGCGGGCTTGCACCAGATCCGGAAACTTCAGGATGGTCGGAACTGTCGACGAGGGTCGCGGTGTGCTGGTGGCAGTTGGCTGGGACTTGCCGGATCGACCGACGATGGCGACGACGCCGACCGTGCAGGCAACGGCGATCAAGACGGCCGAGGCAATGGCGATCATTATGCGGCGGCGTGGCTTTCGAGCGGGCTGTGCCCAGGTCGGTGGGGTCTGGGGCAGTAGGCGTTGAGGAGATGTCGGCGTCTCCGGGATCGGCGGTGCTGCCGGAGGCGTTTCAAAAGTCCATTCGCGGGTCGTCGGAGCAGGTCCAAGGGCCCGCTGGGCGGCTGCGGCCAGCTCCCCGGCGCTGGAATATCGCTCGTCGGGGTTCTTTGCCATGCCACGCGCGACGACCTCGTCGAACGCGGCCGGAATCCCGGCACGCTGTTGGCTGGGCCGCGGAACGGGTGCGCTCAACTGCGCGTTCATCAAGGCGGCTATATCGCGGTGCTCGGCGTACGGCGTCTGGCCGGTCAGCAGTTCGTACAGGACGCACGCGAGCGCGTATACGTCGCAGCGGTGATCCACCGTGGCGTTCGAAAGTCTTTCCGGTGCGACATAGTCAAAGGTGCCGACGGCCTTGCCGGGTTTGGTCAGCCGGGCATCGCCCGCGGCAGTGGCCAGGCCGAAGTCGACCAGGCTGGCGAAGTCGTCGCCGGAGAGCAGGATATTGGCGGGTTTGACGTCGCGGTGCGTCACCTGCTCGGCGTGCGCGGCATCCAGTGCCGCCGCGGTCTGACGGATCAGGTTGACCGCACGTACCGGGTCGAGGGTGCCTTCGCGCTGCAACACCGTCTCGAGATCGACGCCACGCACCAACCGCATGTCGATGTAGACCTGGCCGTCGATTTCGCCGGTGTTGTGGATGGGCAGCACATGGGGTTCACGCAGCCGGCCGGCGGTGCGGGCCTCCCGGAACAGCCTTTCGCGGAATACCTGATTCTGGGAAAAGGTGCTGTTGAGCAGCTTCAGCGCCACCGAGCGGTTCATTGTGGTGTCTTCGGCTTCGTACACCTCACCGAACCCGCCACTGCCCAGCAACTTGATCAGCCGATATGGCCCAAACTGCGAACCCGTCCGGTCGTCGACCACTCCCACCCCTTATCGCCCGTACCGGTTATCACCGACTGTGGCAATCCATCTTCCCAGACTGTCGGCGTTACTCTCAGCGCATGGCTTCCGTGGACCTGACCCTTGACGCCCCGATGACCCCGCAGGAGATGTGGGAGCACGTGTCGGATCTGTCGACGCTGGGGGATTGGCTCGTCATGCACGAGGGCTGGCGCAGCGACGTACCCCCCGTCGGCGAGATCACCGAAGGCACTCAGATCATCGGTGTTGCGCGCTCCAAAGGGCTGCGCAACCGGGTGACGTGGACGATCACCAAGTGGGAGCCGCCGCACGAGGTGGCGATGTCGGGCGACGGAAAAGGCGGCGCGAAGTACAAGGTCACCTTGTCCGTGAAGCCCAACAAGGACGGGTCCACCCTCGGACTGTCCGTTGAGCTGGGCGGGCGTGCGTTGTTCGGCCCGATCGGTTCAGCCGCGGCTCGGGCGGCCAAAGGGGACGTGCAGAAGTCGCTCGACAAGTTCCTCGAGCTGTACGGATAAAAGTCGTCAAGACACGTTCCGCGACACGCCGATCGGGTGTCGGTGGGCGGTCATAGACTGGCGTCCCTATGAGTCAGTCCTCGTTCGTGCACCTGCACAACCACACCGAGTATTCGATGCTCGACGGTGCCGCGAAGATCTCGCCGATGATGGCCGAGGTGGAGCGGCTGGAGATGCCCGCGATCGGCATGACCGACCACGGAAACATGTTCGGCGCCAGCGAGTTCTACAACACCGCCACAAAGGCCGGGGTCAAGCCGATCATCGGCGTCGAGGCCTACATCGCGCCGGCCTCGCGTTTCGACACCCGCCGCGTGCTCTGGGGCGATCCGAGCCAGAAGTCCGACGACGTGTCCGGCAGCGGTTCCTACACCCACCTGACGATGGTCGCCGAGAACGCGACCGGCCTGCGCAACCTGTTCAGGTTGTCGTCGCTGGCATCGTTCGAAGGCCAGCTCGGCAAGTGGTCGCGGATGGACGCCGAACTCATCGCCGAACACGCCGAAGGCATCATCGCCACCACCGGCTGTCCATCCGGCGAAGTGCAGACGCGGCTGCGTCTGGGGCAGGTCGACGAGGCGGTCGAGTCCGCGGCCAAGTGGCGCGAGATATTCGGTGCCGACAACTACTTCCTCGAGTTGATGGATCACGGCCTGTCCATCGAACAGCGAGTCCGTGAGGGTCTGCTCGAGATCGGCCGCAAGCTCAACATTCCGCCGCTGGCCACCAACGACTGCCACTACGTCACCCGTGACGCTTCACACAACCACGAGGCGCTGCTGTGCGTGCAGACTGGTAAGACGCTGTCGGACCCGAACCGGTTCAAATTCGACGGTGACGGCTACTACCTCAAGTCGGCGGCCGACATGCGCAAGCTGTGGGACGACGACGTTCCCGGCGCGTGTGACTCCACGCTGCTGATCGCCGAGCGGGTGCAGTCCTACGCCGACGTCTGGACGCCCCGTGACCGCATGCCGATCTTCCCGGTGCCCGAGGGCCATGACCAGTCGACCTGGCTTCGGCACGAGGTGATGGCCGGACTGCAGCGGCGTTTTCCGTCCGGTGTTGGCCAGAACTACCTCGACCGGGCTGAATATGAGATCAAGGTCATCTGCGACAAGGGCTTTCCGGCCTACTTCCTGATCGTCGCCGACCTGATCAACCACGCGAAATCGATCGACATCCGGGTCGGGCCGGGACGTGGTTCGGCGGCGGGTTCGCTGGTGGCCTACTCGATGGGCATCACCAACATCGACCCAATTCCGCATGGGCTGCTTTTCGAGCGGTTCCTGAACCCGGAGCGGCCGTCGGCACCCGATATCGACATCGACTTCGACGACCGTCGCCGCGGCGAGATGGTGCGCTACGCCGCCGAGAAGTGGGGCAGCGACCGCGTTGCCCAGGTCATCACATTCGGCACCATTAAAACCAAAGCAGCACTGAAGGATTCGGCGCGAATCCACTATGGGCAGCCGGGTTTCGCGATCGCCGACCGGATCACCAAGGTGCTGCCGCCGCCGATCATGGCCAAAGACATTCCGTTGTCGGGCATCACCGATCCCGCGCACGAACGCTTCAAGGAAGCGGCCGAGGTCCGCAGTCTGATCGAGACCGACCCGGATGTGCGCACCATCTACCAGACCGCACGCGGCTTGGAAGGCCTGATCCGCAACGCCGGTGTGCACGCGTGCGCGGTGATCATGAGCAGCGAGCCGCTGACCGAGGCCATTCCGCTGTGGAAGCGACCCCAGGACGGGGCCATCATCACCGGCTGGGACTATCCGTCGTGCGAGGCCATCGGCCTGCTGAAGATGGACTTCCTGGGCCTGCGCAACCTGACGATCATCGGCGACGCGATCGAGAACATCAAAGTCAACCGAGGAATCGACCTCGATCTGGAGTCGGTGCCGCTAGACGACAAACCCACCTACGAGTTGCTGGGGCGCGGCGAGACCCTGGGTGTCTTCCAGCTCGACGGCGGGCCGATGCGTGACCTGCTGCGCCGCATGCAGCCCACCGAGTTCAACGACATCGTTGCGGTGTTGGCGCTGTACCGGCCGGGGCCGATGGGCATGAACGCCCACAACGACTACGCCGACCGCAAGAACGGCCGTCAGGCGGTCAAGCCGATTCACCCGGAGCTAGAGGAACCGCTGCGCGAGATCCTCGCCGAGACCCACGGCCTGATCGTCTACCAAGAGCAGATCATGTTCATCGCCCAGAAGGTCGCCTCCTACACGATGGGTAAGGCCGACGCGCTACGGAAGGCGATGGGCAAGAAGAAGCTCGAGGTGCTCGAAGCCGAGTACAAGGGCTTCAAAGAAGGCATGACCGCCAACGGCTTCTCCGAAAAGGCCGTGAAAGCGTTGTGGGACACCATTCTTCCGTTCGCCGGCTACGCCTTCAACAAGTCGCACGCGGCCGGGTACGGCCTGGTCTCCTACTGGACCGCCTATCTGAAGGCGAACTATCCCGGCGAATACATGGCGGGCCTGCTCACCTCGGTCGGCGACGATAAGGACAAGGCCGCGGTCTACTTGGCCGACTGCCGCAAGCTGGGTATCACGGTGTTGCCGCCGGACGTCAACGAGTCGTTGGTGAACTTTGCCTCCGTCGGCAAAGACATTCGTTTCGGGCTGGGCGCGGTGCGCAATGTGGGTGCCAATGTGGTGGGGTCGCTGATCAAGACCCGCAACGAAAAGGGCAAGTACACCGACTTCTCGGACTACCTGAACAAGATCGACATCTCGGCCTGCAACAAGAGAGTCACCGAGTCGCTGATCAAAGCGGGTGGCTTCGACTCGCTCGGTCACCCGCGCAAAGGTCTGTTCCTGGTGCACACCGATGCGGTCGACTCGGTCCTCGGCACCAAGAAGGCTGAGGCCATCGGGCAGTTCGACCTGTTCGGCGGTAGCGATGCCGGCGTCGAGTCCGTCTTCACCATCAAGGTGCCTGAGGACGAATGGGAAGACAAGCACAAACTCGCGTTGGAGCGCGAGATGCTCGGCCTCTACGTATCCGGCCATCCCCTCAACGGGGTTGCGCATCTGCTGGCTGCGCAGGTGGACACCGCGATCCCGGCTATCCTCGACGGCGACGTCGGCAATGACACCCAGGTGCGGGTAGGCGGCATCCTGGCTTCGGTCAATCGCCGGGTGAACAAGAACGGATTGCCCTGGGCATCAGCGCAATTGGAAGATCTCACCGGTGGCATCGAGGTGATGTTCTTCCCGCAGACGTACTCCAACTTCGGTGGTGAGATCGCCGATGATGCCGTGGTGCTGGTCAACGCCAAGGTGGCCATCCGTGACGACCGGATCAGCTTGATCGCCAACGAACTCGTGGTGCCGGATTTCACCAACGCTCAGCCGAATCGGCCATTGGCCGTCAGTCTGCCCACCCGGCAGTGCACCATCGACAAGGTCACCGCCCTCAAGCAGGTGCTGGCGCGGCATCCCGGCACCTCACAGGTGCACTTGCGGCTGATCAGCGGCGAACGGATCACTACTTTGGAACTGGATCAGTCGCTGCGGGTGACGCCGTCGCCCGCGCTGATGGGCGACCTGAAGGCGCTACTCGGCCCGGGCTGCCTGGGCGTCTAAGCGGGTTGCACCCGAACGATCACGCTGTCGGGCCACACGCCGCGGTCGCGCGCGCGACGGAATTTCTCTCGCAGCGGGAGATCGCGGTGCACGTTCGTGACACCCGGAATCTTCAACAGCGGCACGATGTTCCACTGCCAGCCATACCGTCGGTGCAGTAGTCGGTTGCCGCGTTCGGCGTCCGTGCCGGACAGGATGGTCGCGCGGCCCGCGACCGCCGTAGCGCCGGGGCGCACTTGCCCGCGGTAGTCGCAAGCAATGAGTTCGACATCGGGCCGCGAGGTCAATCGCTTGGTCTTGGGGCCGCTCTTGGTGCGAAACAGCAGTGCGTCGTCGTCGAGGGCGAACCAGATAGGGGTATCGGCGGGCGTGCCGTCGCGGCGAAACGATCGCAGCATCGCGTATCTGGTGGCGCTCAGCTCGTGGAGTGTGTGCATGTTGCACATTCAACGACTTAGAGTTGACTCTAAGTCAAGGGAGGTTTGCGATGAGCCTGAGCATCGGTGAGGTGGCCCACGAAGCCGGGATCGCGGCGACGACCTTGCGCTACTACGAACAGATCGGCCTGGTGCCGGCGCCCGCTCGCTTGGGCGGCCAGCGTCGTTACGACAGTTCGGTGCTGGCGCGCCTCGAGGTGATCCGACTCTGCAAGTCCGCTGGATTCTCACTCGATGAGATCCAGCTGCTGTTCGCCGACGACGCACCGGGACGGCCTGCGAGTCGCGCACTGGCCGAGACGAAGCTCGCTGAGATCGATGACCAGATGGCGTCGTTGGCGCGTGCGCGGGACGTCATCGAATGGGGGATGCGCTGTACGTGTCCGTCAATTGATACCTGCTCCTGCGGAATTCATCGAGCGGTGCCTGCGTGAGCGCCGCCCCCGACCGCCACGGTGAACCACACGACGGTCAATCGGCGTGTCACGTCGAGAAATTCACAATCGGCTCCACAACGTAGGCTCACCCTGGTAATCCGATCACCGGCGAAGGAGGGCGGAAATGACTCCTACCGAGCGTCCTGCCACCATGTGCGAGGCCTTTCAGAGCACCGCGGCGATCGATCCGGACGCGGTGGCCCTGCGCACGCCCGGTGCCACTCAGACGCTGACCTGGCGAGACTACGCGGAACAGGTGAAGAAGGTAGCTGCCGGGCTGACCGGTTTGGGGGTCCGCCGGGGTGACACCGTTTCGCTGATGATGGCCAACCGAGTCGAGTTCTACCCGCTTGAGGTGGGCGCGCAACATGTTGGGGCCACGTCGTTTTCGGTGTACAACACGCTGCCCGCCGAGCAGTTGACCTACGTGTTCGACAACGCGGGCACCCGGGTGGTGGTCTGCGAGGAGCAATACGTCGACCGGGTCCGGGCCAGCGGTGCACCCATCGAGCACATCGTCTGCATAGACGGAAAGCCCGCGGGCACCCTCTCGGTGGACGACCTATATGCGGCCGCACCCGATGACTTCGACTTCGAGTCGACCTGGCGTGCGGTACAACCCGATGACATCGTCACTCTCATCTACACCTCGGGCACGACCGGCAATCCCAAGGGCGTGGAGATGACCCACACCAACCTGCTGTTCGAGGGTTACGGCCTCGCCGACGTTCTCGGCGTCGAATTCGGCGACCGGGGCACCTCGTTCCTGCCCACTGCCCACATCGCCGACCGGATGTGCGGGCTCTACCTCCAGGAGATGTTCGGTACCCAGGTCACCACGGTTTCCGACGCGCGGGCCATCGTGTCCGCAGTGTCGGATGTGCGGCCCACCGTCTGGGGCGCGGTGCCGCGGGTGTGGGAGAAGCTGAAAGCCGGAATCGAATTCATCGTCAGCAACGAAGCCGACGAGATGAAGAAGGCGGCGCTGCAGTGGGCGATGTCGGTCGCCGGCAAGCGCGCTCAGGCGCTGCTGGCCGGCGAGCAGATGACGGACGACGTTGCGGCCGAATGGGATAAGGCCGACGAGTTGGTGCTGTCGAAGCTGCGTGAGAAGCTCGGCTTCGGCGAGCTTCGCTGGGCGGTTTCGGGTGCGGCTCCGATCCCCAAGGAAACGTTGGCGTTCTTCGCCAGCATCGGTCTTCCGATCGCCGAGCTGTGGGGAATGTCCGAACTCAGTTGTGCCGCCACCGTGAGCCATCCGCGCGATGCGCGCCTGGGCACCGTCGGCAAACTGATGCCCGGGTTGGAGGGCAGAATCGCCGATGACGGCGAGTTCCTGGTGCGCGGTCCGCTGGTGATGAAGGGCTACCGCAAAGAACCGGCCAAGACCGCCGAAGCGATCGACGCCGACGGATGGCTGCACACCGGCGACATCATCGAGATGGACCCGGACGGCTATCTGCGGGTGGTGGACCGCAAGAAGGAACTGATCATCAATGCGGCGGGAAAGAACATGTCGCCGGCCAACATCGAGAACACCATCGTGGCGGCCTGCCCAATGGTCGGGGTGATGATTGCCATTGGCGACGGGCGGCCGTACAACACCGCTCTGCTGGTGTTCGACGCCGACTCGGTGGGTCCGTACGCGGCCCGGCTCGGCCTGGATCCCTCTCCGGACGCTCTGGCGTCGCACCCGGAGGTGATCGCGCAGATCGCCGCCGGCGTGGCTGTCGGCAACAACAAATTGTCGCGGGTAGAGCAGATCAAGCGATTCCGCATACTGCCCGCGTTGTGGGAGCCCGGTGGCGACGAGATAACGCTGACCATGAAGCTCAAACGCAAACCGATCCACGCCAAATATTCCGCGGCTATCGAAGAGCTGTATGCGAGCCGGCTCGGAGCAGACGTACACGAGCCGGCTGCCGCATCGGCAACACAACCGGCATAGCACGGCCTATCAGAGGGGAGTAGTGGTGACGGCACGCGAAGTTGGTCGCAGCGGGGTGCGAAAGCTCTTGCAGCGCACCGGAATTGTCGAGGAATCCACCACCGCGCTGGCGACCGACACGGACGCGGTTACCGAGTTGCTGGGCGCCGAGTGGTTCGGTGACCGGCTCGACGCGATGGCCAACGAGCTCGGCCGTGACCGGGAAAGCGTGCGCGTGGAGGCGGCGGGCTATCTGCGTGAAGTGGCGGCGTCACACGACGAGCGTGCGGTGCAGGCGTGGCGGGGCTTCAGCAGATGGCTGATGCGGGCCTACGACGTGCTGGTCGATGAGGACCAGATCGCTCAACTGCGCACCTTGGACCGCAAGGCGACGTTGGCATTCGCGTTTTCGCACCGGTCCTACCTGGACGGCATGTTGCTGCCCGAGGAGATCGCGGCCAACCGGCTGTCGTCCGCGCTGACCTTCGGTGGGGCAAATCTGAACTTCTTCCCGATGGGCGGCTTTGCCAAGCGCACCGGGACGATCTTCATTCGCAGGCAGACCAAAGACATCCCGGTGTACCGGTTCGTGCTGCGCGCCTACACCGCGCAGTTGGTGCAGAACCACACCAACCTCACCTGGTCGATCGAAGGCGGGCGCACCCGAACCGGCAAGCTGCGGCCCCCGGTGTTCGGCATCCTGCGCTACCTCACCGACGCGGTCGACGAAATCGACGGCCCCGAAGTGTATTTGGTGCCGACTTCCATCGTGTACGACCAGTTGCACGAGGTGGAAGCGATGACCACCGAAGCCTACGGCGCGACGAAGCGGCCCGAGGACTTCCGGTTTCTGGTGCGGCTTTCCCGGCAGCAGGGTGAGCGACTGGGGCGCGCCTATCTCGACTTCGGTGAACCCCTCCCGCTGCGCAAGCGACTGGAGGAGTTGCGCGCGGACTCGTCGGGCACCGGGACAGTGGTCGAGCGCATCGCGCTGGACGTGGAGCACCGGATCAACCGGGCCACGCCGGTCACACCGACCGCGGTGGTGAGTCTTGCACTGCTGGGCGCAAACCGTTCGCTGTCCATCACCGAAGTGCTGGCCACGGTGCGACCGTTGGCGAGCTACATCGCAGCCCGCAATTGGGCGGTGGCCGGTGCGGCGGACCTGACTAACAAGTCGACGATCCGGTGGACGCTGCACCAGATGGTCGACTCCGGCGTGGTGAGTGTCTACGAGTCCGGCACCGAAGCGGTCTGGGGGATCGGCGCCGACCAGCATCTGGTGGCGGCCTTCTACCGCAATACCGCCATCCACATCCTGGTTGATCGTGCAATCGCGGAATTGGCGTTGTTGGCGGCGTCGGAAGGCGCTGCCGACGGCGCGGTTTCCCCGGCGGCGGTGCTGGAGGAAGCGCTGCAACTGCGCGAACTGCTGAAGTTCGAATTTCTGTTCTCGGCGCGTGCGCAGTTCGAGATGGAACTCGCCGACGAGGTTCGCCTTATCGGACCGTTCGTCGACACCTCCAAGGAGGCCAGGGCGGTCGACGTGCGGGAATTGCTGGAATCGGCCGATCTGCTGTTGGCCCACCTGGTGTTGCGTCCGTTCCTGGACGCCTATCACATTGTGGCCGACCGACTGGCTGCCCTGCAGGACGAAGCGCTGGACGAGGACACCTTCCTGACCGAGTGCCTCGAGGTCGGCAAGCAGTGGGAATTGCAGCGCCGGATCGCCAGCGCCGAGTCGAGGTCGATGGAGCTGTTCAAGACGGCGCTGCGGCTGGCCCGGCATAAGGAGCTGGCTGACGGCACCGATCAGGCCGACCTCGCCAAGCGCCGTCAGCAGTTCGCAGACGAGATCGCGACGGCGACCCGCAGGGTCAACGTGATTGCGGAATGGGCTAGAACGAGGGTCAGTCGCGCTGGTATGTGACGGCCTTGAGCACCAGGCCGACAGCTACGGCCAGCGCGGCACTTCCTAGCACCGCGGCCGCGGCGTTCCTGGTGACCACACCGATCAGTGCCAGTGCAACGAGGCCCGTGACCACTGCGAACAGCTTGTGCCGGGGCCACGGAACGCCCGCAACGAGCACGTCGGGGGGACGCATGACGGGCTGAGTCATGCGTTTGAGCATAGCCATCACTTCTGGTTTCGGGTAGGCGAAACCTTGGTTGTGGTAGTGCTCACAGCTGCGCGGTTGCGCGAGGCATAGAGTGGTCGCCATGCCGCTAGAAGGTGAGTACGCACCCAGCCCATGGGATTGGTCCCGCGAGCAAGCCGACAAAATCGCCGACTCGGGGGGAACCGAAGGCACGGAGCTCAAAGGGATGAAGGTCATCCTGCTGACTACCGTCGGTGCCAAGACCGGCAAGCTCCGCAAGACCCCGTTGATGCGGGTCGAACACGACGGCGAGTACGCGATCGTCGCATCGCTGGGCGGGGCCCCGAGGAATCCCGTTTGGTACCACAACGTGGTGAAGAACCCCCGGGTGGAGCTCCAGGACGGTACCTCCACCGGTGACTATCAAGCGCGTGAGGTTTTCGACGACGAGAAGGCCACCTGGTGGGACCGCGCGGTCGAGGCATACCCGGACTACGCGGATTACCAGACCAAGACCGATCGCCAGATTCCGGTCTTCGTACTGACCCCGGTGAGCTGAACCGCTTCTGCGCAGGCATGGCACCATTGACCGGTGTCCGCCGAACTAAGCAGGAGCCCGCGTCCTTCGATCACCCAGCCGCTGTCCGCGGCTGACATTGACGGAGCCGCGAAGCGAATTGCTCCGGTGGTCTTGCCCACCCCCTTGCAGTACAGCGACCGTTTGTCGGCCATCACCGGCGCAAACGTGTACCTCAAGCGCGAAGACCTGCAGGTGGTGCGGTCGTACAAACTGCGCGGCGCTTACAACCTGCTGGTTCAGCTGTCCGACGTGGAACTGGCCGCCGGGGTGGTGTGTTCTTCAGCCGGTAACCACGCGCAAGGCTTCGCGTATGCGTGCCGGTCGCTCGGTGTGCACGGCCGTGTCTACGTACCGGCGAAGACACCCAAGCAGAAGCGCGACCGCATCCGGTATCACGGCGGGGAGTTCATCGAGCTGATCGTGGGTGGTTCGACCTACGATCTGGCCGCCGCGGCAGCGCGCGCGGACGTCGAGCGCACCGGCGCGACCCTGGTGCCGCCCTACGACGACCTGCGCACCATGGCCGGTCAGGGCACCGTCGCAGTCGAGATCCTCGATGCGCTGATCGGAACCGTTGCAGAGCCTGACCTGGTGGTGGTGCCGGTGGGTGGTGGCGGCTGTATCGCCGGCATCACGACCTATCTGGCCGTACGGACCACCAACACCTCGGTGCTGGGCATCGAACCGGCCGGCGCCGCCGCGATGATGGCCGCGCTGGCGGCCGGTGGACCGGTGACCCTGGATCATGTGGACCAGTTCGTCGATGGCGCCGCGGTCGCTCGGGCCGGGACGCTGCCGTACCAGGCGTTGGCGGCCGCCGGAGACATGGTGTCGATCACCACCGTCGACGAGGGCGCCGTGTGCACCGCGATGCTCGATCTCTATCAGAACGAGGGCATCATCGCCGAACCGGCGGGAGCTCTGTCGGTCGCCGGTCTGTTGGAAGCCGAAGTCGAGCCCGGCTCCACGGTCGTCTGTCTGATCTCAGGCGGCAACAACGACGTCTCGCGCTACGGGGAGGTGCTGGAGCGTTCGCTGGTCCATCTGGGCCTCAAGCACTACTTCCTGGTCGATTTTCCGCAGGAACCCGGTTCCCTGCGTCGCTTTCTCGACGAGGTGCTGGGTCGCAACGACGACGTCACGCTGTTCGAATACGTCAAGCGGAACAACCGTGAGACAGGCGAGGCGCTGGTGGGCATCCAGCTCGGATCGGCCGCTGATCTCGACGGACTGCTGGCCCGCATGCGGGCGTCGGAGATTCACGTCGAAACGCTGCAACCCGGTTCGCCGGCCTACCGGTACCTGTTGCTCTGAGCGCCTCTCGCGCCTACTGACGCAGGTATGACGGCAGCGGCGTGGCCGGGTCGAGATCGCTTGCGGGCTCGGGTGTTCCGGCCATCAACGTCATCGGGACGACTCCGGCCCAGTACGGCAGCGTCTCATCCTCCGGGTCGTCGG
The DNA here is from genome assembly GCF_055419245.1 of Mycobacterium sp. IDUB_37. Taxonomy (NCBI): domain Bacteria; kingdom Bacillati; phylum Actinomycetota; class Actinomycetes; order Mycobacteriales; family Mycobacteriaceae; genus Mycobacterium; species Mycobacterium sp. IDUB_37. Next base: position 132,226 of record NZ_JBVAXG010000012.1, on the reverse strand, counting down.
CCACGCCGCCGCTGCGCACCTTGGCCGAAACCTCGACGAGTTCCACGGCGAGCACCGCAGTGGCGGCGAGTTCACGGGCGTTAGCAGGCCGGCAATCGGCCGCTCGCCCCGGACGGACATGGTCCAGCAGCGCGTCGAAGGCCCGTTTCTTCTCTTCCGGGTCGTCAACCAGTCGCGCGGTGCCCAGCAGCACCACCGAGCGGTAATTGAGTGAATGGTGCATGGCCGACCGGGCCAGTACCAGGCCGTCGACGAGCGTGACCGTCACACAGACGGGCAGGCCGGACTGTCTCGCGCTCAACATCGGACCGCTGCCGGTGGAACCGTGCATGTAGAGGGTCTCGCCCAAGCGGGCGTGGGTGGTCGGCAGCACTACCGGTCGGCCGTCATTGACGTAGCCGACGTGGCAGATCAGCGACTCGTCGAGGATGCGATGGACGGTCTCGCGGTCGTAGCGCGCGCGTTCCCGGTAGCGGGTCGGCGTCGTGCGAGGGGAGGGCAGGTATCCGGTTTCCATGAGATTGCCTCCGCGGAATGTGTTGCATATTTGCTTTGTACTAGTTCATAATGAAAAGCGTGCCAGTACAATACAGCATATCCGGAACCGGTGCCGAGTCGATAGCGGCGAGCGTCGAAGAAGGGATCTCGCACGGTGCGTTGGCGCCGGGGGACCCGCTACCGCCGATTCGCGAGATCGCGGGGCAACTCGGGGTTAACGCCAACACCGTGGCCGCCGCGTACCGACTGCTGCGCGATCGGGGTGCGGTCGAAACCGCCGGACGGCGCGGTACCCGCGTACGGGACCGCCCCGCAACCACGCCGCGGTCGCTGTTGGGCCTCGCGGTTCCCGAGGGCGCGCGCGATTTGTCGACGGGTAACCCGGATCCGGCTTTGCTGCCGATCGCCACGATGCAACTCGTGGCGACGCACCCCGGTAAGCCCCTGCTGTACGGGCAGTCGGCGATGTCGACTGAGTTGTTCGACTACGCCATCGCAGACCTCAGTGCCGATGGTGTGCCGGCCGAGCATCTCGCGGTGACCAGCGGTGCGCTGGATGGCATCGAACGGGCGCTGACCGCGCATCTGCGCCCGGGCGACCGGGTTGCGGTCGAGGATCCGGGTTGGGCGAATCTGCTCGATCTGATTGCAGCACTTGGCCTTTCCCCCGAACCGGTCAGTGTCGACGACGAGGGGCCGGTGGTGCTCAGTATGGCGCGGGCACTGCGCCGCGGGGTGCGGGCGATCATCGTGACCACCCGTGCGCAGAACCCGACCGGCGCCGCGCTGTCCAAGAAGCGTGCCGCCGCCCTGCGTAGCCTGCTGGCCGGCAAGACCACCGATGTATTGGTCATCGAGGATGACCACTGCGCCGGCATCGCAGGCGCGCCGTTGCACCCGTTGGCCGGTGCGACGCGCCGCTGGGCATTTATTCGGTCGGCTTCCAAGGCTTACGGCCCCGACCTGCGGCTTGCGGTGCTGGCCGGCGATCGCCGCACCGTCGAGCGGGTGCACGGCCGGTTGCGGCTCGGGCCGGGGTGGGTGAGCCGGCTGCTGCAAGACCTGGCGGTCCGTCTGTGGTCGGACGAGACGGCGAGGGAGATGGTGGTGGCGGCCGGGGATCAGTACGCGAACAACCGGAACGGATTGCGCGACGCGCTGGCCGAGCGCGGGGTCACCTCGCACGGACGATCCGGGCTCAATGTGTGGATCCCGGTACCAGATGAGACCGTTGCCATCACTCGGTTGCTTAACGCGGGCTGGGCCGCGGCACCAGGAACGCGGTTTCGGATGGAGACACCGCCGGGCATGCGCGTCACCGTGGCGGAACTGACCGACGACGATATCGATCCGCTGGCGGACGCCATCGCGGAGGCTATTCACGGAGCTGGACGGCCAAGTGTGTGAGCGTGGGCGAGCGGTCCGCACCGACAACATGACGCGTCACGTCGTCGGCGACGGCTTCCAGTTTCGCCAACTCGGGCTGGCTCTGAACGCAGCGCCGCGCGGTAGCCAATACCTCGTCGACCTTGCGGACAATCGAGGCTCGCCGCTCGTCGCTGGACACCATGGGTCCGGCGTTCCGCAGCATGCTCAGTAAGGCCGACAAAGTCTCTGGATCTGCTGCGCCCAAGCGCTGGAGCTGACTGCACGCCAAGTCGAGGTAGTAATCGAATCCATGCGCGGGCACGGTCAGCCGGTTTGCGCCCGCACCGTCTCGGTAGATCTCGGCGCCGAGTTGCATTGGGGCGAGTTTGCACATCAGGATCGCCATCTCGTGCGCAGCCTGCACTGCGGTGCGGAAGTCGTAGTCGTGCATGGACCGCGCCGAGACGTCCACCAACTGGGCGAAACCCAGCTCGACATCTTGGCGGCGGGTCCGCTCGAACCCGATATGCACGGCGTTGTCCAGGGCGGCAGCTAGTGCGGCGACGTCAAGGGCGAGATGGGAATCATCGGACCACACCCAGGCAATGGGAGCGTTTTCGACCACGTGCGCTCCCACCTCGGCGGCAAGCAGGCAGGTGCAGCCGCACCGGCTGGCCGCAGCCACAATCGACGGGGTGTGGACGTATTGAATGTACCCAGACATGCTGGCGCGCAGTGCAACTGCGCCGGGCGGCGGCCCGGCAGCCACGGTCGCGTCGCCCTCGCCGGCGGCGCGTCCGACGCCAGGCGGCAAGTCGCTGATGACGCGCGCGGTAGTGATTCTCAGCGTTGCGAGCACGCGGTCGATCTGAATCAGATGGACCATGCGGTCGATGTAGTAGATCAACGCACCAATACACAAGAAGAGCGTGCACAGACCCAGGGTCACCGAGAGTCGGGGAAAGTCTCCTGGCTGCAGGCCGACCGTGTACAGACCCGCAGCGTTGTAGGTGAAGCTGCCGACGAATGTGGCGAGTACCACCTGGTTCGCCCCATCGCGCACGAAGTTGCGGAGTAGGCGGGGGGAGTAGCGGTTGGCCGCTGTCTGCACGGCCACCATGGTCAAACCGATGATCAGCGCGAGCACGCCGACGATCGAGGTGGCGCAGGTCAGGAGCAGGCGGCGTGCCTCGTCTGCGCTACCCACGAATAACAGCGGACCTAGAATCGACTCCCGCGAAGGCCGGACATGGGAGATCGCGGAGCCGAGCGTGATCGCGCCGGCTGTGAACAGGGCAGGCAACAGCCAGAGCGTTCCGGTGAGCTGATACCGACGCTGTCGCCAGTTGCGGTGCGGCACGGCACCCACCCCCGTTCATTTTCAGTTCATGAAATGTTTGCGGGAGGTTCAGGCTGCCGACCGCGCGCGTTACTTTACGCGCAGGGGGCCGGAATTCGTCTAGGAGTTTGCTCAGTGAGCGACGATCAACCAGATGAACAGCACTACGTAGAGGACCGAGTGGGCCACCGACAGTGTCAAGCCCGCGATCGCCAGGCTGCGACCCTCCTGGCCGGCCGACTGCGTTTGACGCAGCGCGTTGACCCCGACCGGGATGGTGACAATTGCGGTCGGGACGAACGGGAGCAGGAACTGCAGGACGCCGAGCGTCAGGCTCAGGATGGCCAGGCCGTTGGTGTTACGCCACTGCAGGGCGACGGCGGGGGAGGTCATCTGCGGGCTGATCGTCGTCATTGGGGTGCTCTACTTCCGGCGGCGTTGAACGGTGTGTGAATAGAGCGTCATCCACCGCGCTTGGGAGATTCTTGGGGAATCCTTGGCCGACTCCGTCTTGCGGCTTTCTATGAGCCCAGCAGCGCCCGCGCGCTGGTCCGGCGCAGTTTGCCCGAGGTGGTCTTGGGCAGACTGCCCGGTGCCAGCAACAGCACCTCACGCGGGGTGTGACCGACGTGGCCGCTCACCTTGGCGGTGATGTCGCGGCGGATTTGTGTCCGCGCCTGCTCGTCGTAGCGGTCGTACACCTCGGCGAGCACGGCGAAACCCTCACGATCGGTGTTAGTTCGCAACGCGACGACGCAGCCTTTGCGTACGCCTTCGACGGTGGCTGCGGCCCGCTCGATGTCGTGTGGGTAGAGGTTTCGTCCGGCCAGCACGATCAGATCCTTCGTGCGGCCGCAGACGTAGAGTCTTCCCTGCTCGTCGGTGTATCCGAGATCGCCGGTGTCGAACCAGCCGTCGTCGCCTGCCAGGGTGACGACGCCGTCGATGGTGAGGTAGCTGGCGGCGATCGACGGACCGCGCAGTTGGATGGCGCCGACTTCCCGGGTGTCCTGTGTTGTCTGGTCTGAGACGATGCGCACTTCCATGCCGGGAATCGGCAGACCCACGCACACCACGTGCCGTGCGTCCTGCGCGCCGGCGTCGACCGGCTCAGCCCGGTTGGCCTCGGCCAGCAGTTCTCCGGAGACGTGGTCGACGACGGCTGGCGCGCCATAGTCACCCGCGGACACCGCGAGGGTGGCTTCAGCGAGCCCGTAGAACGGCGTCGCTACGCCCGGTCCCATGCCGAGCCGGGCACCGACGACCGAAAAGTGTTCGATGTCGCGATGATTGATGGGCTCAGCGCCGTTGATCGCCACCGCCAACGACGACAGGTCGATCGTTTGAGGGTCGGCGCGCTCCAGCACGCGGGCGAGTACGGAGTACGCAAAATTGGGACCTGCGGTGACGGTCACCCCGAAGGTGGTGATCATCTCGGCCCAGATGATGGGTCTGCGAAGGAATTCCTCGGGCCTGACCGCGACGGTTTCTATGCCTAATGTCATTGGGACGCAGAGGAATCCGACCATACCCATGTCGTGACACAACGGCAGCCAACTACCCACCACGCTGTCGTCGACGAGACCGACCGACAGTCGAATCGCCTCGATATTCGCTACGAGATTGCCGTGGCTGATCTCCACCGCCTTCGGCACGCCGGTCGACCCCGAGGTGAGTTGCCTCATCGCGATGTCGCTGTCCGAGCATTCCACCAATGCGATGGGGCCGGCGCCGTGCAGTGCGTCCACGTGGCAGACGGCCAATCCCTCAGCCTCCAGAGCGGGTACTGCCGCCTCGAACGGGGCTCCGACGATAACAAGCGCTGCGCCAAGCATTCTGGCCGCGCGAGCAGTGTCCGAGATCCAGACGGCCAGATCGATACGCGGCGTCGGATGCTGCAACATCGTCAATGCGGCACCACGAATCCAGAGTGCCTGCGCCAGCGGCGCCACATCCGAGGTGTCGCCGGCCAGCACGGCGACCGTGTCGTGGTGGCCGATTCCTCGCGCGGCAAGACTGTTGGACATCCCGATGGCCCGCTGATGCACCTCCGCCCAGCTGGCGCGTTTCGGGTCGCCGCCGACGCCGGAGTTCAGTCCAGCCGCGGAGTTACGGGCGGCAGCGAAGATATCGTGGATCAAATTGCTCACGGCGAAACTTTCCTCTCGTCAGCGCTTTTGGAGGTCACGTACGCGTCTCGGCGCTACCGCTGGCGAACCAGAACCTGGTGTCGAGATCGAACGAGTAGGGCGGAGTCCGCTCGAGGGTGCCGGCAGTTCGCCCGTAGATCTGCGCCAGGTCAAGGGAATAGCCGTCACGCATCAGCACTGCGGCCACGTCGAATAGTTCCGATCCTTCCGAATCCGGCCCATTGCACAGTGGCAGCGACGGAGTTTGGGTGAGCAATCCGGATTCCTGGGCCATTGCGAGCAGCGTCGCTCGGGGTCCCGCTTCCGCAACGTAGCCGGGTGCTGCTTCCTGGGTGGCAGCGCGGATCGCGTGGAAAAACCGCACCGGCGAGGTGATCTGGGCCGTCCAGTAGTCGGCGTTCATGGCGTGGCCGGCCAAGCGCTTGCCGACACCCGAGGAGAAGATGGGAAATGCCGAGTCATTGGCCCGCAAACCCGATAGCTCGCGGCGGAATTCGGCCGCGATGGGCTGGATCATCGGTGAATGAAAAGCGCGGGAGACCGACAAACTCCGCGCGTGACCGCCCAGTTCGTGTACGGCAGCGCTGATGACTGCCAGCGACTCGATGGGGCCGGAGATCACCACAGCGCAGCGTCCGTTGATGGCCGAAATCTCGCAGTCCGGCTCTGCCTCGGCTAACGGTTGGGCCTGTTGCGCCGGTAGATCCACCGCGATCATCTGGCCGCCGAGCGGCAACGACGCGGTGAGTGCCCCGAGCGTCGCCACCATCCTGGCCGCATCCTCGACCGAGAGCACCTCGGCAAGGCAGGCCGCCGCGATCTCACCGCTGCCATGGCCGAGTCCGAATTTCGGTCGAATACCGCTGAGCAACAACGTCTTTCCCAGCGCGTAGGAGACCGCGAACAGCGCAGGCAGTGCCGAGCGCGTTTGATGGAGACCGGGTGAGTCGCCGAAAATGGTCGGCAACAGCCCTTTTGGCAGGTGGGTCAGGTGTTTGTCGAGAACGGCGCACACCGATTCGAGTTGCTCGCGATACATCGGATGGAGGTCGTAGAGCGGCCGCGTCATGCCCACGTACTGCGTGCCCGGCCCAGGGCACAACAGGCCGATCTCGGCGGCACTATTACGCGCGGGCGCGGAGGAAGCAAGCGCACTGCGGGTGCCGCCGAGATAGCCTTCGAGGCCCTCGATCAGCAGGCTCCGGTCGCCCCCGAGTGACAAGCGATGCCGGTGTGATTGCTTCACCACGTTCGTGGCGCGGCACCATGCGGTGACCCGCTGTTCGTCGAGGTTACGCAAGGCTTCGGCGACAGTGCGGGCGTTGCGTTGCAAGCCCGCTTCATTGGGTGCCGACAGAGTCAGCACACCTGCCGCGCCGCGCGGTGGCGCCGACACCGCAGGAGACGTTCCGAGCACCACGTGTGCGTTGCTGCCGCCCAGGCCGAACGAGCTCACTGCGCCCAGCGCTTCGTCGTCGGCGAGCTTCTGCGGGCTCTGCGCCAGATTCAGGCCCTTCGATTCCAGCTTCAACGCCGGATTAGGTTGGCCGACAACCACTGTCGGTGGTAGGACATGATGGTGCAGGGCCAGACATGCCTTGATGAACGCCGCTATACCGGCGGCCCCTTCGGTGTGGCCGATGTTTCCTTTCAGCGAGCCCAGCAGGCACAACTGGCCGGTTCGGGTGCGGTGTATATCGCCGAGCGCGTTCGCTTCGATCATGTCGCCGAGCGTGGTCCCGGTGCCGTGAGCCTCGACGAAGCTCAACGCGTCGACCTCGATGTCGGCCTTGGTCAAGGCGCGACGCATCAATGCCACTTGGGACAACCGATTCGGTGCGGTGATCCCGTTGCTGCGGCCATCGTGGTTGACCGCTGAGCTTCTCACCACCGCGTAGATCTGTTGACCGTCCGCGATGGCGTCGTCGAGGCGGCGCAGGACGACGGCGGCGACACCTTCTCCTCGGCCGATGCCATCGGCCCCCGCGCAGAACGGCTTGCAGTTTCCGTCCGGCGCCGACAGCCCCGCCTGGGTGTAGAACACCGAAAGTGCCGGCGTGAGCATCAAATTCGCGCCGCCGGCAATGACGGTATCGGCTTCACCCTCGCGAAGCGCGGCGCATGCCTGATGCAGGGCCACCAGTGAAGATGAGCAGGCCGTATCGACGGCCATGCTGGGGCCGATCAGGTTCAAGTGATAGGAAATGCGATTGGCCAGCATGAAACAGCCGCTACCCGAACCGTGAAAGGGTGACAGCCGCTCGTAGTCATACATGTGCCGGTTGCTCCACTCACTGGACATCACCCCGACAAACACCCCGGTTGCCGTTCCGGCCAGTGATTTCGGATCGATTCCAGCGTCTTCGAGTGCACGCCATGACGTCTGCAGCAGCAGTCGTTGCTGCGGATCCAGGGCGGCGGCCTCGAGTGGCGTGATGCCGAAGAAGGCGCAATCGAAGGCGTCGACGTCATCGAGAAAATGCGCACGCCGGGTATTCATCGTGCCGGCGATGCCGTCGGCGTGATAGTAGCGATCGATGTCCCAACGCTGGTTGGGGACTTCGATGTCGGTGACGACGCCGTCCATCAATAGCCGCCAGAACTCGTCCTTGCCGACGGCGCCCGGAAAGCGGCAATCGATGCCGACAACGGCAATCGGCGTCATGACCCAGTGCGCTCGCCGACCAGATGCTCCGCGAGCGCACTGATTGTTGGATAGTCCCAGACGATGGTGGTTTCGACGTCGAAACCGTACTCGCACTGCAGATCTGCACACAGCGACATGCTGAAGGCGGAGTCGAGGCCGTAGTCGGCCAGCGGAGTGTCGACATCAATGGTCTCGGACGGCACATTGAGGTACTGACCGACTTTGCGAGCGAACCACTCGGCTATTGCTTCGGCGTCCGGCTCACTAGCGATCATCTGAAACCCCCTGCTTCGACGCGTGCAACCGGTTGCAGCATGTCGGCCCCCGAGCCCAAATCGCGCTGCTGCGGTCAAGCGGCGGCGCGGAAAACTGACGCCTACGCTGCCGTCAGCGGGTCCCCAACGTGGGCTTTCATATGCTTTTCATAGGTTAGCCTACCCAAAATGCTGCTGCCAACCGGCCTGGTGTCAGGCCCGGGCCGGGGTCCACAACGTGGTTGCTGGCTACCTCACTTGCACCAATGACTCGTCGTTGGCGCGGAAGATCGGCTGAATCGGGATGAGGAAGCGCTCGGCCATTTCGGTCAAAGCCTTGGACCACAGTCGGTCGGCCGCGGAGATCGGGCCGCGGCCGGGTCCGGTCAGCAACATGGCCAACGTGGTACCGGGGACCATTTCATCCAGCACGCTGCGCAGCGAGGACATCAGATTCTTCACCGACCGGTGCTGCGGTCGCGGGCCGATCGGCACCTGACTCAAAGCTTTGATGAGGCAGTGGTCCGGGCCGAGGAAGCCCACCCAGAGCAGTCGCTGTCCGAAACCGAGGGGTCCCATCAGCGCCCGCCACCGCTGACGCAGATCGGTAACCGAATGCACCGGGTCTGTGGCGGATTCCATGGGTGGGATGGGCGGCAGTTCTTCGTGATTCATGCCGCGAATCGTCGGTGGTCCCGCGTTGCGCCGCCAGTCAGTTATCCACAGCGAAATATCGCAAAGGAATGCCCGGGAAGCCGCGAGTCTTCCTCGCTGATATCCGGTGGATCCCAGGCCAGCAACAGCTCACCGCTGACCGGCACCGTCACCGACTCGGCGCCGAGGTTGCAGGCGATCGCCAGCAGGTTGCGTCGCAGCACTATCCAGCGCTGCTGTTCGTCGAAATCGACCACGAGGTGTTCCAGCCAGGGGTCGGCGAGATCGGGTTCCGTGCGTCGCAGGGCGATGAGCTTTCGATACACCTCGAGCAGCCGGGCGTGCTCGCCGGAGCCCACCTCGGCCCAGTTCAGCTTGGAGCGCTCAAAGGTCTGCGGGTCCTGAGGGTCCGGTATCTCGTCGGCGTCCCAGCCGTGTCCGGCGAATTCGGCTTTGCGACCCTCCCGGGTGGCCTGAGCCAATTCGGGCTCGGGATGTGAGCTGAAGAACTGAAACGGCGTGGACGCCCCCCACTCTTCACCCATGAAAAGCATTGCAGTATAGGGGGATCCGAGAACCAGAGCCGCTTTGACCGCAAGCTGTCCGGCACCCAGGTTCTGCGATGGCCGATCCCCGAGCGCGCGATTTCCGATTTGATCGTGAGTACACGTGTACGTCACCAGCTTTGTTGCCGGTAGCCCGGTTGCTGCCGTGGTATCCAGCGGCCGCCCGTGCCGGCGGCGCCGGAACGACGAATACGTGGCGGCGTGGAAGAAGCCCAGACGCAGGGTCTGCGCGACCGTGGACAGGGCGCCGAAGTCCGCGTAATAGCCGTGGCGTTCGCCCGATACCGCGGTGTGGATGGCGTGGTGGATGTCGTCGGCCCACTGCGCGGTAATCCCGTACCCGTTGCGATCGCGCGGGGTAATCACCCGCGGGTCGTTGAGGTCGCTCTCCGCGATCAGCCCCAACGGGCGTTGCAACTTCCTTGACAGCCAACCGGTTTCGGCGGCGAGCTCTTCGAGGATGTGCACGGCGGTGGTGTCCACCAGCGCATGCACGGCGTCCAGTCTCAAGCCGTCGGCGTGGAAGTCGCGCATCCAGCGCAACGTGCAGCCGACAATGTAGCGGCGCACCTCATCGGAGTCGGCGTCGGCGATGTTGATGCTCTCGCCCCACGGATTGCTGCCGGATGACAGATACGGACCGAAGCGAGGCAGGTAATTGCCGGACGGCCCGAGGTGGTTGAACACCGCGTCGATCAACACGCCCAAACCCCGCGCGTGGCAGGCGTCGACGAACCTGACCAATCCATCCGGGCCGCCGTAGGGCTCGTGCACGCTGTACCAGAGCACGCCGTCGTATCCCCAGCCATGCGTTCCGGCAAAGGAATTGACCGGCATCAATTCGACGAAGTCCACACCGAGATCGACCAGGTAGTCGAGCTTTTCGATGGCCGCGTCGAAGGTGCCGATCGGGGTGAAGGTCCCGATATGCAGTTCGTAGATCACGGCGCCTTCGATGGATCTGCCGCGCCAGTCGGCGTCGGTCCATGCGGCGCTTGACGAGTCCCAGAGTTGCGAGCGGGCGTGCACCCCGTCGGGCTGGCGCGCCGATCGCGGGTCCGGCAGCACCGTGGGGTCGTCGTCGAGCAGGTAGCCGTACCGGGCATCCGCGGGTGCGTGCACGGTGGTATGCCACCAACCGTCGTCCGATCGGGTCATCGCATGCACGACACCGTCGACGTCCAGACGCACCACTTCGGGTCTGGGCGCCCACACCCGAAACTCAGCCATGATCGCGCTCCAACAGAACGACGGGCAGGTCGGCGAACAATGCTGCGGCCGAGGTCGGCCCGCTCGCCACGGCCCCGGACAGCCGGTCGGTCCAGCTGCCGTCCGGCAACGGCAGCACCGTGTTCCCCCAGCCGGTCTCGGCCAGCCGCACCGTCCAGCGGGTGGCCGCCACCAGAATGTCGGCGCCGCGGCGGAACGCAACGACGTGATCGGCGGCCTGGCCGCTGGCCAACACGGGAACGTAATCGCCGTGCAGGAAACAGTCCGGACGGGAGCGACGCATCCGCAGCGCCGTGGTGACCACCCGAATCTTGGGATGCTGCAGTTCTTTCAAGGCTTCGCGTCTGATGGCGTAGTCGACTTCCCGGCGATTGTCCGGGTCGACGAGGCTGTCGTCCCAGAGTTCGGTGCCCTGATACACATCGGGGACCCCGGGCGCCGTCAGCGCCAGCAGCTTCTGGCCCAGCGCGTCGCTGGCGGCGTGCGGATTGAGGTGACCGACCAGTTCGGTCAGCTCGCCGGCCACCGGTCCGTCCAGCACGGTATCCAGCCAACCGTGCACGGCGTCCTCGAATCCGGCATTCGGGTCGTTCCACGAGGTATGCAGTGCCGCTTCGCGGATGGCCTTCTCGGCGTAGGAGTGCAGCCGGCTGCGTAAGTCGGCGGTGACCTCACCGTTCACCGGCCAGACGCCGAAGATGTTCTGCCACAGAAACTGTCCGGTCGCCGGGTCCGGTGCGGGCGCTTGATTCTCGGCGTGTGCGATGAAGTCCGTCCACCGCGACGGCACTTGCGACAGCACGCCGATCCGGGCACGCACGTCTTCGCCGCGCTTGGTGTCGTGGGTCGTCAGTGCCGTCATCGCGCGCGGCCACAGTCGAGCTCGAGTGCCCGCGCTCTGATGAAATTCGGCCGCCCCGACTCCGAACCGATGCGGCTCGCCACCGACTTCGTTGAGCGACACCAGGCGGGCGTCGCGGTAGAACATGCAGTCTTCGACTGCCTTGGCGGTCACCGCGCCGCACAGCTGCTGCAGGCGCTTCGCGGCCTCACCGCCGCGGGCCAGCGATGCGGCCAGGATTTGCAGTGCCGGACCCAGATTCGGTTGCTGTGCCTGTGTTTTGGCCAATGCGGTGGGCAGGATGGCGGACAGTGCACGGTAGTCGGATCGGTAGACGTCGATGTGGGTCAGCAACGAGGTCACTGCCTCGGGCAGCAGTGGGTCGTCAGCCCCGGCGTCCGCCGCGATGCTGCGTCGCAACCGGGCCAACTCACTGGCCAGCGTGTCGGTCGCGGCGCGGATCTTCAGGTCGGTCAACTCCTGCGGAGCCGCGGCGTAATCGACTCCGGCGGATTCGACGAGGGCGGTGAGGGCGGCTTCACCGCTCGGATCGACGAAGATTCCCCCGACTTCCCGCAGGGCGTCGTAACCGGTGGTGCCCGCGACGGGCAGGCTGAGGTCCAGGGCCTCGTCGACAGCCAGGATCTTCTCGATGACGATCCAGGCGTCAGGTCCGACGAGTTCGCGCAGCCACGTCAAATAGCCTGCGGGATCGGTCAATCCGTCCGGATGGTCGATCCGCACCCCGTCGACGAGTTCGTCGCGGAACCAGCGGGACACTTCGGCGTGACTGGCCTCGAAGACGGCAGGGTCCTCCTGGCGCAGGCCCGCCAGCGAGGTGATGGAAAAGAAGCGGCGATAGCCGACCGAACCCCGTTTCCAGCCGATCAATCGATAGTGCTGGCGCTCGTGCACCTCGGGGCCGGTTCCGTCGCTGGTTCCCGGAGCGATCGGCAACGCCAGGTCGCCCAGGCGCAGCAGGTCTCCATCGACAGTCAGATCGGCGACGTCGTCGTCGGAACCCAACAGCGGCAGCACGATTCGCCCCGAGTCGTCCAGCGACCAGTCGATGTCAAAGTAAGACCCGTACTCCGACGAAGCCCCGTTCCGCAGCACATCCCACCACCAGGCGTTCTGCTCTGGCTGATCGATCCCGACGTGATTGGGCACCACATCGACGATCAGGCCCATGCCGCGCGCCCGCGCCGCCTTCGACAGCCGGGCCAGACCCTCGGCGCCGCCCAGCTCCGGCGACACGCTCGTCGGGTCGGTGACGTCGTAGCCGTGCGACGACCCGTTGACCGCCGTCAGGATGGGGGACAGGTAGAGATGCGACACCCCGAGATCGTTAAGGTAATCCAGCAGATTCTCGGCATCCGCCAGGGTGAACGCGAATCCGCTCGACGCGCCACGTAGCTGCAGCCGGTAAGTGGCTGATATGGGAAAGCCCATGTATCACAACGTCTTGCGTAGGACGAGGACGGAACGTCCGGGCAGCGAGACCTCGTCACCCGGGTCGATGACCCGCTGGTCAATGCCATTGGGGATGGTGGTGTTCAGCTCCACCGTCCACTGCCGCGCGTATCCGGCTTCGGGCATGACGAAGGTGACCGCCTGGTCGTGGGCGTTGAAGCACAGCAGGAACGAATCGTCGACGATGCGCTCGCCGCGCCGATTCGGCTCGGGCAGGGCCTGACCGTTGAGAAAAACCGCGATGCTCTTACCGAAGTCGTTGTCCCAGTCCTGCGCCGTCATCTGCTGACCAGACGGTGTCAGCCAGGCGATGTCGTGCACTTCGGCCCCGCTGCGCACCGGCTGACCTTTCAGGAACCGGCGACGACGAAACACCGGGTGTTTCTTGCGCAGCTCGGTCACTTTGCGGGCGAAAGCCAGCTGATCGGGGTTCTTCTCGATCAACGACCAATCCATCCAGGACAATTCGGAGTCCTGGCAGTAAACGTTGTTGTTGCCCAACTGAGTTCGTCCGACCTCGTCGCCGTGGGAGATCATCGGAGTGCCCTGGCTGACCATCAGAGTCACCCAGAAGTTGCGCATCTGTTGGCAGCGCAGTGCGGTGATGTCGGGATCGTCGGTGGGGCCCTCGACGCCGCAGTTCCAGGACCGGTTGTGGCTTTCGCCGTCGCGGTTCTCTTCGCCGTTGGCCTGGTTGTGCTTCTCGTTGTAGGACACCAGGTCGTGCAGCGTGAAACCGTCATGGGCGATGACGAAATTGATGCTGGCGCTGGGACGCCGCCCGGTCGCCTCGTAGAGGTCCGACGATCCGGTCAGTCGAGAGGCGAACTCGCCCAGGGTCGCGGGTTCCCCCCGCCAGTAGTCGCGCACAGTGTCGCGGTATTTCCCGTTCCACTCGGTCCACAAACCTGGAAAGTTGCCGACCTGATAGCCGCCCTCGCCGACATCCCAGGGTTCGGCGATCAACTTGACCTGGCTGACGACCGGATCCTGCTGGACCAGGTCGAAAAACGCCGAAAGCCGGTCCACGTCGTAGAACTCGCGGGCCAAGGTGGACGCGAGGTCGAAACGGAACCCGTCGACGTGCATCTCGAGCACCCAGTAGCGCAGCGAATCCATGATCAGTTGCAGGGTGTGCGGGTGGCGGACGTTGAGACTGTTGCCGGTGCCGGTGAAGTCCTTATAGTGCCGCAGGTCTCCGTCCACCAGACGGTAGTAGGCGGCGTTATCGATGCCGCGGAAGTTGATCGTCGGACCGAGTTGATTGCCCTCGGCGGTGTGGTTGTAAACCACGTCGAGGATGACCTCGATACCGGCTTCGTGGAAGGCCCGCACCATCGACTTGAATTCGGCGACGGCACCGCCGGGCCTGCGTGTCCCCGCGTACTGGTAGTGCGGGGCCAGGAATCCAAACGTGTTGTAGCCCCAGTAGTTTCGCAGTCCCAGATCCAGCAGCCGGTGATCATGCAGGAATTGGTGGACCGGCATCAGTTCGATCGCGGTGACATTCAACGACTTCAGATGCTCGATGATCACCGGGTGTGCGAGCCCGCCGTAGGTGCCGCGCAGTTCCTGCGGAATGCCGGGATGGGTCTGGGTCATGCCCTTGACGTGCGCCTCGTAGATGATGGTCTCGTGGTACGGGGTGCGGGGTGCGCGGTCTGATCCCCAATCGAAGAACGGGTTGATCACCACGCTGGTCATGGTGTGTCCGAGTGAGTCGATCATCGGAGGAGTGCCGGTCTCCGAGGGGTTTTCGGCTGCGACCTCGAGGTCGTAGGAGAACAGCGCCTGACTGAAGTCGAAGTCGCCGACGAAGGACTTACCGTACGGGTCGAGCAATAGTTTACTCGGATCGCACCGATGTCCCGCCTCCGGGTTGAACGGTCCGTGTACCCGAAACCCGTAGCGCTGGCCGGGAGTGATGGTGGGTAGATAGCAATGCCAGATGTAGCCGTCGACTTCCTCGAGATTGATTCTGGCTTCGGTACCGTCGCGTGCGATCAGACACAATTCGACCTTGTCGGCAATTTCGGAGAACAGCGAAAAATTGGTGCCGGCACCGTCGTACGTGGCCCCGAGCGGATATGGCGTTCCGGGCCACACCAGCGCCAGCGAGGGCGAGGTGTCGGCTCCGTCGTATGCACTCTCGGCTGACGACATCACTAGACCTTAACGGTGCCCGGTGGTCGTCGGAGTGTCGAGCGGTAGGTGTTACCCGGCCGCTACCACCATCCGGTGATCGCCGCGATCTGCCGGCCGAGCTCGGGTGCCAGGGTTCGCATAAAGGTCGGCGTCAGATGATGTGGATCCCGGTAGATCAGCACATTTCCCTCGACCGGGCGACACATGTCCGGACGGCATATCGCGTCGGAGACGTCGAGTGGCTTGAGCAGCGGGAACTGTGCGATGAAATCCAGCGTGGTGTTGTGGTCCGACAGCAGTTCCGAGCGCTTGATGGCGCAGGTCTCCGCGGTGCCGTTCTTGGCCAGGCAGTCGGCGGCATTGAACGGCTGGCCGTCCTTGACCAGCCACGGCGTATCCCGGATGGCCAGGATCGGAATGTTGTTGTCGGACAACGTCTGCCAGATGCCGATGTAGGTTGCCGGCATCACGTCGCCGGCCTTGATGTTCCACGGGCGGGTCGAGGTGGTGAACACATAGTCGGGTCGGTCGGTGACCAGTTTGGCCATCGTCGTCTCCACCCATTCGCGGCACTGCGGGTAGGGCGCGTTGTTGCCCATGATCAGCGGCACCTGCTCGGTGGACAGCGCGCAGCCCATCTTGAGGTAGGTGACCACCCTGAAGTGGTGCAGTCGGCCCAGCAGGTCCAGTGCCGGCAGCCAGTGCTCGGCATGCGAACCGCCGGCCAGGGCGATCGTCCGGGGAGCGTCGTCGTCGCCGTAGGTGCAATTCACCACTGCCGGGTTGACGAAATCGCTGATACAGCCATCCCGGGTGGAGGCGGGGAGGTCCTCTTTGACCTCCAACACGGTGGGCCGCATGCGCAGACTTGGCACCCGCACCTGGTTGGTCAGCGCGCGGGCACCGGGGTAGTCGACTGAGCTGAGCCCACTCAACTCCTTCCCGCCGGCGCGTTCGGCGACGAGGTGCTCACGCCAGGTGAACGATGTTGCGGTCAGCGTGACACCCAGCAGGGCGACTACCGATCCCAGCGCAATCGTCGGTCTTCTTAATTGGACCCGCAACCGCATCCGCCAGGGGATGGGTGCGGCAGGTTGGGCTGAGGCGCGGTACCGCAGTGGATCTTCGACGTGACGCATGGTCAGGTACGCCAGCGCGCCGGACACCAGTAGAACACCCAGTCCCTCGATGAAGTTGGCGTGCTTGTGACCGGTGTAGGAGAGCCAGAAGATCAGCAGCGGCCAATGCCACAAGTACAGGGAGTAGGCCATCGCGCCGAGTGTCACCAGTGGTCCGACCGCCAGGATCCGGTTGGGCAACGGCATCCGGTCGGCGGTGCTGCTGTCACGCTGCACGTTGGCGCCGGCCAGGATCATCAGCATCGCGGCGCCCACCGGGACCAGAGCCCACGGGCCGGGGAATTCCTTGACACCGTCGATCAGCGCGCCGCAGCACAACACGGCAGCCAGCGCCACGGTTGCCAAGACCGTGCGTAGCCAAAGCGGCCAGCGTACGTACGGCACCAGCGCGCCCACCAGCGCACCCAATAACAGCTCCCAGCCCCGCGCAAAGGTGTTGTAGTACGCGGTCGCCTGGTAGGTCTGATGGGCGCCGATCGCGTAGACGAACGACGCCACCGTCAACGCGCCGAGCAGCACCACGAACAGCGTGCGCAGGTGCTTGCCCAGCAAGCGCCGGAACAGGAAGCCGCATCCGGCGACCAGCACCAGGAACGACACGTAGAACTGGCCCTGCACAGACATGGACCAGATGTGTTGCAGCGGGCTGACCGCCTCGCCCGCGCGCAGGTAGTCCGCGGCCGAGTTGGCCAGTTCCCAGTTCTGGTAATAGCCGAGGCTGGCCAGACTCTGGTCGGCGAACGTCTCCCAGCGGGTCTCGGGCTGGATCAAAATGGTGAGCAGCGCGCACGCGGCGAGGACGACGACCAGAGCCGGGACCAGGCGGCGTACGAGTCGGACCAGTTCGGTCAACGGGGAGAGCTTCGCGCCGAGCGTGGCACGAAGCATCTTGCCGCCGAAGAAGAACCCGGACAGTGCCAGGAACACGTCGACGCCGCCGGAGACCCGGCCGAACCAGACATGAAACACGGCGACCAGCGCGATGGCGATCCCGCGCAGCCCGTCGAGATCGTGGCGGTAGAAACCCGAAGTCCGGGTCCCCATTCCGCCCGATCCGGTGTCGGTGCTTGGTGCCAGGGTTTGCATGTCACCGTCAATTTACCCAAAAACCCCTCTTGCTCCCTGTTGGAGCGGCTGTTGCCGCTCGGCGAGGGAGCAAGAGGGGTTCTCTTGTCGGAGACTTCGGGCGGCTACCGAGGCGCGCCACCCACGGGAGCCGGTTGCACCGGCACCAGCTGCAGCGGCGGTGCGGGTGCCAGCTGCGCGGGTGCCTGCTGGGCGGGCACCTGAAGCAGCGGTGCCTGCTGGCCGGGAATCTGCAGCGGTGGCTGCTGACCGGGCGCCTGCAACGTTGCCTGGCCTGGCACCTGCGCCGGTGCTTGCTGGCCTGGCACCTGCGCCGGCACCTGCTGACCAGGCAGTTGCATCTGCTGCATCGGGGCCTGCTGGACGGGAGCCTGCTGGCCCGGGACCTGCTGCAGCGGCGCCTGCTGGCCGGGGACCTGCTGTAACGGCGCTTGCTGTGCGGGCGCCGTCTGGCCCGGGGCCGTCTGGCCCGGGGCCGTTTGGGCCGGGGCCGTCTGGCCGGGGGCGGTCTGGGCCGGGGCGGTCTGCGCGGGGGCCGGTGCAGCGGGTGCCGTCTGGGCGCCGAGGATCCGGACCAGGTAGGGCGTCATGTTGCTGCTCCGCACCGGTGAGACCTGGACGACGTCGCCCACCTCCAGCATCTGTCCGTTCCCGAGGTACATCGCGACGCTCTGGGTGCCTTCTGGACCGTAGAAGATCAGGTCGCCCTTGCGCGCTTGCGCTGGCGCGACCTTCTCGCCGACCCGGTACATCTGGCCGGAGGAACGCGGCAACTTGAGTCCGGCGCCGGCGTAGGCGTACTGCATCAGTCCCGAAGCATCGAATCCGACGATGTTGATGCCCGAGCCGGTGCCGCGGGTGGGGCCGGTGACGCCGCCGCCGGCCCAGGAGAAGGGCACGCCGCGCTGCGCAAGGCCGCGTGCGATCACCGTGTCGGTGACCTGCTGGTAGTCGGATGCCCGGGTGTAGGGGTCTGCGGATGCCACCTCCGCCGTCGTAATGGCGGTCACCATTGGCGCCACCAACATGCCCAGACCGATCGCAAAGGCGTAGACGCGTTTCATGGGTTCCTTCACCTCCTGGGGCCTTGTCGGCCCCTCTGTGCATCAGCGCGGTGACCGCGCGCGTCCGCTGCCGTTCCACCGAACGCGCCGGCCGCCGCATCGGGGCCTCGCGTCGCTGGATGACACTTGGTAGGCGAATCGATCGGCTAAACCAACCAATTCACACCAGTCACTACAGACACTTTGACAACAGAGATAAGTGACCGCCAGATGCTCGAAGAATTCTTCTTCGGAACGTGACCGGACGGAGATGGGAAGGGTCAAAATCGTGATGGCAGTTGTGATTTCGGTCTCACAAACGTTGCCGACGCGTGACCTGAATCACCAGGCCGATGGGGGCGCCGAACGGCGGCCCGGCGATATCAGAGCGAGATCAGATCCAGTACCGCTGACTGAACGCCGTGGCGGCGGCACCGAATGCTGAGGCGAGCGTGAGGACCCCGACCGAGACGATCGGCCAGAAGTACATGAACCAGCCTTTGAGCAGCGAGACGAAGGGGCCGAGGATGGCGGCGGTGAAAGCCGCGCCGATGCCGCCCCACATCAACGGGTAGATGTAGTAGTTGATGCCGAACGGCACCGGCGCGCACTCCTCGCCCGTGCACAAGTTGTCGGTGAAGGCCCACAGTCGCGTCGTCCAACCGGTCATCGTGACGAGGTAGAGCAGCGCAAGCAGCAGCACGATGGTGCTGACCACATCCCAGGGCGCCAACCGCAGCCGGATTACTCGCGGCACGTACTCCTCGACCTCGGCTTCGTCCCGCTGGGACTCGACACCCTCCGGTGTTGGATCGGCGGGGCTCTGCGGGTCGGATTCAGGTAGCTCGGACTGCTGTGGCGAGGCCATGACGGTTAATGCTCCCCGATTGCCGGAGATTCTGCGACCGAGAGCGTGGACACGGGCACCCCTGCACCCCTGGATTATTGTCGATCTTCATGGCCGTCCCCGGAGCATTGGGACCCGGGTTGACGCCCGCGGAGATCAGCAGAATCGACGCCGCCCACCTCTGGCACCCGTACAGCACCATCGGCAGCGAAGCGATACCTCCCGTGGTGGCGGTTGCGGCTCGTGGTGCCTGGCTGACCCTGATCCGGGACGGCGGCCAGGTCGAGGTGCTCGATGCGATGAGCTCCTGGTGGACCGCGATTCACGGTCACGGCCATCCGGTCCTCGATGCCGCGATGACTGCCCAGTTGAGCACGATGAACCACGTCATGTTCGGTGGTCTGACCCATGAGCCGGCTGCCCGGTTGGCCCAGTTACTGGTTGAGATCACCCCGGCAGGCCTGGAGACGGTGTTCTTCAGCGACTCGGGGTCGGTTTCGGTAGAAGTCGCGGTGAAGATGGCGCTGCAGTACTGGCGCAGCTTGGGCCGGCCCGCCAAACACCGGTTGATGACGTGGCGCGGCGGCTATCACGGCGACACGTTCACGCCGATGAGTGTCTGCGACCCGGACGGCGGCATGCACTCGCTGTGGACCGACATCCTGGCCGCTCAGGTGTTCGCCCCGCAGGTGCCGCGCGAGTACGACCCCGCCTACAGCGCGGCCTTCGAGGATCAACTGGCCGGGCACGCTGCCGAGCTGGCCGCCGTGGTCGTCGAGCCCGTCGTGCAGGGCGCCGGCGGGATGCGCTTTCACGACCCGCGCTATCTGGCCGATCTGCGTGACATCTGCAGTCGCCACCAGGTGCTGCTGATTTTCGACGAGATCGCGACCGGATTCGGCCGTACCGGCGAACTGTTCGCCGCGGATCACGCGGGGGTGAGTCCGGACATCATGTGCGTCGGCAAGGCGCTCACCGGCGGTTACCTCAGCATGGCCGCGACTCTGTGCACCACCCACATCGCCCACACCATCAGCGCCGGTACGGCGGGTGCGCTCATGCACGGGCCGACATTCATGGCCAATCCGCTGGCCTGCGCGGTGTCGGTGGCCAGCGTCGAACTGCTGCTCGGCCAGGACTGGCGCGCGCGGATCGCCGAGATCTCCGCCGGGTTGATCGCCGGTTTGGAACCTGCCCGCGCACTGCCGCACGTGAGCGACGTGCGGGTGTGCGGGGGCATCGGCGTCATCGAATGCGACCGGCCGGTAGATCTGGCCATCGCCACCCCCGCGGCGCTGGACTGCGGCGTCTGGTTGCGGCCGTTCCGCAACCTGGTTTACGCGATGCCGCCCTACGTCTGTGGCTTCGCCGAGATCGCACAGATCACCTCGGCGATGGTGCAGGTCGCGCGACTCGTAGGCTGAGCAGCTATGAAGGGGCCCGCGCAAATACCCACTGAGACGTCGCCGCTGGCCTGGCTGGAAGCGGTGGAGTTGCAGCGCCGCGAGGCCGGACTGCGCCGCTCGCTGCGAACCCGGTCCGCGGTCAGCACCGAACTCGACCTGGCCTCCAATGACTACCTTGGTCTGTCACAACACCCCGACGTGATCGACGGCGGCGTCCAGGCGCTGCGGGTCTGGGGTGCGGGTGCCACCGGATCGCGCCTGGTCACCGGGAACACCGAACTGCATGAGCAGTTCGAGGCCGAACTCGCCGACTACGTGGGTGCGGCTGCCGGGCTGGTGTTTTCTTCGGGCTACACCGCCAACCTCGGAGCGGTTGTCAGCTTGTCCGGCGCGGGATCGTTATTGGTGTCCGACGCCTATTCGCATGCATCCCTGGTGGACGCCTGCCGCCTGTCCCGGGCGCGGGTGGTGGTCACCCCTAATCGCAATGTCGGTGCCGTCGAGGCGGCCTTGGCGGCACGCGAGGAAGAACGTGCCGTCGTCGTCACCGACTCGGTCTTCAGTGCCGACGGGGCGTTGGCTCCGCTTCGGGAACTGCACGACGTGTGCCGTCGCCATCGTGCGTTGCTGATCGTCGACGAGGCACACGGTCTCGGCGTTCGTGGTGCCGGCCGTGGACTGTTGCACGAAGTCGGGCTGGCCGGCGCGCCCGATGTGGTGATGACGACGACGCTGTCCAAGGCGCTCGGCAGCCAGGGAGGTGTGGTGCTCGGACCGGCCGAGGTGCGGGCACACCTGATCGACGCGGCGCGGCCGTTCATCTTCGACACCGGGCTGGCGCCGGCCGCAGTTGGTGCCGCGCTCGCGGCATTGCGGCTGCTCAAGACCGAGACGTGGCGCCCGGACGTGGTACTCGCACACGCCGCGGAACTGGCCCGGGTGTGCGACGTCCCGCAGGTCCCTCAGTCCGCGGTGGTGTCGGTGATCCTCGGTGACCCGGAGGTCGCGCTGGCGGCGGCGACGGCGTGCCTGGAAGCCGGCGTCAAGGTCGGTTGCTTCCGGCCACCGACCGTGCCCGCCGGAACGTCCCGACTGAGACTGACCGCACGCGCATCGCTGAGCGCCGAGGAACTCGACCTGGCGCGGCGGGTGCTCACCGGAGTGCTTGGCGGTCCCGCCCAGGCGCGCGCTTGACCGTCCTGATCGTCACCGGCACGGATACCGGCGTCGGAAAGACGGTCGCGACCGCCGCGCTGGCGTCGCACGCTCGTCAAGCCGGCATCGATGTGTCGGTGTGCAAGCCCGCTCAGACCGGCATTCAGGATGGCGACGACGACCTGGCCGAGGTGCGCCGACTCTCCGGGGTAACCGAGCTCGCCGGGCTGGCGCGCTACCCGATGCCGATGTCACCGGCGGCGGCGGCCGAGCGCGCCGGGCTGGACTTGCCGACCCGGGATCAGGTGCTGCAGCTGATCCGGGGGGTGGACCGCGCTGGACGATTGACCCTCGTCGAAGGCGCCGGCGGGCTGTTGGTCGAGCTCGCGGCCGGGGGAGTCACCTTGCGTGATCTGGCCGTCGACCTCGAGGCCGAGGCGCTGGTGGTGGTGAGCGCCGGCCTGGGCACCCTCAACCACACCGCACTGACGTTGGAAGCTCTCGCCGCCAAAGGTGTCACCTGCGCCGGACTGGTGATCGGCAGCTGGCCGGCAGAGCCCGGACCGGTGCAGATCTCGAACCGTTCGGCGCTGGACGGAATGGCTCCGGTCCGGGCTCTGTTGCCCGCCGGAGCGGCGGCGGACACGGACTTCGGGGCCATCAGTGCGGCGGCGTTCAACCGGGACTGGGTCACGGCGTTGGTGCGCTGATGGTGCACTCGATTGAGCTGCTCTTCGACCCCGTCACCGAGGCAACGCTCCGGCGGATGTGGGATGAGCTTGCCGCACTGAATAAAGACGGCACTGCCGTGCGGATTCCGCCCGGTCGTCCGCACGTGACCGTGGCCGTGGCTCGACGGATCGACGCCGACGTCGACGAGCTCCTTGCGCCGGTGGTTCAGCAACTGCCGCTGCGCTGTGTGATCGGTGCGCCCGTGTTGTTCGGCCGGGGCCGCAAACCCGGCGAGGTGGTGCTCACCCGACTGGTGGTGCCGTCCCGGGAATTGCTGGAGTTGCACGCCAAGGTGCACCGATTGTGCGGTTCGCACCTGGTGCCGGAACCGATGCCCAACAGCTTGCCCGGTCAGTGGACCGCGCACGTCACGCTGGCCCGCCGGGTGGCCGGTGACCATCTGGGGCAGGCGCTGGCCACCACCGAACTTCCGGTGCAGTTCGAAGGTCGCTTCGCCGGAATGCGCCGCTGGGACGGCGACCAGCGGGTGGAGCACACGCTCAGCTGAAGTGAGCTGGCGCGCCCTTGACCTGCTCGAGGGCCTGGTCCACCCGGGCGTGCCGCTCGTCGACGGTACGGCCCAAGTCCTGCAGCAACAGCGGTTTGCCCATGACGAGGTCGACCAGGTGAGCGCGCTCGATCTGCAGCGCGGTCACTTCTCCGACGGCGTGTGCGTCGGTCAGGTTGGGTTGGCGGGTCAGCGCTGTCACCCCGAGGAATGAGCCTTCGTCCAGCGTGCCGACCACCACCGTCGGCTCGCCTCGAAATACCGCGGTCAATCGCACGCTGCCCTCGACCAGGAACGTGATCTGGGTCGGCACTTCCCCTGCGCGTTCGACGATTTCGTCCGCCGCGTACCGAACGATCCGGGCGTGCGGTTCCAGCACCTGCTGATCCGTCCGGCTCAGCCGCAGTGCGGGCGCCGCGACGGTCCGCAGCGCCGTCTCGACACGCTCAGCCGTTGAGAAGTCGTCGTCCTTGCCGTCGAGATGAAGACCTTCACGGCGGGCGGCGTACCAGAGCCAGCTCAAGAATGTGCCTTGCGCCGCGGAGTCATCAGCCGGCGATTTCAGTGTGACGGTGAGCCGATATTCGCCGCTGCCGGTCGGTCTCGCCGTGGTCGCTCCGTCGATCTTGCGCTGTGGCAGGGCGTTAGCGATCCGGGTCAGCAGTGCGCACACCTGGTTCGGAGGATCGTCGGCCGAGAAGGTGGTGGTGATCACCAGGACGTGCCCGGCGGGCGAACGACTGAGATTGGTGAACGAGGTTGTGGCGAGCACCGAGTTCGGCGTTATCTGCAGTCCGCGACCGGTTTGGATGTGGACGGCACGCCAGTTCGCCTCCACGATCCGGCCGCTCGCGGCGGGGGTATCCAGCCAGTCGCCGATGCGGAAAGGTTGCTCGAACAGCATGAACAGGCCAGACACGATCTGGCCGACGGAATTCTGCAGCATCAGGCCGATGACCACCGACGTCACGCCCAGCGCGGTGAATATCCCGCCGACGCGCACACCCCAGACGAACGACAGGATCGCCGCCAGACCCACACCGATCATCAAGAATCGGGTCACGTCGAGGAAGATGGCCGGCACTCGCTGGCGCCAGGATCCCTGCGGCGCGCCCTCGAACACCGTCGCGTTGAGGCCGGCCAGTAACGACACCAGCAGCACGAAGCCGAACACCGTACCGAGCAGCCGCACCGAGGTGAACTCGGCCGGCATCCTCGCCACTTGAACGAGCAGTACCAGCAGTGCGCCGAGTGGAATCAGATAGCTGCGCAGCAGCAGGACGGGCCGCGAAAGCGGACTCTTCTTGCGGGCGAGACTGTGGTGCCACTCGGTGAGTCCGATCAGCAGCAGCGGCAGTCCGACCACCAAAGCGGCGGCCCACCAGAGCGATGGCACGTCGAGGCTGTTCACCGGTCCTCCGACAACTGCCAGATCTGCTGATCGGTGCCGTCGACGGTGATGCTGCCCACCAGTGTGAATTGCCGAATGTCGCGCATCACCTCGTATACCGGTGAGGTGACGTAGATCCCCGAATGGTTTGTGCTGCCGCGCATCTGGTGGGCCAGGTGAACCGCTGCGCCCCACATGTCGTACACCATGTTCGACCGCCCAACCAGCCCACTGGTGACGTTGCCAGTGTTGACGCCGGCGCGCAGCGCCAGGTGGTGGCCCGTCTTGCTGTTGAACCGCTCGATGATGCTCTGCATTTCGAGGGCGAATTCAACGGTGCGGTGCACGCTGTCCAGGCGCGGAAAGTTCAACCCACAGCTGGCGAGGTAGCCGTTGTGCAGTGTGCGCATCGGTTCGACGCCAAGGGCTTCTGCGGCGGAGTCGAGTTCCTGGATCAGGTCATCGACGATGCCCACCAACTCCTCGCCAGAAAGATTGTTGGAAATATCGTCGAGTCCGACGAAGTCGGCGAAGACGACGGTGACATCTTGGTGCTCCTGAGAAATGGTTTCTTCGCCATCCCGGTAACGCTGCGCCACCGATTCGGGCATCAATGAGCCGAGCAGGCGGTCGTTTTCCTTGCGCTGTTCGGTCAGCAGATCTTCTTTGATTCGCAAATTGCGACTCATATCGTTGAATGCGTCGGTGAGGTCGCCGATTTCGTCACGCGATGTCACCGGGACAACGACGTCGTAGTTGCCGGCGCTGACTTCCTGGGTGCCGGCCTGCAGCCGTCGGATCGGCCGCACGAATACCTGGGCCACCAGCAGTGCGCCCACGCAGATGGCGAAAACCATTGCTGCCGTTGCTAATATCAGTGTTTGGGTGACTGACACGAATTGCGCGTTGGCTTCGGCGGTTTCCCTGGTCGCCAAGATCGACCAATGCAGGTCGGAATTCGGTAGAGACAACGGGGCATATGCCACCAATTCCCGACGACCGAGGTAGTCAGTGTCGATCATGGTTCCGGTGAGTCCGCGTTGCGCGGCGCGGACCGCAGCAGTGGCGACGGGCTGGACCAATGTCGTTCCGCGCCAACTGATCGCCTTGGCCACGGTTGCGGCTGGTGTGCCTGCCGCGACCGCCAGTGTCTTGTACTCCTGCGGATCTTCCAGAAATAGCCGCGAATCCGACCGCATCAAGTTGTCGGGACCGGCGAGATAGGTCTCTCCGGTCTTTCCCATCCCATTGGCTTCCCATTGCTGGTCAGCGGTCATGATGCGGTTGACCTTGGAAATCGGCAACGGAAGTGCCAGGACGCCTGCGGCTTTGCCTGGCGGGCCGATGGGTGCCACCAACCATGCGGTGGGCGCGTTGAGTTGAGGCGCGTAGGGCGCAAAGTCGGTCATCCACACGAAATCGATCGAGTTCGCGGCCAGCGCCTTGTCGTAGGCACCCCGCAGGTTGGACTCGCGGAACGGTCCGGTGAGGGCATTGGTGCCGAGCGCTGCACCCTTTTTCAGGCTGTACACGACATTGCCGCGGGTATCGAGCAGCAGCGCGTCGCGGTACTCGAAGCGGGTCGCGATTTCGCGGAAGTAGTCGTTGAACCGGGCATTCGCTGCAGACCAGGCGCTGCCGTCGCCGGCGTCATCCGACGCGGCGGCGTTCGGCGTTACCGTGTAGTGCGCCTGCAGGTATCGCTGCGAGTTGTTGCTCGGCAGTAACGCGTCCAGGTCCAACTTGGTGCCGGTTGCTTTGTCGATCGGCTTGATCAGTTTGTCGTTGTAGTAGGTCACCAGAGCCTGTTGCTGCCCCGGGTCGATAGTCGCATTTGCCAGTTGGTCGAAACCCGCCGTGAACGCCTGGACTGCCTCGAGCGCAGTTGATCCGCGACTGTAAACGACCAGCGAATTCGCGAGGTCGGAAAAGAGTCTCTCGATATCCCGCTTCTGCAACGCACGCAACTGGGTCATCCGCGCGGAAACCGCGGGCATCAGAGCGTTGCGGGCGGCCACGTATCCGACCACCCCGATCACGCCCAACGACATCAGGCTGGCGCTCAACAGCATCGCCATGACCTTGGACTGCAGGCTGAACCACGAAAGCACGCGCGGGCGGCGTCGCCAACCCTTGCGGACCGGCGGAACTTCGTTCTTGGGTACGGGCTCGGTCGAACGCCGCGAGGCCAAATGACTTCCTTCCACACGAGGAACTGCCCAGCAATTCGACCCTATCCCGGCCGCAACGGTCCGCGGCAGGGTCGCTTACCCGCCAAACAGCAGATACAGCCCGGTGAATGTGTAGCCGACCATGACCAGCATCATGGTGAGCTGGCCGGTGAGCTGGTTGTCCTCGGGCAGCAGTCGCAGTGCCTTATCGTGAGCCGCGATCACCGCAACGATGTGCCCGGTCACCACGCAGAGCACCTTGACGGTGGACAGCACCGCGGGGTGCATCGACAACACGTAGGCAACCTCTAGGTGCGCGAGACCTAGCAGATTCCATCCCAGGTCCAGGGGATCGGCCAGCGCGATCACTGCCTGCTGTCCGCGCTCCACAAGATAGGTGAGGTAGTGCGCGAAAATGTAGCCGACCACGATGGGTATCAGCGAGTGCGCCAGCTGGCCGGGCAATGCCCGGCGTTGTTCCGCATCGACTCCACCGGTCGCCCGTGCGGCAAGTGAAAAACTCAGGGCGACAACGGAAATGAAGAGAATCAAGCCCGCCGTCCGCAGCCCCGACGAGGTCAGCGCCTCAGGTATCCCAGCAGTGCTCCGGGCGACCCCGTCCGAGAAATTGCGCCAGGTCGGCGATGCCGAGAAGCTGTCGAACGCAGTGGACCCGAGCAGCACCGCCAGCATTAACACCACACCTGGTCGGACCGGCAGCGACGGCAGGTGGTCGAACGGATTGCCGACGACGATCTTGCCGGTCTCGGGATTTCGCCGGAACACCGAAAGCCGGGATACCGCCATGCTGTACACGCCGAACGGATCGGCCCGCGCCAGCCAGCGCTGTCCGCACAGCCACGCTCCGGCCAGCATGGCAACGGTATAAACCAGCAGCCACGTTTTCACCCCGGTCAGCGAGGCTGAATCGGGGCTGGCCAGCTCCATCCAGACGAAGGCGAACAGACCTAGCGCGGCGGGCCGGTATCCCCAGCTTTCGGGATAACTGAACCGTGGCCGGCTCAGTTCCGGCAGGACTCTCGAGCAGCAAAGCCGAAGCAGCAGATACACCGTGCGGGCCGGCGAGATCACCCGCCACACCGGCCCGATCAGGAGTGATAGCGCAACCAATCCGACCCAGAGCAACACATAGAACGCGCCGAGGAGGCCGTTCGCCTGCGTCTGGGGGCCGAATATCCCGGCCGTGAGCACCCAGGTCGCAAAGGCCAGCGCCAGGCCGGCGGCAGTCCAGCGGGTGACGCGGGCATCGACCAGAGCGGTCACCGCGTCCGGCAACGGGCGCCCCGGTTTGGCCGGGTCGAAGCGAGGCCGCTTCCACGCGAACGCCACCAGCGCGAAGGTGAATGTCAGCGCCCATGCCGCGCCGATCAGCGCGAAGGTATAGGGGACCGGGAGGTCGTTCGACCCGCCCAGGCCATGCGCCAGTACCGACGCGGGACTGCCGTCGGTCACGGCTGGACTTGGATGGTGGCGACCGTCCTCTTGAGATGGTGCAGTTCGACGTCGACCCTGCCCGGCACGTCCACGCTGAACTGGAACGTCTGGTTAGGCGCGGCGGCGACCTCGAATTTGTGATCGGGGACGGAGTGCACGTGCATCTCATCGGCGGCGTCGCTGGTCACCCGCAGGGTGATCTGCTCCTTCACCTTCGCCTGCAGCGTGGCATTGGTGGGCGTCACCTGGCCATTGGCGATCGTGACGTCGATCGTCAGGCCCGGCGATGTCGAGTTGCTGGCCGGATTGCTCGGCGAATTGCCGCCACAGGCAACCAGCGCGCAGGTCAGCGCCACCGCCGACAAAGCGGTGCGGGTCCGAGCTGCCATCGAGTCAGGCCGCCCGGGGCAGAGGATGCTTTTCTTCCTCGACCTTCTTGGGTCTGGTCACCTCAGCGTTGATCCGTCCGGCACCCCAGCTCAGGCCGGCGATGACCATCAGCGTGAAGACCAGCACCAGAATCGAGCCCGCGGTGAACAGCCACTCCGGCGCGTTGGGATCGCGTTCACGCTGCAGGATGGTGTTTTCCAGCACAAACGGTCTGGTGATCGACGCAGTAGCCGGCACCTCAGGGGCCGGTATCGCTTCATCGGCCGGCTCATAGATCGGCACGGCGGTCATCGTGTAGCCGTCCTGGACCCGCAGCAGCGTCTTCCAGGAGCCCCAGACCGGAATCGGTTCGGTGGTGCGATAGTGCCCCGGGCCGACCTTGACGAGCCGATCGATCAGCAGACCGCGGTTGTTCACCATCTTTCCCTGCCAGGAGGTGACCGACACCCAGTCCGGATTGTCCTTGATCAGGGTGGGTGGGTTGATCTGTATGTCGGCGGACACCATGCGCTTACCGGGCTCGCTGGGCAACTCGGTCAGATTGATGGTCGCGGTGTTCTTGCTCGGGATGACGATGTGCAGACCGTTTGCCACCGCGCCACCGATCACCAAAACCGTCGCGGCGACGACCGAGACGCTGATCGCCTTGCGAGGCAGTCGTTGCCCGGTCAGCACCATCCCCGTCAGTGCACCGCAGGTTCCCATCCCTACTGCCACCGGCACCGCCATGGCCAGGCCTTCGCCCCACATGGTGACCGGCCACGGGTAGTGGTAGACCGCCCCGATCCACAGTGACTCCAGCCAGAGCCCGACAGTTCCGACCAGCAGTCCGGAGACCGCACCGAACACAACCGGACGCTTGAACAGGGGAGTCAGCGCCACGATCTCGACTATCAGCGCCGGTCCGAGATACAGCGGGAACCAGTTGAGGGGAGCCCCTAGTATCGGCCCCACGATGAGCGCGACGCCCCCGCGCAACGCGAGTGCGAAAAGGGCTGCGATGACCGCCGCGCCCTTCCCCAAAGTCATGCGCGCAACCACCAACCCGAGCGCTGCCACACCGGCAATAAGCATCGGATGGTGCGATAGGCGGAACTGCTCGACGCCGAAGTCGTATTCGATCTGGTATACCGACAGACCGATCAACAGTCCGCCGCAGGACAGGTAGCGCAAGAATCTGACGAACGGCTTCTCGGGAGGCGCGTCCGGCAGCGCGCGACCGCCTTCGTACTCCAGCATGAGCACCGCAAACAGCGAGAGCCCCGCCCCGCCGATCATCATCAGGTGCGTCGGACCCCACAGGGTGACGTCCTGACCGAAGATGCGGTGCCAGATGTCGTCGAGCGGGAAGCCGATCAGCGCGTATGTTCCGCAACCGGCCATCAGCACGCCGCCGACCGGCGCGTGCCAGTTGTCGGTGATGCGCACCGGTGCGGGACCGGGCTCGTCGAACGGCAACACTATCG
This sequence comes from Mycobacterium sp. IDUB_37, assembly GCF_055419245.1. NCBI lineage: Bacteria > Bacillati > Actinomycetota > Actinomycetes > Mycobacteriales > Mycobacteriaceae > Mycobacterium > Mycobacterium sp. IDUB_37. Next base: position 102,273 of record NZ_JBVAXG010000012.1, on the reverse strand, counting down.
CGATCATGCCGCCCAGGAATATCCCGAACAGTCCGAAGATAATGAAGTAGTGCGCCGGGTTCGCCAACGGCCCGGGGTCGCGGCCTTCACCGATATGCCAGCTGACATCCCAGATGAATCCGAACAGGGCGCAGATGATTGACGAGGTGTAGACCAAGACCGGCAGCGCCACCCATGCCGGCCGTTTGAACTTGCCTGCCAGCCAATCGGAGAACGATCCCAGCCAACTGATGCGGTGAGTGCGATGGGCCGACCCGATCGCCAGCATCACCAGGGATATCACCGCTGCAGCGACCGAAAGCCCGATCACCTGGCCCAGTTCGGCGCCGCGCGCCGCAGGAGCCTCCGCAATTACCGTCAGTTCCACCGCGAACGCCTCCCGTTAAGCACCGCCGACGAAGTCGAAACACGGATGCCCAAAAGCAGGGCTGGTCAATCCTGCTTTTTGTCCGAGGTTCGACGATTGCGCACAGCTATATACAACACCACTCCAGCGACAATTAGCGCGGGACAAAACGCGGGAATTGCCAGCCAGATTCCGTGGTCTGCCATGTAGTCGACGCGCATAGTGGCTGTTTACCCCGCCTTACCCCGGCATAGACCTGCGACCCCAGCGACAGTGACCGACGGCCGAGCCTGCCCACGAGGCATCGGGACACGTCGCGACCGTTACCCTAACCTGAACACCGTTTCGGGTCAGGCCGCATCGAGTAGGCGGCTCGAGGAGACCGAAGAGACACAGCGGTTGGTCCGGCCAAGCACCGGATTCGACTGAGATGCAGGGAAATGATCACGATGCAGGGGAGTGCCCGTTGACTCAAGCACCAGTTCGACCGACTACCGACGCCGGCCAGGATGGCTTCAAAGGGATTGCAGCCGAGGACACTCCGACCGACATTCTTGCGGTGGCCCGCCAGCAGGTACTGGAGCGCGGCGAGGGACTGACGAAAGACCAGATACTGCAGGTCCTGCAGCTCTCCGACGACCGGCTCGAGGAATTGCTGGCGCTGGCCCACGAAGTACGGATGCGCTGGTGCGGCCCCGAAGTTGAAGTCGAAGGCATCATCAGCCTCAAAACCGGCGGTTGCCCGGAAGATTGTCACTTCTGTTCCCAGTCGGGTCTCTTCAAGTCGCCGGTACGTAGTGCGTGGCTGGACATCCCCAGCCTCGTTGAGGCAGCCAAGCAGACCGCGAAGTCCGGCGCGACAGAATTCTGCATCGTGGCCGCGGTCCGTGGGCCGGACGAGCGCCTGCTGTCTCAGGTCGCGGCCGGCATCGAGGCGATTCGCAATGAGGTCGAGATCCAGATCGCCTGCTCACTGGGCATGTTGACCGCCGAGCAGGTGGAGCGGCTGGCGGCGATGGGTGTGCATCGCTACAACCACAACCTCGAAACCGCGCGGTCGTTCTTCACCAATGTCGTCACCACCCATACCTGGGAGGAGCGCTGGCAGACGCTGTCGATGGTGCGCGAAGCCGGCATGGAGGTGTGCTGCGGCGGCATCCTCGGCATGGGCGAGACGCTAGAACAACGCGCGGAATTCGCCGCCGATTTGGCCGAGCTCGATCCCGACGAGGTGCCGTTGAACTTCCTCAACCCGCGGCCGGGCACACCGTTCGGTGACTTAGAGGTGTTGCCCGCCAGCGAAGCCCTCAAGGCGGTCGGCGCCTTCCGGCTCGCGTTGCCGCGGACCATGTTGCGGTTCGCCGGCGGTCGCGAAATCACTCTGGGTGACCTAGGCGCCAAGCAGGGAATCCTCGGCGGAATCAACGCAGTGATCGTCGGCAACTATCTGACCACCCTGGGCCGGCCCGCGGAAGCGGATCTGGAACTGCTCGACGATCTGCAGATGCCGATCAAGGCGCTGAACGCCAGCCTGTAATGGCCCGCGATCTGCCGGATCCGGTCGGGGCGGGGGTCTACAACGTGTATACCGGCGACGAGGCGGGCACCGCGGTGCCTACCGCGGCTCAGCTGGGGTTGGAGCCGCCGCGGTTCTGCGCCGCGTGTGGCCGCCGGATGATCGTCCAGGTACGGCCGGATGGCTGGTGGGCGAAGTGTTCGAGGCACGGTCTGGTGGATTCGGCGGAACTGGACGTCCAGCGCTGAAGGTCAGGCCGCACTCTTGCGACGCTATGCTCGCTGGGCGTGCGTAATCGGGAGGTGAGTGCGGGTGGAAGACGGGATGTCCCTGGCATCGGGCGGGGTATCGCAGGGGGCTCTGGACGTCGGATCCGGCCGAGTTCCGCTCCGGGCGGCGCGGACCAGCGCGCTACTCAGGGTGGTCGCCCGGTTGGTGGCGACCGGAGTGCTGGTCGGAGCGCTGTGGGCATGGATCGCTCCGTCCATTCATGCCGTGGTGGCCATCTCCCGCAAAGGTGAGCGGGTACACGACTACCTCGGCAGCGAATCGCAGAACTTCTTTATCGCGCCATTTCTGTTATTGGGCATGCTGGGCGTGGTGGCGGTGGTGGCCGCGGTAGCTGCGTGGCAGTGGCGCGCTCACCGGGGCCCGGAGATGGTCGGCGCGCTCGCCGTCGGGATGATCGGCGCGGCTGCGGCGGCGGCCGGCGTAGGGGCTTTGCTCGTTCGGCTGCGCTACGGCGTGTTGGACTTCAACACCGTGGTGCTGTCGTCAGGCGAGCACTCCCTGACCTACGTGCAGCAGGCCCCGCCGGTGTTTTTCGGGCACGTGCCGCTGCTGATCGCCGCCACTCTGCTGGTGCCGACGGGTATCGCGTCGTTGGTGTACGCCCTGATCACCAGCGGCACGTTGCGCGACGATCTGGGCGCACATTCGTCTTTCGACCTGCCGCCGGTGCCGCTACCGGCGGGCCCGACGGCACCCTGGTCATAACGCCACGGCGGGCGTCACGTCACAGCGGACGTCGGCGGATCTTTCTGCCGGTGATCACTTTGGCCGCGATCACGCCGAGTCGCGCCATCCCCGCGTAGGTCATCGGGTTGAACACGGTGGGCCATTTGGTCCGGATCAGGTGGTCGCTCAGCGGTCGCTCGGCGAAGCGGTCGATGAGCCAGCGCAGTGCCATCGGAGCCGACAGCGGGTGCAGCAGCATGTGCTCGTTGAACGCGTCCCGGTGGTAGGTGACATCGGCGCCGCCCGCGGAGTAGGCATCAGCCAGCGCGTCGATGTCGTCGACGCCGATCAGGTAGTCGTGCACGGCCTGGATGATCAGCACCGGCGGCGCGGGCACCGCGACGCCCAGTGTGGTGCTGTCGAATACGTGCGACACCGCAGGCGTGGCCAGAATGTCCTCGAGGGGTTCGTCGAGGAAGTCACCCATGTCCTTATTCGCCATCTTGATGACCGCTCCTGCGGTCGTCATCGTCTCGAGGCTCTCGAGCACCGCGCGGCCCTCTTCGCTGGCGTGTTCTTTGATCACCGCGTCGAGATCCGGGTAGGCGTGGGTGAGGGCAGCCACCACCAGCGCGGGCAAGCCCGCGAACAGGCCGCCATTGAGTCGCTTGAAGGTGTTTCCGAGGTTGCCGACGGGTGATCCGAGCACCGCGCCGACGATGTTCAACTCGGGTGCGTAATCGCCGCACAATTCGGCAGCCCAGGCGCTGGCCAACCCGCCACCGGAGTATCCCCACAGTCCGATCGGCGTCGACGGAGACAAACCGAGCTGGTCTGAGCTGAGTGCTGCCCGGATGCCGTCCAGGATGCGGTAACCCGGCTCGTAGGGCACACCCCAGAGTCCGTGCAGGCCTTCGTGGTCAGGAACTGAGACCGCCCAACCCTCGGCGACGGCGGCGCTGATCAGCAGCAGCTCCAGCTGGGTCAAGGATCCAATGGCCTTCGCCCGGCGCCGCAGCGCGTAGGAGGGGAAGCACCGCGACGAGATGGCGTCGATTGCGCACTGGTAGGAAACCAGCGGAATCGTCTTACCCGGCGCGGATTGGGCCGGCAAGAGGACCGTTGTCACCGTTGCTTCCGGGTTTCCATTCACGTCCGTGGTCCGGAACAGCAGTTGGGTGGCTGTGATGGACTGGCGAATCACACCCAAGAACGCCAGTTCGACGTCGCGTGAGCGCAGCACGGTGCCCGGTGCGGCGTGCTGAAAGCCGGCCGGAGGCTGATAAAACGGGTCATCCTTCGGCATCAGCGGGCGGACCTTGCGTTGCAGTGCCTCGTGCGGGGGACGGCCGATCCAATCCGCGCCGGACGCGCCTACTGCTTTTGCGAGCTCCACCATCAACGTTCCCTTCAAGTTTCGAGTCCACGGCGGCGTCCTCGCACTGCTCACAATCCCATCAAGCGGGGTGGCGGCGTCGTCAGCCAGTCACAATTCAGTGCCGGCGTCTGTCACACGCCAGCCTTTTCTTAAATATCTCTTAAGCAATGTACAGGCCGCATACGCCTGCTCGAAACCAGCGCGCCGCGTGGTGCTTATCACGAAGCCGCTGCCCGAGGCGGCCGTCATTAGCTCCCCAGGCCAGCGCACAGGCTGGTCAGGAAGCTGGTAAGGGCCGACACCAGGATCCGACAAGTAGTAATTGCCGTGTTTGTATCCCTATCCATTATCGCCGGAGATTCGCGGGCTCGGATCACTATTTCCAGAATGGTCGAACCCTCGTGCCTGAAGTGGAGGCGGCGGTTCAGCCGGGAGGTCGCAGCGCGGCAAACTCGTCGGTGACTCGTAGCTGTGAGTCGGTAAAGCGATACAACGCCGCCGGTCGGCCACCGCTGCGGCCCGGCTGGGCGATGGTTCCGGTCTGCGTGATGACTTTGCGACGCACGAGCACCCGCTGCAGATTCGTCGCGTCGACCTGGTAGCCCAGCGCGGCGCCGTAAATGTCACGCAGCGTGGATAGCGCGAATTCCTTTGGTGCCAGAGCGAACCCGATGTTCGTGTAGGACATCTTTGCGGCCAGTCTGGTGCGTGCGTGGGTCACCATCGGGCCGTGGTCAAACGCCATCGGAGGCAGTGAGTCCACCGGATGCCATCGGGTGTCCGGTGGTAACTCCGGGACGGCGGGGGAGGGCACCAGTCCCAAGAAGGTGGACGCGATCACCCGGGCGCCGGGCACCCGGTGCGGGTCGGAGAACACCGCAAGCTGTTCGAGATGCGACAGTTCGCGCAGATCGACTTTCTCGGCGAGTTGGCGGCGGACCGAGCTGATCATGTCCTCGTCGTTGCGCAGTGCCCCGCCCGGCAGTGACCACGCGCCCCGTTGCGGTTCCTGTGCGCGCTGCCATAACAGGACGTTCAACTGTGGTTTTCCGGCGTGCTTTCCCGCTGTAACCATCCGAACCTGGAACACGACTGCAAGCACTTCGTGGGCGGTGCTACCATAAGACATGTTTTCGATTATAAGTCGAAAACCTCCTGGGTGCGAAAGGAGCCTCCATGACGGTCTTAAATCGCATGGAAACGCTGGCCACGCGTCGAGCGCAAGCGCAACAAAGCTGGGCGCCGCGGGTCGGCGCCATCGGCAACGAGTTGGCGGACCGCATCGTCAGTACGCCCACCGGCTATGCCGGAGTGGAGGGTGACGCGCAGTGGGCGGCCGAAATCCGCCGGTTGGCTCGCCTCCGTGGCGCCACCGTCCTGGCACACAACTATCAGCTGCCGGCGATCCAGGACGTGGCCGACCACGTAGGGGATTCGCTGGCGCTGTCGAGGATCGCGGCTGAGGCTCCCGAGGACACCATCGTGTTCTGCGGCGTGCACTTCATGGCCGAGACGGCCAAGATCCTCAGCCCCACCAAGACGGTCCTGATTCCCGACCAGCGTGCCGGGTGTTCGCTGGCTGACTCGATCACCGCCGACGAACTGCGCGAATGGAAGGACGAGCACCCCGGGGCGGTCGTCGTCTCCTACGTCAACACGACGGCGGAAGTGAAAGCGCTCACCGACATCTGCTGCACGTCGTCCAACGCGGTCGACGTCGTCGCCTCCATCGACCCCGATCGTGAGGTGCTGTTCTGCCCGGACCAGTTCCTCGGCGCCCACGTGCGCAGGGTGACGGGTCGCAAGAACCTGCATGTGTGGGCCGGCGAGTGCCATGTGCACGCCGGAATCAACGGTGACGAGCTCACCGAGCAGGCGCGGGCGAACCCCGACGCGGAGCTGTTCGTGCACCCCGAATGTGGTTGTGCCACTTCGGCGTTGTATCTCGCCGGGGAAGGCGCATTCCCCGCGGAGCGGGTCAAGATCCTGTCCACCGGCGGCATGCTCGACGCCGCGCACGAGACACGCGCCCGCAAGGTGCTGGTCGCCACCGAGGTCGGGATGCTGCATCAATTGCGCAGGGCGGCACCGGAAGTCGACTTCCAGGCAGTCAACGACCGCGCATCGTGCAAGTACATGAAGATGATCACCCCGGCGGCCTTGCTGCGATGCCTGCTGGAAGGCGCCGACGAAGTGCACGTCGACCTCGACGTGGCGGCGGCGGGCCGGCGCAGCGTGCAGCGGATGATCGCGATCGGCCAGCCGGGCGGTGGCGAATGAGGAAAGCTCCGCAGTGGCGGAACGACGCCGACGTCGTGGTGATCGGCATGGGCGTCGCCGGGTTGGCGGCAGCCTTGGCGGCTCACCGCGCCGGCCGTCGCGTCGTGGTGCTCAATAAGGCGGCCCAGACCGGCGGCGTCACCGCGACGCACTACGCCCAGGGCGGCATCGCGGTCGTGTTGCCTGACCAGGACGATTCGATCGACGCCCACGTCGCCGACACCATGGCGGCGGGCGCAGGTCTGTGCGACGCGGACGCCGTCTACTCCATTGTCGCCGACGGCTACCGCGCGGTCGCCGAATTGGTTGGTGACGGAGCGCGATTCGACGAAGCGATGCCCGGCCGCTGGGATGTGACACGCGAAGGCGGACACTCGCGGCGTCGCGTCGTGCACGCAGGTGGCGACGCCACCGGCGCCGAGGTGCAGCGTACGCTCGACCAGGCCGCCCGCGGGCTGGACATTCGCAGCAGCCACGTGGTGCTGCGAGTGCTGCACGACGATGCGGCGGTGACCGGGGTGTTGGTGAGCCGCCCGGATGGCTTGGGCATCATCAGCGCCCCCTCGGTGATCCTGGCCACCGGCGGGCTCGGGCAGCTGTACAACGCGACCACAAATCCCGATGGCTCCACCGGAGACGGCATCGCGCTGGCTCTGTGGGCCGGTCTGGCGATCAGCGACCTCGAGTTCATCCAGTTCCATCCCACGATGCTTTTCACCGCTGGGCATGCTAGCGGAAGGCGTCCGCTGATCACCGAAGCCATCCGTGGCGAGGGTGCGATATTGGTTGACAGCAAAGGCAATTCGATTACCGCGGGTGTTCACCCAATGGGTGACCTGGCTCCGCGTGACGTCGTCGCGGCCGCGATAGACGCGCGCCTGAAGGCGACCGGCGACGTGTGCGCGTACCTCGATGCCCGTGGCCTCGCAGGCTTCGAGTCGCGGTTTCCGACGGTCACCGCCGCGTGCCGGGCTGCCGGTATCGATCCGGTCCGTCAACCCATCCCGATCGTGCCGGGCGCGCACTACAGCTGCGGTGGCGTGGTGACCGACGTCCACGGCCAGACAGAGTTGCCTGGGCTGTATGCGGCGGGTGAGGTGGCGCGTACCGGCATGCATGGCGCAAATCGGCTGGCCTCCAATAGCTTGCTGGAGGGTCTGGTCGTCGGCGGTCGCGCCGGAAAGGGTGCTGCCGAGCACGCCGTGGCGGCGGGCCGCTCGCGCGCGCGGATGCCCGAGCCGATCGCCCACACCGCGCCAGCGCGAGTTGATCTGCAACAGGCGATGAGTCGTGACGCCTCAGTAGTGCGGGACGCCGCGGGCCTGCACGGTCTGTCCGAGATGCTTGGCGACGCGCCGACGCGCATCGTGGCCGACCGTCGCGATGTCGAGGATGTGGCGCTGGCGCTGGCCGCTCGGACGGTGGCGGCGGCCGCGCTGGCCCGAACCGAAAGCAGGGGCTGTCACCACCGCGGCGATTACCCGGTTGCCGGATCCGAGCAAGGGCGTAGCAGCTTGGTCCGACTGGCCGGCAACAGCGCCGATGTTGTGCGGGTGGAAGCGCTGGCGGCGGTGGGCTGATGATCCTCGAAGACGCTGAGCGCAAGGACGCCGTCGAGATCATCCGGCGCGGTCTCGAGGAGGATCTGCGCTACGGACCGGACGTCACCACCCTCGCGACGGTGTCCGCCGGAGCCGTCGCCACCGCATCGATGGTGCCTCGGGAGTCCGGAGTGATCGCCGGTGTGGATATTGCGTTGCTGGTGCTGGAAGAGGTGATCGGCGGCGACGGCTACCAGGTGCTGCACCGCGTCGAGGACGGCATGCAAGTCAAGTCCGGTGAGTCGGTGCTGACCGTCCAGGCCGAGACGCGGGGCCTGTTGACCGCGGAACGGACCATGCTGAATCTGGTGTGTCATCTGTCCGGCATCGCGACAGTCACCGCGGCATGGGTCGATGCCGTGCACGGGACCAAGGCCCAGATCCGTGACACCCGCAAAACCCTGCCCGGCTTACGCGCGCTGCAGAAGTACGCGGTCCGGGTCGGCGGCGGCAGCAACCACCGGCTGGGCCTGGGCGATGCGGCGTTGATCAAGGACAACCACGTCGCGGCGGCGGGATCGGTGGTCGAGGCGTTGCGGGCGGTGCGCGCCGCCGCTCCCGAATTGTCGTGTGAGGTCGAGGTGGACTCGCTCGAACAACTCGACGAGGTGTTGGCCGAAATGCCCGAGCTGATCCTGCTGGACAACTTCCCGGTGTGGCAGACGCAGATGGCGGTGCAGCGCCGAGACGCGCGGGCGCCCGAAACCCTGCTGGAATCCTCCGGCGGGCTCAGCCTGGAGACCGCCTCGACCTACGCCTCGACCGGTGTGGACTACCTCGCCGTGGGCGCACTAACGCACTCGGTACGTGTTTTGGACGTCGGCCTGGACATGTAGCTACTCGTCGGGCGGCACGGGCTCGGGAGGGGGTTTTCGGTTCACCCGCACGGCGAATCGCGGCAACCGTCTACCCGGCGAGCGGTGGCCGATGTAGTCCCATTCCAAGCTTTCCCAGAGTTGCCAGCCTCGCCAGCGGGCGAGCAGGCAAAGTGTGGCGCCGACGAAGGTCGCAACCAGGGTGCCCGTCGTTGAATGCCCGAGGTAGTTGAAGGCCATCGCGGCGACACTGGCGACTATGGCGCAGGTGGCATAGAGCGTGTTACCGCCGAAGATCAGTGGCGTCCGCCGGACCGCAAGGTCGCGCAGCGCGCCGCCGCCCACTGCGGTGATGGTGCCCAGCAGGATTGCCGGCAGCCAGCCCAGACCCACGTCCAGCGTCTTCTGGGTGCCCGCCGCGGCCCAGCAGCCCAGCGCCAGGGCGTCGACCACCGGGAAGGTCAGGTCCCAGAACCGGTCATGGATCGGGGCGAGGAACGCGACGATGGCCCCGGCGATGACGGCCAGCGTATAGAAATAGTCGGTCAGGGCCGCCGGTGGTCCGTGCTGCAGGAGAGTGTCGCGGATCAGTCCGCCACCGAGGCCGGACAAGGTTGCCAGCGCGGCGAATCCGATCGGGTCCAGGCGGTATTCGCGTGCCACGATTCCGCCGAGGATCGCGTTGCCGAAGACTCCGGTCACGTCGATGACCCGGAGGAGTTCACCAACCGCGTCGGTCACGCAAATACGTTAAACCGTCAGCAGCACGCGGGCGGCGACCTTGGCGGCGTTCAATGCGGCCGGGCTCCCAGTGGTTCGCGACAGGATCAGCGCTCCCTCGATCAGCGAGATCACCGCGAGCGCGACTTGTTCGGCCTGGCTGGACGACCACCCGTCGTCGCGCAGTCGTTCCTCGACCGCTGCGCACCAGCCGCGGAAGGCGCGCGCGGCGGCGTCGCGGACGGCCGGGTTCGCATGCACCGCCTCGGTGGCGAGCGGTTCGATGGGACAGCCGTCGCGATGGTCGCCGACCAGGCCCGCCGCCAGAACGTCGATCCAGCGATCGACGATGTCGGCCGCCGGCCTGGTGCTGGCGAACAACTGGCGCAGCAGTTGCTCGATGCCGGCGCCCGCCTGATCCACCACCGCGGCCGCCAGCTGCTGTTTGCCCTGCGGGAAGTGGTGATACAGCGAGCCCGGCTTGACGTTCGCCTCGTCCAGAATCTGGCTCAAGCCGGTCGCCGCGTATCCCTGTCGGCGGAAAAGGGTGGCCGCATTGTCGATGAGCGCTGCGCGGCTGCGGTCGGGTCTCGGCACAGTCTTGACTTTACTTGAACGATCGCTCAACAATGTTGCGATGAGGCAACTAACCCACGTCGAGACCGGGCGCTACGCGTGGACTGACGTCGCCGATCTGACGATTTCGACGCCCGGTCAGGCCCTGGTCCGTCCGCTGGCGGTGGCCTGTTGCGACCTGGATGTCTGGGTCTCGGAGGGTGGCCTGCCGCTGCCGCCGGGATACGCGGTCGGGCACGAGGGGGTGGCCGAGGTCGTTGCCGTCGGCGACGACGTGACCAGCGTGCGGGTGGGCGACCGGGTGGTCGTGCCGTTCCAGATCAACTGTGGGACCTGCCGCGAATGTCAGCGCGGAGTCACCGGCTCGTGTGGGTCCCTGCCGTTGTTGGCGATGTACGGGATGGGCCCGATCGCCGGGCTGGACGGCGGAGGTTTCATGTCGGACCTGGTGTTGGTGCCCTATGCCGACGCGATGCTGGTCCCGGTACCGGACGGGGTCGATCCGGTCGCCATCGCCTCGCTGTCCGACAACATCCCCGACGGCTGGCGCACGGTTGGGCCGTTCGCTGCCGAACTGGCCGGCCTTGATGAGGTGGATCGCCGGGTGTTGGTGGTCGGCCGGGTTTCGATCGGGTTGTATGCGGCGGCGTTCGCAACCGCCCTCGGCGCTCACGTCGATTACGTCGACACCGATGTGCAGCGGTTGGCGGCTGCCGAGAAACTCGGTGCGACCGTCCACGACCGGCCGAAACCGGCCAAGGAGTGGACGCCCTATCCGGTCACCGTCAACACCACTGCCAATCCGGCGTTACTTTCGGCGACGCTACGCGCGACCTGGCCCGATGGCGTGTGCACCGATACCGGGATCTACTACCAACCGACTGAGATGGCCCTGTTGCCGCTGTACACCCGGGGTGTCCGTTTTGTCACCGGTCGGGTCAACGCACGTGCCGCCATTCCCGAGGTTCTGGCGCTGCTCGCCAGCGGGTGCGACTTATCACCAGTGGTGGATCGGGCGGTGCCCTGGGAAGACGCGCCGGCGGTTTGGCCTGCGATGACCGGCAAGACCGTTTACGTCAGGGAGTGAGACCGCGCGGCCGGCTCAGGCGATGTCGGCGACGAAAATCGCCATCCGGCGCAGCTGCAGCTTCGCCAGAGTGGGAAGGCCCTCGCCATCGGCGCCGGCTTCCAGGATCCGGGGATTGGTGACGTGCACGACTCGGCGGGCGTATCGCACGTCCGCCTGACCCGCGGCGAGCACATTCTTCACCCAGTCGGTCTTGCCGTGACCGAGCGCGATTGTCAGCACATTCCCTTTGCGGTAGGTGGTGACGATGGTCTTGAACTGCTTGCCGGACTTGCGGCCCCGATGCTCGATCGTCGCGGTGCCGGGCAGATAACGAGCGATCGGCTTCAGGGCCGGGTTGAGGTATTTGACTTGGATGTTCTCGAACCACACCGGGTAGACCATCGGAATGCCGGGTGCGTGGTTCGGGTGCTGGTCGCGGGCGGGCATGGCTGGCTCCTCCTACCTCGGGCCTGGCTCGTAACCGGCACTGTACCGGCCGGTCGGATAATGACTTGAGCTGCTCTGGGACAATGGTCCCTGTGACGACCCCCGGCTTGAGAGAGCCCACACTGCTTGCCCGGATTGATTTGCGGGGTGCGGACTTGACGGCGGCGCGGCTCCGCGCCGCGCTGCCGCGCGGTGGCGTCGATGTCGAGACCGTGCTGCCCAAGGTGCGGCCCATCGTGGAGGCCGTCGCCGAGCGGGGAGCCGTGGCCGCGCTGAACTACGGCGAAGAGTTCGACGGCGTCCGGCCTGCGGCGGTCCGAGTGCCGGATGGCGCGCTCGAAGCGGCGCTCGTCGGCCTCGACGACGACGTTCGCGACGCCCTGCAGGTGATGATCGAGCGCACTCGCGCGGTGCATGCCGACCAGCGGCGCGCTGACACGACCACCACGCTCGGCACGGGCGCCACCGTCACCGAGCGCTGGGTTCCCGTCGAACGGGTCGGCCTATACGTGCCCGGCGGCAACGCGGTGTACCCGTCCAGCGTGGTGATGAACGTAGTGCCTGCACAGGCCGCCGGCGTCGGATCACTGGTGGTCGCCAGTCCGCCGCAGGCAGCTTTCGGCGGTCTGCCGCACCCGACCATCCTGGCCGCGGCCGCGCTGTTGGGCGTGGACGAGGTGTGGGCGGTCGGCGGGGCGCAGGCGGTGGCGCTGCTGGCCTACGGCGGCACCGACACCGGAGGAGCAGAACTCGCGCCCGTCGACATGATCACCGGCCCCGGCAACATCTACGTCACCGCCGCCAAACGGTTGTGCCGATCCGTGGTCGGTATCGACGCCGAAGCCGGTCCGACCGAGATAGCCATCCTTGCCGACCACACCGCAGATCCCGCACATGTGGCCGCCGATCTGATCAGCCAGGCCGAACACGACGAGATGGCCGCCAGCGTTCTGGTCACTCCCAGCCTCGAGTTGGCCGAAGCGACCGATGCCCACGTGGCCGCTCAACTGCAGACCACCGTTCACCGCGAGCGGGTGACCGCGGCGCTGTCCGGCCCGCAATCGAAGATCATCCTGACTGACGACCTTGATGCCGCCATCGCAGTCGTGAATGCCTACGCCGCCGAGCACCTGGAGATACAGACCGTCGACGCGACGGAGGTCGCCGGCCGGATCCGTTCGGCGGGAGCCATTTTCGTCGGACCGTACGCTCCGGTCAGTCTCGGCGACTACTGCGCTGGCTCCAATCACGTGCTTCCCACCGCAGGCAGTGCCCGCCACTCCAGCGGACTCTCCGTTCAGACCTTCCTGCGTGGCATCCACGTCGTGGACTACACCGAGGCCGCGCTCAAAGATGTGTCAGGGCATGTGATCACGCTGGCCAAGGCCGAGGATCTGCCGGCCCACGGCGAGGCGGTCCGCCGGAGGTTCGAGCGATGAGCGCGTCTAGGCCGACTCTCGATGATCTGCCGCTGCGCGACGATCTGCGAGGCAAATCCCCATACGGAGCACCGCAACTCGCGGTACCCGTGCGGCTGAACACCAATGAGAACCCGCATCCGCCCACCCAGGCCCTCGTCGACGACGTGGTGCGGTCGGTAGGTGACGCGGCAGCAGATCTGCACCGCTACCCCGACCGGGACGCGGTCGCTCTGCGTACCGATCTGGCCGCCTATCTCAGCACTCAGGTCGGAACACCTGTGGGCGTCGAAAATGTCTGGGCGGCAAATGGATCCAATGAGATCCTGCAACAGTTGCTGCAGGCTTTCGGCGGACCGGGCCGCAGCGCCATCGGTTTCGTGCCCTCGTATTCGATGCACCCGATCATTTCCGACGCCACCCGCACCGAGTGGCTGGAAACGGTACGCGCCGAAGACTTCAGTCTTGACCTGGACAAAGCGGTCGCGGCCGTCGCCGAACGCCAGCCCGACGTCGTCTTCATCGCCAGCCCGAATAATCCTTCAGGTCAGAGTATTTCGCTGTCGGACTTGCGCAGGCTGCTCGAGGTGGTGCCGGGAATCCTGATTGTGGACGAGGCCTATGGCGAGTTCTCGTCGCAGCCCAGTGCGATCACGCTGGTCGAGGAATACCCGACCAAATTGATCGTCTCGCGCACGATGAGTAAGGCGTTCGCCTTCGCCGGCGGTCGGCTTGGCTACCTGGTGGCGACACCCGCCCTGGTAGACGCCATGCTGCTGGTTCGGCTGCCCTATCACCTGTCCTCGGTGACGCAGGCGGCCGCACGTGCGGCGCTGCGGCACGCCGATGACACGCTGGGCAGCGTCGCCACGCTGATCGCCGAACGCGAACGTGTGTCAACGGCTCTGATCGGCATGGGTTTTCGGGTCATTCCCAGTGATGCGAATTTCGTATTGTTCGGCGAGTTCGCCGACGCACCGGCCGCCTGGCAGCATTACCTGGACGCCGGGGTCTTGATTCGAGACGTCGGCATTCCCGGCTATCTGCGCGCTACCACCGGACTGGCCGCGGAGAACGATGCCTTTCTGCGGGCGAGCGCACAGATCGCCGCCAACGAATTTGCGACCACTTCCTAGGAGCATGGTGACCGACACCGAAAACAAGCCGCGGCGGGCGCGCGTCGAACGTCGCACCCGCGAATCCGACATCGTCATCGAACTCGACCTCGACGGCACCGGCCAGGTCGACATCGACACCGGCGTCCCGTTCTACGACCACATGTTGACCGCGCTGGGCAGTCACGCGAGCTTCGATCTGATGGTGCGCACCAAGGGCGACGTCGAGATCGAAGCGCACCACACTGTCGAAGACACCGCGATCGCGTTGGGGCAGGCGCTCGGGCAGGCACTCGGCGACAAGAAGGGCATCCGCCGGTTCGGCGATTCCTTCATCCCGATGGACGAGACCCTGGCGCATGCCGCAGTGGACGTTTCGGGGCGGCCGTACTGCGTGCACACGGGGGAGCCGGAACATCTGCAACACACCACGATTGCCGGCAACTCGGTGCCCTACTACACCGTGATCAACCGGCACGTTTTCGAGTCGCTGGCCATGAACGCCCGCATCGCTCTACACGTCCGGGTTCTGTACGGCCGCGACCCGCACCACATCACCGAGGCGCAGTACAAGGCCGTCGCCCGTGCGCTGCGCCAGGCTGTCGAACCGGACCCGCGGGTCTCGGGCGTGCCGAGCACCAAAGGTGTTCTGTGACAGGAAAATCGGTTGTGGTTCTGGACTACGGCTCTGGGAATCTGCGCTCGGCCCAGCGTGCTTTGCAACGGGTCGGTGCGGAAGTTGAAGTCACTGCGGATGCTGATGCGGCACTGGCGGCGGACGGACTGGTGGTGCCCGGCGTCGGTGCTTACGAGGCTTGCATGACCGGACTGCGGAAGATCGACGGCGAACGAATCATCGCCGACCGGTTGGCCGCCGGACGCCCGGTGCTCGGTGTCTGCGTCGGCATGCAGATCCTGTTCGCCCGCGGTGTCGAGTTCGGCGTCGAGACAACGGGTTGCGGGCAGTGGGCCGGCTCGGTGACCCGCTTGGATGCCCCGGTGATTCCCCACATGGGTTGGAACGTGGTCAATTCCGCGCCGGGCAGCACGTTGTTCAAAGGCTTGAACGCAGATACCCGGTTCTATTTCGTACACTCATACGCCGCGCAGCGGTGGGAAGGTTCAGCTGAGGCGATGTTGACGTGGGCGACACATCAGGTGCCGTTTTTGGCCGCGGTCGAGGACGGGCCGCTATCCGCTACTCAGTTCCACCCGGAGAAGAGCGGCGACGCCGGTGCGGCCATTCTGAGCAACTGGGTCGAGGGTCTGTAGACATGTCTCTGATTCTGTTACCCGCGGTGGATGTGGTTGAAGGTCGCGCCGTGCGTTTGGTGCAAGGCAAAGCCGGTAGTGAGACCGAGTACGGCTCCGCGTTGGACGCGGCGCTGGGCTGGCAGCGTGACGGCACCGACTGGATTCACCTGGTCGATCTGGACGCAGCGTTCGGCCGCGGATCCAACCGCGAACTGCTCGCCGAGGTGGTGGGCAAACTCGATGTACAGGTCGAACTGTCCGGGGGCATCCGTGACGACGACTCTTTGGCTGCCGCGTTGGCCACCGGCTGCGCCCGGGTCAACCTGGGCACCGCGGCGCTGGAGAACCCGCAATGGTGCGCCCGCGCGATCGCCGAACATGGCGAGAAGGTCGCGGTCGGTCTGGACGTCCAAATTGTCGACGGTCAGCATCGGCTGCGCGGCCGCGGATGGGAGACCGACGGCGGCGATCTCTGGGATGTGCTGAAAAGGCTGAATTCCGAAGGTTGCTCGCGCTACGTCGTCACCGATGTCACCAAGGACGGCACCCTGGGCGGGCCGAACCTCGACCTGCTGACCCAGGTCGCGGAGCGGACCGATGCGCCGGTGATCGCCTCCGGCGGCGTGTCCAGCCTCGACGACCTGCGCGCAATCGCGACACTGACCGGCCACGGCATCGAGGGCGCCATCGTTGGCAAGGCGCTTTACGCCGGCCGATTCACGTTGCCCGAGGCGCTGGCCTCGGTGCGAGAGTAGCTGCGTAATGGATCTTGATGCTTTGGTTGGACAGGCATCGGCCATCCTGAACGACGCGATCGAGCCCTTTCTGTCCGGCCACCGCGCCGCGTCGGCGGTTGCCAAGAAGGGCAACGACTTCGCCACCGAAGTCGATCTCGCTATCGAACGCCAGGTGGTTGACGCGCTGGTCGCGGCCACCGGGATCGAGGTGCACGGCGAGGAATTCGGCGGTGCCGACGTCGAGTCGCCGTGGGTATGGGTGCTGGACCCGATCGACGGAACCTTCAACTACGCCGCCGGGTCGCCGTTGGCCGGGATCCTGTTGGGCTTGCTGCGAGATGGCGAACCGGTGGCGGGACTGACCTGGCTGCCTTTCACCGGCCAGCGATACACCGCGGTTATTGGTGGTCCACTGATGAAAAATGGTGTGCCGCAACCGAAATTAGCGCACTCCGAGCTGGGCGATGCGCTGGTGGCCGCCGGATCATTCAGCGCCGACTCGCGCGGTCGATTTCCAGGGCGATACCGGGTGGCGTTGCTGGAGAACCTCAGCCGGGTGTCGTCGCGATTGCGTATGCATGGATCCACCGGACTCGATCTGGCTTACGTCGCCGATGGAATACTCGGCGGTGCAGTCAGTTTCGGCAGTCATGTGTGGGATCACGCGGCCGGTGTGGTGTTGGTGCGAGCCGCGGGTGGCATCGTCACCGACCTGGCTGGAGAACAGTGGACCCCGTCGTCGCGATCCGCGCTGTCCGCGGCGCCGGGAGTGCACGCCGAAATCTTGGAGATCCTGCGCGACACAGGTGGACCGGAGGACTACTGAAATGCATCACGCCGGTGACGACCTGGCGGTACGGGTGATCCCGTGCCTGGATGTCGACGACGGCCGAGTCGTCAAGGGCGTTAACTTCGAAAACCTCCGGGACGCAGGCGATCCCGTCGAACTGGCGGCCGCCTACGATGCCGAGGGCGCCGACGAGCTGACCTTTCTCGATGTCACTGCGTCCTCGTCGGGGCGTACCACCATGCTCGAAGTGGTGCGCCGCACCGCCGAGCAGGTGTTCATTCCGCTGACGGTGGGTGGCGGCGTACGGACTGTGGCCGATGTCGACACCCTGCTGCGGGCGGGAGCCGACAAGGTGTCGGTCAACACCGCGGCGATCGCACGCCCCGACCTGTTGGCAGAGATGGCAAGGCAATTCGGCTCACAGTGCATCGTGCTGTCCGTCGACGCGCGTACCGTGCCTGCCGGATCGGCACCCACCCCGTCGGGCTGGGAGGTCACCACCCACGGCGGCCGTCGTGGTACCGGCATCGACGCTGTCGAATGGGCGGCGCGTGGTGCCGAGCTGGGAGTGGGGGAGATCCTGCTCAACTCGATGGACTTCGACGGCACCAAGGCCGGATTTGATCTGCCGATGCTGCGCGCGGTCCGGGCCGCGGTGACGGTGCCGGTGATCGCCAGTGGCGGTGCCGGCGCGGTCGAGCACTTCGCGCCGGCAGTGGACGCCGGGGCCGATGCAGTGTTGGCGGCCAGCGTCTTTCACTTCCGGGAGCTGACGATCGGACAGGTGAAGGCCGCCATGGCCGCGGACAACATCACCGTGAGGATCACATGACTCTGGACCCCGATATCGCGGCCCGCCTGAAACGCAACGCCGACGGACTGTTCACCGCCGTCGTGCAGGAACGCGGCAGCGGTGACGTGCTGATGGTCGCCTGGATGGACGACGCCGCACTGGCCCGCACCCTGGAAACCCGTGAAGCCACCTACTTTTCCCGCTCCCGCGGCGAACAGTGGATCAAGGGGGCGACATCCGGTCACACCCAGCGCGTGCATTCGGTGCGACTGGACTGCGACGGCGACACGGTGCTGCTGACGGTCGACCAGGTCGGCGGAGCCTGTCACACCGGCGACCACAGCTGTTTCGACGCCGACGTGCTGTTGGACGCCGACTAAGCCTCCAGGCCGTTCGCGGCAGCCATCGCGGCCCGGGTCCATTCGTGACGATCGACATCCGGTCTGATGCGATCTCGGCGGATCTGCTCGACATCGATGGGTCTGCCCTTAGTGATCGCCGCAGGTACATAGAACGAGAAGGTCGGTCGGTCGGTACCGGTGGCGATGGCGAGCATGGCGTCGTGGTCACTCAAATTGTTGGCGTGGAACGTGTTTTCGACCCACTTCGCCGGTTTGAGGCCGCCGAAGTCAGCGACATACACCACCCACAGATGGGTGCCCCGCAGGTCGAGGAGCCTCCTGAGGGCACGCTCGACCTCGGCATGCTCGAGGGGGCCCAACACCTGCGTGACGTCGGTGACGGGGCTGGTCAACTGCAGCGCCGGCGTCGACAGGGTGGTGCTGGCAGGAGCCGTGGGCTGGGACGTGGTGGTGCCGCTGCCCTGCTGGCTCGCTCGGTTTGGGTGCCCCCCGGAGTGGTTACGGATGACCACCACGCCGAGCACCAACGCCACCGCGACGAGAGCGGCGGCAGCCAGAGACGCGATCAATGTCGTGTGCCCGCCGCCGCGTCCGGGAGGTTGGTGTGCCGGCGGGGCAATCACCTGCGTCGGCATGTTGACGGCCATGGTGGGGCCCGATGTGTATGCGCCCGGCGGGGCGCCCAGGGCGGCCGCGAACTCCGCGCAGGACGCAAAGCGCGCCGCCCGGTCCTTGGCGAGTGCTCTGCCGATGACCCCGTCGAGGTGGACCAGATCCGGTCGATGAGCGCTGAGCAGCGGCGGTGGCATCGAGAGATGCTGGCTGATCACCACCGCCGGGTTGGAATTGTGGAACGGTGCGCCACCGGTCAGCAATTGATACGCGGTGCATCCCAAGGCGTACTGGTCGACCCGCCCGTCGAGGTCGGAACCCTGCAGTTGTTCCGGAGCGCAGTAGGCGGCGGTGCCCATCAGCATGCCCGTTGCGGTCAGCCCGCTGACCTCGTCCTGCTGGCGGGCAATTCCGAAGTCGGCCAGCAGGATCCGTCGTCGTGGGTTGGGGTCGCCCAGCAGGATGTTGGCCGGTTTGACGTCACGATGCAGCAGGCCGCGCGAATGCGCGTAGTCGAGCGCATCGGCCACCGCGGCGATGATCTCGACTACATCGGGCAGCGGCATCCCGGTCGGATATTGGTAGTGCAACAACGCGGCGGCATCGGTTCCCTCGACGTAATCCATGGACAGCCACAGCTGTCCGTGAAATTCACCGCGGTCGTGGATCCCGACGATGTGTTCGTTGTAGAGGCTCCCGGCCAGGTCGGCCTCGCGGTTGAACCGCTGACGGAACTCGAGATTGGAGGTGAGTTCGCTGGGCAGGATCTTCAGGGCGTCGCGCCGCGGCAGCCGGGGATGCTGCGCCAAATAGACCTGGCCCATGCCGCCGGCACCCAGCCGCCGCAAAATCTTGTATCCGGCGAAGAGTTCACCGTCTTGCAGGCCTGTTTGGTCGCCTTCGCCAGCGCTTGTCGGCATGTGAGCATGCTACTGAGGCACCGGACGCGTTTCATCAGGTAGCGGCCCGCAGTCGGCTGCCGGTCCTTCGTGGTCTGATCGAGGTTCGGGTCGCATCGATAAGTGCGCTGGTAGTGTCGAGAACACTGTGAGTTCACCGTCGGATGCAGACCGGTGTGGCGGCGATCCGCTATCACAGTCGCCGCAGTCGATGTCCCGGTATGTGTATTCGGTTGTGGTTGAGCGTGATTCGAACTTCTCGGATCGGCCCGCCGGCTTGCACGCCTTAGTACGGCGTGCCGGCCCACGTTTCTCCGCGATTGCGACAGACGGTCGTCAGTTTGCTGGCCACGTCGAAGGGAGGGGCTGTCGATGCTGAAGCGGCTGTCCTGGACCACGGTGGCTCCGTTGCTCGCGCTGATCTCCCTGGTGGTCACCTGGAGTGCGCAGATCGGGCCGGCGTTGGGTGCGGTCACCGCGGTCCTGCTCGGCGGCGCGGTGCTGGCCGCGGTACACCACGCCGAGGTCGTTGCGCATCGGGTCGGCGAGCCGTTCGGATCGCTGGTGCTGGCCGTCGCGGTGACCGTCATCGAAGTGGCGCTGATCGTCACGCTCATGACATCCGGCGGGGACAAGGCAGCCACATTGGCGCGCGACACCGTCTTCGCTGCGGTCATGATCTCCACGAACGGGATCGCCGGGTTGTCTTTGTTGGTGGGTTCGCGACGCTTCGGCGTGACGCGATTCAACGCCGAGGGCAGCGGCGCCGCGTTGGCCACGCTCACAACGTTGGCGACGTTGGGCCTGGTGCTGCCCACCTTCACCACCAGTCATCCCGGGCCCCAGTTCTCGTCGGGTCAACTCGCTTTCGCCGCGGTCAGTTCATTGGCTCTGTACTTGATGTTCGTCTTCACCCAGACGATTCGGCATCGCGACTTCTTTCTGCCCGTCGTCCAGGACGTCGAAGAGTCAGCCGATTCCACTGACGAGTTGCATGCGGACCCGCCGAGTGTGAAGGCGACGCTGGCCAGCCTCGGATTGCTGCTGGTAGCGCTGGTAGCGGTGGTGGGACTGGCCAAATTGGAATCGCCCATCATCGAGCGCATGGTCGCGGCCGCCGGGTTTCCGCACTCGTTCGTCGGCGTGGTGATCGCCACGCTGGTGCTGCTTCCCGAAACTCTCGCCGCGGCGCGTGCGGCACGACAGGGCCGAATGCAGATCAGCCTCAACCTGGCCTACGGCTCCGCGATGGCCAGCATCGGGCTCACCATCCCGACCATCGCGCTCGCCTCGATTTGGATTCGTGGGCCCCTGATGCTGGGTCTGGGGCCGACCCAACTGGTGCTGTTGCTGCTAACTGTCGTGGTCAGCGTGCTGACCGTGGTCCCCGGCCGGGCCACTCGCCTGCAAGGTGAGGTCCACCTGGTGCTGCTGGCCGCCAGCTTCTTCCTGGCGATCAGCCCGTAGCCGTTGGTTGTCAGCGGTTACGCAATGTCTCCAGCGCCTTGTCGGCATGGGTGTCCATGCTGATCTCGCTGGAGATCACGTTGAGCACCTTGCGATTCGTATCGATCACGAAGGTGGTGCGCTTGACCGGCATCAGCTTGCCGAGTAGGCCGCGCTTGACGCCGAACTGGGTGGCGACCGTGCCGTCGGCGTCCGACAGTAGTGGGTAGTCGAAGTTCTGCGCATCGGCGAACTTGGCTTGCTTCTGCACGGCGTCGGTGCTGATACCGACGCGATTCGCGCCGACGGCGGCGAACTCGGCGGCCAGGTCGCGGAAGTGACAGGCCTCCTTGGTGCAGCCGGGCGTCATCGCCGCCGGATAGAAGAAAAGCACCACAGGCCCACCGGTGAGCAGGTCGCTGAGTTTGCGCGGTGTGCCCGTCTGGTCGGGCAGCTCGAAGTCGGCCACGGTTTCGCCAGTTTTCATGGCGTCAGGCTACGCCGGGTGTTCGTCGGCCCATCTGATTGGATGGTTCGGTGCACGCCAACCTTGCAGCAACGACGACGCGGGAGGATTTCCGCGTGCTGGCGGCAGAGCATCGCGTGGTCCCGGTGACGCGCAAGGTCTTGGCCGACAGTGAGACTCCGCTCTCGGCGTACCGCAAACTTGCCGCCAATCGTCCGGGTACCTTTCTGCTCGAATCGGCCGAGAACGGCCGGTCCTGGTCGCGCTGGTCGTTCATCGGGGCCGGTGCGCCGACGGCATTGACGGTGCGTGACGGACAGGCCGTGTGGCTGGGCACGGCGCCGGCGGACGCACCGACCGGGGGCGACCCTCTCGATGCGCTGCGGGCCACCTTGGAGGTGTTGGCGACGGCCAGCCTTCCGGGGCTCCCGCCGCTGTCCGGCGGAATGGTCGGTTTCTTCGCCTACGACATGGTGCGACGCCTCGAGCGGCTGCCCGTCATCGCGGTGGATGATCTGCAACTGCCGGACATGCTCCTGCTGCTGGCAACCGACGTGGCCGCGGTTGATCACCATGAAGGCACCATCACGCTGATCGCCAACGCGGTGAACTGGAACGGTACCGACGAGCGGGTGGACTGGGCTTACGACGACGCGGTCGCGCGGCTCGACGTGATGACCGCCGCACTCGGCCAGCCGTTGCCGTCGACGGTCTCGACGTTCGCAAAGCCGGAGCCTCGCCTGCGCGCCCAGCGCACCGAGGAGGAGTACGGCGCGATCGTCGAGCACCTGGTGGAGCAGATCGCTGCCGGAGAAGCATTCCAGGTGGTGCCGTCGCAGCGCTTCGAGATGGATACCAGCGTCGACCCGATCGACGTGTATCGCATGCTGCGGGTAACCAACCCAAGCCCCTACATGTACTTGCTGCACATCCCCAATAGCGATGGGGTAGTTGACTTTTCGATTGTCGGATCCAGCCCTGAAGCGCTGGTCACCGTGCACGAGGAGCGGGCGACGACGCATCCGATTGCCGGGACACGGTGGCGTGGACAAACCGACGAAGAAGACATTCTGCTGGAAAAGGATCTGCTGTCCGACGACAAGGAACTCGCAGAGCACCTGATGCTGGTCGATCTCGGCCGCAACGATCTTGGCCGGGTCTGCACCCCGGGCACCGTGCGCGTCGAGGACTACAGCCACATCGAACGCTATAGCCACGTGATGCACCTGGTGTCCACGGTGACCGGACTGCTGGCCGACGGGCAGACCGCGCTGGACGCGGTGACCGCCTGTTTCCCGGCCGGCACGCTGTCGGGGGCGCCGAAGGTGCGGGCGATGGAGCTGATCGAGGAGGTCGAAAAGACTCGCCGCGGTTTGTACGGCGGCGTGGTGGGATACCTCGACTTCGCTGGAAACGCCGATTTTGCGATCGCCATCCGGACCGCGCTGATGCGCAACGGCACCGCATATGTCCAGGCGGGTGGCGGTGTGGTGGCCGACTCGAACGGTCCCTACGAATACAACGAGTCGAAGAACAAGGCGCGCGCGGTGCTGAACGCGATCGCCGCAGCCGAGACTCTGACCGCACCGCACGAGAGCACCAGTGGCTGAAACGGGGCGCCGGGCCAGGCTGACGATCGGGCTCGCGCAGGTGTTGCTGGTGGTGGCCGCCGGCGCGCTGTGGGGGGCGTCGCGGCTCACCTGGGTGGTCATCCGGTCCTTTGACGGACTCGGACCGCCCAAGGACATAGCGGTGTCCGGAGCCTCCTGGTCGACCGCGTTGCTGCCGTTGGCGCTGGTCAATCTGGCTGCCGCGGTCGCGGCGCTGGCGGTGCGCGGCTGGCAGTTGCGGGCGCTGTCGGCGCTGCTTGCGGCAGCGAGTTTTGCCATCGGCTATCTCGGAGTGAGTCTGTGGGCGGTTCCGGACGTGGCGGCGCGGGGCGCCGATCTCGCGCACGTCCAGGTCGCGACGCTGGTCGGCAGTGAGCGCAACTACTGGGGAGCCGGGATCTCGGTCGCGGCTGCGGTGGGCACCGTCATCGCTGCGGCGCTGCTGATGCGCGCGGCATCGGTGTCCGGCGGGACGCGGTCGGGCAGCACCAAGTACCTGGCGCCCGGCGCGCGCCGGTCTATTGCACGCGAGGCCGAAGAAGCCGACCAAAACCACGAATCGGGCACGCAGGACGAGGATCGCGCGCTGTCGGAACGCATGATTTGGGATGCGCTCGATGAAGGGCGCGACCCTACCGATCGGCCGCACGAGTCAGACAGCGAGGGGCGGTGACGGGCCTCGTCCTGAGAGTCGCTACCCTTCTTGCACATCGTCGCAATCTGCTGGCGAGCGTGGGGTGGCCCTGCGACGCAGCGGGTTACAGAGGGAAGGGAAACCGCAGGTATGAGTCCGGCCAACGTGCTTGACTCCATTCTTGAGGGAGTCCGGGCCGACGTTGCCGCGCGCGAAGCCCGCGTGAGTCTTTCTGAGATCAAAGCCGCCGCCGCGGCCGCGCCGAAGCCGCGCGACGTGATGGCCGCCCTTCGCGAGCCCGGCATCGGTGTCATCGCCGAGGTCAAGCGGGCCAGTCCGTCGAAGGGGGCACTGGCACCCATCGCCGATCCGGCCAAGCTCGCCCGGGCCTACGAAGAAGGTGGCGCGCGGATCATCAGCGTGCTCACCGAGGAGCGTCGTTTCCACGGCTCGCTCGACGACCTCGACGCAGTACGTGCCGCAGTGTCCATTCCGGTGTTGCGGAAAGACTTTGTGGTGCAGCCCTATCAGATCCACGAGGCACGCGCCCACGGTGCAGACATGCTGCTGCTCATCGTCGCGGCGCTGGACCAGTCCGCACTGGTCTCGATGCTGGATCGCACCGAATCACTCGGGATGACCGCGCTCGTCGAGGTGCACACCGAGGAAGAGGCCGACCGCGCTTTGCGGGCCGGAGCGAACGTGATCGGCGTCAATGCCCGCGACCTCAAGACGTTGGAGGTCGACCGGGACTGCTTCAGCCGAATCGCTCCCGGACTGCCGAGCAAGGTGTTCCGGATCGCCGAATCCGGCGTTCGGCACACCGGTGACCTGCTGGCATATGCCGGCGCGGGCGCCGACGCCGTGCTGGTCGGCGAAGGTCTGGTCAAGAGCGGTGACCCTCGTGCGGCGGTAGCCGATCTGGTTACCGCGGGCACCCACCCGTCCTGTCCCAAACCGGCTCGCTAGCCGTTGATTGCCGCGTGCGTTTTGAGTCTTGCTGATGGCTGATCTATCCCACCCTGACATGCCGCGGACCAGCGCCGCCGTCGTCGAACGCACCCACCACGACCCCGATCAGGGTGGCCATTTCGGTGTATACGGCGGACGCTACGTTCCCGAGGCACTGATGGCCGTGATCGACGAGGTCACCACCGCCTACGAGAAGGAACGCGTCAACCAGGATTTCCTGGACACTCTCGACAAATTGCAGGCGCACTATGCCGGCCGTCCGTCGCCGTTGTACGAGACGACGCGACTCGGCGCGCACGCCGGTTCGGCACGGATCTTCCTGAAGCGAGAAGACCTGAACCACACCGGTTCTCATAAGATCAACAACGTCCTGGGTCAGGCGTTGCTGGCTCGCAGCATGGGCAAGACCAGGGTGATCGCCGAGACGGGCGCGGGACAGCACGGTGTCGCCACCGCGACTGCCTGCGCGCTGCTCGGCCTGGACTGCATCATCTACATGGGCGCGGTCGACACCGCACGCCAAGCGCTCAACGTGGCGCGGATGCGGTTGCTCGGCGCCGAGGTGGTCTCGGTGGAGACCGGATCGCGGACACTCAAAGACGCCATCAACGAGGCTTTCCGCGACTGGGTCACCAACGCCGACAACACCTACTACTGCTTCGGCACCGCCGCCGGCCCGCACCCGTTCCCGACGATGGTGCGCGATTTCCAGCGGATCATCGGCATGGAAACCCGGGTTCAGATCCAGGCGCAGGCCGGTCGCCTGCCCGACGCCGTGGTGGCGTGCGTGGGTGGCGGATCTAACGCGATCGGCATCTTCCACGCCTTCCTCGATGATCCCGGCGTTCGGTTGGTGGGATACGAGGCCGCCGGCGACGGCGTCGAGACCGGTCGGCATGCAGCGACATTCACCGGTGGTTCGCCGGGGGCCTTCCAGGGATCGTACTCCTACCTGTTGCAGGACGAGGACGGTCAAACCATCGAATCGCACTCAATCTCAGCCGGATTGGATTATCCCGGGGTGGGGCCCGAACACGCTCGACTCAAGGAGACGGGACGGGTTCAATACGATCCCATCACCGATACCGAGGCGATGGACGCGTTCGGGTTGCTGTCCCGACTGGAAGGCATCATCCCGGCCATCGAATCCGCGCACGCGGTGGCCGGCGCTCTGAAGTTGGGCGCCGAATTGGGAAGGGGCGCAGTCATTGTGGTGAACCTGTCGGGTCGCGGCGATAAGGACGTGGAAACCGCCGCGCAGTGGTTCGGCCTGATGGACAAACCTTCTGACGGTTCAGCCGACAACGCGGGCGAATCGGTTCAGTGATGGCGGCGTCGCACACCGCAGCAGGTCGGCTGGGCCCGGTCTTCGATGCGTGTCGCACGGAGAACCGCGCGGCACTGATCGGTTACCTGCCCACCGGCTATCCCGACGTGCCGACCTCACTGCAAGCAATGACCGCACTCGTCGAATCTGGTTGCGACATAATCGAAGTCGGCGTGCCTTATTCCGACCCCGGTATGGACGGTCCCACCATCCAGCAAGCGACCGAGCGCGCACTGAGCGGTGGCGTCCGGGTGCGCGACACGTTGTCCGCGGTCGAGGCAATCAGCAACGCCGGTGGACACGCAGTGGTCATGACCTACTGGAATCCGGTGCTGCGCTACGGAGTTGACGCGTTTGCCCGGGATCTGGCGGCGGCCGGCGGACTGGGTCTGATCACCCCGGACCTGATTCCCGACGAAGCGCAGTCGTGGCTGACGGCATCCGAGGAGTACGGGTTGGATCGCATCTTTCTGGTTGCGCCGTCGTCGACGCCGGAGCGGTTGGCGACGACTGTCGAGGCTTCCCGTGGATTCGTCTACGCGGCGTCCACGATGGGCGTGACGGGCGCACGTGATGCTGTGTCGAACGCCGCACCTGAACTGGTCGGGAGGGTGAAGGCGGTGTGCGACATAGCCGTCGGAGTCGGTCTGGGCGTGCGGTCGGGTGCGCAGGCGGCGCAGATCGGCGGCTACGCCGACGGCGTGATCGTCGGGTCGGCGTTGGTCTCGGCGCTGGGCGAGGGCCTACCCAGCCTGCGTACCCTGACCGAGGAACTCGCTGCCGGCGTGCGCCAGAAGGTGTCCGCATGACCCTGGCCAGTTCCCAGATGTTGCTTGCCTACATTCCCAGCCCGCCGCGCGGAGTCTGGCACCTTGGACCGTTGCCTGTTCGCGCCTACGCGTTCTTCATCATCACGGGCATCATCATCGCGCTGATGATCGGCGACCGGCGCTGGGCGGCCCGCGGCGGCGAGCGGGGCGTGATCTATGACATCGCGCTGTGGATGGTGCCGTTCGGTTTGATCGGCGGTCGCCTCTATCACCTGGCTACCGACTGGCAGACCTATTGGGGTCCCGGTGGCGCCGGTTTCGGCGCTGCCATCCGGATCTGGGATGGTGGCCTGGGCATTTGGGGTGCCGTCGCCCTCGGCGTGGTTGGCGCCTGGATCGGCTGCAAGAAGCACCGAGTTCCGCTGCCCGCCTTCCTCGATGCGGTTGCTCCCGCAGTTGTGTTGGCACAGGCGATCGGTCGGCTCGGCAACTATTTCAATCAAGAGTTGTACGGGCGCGAAACCACGATGCCGTGGGGTCTGGAGATCTTCTATCGTCGGGATCCGGCGGGTTTTATCGACGTGCATTCCCTCGACGGTGTTTCGACGGGCGTGGTGCACTCGGTGGTTCAGCCGACGTTCCTGTACGAATTGCTGTGGAACCTCTTGGTTTTCGGGGCGCTGATCTTCTTGGATCGACGGTTCACGTTTGGGCACGGCCGGCTTTTCGGCGCCTATGTCGCGTTGTACTGCGTCGGGCGATTCGGCGTCGAGTTGTTGCGCGATGACACCGCGACTCATATCGCCGGGATCCGGATCAACACGTTCACTTCGACGTTCGTGTTCATCGGGGCCGTGGTCTACATCATGCTGGCGCCGAAGGGCCGCGAGACGCCGTCGGCGCTGGATGGTCATCTTGAAGGCGACGGGGTGGAAGCCGAGCCCGCAGACGAACCGGCGGCAGAAGCTGAGACCGTCGTTGCAGCGATCCCTGAGGTCAAATCCGGCAAGTCCAAAGCCGGCAAGAAGAGCAAAGCGGGCAAGTCGAAGGTCAAACTGGCCAAGCCCGAGGTTGCCGAGCCCGAGGTTGCCGAGCCGGAGGTTGCCGAGCCAGAGGTAGCCGAGGTTGCGGCGGCCGAGGAGGTCGTTGAGGCCCAGGCCGAGGAGCCCGACGCCGACGCCCTGCCAGCCGCGGTCACGGAGGCCGAGCTCGTCGATTCTGAGATTGCCGAAGCCGAGCCAGAACCGGCGTCCGAAATCACCGAAGCCGAGCAGGAACCGGAAGTCGCCGAGCCGGAGGCTGACCAGACGGACGCTGAGGAAGCCGCGATCGAAGAGCCCGAACTCGCCGCCGAAATCACCAACGACGACGACGAAACGGAAGTCGTCGAGGCAGATGCTGTCGACGCCGCGGCCGAGGAAGCCGAAGCAGAAGAGCCTGAAGTTGCGGCTGAGGCCGAGCCGGTGGAAGAGCAAGCAGAGACCGAAGACGAGGCGGCTGTGGAAGCTGCATCAGAATCCGATGCTGTTGAGCCGGCAGCGGCCGAGGAGGACGACTCGGCCGAGGTTCAGGCTGAGGAACCCGAACTGCAAGATCCTGGCACCGAAGCCGAAGCCGAAGCGGAACCGCCGACCGCCGTCGCAACCAGTCACCCGCTGCTCGGCGGTGTTGCCGAAGAGGCAGCGTCCGAGGAAGCGGAAGTTCCGACTGCCGAGGACGCTGACGAAGCGGGCGAGCCTGCCGCCGCGGCTGACGCTGATCAAATCGAACTGCACGCCCCTACCACTGAAGCCGAGGCTGAAGCGGAGGCGGAACCGCCGACCGCCGTCGCAACTAGTCACCCGCTGCTCGTTGGTGCCGCCCCAGTGTCCGAGGAAGCGGAAGTTCCGACTGCCGAGGACGCCGACGAAGCGGGCGAGCCTGCCGCTGAAGAGGCCGCCGAATCCCAGCTCGACACCGAGGACGACGCTGAGGACGACGCCGAGGCGACTGAACCGGAGCCGTCGGCAGACCCGTCCGCCGAGCAGACCCCGGCCGGCGACGAGGAGAAGGCTTCCTCCAAACCCGAACCCTCGGAGTCTGAAGCTGCAGATCGGCAGCGTTGGAGATTCCGGCTGCGGCGACAACGTTCGTAATGTTGTCCACCGAGCGCAGTTGGAACGCGCCGAATCTGGCATGCTGAACCGATGAGTGACCTGCCGTGGTCTGCAGAGCCTGGCCCTCCGCAGCAGCAACCCGGATACCCACCGCCTCCCGTACCGCCGCCCTACCCGGGGCCCCCGCAATATGGGCCGCCCGCCGGCTATGACCCCTCGGCGCCGTACGGTCGTCACCCCGTCACCGGGCAGCCGTACTCCGACAAGTCGAAGACAGTCGCGGGTCTGTTGCAGCTACTGGGGTTGTTCGGCCTGGTCGGCATCGGCCGCATCTACGCGGGATACATCGGGCTGGGTATCGCGCAGATGCTCATCGGATGGGTGACCTGCGGCGCCGGTGCCGTGATCTGGGGGATCGTCGACGCGGTCCTGATGCTGACCGACAAGGTCAACGATCCGCAGGGCCGCCCATTGCGCGATGGAACCTAGTCCGTCAACCCAGGCGGTTGGGGAGCAGAGCGGCCGGCGTCCTCGCCGTTACGCCGCGATAGGTTCCGGCGCGCTGCTGGCCGGGGCCCTGGGCTACATCGAACTTGCCGATCCGCATAGTCCGACTTCGGTATATCCGCAGTGCCCGTTCAAGTGGCTGACCGGCTGGAACTGCCCGGCCTGCGGTGGTCTGCGGATGACCAACGATCTGCTGCACGGCCACCTGGCGGCGAGCATCAACGACAACATCTTCCTGCTCGTCGGAATCCCGTTGCTTGCGGCGTGGATCCTGGTGCGTCGCCGCCGTCGCCAATCATGGCTGCCGATACCAACCATGGTCACCCTCGCCGTCGTGGCGACAGCGTGGACAGTCGTGCGAAATCTGCAAGGTTTCCCGCTGGTGCCGACGGTTCTCAGCGGCTAGCTGCGGGCTAATTTGCGCGCGTCGCGGATGCGCGATGCCCCGATGACACTCGGCAAGACTATGCTTTGGCGTCGTGACTAGACGCGGAAAGATCGTCTGCACTCTTGGCCCGGCGACGCAAGACGACGACTTGCTCAGGGCGCTGGTAGAAGCCGGTATGGACGTCGCCCGAATGAATTTCAGTCACGGCGACTACAAAGACCACGCGGCTTCCTACAAGCGTGTTCGGGCAGCCTCCGATGCCACCGGGCGCGCCGTCGGCATCCTTTGTGACCTACAAGGTCCGAAGATCCGACTCGGCCGATTCGCCACGGGTTCGACGTACTGGGCTGACGGCGAAACGGTCCGTATCACCGTCGAGGACTGCCAAGGCACCCACGACCGGGTGTCCACCACCTACAAGCGGCTCGCGCAGGACGCCACCGCAGGTGACCGGGTGCTGGTCGATGACGGCAAGGTCGGTCTGCAGGTCGAACGCGTCGAAGGCGACGACGTGATCTGCACGGTCACCGAGGGTGGTCCGGTCAGCAACAACAAGGGCATCTCGCTGCCCGGGATGAACGTGTCCGCCCCCGCTCTGTCGGAAAAGGACATCGAGGATCTGACGTTCGCGCTGGAGCTGGGCGTCGACCTGGTGGCGCTGTCGTTCGTGCGATCCCCGTCTGATGTCGAACTCGTCCATGAAGTGATGGATCGAGTCGGACGCCGGGTGCCGGTGATCGCCAAGCTGGAGAAGCCCGAAGCGATCGACAACCTCGAGGCGATCGTGTTGGCGTTCGACGCGGTCATGGTGGCTCGCGGTGACCTGGGTGTGGAGCTGCCGCTGGAAGAGGTGCCGCTCGTGCAGAAGCGGGCCATCCAGATGGCCCGGGAGAACGCCAAGCCGGTGATCGTGGCGACCCAGATGCTCGACTCGATGATCGAGAACTCGCGGCCGACCCGGGCCGAGGCGTCCGACGTCGCCAACGCCGTTCTGGACGGCGCCGACGCGCTGATGCTGTCCGGCGAAACCTCGGTGGGCAAGTACCCATTGCAGGCGGTCAAGACCATGTCGCGGATCGTGTGTGCGGTGGAGCAGAACTCCACGGCCGCACCGCCGTTGACGCACGTGCCGCGCACCAAGCGGGGCGTGATCTCCTACGCCGCCCGCGACATCGGCGAGCGACTCGACGCCAAGGCCCTGGTCGCGTTCACCCAGTCCGGTGACACCGTGCGGCGACTGGCTCGCCTGCACACGCCGCTGCCGCTGCTCGCCTTCACCGATCTGCCCGAGGTGCGCAGCCAACTGGCCATGACCTGGGGCACCGAGACGTTCATCGTCCCGCACATGAAGACCACCGACGGCATGATCCGTGAGGTCGACAAGTCGCTGCTCGAACTCGGCCGCTACAAGCGGGGTGACCTGGTCGTCATCGTCGCGGGCGCGCCTCCGGGCACCGTGGGCTCGACCAACCTGATCCATGTGCACCGGATCGGCGAGGACGACGTCTAGTTGCCTGACAGCTCTTCTGACTTTCAAGAACTGTTGGCCGTCCTCGATCTCAAGCGCGTCGCCGACGACCGGTTCGTCGGGTCCCATCCCAGCAAGAACCCGATGCGGACGTTCGGCGGTCTGCTCATGGCGCAATCGTTCGTCGCCAGCACCCGCACCCTGACCCGTACCGACCTGCCACCGAGCGCGCTCTCGGTGCATTTCATCAACGGCGGCGACACTTCCAAAGACATCGAATTTCAGGTGGTGGCCCTGCGCGACGAACGTCGCTTCGCCAACCGGCGCGTCGATGCCGTACAGGACGGGGTGCTGCTGTCCACCGCGATGATCTCCTACATGTCGGGCGGGCCCGGCCTGGAGCACGCAATAGATCCGCCACAGGTCGCCGATCCGGAAACGTTGCCGGCGATCGGCGAACTGCTGCGGGGCTACGAGGAGACGGTGCCGCACTTCGTCAACGCGCTGCAACCGGTCGAATGGCGTTACACCAATGACCCGGCCTGGATCATGCGGGACAACGGCGAATCGCTTGCCTACAACCGCGTCTGGCTCAAGGCGATGGGTGCGATACCCGAAGATCCGGCATTGCACACCGCGATCATGTTGTACTCCTCGGACACCACCGTGCTGGACTCGGTGATCACCACCCACGGACTGTCCTGGGGCTTCGACCGCATCTTCGCGGCCTCGGCGAACCACTCCGTGTGGTTTCACCGTCAAGTCAAATTCGATGACTGGGTGCTGTATTCGACGTCGTCGCCGGTGGCCGCCGACTCCAGGGGCCTGGGCTCCGGGCATTTCTTCGACCGCTCCGGGCAGGTCATTGCCACCGTGGTGCAAGAGGGCGTGCTGAAGTACTTTCCCGCCCGCCGCTAGGCGATGTGTAGCTCGTTGCAGGACAGGGATTCCGGCAGGTGGTGGGTAGCCACGATCACGGTCCGACGGGGTGTCCGCGCCGTGTTCAGCAGTTCGCCGTCTGCGGCCAGCAGCCCATGCAGAATCTGATCGGCGTCGGTCGAGTCGAGATGCTCGGTGGGTTCGTCCAGGAGCACGATCCCGGCCGGTGAGAGCACCGACCGCGCGAGCAACAACCGTCTGCGCTGGCCGGCAGAGACCGCCTGCGCGCCATCGACCAACAATGTCGACAGGCCGTCGGGCAGGCCGGCCAGCCATTCGCCCAAGCCGACTGCCGCCAACGCCGCGGTGAGTTCGTCGTCGCCACAATCACCGCGCACGACTAGCAGGTTGTCCCGGACGGTGGTGGCGAAGATATGTGCATCTTCTGCGAAAAATGTTATCGCGCAGCGCAATTGATGCTCATCAAGGTCGGCGACGTCGATGTGGTCCAATGTCACCTGCCCGCGTACCGGAGGTAGCAGGCCTGCCAGCGTCATCAACAACGTGGTCTTCCCGGATCCGCTGGCACCCGTGACGGCTAGCCGGGAACCGGGGGACAGGTCGATCGCGGCGGCGCTCACCGGCCCGCCAGGGTGACCGCAGCACACGTCGGCTGCCAACTGGCCGAGTGAGGGCGTGCAGATGTCGGGCCTGGGCTGGCAGGGGATCGGGGCCGCAGCCAGATCCAGTAGCCGGCTCGCCGCGATACGCGATCGGGTCAACTGAACGGCGGCCGCCGGCAGGGCGGTGGTCGCCTCGAACGCCGACAGCGGCAACAACATCAGCACCGCCAGGGTCGTCGGCGCGACCGAGCCGGCCAGGCCGATTGCGGCCACCGCAGCGCCGAGCACGCTGATGCCGATGGCTGCGGTCGGCAGCGCTTCGGCGAACGCGGCCGGCCGCGCTGCGGCGTCCTGCGCGTCGCCCCAGGCCCGTTGCTGCCGTTGCGATTCGGCGATCACCGCCGGCAGAGCACCCGCCACCCGCAATTCCGGCGCGTGTTCGAGCGCAAGCATCGCTGAGGTGTCCCGCTCGGAATGATGCTGGCGCGCAACCGCTTCCCGCTTCGCCGCGGCACGGCCTGCCAACCATGGCGCGAGCACTCCGGCGATCGCAAGGCAGACCGCGAGTACCACCGCGGCAGGCAGCGAGATCAGCCCGACCACCACGACGGCCGCCGGCCCCAGCACCGCAGCCACGCCGATCGGCACGAGCGCCCGAACCAGCACGTCTGCCAACGTGTCGACATCGGCGCCGATGCGAGCTACCAGTTCGCCGCTGGGCAACCGGATTGCGCCGGCGGCCGGTCCGTCAGCCAACCGGTGATAGATCGCCGCTCGCGCCGTGCCGGCGGCCCGCAAGGCGGTGTCGTGGGTGGCGAGCCGTTCGCAATAGCGCAGTACGCCACGCGAGATCGCGAAGGTCCGCACCGCGACGACCGCGACGGACAAATCGAGTACCGGCGGCATCTGTGCTGCCCGGGTGATCAGCCAGGCCGACACCCCGGCGAGTGCCAGGGCGCTGGCCAGGGAAAGCGCCCCGAGTGCCACCGCGCCCAGCAGGCGGGAGAGGCGGGGCCGCAGCAGCTCAACCGCCACAAGTAGGGAATCAGACCGGGGCATGCTGAGCCTTGTCGGAGGCTTCCACTTCGACGACCCGGTCGCCGATTGCTACGACTCGCTCCCGATGCCCGACCACCAGCACGGTCGCGCCGGCGACTGCCCGCGCGACGATGGCCTGCAACACCCGGTCCTCGGTGTGGGCGTCCAGGTGCGCAGTCGGTTCGTCGAGCAGCAATACGGGAGCCGTCGACCCGAGCGCGCGGGCCAAACCCAGCCGTTGGCGTTGCCCGAGCGACAATCCGACGCCGCCGCGACCGAGCACGGTGTCCAACCCATCCGGAAGCTCGGCCAACACGGCGTCGAATCCGGCTGCCACACAGGCGCTCTCAACGTCGTCTAGGGCGCCGAACAGAGCCAGATTGTCCCGGACGGTCCCTGGAATCAGCACCGGACGTTGCGGCAACCAGGACAGCTGATGCCACCACGAATCGGGCTTCAGGTCGCCGATATCGACGCCGGCCACGGTGACGCGACCGGACGACGGCACCGTGAGCCCGGCGATGACCTGCAGCGTGCTGCTCTTGCCTGCCCCGTTCCGGCCGGTCAGCACCGTGACCCGGCCCGGTTCGATGACCGCGGTCAGGTTGTCGGGTGCGCGGCCTGTCCTGCTCACGACACTCAGGTTCTCCAGCCGGATCGCTGCGCCGCGTGCGACCACCGTCGCGCTGCCGGGCGTCTTCGTCACTTCGGCTTCGCCGATCAGCGCGAAAGCCTGTTCGGCCGCCGCCCGGCCGTCCTGGGCGGCATGGAACTCCGCCCCGATGCGGCGCAGCGGCCAGTACACGTCCGGCGCCAGCAGCAGGACTGTCAATCCGGCGGTCAGCGTCATCTCACCGAACACCAAGCGCAGACCGATGCTCACCGCGACGAGGGCCACACCCAGGGTGGCCAGCAGTTCGAGCACCAGTGCGGACAGAAAGGCGACCCGCAGCGTTGCCATTGCCGAGCGACGATGTGCCGAAGCAAGTTCGGCGATGCGATGCTCCGGACCGGAAGCCCGGCCGAGCGCACGCAACGTCGGTATGCCGGCGATTAGATCCAGCAATCGCGCTTGCAGAGTGGTCATGGCGCCCAGGGCGGCGGCCGATCGTTCGGCCGTGGCCATGCCGATCAGCACCATGAAGACCGGTATCAGCGGCAGTGTGATCACCACGATCACCGTCGACCTGAGGTCGTAGTAGGCGATCACCACAACGGTGGCCGGGGTCAGAATCGCGGCGAGTAGCAGGTTGGGCAGATAGCCGGTGAAATAGGGGCGCAAGCCATCCAGTCCGCGGGTAACCACCACCGCGGCGGAATCGCGCTGCGCGGCCAGCGTGCGGGGCTGCCGGGCCGTCACCGCCGTCAGCACTCGACCCGTCAGCTCGGCGATCACCACGCTGGCCCCTCGCTGCCCCAGGCGCGCCTGCAGCCAGTGAGTCACCGTGCGAACAGCCCACAGCGCCAACACAATCGACAGCAGTCCGATCCAGCCACGTAGCCCTCGCGCCGAGGGATCGCTCACCACCCGCGCCACGATGCTCGCCAAGACGATCGCCGAACCGATCGCACACCCGGAGATCACCACTCCGCAGGCGACCGCGGCCACCAGGTAGTGGCGCAACGCGGCCGAAGCGCGCCACAACCGTGGGTCCAGCGGTGCGCGGGATCTCTTTCCAGTCAGGACGGGCGCCTCGTCAGACCGATCGACGGCGGTATCCCGTCAGCCGAGATCCGTTGCCGGAAAACCCAATAAGTCCACCCCTGATAGATCACCGTCAACGGCGTCATGATCGCCGTCACCCACGTCATGATCTTGAGGGTGTAAGGAGTCGACGACGCGTTGTAGATCGTCAGGTCCCACCGAATGTTCAGCGTTGAGGGCACCAGGTCGGGGAACAGCGCGCCGAACAGCAGCACCACGACGCTCGCCACCACCAGAAGCGTGCAGAAGAACGCCCATCCATCGGAGATGCGCCGCCACACCAGCAGCACTGCGGTCAACTGCGCGACGACAGCTACCCCCAGCACCGCCCACGTCCAATCCTTGCCATAGGCCAGTTGCGTCCAAACGCCGAATCCCGCAACCAATCCCGTCGCCGGCAGGGCTAACCACAGCGCGAACCGGTGGGCATCGTCGCGGACCGCGCCCGCGGTCTTCAACGCCACGAACACCGCGCCGTAAAACAGGAACAACCCGGCGGTGGCCAGACCGCCCAGCAAGGTGTACGGGTTGAGCACGTCGCCGATCGAGAGGTTCACCTGACCGTCGGCATCGACTGGAAGTCCGCGCACGAGGATAGCGAACGCTACGCCCCACAGCACCGCGGGTAGCCACGACCCGGCCGCGATGCCGAGGTCGGCCCAGCCCCGCCACTTCGGGTCGTTGACCTTGCCGCGCCACTCGATCGCGACTACCCGCACGATCATCCCGAACAGGATCGCCAACAGCGGCAGGTAGAGCGTGGAAAATACCGTGGCATACCAACCGGGGAAGGCCGCGAACATGGCCGCGCCGGCGGTGATCAGCCATACCTCGTTGCCGTCCCACACCGGGCCGATGGTGTTGAGCGCTGCGCGTCGGTGGGCTTCCCGGTCGCCTTTGCTCACC
This sequence comes from Mycobacterium sp. IDUB_37, assembly GCF_055419245.1. Taxonomy (NCBI): domain Bacteria; kingdom Bacillati; phylum Actinomycetota; class Actinomycetes; order Mycobacteriales; family Mycobacteriaceae; genus Mycobacterium; species Mycobacterium sp. IDUB_37. The sequence goes on along the minus strand of NZ_JBVAXG010000012.1, from coordinate 65,753 downwards.
CGCGCGAACGGCTCCATCAGCATGCCGACGCCGAAGTCGAAGCCCTCGAGAATGAAGAAGCCGAGGAACAACGCCGCGATGATGCCGAACCACAGTTCTTGCAGTTTCATCCGTCAGCTCCTTTCGGGACCCTAGTAAGCGAACGACAGGAGTTTCACTTCGTCGTTGTCCGCCTCTTCGTCAGTCTTCGGAGTCGCGGCCGGTTCGGCGTCGTGTTCCAGCGGCCCTTCCACGATGTAGCGCTTGAGCAGCCAGAACCAGACGACTGCGAGTGCTGCGTAGAGCAGCGTGAAAATGGCCAGCGAGGTGATGACCATGGCTGGTGCGTGGTGGGAGACACCGGCCGATACGGTCAGGTGAACGTTCTGGTCGCCGGTCGGATTCGGGACGACAAGCCATGGCTGGCGGCCCATTTCGGTGAACACCCAGCCGGCGCTGTTGGCCAGGAACGGCGTCGGGATGGTGAGGAGTGCGAACCAGGCGAACCAGCGCTGCTTGGGTATGCGCCCGCCGCGGGTCATCCATAGCGCAACCAACGCGAACAGCACCGGTACCGCAAGCAGGCCGATCATCATCCGGAACGACCAGTAGGTGACAAACAGGTTCGGCCGGTAGTCGTTCGGTCCGAATCGCTGTTCGTAGTTCTGCTGGATGTCGCGTACGCCCTGCAGCGTGACGCCGTCGAACTTGCCCTCGGCCAGGAACGGCAATACGTACGGCACTTCGATCACGCGGGTGACCGCATCGCAGTTGTTGTGCCGGCCGACGGTGAGGATGGAGAAGTCCGGGTCGGTCTGCGTGTCGCACAACGATTCCGCCGACGCCATCTTCATGGGCTGCTGCTGAAACATCAGCTTGCCTTGATGGTCCCCGCTGAAAAACAACCCGGCGGTCGCGAGGAACACCACCCAGCAGCCGAGGACGGTTGCGGGGCGATACATTGCACGGGTACCCGGGTCGACTGTGCTGGTCTGCGAGCGGACCAGCCACCACGCGCTGACGGCGGCCACGAATGTCCCCGCGACCAGCAGGGCACCGGTGATGGTGTGGCCGAAGGCCGTCACCCCGGTGTTGTTGGTGAGCAACGCCATGATGTCGTTCAGTTCGGCGCGATGGGTTTGCGGGTTGTAGTGCACGCCCACCGGGTGCTGCATGAACGAGTTCGCCGTGATGATGAAGAACGCCGACACATTGACTGCGATCGCGACGATCCAGATGCACGCCAGGTGCACCAGCTTCGGGAGCCGCTTCCAGCCGAAGATCCACAACCCAAGGAAGGTGGATTCGAAGAAGAAGGCCATCAGGCCTTCCATAGCCAGCGGGGCGCCGAAGACGTCCCCGACGAACTTCGAGTATTCACTCCAGTTCATCCCGAACTGGAATTCCTGGACGATGCCGGTCGCGACGCCGATGGCGAAGTTGATCAGGAACAACTTGCCGAAGAACTTCGTCAATCGGTACCACGCGACGTTGTCGGTGAACACCCATGCCGTCTGCATAATCGCGAGCAGTGGAGCCAGGCCGATCGTGAGCGGCACGAAAATGAAGTGGTAGACGGTGGTGATACCGAACTGCCACCGCGATATGTCGACGACGTTCATCTGTCATCTCCCGGGGCCGCGGGGATAATCAATCAACTACGACACAGTGTAGTAGTTGGGTGGTGGCTATGTCACTGGTAAGCCAGCGGCAATTCTTGGGTTTACCGAAGTGCTTGCAATGCCTTGCGGATGCCGAACGCGGACGCGATCTCGAACACGCCGATGATCACGAGCCAGATTCCGACCACAAATGCCAGCGTGAGGATGGACTCGAACGGAGAAGCCATCACCACGATGCCGGCGAGCAGACTGATGGCGCCGATGAAAATCTGCCATCCGCGCCCCGGGAGGTGTGGGTCGCTGACGGCCGAAACCGTGGTCGCGACGCCGCGGAAGATGAACCCGACCCCGATCCAGATGGCCAGCAACAACACGGCGTTGCCGAAGTGCCGAAACGCCAGCACAGCCAGGATCAGCGATGCCGCTCCGCTGATGAACAGCAGGATGCGACTGCCCGCCGACGCGTGCAGCGAGAACGCGAAGACGACCTGTGCGGCTCCGGTGAGCAGCAGGTATGCGCCGAAGGCGATGGCGGCCACAAGGACTGAGACTTGCGGCCAAGCGATCATCGCGATGCCCAGAGCGAGCGACAGGACTCCCGACACGAGAGTCGACTTCCAGAGATGCGGCAACAAACTCGGGGGTGGCAGCGGAGCGGGACTCGTTGCTGAGCTTGGTGCTGGTCCTTTTTCCATGTCACCAGTGTGACGCATGTGGTGGATCCGGGATAGGGCCTTTTGGCCTATACGGGCGCGGTCTGCGTCTCCTCGGCGAGCAGGTCACTCGGGTCTTCGGAGTCCTTGCGGCCGACCAGATACCAGGTGTGCATCACGCCTTTGCCTTTGACGTCGATGTAGCCGCGTTCGCGCAGCACGAAGTCGTCTTTGAGGGCCTCGTAGACATCTTCGGGGACCTGAATCTGCCCGACAGAGTCGGTGGATTCCATCCGGGACGCGACGTTCACCGCGTCACCCCACACGTCGTAGAAGAAGCGGCGCGAGCCTACGACGCCGGCGACAACGGGGCCTGAGGCCAGGCCCACCCGCAAGGGCACCGGACGGCCGTGTGGATCCTTGAGTGCGGCCGCGACCGCCGCCATGTCCAGGGCGAAGTCGGCCAGCGCGTGGACGTGGTCGGGCCGTGGCCGCGGGACACCGCTGACCACCATGTAGGAATCGCCGCTGACCTTGATCTTCTCCAGCTCGTACTTGTCCACCAAGGCGTCGAATGCGCTGTACAGGCGGTCTAGGAACCGGACCAGGTCGGCAGGTGCGGTGCTGCTGGCCCGCTCGGTGAATCCGACGATATCGGCGAACAGGACCGACGCCTCGTCGTACTTGTCGGCGATCACCCGCCGTTCGGGCTCCTTGAGCCGTTCGGCGATGCTGGCCGGCAGCATGTTGACCAGCAGCGCTTCGGAGCGCTCGTACTGTTCTTCCATCATCGCCTCGGTGCGCGCAGTCTCGCGAAGGGCGAACCACACCGTCACCACAACGACGACGACGGCGGAGATAGTCGTTATGACGAAACCCGCGGACTGCGCCCAGGGGGGCTGCAGTCCGGTGTCGCGCGGGATCAGGAACTCGGTGGCGATGACCAGGGCCGCACCAATTGCCGCGAGAACGGTGGCCAACACGATGTGCTCGATGCCGAGTACCAGGACGGTCAGGCACGCGCCGACCACGAAGAAGAGCTGAGCTCCGGAGCTGGTGCCGACATCCCAGCAACTGGCGAAGACCGTCACGTAGGCCGCGGTGATGAACGTCAGCGGCGCCACCAAGTCGCCGAAGCGGTGCAGCGTGGGGATGATCGCGAAGATCAGTGCGGCGCACACATTGATTGATACGACCTGCCAGAGCCAGGTGCCCACCAGCAACTGCATGCCGATGAAACTGGCGCTCACGACTACGGATAGCCAGGCGGCGATATTCAAAATTCGGGACCGGCGCACGGCTGTGGCCGCGTAATGCTGACGGAGATCGCGAGTCTGCGAACGTGCGGCGGCGACACAGTCCGGCCGTCGTGCCGAACCGTCTTTGCCAACGGACGAGGCACCGCATGTTTTAGCGCCCACGAATAGAGCGTAACCGCTGATGGCGGCTGGCGACGGCCGCGCTGCCTGCAGAAGAAGCTGTAGCGGCACATTGCCCACAGTGACAGTCGCCGGAGGTGCCGAGGGCAGTCGGGACTTGCTCACGTGTACAACAACGGGTGTTGGCTCGAATTTATTTCCGCGCGTCGAAGACTGAATTTGCGCATCTTTGATTGCGAACCTGTCCTGGTGTGGACTGGAAGAATGCAAATGATCCATATTTCATGTGGGGCCGTGGGATTGACGTTGTTTGCAGCGGCTGTCGGGCTCGCGCCGCTCGCAAAAAGCGGATTCCGGGCAATACGTGCGGACGCAATCCGGATTGGTGCGTTGTTTGGTTCTGCCCGAAGACGAAGGGCACGGGGGTGGACCGTCAGTCGCATGCGAGCACGGGCCTTCGTTTCCCCAGGCACCTGGTCCGTCGCTGGACCTGGCGATAGTCCGGGCCAGCAGGGCATTCAAGTGGACAGCGGCAATATCGGCGGTGGCGGTGCGCCTCAGAGCGACCTGCTGCTGAACTACGGCCAGACCTACCACATACGGGCTGGACGGTTCTGCCGAACACCGACGGCACTCGCTTCACCAACGACCGCACCGGCCACGGCATGTCTGTCAGTGTCGAAACGTGTCGTCGTTCTGAATGCTCTCGCCGTCCGCAAGCACGACAGCGGACGGTCGGCGATCTTAAAGCTATTCCGTAGCACGGCTACCCGCGCTGAACTGCACTTTCTCTGGTGCCCTCGGTGAGATTCGAACTCACACTGGACGGGTTTTGAATCCGTTTCCTCTGCCAGTTGGGATACGAGGGCTTGTCTGTGTTCCGGTCCGGAGTAACACCTTAGAGGAACCCCCCGAGTGGTCCGTCACAGCGGTCAAGACAGAATGTCCGTCATGACCGGCCCCACCACCGACGCCGCCGCCGCTCCGAAGCGCCGAGTCCTGATCGCTGAAGACGAGGCGCTTATCCGCATGGATCTCGCCGAGATGCTGCGAGAGGAGGGGTACGACATCGTCGGCGAGGCCGGCGATGGCCAGGAGGCCGTCGAGCTCGCTGAGCGTCATAACCCAGATCTGGTGATCATGGATGTGAAGATGCCCCGCCGCGACGGCATCGATGCCGCGTCTGAGATCGCCGCCAAGCGCATCGCTCCGATCGTGATTCTGACCGCCTTCAGTCAGCGTGATCTGGTCGAACGGGCCCGCGACGCGGGCGCAATGGCGTACCTGGTCAAGCCCTTCACCGCCAGCGACTTGGTCCCTGCCATCGAGTTGGCCGTCAGCCGATTCAGTGAGCTCACCGCGCTGGAACGCGAAGTGGCGACGCTCTCGGACCGGTTGGAGACCCGCAAGCTGGTGGAACGCGCCAAGGGTCTGCTGCAGACCAAGCAGGGGATGACCGAGCCGGAAGCGTTCAAGTGGATTCAGCGCGCCGCCATGGACCGGCGGACGTCGATGAAACGGGTCGCCGAGGTCGTGCTCGAAACTCTCGATACGCCCAAAGACGCCTAGCGGGCCAGCCACTGCCCGCGATAGCGCGTGTCGGTACGGCGACGCGCCGTTGCGGGCGTCCTCAAGCGATCCGTCGCGCCCCAGGGCGCTAGCGAGCGACGATCACCGACGAGCCGTGGCCGAACAGGCCCTGGTTGGCAGTGACACCCACCCGCGCGTTCTCGACCTGACGGCCGGTGGCCTGGCCGCGCAGCTGCCACGTCAATTCGCAGACCTGCGCGATCGCCTGGGCCGGAATGGCCTCGCCGAAGCAGGCCAGCCCACCCGACGCGTTGACCGGCACCCTGCCGCCGATAGTGGTGGCCCCGCTGCGCAGCAGCGCTTCGGCCTCGCCTTTGGGACACAGCCCCAGGTGCTCGTACCAGTCGAGCTCCAGCGCGGTGGACAGGTCGTACACCTCGGCCAGGCTCACGTCCTCGGGTCCGATGCCGGCCTCGGCGTAGGCGGCATCAAGGATCTGGTCCTTGAACACCCGATCAGGTGCCGGCACTACCGCAGTGGAATCCGTTGCGATATCTGGCAACTCAGGCAGGTGCTGCGGGTACCGCGGGGTCACCGTGCTCACCGCGCGGACCGACGGCACGCCGTCCAGGGAACCCAGGTGTTTGCGGGCGAAATCCGCGCTCGCCACGATCAGCGCGGCCGCGCCGTCGGAGGTCGCGCAGATGTCGAGTTGGCGCAGCGGATCACTGACCACCGGGCTGGCCAACACATCCTCGACGGAGGATTCCTTGCGGTAGCGGGCGTTCGGGTTCTGCAGGCCGTGCTGGGAGTTCTTGACCTTCACCTGCGCGAAGTCTTCTGACGTCGCCCCGTAAAGGTCCATTCGGCGCCGCGCGAGCAGAGCGAAGTACACCGGGTTCATCGCACCGATGAGGTGGAAGCGCTGCCAATCCGGGTCGTTCTTGCGCTCCCCGCCGACCGGTGCGAACGCCCCCTTCGGGGTGGTGTCGGCGCCGATGACCAGCGCGACGTCGCAGAAGCCGGCCAGAATGTGGGCGCGCGCGCTCTGCAGCGCCTGCGAACCGCTGGCGCACGCGGCGTAGCTGGAACTGACCGGGACGCCGTTCCAGCCGAGCTTCTGCGCGAACGTCGACCCGGCGATGAACCCCGGGTAGCCGTTGCGAATGGTGTCGGCACCGGCGACCAGTTGGATCTGCCGCCAATCCAGTCCGGCCTCGTTGAGCGCGGAGCGTGCGGCGACGACGCCGTATTCGGTGAAGTCTCGGCCCCATTTGCCCCAGGGGTGCATTCCTGCGCCGAGGATGTAGAGCGGTTCGGGAGTGCTCATGAAGCGACCTTCCACGCGTGCACGATGCGTTCGGCCCCTTCGGCGTCGGTGAACAGGGTCATGGTGGCCAGTTCCATCTCCATACCGACCTTCAGGTCGGCGGCGAGGGTGCCCTCGACTACCTTGCCCAGCACGATGATTCCTTCGTCGGCCAGTTCCACCGCGGCGATCGCGAACGGCTCGAAGGGATCAGGCGCCGGGTAGGGCGCAGGCGGCGGGTACCGGTTCTCGGTATAGCTCCACAATGTTCCGCGGCGCGACAAAGTGACGGACTCTAGTGAGTTGCCGTCGCAGGCCGGATTGGGGCAGTTGGTGTCTCGCGGCGGGAAGACGTAGGTGCCGCACTTGAGGCACTTACTGCCGATCAGATGGGGGTTTCCGGCTTCATCGGTGGCGAACCACCCGTCGATTGCCGGTTCTGGAATGGTGACCTCTGGCACCGGCCCAGCCTACCCAGCCCGAGCGCAAAACTGAAACGTGTTGCAGTTTTGCCGCCAGGTGGTGAGGCCGCAGGACACGTCGGACCCGGTGCCTAGAGTGTGATCCGTGAGTCCCGCCACCAAAGCCAGTGAGACAGCCACGCCCACACTGATGCTGCTCGACGGCAATTCGCTGGCGTTCCGGGCGTTCTACGCGCTGCCGGCTGAGAACTTCAAGACTCGTGGCGGTCTGCACACCAACGCGGTCTACGGCTTCACCGCGATGCTGATCAATCTGCTGCGTGACGAGGGCCCGACGCACATCGCGGCGGCGTTCGACGTTTCGCGGCAGACGTTCCGTTCGGAGCGCTATCCCGAGTACAAGGCCAACCGGTCGTCCACTCCCGACGAGTTCCATGGCCAGATCGACATCACCAAAGAGGTGCTCGGCGCCCTCGGCATCACTGTGCTGGCCGAGCCGGGGTTCGAGGCGGACGACATCATCGCGACGCTGGCCACCCAGGCTGAGCGCGAGGGGTACCGGGTGCTGGTGGTAACCGGCGACCGGGACTCGCTGCAGCTGGTCAGCGACGACGTCACCGTGCTTTACCCGATCAAGGGTGTCAGCGAGCTGACCCGCTTCAACCCGGAGGCTGTATTCGGTAAGTACGGCCTCACGCCCCAGCAATATCCGGACTTCGCCGCGTTGCGTGGCGACCCCAGCGACAACCTGCCCGGCATCCCCGGAGTGGGGGAGAAGACGGCCACCAAATGGATCGTCGAGTACGGCTCGCTGCAAGGCCTGGTCGACAACGTCGAGTCGGTGCGCGGCAAGGTCGGCGACGCGTTGCGGGCCAATGTCGCCGGCGTCGTGCTCAACCGGGAGCTCACCGAGTTGGTCAAGGACGTGCCGTTGGCCCAGACGCCGGACACGCTGCGGCTGCAACCCTGGGACCGCGACCACATCCACCGACTCTTCGACGACCTCGAGTTCCGCGTCCTGCGGGACAGGTTGTTCGACACGCTGGTCGCCGTGGAACCCGAGGTCGACGAGGGCTTTGACGTGCGCGGCGGCGCGCTGGAACCCGGAACGGTTGCGAAGTGGCTGGCCGATCACGTCAGCGACGGGCGTCGGTCCGGCCTGACGGTGGTCGGCACACACCTGCCGCACGGGGGTGACGCAACCGCGGTGGCGATCGCGGCCGCTGACGGGGACGGCGCCTTTATCGACACCGCCACGCTGACTCAAGAGGACGACGCGGCCTTGGCCGAGTGGCTGGCTGACGCCGACAAGCCCAAGGCGCTGCATGAGGCAAAGATGGCGCACCACGACCTGACGGGTCGCGGTTGGTCGTTGCGTGGTCTCACCTCCGACACCGCGCTGGCCGCCTACCTGGTGCGGCCCGGGCAGCGCAGCTTCACCCTCGACGACCTGTCGTTGCGTTATCTGCGACGTGAGCTGCGCGCGGAAACGGCCGAACAGCAACAGCTCTCACTACTGGATGACCTGGACGAGGCGGGCGGGGTGAATGAGCAGGCCGTTCAGACGAGCATCCTGCGCGCCCGCGCCGTCATCGACCTGGCCGATGCCCTGGATACCGAATTGGCCCGCATCGACTCCACGGCGCTGTTGGGCGAGATGGAACTGCCGGTGCAGCAGGTGCTCGCCAAAATGGAGAATATCGGCATCGCCGTGGACCTGAGCCTGCTCACCGGGCTGCAGAGCCAGTTCGGCGACGAGATCCGCGACGCTGCCGAGGCCGCCTATGCCGTGATCGGCAAACAGATCAACCTGGGTTCGCCGAAGCAGCTGCAGGTAGTGCTGTTCGACGAACTCGGCATGCCCAAGACCAAGCGGACCAAGACCGGCTACACCACCGATGCGGACGCCCTGCAGTCGCTGTTCGACAAAACGGGACACCCGTTCCTGCAGCACATGTTGACGCACCGCGACGTCACGCGACTCAAGGTCACCGTCGACGGACTGCTCAACTCGGTCGCCACCGACGGCCGCATTCACACCACGTTCAATCAGACGATCGCGGCCACCGGCCGGCTCTCGTCAACCGAACCCAACCTGCAGAACATCCCGATCCGCACCGATGCCGGCCGCCAGATCCGGGACGCGTTCGTCGTGGGCAAGGGCGGTTACACCGAGCTGATGACCGCCGATTACAGCCAGATCGAGATGCGGATCATGGCGCACCTGTCCCGGGATGACGGCCTGATCGAGGCCTTCAACACCGGCGAGGATCTGCACTCGTTCGTGGCGTCCCGTGCTTTCGGCGTGCCGATCGACGAGGTCACCGCCGAGTTGCGGCGTCGGGTCAAGGCGATGTCGTACGGCCTGGCCTACGGGTTGAGCGCATACGGATTGTCCGCTCAGCTCAAAATCTCCACCGAAGAGGCCAAAGACCAGATGGACCAGTATTTCGCCCGGTTCGGCGGGGTGCGTAACTACCTGCTGGCCGTCGTCGAGCAGGCCCGCAAGGACGGCTACACCTCAACCGTGCTGGGCCGGCGGCGTTACCTGCCCGAGTTGGACAGCAGCAACCGCCAGGTGCGCGAGGCCGCTGAGCGTGCGGCGCTCAACGCGCCGATTCAGGGCAGCGCGGCTGACATCATCAAGGTGGCGATGATCGAGGTCGACAGGGCGATCACTGCGGCCGGGCTGGAGTCGCGGATGTTGCTACAGGTACACGACGAATTGTTGTTCGAGGTCGCGCCGGGGGAGCGTGATCAGCTCGATGCGCTGGTCCGCGACAAGATGGGCAGTGCCTACCCGCTGGATGTGCCGCTCGAGGTGTCGGTGGGCTACGGCCGCAGCTGGGACACCGCCGCGCACTAAAGGCGGTAATCCTGTTTGCTGCGGCGCGGCATACCTAGACTGCTGAGATGTCGGATCTCGCTGAACGTCGACCGCTCCTGAGATTCCCACTGTTGGTCGCGTCGAAGCTGTTCGGCATGTTGCCGGCCCAGATCGCCGACGCGCTGCTGGCGGTACTCGCGCGGCTCGTCTACTGGCGCGGCCGCGCCCAGCACTTGAACGTCCTGCAGGACTTTCGCGACAACGTTGACCCGACGGCGCAGTTCTCGTCGCGCAAATGGCAGCCGGTCCGGGCGATGTATCGCGCCCTGGTCCGCAACGCCAATGACGCCATCTGGTTCCTGGCCGCACCGCGCGCCGCCGCGCTGCGACGCTTCCGGATCGCAGACCCGTCCCCGCTGCACGCCGCCCTCGAGGCCGGCCGTCCGGCCGGGGTTGGCGTCATCGTCGCCTTCCCTCATCTCGGCTCGTATGCGGCGTTACCGATCGTGCTCGCGCTCAACGGACTGCCGACCACCGTGGTCGCCAACCGGCAGGGCGCGCTGATGCAGTGGGTTATCACGCGCGGCGCACAAAAGGCGGGCCTGGAACTCATCGTGGTCGAGCGCACCGGCGGAACCAGCGTCACGGCGGCGATGGCCGACGCCATCCGACGGGGCCGCATCGTCGCCATCGCGGGCGACTACTTCCGCGCCCGCGAAAACGCTCAGGGCGGGACAAGTGCGGGCGTCCAGGTCGACCTCGCGGGTATCAAACGTCCGGTCGGTCCCGGACCGGCACTGCTGGCTCTACGCACCGGCGCTCTGATTGTGCCCGGTGCGGTCTTCCAGCAAAAGCATCAGCGTGAGCCTGTCTTCAGCCAACCGATCGCCGCTGGTGTGCCGCTCGACGGCAGCGACCAGAACGTGCGAGACACGGTGCAGGAGACCTCGCAGCGGGTCGCCGACGCGATCGGGGAATTCGTCGATCGAGAGCCGGACCAGTGGCTGATGCCGGGCGGACTGGTGTCGGATTCGCTCGGACGTCGCGGTCGATCCGGGGGAGTGTAGATTCCTTAACGCGGGGCGGTTTGGCCAGCGTGAGCGCGGTCGAGTAGCCTTGCCTGGTACCCGTTTGTGCTCGATCGCGGGTCACACCAATAACACAAGTCCCAGATCCCTACGATGAACGCTGTCCGGAGCAACCCAACAATATGCCGAGTCCCACCGTCACCTCGCCGCAAGTAGCCATCAACGACATTGGCTCCGCCGAGGACTTTCTCGCAGCAATAGACAAAACGATCAAGTACTTCAACGATGGCGACATCGTCGAAGGCACCATCGTCAAAGTTGACCGGGACGAGGTGCTCCTCGACATCGGCTACAAAACCGAAGGGGTCATCCCCGCCCGCGAACTCTCGATCAAGCACGATGTCGACCCCAATGAGGTCGTTACCGTGGGCGACGAGGTCGAGGCCCTTGTTCTCACCAAAGAGGACAAAGAAGGCCGCCTGATCCTCTCCAAGAAGCGCGCACAGTACGAGCGCGCCTGGGGCACCATCGAGGAGCTCAAGGAGAAGGACGAGGCCGTCAAGGGCACCGTCATCGAGGTCGTCAAGGGCGGCCTGATCCTCGACATCGGGTTGCGCGGCTTCCTGCCCGCTTCCTTGGTCGAGATGCGTCGCGTCCGCGATCTGCAGCCGTACATCGGCAAGGAGATCGAGGCCAAGATCATCGAGCTGGACAAAAACCGCAACAACGTGGTGCTGTCCCGCCGGGCCTGGCTTGAGCAGACTCAGTCCGAGGTGCGCAGCGAGTTCCTCAACCAGCTGCAGAAGGGCACCATCCGCAAGGGTGTGGTCTCCTCCATCGTCAACTTCGGCGCGTTCGTCGACCTCGGCGGTGTGGACGGTCTGGTGCACGTCTCCGAGCTGTCGTGGAAGCACATCGACCACCCGTCCGAGGTTGTCACGGTGGGCGACGAGGTCACCGTCGAGGTGCTCGACGTCGATATGGACCGCGAGCGGGTTTCGTTGTCGCTGAAGGCGACTCAAGAGGACCCGTGGCGCCACTTCGCCCGTACCCACGCCATCGGCCAGATCGTGCCGGGCAAGGTCACGAAGCTGGTTCCGTTCGGTGCGTTCGTCCGCGTCGAGGAAGGCATCGAAGGTCTGGTGCACATCTCCGAGCTGGCCGAGCGCCACGTCGAGGTGCCCGACCAGGTGGTCGCCGTCGGCGACGACGCGATGGTCAAGGTCATCGACATCGACCTGGAGCGGCGCCGGATCTCGTTGTCGCTCAAGCAGGCCAACGAGGACTACACCGACGAGTTCGACCCGGCCAAGTACGGCATGGCCGACAGCTACGACGACCAGGGCAACTACATCTTCCCGGAAGGTTTCGACGCCGAGACCAACGAGTGGATCGAAGGCTTCGACACTCAGCGCACCGAGTGGGAGGCCCGCTACGCGGAGGCCGAGCGCCGGCACAAGATGCACACCGCGCAGATGGAGAAGTTCGCCGCGGCCGAAGCTGCCGAGCACAGCAGTGGTGGCGGTTCGTCGAGCAGCAGCAGCTCCTCGGAGAAGTCCGCGGGTGGGTCGCTGGCCAGCGACGCCCAGCTGGCTGCTCTGCGGGAAAAGCTCGCCGGTAGCGCGTAACCTTTCCAGACTCGGCCGCCGGATATGCTGCGCATCGGCCTGACCGGTGGGATCGGTGCCGGAAAGTCGGCGCTGTCCAAGACATTCTCGGAGTGCGGTGGCGTCATCGTTGATGGTGACGTCATCGCACGCGAGGTGGTCGAGCCGGGCACCGAGGGTTTGGCAGCCTTGGTCGAGGCGTTCGGCGAGGACATCCTGCTGCCGGACGGCGCGTTGGATCGGCCGGCCTTGGCGGCCAAGGCGTTTGCCGACGAAGAGCAACGCAAGAAGCTCAACGGCATCGTGCATCCCCTGGTCGGCAAGCGCCGCGCCGAGATCATCGCCGCTGTGCCGCAGGATGCTGTTGTCGTAGAAGACATTCCACTGTTGGTGGAGTCGGGGATGGCACCGCTGTTTCCCTTGGTCGTCATCGTGCACGCCGATGTTGAACTACGGGTGCGACGGCTTGTCGATATCCGCGGCATGTCCGAAGATGACGCCCGCGCCAGGATCGCGGCGCAGGCCACCGAGGAACAACGGCGGGCGGTTGCCGACATCTGGCTGGACAACTCCGGCAGCCAAGAAGCTCTGGTTGAGCGGGCCCGCGACGTGTGGGACAACCGGGTGTTGCCATTCGCACGCAACCTTGATGAGCGTCAGATCGCCCGCGCCCCAGCACGTTTGGTGCCGGCCGACCCGACCTGGCCGGACCAGGCTGCGCGGATCGTCAACCGGTTGAAGACCAATTGCGGGCATCGCGCGCTGCGGGTGGACCACATCGGGTCGACCGCGTTGGCAGACTTCGACGCGAAGGATGTCATCGATATCCAGGTGACCGTCGAATCACTTGATTTAGCTGACGAACTCGTCGAACCCTTGCTGGCTGCCGGGTATCCGCGTCTCGAGCACATCACCCAGGACGCGGCCAAGACGGACGCCCGGAGCACGGTGCCCGGATTCGACCACAGTGACGATCCGGCGTTGTGGCACAAGCGTATTCATGCTTCGGTGGACCCCGGGCGGCCGACCAACGTGCATATCCGGGTGGCCGGTCAGCCCAATCAGCAGTTCGCACTGCTGTTCGTGGACTGGCTGAAAGCCAATCCCGAAGCGCGCGCCAACTATCTGGAAGTCAAGCGGAGCGCCGACAGCACGGCGAACGGCGACATCATGCGCTATGTCACCGCCAAGGAGCCGTGGTTCCGCGATGCGTACCGACGAGCCTGGGAGTGGGCCGACAGCACGGGTTGGAAGCCTTAGCTTGCGCTGACGTTGTTGCGCTCGCCCTGGTTAGACCCGGTAACGTCGTTCTATGCCGTTCGTTACGGACATTCTCGGACCGCAGCAGCCCGTCGTTCATCAGACGGCGCCGCTGGTGGCCGGCCGCCGGCGACGTACCAGCACCGTCGACACCCACCCGGACGAGGCGCGCGGCTCGCGCGTCGACCTTCGGGCGCGTGACGCGGCAGCTGGCGCAGCCGAGGGCGTCGACGTGATCGACGAAGTTCGGGTCACGGCGCACCTGGTCAACCAGGTCATCGAGGACATCACCTCGTCGCCGCCGGCACACCGATTGGAATCGCTGCATGGCTGTCGGGTAGGACCGGGATTCCGATCCAAGGTCGGCCAGCTACTCCCCGAGGAAGTGCAGCGGGCGAGCCTGTTGAATCTACTGCTCGACGACTGGGTGGGTGCGGCGCTGGTGTCTGGGTACGGCACTCAACACACGGCGATCGTCCTGGGCGTGGAGCAGAAAATGCCTCCCGGCGTCGCCGACCGGATGGCCGGGATCTGCGCGGGTTTTGCGCCGGACGCGTCGCTGGTCGGATACGCCCGTCAGCACGATGTCATTCCGACCGGCCGTGGACCGGTGGCGCCGCCGCTGGACGGACTCCATGACGTCGAGCCGCTGCGAGCGCGGGGGATGCGCAGATTCCGTCGGCTCGATGTGTGGCCGGTGGACGGCGGTTCGGTGGAGTTTGACGCCCACTTCCGCGACTCTCACATGGACGACGACCTCGTCGAGACGATCGTGCACGAGTACACCGTCGCCGGCACGGTCGACGTCCCGACGCGGACCATCACATCGGTAACTGCCGAGGTGAGGGTGCTGCCGTGGCAGGAATGCCCCGGCGCGATCGGAAGTGCGGCACGGGTTCGAGGCATGACGCTTGCCGAGTTGCGCGATCGCGTCCGCGCCGAATTCGTCGGCACCAGCACCTGCACGCATCTCAACGACACGTTGCGCTCGATCGCTGATCTGGACGCGCTACTCGATATTCGATGAGGTGTGCTGCGCGGAGGCGGCTTCGTCGCGGCACAGATATCCCGTCAGCAGCACCACGATCTCGTCTTCGACCTGCTGAAAGTCCACCTCGGTCCCGGACGTGACGAGCCGGTGCACCAGAGAATCGACGGTCGCGACGACGATCTGCGCATTCAGTCGGCTGTTGGCCCGCACCTCGGGATGCTGCTCGAGTAGCTGCACGGCCGCCGCCACGCTGAACTGCTCCAATTCGTGCGATCGCGCCAGGAAGGCCGGCGCTCGCGGTGCCTCCTCGAACAGCACGCGGTGCAGTCGCGGGTTGTCGCGGTGGTTGTCGATGGTTGCGCGGACGAACAGCCGCAGTGTTTCGTCGAGACCCGCGGGAAGACCGCCGGATAACCGTTCGGAGATTAGGAGGGCGCCGGCGTCGACGTGAGCGTCCATCAACGCCCGCAGCACGGCGTCCTTATTGGGGAAGTACTGATACAGCGAGCCGATCGACACGGCCGCCTGCTCGGCAATGCGATTAGTGGTGCCGGCCGCGTACCCGTGCTCGGAGAAAACGTGAGCCGCCGCATCCAGTATGCGTTGCCGGGTCTCGGCTGCCCGCTCCTGTTTGGGCTGCTTACGCTGCCGAAATCGGTCTGTCGGGGCGATGGTGCGCCTCCTGGGCAAAAGCGAGTAGTCATTCGGCGCTGACGCCAGCAAAATTAGGCTCACCTAACTAATGCAAGGAGTCGGCTGTGCGTACCGTCCACGTCGAAACTATCCTGCCCACCAGCGCGGATCGAGTTTGGTCGGCGATGTTGTCGCCGGCCACGTTTCTTTACGTCTGCAAAGGCCTCATCGGCTTCCCGGCGTTGGCCGGACGAACAGCGGCGCTGCGACTCGGTGAGTCCGGCACCGGTTGGCTGTTCGCCTTCCACGTGCTGCCTACGTATCGACACACCATCGAGGTCGTGGAGGTGGACCAGGCCGCTGGAACGATCCGCACCCGCGAACACGGCGGGGTTCTCCAAGCCTGGAACCACACTCTGCATGTCGAACCGCTCGGCGCGAATTCCTGCCGCTATAGCGACACCGTCGACATCGAGGCCGGTGTCGCCACCGGCGTGGTGGTGGCGGTGGCCAGCGGAATCTACCGGTATCGGCAGCGTCGCTGGCGCAAACTGGTGCGGCGACACATGACGGCGGAACTCGCCGTCAGCTGACTGTGTGGCCCGTCGCGATCGCAAGCGCGGTGGTACACCGCGTGCAGCGGGTCGCGACCATATGACTCGTCGCGATCGCAAGCGCGGTGGTACACCGCGTGCAGCGGGTCGCGACCATATGACTAAGCTCCGTTCCGGCTGAGCGACGAAATCGATTGCGCCTCTTCGTCGCTGCGTTTGACCAGCAGCCAGGTCTCGTCCTCGCCATCCCGGATCCGAGTGAGGGCGAAACCCCCGGATAGTTTCTCGCCCTGCAGCTGGAACGAAAGATGGCCGCACTCAAGGCCTTTCACCATTTCGTGGCGGGTGCGGTTGGCGTAAGTCCCGTGATCCCAGACGATGACGCCGCCGGCGCCGTCATCGCCGTCCGGAATGACACCCTCGAATGTCGCATATTCAAGCGGGCGGTCCTCGATGCGCAATGCCATCCTCTTGTCCTTCGGATGGATTGAGGGGCCGTGCGGTATCGCCCAAGACACCAAGACGCCCGCGATTTCCAGGCGGAAGTCGTAGTAGTCGGCGCGTGCCAGGTGATGCTGAATCACAAAACAAGGCCGGGCCACTGCTGGTCGGTGCTGTCGGCGGTGCCGTCCGCGCGAATCCGGGTCGTGGCCGGCCCTTTGTTTCCGGTGATACACGCTGAAAGGCATGGAGATTGGGTTGCCCGGTCGGACCTGCCGAAAACTGACGACCCGGTCACTTCCCCCGCCAGGTGAGCTGAATGCCGCAGGTGGCCAGCCAGGCTCGCAGGTCATAGCCGTGATGGGCCAGGCCATCAATGGCAGTCACCGCGCGCCGTACCGCCGCTTCGGCGACCTCGGGGGTCAACAACCCCATGCGCGCGGCGGCCAGCAACTCATCCACGTCGGCCAGTACTGCCCCGCGACCGGTACGAACCTCGATGTCCAGGTAGTGGTCCTCGGAGTGCCACTGCGTGTCTCCGGAGGTGTACTCGCCTACGTCGAGGTAGTAGTCATGGTCGCGTTCGTGGCCCGCATTGAAATGAAAGACCGTGGCACGCAGGCCCAACGACGGCAGCAACCACGATTCGAGATAGTGAAACTGAGCACGACCCGGCGTGGGTCTGGCCAGATAGAGACCCCACGGATGCACCGCGTACTCGTCGACGGCCCGCACGATGCCTTTGGGGTCGGTATTGGTGCGGGCCGTGAGGTCGAAGGTTTCGTGTTTCGGTGGGTGGATGGTGTCACCCTAACGGCCGGCCTATCTTTTGAGACGAATCTTCCAGCGAACGAAGCCGCCGTAGAACACCGACAGCGCGGCCAGCATGCCCATATCGAGCAGCCAGATCTTCTCGGTGTGCTGCCAGAACCTGTCCTGGGGAATGAGCGAGCCCGGCACCAGGTTCCGCACATCGACCGTCGACGCGGCAGCCGCATAGCCCCACCGTGCGGGTATCACCGTCGAAACCTGCTGCAGCACGATCCGGTGCGTCACCGGGACCATCCCGCCACACAACACCAGTTGCGCCATGATCGACACCACGAACAGCGGCATGATCTGCTCGTTAGAGCGCACCAGCGCCGAAATGGCCATGCCGAGCAGCGCCGATGCCACGCACGTCGCGGCGACGCTCAGGAACAGTTCCATGGTGGCCGCCACGTTGCCGTGACCAAGCAGCAGGCCGCCGCGGGTCGGCCCCCCCTTGCCCACGATCACGATGATGGTCGCAATCGCCGCCTGCACGACGGCGAATGCGCAGAACACCCCGGTCTTGGCCAGCAGGTAGGCCGTCGTAGACAGCCCTACCGCCTGTTCTCGCTGGAAGATCGGCCGTTCACCGACCAGATCTCGGATGGTCAGCGCGGTGCCCATGAATGCCGCGGCCAACAACAGCAGGTTGAGAATCTGCGCGGATTCGTCGGGAGTTCCGCCGTGCTCGCCGACGACCCGGAATCCGTTCGAGCCGGGAACGGTCAGTGATAGCGCGCCCAGGATGAACGGCAACACCGCCAGAAAGATGAAGTAAGCCCGGTCGGCGACCACCAGACGAACCTGCCGCCGCGCGATGGTCGAGATCTGCCGCCGCGTACTGGTGTGCACCGGTTCACCCAGGTCCGCGGGTTCAGCGACACCGGCCGGCGGGGTGCGCAGGTTCTGGGCTTCGCTCTGTTGCAGAAAGCGCCGGTTGGCCTCGTCCGGGTCGGCGCCCACCTGCCCGAAGATCTTGGCCCAGTTGGTGGTGCCCATCGCGTCGCCGATCTGACCGGGCGGACCGCAGTACGCGGTTTTGCCGCCCGGGGCCACCAACAGCAGCTGGTCGCAGATGTCCAGGTAAGACAGCATGTGCGTCACCACGATGACCACTCGGCCGGCATCGGCCAGCTGACGCAGCATCATCATGACCTGGTGGTCGAGCGCGGGATCCAGGCCTGACGTCGGCTCGTCGAGGATCAGCAGGGATGGCCCGGTGAGCAGTTCCAAGGCCACCGAGGCGCGTTTGCGCTGACCGCCGGACAGCTTGTCCACCCGGGTGTCGGCGTGCTTGGTCAGGTCTAGTTCCTTGAGTACCTGGGTGACGACGCGGGCGCGGTCGGATTTGCTGGTGTCGGGCGGTAGGCGCAGTTCGGCGGCGTAGCCGAGGGCCTGGTTGACCGTCAGTTGACGGTGCACGACGTCATCCTGGGGAACGATCCCGATCCGGCTGCGCAGCGAAGCGTACGAGCTGTGAATGTCGTGGCCTTCGAAGCTGACCGAGCCCGAGCTGGGCCGGGCGTAGCCCGCGATCAGCCTGGCCAGCGTGCTCTTTCCGGCGCCCGAACCGCCGATCACGGCGGTCAGCGTGCCGGGCCTGGCGACCAGCGAGATGCCGTCGAGCAGTCGTTTGCCGCTGTCGACGGTGTACATCACGTTGCGCACCTCGAGGCCGCCGGTGCGGGCGGCCGTTTCGCTGCGCGGGACCAGGGTGTCGTCTCGGAACTCCAGGTCGATGTTGCCGATCGTCACGACGTCGCCCTTGGACAGAATCGCCGATCCCACCCGGGTGCCGTTGACGAACGTTCCGTTGATGCTCTGGTCTTGGATCTCGGT
This sequence comes from Mycobacterium sp. IDUB_37, assembly GCF_055419245.1. Lineage (NCBI taxonomy): Bacteria > Bacillati > Actinomycetota > Actinomycetes > Mycobacteriales > Mycobacteriaceae > Mycobacterium > Mycobacterium sp. IDUB_37. The sequence continues at coordinate 46,869 of NZ_JBVAXG010000012.1, read as the reverse complement.
CCCCAACGGGGTGTCCCGCAGGATTGCGTGCTGGCGGGAGGCCAACACGTCCGAGACGACGATGTCGTTGTCGTTGGCGCGCCCGATCGTGAGGCTTCCGGTGGTTTTCGCGGTTCCGGCAGCCCCGGTCGCACGCGGGTTGAGGATCCGCACCATCCGGGTCGCCAGACTCGAGACATCCGCCGATTTGATGTCGATCTGGGTCATCTCGGCGGGCACCGGCGGGACGTTGACCGTGGTGACCTCGTCGGGGGGCGGCACAGGCCGACGCTCGGGCCGCCTCGCTGCAGGTCGAGCGGGTGCGGGATGCACAGGACCACGAGGCGGTTTGGCCGGGGGCGCAGGCGGACGGGCCGTTGGCATCGCCGGCGTCGTCGACCACAGCAGGGTGGGTGGACCACTGTCGTGTACCGGCCTGGCTTTCGCGGTGGGCTTGGTAATGGGAGGCCGGGATGTCGGCCCCCGCTGTTGTCCGATTTCGAAGGTCAGCCGCGGACCGGCGGGGTTTCCGACGTTGATGCTCTGGCCGTCGTGGATGTCGACCACCGGCATGCGGTAACCGTTGACGTAGGTTCCGTTCAGCGAGCCGTTGTCGATAGCCAGCCAACGGCCCTGGTCAAAGCGCAGAATCAGGTGCGCGCGCGAGATGCGCGGGTCCGGGATTCGCAGGTCGGCCTGTATGTCTCTGCCGATGATCACCTCATAGCCAGGCGCGAATGAAACCTGGGAACCGTCGTGCCGGATGGTCAGCGCGGGCGCGGGCGGGGCGGGTCGGGTCACCTTTCCAGTATCGGCGGCGTTTCTGGGTGAGTTCTGTGGGACCCGCCTGTGAGTCAGCTTTGTTTCGATTTCGCCACTCATAGCTGCTACATAGCCGCCAATCGCCCAGCGGCGGCTTGTTTTCCGGCATGATGCGACGGTAGGGGAATGTCTGTATGGCCGAGCAGACGACTCTTTCGGCTCGGCGTACCACGACGAAGCGGGCTCGCGCCCGATCCAGGCCCAGGGTGCTCCGACCGGCGACAGGTCCGGCTATACCCGCACAACCGCCCGTGAGAAAGAGGGGAGGCGGCAGATGGACGATCAGAACGATGCCACCCGGCGCCTACCTCCCGGGCGGCGGTTGCTGACCAATTCTCGACTGGCCGGAGCGGTGTTGCGTGCCGGTTTCCAGTCGCTACCTGGTACGACGGTCGCGCACCTGCTGCGTCGGGTGCCACCGGTCGATCCGCCGCCGAGCGCGTCGCCACCGGCGGAGCAGCGTCCCAAACCCACCGAACAGAAGCGTCCGGTGGTCGTCGCGCGCCAAAAAGGTGCCTCGCGCGCCGAGTTGTCCCGCGGCGCACCGTTCGCCGGCTACACGATCTTGCGTCAGTTGGGTGTCGGCGGAATGGCCGAGGTGTACCTGGCCTTGCACCCGCGGTTACCGCGCCGCGACGTGATTAAAGTTCTCGCTGAAGCGATTACGGCGGACAGCGAATTCCGCGAGAGGTTCAACCGCGAAGCCGATCTGGCTGCCACGCTCTGGCATCCGCACATCGTTGGAGTGCACGACCGCGGCGAATACAACGGTCAACTCTGGATTTCGATGGACTATGTCGAGGGCACCGACGGGTCCAGGTTGGTCAAAGAGAGCTACCCCGACGGAATGCCGGTTGAGCAGGTGAGCGCGATCCTCACCGCCGTCGCCGGAGCGCTCGACTACGCCCATGATCGCGGTCTGCTGCACCGCGACGTCAAACCCGCCAATATCCTGCTCACGCATTCAGAGGAGGACGAGCGGCGGATACTGCTGGCGGACTTCGGGGTTGCCCGCCACCTGGGTGACATCAGCGGTATCACGCAGACCAATGTCGCCGTCGGAACGGTCGCGTACGCCGCGCCGGAACAGTTGACGGGTTCGAACATCGACGGGCGGGCCGACCAGTACGCCTTGGCCGCCACCGCCTTTCATCTGCTGACCGGTGCGCCGCTCTTCCAGCACCCCAATTCGATCGCGGTGATCAGCCAGCACCTGAACGATGATCCGCCGCGACTCAGCGACCACCGTCCGGAATTGGCCCACCTCGACGAAGCGTTCGTCAGAGCCCTCGCGAAGGACCCCAAAGACAGGTTTGCGCGGTGCCGCGATTTCTCCGCCGAGTTCAGCGCACAGGTGAACGCGGTTCGCGAGTTCGAGGAGCAGGGATTTTCGGCGACCGAACCCGACCGGCGCGGTGTGATCAGGGAGCAACTCCGCAAGTTATCCACCCGCACCCGGGTCGCGGCCGCGCTGGTCTGCGCCGTGCTGATCGCAGTGGCAGCCACCTGGTCGATCCTGTATTCATTCCAGCCCGACAACACCCCCCAGCCCAACCCGGCACTGGCGGCCAGGCCTGGTGCTTCCGATCCAGGTCCGAATCCGGCACCGGTCGCCGCTACCGGCGCCCGCGTTTTGGACGGCACCTACCGGCTGGATTACAACCGCTCCAAGAAAACCAGCAACGGCCTCGGAATCCGGCATGACGGCCCAACCACCGACTGGTGGGCGTTTCACTCGGTCTGCAGTACCAGCGGATGTGCGGCCACCGGTATCCAACTGGACGACACCAACCACCTGATCGCCGGCACCGCTGCCGACGCCCAGACCGATGCGCTGCGTTTTGTGGCCGGTTACTGGCAGGGCACGCCGCAGCAGGAGCAGGTGGCCTGTCGCCAACAGAATGGAGTGACCGCCAGCCAACAGGAAACGGTTTCCTGGTCGTTGGCACCCCAGGCCGACGGGACGCTGCGTGGTGTGGAAACCGAAACAGTCCTGACCAACGACTGCGGCGCCCAGGGCGCGGTGCTGCGGGTGCCCGTGGTGGCCACCCGGGTCGGCGACCCCCCGCAGGGGCTGACGTGGGCGGATCCCGCACAGTCGTTCGCTGCACCGGCGACGCCCGCCGCCAGGCCATCGCCGCCCGTGCTCGGTGGCGCCTGCACCGATGTGGACAAGCTCGGGTATGACCAGACCAGCAACGAGCAGGTCGTATGCGAGGGCGGGTCCTGGAGCAAGGCGCCGATCACCACCGGCGTCCATGCCGCGGGTAGCTCCTGCGACCGTCCCGACATCCCGGTATTCGCCATGTCCGCAACGAACGACGGGTACCTGATCGAGTGCAACCCAGTGACCCGGGTCTGGAACCGGCACAGCTGATGCGTGCGGCAGGGTTGCCGAGAGGCAGGTAAAGCCCCCCGATCAGATGTCCGGGCGGCTTTTGTTCGATCGTTCAGCATCGGCTGGGATGATTTTGTCCGCCGGTCGGCGCGGCGGCTGTCATCCGGAGCGCAATTGCCCGCCGATGCCCTCGTCGTCGACGTCGCGCCAGAAGTCGGCGTCGTATTCCGTGTCCGGCACCAGGATCCTTTCACGGCTGTCCGGCTGTGGTGCCGCACACTCGAATTCCAGTTCAGCGGAGTCGATGTCGAGCCGGTCGATATCGTTAAGCAGTCGCTCGCCGTCATTGACAATGCGGCGCATCGGCACGAGGTCGTGGTACCGAGCCTGCAGTGACACTACGCGCTGGCGCAGAAAACTGATGAGGCCGCGCAGCTCATCGAGTTCGGGTACACCGGACAACGGAACCTCCTCATGGTTACGGGTGCCGCTGCACCACGGACCTCAAGTCTGACTGTCGGCGCTATGTCACACGAGGGCCAGAAGTCCCAATCAGCCGGTACTGCTGTGCTGGGCTTCGTTCATCCCAGCGGCCCCCTCGGTACTGTGCGTTCGCTTGGCCGTCCGCTGCGTTCGGCGGCCGGCGCCACTCTCGTGACGGCGCCAGAAGACCCAGGGGAGCGGGGACCTTGGCCTCTAGGCGCGTCAGCGTCCCGGCGCGAGTGTGGAAGCACTAGACCTGTCAACAGAAAGCAGTATTGGCGATGAGCGCTCATTTTCCGGATATCGAGACGATTCGCACAGTCTTGTCGATGGCCACGAGGGCGCCATCGGTGCACAACTCTCAGCCGTGGCGATGGCAAGTCGGCGCGAGCCGCTTGCATCTGTACGCCGACCTCGACCGGCGCCTGCCAAGTACCGATCCCGACGGTCGCGACCTGATGCTTAGCTGCGGTGCGGCGCTTCATCACTGCGTGGTGGCATTGGCTGCCATGGGTTGGCAAGCCAAGGTCCACCGGTTCCCCGATCCTGCTGCACCACAACACCTTGCCGCCTTGAAAGTTCGCCGCCACCCCGCCACCCCGCCACCGAGCTCGACGTGACGCTGGCCGCGGCGATTCCGCGACGACGCACCGATAGGAGGCACTACAGCCCCTGGTATGTGCCGAGCGGCGACATCACGGTGATCGGTGCACGCGCGACAGCGGCCGGGATGATGCTGCGCGAGGTCAATTCACTGCCGAAGCTGAAGCAGATTGTCTCGCGAGCGGTCTCGCAACACTCGACCGACAGCAATTATCTCGACGAGCTGAGCATCTGGAGCGGAAAGCAGGCGTCGGTGGCCGGCGTGCCGGCTCGCAACATACCGCACTCGGACCCGGCGTCGCCGTTGCCGGGTCGCGTGTTCCCCGGGCCCGCACTGGCCCAACCCGCCGATACCGAACCGGCACACGACAACGCGGTCGTCTTGGCACTGGGCACCAAAGACGACACTCCGCTAGCCAGATTGCGCGCCGGCGAGGCCACCAGTCTCGTGTTGCTGACCGCCACGGCACAGGGATTGGCGAGTTGCCCGGTGACCGAGCCATTGGAGATTACCGACACCCGAGACGACGTACAGACCTACGTGTTCGGCGGCACCGGGTTCCCACAGATGTTGGTCCGCATAGGGTGGTCGCCGGCCAATGCCGACCCGCTGCCTCCAACTCCTCGCCTCCCGCTGGGCGAGGTCGTCGAGTGGCTCGACGGCTCGGTCTCGGCCCCCTCGCTGTAGCCTTGCGCCAGCGCCGTGGCGCTCGTTGTCGTTGCTGACCGCTACGGCACGACACCCTTGGTGACGTCGACGATCATTAGCTGCTGGCGGCCGGGCGTCCTTCGCCCTGACGGGCTTGATGCTCATATTCGTGTCAAGCCGCTGTGAGCCGGTTTCGATAGGTATCTGCGAAGGCATCGATCCGCTGTTGCCCGCGTTCGATGCGGGAGATCACGGTGGGCCAGACGCCGAAGTGGTTGGCAGCGACGGTGACGGTGATGTTTTCCGCCTGGCGTGCAGGACGTAGGTCGGCGTAGTCGGGGATGCCGATAGGCCGTGTAAGCAGTTTGAAGATCTCGCGTGCTACAGCGCGTATGAGCATTCGCAGAATGTCCATGTTGGCCACCAGCATGGTTTTGATCTGGTTGATCGCGGCGGTACGCGATTTCATCCCGGAGCGCGCTCGATCCCCACCCGCAGCAGGGTCAGTCAGACCCAGAGTCACAACCTGTGCGGAACGCATTCCATCATCAATGTCGGACCCGCCGACTACCCTGGCGACCATGGCTTTCGCCACCGAACATCCAGTAGTCGCCCACTCGGAATACCGCGCCGTCGACGAACTCGTGCGCGCCGGCGCGCAATTCGAGGTGGTCAGTCCGCACCAACCTGCCGGAGATCAGCCGGCCGCGATCGAAGAACTGCAGCGCCGTATCCAGGCGGGGGAGCACGACATAGTGCTGCTCGGCGCCACCGGCACCGGCAAGTCGGCGACCACCGCCTGGCTGATCGAACGGCTGCAACGGCCCACCCTGGTGATGGCGCCGAACAAGACGCTGGCCGCCCAGCTGGCTAACGAGCTGCGAGAGATGTTGCCGCACAACGCGGTCGAGTACTTCGTCTCGTACTACGACTACTACCAACCCGAGGCCTACATCGCGCAGACCGACACCTACATCGAGAAAGACAGCTCGATCAACGACGACGTGGAGCGGCTGCGGCACTCCGCGACGTCGTCACTGCTGTCCCGGCGCGATGTGGTGGTAGTGGCCTCGGTGTCCTGCATCTACGGCCTGGGCACACCTCAGTCCTACCTGGACCGCTCGGTGGAGCTGGAAGTGGGCAATGAGGTGCCCAGGGACGGTTTGCTGCGACTGCTGGTCGACGTGCAGTACACCCGAAACGACCTGTCCTTCACCCGCGGGTCGTTCCGGGTGCGCGGTGACACCGTCGAGATCATCCCATCCTATGAAGAGCTGGCGATCCGTATCGAGTTCTTCGGCGACGAGATCGAGGCGTTGTATTACCTGCATCCGCTGACCGGTGACGTCGTCCGCCAGGTCGACTCGCTGCGCATCTTCCCGGCCACGCACTACGTCGCCGGTCCGGAACGGATGGCGGTGGCGCTTTCCACGATCGAGCAGGAGCTAGAGGAGCGCTTGGCCGAGTTGGAGGGCCAGGGCAAGCTGCTCGAGGCGCAGCGGTTGCGGATGCGCACCAACTACGACATCGAGATGATGCGGCAGGTCGGCTTCTGTTCGGGGATCGAGAATTACTCCCGTCATATCGACGGCCGGGGGCCCGGAACGCCGCCGGCGACCTTGCTGGACTACTTTCCGGAAGATTTCCTGCTGGTCATCGATGAGTCGCATGTCACCGTGCCGCAGATCGGCGGCATGTACGAGGGCGACATGTCGCGTAAGCGCAACCTCGTCGAGTTCGGCTTCCGGTTGCCGTCGGCGACCGACAATCGTCCGCTGACCTGGGAGGAGTTCGCCGATCGGATCGGGCAGACGGTCTACCTGTCCGCAACGCCGGGGCCGTACGAGCTCAGTCAGACCGGTGGTGAGTTCGTCGAGCAGGTGATCCGTCCCACTGGGCTGGTCGATCCGAAGGTGGTGGTCAAGCCGACCAAGGGACAGATCGACGACCTGATCGGCGAGATCCGCAAGCGCACCGAAGTCGACGAGCGGGTACTCGTGACAACGCTGACCAAGAAGATGGCCGAGGACCTCACCGACTATCTGCTGGAGATGGGCATCCGGGTGCGTTATCTGCACTCCGAGGTGGACACGCTGCGCCGGGTGGAGTTGTTGCGTCAGCTTCGGCTCGGCGACTACGACGTACTGGTCGGAATCAACCTGCTGCGCGAGGGTCTCGACCTGCCCGAGGTGTCGCTGGTATCGATCCTCGACGCCGACAAGGAAGGGTTTTTGCGGTCGACCCGCAGCCTGATCCAGACCATCGGCCGTGCCGCCCGGAATGTGTCCGGCGAAGTACACATGTACGCAGACAAGATCACCGCCTCGATGTCCGAAGCCATCGACGAGACCGAGCGGCGACGCGCCAAGCAGGTGGCGTACAACGAGGCCCACGGCATCGACCCGCAACCGCTGCGCAAGAAGATCGCCGACATCCTCGACCAGGTCTACCGAGAGGCTGACGACACCGAAGCCAGCGAGGCCGTCCGTGTCGGTGGCTCGGGGCGTAACTCTTCGCGCGGTCGGCGTGCCCAGGGCGAGCCCGGCCGGTCCGTCAGCGCGGGCGTGATCGAGGGTCGCGACACCTCTGCCATGCCGCGCGCCGAACTGGCGGACCTGATCAAGGACCTCACCGCGCAGATGATGGCTGCCGCTCGCGACCTGCAGTTCGAGCTGGCGGCCCGGTTCCGCGACGAGATCGCCGACCTCAAGAAGGAACTGCGCGGGATGGACGCCGCCGGCCTCAAGTGACGGAGACGACGAGCGAGATCGGTAGTTGGCGGGAGCTGCTGGGCCGGCATTTGGGTACGTCAACGGTGCTGGCCGGTGGTGTGGCGATGTACGCGACCAACGAGTTCCTGACGGTAAGCCTGTTGCCGAGTGCGATCGCAGAAATCGGTGGCAGCCGCCTTTATGCCTGGGTGGTCACCCTGTATCTGGTCGGATCGGTAGTCGCGGCGACCACGGTCAACTCGGCATTGCGGCGCTTCGGAGCGCGCACGTCCTTCCTGCTGGGTCTGGCGGTTTTCGGGGTGGCCAGTCTGGTGTGCGCCGTGGCGCCGACCATGGAGGTGCTGATCGCCGGACGCACGTTGCAAGGAGTGGCGGGCGGGACGTTGGCCGGTCTGGGGTACGCGCTGATCAACTCCGAACTGCCGCGTTCGCTGTGGACGCGCGGGTCGGCGCTGGTGTCGGCTATGTGGGGCCTCGCCACGGTGGTCGGTCCCGCGATGGGTGGGATATTCGCCCAGTTCGGTCTCTGGCGGTGGGCGTTCGGTGCGATGGCGATCCTGACGGCGTTGATGGCCGTCCTGGTACCGGTGGTGCTGGCGGCGGGTCGGGCTTTGCCGGCCGACCAGGCGGGTCCCGCCACGGAGACGCCGATGATCCGGGTGCCGGTGTGGTCGCTGCTGATGATCGGGGCTGCTGCGCTGGCTGTGAGTGTGGCGCAGCTGCCGCGTCACGCTTGGGCGATCGCCGGGCTGCTGGCCGTCGGTCTGCTGTTGGTCGGCGCATTCGTGGTGGTGGACCGCCGTAGCAGTTCAGCGGTGTTGCCGCCCAGTGTGTTCGGATCGGGGCCGTTGAAATGGATTTACCTCACCATGGCGGTGCTGATGATGGCGGTGATGGTGGACACCTATGTGCCGCTGTTCGGGCAACGACTGGGACACCTGACGCCGGTTGCGGCCGGCTTCCTGGGCGCATCGTTGGCTTTGGGCTGGACCGTGAGCGAGATCGTCAGCGCATCACTGAACAACCCTCGGGTCATCGGTTATGCGGTGATGCTCGCGCCTGTGCTGATGGCGGCTGGTTTGGCCGTTGCCGCCGTGAGTCAGCGGCCGAATGCCTCGATGGCTCTGGTTGCGCTATGGGCAGTGGCGTTGCTGGTAGCCGGAATCGGTATCGGGATGGCCTGGCCGCACCTGTCGGCGCGCGCGATGGACTCTGTCGACGATCCGGCGGAGAGCGGCGCGGCAGCTGCGGCGATCAACACGGTGCAGCTGATCTCGGCGGCGTTCGGCGCCGGTCTGGCCGGCGTGGTGGTCAACACCGCCACCGGCGGCGAAGTGGCCGAGGCCCGCTGGCTGTACGCGGTATTCACCGTGCTCGCGGCGGTCGGGCTGGTCGCTTCGTATCAGGCGACCCACCGCGATCGCCGCGTACCGCGGTGACGGGCGGCGGGGTCACTCGGAGTCGTCGTCGGCCTCCAAGACCGCGACGACCCCGTCGACTGCGGCGAACGTCTCGACTGCGCTCATGACCTTTGCGCCGGACAGAGTCAGCGTCACGGTTATCTGATCGCCGTCGACGTCGGGGGAGGTCGCGTCGAGTTCGAAGAGTTGCCAGTGCTTGCGCCCGCTGACGCGTAGGACCTCCCGAAGCACACCTCTGCCGCCTTCGTAGACGATGTGCAGCCGGAGGGTGCCGCGCAACCTTGCGGTGAGCTGGCGTTCGACCTTGGGAAACATGAGCACGCTCACGAAATGCAGGATCACCACGACGACAGCCAGCAAGATCAGACCGGCGCCGGACGCCATACCGATAGCGGCCGCTTCCCAAACCGTCGCCGCCGTCGCGAGCCCGTGCACCGCGCCGCGCCGCGTGATGATGATTCCCGCTCCCAAAAAGCCGATGCCCGAGACGATTTGGGCGGCGATCCGCGACGGGTCCAACTCCACGGTTCCGGGGGAGACGACGTCGCCGAAACCGTACTTGCTGATCAGCAGGATTAAGGCCGATGACGTGCCGACCAGGGTCTGGGTCCGCAGTCCGGCGCTCTTGCCCTGAATGGTCCGCTCAAGCCCGATGAGGGTCGTCAGCCCGAACGCAGTCAACAGTTCGATGATTTGTCGGCTGCCCTGTCCGGGGCCACCGATCAGCGAATGGGCCAGCCCGATTTGCATGCCCGACACGCTAATGCCTCAGGGTTAAGAGCCTCGCGAGGGTCGCAAGCGCGGCGAAGCCGGGCGCCGCGGGCCCGAGCCATACGCTAACTACCGTGTCGACTTGATCACCTGCGAGTAGTGGAACTGCCACCGCTCGACAACGTGGAAACCTATGTAGCTGGGGAATAGGTAAACCGGCGCCCGCCCGAATGCCTTACCGGGCGACAACGACTGTCCCGCTTGATGATCGGGCATTGACGAGTCGTAGGCGGTGATCGTCCACAGCGCGGCGCACTTGTTGATTTTGGCCGTCGTCAGCCACACGGCGACGTGCCCGTCCCACAACGCACCGACCTTAGGGCCGTAGAAACCGCGCTCCACATCGATCAGCGATCGGAAGGCCGCCGGCCGGGTTGCCAACAGCGCGCGGATCGGCCCCGGCCGCCACGGCACCGTGTTGTCCACCAACAGACAGTCTCCGGGGGCGGCGTGGGCGCTGATGACGTCGGCGACCTGGCTGTAGTCCCAGCCCTCCTTCGCGTAGGGCCCACGTTGATGGAAGAAGTAGTTGGGGAAGGCGGCCGCGGCGAACAGCACGACGACGCCGATGATCAGCCACCGCTTGCGGGCGATCGTCAGAATGCAGACCGCGAGGAGGATCGCCGCTGGCGGCGTGGTGTAAATCAGGTAGCGCGGAAAGTAGATGGCCTCGATGGTCGCCGAATACGTCAGGACGACGGCGGTCGGAATGACAACCCATGCCGCGCTGGCAAGGACCAGTTGTCGGGTGCCCGCCGGCCCGACGCGCTTGACCAACTGGGCGACGATCGCGGCCAGAATGATGACGCCCGACAGGATGGCGAACGGGACGCTGTAATCGAAGTACTGACGGTGCACCACATCCAAAAACAGATTGCGCGTCAGCCCGGATATCCACCCGACCTGAAATATCTGGCCATGTGCGAACAGGGCAAACGGTGTCATCGCGCCGATTGCGGCCACGGAGCTGACGGTCAACCAGATGGCGGGCGACTTGCGGGATTTCCGCGGAACCAGCAGCGGCAGCAGTGCGGCGTACACCACGATCAACATGCCCAAATTGATGCTGACCAGGATCGATAGCATGAACGCCAGCGCGTACAGAACCCACAGCCGGGGCCTGTTGCTGCGTAGTGCGGTGACGACCAACACCGTCAACCAGACCGCGGCGGTGACCGACAGCGCAGACGAGCGGGCTTCGATCCCGGCCCAGGTCACGCGGGGCAGGATGGCAAAAATGACACCCGCGCACAGCGCCAGGGTTCGCCCCGTGGCAACCGAAGCCGGCGGCGCCAATTGTTTGGTGAAAACAACCACACCTGCGGCGGCGGCACCGACCGCCAGGCAGCTGGGCACTCGGGACCAGAACTCCGTCGGCGGAAAGATCGCGAACCAGCCGTGCATCAGCAGGTAGTAGAAGCCATGGACGGCGTCGATGTGACCCAGCAACTTCCACAGCTCGGGCAGCGTACGACTGGCCGACGCCGAGATCGTTGCGCCCTCGTCGAACCACAGCGACGGCCGGCTTGCCCAGGCGCCGCTGATGACCGCGGCCAGCAGGGCAATCGCCCACGGGTCCAGCAATCGGCCACGCGGGCTCGCCGGCGGCACCGGCTCGCCCACGTCAGCTACGGAATTCTCGGCGATCGACACAGACATGATTGTGTTCAACCTTAAGTGGAGCTGCGCCGGAGGGCTCAGTGCAGTGGTGTGAAGAGTGACCCGCGCTGCAGTGCCGCCCCGGCGTGAGGGCTGCCACGCGCAAATCTCTCCCACCTACGTCCAGCAACAAGATACTGTCTTGGTTTGGCTGACACACCGATACCTGGGAGGGTAAATGAGCGCCTATCAAACCGTGGTCGTAGGGACCGACGGCTCGGATTCGTCGCTGCGCGCGGTAGAAAGGGCAGCCAGGATTGCCGGGCCCGACGCCAAACTGATCATCGCCTCGGCGTACCTGCCCCAGCACGAGGACGCTCGGGCCGTCGACGTTCTGAAGAATGAAAGCTACAAAGTGACGGGCACCGGCCCGATTTACGAGATCCTGCACGACGCCACCGAGCGGGCCACCGCCTCCGGCGCGAAGAACATCGACGAGCGGGCGATCGAAGGCGCACCGGTGGATGCGCTGGTGCATCTCGCCGAGTCGGAGAACGCTGACCTGCTGGTGGTCGGCAATGTCGGTCTGAGCACGATCGCGGGACGGCTGCTGGGCTCGGTGCCGGCCAACGTCTCGCGGCGGGCCAAGGTCGACGTGCTGATCGTGCACACGACGTAGTTCGTCTGGGTAGTTACGCCGGCGTCTCGCCGGCTCGCGCAGGCCCGGATCTGAGCCGGATCCGGGCCGCTGCGTGTTTTACCAGCCGCGTTCGCGCCACTCGGCGATATGTGGGCGCTCGGCGCCCAGCACCGTGTCGTCGCCGTGGCCGGGATAGATGACCGTGGAATCGTCGTATACGTCGAAAACCCGGGTGGAGACGTCGTCGAGCAATTGCTCGAAGTCACCCGGCTGCCACGTCTTGCCCACACCACCCGGGAAAAGGCAGTCGCCGGTGAACAGGTGGGTGACATCCCCCGTTCCCGAGCCTGTCGAGGACCCGTTGAGGGCCAGCGCGATCGACCCAGGCGTGTGCCCGCGCAGGTGGATCACGTCGAACTTCAGCTCGCCGATCTGCAGGACGTCGCCATTGGCAAGCAGACGATCCGCTTTGACGGGCAGTGGTTCGGCATCGATCTCGTGGGCGGCCGTCGGCGCACCGGTGGCTTGGACGACAGCCTCCAGCGCCTGCCAGTGATCGAAGTGCTGGTGGCTGGTGAGAATCAGTGTCAACTTGGGCGCGTAGCGTCGGATCAGGTCGACGAGCACTTCGGCGTCGTTGGCCGCATCGATCAGCAGGGTTTCTCCGGTCGCTGAACAGGTAATCAGGTAGGCGTTGTTGTCCATCGGGCCCACCGAGGCCTTCAGGATCGTTGCGCCGGGCAGGGTGCGCCGAGCAGCAGTGCCTGGGTCCACATGTCCGGTGTAGGTGTCGCTGGGCTGGACCGGGGCACTCATACCGGCCACGCTACTTGGTTAGAAGCCGCAGAGGTTTGCTTGGCGGAGTCTTGCCGGAAGTTCTTGTCGGTGCGGCCACCTAGCATGGAATGCGCCCTGCGCTGTGACTGGTTGTCATGGCTGGGCAGTGCGAGATTCGCACCAGATTTTTGAAAGGGGCAGCGTGGCCGACCGCCTCATCGTCAAGGGAGCACGCGAGCACAACCTGCGCAGCGTCGACCTCGATTTACCGCGTGACGCCCTCATTGTCTTCACCGGGCTGTCCGGCTCGGGCAAATCGTCGCTGGCCTTCGACACGATTTTCGCCGAGGGCCAGCGCCGCTACGTGGAATCGCTGTCGGCCTATGCGCGGCAGTTCCTGGGGCAGATGGACAAGCCGGATGTCGATTTCATCGAGGGGCTGTCGCCGGCGGTATCCATCGACCAGAAGTCGACCAACCGCAACCCGCGTTCGACGGTGGGCACCATCACCGAGGTATACGACTATCTGCGGTTGCTGTACGCCCGGGCCGGCACACCGCACTGCCCGATATGTGGTGAGCGAATCGCCCGTCAGACACCCCAGCAAATCGTCGACCAGGTGCTCGCGATGGAGGAGGGCATTCGATTCCTGGTGCTCGCCCCGGTGGTGCGTACCCGCAAAGGCGAGTTCGCCGACCTCTTCGACAAACTCAACGCGCAGGGCTACAGCCGGGTGCGGGTCGACGGCGTGGTACACCCGCTGACCGAGCCGCCCAAGCTGAAGAAGCAGGAAAAGCACGACATCGAGGTGGTGGTGGATCGCCTGTCGGTGAAGGCGGCCGCCAAGCAGCGGCTCACCGATTCGGTCGAGACCGCGTTGGGTCTGGCCGACGGGATCGTCGTGCTGGAGTTCCCCGACGACCGTGACGAGCAAGATCACCCACGCGAGCAGCGGTTCTCCGAGAAGCTGGCCTGTCCCAACGGGCACGCCCTGGCGGTGGACGACCTGGAACCGCGGTCCTTCTCGTTCAACTCGCCGTACGGCGCCTGCCCCGACTGCGTCGGTCTGGGGATCCGCAAGGAGGTGGACCCTGACCTGGTGGTGCCCGACCCGGAGCTCACGCTGGCCGATGGCGCGATTGCGCCCTGGTCGACCGGGCACACCGCGGAGTACTTCACCCGGATGATGGCCGGGCTCGGTGAGGCCCTCGGTTTCGACGTCGATACGCCATGGCGCAAGCTGCCGGCCAAGGCCCGCAAGGCGATCCTGGAGGGCTCCGACGAACAGGTGCATGTCCGCTATCGCAACCGGTACGGGCGCACGCGTTCGTACTACGCCGATTTCGAGGGTGTGCTGGCGTTCCTGCAGCGCAAGATGGCGCAGACCGAGTCCGAGCAGATGAAGGAGCGTTACGAGGGCTTCATGCGCGACATCCCGTGCCCGGTGTGTGAGGGCACTCGGCTCAAGCCGGAGATTCTGGCGGTGACGCTGGCCGGGGGATCCGAGGGGGAGCGCGGCGCCAAGTCCATTGCCGAGGTCTGCGAGTTGTCGATCGCCGACTGCGCCGATTTCCTCAACGCGCTCACCTTGGGTAAGCGCGAGCAGGCGATCGCAGGACAGGTCCTCAAAGAAATCCAGTCCCGGCTGGGATTTCTGCTCGATGTCGGGCTGGAATACCTGTCGCTGTCGCGGGCGGCGGGCACCCTGTCCGGCGGCGAGGCGCAACGGATCCGGCTGGCCACCCAGATCGGGTCCGGCCTGGTGGGCGTGCTGTACGTACTCGACGAGCCGTCCATCGGCCTGCACCAGCGCGATAACCGGCGGTTGATCGAAACCCTCACCCGTTTGAAGAATCTGGGCAACACGCTGATCGTCGTCGAACACGACGAGGACACCATCGAACACGCCGACTGGATCGTCGACATCGGCCCGCGGGCCGGCGAGCACGGCGGCCGCATCGTGCACAGCGGGACGTACCGCGACCTGTTGGCCAACAAGGAGTCCATCACCGGCGCGTACCTGTCCGGGCGGGAAAGTATCGAGATGCCCGCGCTGCGGCGGACCGCCGACCCGAAGCGCCGGCTCACGGTTGTCGGTGCCCGCGAGCACAACCTGCGCGGGATCGACGTGGCGTTCCCGCTCGGCGTGCTTACGTCGGTGACCGGCGTGTCCGGTTCAGGTAAGTCGACCCTGGTCAACGACATTCTGGCGTCGGTGCTGGCGAACAAGCTCAATGGCGCCCGCCAGGTCCCGGGCCGGCACACCCGGGTCACCGGCCTCGAACACTTGGACAAATTGGTGCGGGTAGACCAGTCGCCGATCGGCCGCACCCCCCGATCCAACCCGGCCACCTACACCGGGGTGTTCGACAAGATCCGCACCCTGTTCGCCGCCACCACCGAGGCCAAGGTTCGGGGTTACCAGCCCGGACGGTTCTCGTTCAACGTCAAGGGCGGCCGCTGCGAGGCGTGCACCGGCGACGGCACCATCAAGATCGAGATGAACTTCCTGCCCGACGTATATGTGCCCTGCGAGGTATGCCACGGGGCGCGCTACAACCGGGAAACCCTCGAGGTGCACTACAAGGGCAAGACCATCTCCGAGGTGCTGGACATGTCGATTGAGGAGGCGGCGGACTTCTTTGAGCCGATCTCCGGAATACACCGCTACCTGCGCACTTTGGTGGAGGTCGGGCTGGGGTATGTACGGCTCGGCCAGCCCGCGCCAACGCTGTCCGGTGGCGAGGCACAGCGGGTGAAGCTGGCGTCGGAGCTGCAGAAGCGGTCCACCGGGCGGACCATCTACGTGCTCGACGAGCCGACTACCGGCCTGCACTTCGATGACATCCGCAAGCTACTGAAAGTCATCAATGGCCTGGTGGACAAGGGCAATACGGTGATCGTGATCGAGCACAACCTGGACGTGATCAAGACGTCGGACTGGATCGTCGACATGGGCCCCGAGGGCGGCGCCGGTGGCGGAACCGTTGTCGCACAGGGGACTCCGGAGGACATCGCCGCGGTGCCGGAAAGCTACACCGGCAAGTTCCTCGCCGAAGTGTTGGCGCCATCGACGCCGTCGACGACAAACCCCCGACGGACGACCAAGAGACGCCGGGTCAGCGCCTGAGGGTCGAGTCGGGTTCTGGGGCATCCGCGGCAGCTTCCGGGTGCGCGAGCCCGTGCGGACGGGCGGCGGCCTCCGGATGAGCGGCCGCTTCAGTGTGCGCGCCCTCCTCGCGGCCGAGCGCGATGGTGGCCGCAAACATGGCGACGACCGCTGCGGGGAGCGCCGCGATTCCGGCGGCGTTGTGCACCGTCAGATGCTCGCCCAGCACGACCATTCCGAGCAGCACCGCGACGACCGGCTCACCGACCAACATGATCGGTACGGATGCCTGTAGCGCTCCGGCCTGGAAGGCCCACTGCTGCAATACCGTTGCCGCTACCGCCAGCGTGACCAGCAGGTACGGCGCTGGGACGGTGAGCAGCGCGTGCCAACCCCCGACCCCGTATCGGTGGGTACAGGACTTCGTCAGCACCGCGATCATGCCGAGGAGGATTGCGGTGGCCACCCCGAGCGACGAAGCGCGGACTCTGCCGGTGCTGCGCCGGGCAACGATCACGCACAACGTCACCACCGGCACCGCGACGGCGAGAGCCAGCGTCCACGAGGGCACCGCGGGCCGATAATGGCCTTCCCGTGGTCGCCCTACCAGCACGAAAACCGTCAAAGAGGCGGTCAGCATCAGCGCCCAGGCCCACTCGGAGCCGGTCACCCGCGTGTGAGACCGCCATGCGCTGAGCGGGAGCACGAACAGCAGCGACGACACCAGCAACGGTTGCACCAGCAACAGCGACCCGTGTGCCAAGGCGACAGCCTGAAATGCATACCCGGATAGAGCCGCGGCCGTCCCGGCCCACCACAACCCGTCGCGAAGCACGGCCTGGACCGTTCCACCTGCAGTTTCGTGAACGGTAGGTCGCTGCAGGGCAGCCTGCCGCACCACGATGCCTATCGCTGCGACCAGCGACGCCAGCATCGCCGATCCAATCGCTATTGCATGCGACATCAGCCAGTCCATGCCCTCGTCATACCCCCTGTCGTGCTGCCTGACTCAGGCATCACTTGTTGGACACCATCGGTTGCTGATGCCGTCAGTCCGGGTTCCCGTGCCATATGTCTACTCAGGGGTCGCGCCCGACTTCGACCCGGCTTTGGACAGCGGTGACGGGAACCGGGGGCTGATCCGGACGCCGTTCAGCCATTCGGTGAGCCCGTCGGCGCGCTGCTGCAGCGCTTTGCTGCCGTCGGGTCCCGGATCCTCCAGCAGCTGCAGTTGGACGCGTCCATCGCTGTCTTGACACCACCCGCCCACGATCTGCCCGTTCCACCATGCGGTGGGACCGGCATTGCCGTTGCTGTCGAAAACCTGACCGCGGTGGTCGCCCAGATACCAGGCCCGCTCGGACCAACCCATGGTGGTGGGATCCAGACCCGGCAGCAACGCACACCACGGCGGCACTTGAGCTTCGGTGCCGAGGTCGTCGGCCAACGCGTATCCAGGGCTGCCGTGCAGGTCCACCTCTACCGCCCCGATGGCGGCGAGTGCGGCCCGTACTGCCGTCAGCGTGGTACCGAACCACCACTGGATGTCCGTCACGCTGGCGGGGCCAAACGTGCGCAGCCACCGCCGCGTGAGTTCGGCTCGAGCCGCCGCCTCGGGTACCGGGGGATTGCGTTCGACCAGCCACTCCTCGACGGCATGCCATCGTGGGCGCGACGACGTCCAGCTTCCGTCGTTGAGACCACGCACAATGTCGCCGCGTGCCGAAAGCGTCGTCAACACCCGTGGGGCAACAGGAACGGCACCGCCCCAACGCTTGCCGGGTGCCGGATCGTAGCTGCCGGCCAACTCGGGCAATGCGGCGCGCAACTCGGTGCTGCTCGCCGGACCCTGCTCACTCAGATGACGCAACACCGCGGCACCCGCGTTGCTGAGCCAACTTTCGCCATCGTCGGTCAACCCGCATTTGTGCAGGTCGGCGATCAGTCGGCGTCGCTCGTTGTCGGCCACTCGATCACTGGCCGCCGCCTGAATCAGCGCCAAGTCGTCGGCGTTGACCACCCACAACGTTCGCCGCATTGCCAGATGCTTTACCGCAGAACGGTTCTGGTACAGCATCCGGTCCAGGTCGGCGGTCACGAAGCGGGTGTTGCGTGCCCACAACGACAGGTACGGGGTGGCGGGATCAGTGGCGTGCAGCCCTATCAACCCGCCGGTAACCCGTGTTGCTGAACCCGCAACGGACAGAAAGTGCCGGCGCGCCAGTCGGTTTCGTCGCTCCGCGACGCTGAATTTTCGCAACGGCTCAGTAGGTGCGAGGCGTCATTGGGGCACCTTGGCGGCCATCTGATCGGCGATCTGCAGGGCCTGGTCGACGGTTCCCGGCGCACAGACATTGACGTCGATGACGATGTTCAGTACGGCGCTGAGCGCGTGCTGGCACGAAATGTCCTTCAGGCCGCTCGTCGGAGTCCGCCGCAGCGAGATCTTCGGCGGGTCGCCGACCACGTCTTGGAAGGCCCAGTCAATCTTCTTGCCGTTATTGGTCTGGGTGATCGTTCTGTTTGCGCATCCTCGCCATTGGGCCTGCTGTCCGGTCACGAAACTCATCGCCTGTTCGGCCGAAGCGAACACCACCGCACCCTGGACCACCACCCAGCCGGGGTTGACGTGTGGCCGCTGCACCATCTGGGCAAGTATCCCGGTGTAACCGCTGCTCTTGTACGTCCGGGCCTGGTAACCAATGAGCGCGCCGAGGCAGCTTTCGTCCGACAGCGAGTTCTCCGGGCCCGGGTCCTTGGTATCCGTGGTGTTGGGATCGGCAACCATCCCGGTGGCACCGACAACCGTGCCGATCTGTTCGGGGCTGAGCAGCAGCGATTGCAGTTGCGTGGGACTCAGGGTCGGTGCCGCGATGGTCGTGCTGCTGGCGGCAGTGGTGGGCGTGCCGGGGGTCAAGGTGGTGGTGGTCGCGCCGCTGCCGGCCTGATTTTCGCTGCCTTGACCAACAGTCAGCCAGATTCCGGTGCCGGCCAGCAGCACGACGGTCCCGACGACCAGTGGCCAGCGGTTGCGCTTAGTGGGCGGCGGTGCGGCGGGGGGCCAGTGCTGGTGCGGTGGCTGCGGTGCCGGAGTCCGCGGCGGTCCGGGAGGCTGCTGGTACGGCGGAGTCCAGGCGACTGGGCCGACCGGGCCGCTCGGTGGGGGAGTGAACTGTTGGGTGTGCGCGATGATGGTCGTTGCACGGTCCCGGTCCGGAGCGCTGAGGGCCTGTTTGGCGGCACGCGCGAGTTCACCGGCGGTCGGATAGCGTCCGGCGGGGTCCTTGGCCATGCCGTGGGCAATGACCTCGTCGAACGCTGTCGGGATGCCCGGCCGCACGTGACTCGGCCGCGGGATGGGCTGCATCAGGTGTGACGCCACCAGGGCGCTGAGGTTCTGGGTTTGGTAGGGCGGCGCGCCGGTGAGGCACTCGTACAGCACGCAGGAGAGCGAGTAGGTGTCGGAGCGGTAGGTGGTTTCGTCGTCGGAGAAGCGTTCGGGCGCCATATATCGCCAGCTGCCGACCGCGGTCCCGGTCTGGGTGAGTTGCTTGTCGGTGGCCGCCGCCGCGATACCGAAATCGACCAGATAGGCGAAGTCATCACCGGTGATCAGGATGTTTTCCGGCTTGATGTCACGGTGGATGACCCCAGCCCGGTGGGCGGCATCGAGTGCGGCGGCGATCTGGGTGATGATCGCGACCGCCCGGGGCGGCGGCAGGGCTCCCTCGCGCTTCAGTAGCGCGCTGAGATCGTCGCCCTCGATGAAGCGCATGTCGATGAACAGCTGATCGTCGATTTCCCCGAAGTCGTGGATGGGCACGATGTGGGGTTCTTGCAGCCGTCCGGCGGTATGGGCCTCACGCTGCATGCGCTGCCGGAACACCACGTCGGAGTTGTATTGCTCGGACATCAGTTTGAGTGCGACGGTGCGGTCTTTGACCGTGTCATGGGCTTCGTAGACTTCGCCCATTCCGCCGCGTCCCAGCAGTCTTCGGAGCCGGTAGGGACCGAACTGCTGGCCCGCCCGAGAAGTCGGCACGGTCTCACTCATCGGTGCGCATCGACTCCCGGATCTTCGCCAAACGCTCAGCTGCCGCGCGCTGACGTTCCTCGTACTGCTCCTCGACGGCGCGGCCGTCGGCGGTGTCCGCAGCGAGTTCCTCGGCGCCCAGCGCGGTCGCGTAGCGGGACTCGATCTTCTCTCGCACCGAGTCGAACGTCGGTACGCCTGCGCGGTCGAACCCGGGGTCGGGTGGTTGGTCGGGCATGCCCGCAACGTTACTTGTGCTGATTTGGGAATTGACGCGACCGATCAACGTGGCGGATCGCGGCGTATCCGGCGCCAGCTAATGCGGTTTGGCCAGCGGGAACGGCAGCGTTTCGCGGATGCTCCGCCCAGTGATCAGCATGACGACCCTGTCGACGCCCATGCCGAGGCCGCCGGTGGGAGGCATCGCGTATTCCATCGCCTGCAGGAAGTCCTCGTCGAGCTCCATCGCCTCCGGGTCGCCGCCGGCGGCCAGCAGCGACTGTTCTTCAAGGCGTCGCCGCTGCTCGACGGGATCGGTGAGCTCGCTGTAGGCAGTGCCGAGCTCGACGCCCCACGCCACCAGGTCCCAGCGTTCAGCGACACCCCTCTTACTGCGATGAGGCCTGGTCAGCGGTGACACGGACGTCGGAAAGTCGGTGTAGAAGGTCGGATGCTCGGTGCGGTCCTCGACGAGGTGTTCGTACAACTCCAGGACCACGGCACCGGCGTCCCAGTAGCCCCGGTAGGGAATGTGGACGGCGTCGCACAGTCGGCGGAGCGTGGTCAGGTCGGTGTCGGCGTCGATGTGCTCACCGAGTGCTTCGGACACCGCATCATGGACGGTCTTCACCGGCCAGATGCCGGAGATGTCCACCGGCTCGAGACGCCCGTCCTGGCTATTGGAATCATCCTGAGTTCGGGGCCGCATCGCCGTCTGCGTGCCATTCGCGGCCTGCGCGGCATTCTGGATGATTTCGCGGCAGCCGTCGATCCACACCGTGTAGTCGGCATGGGCCTGATAGGCCTCCAGCAAGGTGAACTCGGGGTTATGGCTGAAGTCGACGCCCTCGTTGCGGAAGGCCCGGCCGAGTTCGAAGACCCGCTCGACACCACCCACACAGAGTCGCTTCAGGTACAACTCCGGCGCAATCCGCAAGAACAGGTCCATGGTGTACGCGTTGATGTGGGTGACGAACGGGCGGGCCGTCGCCCCGCCGTGAATCTGCTGCAGGATCGGCGTCTCGACCTCGATGAATCCCTTGCCGAACAACGTGTCCCGGATCGAGCGCAACACGCTGCTGCGAGCCGTGATGAGATCGCGGGACTCCGTGTTGACCGCCAGGTCGACGTAGCGGGTCCGCACCCGGGCTTCCGGGTCGGTCAGACCTTTCCACTTATCCGGAAGGGGCCGTAGGCATTTTCCGGTCAGCCGCCAACTGCTGACGATCAACGCCTGGTTGCCTTTATCGCTGAAACCCATGTGACCGGTCATCTCCACCAGGTCACCGAGATCGATCGATGCGTTGAAGTCGGCAGCGCGTCCCTGTTCCAGACGTGAATTGTCCAGCAGCACTTGCATTTCGCCGGACCAGTCGCGCAGCTGCGCAAACAACACGCCGCCGTAGTTACGGATCCGCAAGATGCGTCCGGCCACCGAGACGGCGGTCTGGTCGTCGGCCGTCAGCGCCTCGGCGACGGTATGACTGGGGGCCTGACCCACCGGATACGCGTCAACTCCGTTGTCGCGCAGCTTCTTCAGCTTGGCCAGCCGCACTCGCACCTGTTCGGGTTGGCGGCGCAGCCCTTCGTCGCCGTCGGGCAGCTCATCGACATCTATGCCACTGACATCGGGTGCCGAGCCGTCTTGATGCAACAAACCCGAGTCCGCCAGGCGCTGGGGTACGGCGGAATGGTGCCCGGTGTGCACTTTGTCCCGCCGGGTGAACGGCAACGACAGGAAGCCCTCGGCAAGCGCCGAGGCGACCCCGACCTTCGGAAATGCCCGGGCGTCGTCGTAGCAGGCGTAGCGAGGAACCCATTCGGGCTGATATTTGTCGTTGGATCGATACAACGTCTCGATTTGCCACCAGCGTGAGAAGAACACCAGCAGCCCGCGCCACAACCGTGCGACCGGGCCGGCGCCGAGTTGTTCCCCCTGCTCAAAGGCCGACCGGAATACGGCGAAGTTCAACGAAATCCGGCTGATACCGAGATTTTCGGCATGCAGGGTGAACTCGCTGACCATCAATTCGATGGTGCCGTTCGGGGACTCCCGGGACCGGCGCATCAGGTCCAGCGAGGCGCCGGTGGTGCCCCACGGCACCAGGGACAGCATTGCCACTACCTCGCCGGCCGGGTTCATTGCTTCCACCAGCAGGCAGTCGGAGTCCGCCGGGTCGCCCAGCCGGCCGAGCGCCATGGAGAAGCCGCGTTCAGATTCGGTGTCGCGCCAGCCGTCTGCCCGCTCGACCGTTTGGGTCATCTCCTCCTCGGAGATATCGCCGTGGCGCCGGACGCGCACTGTCAGCCCGGCCCGACGGGCCCGCGTCACCGCTTGGCGCACGCCGCGCATCTCCGGACCGGACAATTTGAATTCGGCCGGCCGCAGGATCGCCTCGTCGCCCAGTTCCAGCGCATTGAGTCCGGCGTCGCGGTATGCCTGCGCGCCCTCCGAACTGGCCCCCATGACGCCCGGGGCCCAGCCGTAGGTTTGGCACAGCTGCAGCCAGGCTGCGATGGCCTGTGGCCAGGCCTTCGGGTCGCCCACCGGATCACCGCTGGCCAGGCAGACACCGATCTCGACGCGGTAGGTGAGGGCGGCGCGGCCGCTGGGGGCGAAGACCACCGACTTGTCGCGACGTGTTGCGAAGTACGCCAGCGAATCATTCTTTCCCCACAACTCGACCAACCCACGGATCGCGGACTCGTCCTCACCGGTCAGGGCGTTGTCGGCGCGTTGGGACAGGAACAGCACGATGGTGGCCGCGATCAGCGCGAATGCGCCGAACAACCCGAAGATGGCATTGAGGAAAACGTGCGGTCGGCCGGTGAACAGATCGGACTCCAGCAAGCCGAACCCGATCACCCGGTTGGCCACGTAAGGCAGCCGGTCCGGTGCCGCCAGAGTTCCGGGGAACATCTCCACCAAGCCCCAGGAGGCCAGGATCCCGATGGCGCCGCCGACTACCAGAACCCCGGCGGCTCGGAACAGTGCGCCACGCCGCACCTTTGCCCAGAACTCGCGATAGCCCAGCACCAGCAGGACAATCGTCACCACGTGGAAGGCGAACCCGAGGTTCTCGCCGAACGCCTCGGCCGGCGTGTTGCCGCCCGCGGCGATGTCGGCGACATTCACCACGGCGTGCACCACCATGTTGCCGAGCAGCACCAACCATGCGATGCGCTTGCGCGCGGTCAGCGCAGCGGCAAGTAGGGCAAGTACGAAAGACCAGGCGAAGCTGGTGTCGGGGAAGTTGAACAGATAGCTGTTGATGAAGACCCGCGGCTTGTGGATGAGCCATCGGATCAGGGGCGAGATGCTGGCCAGCAGCGACGCGGTCGCGATGACGCCGACCGTCCAACCGGCCAGCGCGGGCAGCCAGTGGTATCGGGACGTCGCTCGGCGCGTCGAGAGGGACTTGATTGCAGTCACAAACCGCGAGGATATTCGTTGTTGCCGTGAAATACCTGACGATGCCACGCACCAGCTACGTCGGATTTGAGGTCGGAGCCGACAAGGCCAGGATGAGCCGCGTGTCGTCCCTGGATCCGACGGCAGCGGACGGCTGAGTCGGCGCAATGCCGAGAAGGTGCGTCCTGGCTGCTAGACTGACCGCTGCGACCATCCCGGCGAAGGCCAGGGACAGTTAAGTGGAGTCCCACTCCCACCGGTTGCCACGAAATGGCTCGAGTTTCTATAGAGCTCTTCCAGGCAATTCGGTCCGGTCACAGGCATCTTGACATGCCTGTTCTGCGCGTGTCGCAGGCGGCTTGACCAGTTCAAGCCTCGATCGGTCGGCATTGGGCCCTGCTTTTTGCAGGGCTTTTTTGCTGATGGTTGGTGTCCTCCCACCGCTGTTTCCGGCTGGGGTCCAGGTTTGGGCCGCACTGAACTAGCAGCCAACGAGGGAGGCCCCATCAGCACTGAGACCCGCGTCAATGAGCGCATTCGCGTGCCTGAAGTTCGATTGATCGGCCCCGGTGGGGAGCAGGTAGGCATCGTGCGTATCGAAGACGCACTTCGCGTCGCCGCCGATGCCGATCTCGACCTCGTCGAAGTAGCCCCCAACGCCAGGCCGCCGGTCTGCAAGATCATGGACTACGGCAAGTACAAGTACGAGGCGGCTCAGAAAGCGCGCGAATCGCGCAAGAACCAGCAGCAGACCGTCGTCAAAGAGCAAAAGCTACGACCCAAGATCGACGACCACGACTACGAAACCAAGAAGGGCCACGTGGTCCGCTTCCTGGAAGCAGGGTCGAAGGTCAAGGTGACCATCATGTTCCGCGGACGCGAGCAGTCCCGGCCGGAGTTGGGTTATCGATTGCTGCAGCGTCTGGGCTCCGATGTCGCCGAATACGGATTCGTGGAGACGTCGGCCAAGCAGGACGGCCGCAACATGACGATGGTGCTGGCACCGCACCGCGGCGCGAAGACTCGCGCCAGGGCGCAGCATCCGGATCAACCGGGGGCGGGCCCAGCCGACACGGCTGGATAACGCCAGACCGATACAGAACCACCGTGCAGCACCATGCCGCACCAAGATCAGAAACTGACGAGGACCGAGGAAACATGCCTAAGGCCAAGACCCACAGCGGGGCTTCGAAGCGGTTCCGGCGCACCGGCACCGGGAAGATCGTTCGGCAGAAAGCCAACCGTCGGCACTTGCTCGAGCACAAGGCGACCAAGCGCACCCGGCGTCTGGATGGCCGCACGGTCGTCGCGGCCAACGACACCAAGCGGGTCAAAGCACTGCTGAACGGCTAGCTCGACGCGCCGTACCGGCGCACCCCCAAAGACAGCGGGCTGGCGGCAGCCCCCGACCGAATTTTGAACGAGAGTAGGAACAACCAATGGCACGCGTGAAGCGGGCGGTAAACGCCCACAAGAAGCGGCGCAGCGTCCTGAAAGCTTCGAAGGGCTACCGCGGGCAGCGCTCCCGGCTCTACCGCAAGGCCAAAGAGCAGCAGCTGCATTCGCTGCAGTACGCATACCGTGACCGCCGCGCTCGCAAGGGCGAGTTCCGCAAGCTGTGGATCTCGCGTATCAACGCGGCCGCGCGTGCCAACGACATCACCTACAACCGGTTGATCCAGGGCCTCAAGGCCGCTGGCATCGAGGTGGACCGCAAGAACCTTGCCGACATCGCGATCACCGATGCAGCGGCGTTCACCGCGCTGGTCGAGGTTGCGCGGGCAGCACTGCCTGAGGACGTCAACGCACCCTCGGGAGAGGCCGCCTAACCGGCGCCCTCCCGTGCTCACCGAACGCTCGGCCCGAGTGGTCGCGGCGGTCAAGCTGCATCGTCATGTCGGCAGGCGCCGCGAGGGGCGGTTCCTGGCCGAAGGACCCAACCTGGTCGCGGCGGCGCTGCAGCGCGGGCTGGTCCGCGACGTTTTCGCCACCGAGGATGCGGCCCGGCGGCACCAGAGCTTGGTGGCCGGGCGGCAGGCGCCGGTGCACTTTGTCACCGAGCGGGCCGCAAAAGCGCTGTCGGACACCGTTACTCCGACGGGGTTGGTCGCGGTGTGCGAAATACCGGACACCAGCCTCGATGCGGTGTTGAGCGGGTCTCCGCAGCTGATTGTGGTCGCCGTGGAGATCGGTGAGCCCGGAAATGCGGGCACGCTGATCCGCATTGCCGATGCGATGGGTGCTGCGGCGGTGGTTCTGGCCGGGCATAGCGTCGACCCCTACAACGGCAAGTGTCTGCGCGCCTCGACCGGCAGCATCTTCACGATCCCGGTCGTCGTCGCGCCCGACGCTCCGGCCGCTCTCACTGGAATGCGGGAGGCCGGTATGCAGGTGTTGGCAACCACCGTGGACGGCGAGACGACGCTCGATGACGCGGAGAAGTTGCTCGGCCAGTCGACGGCGTGGGTGCTCGGACCGGAATCGCAGGGCTTGCCGGCCGACGTCGCGCGGTTAGCAGATCATCGGGTCCGAATTCCGATGGCGGGCGGGGCGGAAAGTCTCAATGTTGCTGCTGCGGCGGCGATCTGCCTGTACCAGAGCGCGCGGGCACTGCGGCTCGGTTTGCCCGCCTGACTGCAAACAACCTTCGCCAAGGGCCGTAACGGCAAATCGAACACCGGCGTCAATGCCGGTGAATCTTGTCGCGACATTCGAAATTCAATAACAGGTCGTCTAACCCGCGACTGTTACCGTTTAACTTGCGTTGAATAATTGACGCCTATGCAGCAGGTTTCCAATGAAGGGGAACTATGTCACTTCTGCGCGTGCTGCCCGATTTCGTGGCGGAAGCAAGTGGAAACCTGCAGAAAATCGGCTCTGACCTGCGCGCCGCCAACGCGGCGGCGGCGACTCAGACGACCGCCATCGTGGCTCCGGCCATCGATGAGGTGTCGGCGGCCATTACCTCTGTATTCGGCACGCATGCCCTGCAATTCCAAACAGTGAGTGCTCGAGCCTCAGACTTTCACGATCAGTTTGTGAATTTGTTGAATGGCGGGGCCGCTCGGTACGTAGGCACCGAGGCGGCTAATGCCCAGCAGGCATTGGCGAGTGCAGTGAATGCGCCGGCCGCGGGGTTGCTCGGCACGGCCGAACCCGCGGCGTTGAATCAGGTCACCAACTTGGGCCCGATCTCGATCATTGGCAGCGTGGGCCCGCAAGGCGTATTTCAGACCGTGACGCTAAACGGCGCATTCGGGCCGTTGGCTTCCGTGTCGCTGAACGCGGCTTCTATCGTTGCCTCTGATCGAACCGGGTACAGCGGATTGATCGCGAATATCAACGGAGCAGTGAACACGCCACTCGGTCCGGTTGAGTGGTTTTCGTTCAGTGGGAGCCACCTTGCCACTGCCACCGGCCAATTCGCGACCTCCTTCAGTCAATCTGGTCCACTCGGCCCGGAAGGTATCGCAGTCAGCGGGTCATTGCCCTTCGGAATCACCGGAGGCTCGATCAGCACCACGGGTCTGCAGTTCTGGTTCGAAGGGACCCGGTTCGGCGTGACGCCGCTGTTCCTGCAGAGATTCGGTCTGGGTTAGTCAGGATCGCTAGGCGGCGCGGCTGCGGCCCCGCGCCGGTCGCAGGCCGGCGATCGACAGCGTGCTGTGCACCAGCGAGCCGGCGCGTTCCATCAAGGCCCGTGCGGGATCCAGCGGGGATTTCGGCCGCGGCGGGAAGTAATGCATGGGCAGGCCACGACGGTCTCGTGGGGGGCCCATGAACGAGGGCGCTTCGACCAGCGGCGCGTCCGTGCGGGACCTCCCCTCCGCGCGGCGGTAGGCCGCCAAAGCCCGCGGGTGCAGCCGGATCTCGTCAGGCACGGCGATGAAAGCCAACTCCACCAGCTTGCCGAACAATCGCAGCAGGATCTCGTCCCCTGGTGTCCAGCGCAGGCCCGCCTTTTCCCGGACGGCCGGCTCGAACAGCCCCGCCGCGATCCAGCGCTGACCCGCAACCAGGGGTTTCAGAATCTGATCCCAGATCGGCGTGGGCATGAGCACGAATCTTGGCTTGGGAATGCGGATCTCGAAGATGTCCAGGACTGCCTGATTGATCTCCAACTCCTCGCGGCCGACCCGCTCCCAGTACTCCTGAAATTCTTCCCACGTCTTCGGCACCGGGCGCATGCTCATTCCGTACATCCGGTACCACTGCACGTGCTCGTCGAATAGTTGGCGCTTCTCGGCTTCGGTCAAGCCGCCGCAGAAGTATTCCGCCACCTTCACGACGAGCATGAAGAACGTCGCGTGCGCCCAGTAGAACGTCTCGGGGTTCAGCGCGTGATAGCGGCGTCCTACGCTGTCGACTCCCTTGATGGTTTGGTGGTAGCCCTTGATCTGTTGGCCGGTCTGGGCCGCCCGCTCGCCGTCATAGACGACGCCCATGATCGGGTACACCGACCGCGCCACGCGCTGCAGTGGTTCGCGCAACAGGATGGAGTGTTCTTCGACTCCCGCGCCCAGCTCCGGATACATGTTCTGAATCGCGCCGATCCAGATGCCCATCATCCCGGTGCGCAGGTCACCGAAATATTTCCAGGTCAGCGAATCGGGCCCGAGAGGGTCAGCTGTCGTAGATGTCACGGTCATGACGGCCTCCCGAGCCCCTGATTTCCGCCCACGATAAACGCTGACAACACACGTTGTCTACGTGATCCGCACGTGTCGGCGCAGGGTTTATCGAGTAGTTATCCAGTCGTGCGGGCAAGCGCAGTGGTAAGGAATCGATGAACTATTTCGTAATCAGTCCAAACAGGTTTGAACTGAGTCGATACGGGCCACATGTGAGCATCGGTCGTCGTTGGTGCTCGGCAACTCGGGGGAGATTGACATGTCGTTTGTAAGCGTGGCAACGGACGCTGCGGCGGATGCGATTGCGGCTCTGCAGGGCCTTGGCCCCCAAGTGGAGGGAGCCTCGGCGGCGGCTGCGGCACCCACCTCGGGCATAGCCGCCGCGGCCCAAGACGAGGTGTCAGCCGCGATTGCCCGGGTCTTCGGTGACTTTGGCCGGGAGTTCCAATCCGTCAGCGCGCAGGCGCAGGCGTTTCAGCAGCGATTCCTCGGCAACCTGGGAGCCGGCTTCGCTCAATATGCGAACGCGGAAGCCGCCAATGTCCAGCAAGCGTTGAGCGCGATCATCCCGATTGGTGGCCTGACGGCTGCGCCTGTCAGCTATCCGGTCTTGGACTACTCGACTCCGTTCGGTCCGATCAATCTGACCCTGTATGGGCAGTCCAGCGGACTGACATACGCGTTCAGCGAAGGATTTTTGAACGTACCCACGCCTCTCGCGCTTCTCTACGACACAGTCAGTCCATTTGCAAACGTGGCCCTCTCAGTCAGGTCTGGGGCGATCGCCTTCAACACCGCGATGCAGACTGGAAATCCTGGCGGCGCCGCGACGGCGCTCCTTCAAACACCGTTCAATGCCCTGGGTAGTTTCTTCTTCGGCGGAAATACAGTTACCGGATCGGTGGAGGTCAATCCGCTGACGGGCTACACGGCCTTCGACTACAACTTCCCCGTCGGCGGCCTATTTTCGCCTGTGTCGCCCGCTATCGTGACGCTGCACGGCACCGGAGGGACGTCAACAATCATTCCCCTGGATGGCACTCAGTTCGGCGGTCCCTTTGCCGGCCTGGGGAGCGAGATAACGCGCCTACTCACCCGAACGTGAACGGCTCGGCTGGTGCGATCTCTTTGCCGCCGCGGCGGTGTGAGCAGCGCGTTTGTTGTCAAGTGTGACGCGAGTGGCGTAGACCTCGTTGCCTGCCCCAGTGGAAACCGCCTACCCTGGCCGAGTGGAGGTCGGGGCTGGCGAAGCGGAGTCCGACGCGACCGAACAGACTGCAACAGCCGTAGCGGCGGACTCTCGGCGGAGAAAAACCCCAGCTCAGTGGCTTAAGAGCACCAACACCAGTCCAGACGCTGTGCAGTTCTTCAAGCGGGCGCGGCGCTTCCTGCCCGGTGACCCCGAGTTCGGCGATCCGCTGTCGACAGCCGGAGAGGGTGGTCCCCGAGCCGCCGCGCGCGCCGCCGACCGCCTGCTGGGGGATCGCGACGCGGCCTCGCGTGAGGTCGGCCTCGGTGTCTTGCAGGTCTGGCAAGCCATGACCGAGGCTGTCTCACGGAAACCGGCAAACCCCGAGGTGACACTCGTGTTCACCGATCTGGTGGGATTTTCGACTTGGTCGTTGCAGGCGGGGGACGATGCGGCGCTGACTTTGCTGCGCCAGGTTGCCCGTGCCGTCGAGTCCCCGCTGCTGGAAGCGGGCGGACACATCGTCAAGCGGATGGGCGACGGGATCATGGCGGTCTTCCGTCGACCCGGGGTTGCGGTCAAGGCGGTGATTGCCGCCCAAGAAGCAATCAAATCCGTTGAAGTCGAAGGTTATTCGCCTCGTATGCGAGCGGGTATCCATACCGGCCGTCCGCAACGACTGGGTTCGGACTGGCTGGGCGTGGACGTGAACATCGCTGCGCGAGTGATGGAGCGCGCCACCAAGGGCGGCGTCATGGTGTCGAGTCCGACGCTCGATTTGATCCCGCAGAGTGAGTTGGACGCAATGGGCGTGACCGCCAAAAGGGCACGCAGGCCGATGTTTTCCAGCAAACTGACAGGGATTCCGCCGGACTTAGCGATATATCGCTTGAAGACTGATAGGGAGTTGTCAGCTGGCGATAACACGGATGAGACAAACGCCCATGCATAGTGGTTAGTAATGATCTCTGACATTTTGGCTCGGCTGTCGCGTGTCCGCTTCACGGTGGGCTACGTGGCAGCTCTGTTCGCGATCAGCACCACGATGCTGATGCTGAGCCCGCAGGCGCACGACCGGGTGATCCGGCATGCGAGCACCAACCTGCACAACTTGTCGCACGGACGCCTGGGAACGCTGCTGGGCAGCGCGTTTGTCGTCGAAGCCGGGCCGCTCTACTTCTGGCTGCCTTTCTTGACGTGTTTGCTCGTGCTGGCCGAACTGCAACTTCACACCATTCGCCTCGTCCTCACTTTTCTCGTCGGCCACATCGGAGCGACGCTGGTGGTGGCCGCGGCCTTGGCCACGGCCGTCAAGTTCGGGTGGATGCCGTGGTCGGTCACTCGAGCCAGCGATGTCGGAATGAGCTATGGCGCCCTCGCCGTGCTCGGGGGTCTGACCGCCGCGATTCCCCGGCAGTTCCGGCCGGCGTGGATTGTCTGGTGGTTTGCCGTGAGCGTGTCGGCCGCGGTCATCGGTGGTGAGTTCACCAATGCCGGCCACGCCGTCGCGCTGATGCTGGGAATGCTGGTCGGCACGCGGTTCCCCGGATCTGCGCACTGGACGCCGGTGCGGTTCGTGATGCTCGTCAATTCGGCCGGATTCGGGTTCCTGGTACTGGCGCACAGCATGTGGGGGATGGCCGCCGGGATTGTGTTCGGGGTGCTGGGGGCGCTGGTCGCCTACGTCGCGACGCGTCGTTTCTTACCAAGCCCGGAGCGTGACCCGGCGTCTGAGTCGACAGTCGCCCCTCCGCAGCAGGTGCTGACCGCAAACTGATGAGCTCAGGCAAACTCTGGGCAATTTGCGAAACGTTCGCTTCACCAGGCGAAATATGTCCTCTCAGGTCAAATTCATGTTTGCCACAAATGAAAAATTCGGATTGTGGCTATAAATTGAAAAATTATTGACGAAGTGTCAATGTGACCCGGTCGCGATGAGTCGATCGGAGGCCGGGCATGTCGTATGTGATCGCGGACCCGCAGGTAGTGGCTGCTGCCGCGAGCGATCTGGCGGAGGTTCGTTGGGGTGTGGTCGCAGCCAACGCCGCCGCGGTAAAGACGACGGGCGTGGCGGCTGCGGCAGCCGACGAGGTATCGACCGCCATCGCGGCGGCGTTCGGCGCCTACGGCCAGGAATATCGCGCGGTCAGCGCGCAGGTGGACGTATTCCATGCCCGTTTCGTGCAGGCGTTGGCGTCCGGCGCGGGTGCTTACGCCAGCGCGGAAGCGGCTAACGCGTCCGTCCTGGGCACCCTTGAGCAGCAGTTGCTCAATCTCATCAATGCACCCACTCAACTGCTGTTGGGACGTGCCCTGATCGGTGATGGCGCCGACGCGTCGGTGGCGGGCGGTCGTGGCGCAGATGGCGGCCTGCTGTACGGCAGCGGAGGCGACGGTGCAGGCGGCGGGGCCGGTCAGCCGGGCGGCGCGGGTGGCAACGCAGGGTTATTGGGCAGCGGCGGTGCCGGCGGGCGGGGCGGTTCCGGCGCCGTCGGTGGTGCCGGCGGCAATGCCGGACTGTTCGGCAACGGCGGTCCCGGCGGCAATGGTGGGGCAGCCCCGGGTGGTGGCAATCCCGGCGCCGGCGGTGCCGGCGGGCGTCCCGGACTGCTGTTCGGCCAGCCCGGGATTGCCGGAGTGTCGGGCGGCAGCACACCTCCGTTTCCGCCCGGAGACGGCGTTTTCTCGCCCTACGTCGACATGACCCTGTTCCCGCAATTCGACTTCGCGGGCGCCGCCGGCCTCGGTGGCATCGACGACGTGACGCTCGGCTTCATCACCGCCAACTCAATGGGTCAGGCGGCCTGGGGTGGTTTCGACGCCTACTCGATCAACGGCGGCAACCTGCTGTACCAGATCAACGACCAGGTCACCGCCATGAACCAGGCAGGCATCCACGCCACCGTCTCGTTCGGCGGCGCGGCCGGCCAGGAGCTTGCCCTGGTGACTCTCAACGTGAACGACTTGGCCGCGAAATACGGATCCGTGATGGATGCCTACGGCTTTCAAAAGCTCGACTTCGATATCGAAGGCGCCGCCGTAGGTGACATCGCATCACTTACGCGTCGCTCGCAGGCCATCGCCATCTTGCAGGCCGACGGAATCGCCAGCGGTAAGCCGGTGGAAGTCTCATTCACGCTTCCGGTAATGCCGACCGGTCTCACCGCCGACGGCCTACGAGTGGTGCAGAACGCTATCGACAATGGCGTGGACATCGGGCACGTGAACATCATGGCGATGGATTACTTCGACCCGGGCTTGCCATATGCCGGAAAAATGGGTGACTACGCGATTGACGCGGCTAAAGCTGTCCACGCGCAATTGACGCCGCTTTATCCAACGAAGACCTCCGCAGAGATCTGGGCAATGGTCGACGTGACGCCAATGATTGGTGTCAATGACGATCCGGCCGAGATTTTCACTCTTGTTGACGCACAGAAGCTGACCGATTTTGCGGAGCAGAACGGTCTCGGTGGACTGCACATGTGGTCGGCGAACCGCGACTTCCCAGGTCCGTTGGGTGTCCTGTCGAATACCAGCAGTGGTGTGAGTCAGAACCCCTGGGAGTTCTCCCACACGTTCGAGGAGTTCGACGACACCTGATTCATATCCACCTCGGAATTGAATATCGACTCATATCGAGATAACTAACACCGCTGTGCGATCCGTCGCTGCATCCGCGGTGGTGTCAGAGCGCGCCAAAAATGCGGCAAAGAAGCCGAATCGATGTCAGCTCAGAAATTGCGAAACCCCACGTGCCGGAATGGCCGGCCGCCAAAAAATAAACGGAGGATCACATGCCATTTGTGCTCTTGGAGCCGGAACTGCTGCTGA
Source organism: Mycobacterium sp. IDUB_37 (assembly GCF_055419245.1). Classification (NCBI taxonomy): domain Bacteria; kingdom Bacillati; phylum Actinomycetota; class Actinomycetes; order Mycobacteriales; family Mycobacteriaceae; genus Mycobacterium; species Mycobacterium sp. IDUB_37. Next base: position 13,628 of record NZ_JBVAXG010000012.1, on the reverse strand, counting down.
CCGCGGCGGCCCGACTGGAAGACATCGGTTCGGCGGTCAACGCCGCTACCGGGCCAACGACCAACATTGTCGCCGCGGCCTCCGACGAGGTTTCGACCGCTATCGCGGCCCTATTCGGTACGCACAGCCAGGAGTACCTATCGGTGCGTACTCAGGTAGAGGCATATCACGCCCGGTTTGTGGGGGCCTTGACTGCTGGGGCGGGTTCCTATGCGAGTGCTGAAGCGTCCAACGGGTCGGTGCTACGGGCTCTCGAGGAGCAGGTGCTGGGTCTGGTGAACGCGCCCACACAGGCGCTGTTGGGCCGTCCGCTGATTGGCGATGGGGCGGATGCAACGACTCCGGGTGCTCGCGGTGCCGACGGCGGGTTGCTGTACGGAAACGGTGGCAAAGGCGCTGCTGGAGCGGCCGGTCAAACCGGGGGTGCCGGTGGCAGCGCAGGACTGTTCGGCAACGGCGGGCTGGGCGGCGCAGGTGGTACGGGTGCCGCGGGCGGTAGCGGCGGCACCGGCGGCCTGCTGGCCGGCAGCGGCGGCGGCACTGGTTCCAGCGGGCAGGGCCCGGCGAGCAGCAGCGAGGCGTTGACCAGTGCCGGCGGCGCGGCAGGCACCGGTTCGGAGTCGAGTGCTTCGGGGCATGCTGCTCAACTCGCGACTCTGAGCGCCGTCGAGCCGGGCGCGCAAGCGTCGTTCGCGGTCCAGTCGCAGTGGGACAGCGGCTACGTCGGGCATTACACGATCACTAACTCGGGAACGACTCCGCTGACGGACTGGAAGGTCGAGTTCGACCTACCGGCGAATGCACGGGTCGAGAACGCGTGGAACGGGCAGCTGACGCATTCGGGCAACCACTTCGTTCTGACTCCGGAGGACTACACGCGGACGATCGCGCCGGGTCAGTCGGTCACTGTCGGAATGCAGGTTGCGCACGGCTCGGGCGCTCCCGCGGTGCCGGAGAACACGGTGGTCAACGGCCAACCGACGACGCCGCCGACCAACCCGCCCACCAACCCCCCGACGAATCCTCCGACAAACCCGCCCACCAATCCTCCGACGAACCCGCCGACGGACCCGCCGACCAATCCTCCGACGAACCCGCCGACCAATCCGCCGACGGATCCGCCGACGAACCCGCCCACGACCCCCCCGACAGACCCGCCGACCAACCCGCCGGTGACTCCGCCGGCCGGCGGAACTGGGGTGACTGGCCAGTTCGTCATGCAAGACCAGTGGGACAACGGCTATGTCGCTGACTACAAGCTGACCAACACAGGCACGACTCCTCTGACGAACTGGAAGGTCGAGTTTGACTTGCCGGCGGGTGCCACGATGTCGAGCGCGTGGAACGGGCAGATGACTCAGACGGGCAACCACGTGGTGATCACGTCAGAGTCTTGGACGCAGACGATCGCACCGGGGCAGTCAGTGACGATCGGCTTCCAGGTTGAGCACGCCGCCGGGACGTCGGCGGCACCGGAGAACGCGGTGGTCAATGGTCATCCGGTTGAGCCGCCGACCAACCCGCCCACGAACCCACCGACTAACCCACCGACCAACCCGCCGACGAACCCGCCGACGAACCCGCCGACGAACCCACCCACCAACCCGAACCCGGGTAACACGGGTGAGCCGGTGTTCTCGCCGTACATCGACATGACGTTATGGCCGCAGTTCAACTTCTCTGGTGCCGCTCAATTCGGTGGGATTGACGACGTCACTTTGGGCTTCATCACCGCCGACTCTTCCGGCCAGGCGGCCTGGGGTGGTTTCGACGCGTACGCGGTCCATGGCGGCAACCTGCTGTATCAGATCAATGACCAGATCACGGCGATGCACAATGCGGGCATCAACGCGACCGTGTCCTTCGGTGGTGCGGCCAACCAGGAACTCGCGCTGGTCACCCCGGATGTCAATGTCCTGGCAGCGAAATACCGCTCGGTAATGGACACCTATGGTTTCACCAAGATGGACTTCGACATCGAGGGTTCCGCTCAGGGCGACGTGGCGTCGCTGACCCGCAGGTCGCAGGCGATCGCGATTCTGCAGCAGGAGGCGATTGCTGCGGGTGAGCCGCTAGAGGTGTCGTTCACGCTTCCGGTACTGCCGAGCGGGCTCACTCATGATGGTCTGCGCGTGGTGACGAACGCGATCGCCAACGGTGTGCACATCGACCGGGTGAACATCATGGCGATGGACTATTTCGACCCAAGTCTGGAGGTCCAGGGCAGGATGGGTGATCACGCGATTTCCGCAGCCACGGCTGTGCACGGCCAGTTGAAGGTGTTGTATCCGACGCTGACCGATGCCGAACTCTGGGACAAGATCGCCGTCACGCCGATGATCGGTGTCAACGACAACCCGGCCGAGGTCTTCACCGTGGCGGATGCCCAGAAGCTGACCGCTTTTGCTGAGGAGAAGGGGTTGGGTGGCCTGCACATGTGGTCGGCCAACCGCGACATGCCGGGTCCGCTGGGGCAGTTGTCGAACACCGCTAGTGGTACGCCGCAAAACCCGTGGCAGTTCTCGCAGACGTTCGAGGAGTTCGACGACAACTAACCCGCATGTGGACGCCCGACGACGCAATCACGCGACGTCGGGCGTCCACTTGCGTTTGCCACGGCTGCAGAACCGATCGAGACGGTGATCCGGGACACAACCCGTCATGTCTTATGATCGGCACTTGCGCCTCACCCGCGCCGTGAACCCGTCCGCGACGACGATGCGGGCCGCGATCTAGCCCATCGCGCCAGGTAGAGGCCGGGCAGCCCGACCAACCTCGTCAGCAAGGAGAGTGCCCCCGCGTGGGTGATCAACCCGTTGATCTGTCGCCGGAAGCGCTGGCGAAGGCGGTCGAGACCGCCCAGCAAGCAATCGCACGCGCCGATAGTTTGGATGCGCTCGCACACACCAAGACCGAGTACCTGGGCGATCGTTCGCCACTTGCGCTGGCTCGACAGGCGCTCGGCAGCCTTCCGAAGGAAGAACGTAGCGACGCAGGCAAGCGGGTCAACATCGCCCGCGGTGAGGCACAACGCAGCTACGACGAGCGCCTGGTAGTCCTGCGTGCGGAGCGGGACGCGGCCGTTTTGGTTGCCGAGCGCATCGATGTCACCCTGCCGTCGACCCGGCAGCCGACCGGCGCCCGCCACCCGATCACGATCCTTGCCGAGAACATCGCGAACACCTTTGTCGCGATGGGGTGGGAGTTAGCGGAAGGCCCAGAGGTCGAGGCCGAACAGTTCAACTTCGATGCGCTCAACTTTCCGCCCGACCATCCCGCGCGCAGCGAACAGGACACCTTCTACATCGCTCCGGAGAACTCCCGGCAATTGCTGCGAACCCACACTTCGCCTGTGCAGGTGCGGACCCTGCTGGAGCGTGAGCTGCCGGTCTACGTCATCTCGATCGGTCGTACTTTCCGCACCGACGAACTCGACTCCACCCACACGCCGGTCTTTCATCAGGTTGAAGGGTTGGCAGTGGATCGCGGACTGACCATGGCGCATCTGCGCGGCACCCTGGACGCATTCGCCCGTGCGCAGTTCGGACCGCTGGCGCGGACTCGGATGCGCCCGCATTTCTTTCCCTTCACCGAGCCCTCGGCCGAAGTCGACGTGTGGTTCGCCAACAAGAAGGGCGGCGCAGACTGGGTGGAGTGGGGTGGCTGCGGAATGGTCCATCCCAACGTCTTGCGTGCTGCCGGTATCGACCCAGAGGTCTACTCGGGCTTCGCATTTGGGATGGGATTGGAACGAACCTTGCAGTTCCGCAACGGCATCCCCGACATGCGCGACATGGTTGAGGGCGACGTCCGGTTCTCGCTGCCATTCGGGGTGGGTGCGTGATGCGGGTTCCCTACTCCTGGCTACGCGAGGTTGTCTCGGCCGGCGCCCCGGGTTGGGATGTGAGCCCCGCGGAATTGGCGGAAGCGCTGGTCCGGGTCGGCCACGAGGTCGAAGAGGTGGCCACGCTCGGTCCCGTCGAGGGCCCGTTGGTCGTGGGGCGAGTCGCCGAGGTCGAAGAGCTGACCGGATTCAAGAAGCCGATCAGAGCTTGCCTGGTGGACGTCGGTGCTCACACGCCACAAGAAATCGTCTGTGGCGCAACCAATTTCGTGGTCGATGACCTGGTGGTGGTGGCACTGCCCGGGGCCACACTGCCGGGCGACTTCAAAATCGCCGAGCGTAAGACCTACGGACGCAACTCCAACGGGATGATCTGCTCGGCGGCCGAGCTAGGTCTGGGCGCCGACCATTCCGGGATCCTGGTGTTGCCGGCCGGCACCGCCGAACCCGGAGACGATGGCACCGCCGTGTTGGGCTTGGACGACGTGGTCTTCCATCTGGCCATCACCCCGGATCGCGGGTACGGCATGTCCGTGCGGGGTCTGGCCCGCGAGATCGCGTGCGCTTTCGACTTGGAGTTCGCGGATCCTGCTGCGGTAGCGCCGTTGCCCGCCGAGGGTGAGGCCTGGCCGCTGATCGTGCACCCGGAAACCGGGGTGCGGCGCTTCGCGCTCCGCCCGGTCACGGGCATCGACCCGGCTGCGGTGTCGCCGTGGTGGCTGCAGCGGCGTCTGCTGCTGTGCGGGATTCGTGCGACGTCGCCGGCGGTCGACGTCACCAACTACGTGATGCTCGAGCTCGGCCACCCGATGCACGCCCACGATCGTGCCCGGATCACCGGCGGCTTCGAGGTGCGCTTCGCCCGTCCGGGTGAGACCGTCGTGACCCTCGACGACATCAAGCGCAAGCTCGAACCCGTTGATGTTCTGATCGTCGACGATGTCGCGACATCGGCGATCGGCGGCGTGATGGGAGCAGCCAGCACCGAGGTGCGAGACGAGTCGACAGACGTGCTCTTGGAGGCTGCCGTCTGGGACCCCGCCGCCATATCGCGTACGCAGCGGCGACTGCACCTGCCCAGTGAGGCGGCCCGCCGTTACGAACGCGCGGTCGACCCGGCCATTTCGGTGGCCGTCCTGGATCGCTGCGCCAATCTTCTGGTCGACATCGCCGGGGGAGAGGTACAACCCACCCTGACCGACTGGCGGGGTGAGCCGCCGCGCGACGACTGGTCTCCACCGGCGATCCGGATCCCCGCCGATCTGCCGGACCGGTTCGCCGGAGTGGCTTACGCCCCGGGCACCGCCGCGCGGCGCCTCGCTCAGATTGGAGCGCGGGTGGACGCCGACGGAGACACCTTGACCGTGACCCCGCCGAGTTGGCGGCCCGATCTGTTGCAGCCCGCGGACCTCGTCGAAGAGGTGCTGCGACTGGAGGGACTCGAGGTCATTCCGTCGGTGCTGCCGACGGCACCCGCGGGCCGCGGGCTCACCGCCACCCAGCAGCGGCGACGCGCCGTCGGTAAGTCGCTGGCGCTGTCCGGCTACGTCGAGATCCTGCCGACGCCGTTCCTGCCGGCCGGCGTGTTCGACCTCTGGGGACTGCCGGTCGATGACCCGCGACGTGACACCACCAACGTGATCAACCCCCTGGAAGCCGATCGCCCACGGCTGGCCACCACCCTATTGCCGGCCCTACTGGAAGCGTTGAACCGCAACGTTTCCCGTGGTTTGGGTGATGCCGCGCTGTTCGCCATCGCACAGGTGGTGCAGCCCACCGACCAGACGCGTCGCGTCGACCTGATCCCGGTGGACCGTCGGCCTACCGGCGATGAGATCGCCACCCTGAACGCTTCGCTGCCCCGGCAACCTCAGCACGTTGCCGCTGTATTGTGCGGACTCCGTGAGCCGCGTGGTCCGTGGGGCCCGGGACGTGCCGTCGAGGCAGCCGATGCATTTGAAGCGGTTCGGATCATTGCGCGAGCCAGTGGCGTCGACGTCACGCTGCAGCCTGCTCAGCACCTGCCATGGCACCCGGGCCGGTGCGCCGAAGTGCTCGTTGCCGGCGCTGTTGCCGGGTACGCGGGCCAGTTGCATCCCGCCGTCATCGAACGCGCGGGGCTACCCAAGGGCACCTGCGCGATTGAGCTGAACCTTGATGCGATTCCGACGGCTGGGTTGCTGCCCGCGCCACGGGTGTCGCCTTTTCCGGCTGTTTTTCAGGACCTCAGCCTGGTGGTGTCGGCCGACGCCGCCGCGCAGACGGTCGCCGACGCCGTGCGCGACGGCGCCGGCGATCTGCTCGAACACCTGCAGCTATTCGACGTGTATGTCGGCCCTCAGGTCGGCGAGGGACGCAAGTCGCTGACGTTCGCATTGCGATTCCGCGCACCGGACCGCACGCTGACCGAAGACGATGCAACCGCAGCCCGCGATGCCGCGGTGCGATGTGCCGCCGAGCGAGTCGGAGCCGTTCTGCGCTCCTAGGCCATGCGCTCTCAAGAATCGCGGCGCGGGCGGGCCGTAACCCTTGCACATACCTATGACCAGTGGTCATTAGGGATTGAATCAAGGGAGATTCGCGATGTCGTTCGTGTTTGTCACGCCAGAGTTGCTCCGGGGAGCGGCTGCAGACCTGGCCGGTATCCATTCGTCGCTGGCCGATGCCGCAGCGGCCGCAGCGACGCCAACGACGGGAATCGCCGCCGCGGCTCAGGACGAGATCTCGGTCGCAATCGCATCGATGTTCGGCAACTTCGGTCAGGATTTCCAAGCCGTCAGCGCCCAGGCGCAGGCGTTTCACCAGAAGTTCGTCGGCGCGATGACAGCTGGGGGCGCGACCTACCTGCATGCCGAGGCGACCAATGCCGAATTGGCACTCGTGGGCGACATCGCAGCCCCGTACCAAACGTTCTTGTCGAATACCGCCAGCAATCTGCAGACCCTCGAGAACGCGCTCGCCAGCAATCCGGCGCCGCTGCTGCAGCGGTTCGTCAGCAACCAGATGGCCTATGGGCGGAGCATTGCCACGGGGTTCCAGAATGCTGTGCAGAACTTGCCGGCCGAGTTGGCCAACGTCCCAACCAACATCCAAAGCGCGCTTTCTGGGCTGGCCGGGTCGAATCCGGGCGCCGTCCTCCAGCAAGTGGTCGCCCAGCAGTTCGGTTATGCCCAGACCATCTCCACGTCGCTACAGGTTGCCGGCAACGACTTCGTGGCGGGCTTGAATGCCTTCCCGGCCAGCATGCAGGCGGCGTCGCAGGCCTTCATGACCGGCGATGTCACCGGGGGACTGCTGCAGACCGGGGGAGCGTTCTTGAACCCGTTTTTCACCGGCTTCAACGTCGGCCTGAATCCCGACACGGGAATCATCACTATTTTTGCCCTGGGCAGCGTGGGCGACCTCGTGCCGATCCTCGGCATCCCGGGGCAGATGGCGCAGAACTTCACCAACCTGCTTCCTCCGGGCTCCGTCGCCGCAATGGCAGCGCAGAACGTGACCAACGTGATCAGCGCGCTGACGGATACCTCCCAGACGCTGGACCTGGCTACCGGCAATCTGCACGTCGGGTTGCCGTTAGCGCTCGCCTTTGACGCGGTTGGTCCGCCGGTCACGGCGTTCAACGCGTTGGGGTTCAGCATGAATACGGTACTCGACGCCGTCCAGACCGGCGACGGGTTCGGGGCCGCGGCCGCACTGATCAACACGCCGGCTGCCGTCGCCGACGGCTTCTTGAACGGCCAGGCAACGTTCCCGCTTTCACTTTGCGTCGGCGGGCTGCAGTCGATCACCCTCATCCCGCTTGGCGGGTTGCTGACTCCGCTGCAAGTGGCGTCGCTGAACGTTCCGTTGCTCGAGGCAACTGTGCCACTGGCCGGCACAACCTTCGGTGGCTTGCTGCCGGGGCTGCTGAGTTTCCTGCCAGCCGAGTTGGCGCAGGCGATCGGGGCGGTGGCTGTGTAGCGCTGAGCTGGGGATTACCGTTGCCCGGTGTTGCGTTGACATCGCTGTGAGGCCCGTTGGCCACACCAGCCCGCTCCCGCTTGGAATGAATTCATTACTTCTGGCTGTTGCAACCTAGCGTCCGGCGCAACATGCCAAACCTGTCAGTTTCCTGGGAATTTGCCGGAACTTACTGGCGAGTAGGATTCTCCAAGTTAAATTTATTTACACGGTGACCACCGGTCACCCATCGGGCAACTAAGGGAGATAGTTATGTCGTATGTGATCGCCGCGCCAGAACTGGTGCAAGCGGCGGCGCAAAATTTGGCGGGAATCCAGTCGTCTCTGGAGCAGGCCACCGCGGCCGCCGCCAGTCCGACGACCGGAATTCTGGCCGCGGGCGCGGACGAGATATCAGCGGCGATTTCGCAGCTTTTCGGCGCACACGGCAGCGAGTTTCAGGTCCTCAGCGCTCAGGCCGCCTCGTTTCACGACGAGTTCGTCGGGTTGCTGAACGTCGGAGCGGGTGCCTATGCCAGCGCGGAGGCGACCGGGACGCAGGGCCTGTTAGATGCGGTCACTGGCACTTACCAATCGCTGGCCAGCACTACCTCCGCCAACCTGCAGGCTCTGGGAGCAGCGCTCAGCGCCAATCCGACGCCGATCCTCAGCCAACTGCAAATCAACCAGTCGGCTTACGGGCAGGCTATCTCGACCGGCTTCTCCGGCGCGATCCAGAACCTTCCTGCTCAATTCGCTAACCTGCCATCCAACATCGCCGCTCTGGTGCCCTCGAACCCCGGCGCCATCCTGCAGGGGATCGTCAACAATCAGGTCGGCTACGCCAACCTGATCGGCACCTCGCTGCAGAACGCGGGTCATGACCTGCAGACCGGCTTCAGCGAATTCCCGACCTACTTCCAGAACGCGCAACAGGCTTTCGCTGTGGGCGATGTCAACGGTGGGCTGAAGTGGATCGGCGGAGGCCTCCTCAATCCGCTCTTCTCAGGCTTCAGTACCGTAACCGGCGCGGACGGCGTTATCACCGTGACTCCGTTGGGTGCCGCGGGAGACCTGCTGCCCATCTTCTCGATTCCGGGACAGATGGCGCAGAACTTCACCAACGCGCTCCCGCCCGGCACCATCGGAACGCAGGTTGCGCAGAACTTCACCAATGTCATCGACGCGTTGACAAATACTAAGGTCACGTCGACGGTCGGCATCATCAATGATCCAAACGGCCCGTTCGGCCTCGGAATTTCGATCGACGCTCACATGGGGTTGCCTCTTGCGTTGGCCATCGATGCGCTTGGAGGGCCAGTCAACGGCCTGAATGCGCTGGGTTCGAACCTGGGAACATTTGCCAGCGCAATTCAGGGCGGAAACGTGCTGGGCGCCGCTACTGCGGCGATCAACGCTCCGGGTGCTTTCGTGAATGGCTTCCTCAACGGCCAGTCGACCTTGCCTCTTTCGCTCGGCGTCAGCCTTGGCGGAGAGGTCTTCCCCACCACCCTCAATGTTCCTTTGAACGGGATCCTCGTTCCCGCGGCTCCGTACAGCGCAGTGATTGACGGAAGTAACCTCTTCGGGCCGGGAGTCAACATTAATTCGACAGTCACGGGGACGCCGCTCGGCGGCCTTCTTCCCGGCTTGCTCGACTTCCTGCCTCGGAGCCTCGCAGCCGCACTCGGCGGCGTGTCTCCCGATTTCCCGCCGATCGGTCTCTAGTACGTCAGTTCGGGGACGCCAGCGATCTGGGCGTCCCCGAACCGCGGCGAGTTCCGGCGCCAGCGGTTCGGCCGGCCGACGAAAAGGCAGCTGTTGGCACTGTTGGACCCAACCCGGGCGGCATCAGCCGTCGGAACGCGCCGTGGTGGGTCGCTTCCCCACAGATTGGTACAGGAGGCGGGGCGCTGCATCTTGCGACCTTCGTAATGCGGCTATTATCGGCAGAAAACGAAGAAAGCTTTCATCTTGGGATCGGCTGGTCCGCGATCCCGGCCAGTGCGCGCGTAACTTCTCTAACTTGGGAATCATCGTTAACATCGCCGCTACTTCATCTGATGGAGTGTGCAACAGGCGTGGCGCGGTCGGGTCGACGGCATTTCAGAACATGCACGCTGCGGCCAAAACCAAATTAGATAGGCTTATTAACGCCCGTATCAATACGGCGTATCGCTCGGCACCGGCCACATCCCTATCCAATTTTGGATGTAATGCATCAATTCCGCCCCGCGTGACTAGGTCGTCAAACTATGCTGCGCATCAGCGTTTGGTGCTCAAACGTAACGGGTACAGGCGGCATACGTCGGGTGTGTGTCGAGGGGAGTAAGTCCATGTCATTTGTAATCGCTCAGCCAGATTTTGTGTCTGCTGCGGCCGGGCAATTGGCGGGGCTGCAGTCCTCGCTTGGCGCCGCGGCTGAGTCTGCGGCGGCACCGACCACAGGTATCGCTGCCGCAGCGTCCGACGAGATCTCGGTGGCTATCTCCAATCTGTTCGGCGCCTACGGCAAGGAATTTCAGGCCGTCAACGCCCAAGCCTCGGCGTTCAACGCCGAATTCGTGAAGTTGTTGAACGGCGGTGCTGCGTCCTACGTCGAGGCCGAGATCGCCGCCGCACGCGGCCTCTCCCTAGGCTTCAGCGCGGCTCCCACGGACCCGCTCGGCGGGCTGCTGGGCGGTTTGCTCGGTGGGGGCACGAGTGGCGGGGGTACCACCACCGGCGGCGGCGGCCTCGGTGGGTTGCTAGGTGGGATTTTCGGCAACGGCACCGCAGGACTCAACCTCAACGGGCTCGGCCTAGTACTCCCGAATCTGCCGACGACTCTTGGTGCGCTCACAAACCCGGCTAACCTCGCCAACCTGCCGGGAACCCTCAACTCGGCCCTGACGAACTTGACGAATCTGCTGTTCCCGCAGCCCGCGGCTGACGCAGGGACACAGCCTTACCCGAGCCCTTACCAGACACTTTTCGACAACACATCCCGGAACCTGAGCGCGATGGGGCTTCACTACCGGGCCTTCCCGGTCCTGAACCAGATCGGCGTTAACCAGGCGCACTATGCGCAGCTTGCCGGGCAGCAGTACGCGACGTTTATGAAGGGCTTCCCTGCAAACCTGGGCCCCAACATCAGTCTGTTCCTGAACAGCGGTAACCCGGCCAACTTCACGGCCGGGGTGCAGCAGTTTGTCAACGGCACGACCGGCTTTTACAGCCTTCTCGGACACCAGTTGCAGGAGATCGGCGCGGGCCTTGGACAAACATTCCCGACGTTCCAGAAGGACATTGCCCTGGCTGGCACGTCGATCCAGACGGGCCATTACGAAGACGCAGTGGAATACGTCGCCAAGGGTGGCATCGATCTCTTCATCACCGGATTCGACACCAGCGGATTGGGCATCTCGCTCGATCTCTCCAACCTGACGGCTCCGGAGATCGTGATCTCTGGACCGATTGGGCTGAAGGGCCCGGTTGCAGCCCTGCTCCCCATAGTTACCGCTCTCGGCCAGCAGGCGCAGGGAACCGCCAGCACGTTCCCGGCTAACTCGTGGGGCGGTTTCATCGCGCGTGACTTCGCCAACGGCATCGGTGCACTGACCGACTCGAGCGTCTCGGCGGACTTCGCAGTGACCCTCGACCTCCTGAATCCGGGCGCGAGCGGTATCGGCGGGCAAGCCATGTTCGGGCTGCCGCTGCAACTCGCATTTGCGGCCATAGGTTCGCCATTCGCCGCCTTCGGCGGGTTGGCCGAAGGATCGACGGCATTTGGCGATGCAATCGTCAGAGGCAACCTCTTGGGCGCGGCGAACGCAGTTGGGAATATGCCGGCCTATGTCTTGGACGGCTTCCTCAACGGTGAGGTCATCATCGATACGCCGCTTCCGGTGACCGTGACGATACCCGTGCCGCTCCTGCCCATCCCCATCACCATTCCGACCATCGCAGGGTTGCCAATGTCAGGCCTACTGGTCGACCCGCACCCGATCAACGCCACGGTGCCCCTGAGCCAGGTACTGGGTATACCTGGCATTCCGCCACTCGTCATCGAGCTCGGCGGCACAAAGTTCGGTGGTTTCCTTCCGTTCCTGCTGAACTCCTTGCCTCAGGATCTCGCGAAGGCAATGTCCTACCAGAATTCCTCCGGATAGGAACAGTTGGATCAGATGCGCCCGGCCACCTCTGGCCGGGCGCATCTGTCTTTGTAGGGGCAGATGATGCTCGATTGATCCCCTGCAAAGAATGGGGTGCGTGCGAGGTAGAAGGTGTTCGGGTTTCCGGTCTTCGCCGCGGTGCGGGATGTCGGCGTCCCAGACGGCCGGGCCGGCGGGCGAGGGTGCGCAGATGTTTAGAGAAACGATTTAAATGCTGGCAATTCGAGCACTCTCGCGGTGCTTGCGTCGGCCGGCAAGAGCCGCGACGCAAGCACCGCGCCCGATTAAGCCAGTGAGAGGCCGAGGCTGGCTGCCAAAGCGGCCATAAGACCAAGCCGCAGGTTGGACGCGACGTTGGCGGCGGTGCCGGCGAGGCCACCCCCGGTCCCGATCGCGGTCCCCAGCAGGCCGCCGCCGGTTTGGGTGACGCCGGAGAAGGCGCCCTGCAGGCCGTTCACGAGCGCCCCGCCGGAGAAGCCGAGACCCGCCAGTCCAACGCCGAGGCTTGCGCCGAAGCTGCTGGTGGCGATGTCAGCGATCTGACTCAGCGCGTTGGTGTAGATGCTCGCCACGGCCAGCCCGGTCAGCCCGCTTCCAGCAAGGGCCGTTGCCAGGTTGCCTGTCACGAAAGCGCCGGTCTGTGTCAACCCGTTCAGGGCACCACCCAGGCCGCCGGCGAGCGACAGGCCTGAGTTGAGCAGGCCGCCCAGGCCGCTGTTGAATGCTCCCGTCAGCGCGGCGCCCAGTTGGGTTCCTATGTCGGCGCTGAGGCTGGCGGCGAGAATTGCGTTGAGGCCGCTGAAGCCGCCGGTCAGCGCCCCAGCGAAGCCGCTCAGACCACCTGAGAACGCACCACCCAGGGCGGCGTTCAGGCCGGCCAGGTTGGCACTTAGCCCGCCGCCTAGTCCGCCGTTCAATGCACCCGCGAGTGTGCCAGCTAGCGTCTGGCCCGCGTTGATGAATCCGCCCAGGGCCGACTGGAAGAAGGGCACGCCGCCAGTGAAGGCCGCGTTGAGGGCTGCATTGAGGCTGCCAAGCCCGGTGCCGAAGCCACCGGCGAGGGTGCCGCCGAGTTGCGCGGCGAGGGTCGGCAGGATCGCGCCGACGCCGACCGACAGGTTTTGGCCGATGCCGAGCAGCCCGCCCAGGCCTGCCTGGAAGGTTGGCAGTCCACCGCTGAGGGCCGCGTTGAGTGCAGCGTTGAGAGTGCCCAGGCCGGGGCCGAAGCCGCCGGCGAGTTGGGCGGCCAGGTTCTGCCCGGCTCCCACCACGCCTTGGAATGCCGGGAATCCGCCGGTGAGGACTGCATTGAGGGCACCGTTGAATTGCGCTCCGAGGTTCGGCAGAGTCGCGCCGAAGTTCGCGGCCAGACCTTGGCCGAATCCGATCAGCCCGCCGATGGTGCTTTGGAAGGCGGGAGCACCGCTGAGGGCAGTGCCGAACGCCGCGTTGAGAGCGGCGTTGAGAGTGGCCAGGCCGGTGCCGAAACCGCCGGTCAATTGGGTTGCCAGCGCGGGGAAGTTCCCGGTCAGGTTGGCTCCGGTCTGGATCAATCCGTTCAGAATCGTGGCGAACGCCGGTCCGCCGCCGAGAGCCGCGCCGATGCTGGCGGAGAGGTTGTCCAGCGCTGCGGAGAAGACCGCGCCGAGGCCGCCGAGGTTGCCGGTGAGTGTTCCGGCCAGGGCCAG
>NZ_JBVAXG010000011.1:77247-236104 GCF_055419245.1 Mycobacterium sp. IDUB_37 | reverse complement strand
TACTCGCCCTACCCCTGCTCCTGAGCCTGTTCACCTACGCCGTCCCCGGCGACGCCGGACTCTCCCTCGCCGCAGCCGCCGACACGATGTCGTCGCAGCCCGGACAGCTCCTGGTGCTGCTCATCATCGGCGGCGGGCTGATGGGCTGCGCCACGGCGATCCGGGAGATTGTCAAAGAGCAGGCCATCTACCAGCGTGAACACAACATCGGACTCTCCGGCGGCGCCTACCTCGCCTCCAAACTCGCCGTCCTGGGCGTAATCACCGGCCTCCAAGGACTGATCCTCGGATTCCTCGGCGTCGCCTTCCTACCCCCACCGGACCAGTCGATCGTGCTGCCATGGCCGCGACTCGAGATTGCTGTGGCAGTCCTCGCAGTCACCATGGTGTCGATGGTCCTGGGCTTACTGATCTCGGCGCTCATCGGCAACGCCGATCGCGGCATGCCAGTGCTGGTCGTGGTCGTCATGGCCCAACTCGTGCTCTGCGGAGGAATGTTCCCCGTCAAAGACCGCATCCCGCTGGAACAACTGGCCTGGCTGTCCCCCTCCCGATGGGCCTACGCGATGGCCGCGGCGACGGTGGACCTCAACGACCTGCGCCGGACCACCGGCGGCGACCAGGATCCGCTGTGGGACTACGACGTCAGCGGCTGGTTGACGGCCGCGGGGGCGTGTGCACTGCAAGCGGTGATTCTGATTTTGCTGACCATGCTTTGGTTGCGACGGCGCGGCCCACATCGCTCGACCCGGAAGTAGTTCAGATGTGCTTCATGACGAACGGGACGCTGCTGACGGCCAGCGAACCGCAGGAAATCTGAACCGACAGCAGTCGGTAGCCGAGGTAGTACACCCCGTATGACCATGTGCGCCTCACGGCGGGACGCCACGAGGCCGGAACCAGCGCCACCACTACGACTATCGCGGCGAGGGCCAACATCGCGACAAGCTGGGCCTGGCGGTCGGTCTCGGCGGTGGTCAGCATTGATATCCCTTTTCGTGGCCCGAACTCGGTTTGGCGTCTTGGGAAAGGTTCTGCCGCCGGGCTTGCCGCATGCTTGGCGGATTCTTGGCGCAGTCGGCCCGGCCCTGGATACCGTTGCGAACGGGGATGGAACGGCATCGCCTGCACTTGCGGTTGCCTCTGCGAGCAGGCGGATGTTGATAGTGTCGGCGGCATTGCGAGTTGATTGAGAGGATCAGCGATGAGCGACACGCAGGACTCGCGTGTGGGGTCGATGTTCGGGCCCTATCAGCTCAAACGGTTGCTGGGCCGGGGCGGGATGGGCGAGGTCTACGAGGCCGAGCACACCGTCAAGGAATGGACCGTCGCCGTCAAGCTGATGACCGCCGAGTTCAGCAAGGACCCGGTGTTCCGGGAGCGGATGAAGCGCGAAGCCCGCATCGCCGGCCGTCTGATGGAACCGCACGTGGTGCCCATCCACGACTACGGCGAGATCGACGGCCAGATGTACCTCGAGATGCGGCTCATCGAGGGCACCGACCTGGACAACCTGCTCAAACGCTTCGGCCCGCTGACCCCGCCGCGCGCGGTCGCAATCATCACCCAGGTCGCCTCGGCACTCGATGCCGCCCATGCCGCGGGTGTCATGCACCGCGACGTCAAACCCCCCAATGTCCTGGTCACCCGCGACGACTTCGCCTACCTGGTCGACTTCGGCATCGCCAGCGCCACCACCGACGAGAAGCTGACCCAGCTGGGCACCGCCGTCGGAACCTGGAAATACATGGCGCCAGAACGCTTTTCCAACGACGAGGTCACCTACCGCGCCGATATCTATGCCCTGGCCTGCGTCCTCTACGAGGCGCTGACCGGCGGTCCGCCCTACCGGCACGACAGCGCCGGCACGTTGGTGACGGCGCATCTGATGGACCCGGTCCCGCAGGTCAGCGCGCAGCGCGCGGGCATCCCGAAGAGTTTTGACGCGGTGATCGCGCGCGGCATGGCCAAGCGGCCCGAGGACCGCTACGCCAGCGCGGGCGATCTGGCTCTGGCCGCTCACGACGCACTCAGCGACCCCGATCAGGACCACGCCTCCAACATCGTGCGGCGCAGCCAGGAGGCCACGCTGCCCGGCCCGCCGTCACCGCCGGCATCGCAGACATTGCCGGCCACCGTCTTAGCGCCACCGTCGCGGCCCCCGTCCACACCGCCGCCGTCCTCGCGGCCGCAGTACCAGGACAGTTCTGGTTTGTCGGGCCCGCAGCAGCGGCCCTCCGCGCCGGCCGGCCATCCCGGGTGGGCACCCAGCGGCCCGATCTCGGCGCCGCAGAACCCCCCGCACTACCCGCCGAGCGGCGGCTGGTCGGGTGGCCCGCCGAGCACGCCGATACCGCAGCAACCATCGGCCCCGTTGCCCACTTGGCACCAGGGGCAGCCGCCACCTTCGGCGGGCAAACGCAACCCGTGGCCCATCGTTGCCGGCGTCGCCATCATGCTGGTGCTCGTCGTCGGCGCGGTGGGTATCTGGCTGGCCGTCAAACCCAAGCCTGCGCCCAAGCTGAAGCCCATCGCGGAGGACCGGCTGAGCTCGCTGCTGCTGAGCCCGGCGGAGGTCAACGCGGTCATGGGTGCGTACAACATGCAACCCGGAAAGCCGATCACGACGGTGGACTCCTCGCCGGTGACGGTGTCGATACCGGACTGCCAGGGTGCGATGTACACCAGCCAGGGGCCGGCCTATTCCGGTAGTGGGTACACCGGGCTCAGCGGACTGGTGTCATCTGAGCCCGGCGACAACTACGACCACTGGGTCAACCAGGCTGCCGTCACTTTCCCCACCGCGGATAAGGCCCAGTCCTATCTGCAGACGTCGCTCGACAAGTGGAAGAACTGCGCCGGCAAGACGGTGACCATCAACAACAAGGGCAAGACCTATCGCTGGACCTTCTCTGACATCCAGGGTTCCTCGCCGAAGATCATGGTGACCGACACTCAGGAGGGCGCCAACGGCTGGGAGTGCCAGCGGGTGATGGAAGTTGCCAACAACGTGATCGTGGACGTGAACGCGTGCGGGTACCAGATCAGCGATCAGGGCAGTCGGATCGCCGACCAGATGATCACCAAAGTCAACAACGAGAAGTAGCCCCGCCAGCCTGCCCCGGTTAGCCGGACAGGTCGGGCCCTTCGGCGCGCACGTCGTCGACCGCCGACATGGCGGTGCGCAACTTGGCGAGCCACTCCTCGGTGTGCTCACCGACCAGTTTGACCGACCAGGCCAGCGCGTCCGCGCGCGACCGCGCAACACCGGCGTCCACCAATGTGTCCAGCACCTGGCGCTCCGGTTGCTTGAGGCGCGTCATTACAGGCACCGCTATGTGGGTGAACAGGATCCGCTCGCTACCGGAGTCGGACGCGACCTCGACGCCCCAAGACACCTTGCGCCCGTAGCGGTCCTGCGCTTCCTCGGCGATGGCCATCCGCTCCGGACGGGTCTCTTCGCGGAACCGCGAAACCCGACCTTCGGCGCGTGCGGCGCTTTCCTCGGAGCCCGGTGCCGCCAGCTTTCCAACGACGGTGATTTCCTCGCGATCGACGATGACGGTGGGATCGCCGTCGAACCAGCTTTCGGGCAGACGCCCGGCGAACCATTCGGCCGCGCCGCCGGCGTCGGGTTGCTCAGCTTGCTGCCAGCCTCCGGAACGCCCGTGCCGGCGCCCATGATTGTGTAGTTTCATGATTACATGATTACACCGTTGCAAAGTAATTCGAGGCTGTTTCTCCGTCGGCGAACTTGACGAGCAACGATGGGAGAAAAATCGTTGCCATCGAGTAATGGCAGTTGTACTTTTGAAGGTGAAGCAGGCCCGGAAGCGACCAACTCTCAAGTGCCGGAAGAAGGGTGAAGACCGGACGCGTCAGACCCGCATTAGTCGGAGTCAGTAACGCCCCCCAGAGTCGCGCCGGGCCTGCCCATGTGCCGGAACTAAGCAGTCCCAGAGCCTCGGCGAACCCGAAACACCTTCGTCTCCCCCTTGATGCCCTTGAGGCGACGCCCGCCGGCGAATGAGAACTGAAAGCCGGAGTCATCGCCGTCCTCGGTCAGCGCCTCGTGGACCGACTCGGCGACCAAGACCGTCCCCGGCCGCGCCACTCCGGTAATCCGGCTCGCGGCGTTGACCGGACTGCCGAACCAGTCACCTGCCCGGCTGACCGCCATGCCGGAGGCGACTCCGGCCCGAAGCCGGGGGAACGCGTCGTCCGTGTCGACCATGTCAACCAGCTTGAGGACCGTGTCCAGCAACGGCGCCGGGTCAGGGCAGACGAACATCACCGCATCGCCGATCGTCTTGATGAAGCGCACCGGCGGAGAAGTCAGGTCGCGCGCCAAATCAGCCAGCCGGCCGGCGAGTTGCCCCAACTCCTCGGCCGAGACCACCTCACCCAGACTGGTGAACCCGACGAGGTCGGCGAAGGCGACGCTGATCTGACGCGCGCCCGGCAACGGCTTCCCAGCAGCCCGTTCGCCGGCGTTGACCGATTCGGTCTCCATCATGTGCCGCAACTGCATGAACAGCATTTCCTGGATCATCGGGCCGAGCAGTGGCGCGATCTTGCTGATCAGCGCTTTGGACGCCTGGGCAATCTGCACTTCGCTGACTCCCGGTCGCATGATCGCCGACAACGCGGTGTAGCGCATCACCTCGGCAGCGTGTGACAGACCCTCGGCAAGCACCCGCACCACCGCGACCACCTGGTCGGGCGGCAGCCCGAATTCGACGAACTGCTGAGCGGTAGCGGCGGCTTCGACGTCGGCGCGCATATGTACGGCCGCATCCGGGTCGTCCACCCGAGCCAGGCCAATCGCGCGCTGTATCCGTTGCAGGAACACCAGGTCGATGTCCTGGTTCTCGCTGATCTCGCGAGTGGACACATAGGTCCCGTCGTCGCCGATCAGATGTCGGGTAGCGAGCAACAGCGGCGGGTTGGTCGATCGGATTTCTTCTACGCTGATGCCCTGCTCGAGCAGCCACTCCACCAACTCGGCACGCTCGGTGCGCTGGGTGCCTTCGAGCCCTTCGAGCAAATCCTCGATACCGTCCACGGCCTCAACGTTAGCGCCGGCAGGTGATGATGTGAGGTGATGACCACACCACTGCTCGAAGGACTCCCACCCGTGGTGGATGAGCGCGCCTCGGTGCTGATCCTCGGCTCCTTTCCCAGCGTGCTATCCCTGGCGGCCGGTGAGTACTACGCGAATCCGCGCAACGCGTTCTGGCCGATCATGGGCGAAATTCTCGGATTCGACTGCACGGCAACGTATCCCATCAGAGTGGCCGAGCTGCAGGCACGCCGAATCGCGCTGTGGGACGTGTTGCGCAGCTGCCGCAGGATCGGCAGCGCGGATGCGGCGATCGACCCGAAGAGTCTGGTGACCAACGATTTTGGAGCACTGTTCGTCGACTACCCGGCAATCACGCAGGTCTACTGCAACGGCGCGAAAGCGGCCGGGCTATTCGAACGCCTGGTACCCGCTCGATCGTTGCCGAGTCAGCGGCTGCCGTCGACCAGTCCGGCGCATGCGATCGCGCCGGCCCGAAAACTTGCCGCTTGGAAGGTAATTCGCGAAGACCGACCGGATTTATGACACCGGCGGGCGCCGTTGCGCCCACGGCCGGGCGGCTTCGATCTGAGCCGAGAGCGACAACAGCGTCGCCTCGTCGTAGGGCCGGCCGACCAGTTGCACTGACATCGGCAGCCCGTCGTCGTCGAAATCCCACGGAACTACGGCAGCAGGCTGGCCGGTCAGATTCCAGATCTGCTGGTACGGGACCCGCTGCGCAACCAACAACAGGGTCGAGACGCCGCCCCGGCGTTGATAGGCGCCGATTCGTGATGGTCCGGCCGCGGTGCCCGGCGTGATGACGACGTCGACGTCGTCGAAAATCGATTGGATCCGGGCATTCAAACCTGGCTCGGCGCTGCGCAACGCCGCCATCCGCCGGTCGGAGAAGAACGAGCCGAGGTGGGCGATGCCGCGAGTGCGTGCTTCCAATCGCTCGGGGTGCGCTTGGGCGTCCGCGTCGTCGGCGATTCCGCGCAGAAAGCGGGGCAGGTAGTTGGCGTAGAGCGAGGCCGGATAGTGCGGATCCCGGACGACCACCTCGTGACCGAGGTCCCGCAGCAAGGCGCCCGCCTGCTCGACCGCTGTCAATTGCGCCCTGCCGACTCGCACCGGCAACGGCGTTGGAACTTTGGTGCTCAGCGCAATCTTCAGCTGACCGGGCGAGCGGGCCGCCGCAGCCTCGAACTCGCCGGCGGGACCGGGCGCAGTGTTCGTCGCGTCGAGCAGCAGCGCCGCATCCAACACCGATCGCGTGATCGGGCCATTGACACTGAGCCCCTGCCACGCGTCGTCGTGCGGCTCCAGCGAGATCCGGTCCCGCTGCGGTTTCAGTCCGAACAGACCGCACCAGGTGGCCGGAATGCGAATCGAGCCGCCCCCGTCGGATCCCAACGCCATCGGGGCCAGGCCGGCCGCGACGGCCGCAGCGCTGCCGCCACTGCTGCCCCCCGGTGTACGACGGGGGTTCCACGGGTTGCGAGTGGCCCCGAATGTCAACGACTCGGTGAACGGCATGATCATCAGTTCTGGCACGGCGGTCTTGCCGATGATGACCGCACCCGCCGCACGCAACCGGCTGACCACCTCGGCATCGTCGGCCACTACCGGGCCGTGCGCGCCGCTGCCGTAGGTCGTGACTTCACCGGCGACGTCGACGTCGTCCTTGATCGCGACCGGCACTCCGAGTAGCGGTCGCCGCTCGCCCGCGTCGAGGCGCCGTTGGGCGATCTCGGCTTCCTGACGCGCGCCGTCGTATCGCACCACGCGGTAGGCCCGCAGTTGGCTGTCCAGCCGCTCGATGCGTTCCAGGTAGACCTCGAGAAGTTGCGGGGCCGTGATTTCGCCGCCGGCCAGCAGCCGCGCCTGCTCGGCGGCGCCGACGAACGCGAGATCGCTAGGGTCCACTGCCGCAGCGTATCCCGCGCAGTTCGGCAGCCTCGGACCCTGGTGTGCGGGCCCCAAGTACGGTGACGAGATGTCCTGCGTGTTCTGTGCGATCGCGACCGGTGACGCCCCGGCGATCCGGATCCATGAAGACGACCACTACCTGGCAATCCTCGACATCAGGCCGTTCACCCGGGGCCACACGCTGGTGATCCCCAAACGACACAGTGTGGACCTGACCGACACGCCAGCCGAGACCCTGGCCGGAATGGTCGCCATCGGTCAACGCATCGCGCAGGCTGCCCGGGCGACCGAACTGGCCGACGCGACCAATATCGGCATCAACGATGGCCGCGCCGCGTTCCAGACGGTATTCCACATTCATCTGCACGTACTGCCCAGGCGCGAGGGCGACAAGCTCTCAGTGGCCAAGGGCATGCTGCTGCGCCGAGATCCCGACCGGGAGGGCACCGCAAGAATCCTGCGCGAGGGGCTGGCACAGATCGACGGGCACGAGTAAGACTGGTCTTGTAAGGCTGGTTTTGGGGATGCCGAGACATCGTTCCGTGTGCCCAGTTCATACCGAAGGACCGAAATACGCCACCAAAACAGACCACCAGTACTGACGGTTGCGTAATAACGGTTTACTCTATGAGTACAAGGCAAAGTTTTTAGGCACTTTGTCTGCGCTGCGTGCGAGCTGGAGCAGGAATGAAGCGCTGGACGGTAATGCCGTGCCCGCTTACTGGGCTGAAGATGGGCATCAGCTGTGCCGTCGTCGGCGCATACGCTCTTGCAGCGGCCCTGGTCGGCGCTTCCGCGATTTTCGGCTGGCACGGGCCGTACGCAACGAGGCCGGTCGACCAGTTCGCGAACCTGCTGTGCCTGGCATTCGCGCTGGCAGCTGCGTGTAGGGCGGCCCGCGGCGCGCACGGTCGCCGTAGAAACGGCTGGCTGGCTGTGGCGGTTGCTCTTGGCGCCTGGGCCGTCGGTGAGGTCATCTGGGCGGCTTATGACGTGCGCTCTCAGGTGGAGCACGCCAGCCATCCGGCCGCCGGCGAGATCGTGCTACTGCTGTTCCCGATCGGGGCGCTGGCAGCTCTGATACTGCTGTCCAATGCAGACGGGCACGACCTGTTGCGGTTGTGGCTGGACGGCATCATCGTTTCGACATCGTTGTTCGTGGTCTCGTGGGTGTTCGTCCTGGACAAACTACTGAGGGAGCCGAGCAGTTCTGGGCCCGTCACGGTGGTGCACATCGTCGGCGACGTTGCGCTCATGACGGCTTCGATCCTGGTGCTGTCACGGGGCAGACCCGGCGGGCGCCGCAGCATGACCCTGCTCGCCGGCGGAATTCTGACTATCGCGTTGGCCGACATCCTGGTCGTGTTTCAAACCGGGGTCGGCACATATCACAGCGGTGATTTCATTGACGTAAGCCGAGTGGCCGGTTTGGGCTTCGTGACACTGGCCGGCATGGTCAGCGTCGGAGAGCCCCCGACGGCGCCACCACAAAACGACATCACCTCCCGCGCCCGGCTCTGGTTGCCCTACTTCCCGCTGGTTTTGGCGGCCGCGCTCGGTCTGGGCCATGCGCTACGGCTGATGCAGCACGGACCGTTGCTGGTCGGGTTGGGGATTCTGGTGGCGGCGGTGCTTATCCGGCAACTCGTAGTGCTCGTCGAAAATCAGGGATTGTTGACCGAGGTGGCCCAGGAGGCTTTCCGGGACAGCCTGACCGGTCTGGCCAACCGAGCCAACTTCCTGCACAAACTGGAGCAGGCTCTCGTGCGTCGTCAGCAGGACGCCGTCCCGATCGCGGTGATGTGCCTGGATCTGGACAACTTCAAGTCGGTCAACGACGCCCTCGGCCATCCGGCCGGAGACGAACTTCTGGTCCGGGTAGCCGGACGATTGACCACGGCAATCGGCGAGGCCGGCACCGTCGCACGACTCGGTGGCGACGAATTCGCCGTCGTCCTCGAAGGCCCCGCGGAAGACTCACATACGACTGCGCAACGGGTCCTGGAATCGTTCGACAAGGCGATCGTGATCGACGGCGTTCCGTTGTCGGTCCGACCGAGCATCGGGTTCACGGTGACCGCTCCCGAGTCCCGCTGCAGCGTCGACGAATTGCTCCGGCACGCCGACCTGGCCATGTATGCCGCCAAACGCGATGGGGGCCAGTGCATTCGCAGTTTCGTACCGGACTGGCCGCTGCCCTATGAGCTGCCGGATCTGGCCGACATGGCCGAATTCACCAGCGGCCTGGAAAACGGCTTCGACAACGGGCGACTCCACCGAGGCGTGGCGAGCGTCTTCGGCCCGGCGGGCAGTTCCGCCAACGTGACGGCTCTGGCCAGCACGGTCAAGCCGGGCTCCGGCGCGGCGACGCCGATTGCCGACCGGACGCACGACGTGGCACCCAGTGTTCGATGGCCTCCAACAGGAATCCGAATTTCCCTGACAGCCTTGACAATTGGTGTGCTCGTTTTCGCATCGTCATGTTGGCCCGACTTGCGCGCCGACCACACCCCGTTCTTCGCGAATGTCCTCTATCCGGGATTGAACTTGTTCGCGGCGGTGTTGATCGCCATTCGAGCCATCCGGGTCCGGGCAGATCGCCTCGCGTGGATTCTCATCGCGATCGGCATGGCATCGTCAGCGGCCGGCGACATCATCTACTCCCGGTGGGTGCCGAATGGGCAGTCGCCGTCGATCGCCGATCCGGCATACCTGGCGTTCTATCCGCTTGCCTACATCGGTCTGCTGCTGCTCATGCGTACGCGGCTCAAACGGGTGCCCGTTCCGGTTCGCCTGGATTCCCTGGTCTGCGGATTGGCTGCAGCCTCGGTGGCTGCGGCGCTGGCGGCCGGGCCCATCCACGCGGCGGCAATACACACACCGGCCACCGTCCTGGTGGGCCTGATTTACCCGTGGGGCGATTTGATGCTGTTGGCCCTGGCCGCGGGAATGCTGCCAATACTGGGCTGGCGCAAAGAGTTTCGCTGGGGCCTGCTGGTGGTCGGCTTTGTCCTGTTCGCGGTCGCGGACACGGCTTATCTCTTCGAGACCTCGGCCGCCGACTACCGAGTCGGCACGCTGCTCGACGCATTCTGGCCCGTGTCGTCGCTCCTGCTGGCTTTGGCGAGTTGGGCGCCTTGGTCGTCGGTGCCACCCGCGCCGAAACGGACACTCAGCTCCTATGTTGCACCGGTGACGTGCACCGCCGTGGCGTTTGCCGTTACGGCCGTGGGGAACGACTCACGACTCGCTGCAACGCTTGCCGCGCTGAGTCTGGTCGCCGTTGCGGCGCGATTCTCGGTGACCTTCCGTGATGTCACCATTCTGGCCGAGAGTTACAAGCACGCGATGACCGACGAGTTGACCACGCTGCCGAACCGGCGGTCGCTGGCGACCGCGTTGACCGCGGCGCCGGTTACCAACACCGGGCCGCTGGTCGGGCCGATGCCTATGAGGCGGACACCGGCTCGTCGGGCGCTACTCTTATTGCAGCTCTGCGAGTTTCAAGAGATCAACGACTCGGTCGGAGAGCACTTTGGTGACGAGTTGCTGTGCCAAGTCGCAAATCGACTGTCGCAGAACGTACGTCGCGAGGATCTGCTCGCGCGCTCCGGCGAGGAAGAGTTCGCGATCTTGCTTGGCGAGGGGGCGGACCTCATCGCCGCGCGCGCTCAGGCGGGTCGGTTGATCGAGGCGCTGAGTGCGCCATTTGCGTTGGATCCCATGACCGTTCAGGTGGAAGGTCGCATCGCCATCGCGCTGTACCCCGACCATTGCGACCATCCGCAGGAATTGCTGAACCGCGCTGAGACGGCGATTCCGCAAGCCAGGACAGCAAAGAGCAAAATGGCGGTGTACGAAACGGCTTTTGAGTTGTACCGCGAGAACGACCCGAACCTCATCGAGGAAATGCGCGTTGCACTCGTCGACGGCACCGAGCTGACGTGTCACTACCAGCCCAAGATCAATTCCGGTGACGGCAGTGTGCACAGCGTCGAAGCGCTGTTGCGCTGGCATCACCCCAACCGCGGATTGCTGCTGCCCGAGGAATTCCTGCCCGGTGCCGAACGCGCCGGCCTGATGCGCAAGGTGGCCTACCGAACGGTCAACGTCGCCCTCGAACAGGCCAGAATCTGGCGCGAGCAGGGCATGCCCCTGATCGTGGCGGTGAATCTCTCGACGACCAATCTGCTCGACCTCGACCTCGTCGGCACCCTTGAGCGGCTTCTGCACGACTATGGATTGCCGGCTGATCAGCTGATCATCGAGATCACCGAAAGCACCCTGATGGACTCGTCCCGGTCGCGAAAGACGGTCGCCGCGCTGCAGCGTCTCGGTGTTCGCATATCACTGGACGACTACGGCACCGGATGGTCTTCGCTGGCTCGCCTGCAGGACGTTTCGGTGGACGAGTTGAAACTCGACCGGGTGTTTGTGGCCCGACTCTCGCAAGACCCGCGCTCCGTCGCGATCGTGCGCTCCACCGTCGCGTTGGCAGCGAGCCTCGGCGCGGATCTGGTAGCCGAGGGCGTCGAGGAAGAGGGGACCCTGCGCGCGCTGCGACAATACGGGTGCACCATCACCCAGGGCTTCGTGCATACGCCGCCGTTGCCCGGCAGCGACCTGCTGCCCTGGATAAGGACACACGCCCCCGATCCTGCCAAGAGCCAACCGCAGGAAGCACACGTCCACGACTAGCGGGCCGGCCGCCAGTTAGCTCAGAAGAGCTCCTTGGCCAGCAGCTCCAACGTCGCCACCCGGGCGGGCGCGGCGGAGGGGTCCGTGCCCCGGTAGGCCGACGCGACCGGGTGCACCATCACCTCGTCGACGTCGAATCGTTCGGCCAGGGCGCGCAGCTGTCCAGCAGCTTCGTCGGGTGATCCGACGACGGCCCGCTCGAGGCCACTGTCCACGATGTGCTGCTGCGCAGGCGTCAGCTTCTCCACCGCGGCGTCCTCGACAAGCTGCACCTGACCGAGTGGTTGTCCGGTCCGCAGCCGGGCCATCATCTGCAGGTTCGGCAGCATCAATGCCGTTGCCTCGTCGCGTGTTTCGGCGACAGCGGCGTTGACCGTCAAGAACGTCACCGGCTCAGGCGTAAGAGCACTGGGCCGGAACTGCGACCGGTAGTGCTGCAGCGCCTCTTCGGTGCCCTGGCCGGAGAAGTGGTGGGCGAAGACGTACGGCAGCCCCTTGGCGGCCGCGAGATGCGCCGAGTACATCGACGAACCCAACAACCACAGTCGCGGTTCACTGGCCGCTGCCGGGGTCGCCTTCAGCGTGTAATCGCCCGAACGTAACGGCACCCGCACGCCGCGCGCGCTCATCAGCGCGGCGACATCGTCGAGGTATTCGGGAAAGTTCTCGATATCGCGATCGTCCCGGCCGGCCCGCAACGCGTAAGAGGTCACCGGGTCGGAGCCCGGCGCCCGGCCGATCCCGAGGTCGATCCGGCCCGGCGCGGCGGCCTCGAGCAGCGCGAACTGCTCGGCCACCGCCAGCGGCGCGTGATTGGGCAGCATCACACCGCCCGACCCCAGCCGCAATTGCCGGGTCTGGGCGGCCAGATAAGCGAGCAGCACCGGCGGACTGGTGGCGCCCACCGACGGCATGTTGTGGTGTTCGGCGACCCAGTAGCGAGTGAACCCGAGGCGGTCGGCGGCCTGGGCCAACGCCACAGTGGCAGCCAGCGCAGTAGAAGTCGACTGGTCGGTACGCACCGGTACGAGATCAAGGACAGAAAGACGCACGTTCCAGTCAACGCCTACGGCCGCGCGAACCTTCCCGGGCGGTGATTCTCAGTCGTTCATCGCAAATCAGTAGTTCAGCAATGTGAAGGAGTTGATGATCATCTCGAACTGCTCCTGCGAAATGGGCGCACCGCCCGGAATGTTGTCGGTGGCCAAGAATTGGGTGCGTTTGGTGTACGCATGGAACCGCTTGAAGTAATTCGCGAAGCCGAGACCGTGGTCGGTCCGGGCGATTTTGAGCTCGCCGGCGAGGACGGTGGCACCCAGCAGAGCGACGCTGGTCCCCTGCCCCGACAACGGCGAGCAGCAATACGCCGCGTCGCCCACCAGCACCACCCGGCCGATCGACCAGTGGTCCATCACGATCTGGGACATCTCGTCGAAGTAGAAGTCCGGTGCCGAACGCATCAGCTCGAGTAACTGCGGCCGAATCCAGCCGTCGTCCGCCATCCGCTTTTCCAGCTCGGCGAACTGAGCTTCGGTGTCCCGGTAGTCAATTCGCAGCTCGGTGTCCAGGAATCCCAACATGGCGCGGGCCTCGGAGTTGTTTCGGGCGCTGTAGACGCCCGCCATGCTGGCATCTCCGTAGTGCCACTTCTGCCAGTAGTCCAAGTCCAGGAAATTCGGCACGGTGAAGATCGCCGCAAATGTCCCGAGGCGCTTGATGAATCGGTCCTCCGGCCCGAAAACCAGCTTGCGCACATTGGAATGCAGGCCGTCGGCTCCGATCACCAGGTCGAAGATGCGGGAATCGGAATTCTCGAAGGTCACATTGACGGCAGGACCGAGATTTTCCAGGGCGACGATCGTGTCGTCGAACAAGAACTCGCACTTCAATTTGGTTTCGTCGTAAAGCAATTCGACCAGATCGTCCCGTAACAGCTCGATGTCGGGATTGTCGATAGGTCCACCCGTGGGTGTCGATTCGGTGTCCTCGGACAACACATTGCCGTCCCGGTCGACGACGGTCGAACCCTTGATGTTGGTCTTGGCGCTTTCGGCGGCGGCGCGCAGGCCCATGCGATCCAAGACGTCCAGCGCGGGGCCACGTACGTCGATCGCCTGCCCACCCGGCCGTAGCCCGGGGTGGCGCTCCACCACGGTGACCGCATAACCATTGCGGTCCAGCCAATATGCCGCGGTCAGCCCCGCGACACTGGCGCCGGAAACCAGAACCGATTCAACCATTACTCAATTCCTGCCAGCTTCTTCGCGTCCTTGAAAACGTCATCGAGCATTGCCGGAGTCAACCTACCCGTGAACATGTTCTGCTGGCTCGGGTGGTAGCAGCCCACCAGCAACCTCCCCGACGCCAATTCGGCAACAACGCCGTGACCGAACTTGGGTTTGCGCGCCGGTGCCACGCCCGGCAGACGCAGCGCCACCTGCCAGGCGAACCCGCCGAGCGCCACCAATACCCGCACGTCAGCGGACACCAGACGCCACTCGGCGTCCAGCCACGGCGCACACGTGTCCCGTTCTGCTGGCGTCGGCGCATTAGCCGGGGGCGCGCACCGAACCGGGGCGACGAGGCGAATCTGTTCTGCCCGCAGACCGTCGGCGGCGTCGACGCTCGTCGGTTGATTCACCAGCCCGGCACGATGCAGCGCCGCGTACAACTGATCACCCGACCGATCGCCGGTGAACATCCGCCCGGTGCGGTTGGCGCCATTCGCGGCCGGGGCCAACCCGACGATCAGCAGGCGCGGGTGCTCCGATCCCCAGCCGGGTACCGGCCGTCCCCAATACGGCTGGTTGGCGAACGAACGTCGCTTTGTGACGGCGACGTCCTCCCGCCAAGCAACCAGCCGGGGACAGGCCCGGCAGACGCTGACGGCAGCGTCGAGTTCGATGACCGAGCGTGCCTGCGTCGCCAACTTGCCGACCTGCGCGGGGGTGCCGGCCACCGGGGTCTGCGCCGTCGCGTAGTCGCCCGGCCACCCGGAGCCGGGTTCGACCGGCGACGCGAATGCCTGGCCGGTGTTGGGATGGGTCAGCACACAACTATCCTGCCCTGTCAGAAAATTCGGTGGTTCCACCGCCGATTTCGCATTAAATTCAGCCGCGATATCTCATGAGCAAGCAGAGCCGCGGCCCGGCATTTCTCGTCCTTTTCGCCACGTTGATGGCGTGCGCGGGCGACGGCATCTCGATCGTCGCGTTTCCCTGGCTGGTGTTGCAGGGCAGCGGCAGCGCCGGACAGGCATCGATCGTCGCCGGCGCCACGACGCTGCCGCTGCTGTTCTCCACACTGGTCGCGGGCACCGCGGTCGACTACTTCGGTCGACGCCGGGTGTCGATGGTTGCCGACACGCTCTCCGGAGCCGCGGTGGCCGCCGTTCCGCTGGTGGCGTGGGCGTTCGGGGCCGAGGCAGTGAACGTTGCGGTGCTGGCGGGGTTGGGCGCGTGCGCGGCCGCATTCGACCCGGCCGGGATAACCGCACGTCAATCGATGCTGCCCGAGGCCGCCGCGAAAGCGGGTTGGTCGCTGGACCGGGTCAACAGCGTGTACGAGGCGATCCTCAACCTGGCGTTCATGGTGGGCCCGGGCATCGGCGGCTTGATGATCGCCACTGTCGGCGGCATCACCACGATGTGGATCACGGCAGGGGCATTCGCGTCGTCCATCCTGGCGATCTCGGGGCTACGGCTCGAGGGCGTCGGCAAGCCGCTGCACTCGAGCCGGCCGGAGGGACTGGTGTCAGGAGTCTCCGAGGGGCTGCGCTTTGTGTGGAGCCTGCGGGTGTTGCGCACGCTGGCGCTGATCGACCTGACCGTCACGGCCCTGTACCTACCAATGGAAAGCGTGCTGTTCCCGAAATACTTCAGCGACCGGCATCAGCCGGGTCAACTGGGCTCGGTGCTGATGGCGCTGTCGCTGGGCGGTCTGGTCGGCGCGCTTGGCTACGTGGCGGTGGCCAGACGGGTGTCGCGGCGCACCATCATGCTGACCGCCGTACTCACCCTCGGGGTGGCCGCTGCCGTCATTGCGCTGCTGCCGCCGCTGCCAGTGATTCTGGTGCTGTGCGCGGTGATCGGCCTGGTCTACGGGCCCATCCAGCCGATCTACGCCTATGTGGTGCAGACCCGGGCGCCGGATCATATGCGCGGCCGGGTGGTCGGGGTGATGACGTCACTGGCCTATGCGGCCGGCCCATTGGGCCTGCTCTTGGCCGGCCCGTTGACCGACGTTGCCGGGTTGCACGTGACGTTCTTCGCGCTGGCAGTACCGATCCTGGTCACCGGACTGATCTGCATCCGACTGCCGTCGTTGCGGGAACTTAACCGTGCGCCAGAATTTGTTGCCGAGCCCGCTTCTTGAGGCACCGTAGGATCGGCCCGGTGGACGCGCTGGCAGGCCTGATCGCCGAACTGCCCGATGGGATGGTCGTCACCGATCCCGCCGTGACCGAGGGCTACCGACAAGACCGGGCCCTGGACCCGTCGGCCGGCAAGCCATTGGCCGTCGTCAGGCCGCGGCGCACCGAAGAGGTGCAGACCGTCATGCGGTGGGCGGCAGCCCACCGGGTTCCGGTGGTGACCCGCGGCGCCGGCAGCGGCCTGTCAGGCGGCGCGACCGCTGTGGACAACGGGATCGTGCTGTCGACGGAGAAGATGCGCGACATCACCGTCGACCCGGTCACCCGCACCGCGGTCTGCCAGCCCGGCCTGTTCAATGCCGAGGTGAAGAAGGCCGTCGCCGAACACGGCCTGTGGTACCCACCGGACCCGTCGTCGTGGGAGATCTGCAGCATCGGCGGCAACATCGCCACCAATGCCGGCGGGCTGTGCTGTGTGAAATACGGCGTCACGACGGACTACGTGCTGGGCATGCAGGTGGTGTTGGCGGACGGCACCGCGGTGCGGCTCGGCGGGCCTCGCCTCAAGGACGTAGCCGGGCTGTCGCTGACCAAGCTGTTCGTGGGTAGCGAAGGCACCTTGGGTGTCGTCACCGAGGTGACGTTGCGACTGCTGCCGGCTCAGAACGCTTTGAGCGTGGTGGTCGCCAGCTTCGCCTCCGTCGAGGCGGCCGTCGATGCCGTGTTGGGCGTCAGCGCGCGGCTGCGGCCCGCGATGCTGGAATTCATGGATGCGGTGGCGATCAATGCCGTCGAGGACATCTTGCGGATGGACCTCGATCGCGGGGCGGCGGCCATGCTGGTGGCCGGCTCCGACGAACGTGGCCGCGGCGGCGCAGAAGACGCCGAGGTGATGGCTGCGGTCTTCGCCGAAAACGGTGCGACAGAAGTGTTTTCCACCGACGACCCGGACGAGGGCGAGGCGTTCGTCGCGGCGCGGCGGTTCGCGATTCCGGCGGTCGAAGAAAAGGGATCGCTGCTGCTCGAGGACGTCGGGGTGCCATTGCCGGAGCTGGGTTCGCTGGTCAGCGGTATCGCGCGGATCGCCGAGGAGCGAGACCTGATGATCTCGGTGATCGCGCACGCCGGAGACGGCAACACCCATCCCCTGCTGGTCTTCGACCCCGCCGATGCCGCAATGGCCGAACGCGCCCAGTTGGCCTACGGCGAAATCATGGATCTCGCAGTCGGATTGGGCGGCACGATCACCGGTGAGCACGGCGTCGGCCGGTTGAAGCGGCCGTGGCTGGAGGGGTACCTCGGCCCCGATGTGATGGACCTGAACCGGCGGATCAAGCAGGCGTTGGATCCGTTGGGGATTCTCAACCCGGGGTCGGGGATTTAGCTCATTCTTCTCGCGCGGCCGAGCGTGAACTGTCCGACGCATCGCCGGTGTGTCGCGTCGTAGGATTCACTGTCGGTCGAATTGCTCAGCCGTCGTGGCCGCTATCCCCGGCTGCTCCGGCATTTCCGAGGGCGCCCCACGCCGCGAATCACCGGCTGGGCCGGGAGGCATCCTCCGCAATTTGGTTGCTTGGAGTGTCCTAGCCGTAGGTTAGACCGATCGGTCCATCGTTGCCGAGGAGCAAACCGCCACGGCCACCATTGCCAAGGGGATGGGAGGTTCCAACAGCGAAGCCGTTGCCAGCATTGCCGCCGTTGCCAAGCAGTTGGGCGTCGCCGCCGTTGCCGCCACTGCCGTCTACCGTAAAGCCGAATCCACCGGATCCACCCGCACCGCCGTTACCGATGAACGCGGCCTGACCGCCGACGCCCCCAAATTCCGCCCTGCCCGGCCTGGCCACCGTCGCCACCGGCGCCACCGTTGCCGTAGAGGAACCCAGCCGCGCCCCCAGCGCCCCCGGTGCCGCCGATGCCGCCCTGCGCCGCACCGCCCGTACCGCCCGTACCGCCGGCGCCACCGTCACCGAAGGCGCCGCCCGCGCCACCTCGGCCCCCCGTCCCCCTGGGTCGAACTAGGCGACGCCGCTGCCTCATCGACGAGCGCATCTCCTGTGACGCTTAAGTGCTTCACCGGGCAAACAACAATGAAACACAAATATTGTTGCGGCTGTGCGGAGCAGCAACGGTTGAATCCATCGCCTATCCCTGGTCACGCATGCGGATACCGTCGGTGACTAACAAGCCAACGTGTTGCCGCCAACGGCCGGCATTGCCGGGCAGCAAGTTTTCAGCGGAGCGCAGCAGCGAACTATCCGGATTGGCTCCACCCGCGGCCTCTACCTGTCGCGTCGGTTGCCAATCTTCATGGCATCGTCCAGCTCCACTACCTGCGGTTCCATGGGATTGCCACGCATTCTGGCGACTGGGTTTGGCATCCTGATGACGCATCCTGCAACCAGCGGCCCGCCCCTTGCAAAACCAAGACACTTTCGCATGCTGCCCCCGATGGCGGCGATCGGATCGTCGCCTCCCGACGACCGCCTAGGCATTGAGGATCGTTGCCAGGGGGTCAACGGAGACCCGGATCCATCCAGATCGGATAGCTCCGGGCCAGCCGGACGTCATCAACCTCGGACGCATGAATCAGCGCGGTGTCGACGTCGACAATCACCCAAGCAGTGGGAATCGGCGGCGTTTGGCCAGTCGATCCATAACCTCTTGGATGGCCCGCTCGACCTTGAGATAGATCGCATCGACGTAGACATCGTCGTTGACGCGATCAGGATCGGAGTCAACCTCGATGGGATCTAGAAACTCGGTGCGGATCTTGGCGGGCAGCGGCAGGTGCATCGGCAGGACCTCAATCGCCAGCGGAAACGGAAACCCGACGATTATTGGCGCCGTCACGCCGCGCAGCCGCTTACCCAGTCCGGTCCAGCGCGCGAGGAACCGTCCCTCGGAGAGGACGAACACGGTATCGTGACCGCCAATGGTCGCCACCGGGACGATCGGCACGCCCGAGCGAATCGCCTGACGGACGAATCCCTTGCGGCCGGCCAGCACCGCCCTGTCACGCAGACGCCAACTGCGCATCGCGTCTTCCTCGCCGCCCGGCCACACAACCACGTCGTGACCCGCCGCCAGCGCCGCGGTGACGCCCTTACGGGACGCCGGAATCACACCGGCCGCCCTGAAGTAGTCACCGAGCAGGGGCGCAGCCATCAGCACGTCGTGCGCGGTGCCGTGCAGTATCCGGCGACCTTCAAAGTGGCGATACCAGGAATGCACCAGTGTCCATGCGTCCATCGTCAGCGAGCCGCCGGAGTGGATGCCAATGAGTAGCGAAGTCTCGTCGGGGATCCGGCCCCAACCGTCGATCTCAAGTCGAAAGTAGTTGTCGCAGAGGAAATTCCAGATGGGATTCGAGTAGCGCATGAGCTGCTCACTCGGCCCTCTCGGCGCGGTCAGCTGCGACTGCCCGGGCGGATCAGTGGTATCAGGCATGGGTTCGTCGGTACGTATCGTCCGCACAGTGATCAACCCTGCACCGAGTCGGTGCGGTTGTCCTTTTTGCCATATCAGCCTTCCTAAATAGTCCGGCAGATCCACCGGACGGTAGTGGACATTTGCTAGCGCTCATTGTCAAGCATCTGCCTGGCGCCAAGCCACCGCCGCTGGTGAGTGTGCCTAGACGTACCCACGAACGCAGCTGGCCAAAGCAGAAGATCGCGCTGACCTGCTACCCACTCACATCTCTCTTCGCCACAACGTTGCCTCGCAGGCGCTGCAGCCTCGCTGCCCGGACTTGGAATGTGCGGCTCAATTTCCGCAGCACGGTGCAACCGCTGGCGGGGTGATTGCCAATAGAGCTCGACATGCTCTCCCAAATGCGTTCCTAAATAATCGGATTGGCGCCCACATCAGCGCAAACCGGGACACCTCGAAGGACCCGACGAATGTTCAGGCCCTCTCAGCACTGCCTAGGAGCAGCTACCACGACTCGGGCCACCGGCAGCTACGGCCGATATTGCGAAGGCGCGTTGATCGCGTCCCGAACACTGGTTTCCTGATTGCCCAGGAACCTTGGATCGGGGCGGGTGAGCATGTAGAAGACGGCCTTGGTGGCAGCGAGTTGATCGCGCAGCCAACACTTGTAGTAGGTGAAGTCGTGCCCCTCGCCGGCATCAGCGATACCGCTCGCTTCGATACCCGCGCTTCGACACAAGGCGATGGTGCGCGGCAGGCTGAAATCCTGGGTGACCACGATGGCCTTACGCACGCCAAAGATCCGAAAGGCGCGGATGCAAGTGTCGTAAGTACTGAAACCGGCGTAGTCAAGAGCGATCTTGTCGGCGGGCACACCGTTGCGCAGCAAATACCGACGCATCGCCGTGGGTTCGTCGTAGGTCGAGACGCTGTTGTCGCCGCTGAGCAAGAGTGCCTTGACCTTGCCAGACGCCAGCAGCCGACCAGCAATATCAAGGCGGGCGGCCAGATACCCCGAAGGTGCGCCGCTGGGACGGACCTCAGCACCGGGAACAAGCGCAACGTCGGCCGCGGGCACAGCTTCGACCGAGTATTCAAAGTCACCCGCCTGCACGCGGACCCAGGCGATCGAACCCGCTGCCACCACAAAGGCGGCAACCACCGCGAATACCGCCAGTCGCAATATCACGCGCGGCCGAATCCAAGACCGGAACCAGCCCGGACTTCGCGCCGCACGGTCACGCAACCGCATGCACAGAGTCTGCCAGAACTGAAGTTGACCTCGGGTTGACGTCGCGTCACCCAGCGCGACACTCAGGTATACGGATCGGGTACCTGGCAGCCCAATACGGGCCACCACCGCCCGAAGGATGTGCGCCGCGGTCGGCACGCAGGTGCACACGCCTCGGCAAGCCACGGGAAACTACCTCATTCACCCGGTCACTAGTCGATACAGGTCCGCAAACAACCCGGTGACGATCGGGGCGGCGTAACCCGGAGGTCGCGGTGGGCGGTCCTACCCTGGCTCAGGCCTTCACCTGGCCAATCGATGGGGAGCGCTTGGCCCCGGTGCACCGTGAGTCAAAGGAGTTCGTGTGTTATCGCCGCAGCCTCAGCAGCACAGACAGGTCTTCCGGCGCCGGCTGGGCCCGATCCTGCTCTCCTTTGCATTGATGTACGCGTTGGGTTTGCTTTACATCGCCAGCACGATCAACCCAAGCGGCAGCCTGCGGCATTTCCCCGTCGCAATCGTCAACCAGGACAACGGGTCTGCTGGCAGGTTCATCACCGATGATCTGGCCAAAAACATGGACAAGAAACAGTTCGACGTGCGGGTGCTGACGGCGGATCAAGCCCGCCACCAGTTGGATACGGCCGCGGTCTACGGTCAGGTGTCAATCCCCGCGGACTTCTCGCAGCGCCTGTTCGCGTTACCGGCCGGCATGCTGCAGACGGAACCACCCGCCAAGCCTGTCATCATTCTCTCGACCAGCCCGCACGCCGGTACAGTCGCTGGCGCAATTGCCGAGAAAGCTTTGCGAAAGGCGCTGGCAGTAGCCAATTTTAGGGCCGGAAAGATGCTCTCCACACAGCTCGCGCAGCAGCAGTATCAGGGCAAGCCACTACCAGGCGCTGAAGCCCTGGCGCTGGGCAGTCCAATCGATATCGAGACCGGCCCCGACACATCCGGCTCCAACACCGGCACCGAAGCGTTCTACCTGTCGCTCCTACTAGTGATCGGCGGAGTATCGGCCGCTATCCTGGTCGCGAAGACGCAAACGTCGCTATTGAACTATCTGTCAACGGGATTCAAGCCTCTGTTCTGGAGGCTCACGTGGATCCAGGCGTCGCGGCGACAGAGCCTTCTGGTCGGATGGTCATTGACGGTACTACTCGCTCCGCCAACGGCATTGGTGTGTCTGGGAATTGCATTGCTGCTGGGTGTATCGCTCCCCTACCCCGTCGCAACCTGGGTATTTGCCGCGCTTGTTGTGAGCGTCGTGGGCGTCCTGTCCACCTCCCTGATTTCGGGGTTAGGCAAGTGGGGTGCGGTGATCAGCGGCATCGTTTTCATCTTTCTCGGGCTGCCCGCGACGGGCGCCGCCATGCCGTTGGAAGCCTCGCCACGCTTACTGGGCTGGATCGCCAACTTCGAGCCAATGCGCCAGTCGTTCATGGGCATTCGGTCCCTGCTCAATATCGACGGTCGTGCCGACGCGGCACTGACACAGTCGCTGGCGACCTGCCTGCTCAGTTTGTGCGCCGGGGCGTTGCTGGGTTTCACCATCATCTGGGCGCAACTCAGAATGCGCAGAGCGCGGGCATATCTGCGCCACGACGTCCTCGTCGAGCGGATCCATCTCCATGAGGAAACTGCCACCAAACCGCTGCGCCGAGGCGTCGACGTCTAAGGGTCGCCGAGCAACGCACAGTCACCGTCGCCGTCGCCGTCGCCGTCGCCGTCGCCGTCGCAGAACTGTTCTACAACAGCGAGTTTCGCTGGGTCCGCCTGAAAACACGGGCACGACCATTGCGGTCGCGCTCGAACCATCCCACAAACCACCGATGCCGAAAACGTTCTGCAACAAGACTTTCGAACCGAGAACACATCTGACCACGGGATGGGCGCCGAATAGCGTTGTTCTGCGTATCTCGCCTTGGACGTGCTTCAGTATCCGGCCGCGATGGCCGAATCCCGTTCTTGAAGCAAGGTGTAGCGCGGCTCAAGCCAACCTGCCCGTTCCTTGAGCCGCAGTGCCGGCACTGCGACCCCCCCGCTTTCAAGAATGACCCTCAGGGCCCGCCGTGCTTGAGCCATCGACATAAGTCCTGCTGTTTGGCCGAGAAACTGATGGTCAGCGTTGAGGCGAACCAATCCGAGACGCTCGGCGCCGACGCCCGTGTCATCCAGAGCAGCGAAGGGATCCATCAGGACAAGCGTGTCGGTCGCAGTCGCTATCCGGGTCAGCACCTCGGCGACCAACCATGCGCCTAGTTCGTGACCTCGAAGGGGCTCTGCGGTGGCCACCATCGTGACGAGGAGAACTTGATTGATCGGTGCCGCATTACGAAATTGTTCCTGCACAACGGGATTGATGTGATTGCCGTCAAACAACACCCCGAAATGCGCGACATCCGTCGGAAGCGCATCAAGCAGACCCGCGATCGCATCCTCACCGGTGCGAATGGTGAGAAAATCCACGTAGCCGACGAGCACTTCCGGTGTGTCCTCTCGATCGGCATACGCCATCGCGAGTTCAGCGCGCCAGCTCAATAGCGCATCGAAGTAACCGTCCCTCGTGGACGTGATCCGCAGTGTGGGGGCGAATAGTGCACCCGGCGGCATGGTGAGCGCGGCGCGATCCGCGCCCGGCGTCGTTGCGCTGCAACTTGCTGCGCCCCAGTCCTTGGCGGAATCGATCTGCGGAAGATCGCTGCCCGTACGAGCAGTGTCCTCAGGCATTTTCATCTCCGCACCACCGCGATCATGACTCCATAATCGCTACCTTTAGGTGCAAAGTCTTGACTGCCGCGCGTGAAAATCCGATACGATTTTGTTCTAAACGAACAAAGATTACGGGAGCGGGGATTCAGAAGGCACTTCTGCGGCTGCTCCTGCGACGTGATCAGGGTTGCCGGAGCAGACGGCAAGATCAACCAAGTCCTCCAGAGCCAGGGGGCCTGGGGTTGCAGGACCAATGATGGTGGGAGCCGGCGACGCCAAGTCCCCCGTCGCCACCGACCCCTCCAACAGACCAAGTCCACACCCGCGAGTCAACTGAACTCGGGGAAGTCCCGACCTTCGCAGTCGAGCGAGTTATAGGACACTGCTACTCTCGGCGGCGATTGCAGCGTTGTTTCAGATACCGGGAACGTCGTGGAATATTCGTTTGATCCGCCGGAACGATCTGCCGATCCCTGGATACCGGTGCTGGTGGGGGACAGATTCGCTTGCCAACAACTTTGCGGACGGTCCCTCAACGGCGGGATGCTGCGATTCCACGACTCACGATCGGGCCCGATCGGCCAGCAACTTGTCGAGAAGGCGTTTCGTCCTCGTCAAGGGCTGCAGGCACATGTCTTCGCTTATGACTGGCTCGCAAGACAATTCGCGATCACAAGTTCGCTCACGTCAGATGGCGCGGTTGATCGCGCTGGGGCATCTCGCACCGTCGTGGTCCTAGACCCATTCGATATGTCGATCACACCGTGGGTCGACGCCAACCAATTCGAGAAAGCGCTCGCCGCTCCGCTTATTCAAGAGCAGCTACATCCCGCCTTGTTTGAGAGTTGGCTCCTGGAAGCTGGCGTCGACCGGCTTACTCTCGACCACTGCGCTGGCGCGACTGTGCCCGCGTTTTATGGCGGAAAACGGGAACTAAACAATCTGCATCACGACGATATCGACGTATTTCTCACTTTCACGTTGCAGCTATGGGCCCACGGGCAGAGCAGTCCACCTGGGTCACCACCACCTCGACTGCGTCTGCGCAGCGACGAGTGAGCGTTCCCGCATCACACCAACGCGCTGCGGAAATAGGCGCCGCCGAATCCTCTTGCCCCACCACTTCTCTCACACAACCGTCATGCTTGAGTCAGGCTTTCGGCCTCGCCGGGGGCGGTGCCGAGTCCCCGGTATTTCCTGGTGACGATGACGGTCTAGAGTCATCGTCGCAGTTTCAGGCGAGCGGCATAGCTATGCATTTAGGCCGAAAGAAGGTCGTGAGGAGCGCCAAGAAATTAAGCCTGAAATTAGCTGGCGACCGTCTAAAGCGTCGCCATCGCAGAGTGTTTCAGCATCACTGAGCGACCTAGCCGCCTGGGCGCGATCGGGTCTGCCGCACGATCAGGTGACAGTTCAGTCACGCGGCCTGACTGGCCGGTGTGGTCATGATTGCTTCGAATTCGATTGGGGTCAACCGTCCCAGTGCTGTCTGGCGTCGTCGGCGGTGGTAGGTCCGTTCGATCCAGGTGACGATGGCGATCCGCAGTTCCTCCCGGGTTTTCCAGCGGCGGCGGTCCAGAACGTTTTTCTGCAGCAGGCTAAAGAAACTCTCCATGGCCGCGTTGTCGCCGGCCGCACCGACTCGGCCCATCGATCCGACCATCTCGTAGCGGCCCAGCGCGTGCACGAAACTCCTTGACCTGAACTGAGATCCGCGATCGGTGTGCAGAATGCACCCAGCCACTTCACCGCGGCGTGCCACCGCATTGCTCAGCGCGGTAGTCGCCAGCCGCGACTTCATCCGTGAGTCCATGCAGTACCCGACGATCCGGTTGGAGAACTCGTCCTTAATCGCGCAGAGGTACAGCTTGCCTTCACGTGTGCGATGCTCGGTGATATCGCTGAGCCACAACTGGTTTGGCCCTTCTGCGGTGAAGTCGCGCTCAACAAGATCATCGTGCACCGGCGGACCCACTTTGCCGTTCTTGCCACGTTTCTTACCGAACGCACTCCACAGGCGATGCTGCGAGCAGATCCGCCACCCGGTGCGCTCAGCCATCGGTTCACCGGCCTCACGCGCCTCCTCGACCAGGAAGCGGTACCAGAACTCCGGGTCATCGCGATGGGCGTCGAACAATGCATTGGCTCGGTAAGCCTCGGTGACCTCAGCGACGGTCACCGGATTGGCCCGCCAGCGATAGTAGGGCTGGCGGGCGAGCTTGAGTACCCGGCACGACACCGCGACGGGGATTCCGTCGGCGGCGAGCTCATTCACGAGCGGGTAAAGCCTTTTCCCGGCAAATTGGACTGCGACAGATACGCCGCAGCGCGGCGCAGCACTTCGTTTTCTTGCTCGAGCAACTTGATCCGGCGCCGCGCTTCACGCAGCTCAGCGGATTCAGTGGTACTGGTCCCGGGCTTGGCGCCCTCGTCAACGTCAGCCTGGCGAATCCACTTGGTCAACGTCATCGGGTGAACACCGAAGTCGGTGGCGATCTGCTCGATCGTCACACCGTCATCGCGGTTACGGGCAACCCGGACAACATCGTCACGGAACTCACGGGGGTAGGGCCTAGGCACACTGACATCCTTCCAGCCCGCCCGTCAGGGCAAGCCAACTCAGATGTCACCTATCCGTGCAGCAGACCCAAATTCATGACGCCGAGGTTGCACGGGAACGCTCGTGCTTCGCCGACTCAACCAGGTTGGCAAGCACTTTTGGTGCCTGGAAGACCCTGGCGATACAGGTACTTCCACACCCCGGAATAACAGATCTCACGGGCGTATTCGCGCGACCATCGACCACCTGGGGGTACAGGTTAGTCGGCCGTATGCAGTGCAGCGGCGAAGTCCGCGAGAGCCCCATCAATGCGTGTGGCGTCGCCGGTGATCATCAGGTCCAGGTGCAGTCCGCGAACAATTGCGATAAGGACGGTCGCTTCGGACCTCGCCGCTACCGGATCGCATCCGGTGGCGATCAATTGATTGGTGACAACCTCAAGCCAGTCGTCGAGAGCTGTGCGCGCGATCTCAGCGATCCGCTCGTGGCGAGAGCCACGGGCGAGTTCGAACAGCAAGCTGAACTGTCGCTGTAATTGGGGATCACGAGAGTACGCCCAGGCCGCACGCAACACCTCGGCAGCTGACCTGGGGGGTCGCGATGAATCAACGGCTTGGAAGTAAGTGACGTAGCCGTGCCGAATGTTGTCAACGATTTCCCAAAGCAGATCGTCCTTTGAGGCGAAATGTCGTAATAAGGTGGCGTGGGTTACCCCCAGCTGGCGCGCCAGGTCTCGTAACGAGAAGTCGATGCTTCGTTGATTTAGGACGAATTCTGTTGCCGCAGCGAGCAATTCGGGTCGCCGATGCTGGTGGCGAGTCGTTCTGCCATCGACCCTCTGTGGCTCCACCGTTGAACCTCTCCACTATGCGTACCGAATGGTTTACATAACCAGCTGGTACTCCTATAATTGGGCTTCGTCACGTCGGATGAGAGTCGCAGCGCGCGAACGAGTAGCGCTCCGGGAGCGTTCTGCATGCACTCGATGTCGGATGCCCGTGGTGTTACGTCTGGAAGTTATCAGAGGGGGAAGGCGATTCTGATGGCGATTCTGCTGGTCACCTACGTGGGGGATGATTCGAGCCGATTCGACCGCAACCGGTACGACACCCACCACATTCCGCTCGTCGAACGCGCGTGGGGCCCGTTCGGTTTGCAGCGCACAGAAGTGTTCTGCGCCATCGACGCCGGCCGCGCTCCGGACATCGTGGCCATCTGCCTGTGCCACTTCGCCGACCGGAAGGGCCTGGAGCAGGCGCTGGCGGATCCAGGGTCTGCAACAGTCGCGGCGGACATCGCGACCTTCACTGATATTTCGCCAATAAGAACCATCGTTGCCGCAGGCGGTGCCGGCGTCGAACGCTCGACGAACTGAAAGGATTCACCATGAAGCGAGCCACTCTCGGCGGTCTCGAAGTGTCAGCACAGGGTCTGGGCTGCATGGGGATGAGCGAATATTACGGTGCCTCCGACTGGGACACCAGTATCGCCACTATCCGTCATTCCATCGACGTGGGGGTCACCCTGTTCGACACCGCCGATCAGTACGGCGCAGGGCACAATGAAGTTCTGGTTGGCCGCGGGATTGCGGGTCGGCGAGACCTCGTCCAGATCGCCACGAAGTTTGGCATCGACCGCAGCAGCGGCGACGACAGGCGCGTTCATCGTGGCGATCCGCCCTATGTGAAGCGGTCCTGTGAGTCCTCCCTTCTGCGCCTGGGCGTCGACCACATCGACCTGTATTACTTGCACCGGCCTCCACAGAACGCCGAGATCGAGGAGACGATCGGAGCAATGGCTGAGCTGGTGGAGGCGGGCAAAGTCCGACACCTGGGTCTCAGCGAGGTCAGCGCCGAGCTACTGCGTCGGGCCCACGCGGTGCATCCGATCGCTGCGGTGCAGAGCGAATACTCCCTGTGGACAAGAGATGTCGAGCAGGTGACGCCGGTGATGGCGGAGTTGGGCATCGGCCTGGTCCCGTACGCCCCTTTGGGCCGGGGATTTTTGACAGGATCGGTGCAGACCGAGAAATTGGACCGCAACGACTTTCGTGCCCGCAATCCAAGGTTCACCGGTGACGCCAGCCAACAAAATCAGGTTATCGCCGACACGGTCCGTGCCGTCGCTGAGCGACTTGGCGTACTGCCCGCACAAGTGGCATTGGCCTGGGTGTACGCACAGACGGCGCGTCTGGGTATTTCGGTGGTGCCTATCCCTGGGACACGCCATGCGGATCGGCTCGATCAAAACATCGCCTCACTCGACGTTGAGTTGGATGCCGATGCACTGGAAAGACTGCAGCCGCTCAGCGATCTGGTGAGTGGCGGTCGCTACGCCGATCAGGCCATTCGCTGAGGGCAACCATGCAGATCACCGGAAATACGATTTTCATTCCTGGGTCCACCAGCGGCATCGGACTCGCATTGGCAATTGCGTTGCACAAGCGGGGCAATACCGTCATTGTCGGCGGCCGGCGCACCGATCTGCTCGACGACATTGCCGCCCAGAACCCCGGCATCGACACCGTGCAGATCGACACGACTGACGCAGTGAGCATTTTGACCGCCGCCAGGACCGTCGAGGCACGTCACCCCGCTCTCAACGTCGTCATCATCATGGCCGGCGTCATGCGCATAGAAGACTGGCACCGGCCGGCTACCTTCCTTGACGATGCCGAAGCTGTAGTCATCACCAACCTTCTCGGGCCGATCCGCGTTATCGCGGCGTTCATCGAACACCTGCAGAAGCAGTCGGCCGCTACCATCATCACTGTTTCTTCGGGGTTGGCCTTTGCTCCGCTGCGAATCACCCCCAGCTACAACGCGTCCAAGGCCGCCATTCACATGCTCACCGAGTCACTGCGACTGCAACTGGCCGACACCTCCGTCTCGTTGAAGGAGTTGGAACCGCCGTCGGTGGCTACGGATTTGCTTCCTGGTCAGCGTGAAAGCTCTTTCGCTATGCCGTTGGGGGAATTTATCGGTGAGGTTATGCAAATCCTTGAGAACGACCCCGACGTGAAAGAGATCCAGGTCGAGCGGGTGAAGTCCCTCCGCTACGCGGAGGTGCGCGGGGACTACGAGACCGTCGTGCGCACCCTCAATGCCACGGACCCGCACGGCGATTCT
Source organism: Mycobacterium sp. IDUB_37 (assembly GCF_055419245.1). Taxonomy (NCBI): domain Bacteria; kingdom Bacillati; phylum Actinomycetota; class Actinomycetes; order Mycobacteriales; family Mycobacteriaceae; genus Mycobacterium; species Mycobacterium sp. IDUB_37. The sequence continues at coordinate 206,977 of NZ_JBVAXG010000011.1, read as the reverse complement.
TAATACGCCGCCCGCGCCTGCTGCGGCGCACACTGGTTCGGCTAGCGCGGAACACTGGTGGAAGGCTCAGTTCGGTTGCCGCCGAGAGCATTTCGAATGTAACATCGCACCGTCCGGGGTAACCGCGATCACCATGGCTGTCTTGGCGTTGCTCGGTGGCGTCGCCAATTTCGTACTTGCTGTGGTGCTGATCGCGGCGGGCGGCGACAACGTGTCCCACCGCGACACCATGCCCGGCTGGTATCACCCGACGATCTATGTCATTGGCGGGTGCGGGTTCATCATGGCCGCGCTGCTGCTGGCCGGCGGCGTGATGACGTTGCTGCGCAAACGGTTCGGGCCGCCACCTGTTGACAAGTCCAGACTTACACAACGGTTACACCGTTACAGATAACACTGTTCCCCACGATGCAAACCACGTCCGTAACCGTCTTACACACCCCTCAAACTGTTATAGACAACGCCGCGGCAGATCCGCCGGACTGTCCGGCGACACAGTCGCCGCCACGCTTAAGCAAGCCGCGAGCAAAGTTGTCCTGCTCTTGAGGTGTCAGTACGCCGGGGTCGCCGTTCTCGTTGAACTGGTGCGAGCGCCGATTCAGGGTCCGCCATGACGGTGAACCGGCCGTTTCTCACCGCCGGAGTGTGCAATCCAACGACGGCGTGTGCGCATCAACGCATCAACGACACAGACGTCTCGGCTCTCGTTGGCGGGCGGGTGCAAACAATTGGTTTTGCTCAACAGCTCAACAAATTTGGGGTAGTCGACTACTCGTTACTTCCGTACCAGGCGGTCCTAGCGTCACGAAAATGTCGTACGTCATCGCGGTGCCCGAGTACATGTCCTCTGCTGCAGCTGATCTGGCTGATATTCAGTCGATGTTGGGCGTCGCCAATAGCGCGGTTGCGGCCCCGACCACGAACCTGCTGGCCGCCGGCCACGACGAGGTCTCGGCCGCTGTTGCCGCCCTGTTCTCGTCGTACGGTCAGGGTTTTCAGGCGCTGAGCGCGCAGGCGAGCGCGTTCCACGACCAGTTCGTCCAGGCTTTGGCGGCCGGTTCGCTCTCGTACGCCGGGGCCGAAGCCGCCAGCGTGGGGCCTTTACAGCCGCTGCTGGACTTAATCAACGCGCCGACCCGGCTGTTGCTGGGACGGCCGCTTATCGGTGACGGTAACAACGGAGGCACGGTCAACGGGATCGGCCAACCCGGCGAAGCCGGAGGACTGCTCTTCGGCAGTGGCGGTTCAGGTGGTGCCAGCACAAGCCTCGGAGCAGCCGGCGGTCGCGGCGGGGACGCCGGACTGTTCGGCGCCGGTGGTAAGGGCGGCCCCGGCGCCTCAGGTGGCGGGATCGGCGGTGCTGGCGGCGTTGGCGGCGCTGGCGGTTTGCTATTCGGCAACGGCGGTACTGGCGGGACTGGCGGCACCGGAGGCACCGCCGGCGTCAGTGGATCCTTCGGCGGAATGGGCGGAAGTGGTGGCGCCGGCGGCGCGAGCGGTCTGTTCGGCAACGGTGGTGCCGGCGGCGTTGGCGGAAGCGGCGGAGACGCCTCGCAGAGCAACGGAGCCAGTCAAAACGGCGGCCGGGGCGGAGTTGGCGGCGCCGGAGGTGCGGGCGGCCTGTTCGGCACAGGAGGCGACGGCGGAGCGGGTGGACTTGGCGGTAAAGCGAATGCCGCCGGAGCCGCCATCGCCACCGGTGGTACGGGCGGCTCCGGGGGCGCGGGCGGCAGCGGGCACTCACTGATCGGCGATGGCGGGCACGGCGGGTCCGGCGGGCAGGGTGGAGATGCAGTTGCCGGGATACGCCAAGGCGCCCACGGCGGTGCCGGCGGCGTCGGCGGAGCCGCTGGATTCATCGGCTCCGGTGGTGCCGGCGGCCATGGGGGCGTGGTTGGTAGCGGATCCGGGAGCGCAAACGGGGGTGCGGGCGGCAACGGCGGCAGTGCCCAGTTGATCGGCAACGGTGGAGACGGCGGTGCCGGCGGCGGCAGCAGCGATTCGTTTCGGCTCGGAAAGGGCGGCACCGGAGGCACCGGAGGCACCGGAGGCAAGCTGACCGGTCAGTCAGGATTGCACGGCTAGCGACAACAGACGTTCGCTCCCGCCAATCAGCAGTGCACAGTCGCCGGGTTGGACAGTGAATGGCAGCAGCAGTTACTACTGCTAGCGCCCAGCACCGTCAACCGCGACAAGTGAAGCTGAAGCCCGCGGCGACCGAGTTCGTGAGGCACGGCGGTCACCCATCTCAGATGAACCACGTCGACCATCGGTCAACGGCCGCGAGCACCTCCACGCCACTAAATTGCCAACTTCATGTCGCATCCGACATTTTCCGACATTTGGTTTTGGCAAAACGACACGATAAATGGCAACCGACAACATCTGTCGGTTGCCAATCTTCGTGTCATCATCCAGCTCCCCTACCTGCGGTTCTGAGGGCTTGCCACGCATTATGTCGGATAGGTTTTTGCCAACTTGATGTCGAATCCTGTAACCAGGCGGCCTCGATCGGATTTTCGCTGCGTGCAGGCGCAACCGCCGGGTTTTGTTGGGTGGTCGGCTGGACACTCGCTAAGGAAACGCCGGCTGCGGCTTGCCGACACGATTTTCGTGTCAATCAGTAGTCGTTAGTAGATCGCGAACGCGCCCGGTGTGAAACCGGCTGCACCGCAATTATTTTCGGCACAAACGCAGTTGTGCCCTCAGCTTCCTGCTCGTGGAGCTCGATCCTCTATTGGACGGTCACAGGTCACGCTCCCGCTCGACCCGATGGCAGTTGCCGGTGCGATCATAGGAGTGGTCGGGATGTCTAACGGGCCACATCCTGGCCACACGTCGCGCCGTACCCGGCGATCCACAAACTCCGGTGCGGGCAGCCGTTAGAGCCAAGGCAGTTGAACCGACAGTCGGTGTCAGGCGTACAGAGGCCGCAACCGGTCACACCGCCGACCAAGCCGAAATTGGACGAACCGAACCCGCTCAGCGACGCACGGGTCACCCTGCGCGCCAAGGCCCGTGCCACATCGCACTCACCCGCGCCTCGCTGTAGTCGGATCTGATGTCCGCGGTCGCCATGTAACTTCACGGCCGACTTCATCGATCTGCAATCCCGGCCAACGCAATAAGTATCAGTAGCGACCAGACCGTCTCTGTATCACGATGCACTGCAGCGTATTTCGTGACTCCGACAAATTCCTGCCAACGAAAATTATGTTAGTCAAAAGACGCCGTTTTCATCTGATGAATCATCCAATCGGCAGGCTCTTGCGGCGTCGGTGCCTGGTCGCGGCGGCGCTTTAGTGGCTGCGTCGCAACGGAATTGCGTACCACAACGACATACGAATACCGCAACCCCGCGGATGGTGCCCTGCTAGTTGTTAGCCAAGTCCCCGACGGGGAGGCTGCCTCGTGAGCCGACGCAGCTCTAGTGCGCGGAATCGTCACCGACGGTCGTGCTCACGGCGATCGTCAATACGTTCGCGGTCACCGAACACATGCCAATCCGAGGAGAAGCCCAATACAAAGCCGTCTTCAACGATATCGGAGCTCTCAAACCCAGAAGTGACGTGATACTCCACCGTGCCCGAATAGGGGCGGTGTCGACGATATCGACATCCGTTGGAGTCCCCTCATGCTCTGACCGCTCCGGCGGAACAGCCGGATGACTCGGGCCGCACCAGCGGCTATTCGCGGGCGCCGTGGCTTCAGAATGTTTGTTGGAGTGAGTATCTGGCGTTCACGGCCCCTAGGACGATCGCGCCACGATCAGCGGGGTGCGTACTGCGTTGAGGACCGCATTACTAACCGAACCCAGCATCATTCCAGTCAAGCCACCTCGGCCGTGACTACCGACAACGACCAGCTGGGCAGATTCTGACTGCTCGATGAGTTGACGAGCCGGCCGGTCGCGAACAACAAGCCGCTGTACGGATACATCGGGATACCGCTCTTGCCAGCCCGCCAAGCTTTCGGACAGATTCCGCTGGGCCTCTGCCTCGACCGCCGACCATTGCAAACCGGGAAGTTCGAAGATCTCAAAGTCGCTCCACACGTGAAGTGCCCGCAGCCCGACACCACGACGCGAAGCTTCGTCGAACGCGACAGCGATCGCAGGTTCTGAGGCTCGCGAGCCGTCGATTCCAACCAGCACGGGCGCTTGCAGAGGGTGTGGCATCAATGGGTCTTCGTCATGAATGACTGCGACAGGGCAACTCGCGCGTTGCGCTACATCGGAACTGACCGAGCCGAGCAAGGCACGAGCGATCGCTCCGCGACCATTGCTGCCGACAACGAGAATCTCCGCCTCTTCTGACAACTTGACCAAAGCCGCCACTGGGGGTGAAACCCTCAACTCGCTAAAGATGTCCTTACGGGACATCCGCGTGGCGTCCTCAGCGATCTTGACGGCCTCGTCGAGAATGCGGCGGCCGTCGTCCTCCTGCACTAACACAACTGCGTTTCGTATCGGGATCTGCGGGAACGTCGTGACGCACGTGCTCGCCATGTGGACCAGGGTCAGCGGAACATCGCGTAGAGCGGCGTCGCGCGCCGCCCAGCAGACAGCGAAGTTCGACGCGGGCGACCCGTCGACTCCGACGATGACGCCAAAACCTTTTGCGGCTCCGGACATTTGCCCTCCTTAACATCCATCACCGAAAACGGTACGAACCCGACGCCGGTCGGTCAGGAGGCCTTAGTCACTGACCAAATGGTCGTGAGACCCTATTACTCCGCCTGGGCTCCATCGAGGACTTACTCATCGTTGGCGACGGCAACCGCGCGTCAACGGTGAGCCAACCACCGAGCGCGCCAATTTCGCTGTAAGACAACACTATCGCCGCAAAGTAGGGTGTCGATGCCTGATTCCCGAGTAGTACCTGGGCTCCATCTACTCGATCGCGACGACTACCTGACCGATGCGACTAAATGCCCTTGCAACCTTCGGGAGTTTGGAGTTCGCTGCGAGGTGATGGCACAAGAACAGCCGGCAGCTCCGGCCCGCAATCTGGCCGTGGACTTCTACCGAGTATCCGGGGTCGTCCTCATCGTGCTTGGACATTGGCTGGCAGGATCCGTGACCTACCACGACGGGCACTTCGGTCGTCAGAACCCGCTCGTCGATATTCCCTGGACGCAGTGGTTGACGTGGCCTTTTCAAGCTGTCCCGATCTTCTTTCTAGTAGCCGGTTATGCCGGCGCCCTGTCGTGGACGCGTCGTTACGGTGGCGACGTTGCGTCGCGCGATACCTGGCTTCGGCATCGACTAGCGCGAGTTCTCGGACCCACGGCAATGTACGTGGGCCTGGTGTCTGCAGTTGTGCTAGCGCTGGACCTCAGCGGCGTGGCGGGTTCAGTGCTGCAGTACGCAGGCTGGGCCGTGGCAATGCACCTCTGGTTTCTCGCAGTCTACCTCCTGGTTGTATCCCTTACTCCAATTGCGTTTGCGGCACAACAGCGTTGGGGCCTGCTGGCGCCTGCCGCGTTCGGGTTGGGAGTGGTGGTAATTGACGCGGTATCGCGCGGTGCCCACATCCCCTACATCGGCTGGCTCAACTACCTGTTGTGCTGGGGCCTTCTCTACCAGCTTGGAATCGCTTGGTACCAAGGGCTATTGACGGGTCGCAGACCGGCAGTCGTCGCTATTTGTTCGGCGGTCGCGCTGGCGCTACTGATTTGGTCTGGCCTGTATCCGGTGAGCATGATCGGTGTCCCCGGCCAGTCGGTGCAGAACACCACACCTCCGTCGGTTGCCATGTTGGCGTTCGCTCTAACGCAGGCCGGACTTGCGGTCGGCCTAACGCCGCTACTCAACCGGGTGTTGCGCGTCGGCTTCACACCGAAGGTCCTGCAAGCTGCCAATAGCAGCGTTATGGCGCTTTACCTTTGGCATATGGTCCCCGCCGTCGTCCTGGCGTTCATCGCCTACCCAGCGGGACTCCTACCTCAACCGGTCGAGGGCACAGCCAGTTGGTGGTTCGCCCGTCTGGAGTGGGCCGCCATACTCAGTCTGGTCACCGCACTCGAGCTGTCAGTGTTGTGGTCGCTGCGCCGTGTTTCCGCGGCCCCGTCGCCGTGCATCGGGATAAACGTCGCCGTTCGCTGGACAGTGCCAGGACTGCTGGCCGGCATGGCGATGACGATCTACGGTCTGGCCTTTCTTGCCGCGTACGGCTTCGCTCCCGACGGTCGTTTTCCTTGGATCATTGCGCTGATCTTTGCCGTTGGTTTGGTGATCATTGTGATTCGCCCGACGAGGGTCGATCGGCAATCGAAAGAGCTTATGCTTTAGCGGGCCGCCGAGGTCCGCGACTTCGTTTCTTCGATTCAATCTGTTCGCCAATGCTGTTCGGCACCGTCGTACCGCGGGAACTTGATCGCCGCGGGCCTCGGCCGGTGCGGCTGGCCCTGACCATCCGCGCCACTCCCTCCTCGATTCCCTTCGCGAGCACTTCTATGTCCGGAGCGGTGTCGTAGTCGGCGGTGATACCAAAGATGAACTGGTCAGCGTAGCTAACCATCGCTATACCGGTACGTAACTGCAGAGCGATCGGAGGGACGGGTAGGACTTCCAGCACGTCACGGCCCATAAGTTGAAGGCGCTCCCGTGGACCAGGAACGTTGGTGGCCAGTGCGACGACTGCCCGCTGAGGCAGCCGCGCCAGCAAGCGAATGGTCCAGGAAGAGAGCGAGAAAGGGATGAACTTGGTCGCCGCAAAGACTGCGCTGGCACCTTCGCGCTGACCACTGGCTTTGGCGCGGGAGAGGCGTGTGTGTACCAACTTCAGGCGACGTATCGGATCGCCCTCATCGACCGGCAGCATTGGCAGCATCGCCGAGACTTGGTTGTCGGTCACGCTGAAGTGGCTGTTTGTGCGCATCGAGACCGGAACCAACGTACGGAGCATGTTGTGGCTGGGTTCTTCTCCGCGATCGAGCAGCATTCCACGAAAACTGTCGGTGATCGCGGCCAGTGCAACGTCATTGAGTGTCACACCGTGTTTGCGCGACACCGCTTGTATGTCGGCCAGCGGCACTCGCGCCGCACTATATCGCCGCATTGTCGTTATCGATCCGTTCAACGAGGATTCCGGCGCGCGGGTGAGGAGACTGCCGGTTAGCTCGGCTGCGCCCACCACGGCGTGTTCCGCTGCGGCGACGGCGCCTAACGCACCTTGCCCAAGACGGCTGACCCACCTCATTGGGTTCAAGCCAACGCTTTTGACACTTTCCCCGCTGCTTGCCGGCACCTTCGCGGCGCGGATGTCGGTAGCGAAAGAATCGCCGCCGCCGTTGTCGCTGAGTTTTCCCAGCATTTGTGTCGTGGCGATTCCATCTGCGATGCAGTGATGCAGCTTGGTCAGCACAGCCCAACGGTTTTCGCGAAGGCCTTCGATGAAAAAGCACTCCCACAGCGGGCGCTCGCGGTCCAGTCGCCGTTCCATCACGTTGGCTATCAGCTGGAATAGTTCGGTGTCGCCACCGGCAGCCGGTAGTGCGAGGCGGTGCAGATGGTGCGCGATGTCGAAGTGGTGGTCCTGCGCCCACTCCGGTGGACGCAGATCGAGTGGATATGTTCGCAGGATTTGTGTACAGCGGGGAATTGACTGCACGCGTTCAGCAATAGTCGCAACGAACTCGTCGTAGCTCGGAGCAGGTCCTTCGATAATTGAAATTCCGCCCACAGCTAGGCTGACATGGGGGTCGGAGTCTTCGACGTTCAAGAAGCCCGCGTCGAGCGCAGATAGTTGTTCCATCCCTTCACTCTCTCTGTTCTGAGACCGTGCGGTTAGGGTCGGAAGTCCTTGGCATCATGGGCCGAGGTGCGGTTCTGTTCTCGTATTCGCTTGAATGCCCCCATCAAGGACTTGTATCAGTCTGCGCTGCGCAGGGAACAGCTTGCGAGCGGAGACCGCTCAGCGCACAGCGTAAAGTGCAGCGGCGTACTAAGTGACCCCACCACCTGTTCGCAGTAAATGCCTGGGCAGTCAGCTTCGGTGCGCAAGTTGACCAGACATCGCGAATCGCTGGCGCAGGTCTACGACGCTGCGCGTTCTCTACGTCGTCGCCGCGGTGCACTTGTCTTCAGGTAGCCTGCCGCCAAGCGCGGCAGGCTACCTCTAGTGAGTCCTGCTGAGGACCAGAGGTTTCCACCTGGAGCGCAGTGTTCCAACCGTTGTATTGACCGGCTAGCGCCGACGCGATCTCCGGTGTCACATCGGAGTTTCCGGGTCGCCTTTTCCTAATCCGGTCGGCTGCGGCGTTATCGGCGACGATGCACTCGAGTTCCAAGAGCGTCGAATGTGTTTCAGCCGCAATGTCTTGCGCCGCTCTGCGGTTCGCGGCATCACGCCATGTGCCGTCGAGAATCGCTGATTGCCCATCAGATAGGCGCTCACGCGCTCGCCGCAAGACTTCCCGGTAGACTGCGTTGACGTTTTCCGTGTTGTAGAGTCCGTGGTCCAAGACTCCCTTTTGCCCACTGATTGCGCCCCGCTCCCGCAACTCCTGGCGGACGGCGTCTGTCGAGATAACCTCAGCGCCAAAGGTTTTTGAAATCTCCTGGGCCAGAGTGGACTTGCCGGTGCCAGGGTTTCCACCGACCAACGCAAGTCGTACGGCTCCACTCTCGAGGTGCCGGGTGGCTATGGCAAGGTGTTTGACAGCATCTGCGGCGGCCATTGCCCTGCCCTGCGAGAGTCGGATGCAGTCGACTTTCGCTCGTACCACTGCACGATACGCAATGTAGAAGTCCCACAGCGATTGTGGTGCCGAGGCAGCGGAATACTCACTGTATCGAGCCTGGAAGTGGTTACTGAGGTCCTTACGGTCGAGAAACTCGAGATCCATTGCCAGAAAAGCGGCGTCGTCGACGCAGTCGACATAGCGGAGTCTGTCGTCGAACTCAAGGCAGTCGAGGATGGCGGGTTGGTTATCCACCCAGAATATGTCGTCGGAAAGCAGGTCGGCATGGCCGTCCACGATGCAATCTTCGGTGACCCGCCGGTTGAGCAAATGCCCTCGGCCAGCGATGAACTCAGAGGCCAGGTGTTCAATCCGCGCGATTGATTCGTCGCAGAAGACCGGTCCGGCGAAGCGGTGCAGTTCAAGAAGATTCTCATTCCAACGTTGCCCGATGGCTTCAGCCGCACCCTGACCCGCGATGAGCGAGCTGCGCTCGGCACGCTCGTGAAAATCAGCCAGCACCGCGGCGATGGCATCGAGTACATTTCTCGCCAGGTCATCCTCGTCGCCAGCGTTAGTCCGTGTGACCAAAGCCGAGAGCCGGTCGTCATCGTGATACCGGCGCATCACCACGAAGGGTTCGGCCGGCCCTCCGGCCGGATCATCAAGGTGCGCAATCCCAATGTAGGTCTGGGGCGCCAGGCGGCTATTTAACTCAACTTCGCGACGGCACGCCTGCTCGCGTTGTTCCGGTTTCCGGAAATCAAGGAAGTCGGTGAGCACCGGCTTCTTTCCCTTATACGCTCGCTCGCCGGCCAGCATCACCAAACCGGTATGCGTTTCGCGAACTTCGACGTACGGTTTCGAGTCAATCGTCGCCGGAACAGGGGACTTCGCGCAGGCGACCAAGGGAGTCATCGATAAAGTCCTATCTAGCGAGCACTTCTCCTGAAGGAAGATCAGGTTGGCGAGCGACAATCACGGGCGTGCGCACCGAATGCACGACCGCGTTGCTGACCGACCCCAACAGCAAGCGGGTCAACGCACCACGGCCGTGACTACCCACGACGACGAGTTGGGCGGTACGCCCCTCCTTAACCAGTCGCCACGCAGGCTGATCGCACAGCACGATACGGTGCACTGCCACATCGGGATAACGCTCTTGCCAACCTGCGAGGCGTTCCGCTAAGGCCCGCTCGGCTTCGTCTCTGAATGCTGACCAATCCACGCCCGGAATCTCGTATGCCTCAATGTCACTCCACGCGTGAACCGCTTTCAGATCAACGCCACGACGAGACGCTTCGTCGAACGCGATGGCCGTCGCAAGCTCCGAAGCTGGCGAGCCGTCAATCCCCACGACGACGGCACCGTTCTCGAGATGAGCGGAATGACGTTCAGTGGGATCATCGTCGTGAATCACCGCAACAGGGCAATTCGCCCGTCGCACCAGCCCCGAACTGACCGAGCCGAGCAAACCGCGGGCCACCGCTCCTTGTCCCCGACTGCCCACAACCACCATATCCGCGTCTCGCGACAGCTCAATAAGTTTGGGCGTAGGAGAAGAGCTGATCAGCTCACTGGTAACGGTGATGTTTGCGACATCTTCGGCGATCTTCATCGCATGCCGAAGGACCTGGGCACCGTCTTCTTCGCGCCACCTCGAGAGGCCGGTGACGGCTGGCAGCTCTGCGAATGCCGGCGTCAAATTCACCATATGAACCAAGGTCAAGTGGGCACGGCGCGGTGCAGCGTAGCGCGCCGCCCAGCAGATCGCCGCATTCGAGGCGGCGGACCCGTCAACACCGACAACGACCCCGTTACCCTGCACCCTGGTAAACACTTTCGGTCTCCTCCGACGACTATCTTGAAAACGCTAGTAAGTTGGCAGTCGCCCGTCGTGAGTCTTTAGTCCTCAACACTTAGACGTGAACGGTTGTCGTGGAAACAAAGTCGGATTGACTCAATGCCCCTGCCCCACGACGCATTGACTCCGTTCAGATATGTGCTGGACTGAACTTTTCGTGCGGGGCCGACTCATCATCCTCGGCAAGGCTGAAGTAGCTCTCCTCTTCCTGAACAAAGTGCAGGCGCAGCAAGGCGTATAGACCGTAAAGACAGGCAAGCAAGTCGTTGACCTGATAGGACTGTATGGAACCCTCTGCCCGGGCCACTGCAAGGTGGGTCGCGATGCGGTCGGCCAATTTCTTGATCTCGGCGTGTGTACGGCTCATCGTCGCCGTGGCTTCGCCGCTGCGCAGCGGGCGTGCCAACGCCGGGTACAGTTCGGCTTCCTCGGCTTGTTCGTGAGGCACGATGCGTTCGCTCAGTAATGTGTGCGCCGCGGTCAACATGTCGAGGGCCCCAGCGTCTGGACCAGCGGCCAGCCGATCCGCACAGGTGCGCAACGACTCGATGGTCTCGCGGAGCTGATCATGTTCGGCATCGAATCGGTGCAGCAGTCGCGTGGTGTCTGAGGTCAGCGCCAACTCTGTGGATCGGTTTCCGCCAAGCGCGCGCAGAGCATTGAGGATTACCGCCAAGTCGATAGCTTCCTGTAGCAGGGCTCCGCCTGCGGGCGCCAACCAACCTAGCGCCGCGATCGCCATGGCGAACAACGACAGACTCATTCCAGCCACGGCGCTCTGGACTGCGATGCGACGTGACCAGCGTGCGATGTCCATGGCGTCGGCGAGTCGATCGAGTCGATCGGTGGTGAGAACTATGTCGGCGGCTTCTGATGACGCGGTGGCGCCTCGGGCTCCCATCGCGACACCAACCGTGGCGGCCGCGAGTGCCGGCGCATCGTTGATGCCGTCACCCACCATCACGGTCACCGCCCGCTCGCTTTCCGCTTGAACGGCAGCGAATTTGTCGGCAGGGGTCTGGTCGGTGAACACCTCGTCAAGCCCCAAGACAGTGGCGACCTCCCTGGTGGGTTCGGCGCGGTCGCCGGTCAGCAGAATCAGTCGGTTGAGTCCGGCCTGACGTAGCCGACGCATGGTGCGGGGCGCTTGACGACGCAGCGGATCCCGTAATAGCACTGCCCCCATCGGATTACCGTCGATGCAGAGCCAGGAGACCGCCGCATTGTCTAGTCGAGCGCGGTTGACCGCGGCCCGCGCCCAGGGGACGTTCACGGCGTCAGCCGGCAGCTTGCCGACGCTGGCCCGATGTCCGTCGACGGTCGCGACGACTCCACGGCCCGGTTGTTCGGCGACGTCGATAGGCGGTGATAGATGCATGCCCCTGTTGAGCGCCTCGGTCACGATTGCCTCGGCAAGCACGTGCGGAGAGAACTGGTCGATTGACGCCGCCTGCCGCAATATCTCCATCGCATTTGCGCCAGGGGCGGCGATCACGTCGACGACCGAGGGTTTTCCCATGGTCAAGGTACCGGTTTTGTCCATCACCAAAGTTGTTGCATGCCCCAGGTTTTCCAATGCCCCCCCTCCTCGAATGACGACTCCGGCGCGGGATGCACGAGATAGGCCGGCGACAATGGCGACCGGTGCAGCCAGCAGCAAGGGGCACGGCGTTGCCACTACCAGGACTGCGACGGCTCGTACAGCCGACCCGCTGGCGAGCCAGGCTGCTCCGGCCAAGAGCAACGCCACAGGCAAAAACCACGCCGCAAATCGGTCAGCCACCCTCACTACCGGGGCACTATCGGCACTGACCTGCTGAGCCATCCGCACAATCCCGGCATACGTGCTCTCCTCGGCAGTTGCAGTCGCACATAACTCAAACGCACCGCCGGCGTTGACGACACCGCTTCGGACAGGACCGCCGACTGGACGCTCCACCTGAACCGATTCGCCCGTCAACGCTGACTCATCCAGCACGGCCACCGTGTCAACGATGCGTCCGTCCACCGGAACCACCTCACCGGGGCCGACGACGAGAGCGTCATCAACGGCAACTTGGTCCAATGGAATCGAGCTGAACCGTGTTCCCTCGCGTCGCCGGGCGAACCGTGGAGCGTGCCGGAGCAGAACGCGCAGATCGCGTGTCGCGCGGCGCTCAGCGGCGGCGTCCAGTGCGCGTCCACCGGCCAGCATCACCGCGATCAACGCGCCCGCCAGGTGCTCGCCCACCATCAGGGTGCCGACCAAGGCCAGAACCGCGATGAGGTCAACGCCGACGCGCCCGCGACGTAGCGTTAGCGCCCCCCAAATGACCGCGGGCGCGATGGCAACAGCTGTGCCTGCAATCCAGCAGCGATCAGCGACTAAGTACTCGCCCAACAGCCAGGCGATCCCGCCGGCACCCAAAGCGCCGACGGTGACTGCGACGAGAGTCGCTTCACTCAGACTGCGTAGCAGTGCATTTCGACCAGAATGTAACTTCGCCGATTCGTGGACAGCCGGCGTTCTCCGTTCCGACGTGGACATGCACTCAACCCGCCTCGAATGTCAATTGATCTGTCGCGCAGACACTTTTGGTATCGCTACGACGGGCGAGCGACTATTACCGGGACGTGCGACGAGTGCAGGACGGCGTTGCCAACGGAGCCAAGGAGGACCCCCGTCAAGCCACCCCTGCCATGACTACCCACGATGACAAGCTGCGCGGACTCCGATTCCTCCACCAAGGCCCGAGCCGGATGATCAAGAACAACAACCTTGTTCACTATCACGTCGGGGTACCGCTCACGCCAGCCCGCCACATACTCCGCCAGACTGATCTCTGCTTCAGACCTCCACTCCACCCACGGAATCTGGTAAACCGCCATGTCGCTCCAGGCATGCAGAATCGTGAGTTCGACTCCACGGCGCGATGCTTCGTCGAATCCCAAAGCCAGTGCAAGTTCGGACGCCGGCGAACAATCAATACCCACCAACACGGGAGCGCGATTGGAATGCGGCTTCCATGCGGCCTCGTCGCGTATGACGGCGACGGGGCACTTGGCGGTGCGCGCAACACTCGCACTGACCGACCCCAGCAACACTCGCTGCAACGCACCTCGGCCAGTGCTGCCGACGACGACCATGTCAGCGTCGGCGGACATGTCGACAATCGTGGGCACCGGCGGCGAAGCCTTTACTTCGCTGACGATTGTGATCGTGCCGGCTGCCGACGTGGCATCGTTTGCGATCTTCACCGCTTGCTCGAGAATTTGTCGACCGTCGTCCTCTTGCCACATGGCGATGCCCTCGGGCAGTGGCAGCTGTGGGTAAGTCGAGACGATCGTCTTGAGACCGTGTACCAATGTCAGGGGCACATGGCGCATAAGAGCTTCGCGCGCGGCCCAGGAAACCGCAGCATTTGATGGGGCCGATCCGTCGACTCCCACGACGATTCCGTGGCGCTTCAAGGTCGCGTTCATGGCGTTCTCCTCCTGTTGTTCAGCGAAAACGCTACTGCGCCAACAGGCGTGGGTCGTGGGTCTTTAGTCCTCACCCACACAGCCATCAGGCCTCTCATAGCTAGCGGGGCGGCATGCGAGGATGCACTTCGGTGAGCGCGTCGTCTACCTCGAGCACACATTCAGTGCTACTGGTTGTGACTAACGTCGGCGGATGACCGGAAGTGGACACCGTCAGTTCCTCGCCACCTTTGACCTCAGCGGTCAGGCAGCGGAACCGTCCAACAGACCCGAGCTCCTCCCTCAGCAGAATTTGCGATTTCGCAACTCCCGCCGAGTCTTTCGGCACGGTATGCCATGTTCGCCAGACCGCTGGACCTTTGGTTGTCGACAGGCAGACCGCAGCCGTTGTCATTGATGACCAACGTCAACATGTCAGCTGCGCTGACGTGCACAGTTAATCTCGATGCACCCGAATGTCTTACGGCATTACTGATTGCCTCGATAGCGACTGCTTCAGCGTTCTCGGCTAACTCACCGTCGATCGCGCCCATCGGCCCATCCATATGGACAGTGGTGACGATGCCACGATCCTCGGTGAGATCGGCAATGATTCGTTGAATGCGGTAACGGAAACCGCCGTCGGAGCCCACCGGCAGCTTCAGTTGAAAAATTGTCGTGCGGATCTCCTCGATGATGGTCTGCAGATCATCCAGCGTGCGCGTCAATCGGTCGGCAACCTCGGGAGATCGAGCTCTGGCCAAGGTTCCCTGCAAATCCATTCCTGCGGCAAACAGCCTTTGAATGACGTGGTCATGGAGGTCGTGTGCGATGCGCTCTCGCTCCGCGAGGATAGTCAGCTGTCGCGTATTCTCGCGGCCCGACGCGAGAATTAGAGCTATCGCGGCATGGGTGGCGAACTGACTCACCAGATCCAAATCACTCGTCTCAAACGGCTGCTGGTGCGCGTCACGCGCGAGCGCGATGACCCCGGCCGTTTCGTCGTGAGCGCTCAATGGCATGACAATGGCGGAGCGCTGTCCAACGTCGGTAAATGCCTGAATCGGATAACTCAAAGATTCAGTGATCACTGCTGTGCCAGAGCGAAAGACGGACCCCGTGGTCGAGCCGTCAACTGGCACCCGCTGTCCTATCACCTCTGCAGCGTGTTTCCCGACGGCCGCCGACACAACCAGCGCCTCGACTTCGTCAGCCGGCAAGTCTGGCTCGAGTGGGACCAACACAATCGCCTGCTCGGAACCGGTGAGCGCACACGCGCGTTCAGCGATCAATTGCAGCGGGCGTTGCTGCGACTCGCCGCTGGACAGGAGGGCGGTGGTGATTTCCCTGCTGGCATTCATCCACTTCACCGAAGTGCGTTCGCGGGCGAATACTTGCGCGTTGTCGATGGCGACTGCCGCGGCGAAAGCCAATGCCCGAGCGGCGAATTCATCAGATTGGGAGAACACCCGCACGGGGTCGGCATGGGTCAGGTAGAGGCTGCCGAAGACCGTCCCGCGGATAGTTATCGGCACCCCGAGGAAAGCGCGCATGGGCGGGTGATGTTCAGGAAACCCGACTGCGGCAGGGTGCGTCGTCAAATCTTGCAAGCAAAGCGCGGGCGTCTCGACGAGGGATATGCCGAGAACTCCCTTGCCCACCGGCAAGTGTCCGATCTGCAGTGCAGTCTCGTCGTCTATCCCGGAGTGGACAAATGACAGCAGAGTTCCCTCGGGATCCCGAACGGCAAGTGCCCCATAGGGCGCCGACGTCAACTCCCTGGCTGCGAGGATGATTCGGCGCAAGGTTGCGTCGAGGTCCAGGTCCGACCCGATTTCGACGATGACGCGCAGCAGTCGTTCCGTCTGGTCGCGCGCAGCCAAGAGCTCATCCAGTTGCTGGTGCATCCTGTTCAACAGGGCAGGTTGTCCCAATCCAGCAAAAACTGAACCACTATCGTCGTTTGCCACCCGACCCGGCACCTCCACGACGGCATTGAGCCCAGGGCAATTAGCACTGCAGAGCAGTGCCAGATTGCCTCAATTAGCGTACTCGCAGGTTTCGTGGACGGCTATGGTCACACAGGCAGGTCAACGGTGGCACGGGTGCCCCAGGGCAACGATTCCGACGGAATCCTCATCTGCGGGACACAAATGTCAGCTACTGAACCGTCGCGAGCCACCGGATTCGCCCAGCTTCGACGCAAACACCGCTGCTTGCGTCCGCCGCTCCATACCGAGCTTGGTCAGCAGACGCGACACGTAGTTTTTCACTGTCTTCTCGGCGAGAAACATCCGAGCCGCAATCTGCCTGTTGGTCAACCCTTCGCTCAATAGCCCCAACAACGTTCGCTCGCGCTCAGTCAGACCTGCCAACGGATCCTGCTTCTCCGTGTCCCTGCGAAGTTTTGTCATCAGCGCCGTTGCGGCACGGGTGTCTAGCAACGACCTACCCGCACCCACCTCTTTGATGGCTCTGGCCAGCTCCATGCCTTTGATGTCTTTCACGACGTAGCCGCTGGCGCCGGCCAAAATGGCCTCCAACATCGCCTCGTCGGAGGTGAAGGATGTCAGCATCAGGCATCGCAGGTCGGGCACTGCGGAGAGCAGGTCGCGACACAGTTCTATCCCATTGCCATCGGGAAGCCGGACATCGAGCACCGCCACGTCCGGTCGCAGAGCCGGAATTCTCGCCATTGCCTCTGCGACAGAGCCTGCCTCGCCGATCACGTCGAGCTCGGCGTCACCACTGAGCAGATCAATCAATCCTCGTCGAACAACTTCATGGTCGTCGACCAAGAACACCGTTATCATCGCGCGTCCTTCCAGATGACCTCTAAGGGCAACGTAGAGGCGGCGGGCCAACTTCTGACATTTCTATAATGGTGTAGGAAGAAGCATTCGCGGGCAGCTAATTTGAATGTTTCACGTTGCGCGGTCCTCGAAGTTGTGCACACCGCGTAGTTAGTGACGTACCAATAGGACCGAGCAGTCTGGGTAGCCCACGATCGGATGGCAGTTCGGGGTGACCAGGTCTGGAAGCTCATCAGCATCGGCCTCTCCTACCACGGCTAAGCCGATTGCGTGGCTGTGAATTTCACTCCCCCGGGGCCCGGTACCCGCGGCCACCACTTGGACGGGTACGTCCGGATACCGGCGAATCCAGCTGTCCACTCGACGATCAATCTGGCGCACCACCGCGCGGCGGCGGCGCCCTTCTTCCATCGCCTGATGCACGACCTCGTCGTTGTCCGGGTCATCATTCAGAACGACGGCGATCACGCCGTGTTCGGTCGGCGAGCCGTCGGCCGTGGTGCGGATGATCGCCACCGAGCATCGCGCGTTCGCAACCAAACTGGCAGCAGTTGGACCCAGCAATTCGTCGGACGCCCACCCCCGCCGAGCACGCCCGACACAGACCATGGCCGCTTCGTGTGATTCGCCGAGCAGAACTGCAGCGGGATCACCGACCAGGATCGCCGTCTCGACTTCTACCGGCAGTTTCTCGCCTTGCACCGCGTAACTCGCCTCAGACAGCGCGATTTCGCCACGCTCCCACTCCCAGTCGGAAACCGGTGCGGATGATGCGGACGCCGCGGGACGCTTGATCACATAGACAAGCCGAAGGGGCACCTGACGACTAATCGCCTCGTCGATCGCCCATCTGGCCGCGTTGAGTGCCGCCGGCGAGCCGTTGACACCCACCAGCACCCACTTGTGGTCCACCTGGAACATATCGGCTCCCAAATAGTCATGAGATCGGCTTCTAAATCAGACTATTGCGGTGTCGCCAACCGGGAAGGGGTCCTAAGACCTCATCTAGTGGGCCATTCGTCCCGGAGTCACAACACGGTTCAGGCTTCAGCGGCCACCCGCTGGTTCGCGCACGGGAAGTGCTGCCAGCAGTGATTCCACCCAATACCGATGGTTGGCTGATGACTTCAGATCGGTCCCATTGGCGACAAAGATATGACGAGCCCGCCGGTATAAGTCGTAGGTGAGGAGACATTTCAGCGATTCGCAGTTTCGTCGGCTGCGCAACATAGGTTACCGATGCGGGTCATAACTCGGTCCAGAACTAAGTCGAACGCATCGCCGTCGTCGACCACACGATCAAGGCTCTGACGCCGCAGGAAACCCTCCAGGCGGCGGTCTAACGTCCAATCGAGGTATGTGCTGTTATCGGCGTACGCCGACGCCAAGAAGCCGCTCGCAAGGGTATCGACGTTCGAGTCGGCCAACAGCGATCGATCGCTCAGGGTGGATGTCATCTCACTCTTTTCGTCTTCACGGTACGACAGGCTCTATCCACTTCTGATTCAGAGCAATTATTCGACCGTCCCCGATCACGAAATAGGGTCTGAAGTCACCGTCGTGACAGCTGCGAGCAGTGGTCGAGACCTGAATCTCTCGGCTCAGCGATTACGCACGACTATTACCGGTGTCGTTACGGCCTGGGCCACCGCAGAACTCACCGAGCCCAGGAGCAGGCCGGAGAAACCGCCGCGCCCATGACTTCCCAGGATGACGAGTTGTGCCTGCGCTGATTCCTCGATGAGCCAGCGGGCGGGCTGATCGCACACAAGTTTCTGTTTCACATTCACATCCGGATACTGGTCACGCCAACCCGCAAGGCGCTCGGCCAGGACCTCTTGGCCTTCGTCTTCCCTTTGGCGCCAGTCCATCCCGAGGATCGAAAAGACCCCGACATCACTCCATGCGTGCAGTGCCAACAGATCCGTACCTCGGTGCGAGGCCTCTTCGAAAGCCCAGGCGGTAGCAGCTTCCGACGCCGGCGAGCCATCAATTCCCAGCAACACAGGGCCGCCGTCAGCGGGATCGGTGCTTTGATCGCCATGAATCACCACCACAGGGCAATGCGCATGATGCAGGAGTGCAGCAGTGACTGATCCCAACAGCAAGCGCGCCAACGCGCCGATTCCCTGATTTCCAACGACGATCATCGATGCATCGCGCGAGGCCTCAATCAACGTCGGGACAGTCCGTGCGTAGAGCACTTGGATTTCCGACTTGGGCGGAGTCGAACCGCCGATTGCAGCATCTAGTGCCTCACGGGCTTCGGCGATGACCACATCGACGTGTTCTCGTTGCCACTCCGGCATGCTGGTGCGCAACTGGCCCGCCGGCCAACCGACTACCACGGGTTCGGCGGCATGCATAATCGTCAGCGGCATCTTTCGCATCATTGCCTCCCGGGTCGCCCAGGCTACCGCGGCGTCAGAGGCTTCCGATCCATCGACGCAAACCAGCACTCCGTATTTTGTTTCGGTCGTGGACATTTGTCGGCATCCTCGCGTTGTCATTGCTCGGCAACCAGCCCGGCTGTTTAACGCATCGACGTCGTTATCGCCAATGGGTTTTGGCAAATAGATAAAGACAGTCGGCCTGGGAGATGTTGGCAGCTATAACGATATGCGTGAGTCGTAGCAGCCGTTAGAGCCCTTGGACTCTGCTCCACGCGACTTTTGTCACCTATCGCCATCGCTTCGCCGGCTGGGCTACCGCGACGCTGACAAGAAGTCCAGTGAGTGGTTGAGATTGTCTTGCGCGGGGTCAGTCAGACCCTCCTGAAGTTCCCACTCGTACCCGCGGATGGCCAGCAAGTAAGCGTCGGGTACGTAGTCGAAGCACTGCTGGCTGGTTGCCAGGATGGACGGTATGGAGATCGCGTGCGAGGTGAAGCTGAAGTCCAGCTTCGGCTGCGGGCGGCTCATGACAAACGATTGGACTGCAGCGTCTTTCGTAGCATCCACAAACAACACTCGCCTGTACCGGCTGATCAGATCAGCGTCTTCGAGGTTCAGCTGGTAAGTACGGCGCAGGCGTGCGTGCGGCCGAGGACGGATCTGCTCGAGCCGGTCTATAAATGCCCAGCCCAATCCGTCGTCCTGACGTCCGTCGTTGCCGATGCCGTAGATCAGCGACGTGGGGCTGTCGAAGAGCCCAAGCGTGACGCGGTGCGGTTCAGCGTGCACGCTCATTTAGCACCCGCCCCTGCGCGTCCACCACGGTGACTGTCAACGGCATCTGGCCGAGCGCGTGGGTGGCGCAGCTCAGGCAGGGATCATAGGCGCGGATCCCTACCTCGATGGCGTTCATCATGCCCTCGGTGATCTTAGCCTGGCCGCCGAGGTAGTCCTCGGCGACGCTGCGGACCGTCCGGTTGAGTACCTGGTTGTTCTGGGTGGTTGCCACGATCAGGTTGGCGAAGGTGATATTGCCTTCGCGATCGGCGCGATAGTGGTGCAAGAGGGTCCCCCGGGGGGCTTCCACGACACCGACCCCGTTCCCGGTCCAGGCATCGGCGCCGGGTGACACCACCAGGTCATCCTGTTGCAGGTCGGGATCGTTGAGCAGGTCCTTGACAACCTCGGCGGCGTGGATGATTTCGATGGTGCGAGCCCAGTTGGTGTGCAGCGTCATGTTATTGGCGCGCCCGCCGGTGTAGGCGTGAAACTTCTCCAGCGCTTCGGCGGCGATTGGGGTTGAGAGGGTCCGTGTGACGTTGAGCCGGGCCAGTGGGCCCACCCGCACGGACCCCGCGTCCCGGCCGAGGTCGGTGAGGAACGGGAACTTCATGTAGGTCCACTTCTCGACACCCTCGGAGAAGTGATCGAGATAGTCGCGGTAATCGAACTCGCGGACGAGCTTCTTCTGCTCGTCGACGATCCTGAGCCGTCCGTCGTAGTAATCGACGTTGCCGTCATGGTTCACCAGACACATGTTCAGCGCGGACACGTTGGCGAAGCCGTCGACCTGGGCACGGTACTCGTCGTGGAAGTCGTAGAACATCTGCAGACCCAACTGGGCGTCGTCGATGACCTCGTCGATGGAGGACAATCCGTCATCGCCGCGCAGGAATCGGTCGACGTCGGCCGCCGTGAGGCTATTGTTTACGCCGCCGGGCACCGCGGAGAGGCCATGCATGCGTTTTCCGAAGACGGCGGCGATGACCTCTTGGCCCCACTTACGCAGCCGGACAACGCGTTTGACGAGAGCAGGGTTGGCCTCGATCAGACCGATGAAGTTGCGCTGTTCGGGGGCGGCGTCGATCCCGAACAACATCTCCGGCACCACCAGGTAGAAGTAGGCGGTGACGTGGGATTGCAGCATCTGTGCGTAGTGACCCAGTCGGCGCATCTTGATCGCGGTCGGGGTGAGATAAGTGCCTGACGTCGGCCCGATCCCGATCATCTCGTCGAGGGCCTTCGCCCCGCCCAGATGGTGGCTGACGAAGCAGATCCCGCAGATCCGCTGCATGAGAACTGGTGCTTCCCAGTACGGGTGGCCCTGGATGAACTTTTCGTAGCCGCGGAACTCCACCACGTGCAGCTTGGCGTCGACGACGTTGCGGTCGTCATCGAGTTCGATGACCACCTTTCCGTGTCCCTCGATTCGGGTGACCGGATCGATCACGAGTGTTGTTGCCACAGAGGTCATTCCCCGATCAGTCGAAGTGGTTGAGAGACCGGGGCAGATTCACCGGACGTCCGTCGACGAGGTCCTCCAGGACGTCGAGGATCGCGTCTGCTCCCGGCGGGCAGCCCGGGATGAAGTAGTCCATGTGCACGACCTCGTGGCACGGGTACACGTTGTTGGTGAGGATCGGGATCCGATTGTGGTAAGGCACCACCGGGCCGGCGTCAGGCGGCGCCGTCGGGGAGTTCGTGTATGCCTCCGCCACACAATCTTTGAGCCCCACCAGGTTACGCAGCGCCGGGACACCACCCCAGATCGCGCAGGCGCCGACCGAGATCAGAACGTCGCAATTGCCCCTGAAATGCCGCAGCGTCTCGATATTGTCCTCGTTGGCGACACCGCCCTCGATGAATCCGATCGCGCACCGCTCCGGAATGCGCTTGATGTCGGTGAACGACGACCGCAGGATGGTGATCTTGTCCAACAGGGCGATCATCCGCTCGTCGATGTCGAGCAACGACAAGCTACATCCCCAACAGCCGCATAGGCTGATCATCGAGACCTTGATCTTCCCCGCGCGCTTGGCCGCTAGCTCAGGGTCGAACGGGGTGGCCGGAAGTTCGTGCGAAGCAAACTCATTAGGGCTCGACGTCGTCACCTTTGTTGCCTCCGCGATGCTTCCAGCGCCCGGTCTTTCACCGATTCGACGTCGTAGCGCCGCGCGCCGATAGGCTCGTCGTATCCCACCCCTTTTTCGAGAATCGTTCCCACCGGGCAGATGTCGACGGCCGCGCGGACCTGCTCGCGGGGCATCTTGTTGGCGAGTTCGAGGTCGATCTCGATGCGGGCATGCGGGCCGCGGCCGTTGATGCTGAAGATCTTCTTGCCGGTCTCGTGATCGCGGACGAACTCCACACAACGTTGGCAGAAGATGCAGCGGTCGCGCTCCAGCCAGATCGTGTCCGCCGCATGGTCGGCAACCCGCTCGGGGAACTGGTAGGGGAAGCGCGACACCATCATGTCCACCTCGTAGCCGACCCCCTGCAGCGTGCACCGGCCAGCCTTTTCACAGCTGGGGCAGTTGTGGTTGCCCTCAGCGAACAGCAACTCCACCAACGCTTTACGCGTGTCGGTGGTCTCGGGGTCGTTGACCTCCACCCTCATCCCACCGCTGACCTCGACCGCACAGGCGGGGGCGACCTCGCCGTTGACCTTGACCGAGCACACCCGGCAGGTGCCCAGGACAGGATGTTGGGGCAGATAGCACAAGGTCGGGATGTAGACGCCCGCCTCCGCGGCGACGTCGACGAGTGTCCTGCCCTCCTCACAGGTGACGGTTTTGCCGTCGATCTCGATCCTGATGGTCACGGCGACTCCTGGGGTGCCAGCGCGGCAACGGCTTGGGCATAGCCGGTCAGCTCATCCTCTGGATCGAAGGACGGCAGCAGCTCGCCGTTGCGCTCACGAAGTCGGGACGAGTAGATATCCGGGAACTTGTTCAGCGTGGTCAGGATCGGATTCGGAGAAGTAACGCCCAGCCCGCATCGGCTGGTGCGAGAGACGATCCCACCCCAGGAAACCATGTCGTCGATATCGGATCGGGCTGCCCGCCCCGCGGCTACCAGACTCACCTTCTGCCGCAGCATCACGTTGCCTACGCGGCAGGGCACACAGATGCCGCAGGATTCGTCGACGAAGAACTGCATGAAGTCCCCGACGATGTCGATCAGATCGCGGTCGTGATTGAACACCATGAAAGAGCCGTTGCAGGACAGATCGTCGTAGGCAAGCCCGCGGTCGGCGTCGGCGGCCACCGAGAGCATTTCGCCAGACGGACCGCTGATCTGTACGGCCCGCGGGTTGTCGGCGCCGACCATGTCGAGCACCTGACGCAACGTCACCCCCCACTCCGTCTCATAGATCCCGGGAGCGGCGCAGTCGCCGGCGACGCTGAGCAGCCGGGTGCCGGTTGATCCCGGGACACCCATGGCCGCGAACCACTCGGCACCCTCCTGCATGATCCTGGTCACCGCGGCGAAGGTCTCGACGTTGTTCACCACCGTTGGCTTGCCCCGGAACCCGTGCTCGACCGGAAACGGCGGCTTGAGTCGCGGCGTACCTCGCTTGCCCTCACAGGACTCGATGAGGGCGGACTCGTCGCCGCAGATATAAGCGCCGGCACCCAACTGGATCCGGACGTCGAACGCTTGCCCGAGTACTCCATCCTCGCGTAGCTCTGCCAACTGTCGCCCGAGGTAGGCCTGCAGGTACGCGTACTCCGCGCGCAGGTAGAGAATCCCTTGCCGGGCGCCGACGCTGTGGGCGGCGATCGCCATGCCCACAAGTACCTGCTTGGGCGAGTACGTCAGCAAAGCACGGTCCTTGAAGGTCCCCGGCTCACCTTCATCGGCGTTACAGATGATGTACTTTTCGTCGCCGGTCGCAGCGCGGCAGAACGTCCACTTCTTGCCGGTGGAAAACCCAGCACCGCCACGTCCCCGCAAGCCAGATTCAGAAATGGTGGAGACCACAGCCTCAGCAGTCATCGCCTTGCAGCGGCGCAAAAGCGCGCGGTAGTCGGTGTCACCGCAAAAGAACACCGGCCCGGACGTACGCACGGCGGTGCGCGTAAGTGCATCGACGTACGCCAAGTCATCGCGGGGCAGGCCAGCCGGATTGGCGATTTGCGCCGGCGAATCACCCATTTTCAGTCTTCTGACGATCTCGCGGACCGAAGCCGGCGTCAGATCTGTGAATACGACGTCGTCGATGAGCATCGCTGGTTCGTGATCGCCCATCCCGATGCACGCGGTTTCAAAAAGCCCGAAATCGGCTGAGCCGGGGCCGCCGAATCGCGTTCCGGTCTCGAGTTCTAGTGCCTCGAACACTTGGCGGTAGCCGTGCATTTTGGCGATGACAGTGTTGCTGAGATAGATCCGATGACGACCCGAGGGCGTGGTGTGTAAGAAGTGGTAAAAACTCGCGGTCTCCAAAACATCCTTTGCGGATAAACACAGCCAGTCGGCTATCACCGCGGCGGCTTCGGCGGAAATGTAGCCCGACTCACGTTGCACATGCCACAAGATGTCGATGAGCGAAGTGCGGTCTGGCTGCCGCCCATTGAGAATTCGCGCGATAGCGGAGGTCACATCCGCCTTGGCTTTGACGATGACGCTCCTCCTCTCGGTGGCAGACCTTGGTCTCGAGAGCGACCCGCCGCTCACCACGGCGCTGAGCAGCCTTGCGCCCCGCGCTGTCCGGGACGTTTGAGCACAATCACTGGATCGTCTGTCGCGGACATGATCGAGCCTAGTCCGATGAAGATCTCGGCGGGAAGGACCTGCCAACAAGTATTCGATCAGTTCCACGTTGGCCGCCCCGGCAAGGATGCGCCGATTCGTCCGCGCAACAACGCAATCCAGTTGAGCGGCAACCGAATCATTACGGCCTCACGCACCTACCCGTGCACACCACGGCCCACGGGTTTGGGGTCGGTATCGGGTTGCAGTAATCGGTTGAACATCACAAGCCGTCTACGCCGCCCCGTCCAGGCGCCGAGCCATTTCACGGTTCGCTGAAGTACGGGCCGAGCTCTGCCGTTCCCTGAGAGGGTGGGAGATGTTCAATTCGATTGCCGCCGCATCGGATTCCTGCAATGACCGGCGCATTGGTGTTGAGGTGCTGCCGCGCTTCTGCAAGCAAGCACTCGTTGGAAGCACGGCACGTAGTGCAGGTGTCACTTCTTGGGGACGAACGGCATCGAAATGGGGCCTAACGGCCCCTCCATAAAGACAGTCGGCTCTATAGCCTGACGTTGAGTCAGTTCAGATTTCGGCCGTTGGCCATCAAGGCAGGAGTGCACATGGACCAGCTGCATTCGACGACGGCGGACGTTGGGCACCGACGATTACAGGGTCCATCAATGCCGCCAAGTGGGCGATCGAACAAACAGTGAGCAGGAAGATCCCCTCAGTTAATCCCGAAACCCGTAGCAGTTCACTTGAATTGGCCGTTGCAGGCAGAGCCGAGGCCGATCAGATCGCCGAGCTTGCCGGTGCCAAATGCCATCCGATTGCGGGCTCCCGGCCACTCCATGCTGGTTAGCCGTGATTGATCCGAAAGGCCTAGCGATGAATGAGTCACCCACACCTCGCCCAATTTTTGTCGGTATCGACGGCTCAGAGGCGGCAATACGCGCTGCGATGTGGGCGGTTGACGAGGCGGTGAACCGCAACGTCCCGGTGCGTCTGCTGTATGCGATTGAGCAAAAGGACACCGTGGCTGCGGATTCGGAGGCCGCGGCACACGAGCTCGCCACCGCAGAAGCCGCAGTTTGCCGCGCATCGACCGCAATCGAAGCCACGGGCCAGCCGGTAAAAATCGAGACGGAGATTGTCCAGGGGCCGCCGACCAGGTCGTTGATCGACGCGTCGGCACTCGCGACCATGGTGTGTGTTGGTGCGGTCGGATCACACAACTTTCGACCGGTTCGGGTGGGCTCCACCGCGGTGGCTCTGGCCCTATCGGCGAAGTGCCCGGTGGCCATCATTCGTGAGCCCCACGACCGAACCGGACCGCGACTGCATCGGATCGTGGTCGAAACGGACACGTCTTCTGACAACGGTGTGCTGCTGGACGTCGCTATGCAAGAGGCCCGGCTGCGCAACGCCACCGTGGAGGCGATCATCTGCCGGCGAGTCGTGTCGGACGATGCGGCGGCAGCGGGCGAAAGGTATCGCCAGACACTCGCAGACCTCGATCGTCGGCTGGCCCGCTGGAAACGCTGCTATCCGGATCTCGGGGCGGAGTCGGTGGCGGTCCACAGCACCTTCATGGAGTTTCTGGCTTACAACTGCCGATCGGTGCAGCTGGTGATCATGGGCACCCACAACCGTGAGCATCTCAAGGAACTTCTCGGGCCAGTCGGCGGTGCCGTACTGCAGGACGCCGACTGTTCGCTGCTCATCGTCAATCGCTGACAAGAATGAAATGGGGTGATTGCGAATATGAGGAATATCGAATCAGATTTCCACGTCCCTTCCTCGAGCGGCCCGCATGTCACTGCAAGTTCATGCTGTGCCCGCGCCGTCTGCGGCCGACTGACCGCACCAATAGTCCGGCCGCCGGTCGATCGAACCCAACGCTGCTCAATTAGCCGGCACGAGTTGGTTTTCCACCTCGAGGACGCGGCGGGTGGTCTTAATGACTGTGTCGGGGTTCAGGCTCATCGAATCGATGCCGATTTGAATCAGGAACTCGGCCATGTCGGGGTGATCTGAGGGTGCTTGTCCGCACAGTCCCGAGTGAATCCCGTTGCGCCGACAGCCCTCAACGGCCAGGCGAATCATTTTCTTGACACCTTCGTCGCGTTCGTCGTAGTCGAAGGCCACGATCTCGCTGTCCCTGTCGACACCGAGGGTGAGCTGAGTCAGGTCGTTGGAGCCGATGGAGAAACCGTCGAAACGCTTGGCGAATTCGTCGATCAACAGCACGTTGTTCGGGATCTCGCACATGGCGTAAATCTTGAGCCCGTTCTCGCCCCGACGTAGACCTAGGTCTGCCATCGTCTGAAGGACGAGATCAGCTTCGGCGATTCGACGCACGAACGGGACCATCAGAATCACGTTCGTCAGACCCATCTCGTCACGTACACGTCGCATCGCACGACACTCGAGTGCGAAACCCTCGGCATAGGCGGGATGCGCGTAGCGCGAAGCCCCGCGGAATCCGATCATCGGGTTGCTCTCCGATGGCTCGAAGGTTGCACCGCCGATCAGGCTGGCGTACTCGTTGGTCTTGAAGTCCGACATCCGCACCACAACGGGCTTGGGCCAGAAGGCGGCGGCGATGGTGCCGATCCCTTCGGACAAGCGCTCCACGAAAAAGGTGCGTCCATCGGGATAGCCGCTGGTGAGCCGATCGATCGTACGACGCGCCTCGGAGTCCTCGACCTTCTCGGGATGCAGCAGAGCCAGCGGGTGCACCCGGATGTACTCACTGACGATGAATTCCATCCGGGCGAGTCCCACGCCGTCGTTGGGCAGCGCCGCCGTCTTGAAGGCGAGGTCGGGGTTCCCGAGGTTGACCATGATCTGGGTTCGCGGCCGCGCGAGATCGGCCACCTCGGTCCGGTCGACACGGAAACCGATCTCACCCCGGTAGACACGGCCCGTGTCGCCTTCGGCGCACGACACCGTCACAGCGGCGCCGTCGGGCACGGACGTGGTCACGTCGCCCGCGCCGACCACTGCTGGGATGCCGAGTTCACGAGCGACGATCGACGCATGGCAGGTGCGACCGCCGCGGTTGGTGATGATCGCGGCGGCGGACTTCATGATCGGCTCCCAGTCCGGCGTGGTGGTGTCGGCGACTAATACCTCGCCGGGGTTGAATTCGCAGAGATGCTCGGGATTCTCGATTCTTCTCGTCACGCCCGAGGCGATCCGGTCTCCGACTGCGCGGCCCTCGGCGATAATCTCCCCACGGCCTTCCAGCACGTAGTTTTCCACCGCCGTTGCGCTTTGCTGCGAGGCCACCGTCTCGGGGCGGGCCTGGACGATGTAGAGCTTCCCGTCCAGACCGTCCTTGGCCCACTCCATGTCCATCGGCCGCCCGTAGTGCGCCTCGATGGTGCACGCGTAGCCGGCCAACTCAAGGACGTCCTCATCGGTGAGGCAGAACCGGGCGCGGTCATACTTCGGCGTCGGGACGTTGCGCGTCGTGCTCTTCGTGTCACCCTCGACGAGGATCATCTTCACCGCCTTGTCGCCGATGCGGCGACGCAGCACCGCGCGGTGGCCCGCGAGATAAGTCGGCTTGTGGACGTAAAACTCGTCGGGGTCGACGGCGCCCTGAACCACATTCTCACCAAGGCCGTAATCGCCTGTCACCAAGACAGCGTCGCGAAACCCCGACTCGGTGTCGATTGAGAACATCACTCCCGACGACGAGATATCGGAGCGCACCATCTTCATCACACCGATCGACAGGGAGACCTTGAAGTGGTCGAAGCCCCGGTCGATTCGGTAGTGAATGGCGCGATCGGTGAACAGGCTGGCGAAGCACCGGCGGCACGTGTCCAGCAGACTCTGCTCACCCTTGACGTTCAGGTATGAATCCTGTTGGCCGGCAAAGCTCGCCGTCGGCAGATCCTCAGCGGTAGCCGAACTCCGCACCGCGAGACTTACTTCCTCGCCGTACTCCTGCTGCAGCTTTCGGTAGCCGGCCAGAATCTCTGCGGCCAGGTCGTCGGGAAGCCCAGCGCCATAAACGATCTCACGGGCGCGCTTGCCCCTACGCGCCAACGCGGCGACGTCGGTGGGGTCGAGCCCATCGAGCTCGGCATGCAGCCGGCCCCACGCGTCGGCCTCGTCCAACACATGCCGATAGGCCTGGGCGGTGACGGCGAATCCGTACGGAACACGCACGCCCTGCCCGGACAGATGCTGGAACATCTCGCCCAGCGACGCGTTCTTTCCGCCGACGAGTGGCACGTCATCGATGCCGAACTCCTCGAAAAAGCGGACATACCCGGATGCACTCATGACTTGTCCTCTCAGGTGGTCAGCTCTACCTGCCACAGCTCCACGGGTGCCAACCTCCCACAGCGGCAAGGACCGTTGCCAGGGCCGAAGGTCACTCCTTCGATATCGCGTCAGTCCGTTTGAAACACATGGAATTTGGTGGGTTTTGCAGGCACCGATCGAGCGGGCGGCCGATGCCCGGTCAGCCCGGAAACCGGACTGTGGTCCCAGGCATCAGCACAACGACCCGACCATGGCACTCCACTTCGACTCCGGCAGCATCGCGCGGATCCACGCTGATGATCACGCCCTTACCGCTGACCCGCAGGTGTAGGTGCAGACCTCGGTAACGAATCGGGAATGCCAGCACACCAAGGTTTTCCGGCCAGTGCGGGGAGAGGATGATGCGGTTGGACCGAGTCTCCATCCCGGTAAAGCACCGCTGCAGGAGATCCACGCTGCCGGCCATCGCCGCCAGGTGGACGCCTTCTGACGTTGTACCGCCCTGGATATCGGACACATCGGATTTCAGCGCCTGCTGAAAGAATTCCATTGCACGATCACGGTTGGCCCTGGCGAGTACCCAGGTATGCACCACACCGCTGAGCGTCGACCCGTGCGACGTACGGCCCAGATAGTAATCAACCATGTCGGGGACGTTGTCCGGCGGGTAGCGGTAGCCGAGCCGCTCGAGAAGCTCACACAATTCCGTGACCGACATCAGGTAGAGCAGCATCAGGGCGTCGGCCTGCTTGGAGGCTTTGTACCGGTTTGCGTCGTCGTTCTCCGCCTCGAGGATGCGGTCCAGACGTTGGATGTTGCCGTACTGGCGCCGGAGACGGTCCCAATCCAGTTCCTCCAGTTCGCCATATCCCTCGAACTGGCTGATGACGCCGTCGTGGAAGGGGACATACATCCTTCGGCTCACGTCATCCCAGCGCGCCAGTTCCGCCCCGGTCAGTCCAAGGGTTTCCAGGAGATCGAGTCGGTTCGGCAGCGGTAGCAGTTTCAGTGCGTCGAAGGCGCGCATGATCACCCACACCGCCATCACGTTGGTGTAAGCGTTGTTGTCGACGCCGTCATACGGCGCGTCGGGGTAGCCAGAGTGGAACTCGTCGGGTCCGATTACCCCTCGGATGCTGTAGCGTTCGCGATCCTCGTCGTAGGTGGCCCTGCTCACCCAGAAGCGTGCGATCTCGGCCAACATCTCCGCGCCGTAGTCGATCAGGTACGCGAGATCGCCGGTGACCTGGTAGAACTTCCATGCGCTATAGGCGACAGCGATGCCGATATGTTGGGCGCGGGCGCTCGAGTCGGGATTCCATCGGCCGCTGCGCGGATTGAGGTGGAGCTGTTGGCTTTCCTCGCGTCCATCGCTGCCGGATTGCCACGGGAACATCGCACCGCAGTATCCGGCCGCCTTCGCGGCCTGACGTGCTTCGGGCAGGCGCCGGTAGCGGTATCTCAGCAACGCCCTGGTCACCATGGGCAGCCGCAGGTTGAGGACCGGGTAAATGAATAGTTCGTCCCAGAAGATGTGCCCGCGATATGCCTCGCCGTGCAGTCCGCGTGCAGGCACCCCGACGTCAAGGTCGCAACTGTTGGGTGAAACGGTCTGCACCAGATGCAGGAGATGTAGTCGCAGGATGCGCAATTCGTCGGTGAGGTCTTCGAAGTCGATGGACAGGCGCTCCCACAGATGCGCCCACTCCTGCACGTGCCCGTCGCGCAACTCGGCGAACCTGCCAAGTCGCCTCAACCATCGCTCGGCCTCGGCAGCAGGCTCCGACGTCGCGACATCGCGCCCGGTAAAGAGTGTGACGGTCTTTTCCACCGTCACGGCTTCACCAACCGAGATCTCGACGCAGATACCGTGCCCAATTTCGGCTGCCTCGTCGACCAGACGGTAGATCGCCGGGATGGGAATGCCGTCCCGCCACACACTGTTTCGTGCCGCCATGGCAATCGGAACGCGGGATTGATTGGTCTGGACCGCTAGGAGGACGGAGTCGGCACAGATCTCCCGCTTTCCCACCAAATCAAGATGCTCGTTGGCCAAGTCGCGGTAGCGCTCGACCAGCGAATTGGTGACATTGCCGTCTAGTGTCGAGCGAATTTCGATTGTCCCTGACCAGTCCTCGGCGAGGATCGTCGTCTTCAGGGCAGCGACGTGGGGCATGTGCATGGCGACGAATCGTTGCTGTTTCAACAAACTAGTGCGTCCGGCGTCGTCGCAGAACCGCACTTCCCTGGTCAATACCGCACCGCGCAGATCCAGGGTCTGTCGGTAGGTCAGCACCGTGACCGCGTCGATGTCGAACCAGCTACCGCCGTTGACTCGGAACGTCAAGGGCAGCCAGTTGGGCAGGTTGACCAGACTCTCGTTGTCGATGGCCGTACCTGAAACGTCGTCGATAAGGCGGTTGTAAATCCCAGCGGCATAGGTACCTGGATAATGGACCTGGTCGGCCATCGATTCGGGCGCAGCACCGCGGGTGGCGAAATAACCATTTCCCAACGTACACAATGCCTCGCGGAGCTTCTCGCTCGCCGGATCGTACCCTTCGTAGGTGAAATCCCAAGCCTGCGTTGAGTTCTTGTGGTTGTGCGCCAGCCAGTTCGCTCCGCGCCGGACGAACTCCCGCACCTGATCGGGACTCTGCAGACTGAAACGGGCGGCCGTCTTGCGTTCGCCGTCCTCGTCGTGTCGCACCACAATCCCGATGCCACCCAATTGGACTGCGTCAAAGGCGTCTTCGTCGGTGAGATCATCTCCGATGTAGATCGGTAGCAGAGAACCTGAAGGGTCGATGCGAGCACGGATCCAGGCCAGTGTGGTTCCTTTGTCCCAGTCGATGTCCGGACGCAACTCGACAAGCATCCGCCCATTCGTCAGTCTTAGGCCATCGCGTCGTCCGAGTTTATGTATGGCGGAGACGATTTCGCTGACGCGTTCGGGTGCGACCTCGCGGTAATGGACCGCGACGGCGAAGCGTTTGTGCTCTACCCGAACTCCGGGAATCTGTTTCAGGCTTTCGCGCAACTCGGCAGCCGCACGCTGGAGGACTTCGACGGCGGCGGCAGCCGATTCGTTTTGGTGATAGGTGCCGTCAGGTTCCGTCAACTCAAAACCGTGACTGCCTGCATACCAGATACCGGGTATCTGCACCCGGCTACGGATGTCGGCCAGGTCGCGACCGGTCAAGATGGCGACGGGACATTGCGCAGCAAGGGTTTCCAGTGCCTCGGCCGCTCCGTCCACCAGGGTGGCGGAGTCCGGATCGTTGACGATAGGGGACAACGTGCCGTCATAGTCGAGAAATAGCATGGGTTTCCGGGTGCCGAGCATGCCGATCATCTGGCCGTATGACCGGACCGCGTCGGGGAGCTTCGACATTTGTCTGTCACCCGTGCGAACAGCGACGTCGTCGAGCCGCGCGACAACAACGTCGGCGCCGCAGCTCAGCAAGTTGACGGCAGGACCGGCGCAGTCGAGTCCGATGACGAGTGCGAAACCGCCACTATGGGCCGACGCAACCCCTGCCTGGGCGTGGTCGACAACGACACACCGCCCCGAGCGCACACCGAGCCGGCCGGTTATTTCGGACAGAGCCGAGGCAGGGCCGCCATCGACGCACATACCGAAAAGGTTCTCAACGCCAGCGGCTTTCAAGCGCCGTTGACCGCCTGTCATCGAGTAGACAGCTGTGGCGACCCCCGCGTCGAGCAGTGTTTGGACCAGCTTGATAGTCGACTCTGAAACCTGAACACCGTCAATGTCGCTTAACACAGCGTCGAGGTTGAAGATCACAGCGTCGTGGTGGCGAGGGTCGATCGTGACGGGTGGCGTCATCGCGATGTCCTTGCGGGCTGCTTTTCTACACTGCTGTACTTTGGTGGGCCGATGTCTTCGGGATCGGCGGCCATCTCGAATAGCCGCTCAGCGTCGTCGCGAGTGCAGCACGCGGTGCCGGGAGTCAAGAGCATGGCGGCACCGGCTGCGATGCCTAGTCGCACCGCCTTTTCGAGTTGCCAACCGCGGCTGAGGCCCACGGTGATGCCGGCGGTCATGGCATCGCCGGCCCCCACGCCACTGCCGCTGGGCACCTTGACCGGCGAGTAGCGCTTGCAGCCAGTCGATGTCGCAAGCAGCGCTCCCTCGGAGCCGAGTGACACGACGACGAAATGAGCGCAGCCGCGGTCGACGAGTTCGCGCGCAGCGGCGAGTTGGTCTGTATCGGTGATGAGCGCCCGTCCGACACATTCACGAAGTTCCCGCAGGCTCGGTTTGAGCAGAAAGACACCGGAGGTGACGTGTCGCAGTCCAGCCCCAGAGGCGTCGAGAATCAGCCGCGCACCACGCTCTGCGCAGATGCCGGCGACCCGCTGATAGAAGTCGGCGGGCACACCGGGCGGCAGACTGCCACTGGCAACAACGAAGGCCGCAGATACTGCTGCGGCACTGAGCCTTTCGAGGCACTCTGCCTGCTCGGCGTCGGTGAGCGACGGTCCCGGGAGCACGAACCGGTACTGCCCGCCGGTGCTCGACTCGTCGACCGTGAAGCTTTCCCTGGTGGCACCTGTCACGTTGATCCGCTGCGCCGGAACGCCTGATTCGGCTAGCAGATCCGTCACCTTGTCGCCGGTGTTGCCGCCTGCCGGAAAGAGCGCTAGCACCGGCGCTCCGAGCACATGGGCGATTCGCGCGACATTGATTCCGCCGCCGCCGGGATCGTAACGGGGCAGCGCGCAACGCATCTTATTGGTGGGAATGACCTGATCGGTATGCGTGGTGATGTCGAGCGCCGGATTCATCGTCAGGGTGACGATAGTGTTTTGCGATCTGACCGGCGTTGTCATTTGCACCTGTTCCGCTCCGTTGGGCTGCATTAAGGCAGCTAGTCCGTGTGACCCGGCAATGTCGGAACCCTCAGTTGCGCGTTTCTCGAGCAACGATGACCGGCACACGGGCCAACAGGACAACTGCGGCGCTTACCGAGCCCAACAACATTCCGGCGAATCCACCCCGGCCGTGGCTACCTACAACGACCAGCTGCGCCCACTCGGATGTCTCTACGAGTTGACGAGCCGGCTCATCGCGCACGATGTGCCGTTGCACGGATACGTCGGGGTAACGTTCAGCCCAGCCGGCCAGTCGCTCCGCGAGCACTTCGTCCTCCACCGCCCTCAACTCTGCCCAGCGCGGACCCGGGAAACTGAAGATGTCGTCCCACATGCCAACTGGGCTCCAGGCGTGTAACGCCACCAGCCCAACCTTCCGGCGCGAGGCTTCATCGAACGCGATCACGGTCGCCAACTCTGATTCCGGTGAGCCGTCGATCCCCAGCAGCACCGGGGCCTGCGCGGCATCGGCAGTCACCTCGACGCCGTCATGGATCACGGCGACCGGGCAATGCGCGTGATAGACCATGCCAAAGCTCACCGAACCCAGGTGACGTCCCCGCAACGTCCCGGTACCGAGGCAACCCACCACCACCAGATCGGCGTCCCGCGATAGCTCAACTAGTGCAGGAACTGTTACAGCAGCGGGCATTTCGCATTCAATCCGCGCCGATCCGCGCTGGTAACTATCGAGGGCGAGCTGGCGGGCCTCGGCGAGTACTTTTCGTCCGTGTTCGCGCTGCGCACGCATCCACTCCGGCACCAAGGACGATTCGAGCCAATCCCCCGCGGTCGCCGGCACAACATGCACCAATGTCAGCGCAGCTTTACGCAACTCGGCGTCGCGGGCGGCCCACCGGACCGCGGACAGCGAGCCTGGTGAACCATCGACGCCGACGACGACCCCGGAGAGAGTATTGAACTTCGACATGGCACCGTCCTGATTACTTTGCTATGCCGATTGGGGTGGGGTGCGGTAGACGGCGGCGCCGGCGGTAACTCCTGCGCCGGCGGCGACCAGCAGAAAGCGGCCGCCTGGCACGAGTTCTGCTGTGGCGCTTCGGATTGCTGCTATCAGCGCAGCGGTATGTGTGGCGTGGTCATCGGTGCTCACGATCCGTTTCACCGGAATCGCGAGCTGGGCGGCCAGTGCCACCCGAAAGCCGTGCCGTGCGGGCGCGACGACAATGGTGTCGATGTCGGCGAGGTCAAGAGACGCCGCCGCGAGGCAATCGCGGACCACCTCGGCCCCGGCCGCGGCGAATTGCTCATCGAGCGAGGCTGATTCGCTGAATTGAAGGACATTGCGGGTGCCGTCGAGCCCGACTGTCGCACGAAGATTTTCACCGTCGTCTGGGGTATTGGCCCAGTGCACCCGACCCAGTCCGAATTCGTCGTCGCGCCAGTCACATAGCATCGCCGCTCCTACCGGGGCGTACGGAAATCGCTCGCTCATGCCGTGCCCTGGGTCGGCGTCGCTCGCGACGATCAGGGCGCAGTCGATGGCGTGAGACCTCAGGAATCCATCGGCGATCTGTAGTGCTGTCAGGACTCCGCATGTTCCGTTCGAAATATCGAAGGAGAACGTCCCGTGGGCGTCTTCGTGTGGGTCCTCGGAATTGGCCCCGATGTCGTCCTGGATGAGCGCCGCGAGGGCCGGCTCCGCCAGATTCTTGTCGCGATAGATGCCGGTATTGATCAGCAGATCCACCTCGGAGGGCGCTCGGCCTGCCCGCTGCAAACACGTCGTCGCCGCCGCGACCGCCAGACGCAGTGCGCTGTGCCGGTTACGCCAACCGCCATGAGTGACGTGGAGGCGATCAATGACAGTGCCCATAGCGACCCACCAAATCCTCATCGACGCGAAGGAGAACGACTCCGATCTCCAGCCCTGAAGCCAGCGCGATCAAAGCGATGGTCTCGCCCGGCAGGACGCGGCCGGCTTCGAGTTCTTCCACCAGCGCGACCGTGTGGGTCGTCGATGCGGTATTTCCGTACCGATCGACGGTGATCACCGCGTCGTGCTGTGGACTGTCGCCGAATTCAGCAGACATCGCCACCATGCCTTTACGTATTGCGCGAGCAGAGGTCTGATGCGTAATCACATGATCGATGTCATGCATCGCTATGCCAGCGGCCTCGAGTACTTCGTGCAGTAAGAGCGGGGTGTTGGCGATGGCTGCCCGCTGGATCCCACGCGAATTGGTGAACATCCGGGCGCCGGGATCATGTCCCTTGGGGAAGGCAAGGCACAGCCTGCTGTAGTCGGCAATGGTGGTGAATCCGGCGATATCTATTCCGGCGGACCCAGGGGTGGCGCGTTCTAACAGCAGGGCCGCTCCAGCGTCCCCCAGGGTCAGGCATGCGAGCTCTTTGCTCATGATGTTGCGGACATGCTTGGCCGCGTTCTGGCCGAGTTGCGAGATGTATTCGCCGCTGACCACCAACCCGCGCTGCACGGTGCCCTGCCGGATCCAATTGTTGAGTACGGTGACTCCGGTCAGCATTCCTGCGCACGCGTTGGAGATGTCGAAAGTCATTGCCTTATCGGCCCCGATGGCCCGGGCCACAGCAATGCTCATCGTCGGTTCCAGCCACTGGGTGAGGCCGCCGCGAAACTTCGTGATGCTGCAGTTGATCACCACATCGAGAGACGCGGCGTCTTGTTGTGCTCTGTCCAGACAATCCCGCGCTGCAGCGATCGCCAGGCTGAAGGAGTCCTCGTCCCCAACCGAGACGTGACGTTCGTGGATGCCTGTCAGACGTTCCAGGTCGATGTGCGTGTGATGACGCGTGGTCGCCATCAACTGATCCGTCGTGAGCACGCTGGCTGGCAGATGTCGGCCGGCCCCGGCCAGTCGGGCGCGAAACGGCGCGGCGGGTCCGTCACCCTCCATCACCAACCAGTGTTTGGACATTCGCCCCTCTCCCTGTGCTTTCACAGCATGGGTTGTGAACGCGTCCTTCCAACAGGGCATTTGGACCCTAATGAGCCGTAATTGATTTGAATTCAGCACTTTTCGATGAACTGGATGACCGAGGCCGGGTGGTGACATACGGCAGATCGAGCGGTGACTTAGTGCCCTTCTGCCCAACGAATCGGTGACAAAAGCTAGCAACATTGACCAACAGGGTGGTCGTACGTGGCCATTGCCGGCACGGCCGTAATTGAGGAGATCACGATGGCAGTCCGAGTGGGCGTGAACGGCTTTGGCCGTGTCGGCCGAAACTTCTTTCGTGCCGTGGAAGTTCAACGCGCGGCTGGTACCAGTGACATAGAGATTGTCGCTGTCAATGACCTCACGGATAACGCAACGCTGGCGCACCTGCTCAAGTACGACTCTGTCCTGGGACGCCTGCCGCACGACGTATCAGCAGATGGCGAGGACCTCGTGGTCGGCGAGCAGCGGATCAAGGCGTGGTCCATCGCCGACGGGCCGACGGCGTTGCCGTGGGGAGACATCGGTGTGGACGTCGTCATCGAGTCGACCGGTCGCTTTACGCCGGCGGAGCTGGCCCGCGGCCACCTCCACGGCGGGGCCAAGAAGGTGGTGGTGTCCGCGACTTCGAAGGGTGCGGACCTCACGGTTGTGATGGGTGTCAATCACCGCGACTACGACGGCAGCCAGACGGTTGTTTCCAATGCCTCGTGCACCACGAACTGTCTGGCTCCGATGGCGAAGGTGCTCGATGATGCATTCGGAATCGAGTACGGACTGATGACCACCATTCACGCCTACACCCCGGCCCAGAACCTGCAGGACGGCCCGCATCGCGATCTTCGCCGCGCCCGGGCAGCAGCAGTCAATGTGGTGCCCACGTCCACAGGTGCCGCCCGCGCGATCGGCGTGGTGCTGCCCCAGCTCGAGGGCCGCCTCGACGGCTACGCGCTGCGGGTGCCGGTACCTACCGGTTCAGCGACCGATCTCACCGCCACCGTCCGGGAACCCGCGACCATCGCGGCAGTCAACGCAGCATTTGCGAACGCGGCACGCGATGAGCTCAGGGGCTATCTCTCTTACACTTCGGATCCCATCGTGTCCTCCGACATAGTGACCGATCCGTCGTCGTGCATCTTCGACTCTGGGCTCACGAAGGTCACTGGAAACCTGGTGAAGATTGTCGGGTGGTATGACAACGAGTGGGGTTACTCCCATCGCCTCGCCGACCTGACCGGCCTTGTGGCTTCTACCTTGTGAGCCTCCTGCAGCCACCCGAATGGCCCGTCGGTTCCCGCAGCCACCCTACAATCGGGCTCGCTTCTGCCTTCAAAACCTATTCCGTTGTCGTCAACACTTCGCTCAACGGCAGCCGTGGCGTCGGTTCCGGCTCTTCGCCTGCCGGCTCGAGTCCAACCCGGACCAGCGCCTGCGGTACAGCGTCTTTGCCACCCGCCAACTCCCGCAGCAAACTCCGACTCGCCTGCACCTCCATAATGTGCGTCACCGGGCACGTTGCCAGTCCCGCAACGGTGCACTCAAGGAGAATCGACGACATGATCCGGCCGCAGTTCAGGGCGTCCAACCGGGTGTCGCCGCGAGTGCAAAGAAGCAGCACCTTGGCTTGATCCGCGACTGTGGCAGATTTTCGCTGGGTGTACCAGCGGGCGGGAAAGCGCCGCTGCACGTCGACCTTCCGGCTTTGGGATTCTGACACCAAGGCACCTTGCGGAATACCATCCGATTCTCTCGAAGGTTCAGTCCACCAAGTTAATTCATGGTGGTAGTCGTCGTCATAGCGACGCATAGACTCGGCGAATTCTGACACTTGCGTAAGCCGCGGCCGCAGATCCTCGCCCAGCGTCTGAACGGTAGCCAGGTTGTGGTCGTAAGCACTGAGCAGTATCGGTTCAAACGATTCCCAATCCGATGGTGCGCGGAACGGACGTCGATCGGTGTGACGCTGCGATATCGCCTTCGCCCGATCCCTGCGGGCCGTGGCGACAGTGCCCACCCGCGAAAAACCAACCGTGGCGAGATGGTCAAGATTATTCGGGTTGGGGAATAGGTCGATCTGACAATCCCATCCGACCGCTGCCATTGCCACCACAAAGTGGTCTAACGCAGCGCCGCAGCTAATGATGGCTTCGCGGCCAGAGGTGTCCGTTGCCGGCACGAATCTGAGGCGATCAGCGAATAAGTCCACGCTCGTGCGCGCAGCAACCCAACGCCAGGGTTGGCTGTTATGCAGGGAGGGTGCGCGGCATGCCAATCCTATTGCCCTGTTGATCGTTCCCGCGTCCACTAACGTTTGAGTCATTTCCCTGACCCCTCTCTATCAATGCTGACTCCACCTTTGTGCTTTATGCCCGCCGACAACCCGGTCCTTCGGGGGCCAAACCACTGTTTTGATGGTCTCGATCACAAATTTCGCTGCCCGACAATCAGTAACGAGCAATTTTCCTTGTGCATAACTGCATTTCCGGTCGGGCCCAGTAGTTGCTCCACCGCGGCGTGGTTGTGCACACTCACCACCACCATTCGGACGCTGCGGTCATTTATCGCCACATAGTCGATGGGATTTCGATGGGTGACCCCTGCGTCTAACTCTAGGTCCGGGTATCGCCGTCGCCACCGCTCAAGACGTCGCTCCGCCCTGGCGAGCGACTGGTGGTCTGCATTCTCGGCCGCACGCCGGTTGGTGTGCTCGCTTCCTCCACTTGATTGACAGCTAATTGCATGCAACGGCAAATTGCGGAGCCGCGCTTCCTCCATCGCGGGCCCTATTACGGCATCGGCATCGTCAGACTCAGGGCCGATCGCAAAAATCCAGTGTGCATCGCGGCCGTCTCGGCCGTTGTAGCTGCGAATTACCGCCACGGGGCAGCGCGCCGATACCGCTAGGGCCGCGGCTGTGGAACCGGTTCGCTCAGGGGCGAAATGGTTGATACCGGCAGCGCCGACACAAACCATCACTGCCGACGCCGACGCCCGAACCAAGGCACTAACCGGCGGTTCCTGGACAATTTCGATCTCGATTCTGACCGGCTTGTCCTCCGCCTCTACGGACATGGCCGCGTAGCGGACCGCACTTTCAGCCACGGCAAGCTTGCGAGCCGCCCGGTCGGCCGACACGCACCCCGTCTCTTCCGGCTCGATCGCATATAGCAAGCGCAATGGAATATTGCGGTCGATCGCCTCATCGACAGCCCATAACGCCACATCATTCGCCGCTCGAGAGCCGTCAATGCCGACGACGATGGCTGAAGGTTTCGCTGACTTTGACATATGTTGCTCCACTCCGGGGATCAGACGTTTCGCACCAGAGTTTTATTGGTGCGATCTTGCGCGACCGTCGTCTGACGGTCGGCTAAGTACAGGTAGGTGACAGATTCACTGCGG
This sequence comes from Mycobacterium sp. IDUB_37, assembly GCF_055419245.1. Lineage (NCBI taxonomy): Bacteria > Bacillati > Actinomycetota > Actinomycetes > Mycobacteriales > Mycobacteriaceae > Mycobacterium > Mycobacterium sp. IDUB_37. The sequence goes on along the minus strand of NZ_JBVAXG010000011.1, from coordinate 166,782 downwards.
TGATCGATTTCGAACCCGCCGCCGCCCAATAGGCACATGTGCGTTGCGGCATGACAGTCTTCGGTGGTCGCGCGAAGTTGCCCGGTGCGCTCTGGGGCCCGCGCAACGTCTGCTGACGGGTGCTGCACCGCGGTGAATTCCTCGCTAGCTAGCAGCCACCAACTTTTCAGTGGGTTGGCCTCGACGCGGCCCGAATGCGGCAGCCTGCTCTCCGCGGCACCGACGCCATCAATACAGAACTGAGTGCCAAGGCTCATTCGCAGGTCGATACTCGTCATCATCTTGTTGACTCTCTTGAATTCCTTGACACTCGGATTCACCCGAGCGCTCGGGCCGATTTCACCCGCCGCAAGTGAACGTATGCATTGATGACCCCGAGTGGGCAGAGTCGTTGGGCCGGTCTTAGTGGGTCTTTGGTCCCAATGCCGGCACCTATGCCTTCAGCGAATTGCAACCGCGGCGGAAAAGTGCGGCCGTCGGTCGGCGTGAATGGATGCAGCGTGGCCTACGTCCGGTGCGACTGACGAATGTCATTTGCGATAGGTGACTTCAGTCCCTCGCAGGGGTGACAGCCGAACGCCCAAGCTTGAGGGGCCGAATGAGCGCCGACCGGGTAGATGCCGGTTCGCGGGCGGGCTTGGAGCCCGCGCACTATGGAACGGAGGTCGAAATGAAAGCACCACTGGATTACCGGACCCCGACTCGAATGCTCGCCCGCATACTAGGCCCCTTCATCGTAGTCGTGACCATTACAGCGGCGACCCGCCCAGACATGCGAACCATGCTCGCGGAGTTCGGGGCCAGCGCCGCATTGCCTTGGGTGACGGGGAGCTTCTTGCTCTTGGCCGCCCTCAGTATTGTTGCGGTGCATCAGTACTGGCGCGGCGCGGCAGCCGTGATTATATCCGCGCTGGGCTGGCTGTTGGTATTGCGCGCGGTTTGGTTGATGGCCTTCCCGCACGCTTTCATGGCGGCTGCCAAAGCGTCGATCGCTCTGACCCCACTATGGGCCGGAGTCGAAATTCTCTTCGGGGTGGTCGGCCTCTACCTCACTCTTGTTGGTTGGGTGACCACACCGACATTGCAGGAGACGCGGGTAAAGACGGCTGCGGAACTACCGCGCGCAGCCTGACAGATAGCGGGGGGACCAACTGCAGACATCAGGAGGGTACGCGGTCATGAGCACATCGATCGACGAAGTTCCACCACCAGCCGATGCGGTGTGTATTTTCGGTTGGCAGCTCGACAGCTTGTGGTTTCGTGATTTCGTGGCACGCTCGTACCTCGGCGGACCAGTCCACGTCCGCGTTTATGGTCGCCAATTTGCCGACGGGACCACGCGAAGATGGATTGCCCTGCCAGGTCCCCAGCTAGACGGCTTGGACGCGCGAGCGGCGCGCGAGCTAGCTGCCACGCTGATCGCTGCGGCCGACGACGTTGACCGTTCATGCCTGAATCAGGCACTCCCACAACTAGATTCAGAGTCAGCTCATCCACCAATTGCAACTCGGAGGCCGAGATGAATCAGTCGAACACGCTGCCAACTGTCATAGCCGGCATAGACGGCTCAGATGCCGCGATCGCCGCTGCCTTGTGGGCTGTCGACGAGGCAATCGCCCGTGATGCACCACTTCTACTCGTGCATGGCGCCAATGTCGCACCGGCACAACCTGACTGTGATTTCCGGCTCCAGGTGTCTTTGGCTGAACCATTGTTCCGAGCTGCCGAGGCGGCGATCGCAGCAACCGGAAAAGTCGCCAAGGTCGAGACAGCAGTCGTCGGAGCCGGACCGCGGGCAGGCCTGATAGCCGAGTCACGCGCAGCCCAGATGATTTGTGTCGGATCTCTCGGACTCGGTCACACGCAACACCTTCCGGGATCAACGGCTGCCGCGCTGGGTAACGCAGCATTCTGTCCCGTTGCCATCATCCGTCCCGACGAACCCGCCATGAAGTCCGAGGGCGCATGGATTGTGGTCAGCGTTGATACGTCGTCCGACAGCGATCTGATCATCAAGCACGGATTCGCCGAGGCAAGTCTGCGCAACGCACCCCTGTGCGCACTCGGGATCGGTTCGGACGCCAATATGTCCGAACATATCGGCCGCCGCTTGGATCCTTGGCAGGAACGCTACCCATCTGCTTATGTAGAAGCCGCGCCGGCGCTGGGCGGTGTCGCGGAATTCATCGCGGGCACAACAGAACCCGTCCAACTTGCGGTGATAGGTGCCGGCCAGATCGCGCCGCTGATGCGTTTCACCCCGTCATCCGCTGCCTCGATCGTTGACTATTGCTCAGTGCTGGTAGTACGCCATTGAGAAGTTGGCCTCTGCTTTGCACTAGTGAGCAATTGCCGAGGCTGACGCATGTGCTCCGCACGCCCCATACCCAGAGCCCTGGACTAGGTCTGGTCACGCAATTTTGTTGCCAAGAAACGACTTTGGTCCCACACTTGCAGGACTTCTGGCCGATGCGCTGTCCTGTTGCCCAACGATTAAATAGTTGCATGAAAGCATCAAACACCGCCGGCGTCACCATACTGCCGGAGCATGAATGCTGGGACCTACTTGCCGGTGGGTCATTGGGCCGGCTCGTGACCAGTGTTGACGGGCGCCCCGAGATCTTTCCCGTGAACTATGTTGTTCAGCGCCGGACGATCTTGTTTCGCACGGAGGGCACCAAGCTGGTCAGCACGGCGATAAACAGACACGTGGTGTTCGAGGTCGATGACCACAATGTCGCGGAAGGCTGGAGCGTCATCGTCAAGGGCACGGCCCGCTCCCTGCGTACCGATGAGGAGATCACGAACGCCGAACGCGCCCAAGTGCTGTCGTGGACGGGGTCCGAGAAGTCACACTACGTGCGTGTCATACCGGAATTGGTCACAGGTCGACGATTTGACTTCGGACCAAGACCAGCCGAGGCGCCAATACACTGATGAGTGAGAGCTGTTGTCCCGCAACATCTACGCTGCGCACAATGCCTGCTTGCGAGCCATCGATGCCTACCACGACCGGTTTCATGCCCGTCTCCTTTTACCCGCGAATCCCACCTACGAACGCCGGTCGACCAGACAACCGTGAGCACGAAAGTGCTCGTTCTTGAGGCTGTTTCGCAGATCAAGGGCATCACACCCGGATTCACCGACTACGACGATCCAGACTTGGCGTGCTGATCGTTGTCGATGCGCAATGTTCTGCACGGTGTTTGATTGCAAGTAGTAGTCGTCGTGCGCCAAGTGCGACCATGGGCCTGAGCATTTCCACAGCGACGACGTCGCCAGGATGGTGCAGCGCGATTCTGGTCCGGGTGAGGAGTCGGACGCGGTCCTCCCAGTGCGGCTGAAGGTGTAGTGACCATGCTGCATCCCAGGCTCTGCCGGGCCGAGTGGCATGGAACACGAGGTACTCCTCAGGGACGATTGCAGTAACCGTCAAAACGACGTCATTGGGTAGTCCCATCGAGCTTGCGGCCGCCGGGGTGCACACGTCACCCACTCGGAGCCGATCGCTACCGATCTCGGCGCAGGCAAATGAATCCTTCTGTCGCTCAACCAATTGCTCCAACAGCGGCCAGACCACAGATGCGGGCGAATCAACGAAGACCGCCTCGGTCACCTCGACAGTTGGCTCCTTCACCACCGCGTCGCCAGGCAGCCGCATCTGACATTCCGCTTTCGTGGTGCCCCAGTTGCGGTAGTACCGACGCGCGCAATAAAGCGCAGCGATGGGCACAGAAACCTGCACAATCCACTTGATCTTGGCCACTGTGTCAGTCTGCTGGGGCGCTTACCCCAGCTGCGAGAGTCGTTGGTCCCGCGCGAGGAAGCCAAAGTGCCCAACTAGCTCGGTCGCCAGACTGGCATCTCCTGCACCGTCATGCCTGCTGGCACCAATGACGAGATGATCTGGCAATTTACTCGTCGGAGTCGGGCTGGGCGACCACGAGCACAGTCGAGCCTCTGGTGTGCTCGCCGACTGCGGTCGTGAGATAGGCCAGGTAGTCCTCCTCGCGCACTGACTGCGCGACGGTGATCTTGACGGTCGCCTTGGCTGATCCGTTGTCGGCGAACCGCCCAGATACGGGTTCCACTGTGATTCCACTGACGGATGTACCGGTGATCGTGTACTCGCTCGCGTAGTTGCTCATCCGCTGGGCATCGACTGTCACAGTTCCGGTGCTTCCCGGTGCGATCGTGACGATGGGGCGGGAGATGTTGACGGTTACGGCCGAGCCACCCGCGCCGAACGACGGTGGCGCGGAGGATTCGGACGTGCCCCATACCTTGTTCGGGTGCGCCGAGAGAGTGAACGCCAGGTCTGCGCCGGTTTGGATGATCGACTCTGGAAGAAATGTTTGCACGCTGGACTTGCCGTCGATGACAAGGCCGTTGATGTATTTCAGATAGCTCGGCGCGGACGCGCCCGGGGCCGAGATGCGGATGGACTTGCCGCCGGGGAGCCCGATCACAACGCGATCGAACAGTGGTGTGTTCAGTGTCAGGATCGGGGTGCCCGGGGTGCACGGGTACATGCCGAGGGCGGCCCAGACGTACCAGCTGGACATTGCGCCGAGGTCATCGTTGCCTGGCTCACCGTCGGGTGTCGGACGGAACAGACCCCGCACCCGGTCGACCGTTCGCTGGGTCTTCCAAGGTTGTCCGACATAGTTGTACAACCAAGGGACGCCAAAGCCGGGCTCGTTACCGGCCCACAGGTAGGGCTCGTTTGGGCCGGCGTTGAGCTCTTTGACGAAGCGGTCGAGCCGGGCGGCCGTTGACTTGCGGCCGCCGAGTGCAGTGATCAGGCCGGCGACGTTCTGGGGCACCCACCAGACGTATTGCTCGGCGTTGCCCTCGTCGTAGCCGTCCTGCCCGAAGCCCGAGGGGGATTCCACGAATCCGGGGCCGTCGCGGAAGAACCCGGTTGGGCTGCGCGGCGAGATGTACCCGGTCGTGGGATTGAACAGGTTCTGCCAATACTGCGCGCGGTTCTGGAACTCGGCCGCGGTCGCGCTGTCGCCCAGCGAGTGAGCGAACCGGGAGATGGTGAAATCGTCGACCGACCACTCAAGAGTGATCGAGGCGCCGGCAACTCTGCCATCGGTGCTGAACTCCCGTATCTGCGGTGCGTAGCCGAACTGCAGATAGGTAGCGATTCCGGGCCGTTCCACGTAGCCGTTGAGCCCGGTCCCGCCGTCGGTCGCTGCCTTCACCATGTAACGCAGCGCCGTTTTGGTGTCGAAATCTTTTGCGCCAAAGACATAGAGGTTCACGATGAGCGGGACCACGTTGTCGCCGGTCATCTCTCCTGTTGCCGCGTTTGCGAGCGCCCAGCGCGGATACGATCCGCTCTGCTCCGCGTCGTTGACGAGGGACTGCGCCATGTCGTTGGCGATTTTCGGAAAGAGCAGCCCGTGCAGGGCCGCAACGCCTCGGTAGGTATCCCAGTCGGAGAAGTTGGCATACTGGGTGCGCCCCTCGGCCGCCATGTGAGTGAACCCATCGAATCCGATGTAACGCCCGTCGACGTCGTTGAAGGTGTTGGGGTGCAACAGCGTCCGGTACAGCGATGTATAAAACGTCTCCACGTGGTCGACGTTTCTTCCGGCCACCGAGATGTGTGACAGCGCGGCGTTCCATTCCGACGATGCGGCGGCACGGACCTGGTCGAAGCTCGCAGTGCCTTCGGCGGCGAGGTTCGCCATCGCCCCGTCGATGCTCACGTAGGAGATCGCGGTTCGCACCTCGAGCACTGAACCGGCCGGGAAAGCCACATAGCCCCCGCTGTATTGCGCATTCGCTCTGCGTGCTCCTGCGTACACCCACTTGCCGTCCCAGGTGCCGTAGTGGGTGAACGGCTGGCTGAACTTCATGGCGTAGTAGATGGTGTAAGTGTTTCTCTTGTCGCAGAATCCGCCGCTGGTCGCCCATCCGGTGATCGTGGTGTTGTCCTCACCGAGTCGGATGGCCGAGCGGGAATTTCCAGCGAGCGACGCCCCTGAGCGAACGTGGAACAGCGCCGGTCGAGAATCGTTCGGGTAGGTGAACCTACCGAAGCCCGTGCGGGTGGTGGCGGTGAGTTCAGTGGTCACTCCGGTGACGGGGAACCGAACGGTGTAGTAACCGGGCACACCCACCTCGGTGTCGTCGTGCGCGATTCTCTCCCATGCGTTCCAGGGCTGGGAACCGATCGCGTTGGTGGTCGGCAACATTGAGACGTCGCCGAAAGCCGCGCAGCCCACCGAGGCGTGGGTCAAGCTGAACCCACTGGAGTGCGGGTTGTGGTAGTTGTAGCCGGCGTAGGTGCCGACGGTGTCCGGCGAGTATTGCACCATGCCGAACGGCAACGAGGCGCCCGGGAAATTGTTGATCTCCCCGACCGTCTCACCGCCCGTCCCGGTGCCGTTAAGCGTGTCGACGTAATCGACCGGATTCGCGACGAACCCCGGCTGGCCGTCGTAAGCAGCGGGCGGCGCAGCCGCTATGAACGACATGATGACGCCCGTCGTTGCGACGAGGGCGATGGCAGTCCTTCGGGGCCTCATGGCGCTCTTTACTGCAACGTCTACCTCATCAGTTCCCTCAGCCCGCGGCCCACTCCTTCGCGCGCGCAAGCTCGTCCAGGCCGAACAGTGCGATCTCGCCGGGGACCATCCACGCGAGAGCGTGCAGAGTGTGGGCGACCCAGTCCTTGTCCGTCACCACAGCGATTCGCTTGAACGCCGAATGATGCTGGAAGAGTGCACCAAAGCCTACCTTCAGGTCCTCGACCAACCCGCCTGGACCGAAGCCCTCGTAGTCGGATGCGATGATCTCGACGATCCTGATTTCGCCGGTTTTCAACCGCTCCTCCATGGTGGGTTTGAACTCGCGCAGGTCCTTACCAATCAGTCGGCCCGACACGCGGATACCGGTCACGCCTTCTGGCATGTCCGCCAGTACTTCGATCATCGATTACTCCTTCTGGGTCGATGGGATCCTGCGCCCCGGTGATCTCGGGGAGTTCGGTCAACGCCACTGAGTATCGGGACATCATGACTGCGATCCGCTCTTGCATCACTAAAAGTCGGACTCATGTTGTACTACAGAGCTTTCGCTGGCGTTGAGCGTTCAGACAAGTTCATCGGTCGTCCTCAAGTTAGCAACGCCCCTTCGTGTTCGTAGAGAGCTGGTGAGCGTCTGATCTGGTTGCAATGTCGAGCACTTCGTCGAAGCCTGCGACAAGGCAACGATTGAAAACATCGAAATCCGGGATCGCAGCGGTGTCAATGTTTATTCCCACGGCGCACATGTCTACGTGCGTCAGCAGTGTGACGTTGAAGGCAGCGCCGAGTGTCGGCGAGAATGCGTATTGCATCCGCACCGCGGCGCCGGCGAGATAGGTCTGTTCGGCAAAACCAGGAACGTCGCTCGCGATGAAATCAACTTTCCGCAGAACGGAACTCACGTACCGACTCGGCGCGAGACGAAGAGCACCGGCAACCAGTTGGGTCAAGCCCAATGACTCTTCCTTACGGGCTTTGCAGGTTAGCCCGTGGACGAAGCGGATGCGCTGCGAGGCATCCGCGGATCGCGCCGGCACCTCCAACCGCATCAGGGTCGCGTGGTTGCCACCAAGCGGATCATCCGGCGTCCGGACGCTGATGGGCATGGTGATCACCAACCGATCGGCCGCAGTCCCGTGCTTCTCGTGATACCGCTGCACTCCGCCAACGACCGCGGCAATGAACGCGTCGTTCAGCGATCCGCCGGCTACGGCGCCCGCTTCGTGCAGGCGGTCGGTGGGCACTTGATACGTTGCGAGCCGCCGACCCTGCTGACGTTTGAGCATGAGTGGGGAGCCGACCCGACTCACAGGTCGCACCGTTCGCCAAAGCGACGCGGTTGTCGAGTAGGCCTTTGTCAATGCTTTGAGTGGGTTCCGCAATCCGTTTGCAAGTCGCGGCACAGCCTTCATCGACGCCACGAGCGCGTCTGTCGCGTAGGCAATTTCATTTGCGAGGAATTTTGGGTGATCCGGCAAGGGCCGCGGCACGGGCCCCACGGCACGGTTGGGCGCCAGGCGTGGTTCGTACTTCTCCGTGCGGTCGTACAGCGCTGCTGCTATGGCGACGGCACCCACGCCGTCGGTGAGTGCATGATTCAGCTTGCACAACAACGCCGCCGCTCCGTCTGCTAAACCTTCGATCAAAGTCGCTTCCCAGAGCGGCCTGGCCCGATCGAAGTCAGCCATCGCTGCGATGCGGGCCATCTCCAACAGGACTTGCATGTCGCCGGGTGCAGGCGCCGCAACTTTTCGCACGTGGAAAGTAAGGTCAAACTCGCTATCCCGCTCCCAGCGTGGCGGGGTCAACCCGACAGAAGTCACTACCCGCTCGCTGAACACCGGAACGGTGCGGCATATCAGCTCGAATCGATTCTTGACCTCCTGCCAGTCCGGCAGCCGATCGAACAGGATCAACACCACAATCGTCGAACGAAGACGCGGGTCGCCCTCGATCGACCATATGAAAGCATCACTGCTGCTGAGGAATTCGGTATCAGGCAGGAACCTACGGTCCGCACTGTCAGCATAGCCTTGGCAATCGGTCCCCGTTGGCATCGAACCGCGCTGGCCGCCCCGAGCATCATTGGACTTCCCGTAACCAATGCGACTCATCATGGCCTCCTATGCGAGATCTGCTGGCTATCACACTCTGCTAACGCAGTTTCTAGGTAGGGCCGAAAGTAATTATTGGTAGGTATCGGTAAGTCAACCGCATTCCTGCGGTCCGTTGTCCGCTACCGTGGGGCCTGCCTTGGCGTATCCCCGCTAAGTGGACAAGTTGGAATCTGATGTCCAGGTGGGCGAGCAGGGACTAAATGCTCTCGCAGCGAGTGTCATTCGGCACGAAACGATGGGCATTTGGCGCTAGCCAGATCCGTCGGCCTGGCGTGATCGTCGATTTATGGATAGACGCCGCGCCGAAAACCACTACGAGGAAACTGATTTCAGAGTCAGCTGGCGTCCACATACCTGCTCCTCCCTCTCACGAGAGCGCGTTGTTACCGCACCGACTGCGGACGTCATGCGATGGTTCGACACATCGCCTGAAGGATTGTCCACCGACGAGGCAGACGCAAGATTGGCCGCGGTGGGCCCCAATTCTGTTCGCAGTCATCGATTCAGCGCCATATCTGTGCTGATGCGGCAGCTCAACAACGCGGTTTTGGGCCTACTGGCCGGTACCGCGTTGTTGTCCCTATTCCTCGGCGACAGTACGCAAGCCGTCGTCATCGGCACTATTCTGGTCATCAGCATCGGACTATCCTTTCTCAACGAGTATCGCGCCGAGCGGACTTCGGCAGCTCTGCACAATCGAGTCCGCCATCTGGCGACGGTCCGCCGCGACGGGGAGCTAACTCGCGTTGACGTCTCCTCATTGGTTCCCGGCGATGTGATTCGAATGCAGCTCGGTGACGTAGTTCCAGCTGATGTCCGACTGATCACGGCGTCGAAGTTCGAGTGCAACGAGAGCATCCTCACCGGCGAGTCCACACCGTCGGAGAAGGCGCCCGAACCGGTTCCAGACGACAGCGCCATCTGCGACTCCTCGAATCTCGCATTCATGGGTACTGTCGTCAGTGCGGGCGAAGCGACGGGCGTAATCTACGCGACCGGATGCAACGCTGAATTCGGCCGCCTCACACTTGGTTTGGGCGAGCGGCAGCCAGAAACGGACTTCCAGCGCGGCCTGCGGCACTTTTCGTACCTACTGCTGAAGGTCGCGATGGTTCTGACCGCGGCCATCATCTGCATCAATCTCTTGCTCCAACGACCGCTCATCGACTCTGCACTGTTCGGCTTGGCCATCGCGGTCGGCATTACCCCCCAACTGCTGCCCGCTATCGTCAGCACAAGCCTTGCCTCCGGTTCGCGACGCTTAGCTCGGCTCCAAGTACTCGTCAAACGTTTGGTGTGCATTGAAGATCTGGGCGACATCGACATTCTGATAACGGACAAGACAGGCACCCTCACCGATGGGCACATCAATCTCGTGGCCGCGATCGGCCCAGACGGTAAGGAGTCTGCCTCGCTCGTCCGAAGCGGAATGCTCGCCACCGATGTTGACCCAGCAAAGGGTGGAGTGAGCGGGAACGAACTTGATTCAGCGCTGTGGCGTGGCCAGACTGTCGTCGTCGGCGCAAACCGTTTGAGCACGCTACCCTTCGATCACGTACGGCGCACCACCTCGGCGCTTCTCGATCTTCCCGAAGGCAGGCGCATCGTGGTGAAAGGCGCTCCTGAGCAGGTCATGGCGCACTGCGTCGACATTCCTGGTACCGCCCGCGGGACGCTGGCAGCACTATTCGCCGACGGCCGCCGCGTCGTCGCAGTGGCCAGCAAATCCGCTCCCGACCAAGTGACTCTGTCCGCCTCCGATGAAATGGAGTTAGATCTCGAGGGGTTTCTCGTGTTCGCGGACAACCCGAAACCCGATGTGCGTCGCTCTTTGGAACGGCTCTCGCGACTAGGTATCGAGGTCAAGCTGGCCACCGGCGACAATCCCGTCGTGGCGGAGAAGGTATGCACTGAAATTGGTTTGGATTCCAGGGGTACCGTCACCGGCACGGAGCTCGAAGCGATGAGCGACGGCGAATTCGACTCAGCGGTCGACAACCACACCATCTTCGCTCGTATGTCACCTGAGCAGAAGGCCCGTGTCATCTCGTCGCTTCGTCAATCCCGGCGAAGTGTCGCATTTCTCGGAGATGGCGTAAACGACACGCTAGCGATGCATGCCGCCGATGTGGGCATTTCCGTTGACACCGCAACGGACGTCGCGAAGGACGCGGCAGACGTGGTGCTGCTGAAAAAGGACCTCGGTGTCCTGGCTGAGGGAGTCGCTGAAGGGCGTCGCATTTTTGCCAATACCATCAAGTACGTATTAATGGGAACGTCAAGCAATTTCGGCAACATGTTCAGCGCTGCAGCAGCATCCGCGGTGCTCACCTTCCTGCCGATGCTGCCCAGCCAGATCCTGTTGAACAACTTGCTATACGACACCTCGCAACTCGCTATACCGTCTGACCGAGTTGACGACGACCAACTGCGCGCGCCCGCACACTGGGACATTGAATTCGTCCGACGGTTCATGCTGTCGTTCGGCCCAATCAGTTCCCTGTTCGACTTCTTGACCTTCGGCCTGATGCTTGGTGTCCTGCGCGCCGGGCCCGTTGAATTTCGCACCGGCTGGTTTGTGGAATCCCTTGCAACGCAGACACTTATAATATTCGCCATTCGCACCAGACACGTACCGTTCCTGCGAAGCAAAGCGAGTCCCTTACTCACCGCAGCGACGCTGGCAGTCATCGCGACAGGGGTGGTCCTGACGATCTCGCCGGCCGCGCATGGTCTTGGGTTCATGCCACTCCCCTGGACCTTCTTCGCCGCGATGGTCGGGCTGACGATGGCGTATCTCGTTTTGGTGGAGGTGACCAAGACCTGGTTTTATTCCAAACCAGATAGCAGGCCGGGCGCGCACCGAAGCCGCGGACGTACACACCGCATTGATCGCCGCGCTGCGCGATTTGGCCATGGCGGAGCAAAGGTTTCTCGTTGGCTCCCACCCAAACCGCTAACGGTTCGCACCGCCTGCACGATCGTATTTCCGACCGCGGCAGCCAATCCGGACCGCAGATACGCATGTCGGCTGCGAAACAATGGATTACGAAGCCACGGATCTTGTCTAACCACCGCACTCGGCGGCAAAGTCGCCTCGAACCGACCCTCTCCGCCAATTGGAGAACATCAACCAAGCCGCCGCGGGGCCCGAACTACACACCCTCGACGGTCAACTGGCTGAGGATGGTCCCCAGCATCGCGATGGGGAACCGGTTAGCAACTAACTCTCTGGCCCGTGGGAAGACTCCGCCGTTGTCGCCGGGTTCTGGCTGTGGGCTCGTGACTGCTGCTCACCGCCGTAAGCCTCCTGCGGCAGGGTCGTCAGTCGGCAACGCCGACGACAAATTAATCACACCGCAAATAGCTGTGAGCAAGCTCTTTCAGATCATCAAGCCTTTCGAACAGTGCCCTCCCTTCCCTGACCCAACCACCGAATTCCGCGTGACGTCTTGGAGGCTGACGCGAATACCAGTCGTCGAAATCGATTTCATAGCAACAATACTCGACTAGGAGCGCCCCCAATTCCGCATCGACGGCGAGTGTTTCGTTCGACGCCGACGACAAAAGTGTGGATAGAGCGAAGAATGGCGAAGATGCAAGAGGGGTCATGGGTTGATCAGTTGCCTTCGGGCTTCGTCGATGACAATAACTTTGCAGACACATCGCTGTCGCCAGATGCAACGACCTTCCGGGCCCGCGAAGACGGATGACGGCGCATTGCTTCCCGACGCTCAACGGCATATTTCTGAGCCGCAACCCACGATGGATGCGCTTGAAAAGCGACGACCGTCGTCGCAGTCGTTGGCGCTGTCACCGCCCACTCCATTCAGGCCCATTGGATACTGACATCATTACTGCCTCCTGGAACCGAAATCGCATTACTTGTACTCCTATTGCAGCAAGTCACTCGACTAGCCGGCTAGGGACTTATGTCCCCGTTTCGGTACCAAGCTGTCACCCGTTTGCGTTTTTGACGTCGGCCATCGTCGTCGGCGTGCCGCAAACTCATCGCACATCAAGGTGCCGCCGGCTGCGAAAGCCTGCGGGCAAGGACGCCTCGTGGGAAGAATCGGGCGGGAATGCGTAGTGTCGCCGGACGGTTGACCGGAACCCATCGAGGACGTAAGTCCCTATTCACCAGACCTTTTAGCTTCGTACGGTTGGCGATGAAAGGGAAAGCGGACCAGGAACCTTAACTCTGAGGTGGTGGCCTTTAAATGCGAACGACGCTCGACGCTGAAAGCCTCAAGAACGCTGTGCTGCTGGCTTGTCGGGCCCCGTCCGTGCACAACAGCCAACCATGGCGATGGGTGGCCGACGGCTACGGCTTGCGACTGTTCCTCGATCGGAGCCGCACAGTCTTGGGCACTGACGATGCGGGGCGTGACGCGGTCGTGAGCTGTGGGGCGGTGCTCGATCACCTTCGAGTTGCGGTGCGGGCTGCAGGTTGGCATGCCGAAATCAGCCGGCTTCCTGACTCGACACACCCCGAACAGCTAGCATCCATCCAATTCAGCAGGGCAGATCGCGTGACCGCAGCCCAGCACAACCGCGCAGAAGCAATACCTCAGCGCAGGACAGATCGGCTTCCGATGGGATGGCCCTCATACTGGGATTCCTTCGAACCGGTCCTGCGAAGCTTGTTCGACGACAGCCTGGTTACGCTGCACGTGCTTGCCGACAGCGCGCGACCGCAGCTGGCCGAGGCCTCGCGGCTTACCGAAACTGTCCGTCGCGATGATTGGCACTATCACGCCGAACTAGACTGGTGGACTTCGCCATTCATGATGCACGATGGCGTGCCGCCGATCACGCTAGCCTCTGCTACAGAACATCGCCGGGTTGATGTCGGACGTGAATTCCCGATCCGATCGGACGAGGATCGCCGACCCGAGATCAAGGTGGATTGGTCCAAAATCGTTGTGCTATCGACGCCCGAAGACACAACGGCGAACGCATTGAGATGCGGCGAAGCGCTCTCCACTGTGCTACTGGAGTGCACAACGGCGGGAATGGCGACCTGCACACTGACCCATCTGGTCGAGGTGGACGAAAGCCGTGACATCGTGCGCGGACTCATTAAAGAGCAGGGCGAACCCCAGGTACTGATCCGCGTCGGACTGGCACCGCCGATGGAAGCCCGACCGGCACCAACACCTCGGCGTCCGTTGGCAGAAGTGCTACAGATCTGCACCGAATCCAAGTCGTAACGGCGCCGAAAATCGCGCACAATTAGGCTGCACAGCCAATCCAAATAGCTGGGGGCCGCGGCACACGCTGCGTTCGCTCACCGCCAACATCGGTCAATAAGGTGAAAACGCCTTGGGATCACCGATCGGAAAGCCATTCAACGACGTCGCGCTGCGGACGACGCGGAGTGGCGGGCAGCGGATCCGCATTAGCCGCCGGCCAGCCGACCCTCAGCAACATCTGCGGATAGCCGCCGTCACCGAACACGCTGGCGCGTAGCATCTCTCGTGTCTCTGAGACCTCAAGCGGCTCGGTAATCGGACAAGAAGCTAGGCCCGTCGCCGTTGCGGTGAGAAGCAGAAGGCTGGTGGCTTCGCCAGCGCGGAGTCTGGCCAATTCGTCGTCAGTGCGAGTCCCGAGGGCCAAAACGACCGCGCTGTCCTCGGCGGGTGCAACGTCCGGTGGCAAAGCCAGCGCGGAACCCGCATAGAGCCTGCTCGGAATCGGCGAGGCCGGATCTGAGACTGGGATGTTGCGAGCAGGTACGCCGGCTTCGGAAAGGTGCCGCCCGCTCCACGAGGCAAGTTCCACAAGGTATTCCGCATCGGCGGCGTGCTGCAAAACTGATTGAGAGACAATGACATTCAAATCATCGAGCGCGTCCACTACATGGAGCATCACGCCGTTTCGAGCCGCGCGCGCGGCCATCAAGGCGATGTCAGACACTGGGACCTGCCAGAAACTGTAAGGTCGCCGGTCAGTTCGCCGCCGCGGGATCGCGGCCGCGAGTGTGATGTCAAGGGTGTCGGGTTGTTGAGGAGTTACCTCGATTGAGGCCAGGTGACTGAGATCAGCAGGATTGGGTAGCCGCACCACCTTTGCACGCCAACCCACCGCCGCCAGCGCGACCACGCAGTGATTCAGCGCAGCGCCGCAACTCAAGAGGAGATCACGCCCGTCCGGGTCGGTGTGAGGCAGTTGCAAGCTAGCATCGGCGTACAGATGAAGGCTCGACATACCTACTTGCCAACGCCACGGTTGCGTGTTGTGCACGGATGGTGCACGAGAAGCTAGCGCCAGCGCGGTGCGGATGGTGCCGCGATCTGGGAAGTGTGTATTCATGACTTGCGCTCCTCTCCGGCGCTAGAGCCTTCTCTCAGATTGGCGCGATCAACCCTCGAAATCGAGAGCATGGCGTCTCTAAATGAAGTGACTTTGTGCCATACCGCACGGTTTGGGACTGCCCCCGGTTCAGTTGACTCCTTGACAGTCGCCCTCAGCTGGGCCCTAGAGGCTTCAACCGCTGGTACACGGATGAGCGTGCATGAGTCAACGTCGGTGCTCATCGCGGGCAACTGTGCCAGCGCAGCATGCTTCGCTCAACAGATCCGCGGAAGCTGTTCCCCTAGTTGACGTTCGATGACTTGAGTCGTACCGAACGGCGTCTTGCCTACCACTAGGCCCGGATGTTCGGCGACCACCCGGCCGATGAGCGCGGCATTGGCGCCTTCCGGCCGCGCTCGCATCGCGTCCAGCACCTCATCGCTGCGCTCGGGGTCGACGAACGCCACCATTTTTCCCTCGTTGGCCACCTGCAGCGGATCGAGCCCGAGAAACGAGCATGCTGACGAAACCGTATCGGGGACCGGCATTTTCGCTAGGTCCAGCTCGATGCCGACGGAGGCCGCGCGGGCGATCTCAACGACCGAGGCCACCAACCCGCCCCGGGTGGGATCGCGGAGCGCATGCACGCCAGCGCCTCCGGCATCCAGCATGGCAACAACCAGCAGATGAAGTGGGGCACTGTCAGTGGTCACCACCGTGCCGAAGTCGATGCCCTCGCGCACACTCATGATCGCGACGCCGTGTTCGCCGAGATTGCCCGAAATCAAAATGTGGTCGCCCGGGCGCGCTCGTTCGGGTCCGAGATGCACGCCTGCGGGGACCACACCGACACCGGCGGTATTGACGAAAAGCTGGTCTGCGCCACCCTTTGCGACGACCTTGGTATCGCCGGTGACGATCCCGACACCAGCGTTGCCGGCGGCCTTGCCCATGGTCTCGGCGACCGCGCCGAGAACATCGAGTTCGAGTCCCTCCTCGAGGATGAACCCTGCCGTCAGCGCGATCGGTTGCGCCCCGCTGCAAGCCAAATCGTTGATCGTGCCGTTGACCGCCAGGTCGCCGATATTGCCGCCGGGGAAGAACAACGGTTGCACGACATAGGAATCGGTGGTCAGCGCGATGCGTCCGCCGTCTACTTCAAGCAACGCGGAATCGCGCGCAGGCCCGGCCCTGCCACCGAACGCCGGCAGGAACAGATTCTCGATCAACTCCTCGGACAGCACCCCGCCGCCGCCGTGGCCGAGCAGGATTCGCTTCGTCTCGCGCAACGGCAACGGGCACACCCAGTCGGCCGGGTCGACAGCGACCGGTGACTCAGCCATGAGCCGCGGCTGCCAACCGACGGAACTGGTAGTAGGCCGCGCAGGCACCTTCACTGGAGACCATGGTCGCGCCCAGCGGCGTGCGTGGTGTGCAGGACTTTCCGAATGCCGGGCACTCGTTGGGTTTCAATAAGCCCTGTAGCACCTCGCCGCTGCGGCATTGCGCCGACTCGGACACCCGCAGGTGACCGACCCCGAACTTCAGCTCGGCGTCGAACTGGGCGTAGCGCGGCGACAGGGTCCATCCGGACTTGGGAATCATGCCGATTCCTCGCCATTGCCGGTCGGTCACCGCGAACACGTCCGCGAGCGTCTGCTGGGCGACGGCGTTGCCCTCGGCGGTGACCGCCCGCGGATATGCGTTGCGCAACTGCGGCGTTCCGGCCTCGAGCAGGTCCACCACCTGCCGGACGCCCTCGAGCAGGTCGAGCGGTTCAAAGCCGGTGACCACGATGGGGACCCGGTATTTGTCCACCAGCGGGCCGTACTCGCTGGTACCCATCACGGTGCAGACATGACCGGCGGCCAGGAAACCCTCGACCCGGTTGGTCGGCGAACTGAGGATCGCCGTCATGGCCGGCGGCACCAGCACGTGTGAGACCAGCATCGAGAAGTTGGTGAGCCCGAGCCGTTGCGCGTGGACCACCGCCATTGCGTTGGCAGGTGCGGTCGTTTCGAAACCCACCCCGAAGAACACCACCTGCTTGTCGGGGTTGTCAGCCGCAATCCGGGTGGCGTCCAGCGGCGAATAGACGATTCGGACGTCACCGCCGCGGGCACGCACACCGAACAGGTCTTGATGACTTCCGGGCACCCGCAGCATGTCACCGAAAGAGCAGAAGATGACGTCGTCGCGTGCGGCGATCTCCAGGGCGCGGTCGATCATCTCCAGCGGTGTCACGCAGACCGGGCATCCGGGGCCGTGGATGAATTCCACTGCACCGTCCAGTAACTGGTCGATTCCATTGCGGATGATCGAATGTGTCTGCCCGCCGCAGACTTCCATGATGGTCCAGGATCTGGTAGCCCGTTTCTTGATGTGATCCACCAACGTGTGGGCGGCCACCGGGTCGCGGAATTCGTCCAGGTATTTCATGCCGGTTCCCTCCTGCCCTGACCGTCGTCACCGGCTAGTTCCTCGTCGAGCACACCGAGTTCATCGAACATCCGCAGGGTCTCCTGCGCAGACGCCTCGTCAAGTCGAGTGATGGCGAATCCGGCGTGCACGATGGTGTACTCACCGATCTCCATATCCGGCAGGTACGCCAGGCAGACCGTCTTGGTGGTGCCGCCGAAGTCGACGGTGCACATGCGTGTTCCCGCCTCGTCCCAGGTGGCAATCACCTTGCCGGGAATTCCGAGACACATTCGCTCGACCCCCTTTCTTCCAATTTGCATTGTCGTCGCGCAGCGATCACGGCCTGACCCAACGCGAGGCCACCGTCGTTGCAGGGCAACACCGCATGGGTCAGAACCTCGAAACCCTTACTGCTCAGATCGTTACGAAGGCCATCAAGCAACAGCCGATTGACGAATACGCCGCCAGTCAGGCCGACGACCTCCACTCCGTTCATGCTGGCGGCTGCTGTGCACACGGCGTCTGAGGTGGCTCGGACTACGGCGGCGTGGAAGCCGGCCGCCAGATCTGGTTCCGCAGCTCCGGCTAGCAAGTGCCGCACCAGCTCGGTGATCAATGGCGCCGGGTCCAGAACGCCCGCAGTCACCTCGATGTTCAGCGGCAGCGGGCGACCCCGGCGGGCGAGATGCTCGAGTTCGATGGCGGCCTGGCCCTCGTAGGTCACGTCGTGGCAGACGCCGAGCAGGCTGGCGACGCCGTCGAACAATCGGCCCATGCTGGTGGTCTCGAAGCATCCGATACCACGAGGTATCTGCTGGGCAAGCACACGTTTTGCCTGCTCACCCAGCATGCTGACGGCCGGGATGTCTGGTGTCCATTCAACCCCGGCCCGATACAGCAGATCCAGCGCGATCCGGCCGGGGTGACGCACGGCGCCGTCGCCGCCAGGCAATGCAAACGGTTTCAGATGTCCGACCCGAGTGAAGGCATCCGGGTCGGTGATCAGCAGTAGCTCGCCGCCCCAGATCGTGGCATCGGTTCCGTAACCGGTGCCGTCGAAGGCCACCGCGAGCATCGGGGTGCCGAGCCGCCCGTGTTCGGCCAGAAGTGATACGGCGTGGGCGTGATGATGCTGCACATGCACGACAGGGCGGCCGCGGCGACGCGCCCAGGCGGTGGTCGCGTAAGAGGGGTGCAGGTCGCAGGCGATGACTGCCGGGCGGCGGTCGGTGATGAAATCCAGGTGATCCAGTGCAGACTCGAAGCAGGACTGCGTTCGGGGATCAGCCATGTCGCCCAGGTGCGATGACATGTGCGCATGTCCATCGGTATCCATCAGGCAGAACGTCGTCTTGAGATCACCGCCGGCGGCCAGGATCACCTCGTCGCCGCCCGCACCGACCAGCACCGGCAGCGGCGCATAACCGCGCGACCGGCGAATCGGCACCACTCGACCATCCCCGGCCACAGCGAGAACCGAATCTTCGCACGGGACATGGATGGGCCGGTCGTGGCTGAGCACCGCGTCAGCCAGTCCGTCGATCCATTCCAGATCGGAATCGCGAAAGACGATCGGCGATCCGCCGTTGTTGGCCGAGGTCATCACCAATGGGGCCGGGCCTAACCGGTCGAACAGCAGGTGGTGCAGGGGCGAATATGCGACTAGCACGCCGATCTCGGACAGACCCGGTGCCACCGAACTCAGTATTTCGTCGCGGGCAGAAAGCAGAACGATCGGCGCGGCTGACGAGGTGAGAAGTTCCGCGGCAGCCGACTCGACACGGCAAATGCGTTGCGCCGCAGAGACATCAGGCACCATTACGGCAAACGGCTTGGCGGGACGATCCTTTCGGCGCCTCAGGTTGGCTACTGCCGCCGCATTGTCGGCGCGGCAGGCAAGATGGAAACCGCCGATGCCTTTGACCGCAACGATGAGTCCGTCGTCCAGTGCGCGGGCAGCGGCGGCAATGGGGTCGCTGCTATCGCCGGGACCGCGCCAGGCAAGCCTCGGTCCACAGTCGGGGCAGGCCACGGTCTGCGCGTGAAACCGGCGGTCGCCGGGGTCTGCGTACTCGGCCGAACACTGTGGACACATCGGAAATTGCGCCATAGTGGTCGAAGGTCGGTCATACGGCAGGTCGGTGATCACCGTGTAGCGCGGACCGCAGTTGGTGCAGGTGATGAACGGGTGCCGATAGCGGCGGTCGGTGGGATCGAACAGTTCACGTAGGCAGTCGTTGCAGATGGCGATGTCGGGGGGCACCAGGGTGCGACCGCCATCGGCAGTGCGGCTGTCGACGATTCGGAACCCGAGTTCGCCGGTGGGACGAATCTCTGTGGCCCGCAGGGAGTCGATGCGGGCCATGGGCGGATGGTCGGCACTGATCGCACGCATGGCCGCCGCCACCGCTTCGGGTGCGCCCTCCAATTCGCAATGCACCGAACGCGAATCGTTGAAAACGTGGCCGGCCAGGTTGTGACGCGCGGCGATCCGCGCGACAGCAGGGCGGAATCCAACTCCTTGGACCACGCCGCTTATGTCGAGTTGGAGTCGCAGACTGCCCACAACACCCTCCTGAGCAGCAATGGGCCACCATGCCTGATGGGCTGTCAGCATGGGCGGTCAAGCCCCAGGCTAGACCCGGCAAATGTGGGCGACAATCACAATTTCGCACACAATGTCTGCGTTTTTCCGCACCCGATCTTCGCGACAGCGATGTCTCCCACGGGGCAGCATGGTGTAGTGCACGAGTTGTCGCTATGTCATGCAATCGCCGGTGTGGTGAAACCACACGCGGCAGGCCGCCGCGTCGACGTCGTTCACGTTCAGGTCGGCGCGCTGCGCCAGGTGGTCCGCGAATCGCTGGAGTTCTGTTGGTCCTTGGTCTGCCAGCATCTCGACGCCGGCATGGCCGACACCGAACTGGAGCTCGAGTTCGTCCCCGCCGAAGTGCTATGCCGTGCCTGCGATGAACGTTCACAGATCGAGTCTCGATGGTCGGTGTGCTGTCCAGTTTGCGGAGTCGCCGACGTCGAGATCGTTCGGGGCAACGAATTTCTGGTCACGTCCGTGCTGGTGTCATGAAAGGGATTGCAAATGGGTAGGTTTCACCGGCACGACGACGGCACCGTGCACAGCCACGAGCATCGTGACCATGATCATGCGCATGCCGATCACGGCGATCACACCGGCTACGCAACCGCTTCGCAACGGATAGAGGTACTGGAATCGATCTTCGCCGAGAACGACACCCGCGCCGACATCAACCGCAAAGCGTTCGAGAGCAACGGTGTTCGCACATTGAACCTGATGAGCTCACCGGGTTCCGGTAAGACCACCGTGCTGGCCGCCACCCTCGACGAACTCGCCGGCGAATTGTCGGTCGGGGTGATCGAAGGTGATATTGCCACCGACCTGGATGCCGCCAAACTCGGCGGTCGCGGCGCGCAGGTGTCGTTGTTGAACACCAGCAACGGATTTGGTGGCGAGTGTCATCTGGACGCCCCGATGGTGAACCGGGCCATGCAAGGGCTCGACCTGGCGCCGTTGGACCTGGTGATCATCGAGAACGTCGGCAACCTGGTGTGCCCCGCTGAGTTCGACGTCGGCGAGCACGCCAAGGCGATGGTGTACTCCGTCACCGAAGGCGAGGACAAGCCCCAGAAATACCCGGTGATGTTCCGATCGGTCGACATCGTGCTGCTGAACAAGATCGACTTAATTCCGCACCTCGACGTGGACCTCGAAAGCTACATCGAACACATCCGGCAGGTGAACCCGAGCGCAACGATCCTGCCAGTAAGCGCACGCACCGGCCAGGGCATGTCGCGTTGGTTCGACTGGTTGCGACAGTTCGTGGGCGCGGACGCCACGGTCAGACCCGTTGAGTCTCGGCTATAGGGCGGCAGTGCGACTTTCGGAATGTTTCGAATGCCAGAGGTTTCGATTTTATTGCTCCATCCAGCACCAACAAAGCCAGAGCACCCGCGATTCCCAATAGTCAGAGCTCTCCAACCGGCAGTACCCACTAGCTGCCGCGGCGACTCCGTCACGCAACGATATGGCACCTAGCTCGATCGACCGCCAAGACATTCGGTCAATGACGAACTTGCCGTCATGAGGGCACGTCGCGCGGAAATCGTCGGTGGGATCTGCGGAGTCGCCCAGCGCCCACCGGAGATCCGCCGCCGTCACCTAGGCCGCTCAGTCCGACGATTTGCCCCCATCCCTGCCACCGGCCGCGCCGGTTGACGCCGCACCACGAAAATTCGCTTTTCAGTGTGCTTTTGGGCATCCAGTGGACATTTGACAAAAGGGATGAGCACAGAAAGCTTGAGAAGCCACCACAACAAGCGGTCGCCGCGGCGCAGCAGCAGCGCCGCAACAACGTCGTCGCCGCCGCTAATCCTCAGTTCCGTCAACCGCGACAAATGAAGTTGAAGCACCACGGCGACCGAGTCCGTGAGGCACGGCGGTCACCCATCTCAGATGACGGTCACCCATTCAGATGAGCCGCGTCGATCATCAGTCAACGGCCGCAGAGCTCCGCAACGCCACTGAATTGCCATATTCATGTCGCATCCGACATTTGGTTTTGACAAATTGCCATCGAAAATGACAACCGACAACAACAACTCTGTCGGTTGCCATTCTTTGTGTCATCAACCAACTCTCCTACCTGCGGTTCTCCGGGATTGCCACGCATCTTGGCGGACTCGTTTTTGCCAACTTGATGACGAATCCTGCAACCAGACGGCTCGTTCCGGTTTTCTGGCTCAGTGCAGGCGCAGGATCGACACCATTGACATCAGGCAGCGAGAAACCCCTCGCCCGGCCAGTCGTCCGCAAGGTCGCTTAACCCCGCTGTCGCGAGATAACTAACCCTTCAGCGGCCTGCCTCACCGGCACACCCGCATCCACTAACTGCTAGCTGATCACCAAACCGAACACAGTCCTCCGAGAACGACATGGTCGCCGCAACCTCGCAAATCGACAGTGTTGCGACGACCGCGTGAACCCGCCACTGATGAAATGGGCGATTCTGCGTCTGGGGGACGAGTTAGTCGCCCCCAGCAGGCTCAGTAGTAGTGACGGCGGCCGCCGACAGCACGTCCCGCGGATCCCAGGACCGCCAAAATCGCGCCGACGACAAGCAAGACGGCCATCCGGGCGCGCGGTGCCCGACTCTATCGACAGGGTCGCACACCCGACTCGGTGCTCGCCTATCTATCAACGCGCTCATGCTGCTCGGCGTCATCCGGCCCGGGCACGCTAGCAACCGCGGCGTCAGAGCTTGTTGGCGAGGACGTCGAGATTGCTGATGTCCGGTGGCAAGGCGAAGAGCTCGTCGGCTTTCTCCGCGAGGGCTTTTCCGACTGGACCGCCAAGATGCGTCTCGCGTGCCGCGTCGTCTGGGAACGCGTCGAAGATGCCGAACGTCGACGGGCCGAACCGAACCGCAAACCATGGTTTCGTGTCGGGTTCCTGCTCGACAAGCGGCAACGCCGAGACAAGAAATTCCTCGACTGCGCTTTCTTTGCCGGGCTTGGCCTCGAGCCGTACGAGCAATGCCTTCGTAGCCATGGCGATCTTCCTTAATAGGTGGTGGATGATTGGAGAACCAGAAGACCCAGCCGCAGTGGCGAGGGGTCAAACCACTTCTCGGAACCACTCTGCCCACTGGCCGGAGTCACAGCGTCGGTCCCGGCGGACCAAAATTCCTCTTCGAATCGACCTGAGGGAACGATGCCGTAGACCGATTCGCATTTGGCTTAGGGAGCCAACGAGACGGACATCAACGTCACCGTCCCGTTGCGCCCGCCGGGACTGGGCGAACGCATCGACGATGGCGTTGCGGAACGGCACTGCACAAATGTGCTCTCTCCGGCGTCGATCGACGTCGCCAACCTCGCGGGGGTCGGGTCGTCATCATGGTTGCCCACGACTCGAGTCTGCTGTCCAGTGCGAGCGGTGGTCCGCACAGCCACAAGTGTCACCAGACTCCGGAAGTTGTCCGCGGCTTGTACTGATAGGGCGAACTCGGCCCCGAACATTCGGCTTGCTGGTCCAGTCCCCGCGCCCCCTTCGGCATCGCACACTACGAGGAAGAAGGCACGGACCAGAACGGCACCAGCTAATTAGGGGGATCAAGCATGAGAGCACTTGTGTACGACGGACCGCGTGAGGTCGTCGTCAAGGAGGTTCAGGACGCCAAGATCGAGCACCCGACCGACGTGCTGGTGAAGATCACCACCACCAATATCTGTGGATCGGACCTGCATATGTACGAGGGCCGCACCGACCTGGAGCCGGGCATGGTGCTCGGGCACGAGAATCTGGGCATCGTTGCCGAGGTCGGCAAAGCGGTTGTCAAGGTATCTTCGGGGGATCGGGTGTGTGTGCCCTTCAACATCGGTTGCGGTTTCTGCCGTAACTGTGAAGAGGGTCTGACGGCGTACTGCCAGACCGTGCATCCCGACCCGAAGATGGCAGGTGCCGCCTACGGGTTCGCCGGGATGGGACCGTTCTGGGGCGGGCAGGCGTCGCGGCATGTGCAACGGCGGCGCCGGTCTGCTGATCGGCCACGACATGCTGGCCTACGACGCGCCGGGCCAGGTCTCTGTCACCAGGCGGCTGGCGAACCTGCTGGAGGCCGCCGAGCGGGAAGCCAAGCGGCTCAAGGACGACTACGTGTCGGTGGAGCACCTCGTCATCGCACTCGCCGAAGAGGGTTCGGCGAGTGCCGCCGGACGGACGCTGGCCTCCCATGGCGTTACCCGGGAATCGTTCCTGGGCGCGCTGACCAAGGTCCGCGGCAACCAGCGGGTCACTTCAGCATCGCCGGAGGGGGCTTACGAGGCGCTGGAGAAGTACGGCCGCGACCTGGTCGCCGAGGGCCGCGCCGGCAAGCTGGACCCGGTGATCGGCCGTGACGCCGAGATCCGCCGGGTGATTCAGATCCTCAGCCGCAAGACGAAGAACAATCCGGTTCTGATCGGCGACCCCGGAGTCGGCAAGACGGCGATCGTGGAGGGTCTGGCCCAGCGGATCGTTCGCGCCGATGTCCCGGAAGGCCTGCGGGACAAGACAATTTTCTCCCTCGACATGGGTTCGCTGGTGGCAGGTGCGAAGTATCGGGGTGAGTTCGAGGAACGACTGCAGGCGGTGCTGTCAGAGGTGAAGGCGGCCGAAGGTCGAATATTGCTGTTCGTCGACGAGTTGCACACCGTGGTCGGCGCAGGCGCAGCGGAGGGGTCGCTGGACGCCGGCAACATGCTCAAGCCGATGCTTGCCCGCGGTGAGCTGCACATGATCGGTGCCACCACCCTCGACGAATACCGCAAGCACATCGAAAAAGACGCCGCGTTGGAGCGCCGGTTCCAGACCGTGCTCGTCGACGAACCCGACGTGGAGGACACCATCTCGATCCTGCGCGGTCTGCGCGAACGCCTCGAGGTGTTCCACGGGGTGAAGATTCAGGATGCCGCACTGGTGGCGGCGGCAACCCTGTCGCACCGCTACATCACCGACCGCTTCCTGCCCGACAAGGCGATCGACCTGGTGGACGAGGCGTGTGCGCGGTTGCGCACCGAAATCGACTCGATGCCAGCGGAGTTGGATGAGATCACCCGTCGGGTCACCCGGCTCGAGATCGAGGACGCGGCGCTGGCCAAGGAGACCGACGCGGCCAGCAAGTCCCGGCTGGCGGAACTTCGCAAAGAGTTGGCCGATCTGCGAGCCGACGCCGACGCCCGGCACGCGCAATGGGATGCCGAACGGCAGGCGATCCGGCGGGTACAGGAACTTCGCGCGCAACTCGAGCAACTCCGGCACGAGGCCGAGGAAGCCGAACGCAACTATGACCTGAACCGGGCAGCCGAGTTGCGCTACGGCCAGATCACCGAACTCGAACGCAAACTGCAAGCGGCCGAGGAACAGCTGACGTCCAAGCAGGGCGAAAAGCGGCTGCTTCGCGAGGTCGTCACCGAGGACGAGATCGCCGAAATCGTGGCCGCATGGACCGGCATACCGGTCGCGCGACTGCAGGAGGGCGAACGGGAAAAGCTGCTACGGCTCGACGAAATACTGCACGAGCGCGTGATCGGCCAGGACGAGGCGGTCCAGCTGGTCGCCGACGCGGTGATTCGGGCCCGCTCCGGAATCCGGGATCCGCGCCGTCCGATCGGCTCGTTCATCTTCCTCGGACCGACCGGGGTCGGTAAAACCGAGCTCGCGAAGACGCTGGCCGCCGCATTGTTCGACAGCGAGGACAACACGGTCCGGCTTGACATGAGCGAGTACCAGGAGCGGCACACAGTGAGCCGGTTGGTCGGCGCGCCACCGGGATACGTCGGCTACGAGGAGGGCGGTCAGCTCACCGAAGCGGTGCGTCGCAAGCCCTACTCGGTGGTGCTGCTCGACGAGATCGAAAAGGCGCACGCCGACGTGTTCAACACCTTGTTGCAAGTGCTCGACGACGGTCGGCTCACCGATGCACAGGGACGTCAGGTCGACTTCCGCAACACCGTCGTCATCATGACCTCCAACATCGGATCGCATTTCCTGCTCGACGGCGTTACCGCGGACGGCGAGATCAAGCCCGACGCGCGCGATCGCGTGATGGCCGAGTTGCGCGGCCACTTTCGGCCCGAGTTCCTCAACCGCGTCGACGATATCGTGTTGTTCACTCCGCTGTCGATGGCGCAGCTCGAACGGATCGTCGAGCTACAGCTGGCTGAACTGCGGGATCGGTTGGTGGAAAGGCAAATCGAGCTCGACATCACCGCGGACGCTCGCCGGATGATCGCCGAACACGGCTACGACCCGGTGTACGGCGCGCGGCCGCTGCGCCGCTACATCGCCCACGAGGTGGAAACGAAGATCGGTCGGGCGTTGTTACGCGGCGACATCGCAGGCGGTGGCAAGATCCGCGTCACCGTTGATAACGGCGAACTCGCCGTGGACTATTCGGATCCTGCCTTGGCGGCCTGAGGGAGGAAACGCAATGGAAACCGACATCGTGACATGCCCGCACTGCGGAAAACGCAACCGCGTACCCGCGGCAGCCGAGGGGAAGCCCCGGTGCGCCAACTGTCACCAGTGGCTGCCGTGGATCGCTGCGGCCGGCGACGGGGACTTCACCGACATTGCCGAAAAGCCCTCTATTCCAGTACTTGTCGACCTGTGGGCGCCCTGGTGTGGACCGTGCCGCATGGTGAGTCCGGCGCTGGAGCAGCTCGCCACCGAACGCGCCGGACAACTCAAACTGGTCAAGGTCGACGTGGATAAGGCACCGGCGATTTCGCAGCGGTTCACGGTGCAGGCGGTGCCGACACTGCTGCTCCTTGACCACGGGCAGATACTGGCGCGGCAAGCAGGCGCCGCTCCCGTTGCGGCGCTGCGCAATTGGCTGGATGACGCTCTGTCAACAGATAGCTCGAAGGAGGCACGATCATGACGTCTGTGTATGTGGATCCGCACGTGGCGGAGATACGCCCGGTGCGCCCGCGGTCGAAGGGCTGCGAGGAATGCCTGCGGCTTGGCACACCATGGCTGCACCTGCGGCTGTGCCTGACTTGCGGACACGTGGGCTGTTGCGATTCATCACCCATGCGGCATGCCCGCGCACATGCTCACTCGATAGGACACCCTATCGTGCAGTCCTTCGAGCCCGGCGAGAATTGGCGCTGGTGCTACGTCCACGAAGACTATGTCTGAGACCGTCGTCGACCAGCGCGAATCGTCTCCGTTGGTCGAGACCCCCGACGTGCACGGCGCGTACCCGCGACTGTCCGATGATCAGATTGCCACCCTTGAGTCCGGCGGTGCCCGGCGCACCGTCGGCGCGGGCGAGATGCTCGTTCGCGAAGGTGAGCGCGCCGATTACTTCTTCGTCATCCTGTCCGGCAAGGTGGCCGTCGGCATCGCGGACGACGCGGGCGACCAGCGTGTGACCCGGGTGCACGGCCCCGGGCGGTTCCTTGGCGAGTTGGGTGATCTCGAGGGCCAGGCAGCGTTCTACACCGCGGAGGTGGTGAAACCCGGTGAAATGCTTGTGGTTCCGACCGAACGGGTGCGGGCCCTAGTGGTCCACGATCCGGGGCTCAGTGATCTGATCCTGCGCGCATACCTGTGGCGGCGCTGCCTGCTCATTCAGGAGGGATCCGGATTCCGGATCATCGGCTCGTGCTACTCGCCGGACACTGTTCGGCTACGTGAGTTCGCCGCACGAAATCGGTTGCCGCACCGCTGGTTCGACCTCGAACGCGATCCGCAGGCCGAACGACTGTTGCAGCGATTCGGGGTGACCGCCCAGGACACACCGGTGGTGGTCTGGGGCGGTGCGGTGCTGCGCAACCCAACCAACACGGAGTTGGCCCGGCGGGTGGGACTGCCGGTGCCAGGCACGGCGTCGGACGAAACCGACGTCATCGTGGTTGGCGCTGGTCCTGCGGGACTGGGCGCCGCGGTGTATGCCGCGTCGGACGGTCTGACCACCGCGGCAATGGAGCGGATCGCGACCGGCGGCCAGGCCGGGACGTCGTCGCGGATCGAGAACTATCTCGGGTTTCCCGGCGGTATCTCCGGAGGCGACCTGGCTGAACGTGCCGCCCTGCAGGCCGCGAAATTCGGAGCGAGGATCTCGGTGTCCGCCGAGATCACCCGGCTGGAATCCGGCCACGGCCAGCACCAGCTGACACTTGCCGACGGTGGGACGATGGTGGCCAGGGCCGTCGTGCTGGCGACGGGAGCCAGGTATCGCAAGCTCGGCGTCCCCGGTCTCGAATCGTTCGAGGGTAATGGCGTGTATTACGCCGCCACCGTTCAGGAAGCGCTGCTGTGCGGCACCGGGCCGGTGGTGATTGTCGGGGGTGGTAACTCTGCCGGGCAAGCGGCGGTCTTCCTCGCCGGTCAGGCGTCCCGGGTGTACGTGGTGATCCGTGGCGAGGACCTGAGCAAGACCATGTCCCGGTACCTCATCGACCAGATCGACCGGCACCCCCGGGTGACCGTCCGGTCGTGCACGGAGATCCGGGAGGTTCATGGAGACGACAAACTCACCGAGGTCGTGACCGAGGACAAACGAACGGGCGAGCGGCGCTCGATCCAGACCCGCGCGCTGTTCGTCTTCATCGGCGCGGATCCCCACACCTCGTGGCTCGTCGGCGCCATCCAACTCGACGACCACGGCTTCGTCCCGACCGGCCCGGCCGCGCTCTACTCGGACATCGACGGCAATCAGGAGCGAACGCAACGTCGGCCGATGATGCTGGAGACCAGCCGACCCGGTGTGTTCGCGGTGGGAGACGTGCGCAGCGGCTCGGTCAAACGGGTGGCCTCCGCGGTCGGCGAGGGATCCATGGCAATCCGGCAGATCCACGAGTACTTCGGGACCTAATAGGCGGCGGACGCCATCACCGGTGAAATGAAAGTGCGCTCGACCCCTGGGAACTGAGGGCCCACATCAGTCAGCCGAATCCGATCGCTGGCGTTGTCGAACCCCATATGTCGCCGCCTTCACGACCTCGTCGTCCTCCATACCCGATCCCAGGGCACCGCCCAATGTGGCAACTGCCGCCACCAACCAGGCCATCGTCACCAAGGATGTGAGTCCGGAAGGATGACCGATATCTTTGGCGACCAATTCCGGCGGTAGCGTCCACCACGCGGTCACCAGCAGCAAGACAAAGACCCCTGCGTGAAAAATGACCACGCCGATCGTCAGAGTGACCAAAGTTGATGCGTTGTACATAACGGCGCGGTCGCGCTCGCCAGCCGACTCCGGCCGTTCCCACAACTTGTGTTCAACGATCAGCCACGCAATCATCGCCGCGGTCGCCAATATCGTTGTCACGCTTAAACGCCACGGGCCCATAGTGTCGGACAACTGCCAAATCGTCGCCTGTGAAAGGCTTACAGCCCCGGTGGCGAACGCCGCCATCATCACTTTCGACATACCTGTGACCAGTCGCCACGGTCTGTTGGCGTATATCATGCCGGCCAGCAGCCGCAGCCGCGACAGTGCTGACGGCGCCACATAGCGGACAAAGTCGTCGTCCTGTATCCGCGTCAGCCGTTTCACCGACTGGTTCTGCTTCATTGACTGGTGTGCCACCTCGGCCACGACGGTCTGCGCCAAATACCTCACCCGACGATCGACAAACACACCACCCAACCCGGGAATGGAAATCACTCCGAACCGGTCAGACACGCTGATGTCCGCTATCACCGGCGTGGTCCCCTGACGTCGGGGCAGATCCGTCAAATAGATGACGATGTCTTCCGTCTCGCCAGCCGGGTCAATGGTGCCGACTACCTCTGACACATCGGCATACTCGTCGAGGGGGTAGGCCTGACGCCGCACAGTCACGTCCCACGTGTCGTATGCGCGAGGCCAATCCGATAGAGCATCCGGTAGCGAAACAGACAGATGATCGGCAATCACGCCTGGAGCACCGGGATCGGCGATCAGCAGGATCGCGGAATGCTCGCCGGGCATCCAAGCCGCGTACCCTTAGCTCAGACCGGCAAACGTCCCGGGTTGCCAGTGGGCGTTCCACACGGCGTTTACCTTCGTGCATGTTGTGTTCCAGTCGCGAGGGCCATTTCCAGCAATGCCGGATGAGCCGACGACATGCCGGCGACAAGCACGGATTACCCGACTCTCGAAAGTGAGCTCCGTTCCGTGACGTAGGCGAGATAGTGCAAGGCCGTCTGACTGGCGGTATCGTCGGCAGATTCGGCACGTTGGGCACCCGGCCGGCACCTAAACCGCGCGTCCCCGGGATCACCCCCTTCGCTGAGCCCAGGCGCGATCACGCTGCATTCGTAGGCAATTCGCTGCTGTGCGGCCCCGTGACTTCTATGCACGGATATGACACTGCGCGGCCATGCGGAACGACGGAGACTTCTAAGGCGACGCGCTCGGCGACTTACAGGCGGTGTTTCGGCCACCAGCTTGCCTCGCCTAGCAGCGTCGCGATGGCAGGTCAGCCGTGCGCACGACGAATCAGTGTTGGGATGTCGTCAGGGAGATAGCTACACGCAGCGAATCATTCGGCACCCGATGGGGCCGCTTACAACGTCACCGCCCACAAGCACGGCACCAAGCAGTTCCATCACACTCGATTCGGCGAACTGACTCTGACCTATCACGTTCTGTCCGTGACAGCCGTCCCAGGCCGGTCGATGGTCAGTTACACCGCAGAACCGAATTCCTCTACAGCGCAAGCCATTCAAATGCTTGCCGGGCAGAAACCAGTAAGTGCTCGACGGGAGGCCGAGGTCATCGGTTCCCTCGGACGTGTTGGTCTAGGAAGCCGGGCATTTTCGCCGGGGGCAGGTATCGCGCCGTCTTTTGGCTGCAAAGGCTAACTGGCGTTCTTACGAGAACCGCTTGCGCCGG
This sequence comes from Mycobacterium sp. IDUB_37, assembly GCF_055419245.1. Lineage (NCBI taxonomy): Bacteria > Bacillati > Actinomycetota > Actinomycetes > Mycobacteriales > Mycobacteriaceae > Mycobacterium > Mycobacterium sp. IDUB_37. The sequence goes on along the minus strand of NZ_JBVAXG010000011.1, from coordinate 135,996 downwards.
TTGGGGCTTTTCGGACTGAGCGCCGCGGCGGTGGTTCGTCTGCGGGGCGACGGTGTGCGGCGAGAAAATCATCGACTATGCGTTCACAGTCTTGACGATCAACTGCGCGCAGTCCAGTGAGTCGAGCGAACGCCACCGGACCGACCAGCTGGCACAGGATCAGGTCCAGATCGAAGTCGTCGAGGTCGGCCCGGGCTTCAGGCCCTTCCAGAAGGCTATCGAACGGCTGGCGGTAGTGGTCGACGATCCGCATCCGCAGTGCGTTGCGATCGTGGGTCTCTTCTGTGCCGTCCGATGTCGGCCCGAGCGCGACCCAGGCCAGCGTGGTGACGTGGAGCGGCGCTTCCTGAAAAAGGGTCGCCTGTCGGCTCAACAGCTCGATCAGCTGGTCGCGTAACGATCCCGTCGCGGGCGGTGAGGTGGCTTGCGGTAGCAGCCGTTCAAATGTCGCGGCCAGCAGTTGGGTAGAGCTACTGAAGTGCCGATAAAGCGTGGTGCGCGCCACCTTAGAGGCTTTGGTGACCGCGTCGATAGTAACGGCTTCGATGCCACCGGCATTGAGGAGTTTGGTGGCCGCATCCAACAACCGCGTCCGTGACCGAAGGCGTCGTGGATCGACATCGTCGTCCTCATCTACCAGGATTTCAGCGTCACGCTGCACGTGATCACCGTAATCCCCCTCAGCACCTGGCTGCAGCGAACCGCACCTAGCAAAACATTCAACAACAAACGATACTGCTAGTATCGGAGCGATACCATCAGTACACTTAGCCATGGAAAGCCGCGTGCCGAAGGAGTGGTGATCAGGCAACCAGTCAAGCGGTTACGCACTCAGAGACTCCGCGGTGCCGGCAACCCGGGTGGCCGCGTCGCCACCTAATCATCCATCGTCGGCCCCTCGGCGGGCGATCGCGCGGGAAGGAAACGTGAAACCCATTATGAATGTGCAGATCTCGCTGACTAGAACCCAAACGTGGAGGCGTGCGCGTCGGGTTGTCAGGCTCGCCAGTCGCGGTACTGCCAAGCGCATGCACCCAGCGCCGACAGTCGGGCAGGGCCGCGTTCGTCCACGTCACTATCCCCCTCGCTCTTACTCGTACATGGACGACGAACTCATGAATCGGGAAATGTACAATCACGTTCGCGACGAGCCGATCAGGCTGAGTTCTCGGCTGGCATTTCGCCTGCGTCGTTCATGAGATCGCCGGGAGCCGGCGACGACTTAAGCGCGACGAAAATTAATGGCGCGCCAATGGATTAGACCCTCACGTGCCCGCACACGGAGCCGGAAACTTTAGCGCCCCTTTGATGAGCACCTCGCCGCAGGTCGAGCGGTTGCGACTCTGGGCGGTGGCGGCGGGGCCGGCGGCGCAGCGAGCGGCGTGACAACAATGGGCTTCACAAACGCGGGGCACCACACGATCGCGGAAAGTGTCGCGGCCCGGACTACCTTGAAGCCGACCAACGCAGCACGGCGACCGGCATGCAGACACCCCTCATGAAAACCTCCGAATTTTATGCGTGCGGGCTCGAATCAACACCCGTTAAGCGTTGCCGCCAATACCTGCGTTCAAAAGGTCGACCTCAATTACGTTGCTGACGGGATCAGCCAACGCATGACCGACAGTCCGATTCGGCGGGTGTTCCGACCGTATTGGCATGCGCATCCCGTCGGGGCTGCAGCCACCGGGGGTCACCAACCTCAGATGAACCGCGTCAACCATCAGTCGGCAGGGCCACTGAGTTCGTCCCCGCGTATGGAAATGCCAACTTTATGGCGGAAGCGCCATCTTCCGCCATTTGGTTTTGGCACACCGCCACCGAAAATGGCAACCGACAAACTCGGCTACTGCAACCTTTCGCGGGCGCACTTCGCGCCCGGAGTGGTTGACATATTCCGCCTCCTGTCGTACGAATACGACATGATCGCTGTTATGTCTCACGAGGTCCCCGCGAAGTTCGTACTGGCCACGCCCGAAACCTGGCCGAACCCGTGGCCGATGTACCGGGCATTGCGCGACCACGACCCGGTGCACCACGTCATTCCGCCGGGCCATCCCGAGAACGACTACTACGTACTCTCGCGGCACGCCGACGTCTGGGCCGCCGCTCGAGACCATGGCACGTTCTCCTCGGCGCAGGGTCTGACCGTCAACTACGGCGATCTGGAAATGATTGGGCTGCAGGATAATCCGCCGATGGTGATGCAGGATCCACCCGTGCACACCCAGTTTCGCAAGCTGGTGTCGCGCGGCTTCACCCCGCGACAGGTCGAGGCGGTGGAACCCAAGGTGCGCGATTTCGTCGTCGAACGCATCGAGAGGCTGCGCGCCAACGGCGGCGGCGACATTGTCACCGAGCTGTTCAAACCGCTCCCTTCGATGGTCGTCGCACACTATCTCGGTGTGCCCGAGGAGGATTGGGCCCAGTTCGACGGCTGGACACAGGCCATCGTCGCGGCCAATACCGCCGAGGGCGGCATCGTCAGCGCACTCGAATCGGTCGGCGATGCCGTCGGGTCGATGATGGCTTACTTCACCGCGCTGATCGAAAGGCGCCGAACCGAGCCCGAAGACGACACGATCTCGCACCTGGTCGCCGCGGGGGTCGGTGTCGACGGCGATATCGCCGGCATCCTGTCGATACTGGGCTTCACCTTCACAATGGTCACCGGCGGCAACGACACCGTCACCGGAATGCTTGGTGGCTCAATGCCTTTGCTGCACGAGCGGCCCGACCAGCGTCAACTGCTGGCCGAAGAACCCGACCTCATCCCTGACTCCGTCGACGAACTGCTGCGGCTCACCGCGCCGGCGCAGAACCTGGCCCGCACCGTGACCAGCGACGTGACGATCGAAGACACCACCATCCCGGCCGGTCGGCGTGTGCTGCTGCTGTACGGGTCGGCCAACCGCGACGAACGCCAATATGGCGACGACGCAGGCGAACTCGACGTGAAGCGTCGTCCGCGCAACATCTTGACCTTCAGCCACGGCGCACACCACTGCCTCGGCGCTGCCGCGGCGCGGATGCAATCGCGGGTCGCGCTGAGCGAACTGCTGAGCCGTTGCCCAGACTTCGGCGTCGACGTGCCCAACATCGTCTGGTCCGGCGGCAGTTATGTCCGACGTCCGCTGTCGGTTCCGATCCAGGTCAAGGCCTGATGCCCACCGGAAAAGACTGGCTGGCCGAGCGCCGTACCGAGGTCGCGGCGGACCGGATCCTCGATGCCGCCGAGCGGCTGTTCACCGAGAATGATCCGGCTTCCGTCGGAATGAACGAAATCGCAAGGCTCGCAGGGTGTTCCCGCGCAACACTGTATCGATACTTCGACAGCCGGGAGGCGCTGCACACCGCCTACGTGCACCGCGAGACACATCGACTGGGACGCGAGCTGCTGCAGCAGATCGAGAGCATCTCCGATCCGCGGGAACGACTGGTCGCCAGCGTCATTGCCACGTTACGAATGGTTCGCGAGAGTCCCGCACTGTCATCGTGGTTCGGGTCGACACGCCTGCCGATCGGCGGCGAGTTGGCCGGGCAATCGGAGGTGATCGCGGCGCTGGCTTCCGGGTTCCTGAGCTCGCTCGGACCTGACGACCCTGCCGCCATCGAAAGGCGCGCCCGTTGGGTGGTGCGGCAGATCATCTCGCTGCTGATGTTTCCGGGCAGGGACAACAACGACGAGCGGTCGATGATCGAGGAGTTCCTGGTGCCGGTCGTGGTGATCGCAAGCGCGGCGCCAGCCGGGCGCAGCGGGTCACCACCATAGGGTCCGTCCCGCCGGCGTCAGCCGTCCGATCGACAGCCAGACCTGGCGCCTAGGTCTTGACCTTGGTGAATCGATGCAACAGCCACGCGAGCGGGACGGTCACCGCCACGGTGGCAAGGAAAAGGTTCAGCATCGACCCGGTGTAGACGTGCGCCTGAACGATGTAATCCATCGCGAACTCCATGGTCACTAAATGGATCAGGAAGATCTCGTAGGAGATCTCGCCCAGCCAGACCATCGGCCGACTGGCCAGCAGTCGTGAGTACCAGCCCTGATCACCCAGCGCCAGCGGCGCCACCGCCAGCGTGGCGATGACCGTATAGAAGCCGGTCTTCCAGAGCGCTTCGGGCAGCGAGGCCGGGGATGTGGTGGGGGCACCCGCGATCGGCGTCGAGACGATGAAGTAGCAGATGACCGCCAGGGGAATGGCCACCGCCGCATAGCAGCGGGCACCCATCGCCTGCAGCACGGACAGCGACATGCCGCCCAGGAACCAGGCGAGATAGGTCGGCAGCCAGAGTCGGGCACCGTCGGGAATCACGTGGACGGTATGCACCAGGTACAACCAACCTGGGCTGATCAGCATCAGCGCGGCGATTGCGCTCAGAGTCAGCCTTGGTTGCCACTTCCGCCGGCAGATCAGCACCAACAGCACATACGAGAGCAGCGGCAGCACCACGTAGAAGGAGCCCTCTACCGCCAGGCTCCACATCTGGGTCAGGCCCTGGTGCAGATACTTGCCGAGGTAGCCGTCGGTGTAGATCTGCGTCAAAGTGAGGTTGCGGACCAGACCCAGCCAGCTGTGCCCGGGGTTGGGCCCGGCTTCGCGAAAGTGGTACAGCAGGTAGGCCAGCAGCACGGTGATGACGTAGGCCGGCATGATTCGCCGAACCCGGTGCCACGCATACCGACTCACCGACGGAGGCGGGCCGCCAGTGGCAGCGGATTTCACCCACGGGCGGAACAACAGGAACCCGGACAGCACGAAGAAAATCGGCACGCCGATCTCCATCCGGGCGCCGACCAAACCCCAATAGCCGTGGGTGTACTTGCCGGTGGTGTAGGCGGCGTGGGTGCCGATGACCAGCAGCGCGGCGACCGCGCGGACACCGGTCAGTGACGCGACCCGGTCGACGTGGGAGGTCTGCTCGAGACCCCCCTGGGCGTCCCGCTCCTCGGACAGAGTCATCTCTCGTATTTGCGGCGCGGTTTACCGCCGTCCTGCCGTGCCCCGCGAGCGCGGGGCTTGTCCGATGTCCTCTCAGGTCGGAGGTTGATCAACACGCCCGAAATACGAGTCTGTTCAAGTTTTTTCAGCGTCGCACCGGGCATCTTCACCGGAAGCTCCACCAGTGAGAAATCCGGGCCGATGGCGATGTGACCGAAATCGCTGCGATGCAAACCGCCCTCGTTGGCGATGGCGCCGACGATCGCGCCCGGGCCGATCTTGTGCCGCTTGCCCACGTCGATTCGGTAGGTGGTGAAAGGCCTTGTCTGTCTTGGCTTATCAGAGCGTTCCCGGCCTTCGTCGCGATCCCTGCGCTCCCGCCGTTCCGGCGGTGGGTCGGGCGACAACAGAAACGCCTCACCGTCGCGCGACTGCAATGCCAGCGCCGCGGCGATGTCGGCCATCGGGACGTCGTGCTCACGCTCGTAGTCCTCGACCAGCCTGCGGAACAACTCGATTCCCTGGCCGCCGAGCGCGCTGGTGATCGAGTCACCGAACTTCGCCACCCGTTGCGCGTTAACGTCCTCGACGGTGGGCAGCGCGGCTTCGATCAGAGTCTGCCGGGTGGCCTTCTCAATCGCTTTGAGCAGGTGCCGTTCCCGCGGGGAAACGAATAGCAGTGCGATCCCGGACCGCCCCGCTCGACCGGTTCGCCCGATGCGGTGCACGTAGGACTCCGTGTCGTGCGGGATGTCGTAGTTGAGGACGTGTGATATCCGCTCCACGTCAAGACCGCGGGCGGCCACATCGGTGGCGACCAGGATGTCGATGCGGCCGTCCTTGAGACTTGCGATGGTCCGCTCCCGCACCGCCTGCGGAATGTCGCCGTTGATGGCCGCCGCGGAAAACCCTCTGGCACGCAGCTTTTCGGCAACCTCCTCGGTGGCCTGTTTGGTTCGGACGAAAATGATCATCGCCTCGAACTGCTCGACCTCGAGGATGCGGGTGAGCGCGTCCATCTTGCGGGGACCGGCAACCTGGATGTAGCGCTGTGAAATGTTCTCGGCGGTAGCGGTTTTCGCCTTGGACGCCACTTCGAACGGATCGTGCAGATACTTGGTGGTGATCTTTCGGATCCCCGGCGGCATGGTCGCCGAAAAGAGCGCCACCTGTTTGTATTCCGGAGTGTCGGACAGGATGCGGTCGACTTCGTCGGAGAAACCCATGGCGAGCATCTCGTCGGCCTCGTCGAGCACCAGGTAATCAACGCTGGAAAGGTCCAAGGTCCCGCGTTCCAGGTGGTCGATGACCCGGCCAGGCGTGCCGACAACCACCTGTGCACCGCGCCGCAAGCCGGCCAGTTGCACCCCGTAGGACGCGCCGCCGTAGATGGGCAGGACGGAGATCGGCAGATGGGCGCCGTACCGGCTGAACGCCTCGGCCACCTGCAGGGCCAGTTCCCTGGTAGGCGCCAGCACCAACGCCTGGGTGGCTTTGCTTGCGGTGTCGATCTTGGACAGGATCGGCAGCGCGAAGGCCGCCGTCTTGCCGGTGCCGGTCTGCGCGAGACCGACCACGTCGGACCCCGCCATCAGCGCCGGAATCGTTGCAGCTTGGATGGCCGTCGGGGACTCGTAACCGACGTCGGCGAGGGCCCGCACGACATCGGGATGAATCTGCAGGTCGGCGAAGGTCTCAGGGGGAGTATCCGGGTTTGACATCAGGAGAAGAATTCTAGGGCGGTCCCCCGCCTACCCGACAACTCGGCACCTATCCGGCCATGCCTGCTTCAACCCCGCACCGCCTGACGGTACGGTGCCCGATGTGTTATCGCTCCCCTGTCGTGCCGCACCACTGACGGCCACAGTTGCCCTGACGGTGGCGACAATGCTGACCGGATGCGGTTCCGGGGACTCGACGGTGGCCAAGACGCCGCAGGCCACAAAGCCCTCCGGGACGGGCACCGCCGGCACGCCGGGCGCGTCGGCCCAGCCGCCCAATACCGCAGATCCGGCGACCAGCAGCGCCCCGGCCGACCCGTGCGCGGTGAACCTCGCATCGTCCACCATCGCGAAGGTCGTCTCGGAATTGCCCCGCGACCCGCGCAGTCAGCAGCCCTGGAGCCCCGAACCGGTGGCCGGCAACTACAACGAATGCGCTCAGTTGTCCGCGGTGATCATCAAGGCCAACACCAACGGCGACAATCCGACCACGCGTGCGGTGATGTTTCACCTCGGCAAGTTCATTCCGCAAGGAGTGCCCGACACCTACGGGTTCAACGGCATCGACACGGCACAGTGCACTGGTGACACCGTGGCGCTGACGTACGCCAGCGGACTTACTGGACTCGGCAGCGTGGTGAAGTTCCGGTGGAACGGCAGCAGCGTCGAGTTGATCGGCAACATGCCAGGGCGCTGACGCGCACCTAGGCGGCCTTAGGCAGAGCCGGTGCCGCCCGCGCCGCCTGTGCCGCCTCCACCACCGGTGCCCCCTGTGGCGCCGGTAGAGGCGTTGCCGGTGTTTCCAGGATTGCCGCCCGCACCGCCGGTGCCAGGGTTCCCGGTCTTACCGACGCCGCCCGTGCCGCCGGTGCCGCCGGTGCCGCCATTGCCGCCGCTGCCGCCGTTGTTTGCACCTGTGCCGTTGCCGCCGGTTCCGCCGCCGCCGCCGGTGCCTCCCGCGCCGCCGAGCCCGCCGGTGCCGGCCGAGTTGGCTCCGCCGGTGCCGCCGGTCCCACCCTTGCCGCCCAGACCTGCGTTGGCGCCGGCTCCGCCAGGTGCACTGGCCGTGCCGCTGGCCCCAGCACCGCCGGCACCACCATTGCCACCGACACCACCGACACCGGCGGTGTTGCCCGCGGTCGCTCCGCCGACGCCACCGCTGCCGCCCTGGCCGCCGACGCCGCCGACGGCTGCAGTGCCACCAGTACCGTTAATGCCCACCGCGCCCGCGGCGCCACCCGCACCGCCGGCACCACCGCCACCACCGGCACCCGCATTGTTGCTGCCGGTATCAGCGGCCCCGTTACCGCCAGTGCCTCCCTGGCCGCCGGCACCCCCGGCACCGCTGTTGCCGTTAGTGGCACCTGCCACCGCATTGCCGCCGGCACCGCCGGTTCCGCCGGCGCCTCCGTCACCACCGAGGGATCCCGCGACACCGGCCCCGCTGATGACCCCGGCGCCCCCGATACCGCCGATGCCGCCAGCGCCGCCGGCACCGGCGGCGTCACCCGCCTTGGTTGTCGCTCCACCTACGCCGCCTACACCGCCCTTGCCGCCATCGCCGCCCTCGCCCGCAATGCCGCCGGAGCCGCCACTGCCAATCGCGCCGCCGGCACCACCCGCACCGCCGGCGCCACCGCCACCGCCCGCGCCGGCGTCGTTGGCGCCACTGTCAGCAATTCCTGCTCCACCGGTACCGCCCTGGCCGCCGTTACCGCCCGCACCGCCCTTGCCGTTCGTCGCACCAGCCGCCGCATTGCCGCCAGCCCCGCCGGCGCCTCCGCCGCCACCGGCACCACCGACCGGTGCAGCGGCTCCGGCCCCACTGGTGGCACCGGTACCACCCTGTCCACCATTGCCGCCGGCGCCGCCGGCACCGGCCGTGCTGGCCGCGCTGGTAGTCGCACCACCCACGCCACCGACGCCGCCCTTGCCACCCGCACCTGCCGCGCCGGCCGCACCTCCGGAGCCGCCGCTGCCGACCGCTCCCCCGCTGCCGCCCAGACCGCCGTTACCGGCGTTGCCTCCCGCGGTTGCTGCGTTCGCACCTGCTTCAGCAAACCCGGTGCCGCCGGTGCCGCCCTGGCCGCCGACACCGCCCGCACCGCCACTGCCGTTGACTGCGCCGCTGATCGCCGCGCCGCCGGCACCGCCCTGGCCACCCTGGCCGCCGACGCCACCTGTAGACCCGACGACGCCGGCCGTGCCGGTGACTCCCGTACCGCCTTGACCGCCGGCACCACCGGCGCCACCGGCGCCGGCCGTGTCGCTGGCTGCGGCCGCTTTCCCGCCTATACCGCCTACGCCGCCCTTGCCACCGGCACCTGTCGTACCGACGCCGCCGCCGGAACCACCGCTGCCGGACGCGCCGCCGGTGCCGCCCACGCCACCGGCACCGCCTATGCCGCCGGCACCCGCATCGTTGGTGCCGTCGTCGGCGAATCCTGCACCTCCGGTGCCGCCTTGGCCGCCAGCACCTGCGGCGCCGCCAGTGCCATTCGTGGCACCGACTACCGCGCCGCCGCCGGCGCCGCCGGTACCACCCTGGCCGCCGACACCCCCGACGGATCCGGCGCCGCTGGCCGTGCCCGCGGTCCCGGTGCCGCCTTGGCCGCCGACGCCGCCGGCGCCACCAGCACCGGCCGTGTCACCCACCGTTGTGGTGGCTCCACCCACGCCACCAACGCCGCCCTTACCGCCAGCCCCTGCGGCGCCCGCGCCACCGCCGGTGCCGCCAGTACCCACCGCGCCTCCGTTACCGCCGACGCCGCCGGCGCCACCGGTTCCGCCGGTGCCCGCATTGTTCGTGCCGCCGTCGGCAAACCCAGCGCCACCGGTACCGCCCTGGCCGCCTGCACCTGCGGCGCCGCCCGTGCCGTTCGTCGCACCGGCAACCGCGCCACCGCCGGCGCCGCCGGTACCACCCTGGCCGCCGACACCCCCGACGGACGCCACGCCACTGGCCACGCCAATGGCGCCGGTACCGCCCTGGCCGCCGGCGCCGCCGGCGCCACCGGCACCCGCTGTGTCGCCTGCGGTAGCGGTGGCCCCACCTGCGCCACCAACGCCACCCTTACCGCCGGCACCTGCCGCACCCGCACCACCGCCGGTGCCACCGCTGCCCACGACGCCGCCGGTGCCACCCCCGCCGCCGGTGCCACCGGTACCGCCGGCGCCCGCATTGTTGGTGCCACTGTCGACAAATCCAACACCACCCGTGCCGCCCTGACCGCCAACAGCGCCTGCACCCCCTGTGCCGTTAGTGGCACCGGCTATCGCGGTGCCACCAGCACCGCCGGCGCCGCCCTGACCGCCGATTCCACCACCAGACGCCGCGTTGTTGGCCGCGCCACCGACACCGGTACCGCCGGCACCACCCACGCCGCCGGCGCCACCAGCGCCCGCCGTATCGCCTGCTTTAGTCGCCGCGCCGCCGATGCCGCCCTGGCCACCGGCGCCACCGTTGCCACCTAGACCGGAACTGCCTCCGGCGCCACCGCTGCCCACTGCGCCGCCGTTACCGCCGACGCCACCGACGCCGCCGATTCCTCCGGCGCTCGCATTGTTACTGCCGTCGTCAGCAAGCCCGGCACCACCGGCGCCACCCGCCCCGCCGGTGCCGCCTGAACCGCCGATTCCGTTCGTGCCACCGCTGCCCGACCCGCCACCGGCACCACCCTGGCCGCCCGCGGCGCCGACACCGCCGGTGCCACCCGCCGTTCCCGGCGTGACGCTCGCCTGTCCTTGCAGACCCGCACCACCGGTGCCACCGGTGCCGCCCTGCCCGCCGGTGCCGAATACGCCGTTAACGCCAGCAGCACCACCGTTTCCTGCCGCACCGCCGGCGCCCGCAGTGCCACCAGCACCGCCGTTGCCGCCCGCGGTCGCGGCGTTCACCCCGTCGTCAGCAAACCCGGTGCCACCCTGGCCGCCGGCACCGCCGCTGCCGCCCACACCGCCGGCGCCGGATGTTCCACCCGTACCCGAGCCACCACCCGCACCACCTTGGCCGCCACCGCCACCGGCACCACCGGTGCCGCCGTTGACGTTGGCGGTTGTGCTCGTCTGACCTTGCAGGCCCGCACCGCCGGTACCACCGGCGCCACCCTGCCCACCGGTACCGAATCCGCCGGCGACCCCGGCCGCACCGCCGTTACCAGCCGCGCCGCCTGCCCCCGCCGTACCGCCTGCGCCACCGTTGCCGCCCTTCGTTGCAGCGTTTGCTCCGGTATCAGCAAACCCGGTACCGCCCTGGCCCCCAGCGCCGCCATTGCCGCCGACACCACCACCGCCAGCCGTGCCACCCGCACCCGAGCCGCCGCCGAGACCTCCCTGGCCGCCGCCGCCACCAGCGCCACCGGTGCCGCCGTCAACACCAGCAGTAGTGCTGGTCTGACCCTGTAGACCCGCACCGCCCGTACCGCCCGCACCACCCTGCCCACCGGTGCCGAACCCGCCGGCAACGCCCGCCGCACCACCGTTACCGGCCGCACCGCCGGCACCCGCAGCACCGCCAGCACCGCCATTGCCGCCGTTGGTAGCGGCGTTCACCCCAGTGTCAGCAAACCCAGTGCCGCCCTTGCCGCCGGCACCGCCATTACCGCCGACACCACCACCGCCTGCCGTGCCACCCGCACCCGAGCCGCCGCCGAGACCACCCTGACCGCCGCCGCCACCAGCACCACCGATGCCGCCATCCACCCCAGCGGTGGTGCTCGTCTGACCCTGCAGACCCGCACCGCCGGTACCACCGGCACCACCCTGCCCGCCGATGCCGAATCCGCCGGCAACCCCCGCCGCACCACCGGTCCCGGCCGCACCGCCTGCGCCCGCGGCACCGCCAGCACCGCCATTGCCACCGTTGGTGGCGGCGTTGACCCCGGTGTCAGCAAACCCCGTACCGCCCTGGCCACCGACACCGCCAGTACCGCCCACTCCACCACCGCCGGCCGTGCCACCGGTTCCCGAGGCGCCACCCACACCACCCTGGCCGCCTCCGCCTCCGACACCACCGGTCCCGCCGTCAACCCCAGCGGTCGTGCTGGTCTGACCCAGGAGCCCGGCACCACCGGTGCCACCGACGCCACCCTGACCACCCGTCCCGTACCCGGCGACCACGCCATTGCCTGACGCGCCGCCAGCGCCCGCGGCACCGCCAGCGCCGCCGACGCCTCCCTTTGTCGCGGCGTTCGCCCCGGTGTCAGCAAACCCCGTGCCGCCCTGACCACCTTGGCCGCCGGTACCGCCCACGCCGCCAACGCCGGCAGCGCCGCCCGCAACCGAGGCGCCCCCGACACCACCCTGACCGCCCGCACCGCCGGCACCACCCAGGCCGCCGTCAGTACCTGCCGTCGTGCTCGTCAAACCCTGCCCGCCCACACCGCCGGTACCACCCTGACCGCCCTGGCCGCTGGCGCCACTCGAGCCCGCGACTCCAAACAGTCCACCGGCGCTACCAGCGCCGGCCAGTCCTCCATCACCGCCGGTGCCACCCACTCCACCATTGCCTGTGCCGACGCCGACACCGCCGGTTCCGCCTTGGCCACCCGCGCCGCCGGCACCACCGAAGCCGCCGGCACCGCCGATCACCGAATGAACCGCACCCGCGGCTCCGCCGGCACCGCCGGTACCGCCCTGACTTCCGTTTGCGCCGGCCGCACCCGTGGCGCCTATTCCGCCCGCTCCGCCGGCTCCGCCGTCACCCGCGTTACCACCGATCACTGCAGAAACCACACCGCCGGCTCCACCGGCCCCACCCGCGAAACCGCCGGCCGCCCCAGCGCCACCCGCGCCGCCCGATCCACTGCCGCCGAGCAACAAACCGCTGTTGCCGCCGGCACCGCCCGCACCACCAGCACCCGTCACGCCAGCCCCGCCGGCGCCGCCATGGCCACCGTCGCCGAAGAAGCCCGCGGTCCCGCCAATACCGCCTGCCCCGCCCGCACCACCAACACCACCGGTGCCACCGTTGCCGAAGAAGAATGCGCCGGCCCCGCCCCGACCGCCGACTGCCCCCGCACCACCGACGCCACCGGTACCACCGGCACCGAACAGGAGCGCGGATGCACCGCCATCACCGCCAGACGCCCCGGCACCACCCGTGCCCCCGGTGCCACCGATTCCGAAGAAGATTCCGGCGGCTCCACCGGCGCCCCCGGCTTGCCCGGCCGCCCCAGAGCCGCCGTTACCCCCGTTGCCGAACAGAATTCCGCCCGCACCGCCGGCCTGACCGGTGCCGGCCAGCCCGTTGTAGCCGTCGCCGATCAGCGGACGATTCAGCAGCAACTCGGTGGGGAGATTGATCACGCCCAGCACTTCGTCGAGCACGAGCTGCAACGGGTTGGCGCTGGCTGCCTCGGCCGCCGCATACGCACCGCCGGCACCGGTCAAGGACAGCACGAAGTTTTCGTGAAATGCCGACACCTGTGCGCTGATCAGTTGATAGTCCTGTGCGAAGCCACCGAACAACTGCGCGATCGACGCCGACACCTCGTCGGCCGCTGCGGGCAACAACTGTGAGGTCGAGGCTGACGCCGCCGCATTTGCCTGCCTGATGGCCGCGCCGAGCCCAGTCAAGTCCGCGGACGCTGCCGCGAAGGCATCGGGTATAGCAATCAAGTAGGACGACATCCGCGGCTCCCATCGGAATTGACGGCCTCAAAAATCCGGCCGATGGGAGACTGTACGCGGGTCACATGGTCGCCGCGGTTGAATCCCTTGGCCTCATTGCGACGAGCTACATCCACGCACGAAACGCCCGGATGTCGCACCTCGCACTTACAGTGGCGGCTGTGTTTGTCATTGACGGCAGCATCGTCTACAGCGCTTCGGATCTCGCGTCAGCGGCCCGGTGCGAGTACGCGCTGCTCAGGGGGTTCGACGCCCGGCTGGGTCGTGGTCCCAACGTCACCGTCGACGACGAGTTGCTCGCTCGGACTTCGGTTCTGGGCGATGAGCATGAAGCTCGCCGGCTCGCCCGACTACGCGACGAGTTCGGCGACCAAGTCGCGGTCATCGGTCGCCCCGCTTACACCCACGCAGGCCTGACAGCCGCCGCCGAAGCCACCCGGCGCGCCATCGCCAACCGGGCTCCGGTGGTATATCAGGCCGCCATGTTCGACGGCCGGTTTCTCGGGTTCGCCGACTTCCTGATCCGCGACGGCGAGTCCTATCGAGTCACCGATACCAAGCTGGCTCGTTCGGCCAAGGTCACCGCGCTGCTGCAACTGGCCGCCTACGCCGACACCTTGGCGGGCGCGGGAGTGCCGGTGGCGCCGGAGGCCGAGCTTGAACTCGGCGACGGAAAGATCGTGCGCTACCGCGTCGCCGACCTGATCCCGGTCTACCGGTCTCAGCGTGCTCACCTGCAGCATCTGCTCGACGAGCACCACGCCGCCGGCGTGGCGGTGCGCTGGGAGGACGAAGGCGTGCAGGCCTGCTTCCGCTGCCCGCTGTGCGCAGAGCAGTTGCGGGCGGCCGACGACCTGCTGCTGATCGCCGGTCTGCGTGTCACCCAGCGCGAGAAGCTGGTCGCCGCCGGCATCACCACTATCGGCGAGCTGGCCGCACACAGCGGGCCGGTGGCCAACATGAGCCCCAGCGTGCTGAGCAAGCTGACAGCACAGGCCACACTGCAACTGCGGCAACGGGATACCGGCACACCACAGTTCGAGGTCGCCGACCCGCAGCCGCTGGCACTGCTGCCGGAGCCGGACGCGGGCGACTTGTTCTTCGACTTCGAAGGCGACCCGCTGTGGACTACGGACGGCAAAGACTGGGGCCTGGAATACCTGTTCGGCGTGTTGGAGACCGGTCCTGCGGGAGCCTTCCGTCCGTTGTGGGCGCACGACCGCCTCGGCGAGCGCAAGGCGCTGCAGCAGTTCCTGGCGATGGTGGCCAAGCGGCGCCGGCGCTACCCCAATATGCACATCTATCACTACGCGCCCTACGAGAAGACCGCGTTGCTGCGGCTGGCCGGGCGCTACGGCGTCGGCGAGGACGACGTCGATGACCTACTGCGCAACGGGGTCCTGGTCGATCTGTATCCGTTGGTACGCAAGAGCCTTCGGGTGGGCGCGGAGTCGTTCAGCCTGAAAGCGCTGGAACCGTTGTACATGGGTAACCAGCTGCGCTCCGGCGACGTGACCACCGCCACCGCGTCGATCACCTCGTATGCGCGCTACTGCGAGCTGCTAGCCGAAGGCCGCAACGACGAGGCCGACGCGGTGCTGAAGGAGATCGCCGACTACAACCACTACGACTGCCTGTCGACCCGCAAGCTGCGGGACTGGTTGATGATTCTGGCGTGGGAATCCGGCGTCACACCGGTTGGCGTTCAACCGGTTCCCAAGAGCGACACCATCAAAGACCACGATCAGCTCGCGGCGACCCTGGGGAAGTTCGCCGGCGACGCCGCTGCCGGGGATCGCACCCCGCAACAGGTGGCCGTCGCCATGGTCGCCTCGGCCCGCGGATACCACCAACGCGAGGACAAACCGTTCTGGTGGTCGCACTTCGACCGACTGAATTATCCCGTCGAGGAATGGTCGGACAATTCCGATGTCTTCATCGGCGGCGCCGAGGTCACCGTCGATTGGCACAGGCCGCCGCGCGCACGCAAGTTGCAGCGGCGCATCCGGCTGACCGGTGAACTGGCGCGCGGAGAGCTGCACGGCAGGATGTACGCCCTCTACGAACCGCCCGCTCCGGCAGGCATGACCGACGACCCCGACCGACGGGCGGCGGCACAGGTCGACGTGGCCGAAGTCGACGATCCCAGCCTGCCCGCCGAGGTCGTCGTCGTCGAACGAACCGGCGCTGACGGCAACACCTTTCACCAGTTGCCGTTTGCGCTGACACCGGGACCACCGGTGGCGACGAAGGCGTTGCGCGAGTCGATCGCATCGACCGCGCAGGCGGTGGCTGGAGGGTTGCCGGAACTGCCCCGCACGGCTCTCATCGATGTGCTGTTGCGCAATGCACCCCGCACTCGAGGCGCGGTCACGCTGCCGCGCAGCGGCGACGCCGTTGCCGACATCACGGCGGCGACGCTGAGCCTGGACTCGTCCTACCTGGCGGTGCACGGGCCGCCCGGGACCGGCAAGACGCACACCGCCGCCCGGGTGATTGGGCGATTGATCACCGACCACGCCTGGCGCATCGGTGTTGTCGCGCAGTCGCACGCCGCGGTGGAGAACGTGTTGGACTGTGTGATCGATGCCGGACTGGATCCGGCCCGAGTGGCTAAGAAGCGCAACGATCATGCCTCGCCGCGCTGGCAGGAGATCGAATCGGACGGCTATCCGGCATTCATCGCCGACACCCCGGGATGCGTGATCGGTGGCACGGCCTGGGATTTCGCCAACAGCAATCGGGTGTCACCGGGCAGCCTCGATCTGCTGGTGATCGATGAGGCCGGCCAGTTCTGCCTGGCCAACACCATTGCGGTGGCGCAGGCGGCCGGCAACCTGCTGCTGCTCGGGGACCCGCAGCAGTTGCCGCAGGTCAGTCAGGGCACCCACCCCGAACCCGTCGACATCTCCGCGCTGGAATGGCTCGTCGATGGTCAGCGCACGCTGCCCGACGAGCGGGGCTACTTTCTGGACCGCTCCTACCGCATGCATCCGGACGTGTGCGCCGCAGTCTCGGCGCTGTCCTACGAGGGCCGCCTGCATTCGGTCACCGAGTGCACCGCCGCCCGTCGACTGGCCGGGTATCAGCCGGGCCTACAGGTGCTTTCCGTCCGGCACCAAGGCAACTCGATTGAGAGCCCCGAGGAGGCCGCGGCGATCGTGGCCGAGATCCAGGGGATGATCGGCCGGTCCTGGACCGACGAGCATGGCACCAGGGCGCTGACCGCCAACGATGTGTTGGTGCTGGCGCCGTACAACGCGCAGGTGGCGCTGCTCCGGCAAGAATTGTCGGCGGCCCGCCTCGACAAGGTGCGGGTCGGCACCGTCGATAAGTTCCAGGGCGGGCAGGCACCCGTCGTCTTCATCTCGATGACGGCGTCTTCGGTCGACGAGGTCCCGCGTGGAATCTCGTTCCTGCTCAACCGGAACCGGCTCAACGTCGCGATCAGCCGAGCGCAGTATGCGGCGGTGATCGTGCGATCGGAGTTACTGACCCAGTACCTGCCGGCGACACCGACCGGGTTGGTGGACCTGGGCGCGTTCCTGAGCCTTACTTCTCAGGATCGTCCCCCGCGATAGCCAGACCCCAACCGGCGATCGCCGATTCCCCCCGTGCCGAACTAACCGGCTACGGCACAGCTTATCGGGCGCGATTCTGCCACCATTTATGAGGCGAAATCATTCGTTTTGTGGACACCATTTGCGCAATGGGGATAGGGTCTTCAAGTCTTGCGATCCGGATCAGGTGTCGTCAGCTCGCTGAAAAGCCTCGAAAGAGGCGGAGCCACCTTCCTACAATAGCGTCAAATTGACGCGGCTGACAAATCTACAGTGACCGGTCCAAGCTAACCAGAGTCATCCTGAGCAGCGATTTTACATACCTTTCGCCTCGTTTTGAACGCAATAGGCGAACCAGGTTTGGTCGCTTAATTTTGCCGTAACAGGGCTGGGGCGATTTGTGCTGAAAACGCGTCGCTTTTCAGCCCAAGGACACTAGGCTCCGATTATGTTCAGGTGGCGCGTGTCGGGTCGCGCCATCCATCCATGCAATTCGTGCCTCCGGGGGAAGGGGTCAAAGGCATGACCAATTCGGCAATGGCTGGTCACATCGGGAATGGGTCGATGGCCGATTACGCCCAGCGGCTCCGTGCGGTCGGCCTGCGCGTGACCCGCCCGCGTATCGCGGTCCTCCACGCCGTACAGACGAATCCGCATTCCGACACCGAAACGATCATCCGAGCGGTACGCGACTGCCTACCGTATGGGTCCCGACAGACCGTGTACGACATACTGCATGCACTGACCGACGTGGGCTTGCTGCGACGGATTCAGCCCTCGGGTTCAGTCGGGCGCTACGAGACTCGGGTGGGCGACAACCACCATCATGTGGTCTGCCGGTCCTGCGGGGCGATTGCCGATGTCGACTGTGCCGTCGGCCAGACACCCTGCTTGACCGCTTCCGACGTCAACGGCTTTCAACTCGAAGAGGCTGAGGTCTTCTACTGGGGCCGATGTCCAGACTGCGCGACATCAGGCGCGTCGCAAATCGACGGCGATCACAGCCCCACCATGGACGAACTTTCCGACGACATGCTTTGCCCGAGTGAGACCAGCCTCCTGTCACCAAGCAACGACCGCCCAGTTTCGACGCCAGCGCCGACTCCGGAGGAATGGCTTGCCCCGGCGCTACTCACACCAGTAACCGTGGTGAAGGCAGCGAGAATAGGGTCAGGCGGCTTGGGGGCTAGCGCCGGGTGGGCCCGCCATGATGTTGCTGATGCAACATTCGGAGGTGGAGGGGTCAGAACAAACTTTCCGTCGCGCGCTGGGTCAACACGGACATGAGATGAGCTGTCCACCCCGAACTCTGAGGTGACTCAACAACGGATCCCACTCCAACACAATGGGATTCGAGCGCAAAACCCTTCACCGCGCCTGAAGATGCCGCACAGCCTTTGACCCGTCCTTCATCAGCGAAATGTGGCGTCTCGGGCCGAAACTGTCTGCACCAGTTGCCAAGCCGCCTACTTCTCACCCAAACGGGGTCAGGCCGAAGCCTCTTGCTGTACTTTTGCACCCATGCGTTTCGCCGTCGCGATCGTGTCACCTACCTCCCACTACGACATCAGCGGCGGAGCTTTTAATGAGGTTGCCGAGGCACTGCATCATGGCCTTCTGGCGCTCGGCCATGACTCGGTGCAGACGAATCGTCTCGACCTCGACGATCGCCGCACCATCGTGCTCGGTGGAAATCTGCTCGTCCAGTACGCCTTGAAGCCGCCGAAGAACCCGATCTTCTACAACCTCGAGCAACTGGGTGATGACCTGCCGTGGATGACGATGCCCGAATTCGTCGACCTTTTCCGGCGCTACCCGACCTGGGACTACAGCCAAGCCAACATCGAGTACCTCGCTGCCCTGGGCTTGCCCCGGCCCACCTACGTTCCGATCGGATACGTCCCCGAGCTAACGCGGATCGACCCAACCCAAGAGGACATCGACGTACTGTTCTACGGCGCGCTCAACGGGCGCCGCTACGCCGTTCTCAGGGAACTGCACGAACGCGGTCTTCGGGTCAAATGGCTATCGGGCGCCTACGGCGCGAGCCGCGATGCCTGGATCGCACGCTCGAAGATCGTACTCAACCTGCACTACTGGGAAGCGAAGATCTTTGCGATCGTGCGTGTTTCCTACTTGCTCGCCAACAGGCGCGCGGTGGTCTCCGAAGACAGTGCCGATCCGACATTGGAGCGCGACCTGACGTCTGGCATCGCGTTCGCGGACTACGACGAACTTGTCGATCGCTGTGTAGAACTCGTCGGCGACGAGCGCGCGCGAACCGAGATCGCCGAGCGCGGCTACCAGGCTTTCGCCGCGCGCGACCAGGCCGCCATCCTGGAGGGGGCGCTGTCGGAAAGCCTCAAGATCGTTGCGCGGGAGGACCTTGGCCTCGATGTCCGCCTAGAAAGCAAAACCCACAGCGCAGAGCTCAGCGACCGTCAGCTCTTCACCTACAACCTGTTCAAGCATAAGGCCGCGCAGGAGCGAGATTGGTTGCTGGCCAACATCAATCGCAACCCCGACGATGCGCGATCGGTCTTTTTCCTCGCCGAGACCTACTGCCGCATGGAGGATTTCGTCAATGGACGCCGTTGGTGTGCACGGCGGGTCGAGATGGGCGGCTGCGACGAGGAGGTCTACTGGGCGATGTACCGGCTCGCGGAGTCGATGTCGAACCTTGGTGAGCCGTGGCCAGATGTTCAAGAGGTTTACCTCGATGCATGGAAGTTTCGACCGACCCGCGCCGAGGCCTTGCACGCCGTCGCCGTTCGGTGCCGCAACGAGCAGCGCTACAAGATCGCGTACCGGTTTGCCCGGCGTGCCGCCGAAATCCCCTTTCCCGACGAGGATCTCTTTGTCCCCAGACACGCGGACATCTACGCTTGGCGCGCAACCGATGAGCAGGCGGTGTGCGCATCCCAGATCGGTGAGCACGCCGAGGCGTTCACGCTGTGCCGCCGCCTGCTGGCCCGCCCCGACCTTCCTGGCCCTGATCGACAACGGATCGCGGCCAACCGCGACTTCTCGGTACCGACCATGCTCGAGGCGGCCGCACCGTACCCCCAAACTGTAGTGAAAACGCTGGCGTCCACCGGTGAGCCCGAAGTCACCGTCAGCCTGGTCGCCGGACCAGACCGCGACACCACCGAGCAAACACTCAACTCGTTTCTGAACTGCTGCCTCGATGTATCGCGGGTCGGTCGCTTCTTGGTGCTCGATACCGGTCTATCCACCTCCGACCGCACCAAGCTGCGCCAACGCTATAAGTTTCTCGAGTTCGCGCGTCGCAGATCCGGCGACAAGCCCGCCCCCGTGCTGGCCCAACTACGCGCGCAGATCGATGCACGGTTCTGGCTGCATCTGGGCGCGGGCTGGCGGTTCTTCGCTCCCGAGCACTACATCACCCGCCTGACCGCGGTGCTCGACGGCGAACCGCAGGTCTTTCAGGTGGGCATCAACTTCGCTGACGCGGCCAAACTCAACGGTTCCAGCGCCGCTGAGCCGGAGGTGCTCCGCGCACCCCACACCGGCCGCTACCTGCTCACCGACGTAATGGCCACCGGCCCAGCGATGTTCGACACCGAACGCCTGGATCGGTCCCGCAGTGCGCTCGCCGTTGCCGGGCGGCGCACCGCCAGTCTCGACGAAGTGCTGTGCATCTCTTGTCTGTACCTGTAGATCTACCTGGGCTTCGTCCCAGCCCGTCGCGGCATGTCTTGAGGTTAGGTGAGGATACTTAAGACAACCCTCACCCCAATGGTGAAGGCTAGTGCACGTGTTGCGTTTTCAGGGGGCGAGCAAAACCGGTTCCAGAACCGGGAAGTCAGATATAAAGAAGGTCGCTTCACGAGAAGTGGTGATTGGCTTGGACTTCGGTTGGTAGGTCAACGGTTGCTAGCTGCGACGGTGCGGAGTTCCCTGCCTGGGCACTGCAAGGGAGTGGCAGGAATGCGGCCGTGAGCAACGCACGTATGAATCCGATCGCTGTCATCGGCATGGCGTGCCGGCTTCCTGGAGGCATCGATTCGCCGGAGCTGTTGTGGGAGGCGCTACTTCGCGGCGACGACCTGGTCACCGAGATTCCCGCCGACCGCTGGGACGCTGACGCATACTACGACCCCGAGCCCGGTGTGCGGGGTCGATCGGTGTCGCGGTGGGGCGGGTTCCTCGACGACATAGCGGGCTTCGATTCCGAGTTCTTCGGGATCAGCGAGCGGGAGGCAACCGCGATCGACCCACAGCACCGCTTGCTGCTCGAAACCTCCTGGGAGGCGGTGGAGCACGCCGGTCTGGCGCCGAAATCGTTGGCCGGCTCCCTGACAGGTGTGTTCGTCGGATTGGCCCACGATGACTACGTACCCGTCACTGGCGACGCGGGGGCGCTGGGCGATGCATACGCGTTCACCGGCACCGCGTTCAGCATGGCATCTGGGCGGGTCGCCTACGCGATGGGGCTGCATGGTCCTGCCGTCACCGTGGACACCGCGTGCTCGTCAGGCCTGCTGGCCGTACACATGGCTTGCCGCAGTCTGCAGGACGGCGAGAGCAACCTTGCCTTGGCGGGCGGTTGCTCGGTGATGCTGGAACCGCGCACGTCCGCGTCCGCTTCCGGGCTCGGCATGCTCTCCCCGACAGGACGGTGCCGGACCTTCGACGTCGCCGCCGACGGGTTCGTACGTTCCGAGGGTTGCGCCGTGATGGTACTCAAACGGTTGCTGCCCGCGCTGGCCGATGGTGACCGGATCCTCGCGGTATTGCGCGGCACAGCGGCCAACCAAGACGGTCGCAGCGGCAACATCTTGACGCCGTCGTCGGACGCGCACGAGGTGGTGTATCGGGCGGCGTTGGCGACCGCAAGGGTGGATGCCGGCACCGTCGGCATGGTTGAGGCGCACGGCACCGGTACCCCGGTCGGTGACCCTGTCGAATTCAACAGCCTGGCAAGGGTTTACGGCATGAGCGGGAACGCCTGTGCGCTCGGATCGGTCAAGAGCAATTTGGGACATACCGAGTCCGCGGCTGGCGCAGTGGGGTTGATGAAGGCGATCCTCGCGCTGCGGCACGGTGCGGTACCGCCGATGGTGCATTTCACCCACCTGCCTGATCAACTTACCCAAATCGAGACGAAACTCTTTGTACCGCAAGAAATTACGCCGTGGCCCAGCACCGGTAACCAAGCACCCCGGCGGGCGGCGGTGTCGTCGTTCGGAATGTCGGGAACGAATGTGCACGCCATTGTCGAGCAAGCTCCGGAGACCGTTGCCCGGGAGAGCGGGACAGCCAGATCCGGTATGGCCTCCCCACTGATGTTTGCGCTGTCGTCGACCTCCGCCGACGGGTTGCGGCAAACCGCGCGCCGGATCGGCGACTGGGTGGATGAACGCCGAGACTCAATTGTGTTGCGGGATCTGGCCTATACGTTGGCGCGCCGCCGGGCCCATCGGCCGGTGCGCACTGGGGTCATCGCCGCTGACCTGGAGGAACTGATCGAGGGGTTGCGTCAGGTCGCGCAGGGGGAACTTCCGCATCAGAGCGCGGTGGGCCACGACGACCGGGGTCCGGTTTGGGTGTTCTCGGGGCATGGTTCCCAGTGGGCGGCGATGGGTGCCGACCTGCTCGCCAATGAACCGGTGTTCGCCGCCACCGTCGCGGCGGTCGAACCGCTGATTGCCGTCGAGTCCGGGTTCTCGGTCACCGATGCGATGAAGGCGCCGCAGACCGCGACCGGCATCGACCAGGTGCAGCCGACCTTGTTCGCCATGCAAGTGGCGCTAGCGGCCACGATGAAGTCCTACGGGGTCACCCCGGGCGCCGTGATCGGCCACTCCATGGGGGAGGTGTCGGCCGCCGTCGTCACGGGAGCGTTGTCGCTGGAGGACGGGGTGCGCGTCATTTGTCGCCGTTCCCGGCTGTGCGCCAGACTCGCCGGCACCGGCGCGATGGCGTCGGTGGAACTGCCGGCTCGGCAGGTGCGTGCGGAACTGGTGGCTCGCGGCGTCACCGACGTCGTGGTCTCGGTGGTGGCCTCTCCGCAGGCCACGGTGATCGGCGGCGCCACCCAGCCGGTTCGCGATCTCGTCGCAGCATGGGAGCAGCGGGAGGTGATGGCCCGGGAGGTCGCCGTAGATGTGGCGTCGCACTCTCCGCAGGTCGATCCGATCCTCGACGAGCTTTCCGAGGCGTTGGCCGAGGTAGCCCCGATGGCACCGCAGGTTCCGTTCTACTCCGCAACCCTGCTCGACCAATGTGATCGGCCGGTGTGTGATGCCGGCTACTGGGTGGACAATCTGCGTCAGACGGTGCGGTTCGGCGCTGCGGCGCAGGCTGCGATGGAGGACGGGTACCGGGTATTCGCGGAGCTGGCGCCACATCCGCTGCTGACCCACGCCGTCCAGCAGACCGCCGCAAGCCTCGACATGACGGTTGCCGTCATGGCGGCAATGCGGCGCGAGCAACCGCTGCCGCACGGGCTGCGTAGCCTGCTGGCGGATTTGCACAGCGCAGGCGCCGCCGTGGACTTCTCGGTGCCCTATCCCGGTGGGCTGCTGGTAGATGCACCGCTGCCGGCGTGGACGCACCGCCGCCTGCTTCTCGCGCCGGATCGCCGTGCGCACGAGGCGAATACCGTTTCGGTGCATCCGCTGCTGGGCGCGCATGTGCCGCTGCCGGAGGAGCCGCAGCGCCACGCCTGGCATGCCGATGTAGGCACCGCGGCGCTGCCCTGGTTGAACGATCACCGGATCCATGATGTGGCCGCGCTTCCAGGGGCCGCCTACTGCGAGATGGCACGGGCCGCAGCGCGCATGGTGCTCGGCGAAGGGTCAGAGGTCCGCGATATCCGCTTCGAGCAGATGCTGCTGCTCGAAGACAAGAACCCGGTATTCGCCCTCGCATCGGTGACATCGCCGGGCGTCGTCGACTTCGTGGTGGAGACCTTCGGAGAAGGTGAGCGGGTTCGGCGGGCCGTGGCGGTGCTGCACGCGGTAGACCGTCAGGACCAACCACCGGCGTACGACATCGCCGCTCTGCTGGCAGCGTATTCGTTCGACTTGGACTGGCCCGAACTCAGGCAGTGGTTCGACGACCACGGTGTGCACCATGGGCCTGCTTTCACCGGTGCGACGGCCGCGCACGCTGCCGACAGCATGGTCAGCACAATACTGGCGGACGTCGCGCTGTCTGGTTCGATTCGCTCAGAACAGACCGGCGATGGGATTCACCCCGCCCTGCTGGATGCCTGTATCCAGACCGTGTACGCCCACCCCGCCGTCCAGGGCAGCCGCGATCTGCTGCTGCCGTTGGGCGTACGACGCCTACGGGCCTACTCGCCTGCCCGCAACGCTCGCTACTGCCACACGACGGTCACCAATGCCGACGCTGCCGGGGTCGAAGCCGATCTGGATGTACTCGATGAGCACGGCACTGTGCTGCTTGCTGTGCGGGGGTTGCGACTGGGAACCGGGGTCACCGAGCACACAAGCCGCGATCGTCTGCTTAGCGAGCGGCTGCTGACCATCGAATGGCAGCAGCAAGAGTTGCCCGAGGGGGATCGTGCCGACGCCGGAACATGGCTGCTGATAAGCGCTTCCGCCAATGCCGATGCGGTAGCTGCCGACCTTGCCGACGCGTTGAAGCTCCAAGGTGCGCAATGCACGGCCATGAGCTGGCCGCAGCATGCCGACCAGGATGCGAATGCCGAGCGGCTGCGTGATCGGCTCGGTTCCAGCGGGTGCACCGGCGTGGTTGTGCTCATCGGTCCGCGTGACGGCAACTCGGATGAAAAGTGCGCGCTGCGCGGCGCTGAGTGCGTCCGGCATATGGTGCGCATCGCCCGCGAGCTGCCCGAGATCGCGGGGGAATCGCCGCGGCTGTGTGTCGTGACCACGAACGCGCATGCCGTGCTGGCCGATGATCTCATCGATCTCGAGCAGGGCGGGCTCCGCGGGCTGCTGCGGGTGATCGGCGCCGAGCATCCGCACCTGCGCACCACCCAGATCGACATTGACGAGCAGACCGACGCCGAGCGGGTCGCGCGCCAACTCCTGGCCGGCTCAGACGACGACGACACCGCCTGGCGACACGGGGTGTGGTTCACCGCGCGCCTGCTCCCCACTGCGCTGCGCCCCGAGGAACGGCGAACCACCGTCGTTGACCACGAGCACGATGGTGTGCGCCTGCGGATTCGCACCCCTGGTGATCCGCAGACGATGGAGTTTGTCGCGTTCGACCGGGTCCCGCCAGGGCCGGGCCAGCTCGAGGTCGCAGTCAGCGCATCCAGCATCAACTTCGCCGATGTGCTGGTCGCGTTCGGCAGGTACCCCAGCTTCGAGGGACACCTGCCTCAGCTGGGCATCGATTTCGCGGGCGTCGTGACCGCGGTCGGGCCAGACGTCACCGATCACCGAGTCGGCGACCGCGTCGGGGGCATGTCCTCCGACGGCTGCTGGGGCACATTCGTCACCTGTGACGCCCGCCTGGCCGCGACGTTGCCGCCGGGCCTAACCGATGCCCAGGCCGCTGCCGTTACCACCGCCTACGCGACCGCCTGGTACGGCCTGCAGGATTTGGCCAGAATCAGGGCCGGCGACAAGGTGCTGATCCACTCCGCGACAGGCGGCGTGGGACAGGCGGCGATCGCTATCGCGCGTGCCGCAGGAGCGACGATCTTCGCCACAGCCGGCAGCGCACAACGACGAATGGTGTTGCACAGCATGGGCATTGAGCACGTCTACGATTCGCGCAGCGTCGAGTTTGCCGAGCAGATCCGGCGAGACACCGACGGCTACGGCGTGGATATCGTGCTTAATTCCGCGACCGGCGCAGCGCAGCTTGCCGGGGTCAAACTGCTCGCGATGGGCGGACAGTTCGTCGAGATCGGGAAGCGTGACATCTACGGCGACAGCAAGCTGGGGCTCTTCCCGTTCCGTCGCAACCTGTCGTTTCACGCTGTCGACTTGGCATTGCTATCGGTCACCCACCCCGCTCAAGTCCGCGAGTTGTTGAAAACCGTGTACCTGTTGACCGCCGACGGCTCGCTGCCGATGCCGCAAAGCACCCACTACCCGTTTGCCGAGGCGGCCGACGCGATTCGGGTAATGAGCGCGGCTGAACACACCGGCAAACTCGTCCTCGACATCCCGCACACGGGGTCCAGCAGCGTGGTGCTTACCCCGGAACAAGCTGAGGTCTTCCGTGGCGACGGTTCCTACATCGTCACCGGCGGCCTGGGTGGCCTCGGGCTGTACCTTGCCGAGAAGATGGCTGAAGCCGGCTGCGGGCGGATCGTGCTCACCTCGCGCTCCGCTCCCGACCAGAAGGCGCTGGCGACAATCGAGCTCATTCGGGCGACCGGATCCGAGATCGTGGTCGAATGCGGCGACATCGCCCAATCGGGGCTGGCCGATCAGTTGGTTTCTGTGGCCACTGCCACCGGGCTTCCGCTGCGCGGTGTGCTGCACGCGGCGGCCGTAGTCGAGGACGCCATCCTGAGCAACATCACCGACGAGCTGATCGACCGCGACTGGGCGCCCAAGGTCTACGGTGCCTGGCACCTGCACCAGGCCTTGCAGAAGATGGAAGCCGGACCGGCACTTGACTGGTTCTGCTTGTTCTCCTCGTCGGCGGCCCTGCTGGGCTCGCCGGGTCAGGGCGCCTACGCGGCAGCCAACAGCTGGCTAGACGCCTTTACCTACTGGCGACGTGCTCAAGGTCTGCCGGCCACCGCGATTGCATGGGGCGCGTGGGCCGACATCGGCCGTGCCGCAGCACTGGCGGAAAGTGGTGACACCACAATGATCACTCCCGAAGACGGCGCCTACGCGTTCGACGTCTTGCTGCGCCACGACCGCGGGTACACCGGCTATGTGCCGGTCATTGGTTCCCCCTGGTTGACTGCGCTCGCGCAACGCAGTCGCTTTGCTGAGAGGTTCCAGCCCGGAGAGCAAAACCGTTCAGGCACAACCGAATTCCGCAGAGAGCTCGATGAGCTCCCGCAGGACGAGTGGCCACCCCGACTTCGGCGTCTGATTTCCGAGCAAGTCGGCCTGATTCTGCGTCGCACGGTCGATCTGGATCGTCTGCTCTTCGAGTACGGCCTCGACTCGCTGGGCAATCTCGAACTGCGCACCCGCATCGAGAGCGAAACGGGAATACGCATCAACCCCACGGGCATCACCACCGTGCGAGGTTTGGCTGAGCACCTGTGCGACGCGCTGACGGCACAGATCCGACCGGAAATATAGGAACGAAAGTGTTTGCCGTAGGGACAGTGGCATTCGGGTCGATCTACGATCCGGCGGCCTCCCCTGGCTCTGTCGTCTCGTGGGCCCCGTCCCCCGCATCGCTCGCTAAAGCTAGGCAAGCGCCAATAAGTGCGGTGCCGGCCAGCGACATGCAAGCCGAACTCCTGCAAGCCTTTCGCGGAAATGCGTCCCAAGGCCGCGAGATACCACGACTACTCATCGTCTCCTGGGACATAGCCGGTCAATGTGATATCCGTGCCATGGCGTTCGCCATCAACGCGCACCTTCGACGCCACGACACGTATCACAGCTGGTTCGAATACACGGATGCCGGCCAGACTATCCGGCACACCATCTCCGACCCCATCGATATCGAGCTGGTCCCGACAGTTCACGGCACAATGACACCGGCGCAATGGCGCGACCATATCCTGGCCACCCCGGATCCGCTGCAGTGGGATTGTTTCCGCTTCATGCTTATTCAGCGCTCAGACCACTTCACATTCTTCGTGTGTTTCGATCATCTTCACAGCGACATGATGTCGCTGTGCGTGGCATTCACCGAAATTCACACGATGTATGCCGACCTGGTGGATGGCCAACGACCTGTCCGACTGGCGGAGGCTGGCAGCTACGACGACTACTGCGTCCGGCAGCAGGCATCCATCGCTGCATTGACGATGGAGTCCCCGCAGATACGACAGTGGGTCGAGTTTGCTGAGAACAACAGCGGAACCCTTCCGGGCTTCCCGCTGCCACTCGGCGACGAGTTGGCGCCCGCTGATCAGATGAGCGCCCAGTTGATGAACGAGCGACAGACGGCCGAGTTCGAATCCGCTTGCATCGCAGCGGGTGCCAGGTTCAGCGGTGGCGTCTTCGCCTGCGAAGCTCTAGCGGAATATGAATTGACGGGGGCCGAAACCTATTACGGACTTACTTCCGCCGAAACTCGCCGCACCCCCGCGGACTTCATGGCGACTGGTTGGTTCACCGGCCACGTTCCGCTCACCGTCCCGGTCATCGCGTCGTCTTTCGCCGATACCGTCAATGCCGCGCAGACATCTTTTGATTCATGCAAAGACCTGGCCAATGTGCCGTTCCGCGTCGCACTGGAGTTGGCGCCCTGGCTGAGTTGGCCTCGACGGCACCACCTTCCGATGCTGTTTTATTTCGATGCCAGCGTTCCGCCCCTTTCCGCGCTCTTCGGTCGTCAATCGGACGGGTTGAATGTCAAGATGTACTTCAGCGCGGTTGCGGCCGAATTCA
Source organism: Mycobacterium sp. IDUB_37 (assembly GCF_055419245.1). Taxonomy (NCBI): domain Bacteria; kingdom Bacillati; phylum Actinomycetota; class Actinomycetes; order Mycobacteriales; family Mycobacteriaceae; genus Mycobacterium; species Mycobacterium sp. IDUB_37. The sequence continues at coordinate 107,635 of NZ_JBVAXG010000011.1, read as the reverse complement.
ACATTCGTGTTCTTCGGCTTGAAAACGCGACTCACGTGATGGTGCGGTTCCCGGACAACCCGGTCGCCCGCGACTCAGTCACCCGCTATATAGCGGCGCTGAAATCTGTATATGCCCGCGTCGCCGATGCCCACGGCGCGATGTCAACCCAGGACACCGGCGGAGTTGGTTGAAAATTTAGGTCAAGATTCGCTGGCGTGAAGTTCGTCGGGTGACCCGCCAACACCGCCGCATCGGTGAGAGCAGGCGCGAGCCCGATCGTTTCGATCGCCTTTGAGAAATCCACCTCTGAGTGCTGCCTCGACCGCCACGTCTGGCCGCGCGACGGTTAGCTGGTAAGGCGAAATTATGCTTTGCCGATACCTCGGGCGCGTCATCATGAGCCGATTACGCCCACCCACAAGCTGTCGCCAGATACAATTCACCGTGCCCGGACCGAAGACCGCGCCCCCGGCGATCTGCCTAAACATGATCGTGCGCAACGATGCACACATCGTTGCGAGGACACTCGACTCGGTCGCGACATATATCAGCTCGTGGGTGATCGTAGACACTGGCTCCGACGACGGGACCCAGGACTTAATCACAAATTACATGGCCCGTCTTGGCATCCCCGGGAAGCTTTACGAACGGCCATGGCGCAACTTCGGCCAGAACCGCAGCGACGCACTGAATCTCGCCCACGGTCACGGCGACTACATCTTGGCCATCGACGCCGACGATGTCCTCATCGGCACACCCGACTTCACCCAACTGAGCGCCGACGCCTACGCGCTGCGCAACCGACAAGCCGGCTACCGACAGGCCGACACAATCAGCTGGCGTACACAGTTGTTCCGCGACGGGTTGCGCTGGCGCTATGAGGGTGTCGTATGCGAGACCCCCACGTGCGATGACCAGTACGTCACTGCACGCGTGCAAGGCGAATACCACATCGAATACCGTCGATTCGGTACCCCCAGCCAGGATTCGCAGAAGTATGCGCGCGACGCCGCGATGCTGCTTGACGAGGTGCAACGCAACCCTGAGGATCCCCAATCAGTCATCTTGCTAGCCCAGAGCTACTTCGTTCGGGGTGACTTCGCCAACGCGCGCAAGTGGTACGGGCGGCGGCTCGAGATGGGCATCTTGAGCTCGACCGAGGAAGTCTTCATCGCGATGTTCCGGGTCGCGCTGGCGATGACGTTTCTCGGCGAGCCGTGGCCGGATATTCAAGACGCATTCCTGCGGGCTTGGGTATTCCGACCGACCCGTGCCGAGCCGCTGTATCAAATCGCCGTTCACTACCGAACCGAGAAGAAATGGCTGCTCGGCTATCTGTTCGCCCAGCAAAGCGCCCAAATCCCTTTCCCGGTAGACGATTTGATGGTAGACGCAGACGTCTACGCTTGGGACGCCCTCGCAGAGCAGGCGGTGTGCGCGTCCTGGATCGGCAAGCATGCCGAAGCGTTCAAGCTGTGTCAGGGTTTGCTGGCGCGCCCTGATATCCCCGATGGACGTCGACGCGCCGTTGCCGGCCACCGCGATCTCTCGGTGCCGGCGATGATCGAGGCGGCGTCGTCTTACCCTGCTTCGCTGATGGGCAGCATGGTGGCGGGTGCCAGCGACGCCGAGGTCACCATCACCCTGCTCGCCGGGCCGGATCAAGAAGCCACCGAGCAGACACTCAACTCCTTTCTGCACTGCTGCACCGATCTGTCACGGGTCGGCGGGCGCTTCCTGGTGCTTGATGCCGGCCTATCCGCCTCCGACCGCACGAGGCTGGCTGAGCTTTATGGGTTTATCGAGTTTGCCGATTGCGACCCCGTCGACGGGCCCGACGCGGCGCTTGGGCGGCTCCGCAAGCACATCAACGGACGGTTTTGGCTGCATCTGGGCCAAGGCTGGCGATTCTTTGCCCCCGAGGATTACCTCACCCGGCTGAGTGCGGTCCTTGACGCCGAACCGCAGGTGTTTCAGGTGGGCATCAACTTCGCCGATGCGATCGAGCCGACCCGCACCTGCGCCGTCGCGGAGGTAGTGCGCCGCGCACCCGACGCGGGCCGCTACGTGTTGAGCGATGAGGTGGCAACCGGCCCGGCAATGTTCGACGCCACACGGCTGGATCAAGCCGGCGGTGTCGACGGCACCGACCCCGATCCGATCGCCGAACTCGGACGCCGGGCGGCCGCGGCAGGTCTGCGTACCGCCAGCCTCGATGACGTCCTCTGTCAAGGACCAAGCGCTTCGGTTGTGACGACCCGCGTGGAGGTCGCGCCACCGCTTACTTCCTCCGCGTCAGCAACAATTCGCAATCCTCCCCCGCTCATTCTCGCGGGACATTCACATCTGCTGGCCTTAGCCGGACAACGCGTCTTCGCCAGACCGTTGGAGCTGATACCTGACTCGCGCGGCGAAGACACATTTATCATGGCGGGCCCGTCCCCTGACATGACCTACTGGGATACCCTCGCGGATCGCGGGACGGGCGCGGATGTCGGCATCATCTGGGGCGGTAACGAACACAATGTTTGCTATTTCTTCGAGGCAGAACCGCGGTTCGACTTCCTTTCGGCGCAGGTAAGCAAGATGAACCCATCGGCGCAGATCATGCCGAGGGCCGCCATCCGGCACCGCTTCCAGCAGAGTTTGAATGACCTCGACCAGGTATTGGATCGGCTGACGACCGCTGAGTTGAATCGCATTGCACTTATCGGCACGCCGCCACCGAAGGGCGACAATGAGGCGCTACGCGACTTTGCGCAGCGGGAAGAATTCTTCGTGAGCGCAGCGGCGCGCTTCGGGCAGTCCGTGGCGACCCTCCCTATCACCGATCCCTATGTGCGATTGAAGCTTTGGTATCTGCTGCAGGACATGCAGGCCGAGAAGGCCCGCAGTCGGGGGGTGACGTTCATCCCTGTTCCCAAGGACGTTCAGGATGCCGACGGCTTCCTGAAGCGTGAGTTCTGGTTTAGCGATGTGACCCATGCAAACGAAGCCTATGGCGACATCATTTTCGAGACCGTCGCCCAGGCCTTCAGATAGGCGACAAATGGTGCAGCACCCCTACAACGACCAACCAGACCGGGCTTTCTGGTCGCGCTCCGTCGCGCGCAACTGGTCGCCGATGGATTTGATCACGGCGAAAGAACCGATCCTGAGGGCCGACAGCCGGGTTATGTCAGCGGGAAGTTGCTTTGCCGCGAACATCGTGCCGCATCTGGAAGCCGCCGGGTATCGCTACGTCCGGACTGAGAGGGCCGAGGCGAACGACCGATTCGGTTACGAACTGTATTCGGCAGCCTACGGAAACATTTACACGCCAAGGCAATGGCTTCAGCTCCTCGACCGAGCCGAGGGGCGGTTCCAACCGCGCGAAGATCGCTGGACGACGGCAGACGCCGTCATCGATCCGTTCCGACCAGGTTTGCCTTTTCCGGCCGAATCTGACGAGGAATTCGATCTCCTGACCCGCTCCCACCTCGATCGGGTGCTGTCCGCGATCGTGGAATGCAACCTCTTCATCTTCACTCTCGGGCTGACGGAAAGTTGGGTCTCGAGCCTCGATGGCGCGGTCTTTCCCTCCTGCCCCGGAACAATCGCCGGTACCTTCGATCCCGACAGACACCAGTTCGTCAACTTCACGGTCAGCGAGGTCGCGGCCGACATCCTGGGCTTCGTCGACCGGATGCGGGCCATTCGACCGAGGTTGAGGATTGTGCTGACGGTATCGCCTGTGCCACTGGTGGCGACCGCCACCGGCGACCACGTCTATACCGCGACCGTGTACAGCAAGTCCGTACTGCGTGCCGCCGCCGGGGAGGCGGTCGTCGCACGGCCGGATGTCCACTATTTTCCCGCCTATGAAATCGTCACCGGCCCCGGGTCAGAGACCCACTTTGCCGACGACCGCCGTACGGTGACGGTTGACGCTGTCAAGACGGTAGTGGATGCAATTCTGAGCCGCAGCGAACCTGCCGCACCCGGCGGCGGCGGCGCTCAAGACCGCAGCCGTGCGTTGGCGCAATTGTCGCGTCAACTTGCGGAGCGCGAATGCGAAGAGGTCATGAACGACACCAGATAGCTAAATTATCTGGTGAACGCCGACCGAACCGGAGCCCAGGAGCGCCGTAGCCGCGCTGAAGGGATGCAAAACTTGACCACTAAATGAGGCCAACTCGGGGCTCAAGCCGCTTCTGCTCGGGCGGCAATCCCTGAGCGCGAGTTGGAATGGGCCTGCCGAGCGCCTGCAGAGCGGAAATCATAATATCTTTCCAGCATCCAACCGAAAGGGTGCTCCAATCCGAGTTCTGCCCAGAAAATCTGTCAATGTAACCCTTCAGCAGATTTTCCCCGACCACCTCGCACTGCCCGACCAGGTGTCCCTGATCCGGTCCAGCGACGGCAATCCAGAGCAGCGCCGCCTTTGGATTGTAACGACGCATCAAGCTGATGACGGGCAACACCTCGAACTCGTCCAGCGGAGCGGCCTTTCTCAGGAGAACAAAGATTTTTTCTCCATCCTCGAGATCTTCTCTGAAGAGTCGCACCAGCATTTTTACTCGGGCCAGTTCCTTGCGACGTACAGCGTCGACGTCCGGATTCTGATCGGTCAAAACGAAGGTATGGAAAGCTAAATCGAGACCGAGGTACTTACCGTGATATTCCCCGGTCCAGAATGGTTCAATGATTAATTTTTCTTCATCGGTAAGTTCCGAGAAATCGCCGCACAAACATTGAATCAGATCATGCAACCAAATGTTACAGAATCTGAACAGTCCTAAAGGCTCGGCCTCGCACTGCCTTTGCACCAATCCAAATTCGCAGTCCTGTCCCATGCTTTGGAACTTGGAAGCAATCTTCTTCCAGTCGGGGACTGAGACGTGCGCACGCCAATCGCTCGACTCGAACTGACCAGTGCTTCCACGCCAGCCCATCGATTCGTCGGCCTCCGTCGCGGGCAACAGAACGGCCTCGTAAACCGCGATTGCCAGCTCGCGGGAATCTGGCGAAATCCCATATTCCTGCGGGCTCCCCGCATCCGGATGGACGAATAAGATCGCTAGCTTCTCGGAGACCACCGCCTTCGCGGAGATACGAAAGCCAATCCAGCTGGGCAGTGCGATCTTGACATCGGCGACTACCTCGGCTCCGCACACGACAGTGCAGCGTTGGGAGCTGATCCCGCCATTTGCCAGGTACGGCGTGACCCGCAATATGACAATGAAATCGGCAGCGCTGCTCTCCGCCGGCATCGGTAAGGCGAGCACGCTGAATCCGCCCGTCATCCAGCGGGCAGCAGCTTCTTGGACTGACCAGCCCGGGCCGATTACTTCCTCGCTGTGGCCGGTTGCGGCAAAAGAAATCCGCCTTCCAAGTCTGGGTAGAACAGAATTATTTTCAAATATCTGCATCTTCCCGCCTTCAGTCACTTTCTTTCGTTTTTCTTGGCTGCTGTCGGATGATCCCCGAAGCCAACCGGGTCAATTTGCAAGCCACCAGGCTGTCGTTCATCTTAGGCACCCGCGACCCGTATTCGCCGGGAGTCGTGCGCTGGTGCGGCGACCAACGGCCGAGCGAGGTCATATCCGACGGGCTCACAGAGCCCCACTGCGGCCGGCCAGCAACAGCGAGAAGGCCGCGTCGTCCTCGACTCCGCCTTCCACGAACAGTTCCGCCACGACCGGACTCCGCCCACGGCGCGCCGGATTGACGAGCAAATCAGCGAGGTCGAGCGCGGCGTCGAGGACACGCGCCGGTCAGACGATCTCGCCGGAATCGGCAGAAAGTTTATTCGGCGACGAAAGCGACCGCATTGCTCAGCACATTAGACGCCCACAAGCTGGTCTACTGAGCAGTGCGTCGACAAGAGTTCGGAGTCGACTTGTTCAACTACTTTCCGATAAGCGTCTCAACCAGGCCGGCGCCAAGTTTCAGCTTGTCCGACGCCAAAATGAGCAGCGTAGATCGACCTGGACCAACGGATCTGCGATGCCCCGAATTTCGCGGAACTCATCAACCGCCTTGCGGCAGTATGTCCATCTGTCCTCGCCATAGTCATCGATGATGACGAATCCACCGATCGACAGCTTGTCATAAAGTGCTGTCAGCGCATCCATTGTCGACGAATAATAATCCCCGTCCAACCGCATCACGGCAAGGCGGTCGATCGAGGCGGTGCTCAACGTCTCGTTGAACCAGCCGGGCAGAAAATGGACCTGATCGTCAAGGAGACCGAACGCTTCAAAATTGCGCTTGACCAGATCAAGCGGTGCCGCGAAGTGGTCGTACGCCTTCATGACCGCGCCGCCGTAGGACTTCGCCTCGATCGGGAATTCGTCAGCGGACGGTTCTGGCAGCCCCTCGAACGAGTCGGCAACCCACACTTTCCGGGCTGTGTCGTCGAATACTTTCAAGAGTGCACGCATAAGAATCGTCGCCCCGCCGCGCCAAACACCGGTCTCGATCAGGTCGCCGGGGACCCCGTCTGTGGCAACCTGCGTGACGCAGTCGTCAATGTTCTGCAACCTCGCCATGGGCAGCATGGTTATCGCTGGCGAACGAATGTAATGCTTAAGGAAGGCCGCGACGAACCTGTGCTCTTCCTCGTTTATGTCGGGCTCTTCCTGAAAAAGTGTGTTCGTGAGAACCTTTTTGAGGAGATCAATATAGAGAACGTCCATCCAGCGCTCATTCCTTCCGGAGTGGAGGTCGGCAGTTTGCGGCTCTTCGATTTTGGCGCGGGCAATCAGTTTGATAACTGGGTTGCGGCCCGCAATTTGCAGGCGCAGTGGAATCGTATCCGACGGGCTGAGTTCACGCGGTTCCGGAATCCAAATGCGTTAACCACTCACCGAGGTCTACTCCAGCCACACGACGGTACGCCGGCCGCGACGTTGCTCGCGGTCACTGCGTGGACCACCCGCGTCCGTCGACCCAGCGCTCGACACGCCATGCCATACACCTGGCAACCCGAACAACAATGTCGTACCGTCGGTCACGGCCCTTGGTCCCCTTCCGCCGCCTGAATGCTCGCAACTTTCAGAGCATCAGGAGTTTTTCGTTGAATGAGAGAAACAACGCTGTACTGGCTGCCTGAATGTACGGACTTTCGAGCACGGGCGCGGTCACTGCTAGTTGCCGAAGTACCGCCCCCCTGGGGGGATTTGGTAGCGCTCGCCAACCATGATCTGGATTTCGTCCAGACCAATACGCTGGATCAGATTCTCGCAAAGCATTATGGAGCGGGGGCCGCACCTCCCACGGTTAAGAGCTTGCGGGTGGCCATACTCGGCTCTTCGACCGTTGCACAACTGCACGCGGGTCTTCGCGTGGCCGCCCTCCGCCGCGGCCTGCACGTGCTCACATACGAGACGGAGTACGGCCAATACCGGCAAGAACTGCTGGACGTCGACTCGCGTCTTCATCGCTTCCGCCCGCAGGTCGTTCTCTTCGCACTAGACGCTTACCATCTCACGCAGGGCCTGCGGCCCGGGCTTGACGAACCGCAGGTCGCAGGCGTGTTAGAACAGGTCCTTGCGTCCATCCGGGAATGCTGGTCTTTGGCAAAAGAAGCCTTCAACTGCGGCGTTCTTCAGCAAACAGCGCTCCCTGTCTGGCAGGATCTCATGGGCAGCAACGAGCACCGACTCCCAGGTTCACGAGCGCAGTTTCTGGATCAATTGAACCTCCACTTGCAGGCCGCTGCGGACGCCGGCGGTGCACACCTTGTCGCAATCGACCGCCGCGTCCGGCAGGACGGTCTTGATGCCTGGCATGATGTGGCGCTTTGGCACCGAAGCAAACAGGAAATCAAATTGTCCGCGGCTCCTCTATATGGAGAATCGGTAGCGCGTGTCCTCGGCGCCCAGCTGGGACTCTCCGCAAAGTGCTTGGTGCTCGATCTCGACAATACGATCTGGGGTGGCGTCGTTGGTGACGACGGACTGGAAGGGATTGTGTTGGGCCAAGGAAGCGCCTTGGGGGAAGCCTTTCTCAGCCTGCAAAATTATGCGATGGACCTCTCCGGCCGCGGAGTGATACTTGCAGTGTGTTCCAAGAACGACGAACACGTTGCAATGGATGCCTTCGAACGCCACCCTGAGATGATTTTGACTCGCAAGCAGGTAGCGACTTTTGTCGCCAATTGGGACGACAAGGCGACCAACCTGCGCCGTATTGCCGCGGCCCTCAACATTGGTCTCGATTCACTGGTGTTCGTCGACGACAACCCATTTGAGCGAAGTTTGGTCCGGCAGGAACTGCCGATGGTGGCTGTCCCGGAGGTTCCCGAGGATCCCGCGCTGGTATCACGGTGCATTGCGGATGCCGGATATTTCGAATCTCTCGCCATCACCCCGGAAGACCGCGAACGGACCCAGCAGTACTTCGATAACCGCGAACGCGCCCAGGCGCAGAGCGCTGCCACAGACATGGAGGGCTATTTACGGAGCCTCGAGATGCGCTTGCAGTGGCGGAAATTCGACAAAGTCAACCTGCAGCGGACGGTTCAGTTGATCAATAAGACAAACCAGTTCAACCTCACCACCCGACGGTATTCCGAAGACGAAATACTCGCAGTAATGGAAGACCCGGATGCATTTGGGATCTACCTACGCTTACTCGATCGCTTTGGTGACAATGGCATTATCAGCGTCGTGATCGGCAAGCGTGTTGCCGAGGCGGTACTGCTCGATACCTGGCTAATGAGCTGTCGCGTCTTTGGTCGCCAAGTTGAACATGCGACGCTCAATGTTGTCAGCGAAGAGGCTCGACGGCTCGGGGTCCGGCGCATCGTCGGTGAGTATCACCCGACTGCAAAGAACAGTATAGTCAAGGATCTCTACCCGAAATTAGGCTTCGCTTCCCTCGCCGAGGACGTAGCCGGAAATGGCAAATTCGAACTATTACTTAATGACTTTGTCCCGAGCAAGACCCACATCACAATCGAAAGACACAAACTATGACGGACGAGGAGATTTACGAGCAGCTAACGGAGATCATCCGTGACGTGCTCCTGAACTTTGATCTGGTGCTAAGACCCGATCTCACCGCAGGGGAAGTCGAGGGATGGGATTCGTACAAAATGATAGAAATAATTCTGGCGGTCGAGAGCCATTTTGGACTGAAGGTGAAGTCCAAGGAACTCGATGAACTGGAAAACGTCGGTGACCTCGTCGCGCTAATTCGGAAGGCGAAGTCGGCAGCCAGTAACTGAGTCGTTCGATACTGGCGAACACCGCTGGTGGGCCGGCCTACCGAAGCGCCGCGGTGGGCGGCGGCGGCGGCAAAACTGACCGCACACCCGGACATGTAGCCACGGTCCGAATAAATAGCCACCTTCCGAACAAATACCCGCAGTGAAAAATCCTTTGCGCGACGGCAGATTATCTCAGCTTTCCCTCTGGGTCTGAATCCGGCGCTCCTCAAATCGCGGGAGGTAGCATCTCGACTCGGGGCATGCGAATCCGCAATGGAAAGCGTTCCCTAGTCAGCAGGTTGGGGGGATATACATGGCGGAACCGGTACGGCTGGTCGTTTGGGATCTCGACGAGACGTTCTGGCGCGGGACGCTGGTCGAAGGGGGCATCCGCGAGTACGTGGAGGCTCATCACGAGATAGTCGTTGAGCTTGCCCGTCGCGGCATCCTGAGCTCGATCTGCTCGAAGAACGACGAACCGAGCGTTGTCACAATCCTCAGGGAACGGAACATCCTGGACTACTTCGTGTTTCCCGACATCTCCTGGGACCCGAAGGGCCCGAGGTTAGTGGCGCTGATCGAGGCTGTCCAGCTCAGGCCCGCCAGCGTGATGTTCATAGACGACAATCCTCGCAATCTCGCTGAAGCCAGGGCGTTGATCCCGGACCTTCAACTCGAGAACGAGAAGTTCATTCCCAAGCTGCTCGCTGATCCTCGTTTCGTCGGCAAAGACGACAAGTACCTGTCGAGGTTGAAGCAATACAAATTGCTGGAGGCGCGACACGAGGCTCAGCGGTCAGCGGACGGCGGGGGCTACCAGTTCCTCAGAGATTCGGACATCCGCGTGTTCTTTGATCACGACCTGGAGGATGTTGCCAATCTCGATCGTGCGATCGAATTGATCAATCGGACCAATCAGTTGAACTATACGAAGCGCCGCCTGCCAGAGGATCTCGAGTCGGCGCGCCAGGTTCTGCGCCAAGACTTGGCCCACATGGCGGTCCAGGCGGGCCTGATCCGGGTGGTCGACAGGTACGGCGATTACGGATACGTCGGCTTCTTCATGATGAGAGCCAATATCGACATCGAGGCGGCCGCGTCGCGACATCGGGAGCTTCTTCATTTCTGCTTCTCGTGCCGCACCCTGGGAATGCTGGTCGAGCGGTGGGTTTACGACTACCTTGAGCGCCCGAAACTGGCGGTGGTCGGCGAGGTGCTGACGGATCTGTCGGCGCCGGTTGTGGTGGATTGGATTCGCCCGGTTTCATCGTTTTCCGGTCGGGCGGCCGAGGTCGCAGCGATCGCTCCCGAACTGCGGTTGTACGGCGGTTGCGAGATGTACCCGATCGGTCTCTACCTGAAGCGGTACGTCCCGGAAGTAAAGGTGCGAGGAAGCTTCGTCGCCAACAACAAATTCATTCTTCTCAACAGCTGTGCGCTCGCTGTATCAGCCTTCGATCGAACGGAATCGGAATTCTCCGAGGAAGCAGAGGTCCTGGGCGTCCCGGCGGATGTCCTTGCCGGTAACTACTTCGCCGACGCGCCGCCGGGAACCGCGATCGTCTTCAGCGGCGGGGCGGATAGTGGCCGTTATCGGGGTCATCCGGGCGCGTACTACCAGCATGCGCACCACGGGTGGGAACTAGCATTTGAGCTGGCGAACTGCTGGGACGTGACGGCTTTGCCGGCGGGGGCATTCGAGCGCCTCATCGAAGAGCGAGAAGGGTGTGACGAGACAACACGCCTCCATCTCACCGAGGTCGCTCGGCACGTGCGGCGAAACTATCGCACCGCGGGGCCGATGTCAGACGAGAAGAGGGCGGCGTCGCTACGGGCGTTGCTGGAGCACGTTCCGGTCGGCGCTAAATTCATCTTGCTGCTCGATCATGATCGCCAGCGCGTGCAGGGCGTCGTTCAGCCCGAGCCACTGACGGCGCATTACAACGAATTGGTCAGAAGCATCGTGCGCGAGTACCCATACGCCCAGGCAGTGTGTTTCAGCGACTTTGTGGACGATGATGAGCAGGTGCAGGAAGGTGGTAACCACTACCACCGCGTCGTGTACCTGAAACTGGCGGAGCAATTGGCCGAGTCGATCGAGCGACTGCCGCAGAAGCGTGCGTCAGACTCGCGGAGCCTTGAGATTGTCGACGCCGAAGCAACCGTTCGTGGACTTTACCGACACCTGTTGGGGCGGACGCCCACGGAACAGGAACTGAAGGCCTGGTCTGTTTATGCGCGCAAAGGACTGACGGTGCTGGACCTGGTGGAACACTTCGTATCGACGGAGGAATACAGAAACCGGTTGCGAGCTGCTCCGGACACGCAACGAATACCGCGAATGAGTCGCGCCGCCGCCGAGGAATATATCGTCAGCCTGTACGCCATCATCTTGGAGCGAGATCCCAGACCCGACGAGTTCGCTTACTGGGTGAATGCTGCCGCCGACTTGCCACCCGAGGAAATTTATTTCGCCATCGCCAAATCGGATGAGTACAGGCTTCTTCAGGAAAAGTCGGTGCCGACCATGTTTCCGAGTGGTCACTATTATTCACCCGTCGTGGATCCATCGACTATCGCCCGATACGTCGAGAAGCAGTACCGTCAAGAGCCTGACGACCTCATAGGTATCCAGCTCGACGAAGACGCCATGGTCCGCTTGTGGAAAGAAGGCGCAGAAGTCATAAAAAGCACGCCGTTCAGCGATGATGATGACGGCAAGCACCGCTACTACTACCGCAACGGCATGTTTCCGTATGGCGACGCCATTACGCTGCGCGCGATGATCGCCCATTTCAAGCCAAAGAACGTCATCGAGGTCGGATCAGGATTCTCCTCGGCGTGCATGCTCGACTCCGTCGATCACGCCGGTCTCAGCGACTTCACCATGACTTGCATCGATCCAGACGCCGGCCGGCTCCGCAGCAGGCTGCGCGAGGAAGATCATTCCCGGGTCAATATCATTGAGGGAATGGTCCAGGATGTGCCGGTTTCGACGTTCTCTACACTCAACGAGAACGACATCCTGTTCATCGACTCCACCCACGTCCTCAAGACCGGCAGCGACGTGCATTACGAGCTGTTTTCCATCTTGCCCAGCCTCAACAAAGGCGTGTTGGTAAGTTTTCAGGGCATACAGTACCCGTTCGAGTATCCGCAGCAATGGCTGTTCGAGGAGAACAGATCGTGGAACGAAATCTATGCTCTGCGCGCTTTCCTTATGTATAACTCGGCGTTCGAGGTAGTGTTCTGGAACGGTATGTTCGCACACCGACAGCGTGAGTTAATTCTCGAGACCAACCCGGCATTCCTGCAGAATCCCGGCGGTTCGATCTGGTTGCGAACCCGGTCTGCAGACATTTCGCCGAAGCAGCACCGCGCATGAACCCCACCGCCGCCGAGGAATACGTCGCCAGCCTCTACGCCACCGTCCTGAAGCGAACTCCGGGACCAGATGAGTTAGCTCACTGGGTGAACGCTGCCGCCACACTGCCACCGGAGCAAATCTATTTCGCCTTCGCCAAATCCACAGAGTACAAGCTTCATCACGAAAAGTCGGTGCCGACTATTTTTCCACCCGGTCACTACTATTCACCCGTCGTGGATCCGTCGACTATCGCCCGATACGTCGAACAGCAATACCTCCAAGAACCTGGCGACATCACCGGCATCCATCTCGACGAAGACGCCATGGTGCGGTTGTGGAAAGAAAACGCGGATTTCATAAAGAACACGCCGTTCAGCGAGCACGACGACGGCAAGAACCGCTACTACTACCGCAACGGCCTATTTCCGCATGGAGACGCCATCACTCTGCGCGCGATGATCGCCCATTTCAGGCCAAAAAATGTCATCGAAGTCGGATCAGGATTCTCCTCGGCCTGCATGCTCGACTCCGTTGACCACGCCGGCCTCGGCGACTTCACCATGACTTGCATCGATCCAGACGCGGGCCGTCTTCGCGGCACGCTTCGCGAGAAAGATCATTCCCGGGTCAATATCATCGAGGGAATGGTCCAGGATGTGCCGGCTTCCACGTTTTCCACACTCAACGAGAACGACATTCTGTTCATCGACTCCACCCACGTCCTCAAGACCGCCAGCGATGTCCACTACGAGCTGTTTTCCATCTTGCCCAGCCTGAACGAAGGCGTGCTGATACATTTTCACGACATACATTACTTGTTCGAGTATCCGCAGTGGCTGTTCGATATGAAACTATCATGGAACGAAAGCTATGCCCTGCGCGCATTCTTAATGTATAACCCGGCGTTCGAAGTAGTGTTCTGGAACGGCATGTTCGCGCACCGACAACGTGAGTTGATTCTCGAGACCAACCCGGTATTCCTGAAGAATCCCGGTGCCTCGATCTGGCTGCGAACCCGGTCTGCAGGCATTTCGCAGAAGCAGCACAGCGCATGAACCCCGCCGCCGCCGAGGAATATGTCGCCAGCCTCTACGCGACTGTCCTGAAGCGGGCTCCTGGACCGGAAGAGTTAGCTCACTGGGTGAACGCTGCCGCCACACTGCCACCCGAGCAAATCTATTTCGCCTTCGTCAAATCAACAGAGTACAAGCGCCAGCAGGAACAATCGGTGCCGACCCTTTTTCCAGCCGGTCATTACTATTCACCCGTCGTGGATCCGTCGACTATCGCCCGATACGTCGAAAAGCAGTACCTCCAAGAACCTGGCGACATCACCGGCATCCATCTCGACGAAGACGCCATGGTGCGGTTGTGGAAAGAACATGCGGAATTCATAAAGAACACGCCGTTCAGCGAGAATGACGATGGCAAGAACCGCTACTACTACTCCAACGGCATGTTTCCGTACGGCGATGCCATTACACTGCGCGCGATGATTTCCCATTTCACGCCAAAGAACGTCATCGAAGTCGGATCAGGATTCTCGTCGGCCTGCATGCTCGACTCTGTTGATCACCTCGGTCTAACGGACTTCGCTATGACTTGCATCGATCCGGACGCCAATCGCCTTCGCAGCACACTTCGCCAGGAAGACCACTCGCGGGTCGATATCATCGAGGGACTTGTTCAGGATGTGCCGGTTTCGACGTTCTCCACACTCAAAGAGAACGATATTCTGTTCATCGACTCAACCCACGTCCTCAAGACCGCCAGCGATGTGCATTACGAACTGTTTTCCATCTTGCCCAGCCTCAACAAAGGCGTACTGATACATTTTCACGACATACAGTACCCATTCGAGTATCCACGGCAATGGCTGTTCGATGAGAATAGATCGTGGAACGAAAGCTACGCTCTGCGCGCTTTCCTAATGTATAACTCGGCGTTCGAAGTAGTGTTCTGGAACGGCATGTTTGCACACCGACAACGCGAGTTGGTCCAAGCGACCAACCCGATGTTTCTGAAGAATCCCGGTGGTTCGATCTGGCTGCGAGCCCGGTCCGCAGACATTCTGCGCACGTAGCACATGGGCCAAGGCGAAGCCCCGGTTACATCTAGCGGTACCGGCCGGAAATGCAGAGCACTTCGTCGAGGCTGGCGGTGCGTCGCTCGACGCCGGTCCGGTCCAGGCGTGCGGTGTCGAACATCGCCGGGCCGGTTGCAAGCGCCTCGGTGAGGAGGTAGCGGCCGGCGTCGGGGGCCCAGCGCGCCGCCTGCTCCCCTGCGCCGGCGCCGGCGCCGGTCAGCTTGACCACATCGCCGGAATTGACGCCCACTTGAAACACCTCTGGTTCGGCGTCGAGCACCGCCGTAAGTCGGGCGATGTAGTTCTCGGAGGCGAAAAACCGCCAGCCTGAGCCCAGATGCAGCCAGAACCGTCCGTCGATCGCAGCGCGCAGCAGGGCCAGGTGGGCGGCGGCCTTGTCGCCGGGTCGGCGACGGACGAACTCGAGAAACCCGTAACGCTTACGCAGCTTCGCGCGGTCGGGGGCGGACAAGCCGGTATCAAGCACCAGAAACCGTCCGACCCGCGACACATCCAAGCAGCAGTTGAGGAACGAGTTAACGGTCTGCTCGGTGGTTTCCAGGTCTGGCCCGGCGACCAGGCTGACGGTGACCTCGGCCTCACCGGGACCTGCAACCAGAGACTGCACCAGAGCCTCGGGGTACGGCGAGGCCGCCACGAGCATGGCCGGCACCAACAAGTCGCGGTTGGCCGCGATCCGCTGCCGATCAGGATCGGGGAGATCGGTGCGCGCCAGCAGGCCTCGATACAGCGCGAACGCCTCAACGTGCCTGCCGATCCAGGATGCGCACACCGCCTGCTCATCGATTGCGCGCCAAGCGTAGATGTCCGCCTCGACAAGCAATCTGTCGCCTTCGGGGAGCGGTATTTTGGCGGCGCGCTCGGCGAACAGGTATGCGAACTTGTAGCGCTGATCCAGGCGGTATCGGCGGGCGATGGAGTACAGCGGCTCGGCGCGGGTCGGTCTGATCTGCCACGCGCGCAGGCAGGCGTCCTCAACGTCTGGCCACGGCTCACCGAGGTTCGACATAGACTCCGCGATCCGGTACATCGCGCAGTAGACCTCTTCGTCGTTGCCGCCCATCTCGACCCGCCGCGCGTACCACTTGCGCGCGTTAGAAAAATCGCCCATATCGAAATAGCGCTTGGCTAGCTGGAAGACCGAACGCGCATCGTCGGGATTGGATTGGATCTTGGCCAACAACAGATCGGGCGCGTTCGCCCATCGGTGCTGCAGGGCCAGCATCGCGCATCGGGGGTGCTGCGCGATGGAGTCCAGCAGCGCCGCGCGGCCCTCAGGGCCAGGAACATTCGCGATCTCACTGAAAACCCAGTCAGCCATCCCGCCGATGATTTCCTCACGCCCGGGGTCGCCCGTGGCCAGGTCGATCATCGCGTCGTACAGCGCGACATGCCCGCCGCCTAGCAACAGCCAGAACTTCAGAGGATCTACGACCCGGTTGTTCCACATACCTTGCGAGTGGCGACGGTAGACGGCCATCGTCTCCGGCAGCATGGCTATGTTGCCGCTGAACGCATGACGCACCATGAGGTAGTGGTCCAGAGGCATGACATCAGCCGGGATACCGCGGTAGTGCGGGAGCCGGCGATACACGACCGAGTTGGTCTGGATGAAGTTCCGCCGGATCAAAGTATCCAGGCTCAGGTCGTCACGCCAGCTGACCGGCGGGAAGTCTTCGTCCTCGACCTGGCCGTCTTCCCAGATCGTGCGGATGGGGTGAAAGCACACCGCTGTCTTTGGATGGCGGTCGAGGAACGCCACCTGTTTGCTTAACTTCAGCGGATCGATCCAGTAGTCGTCTCCCTCGCACAGTGCGATGTACGTGCCGCGGGCCTTCGACAGGGCGCCGACCAGGTTTCTGTTCAGGCCCAGATTCTTGGGCCTGAAGATCGGACGGAACAGGTGCGGGTACCGGTCGGCATACTCTTCGATGATCGCCCGCGTGGCATCGGTCGACGCGTCGTCAGCGACGATGATCTCCATCGGGAAGTCGATCTGCTGGGCGACAAAGCTGTCGAAAGCATCACGGACGTAGGCTTCTTGGTTGTGGGTGGTAGTCACCACGCTCAACTTGGGTGGGTTCCTTGATATCCGTTTCGGTGTCACTGCAAGCCCCCTTCCCTCACGCTGGCGCGTATCAATAAGACGTCGTCGTCGGCCACTGAGACTCTCAAGCGACCGAAACGGTTTCGGGCAATTTTCATCAGGGGGCCAGACCTGAGATGCACAGCACTTCGTCGAGGCTGGCGGTGCGCCACCCGGCGACGGCAGCCGGTCGGCCACGTCGGGCGGGTGGATCGGGGTCGCTTTTCTGCCTACCGGGGGCCTGATCCAGGCGTGCGGTGTCAAACATCGCCGGGCCGCTGGCCATCGCCTCGGTCAGCAGGTAGCGGCCGGCGTCGGGTGCCCGGCGCACCGCCGTCTCGGCGGCGCTGGCGCCGGTGAGTTTGGCCGCGTCGGCGAGGTTGATGCCTACCTGAAACACCTGTGGTTCGGCGTCGAGTACCGCGGTCAGGCGGGTGATGTAGTTCTCGGGGGCGAAAAACCGCCAGCCCGCCCCTAGGTGCAGCCAGAACCGTCCGCCAATTTGCGCGCGCAGCTGGGCGGCAGGCTCGTCCTTGGAAACGCCACGCCGCCCACCGCGTCCTCGTTGAACAAACTCGAGGAACTCGTAGCGCTGCTGGAGTTTCTCGCGGTCCGCGGCGGACAGGTCGGCATCGAGTACCAGGAAGCGCCCGATCCGCGACACATCGAGGCAGCAGTTCAGGAACGAGTTGATGGTCTGCTCGGTGGTCTGGCGGTCCGGCCCGGCGATGAGACTGACGGTGACCTCGGTATCAGTGGGGTTGGCGGCGAGGGACTGCACCAGGGCTTCGGGGTACGGTGCGGCCGCCTCGAGCATGGCCGGCACCGAAAAGTCGCGGTTGGCCGCAATCCGTTGCCGATCGGGGTCGGGAAGGTTGGGGCGGGCCAGCAGTCCCCGGCACAGCGTGAACGCTTCGGCGTGCATGTCGATCCGGGATGCACAAGTCGCTTGCAAATCGGTTGCGCGCCAGGCGTAAACCTGTTCGATCTCTCCTGGGACAAAGAGGTCGTGTTCGGGAAATGGGATTTCGGCGGCGCGCTGGGCAATCAGGTATCCGACCCGGTTGCGCTGCATGGCCTGATAAGCAGCGGCGACGGCATACATCGGCTCGGCGCGGGTCGGCCGAAAGTGCCAGGCGCGCAAGTACGCGTCTTCGCAGTCTGGCCATGCTGTACCGAGATGCTGCGTCGACTCCGCGAACCGGTACATCGCCCAGTAGGCCTCCTCTTCGGAGCCGCCCATCTCGACCCGCCGCGCAAACCACTTACGCGCGTTGCCGAAATCCTGCATGCGGAAGTATGTCTCGGCGAGGAAGAAGACCGACCGCGCATCACTGGGGTTGCGTTTGACCTTGGCCAGCAACCAATCGCGCTCCTGAGAAGACTTATGCTTGAACAGGTTTCGGGTGAACAGTTGACGGTCGCGCAGATCTGCGCTGTGGTCTTCGCCTTCGAGGCGAATGTCGAGGCCAGCATCGTCCCGTGCAGCGGTCTCGTCGGTGACACTTTCGATGCCTTCCGACAGCGCACGCTGCAGAATGGCGGCCTGGTCGCGTGCGGCGAAGGTTTGGTAACCGCGTTCGGCGAGCTTGCGTCGCGCGCGCTCGTCGCCGACGAGTTCTACACAGCGGTCGACCAATTCGTCGTAGTCCGCGAGCGCGATGCCCGACTGCAGGTCATGCTCCAATGTCGGATTGGCGCTGTGCTCGGAGACCACCGCCCGCCTGTTGGCGAGCAGATACGAAACGCGCACGATCGCAAAGATTTTCGCTTCCCAATAGTGCAGGTTGAGCACGATCTTCGAGCGTGCAATCCAGGCGTCGCGGCTCTTGCCGTAGGCGCCGGGTAACCATTTGACGCGAAGGCCTCGGTCGTGCAGCTCCCGGAGAATTGCGTATCGGCGCACATTGAGCGCGCCGTAGAACAGTACGTCGATGTCCTCGTGGGCAGGGGCGATCCGGGTCAGCTCGGGGACGTATCCGATCGGCACGTAAGTGGCCCGCAATCCTAGGGCGGCGAGGTACTCGACGTTGGCTTGGCTGTAATCCCACGTCGGGTATCGCCGGAAAAGGTCGACGAATTCCGGCATCGTCATCCAGGGCAGGTCGTCACCCAGTTGCTCGAGGTTGTAGAAGATCGGGCTTTTGGGCGGCTCCATCGCGTACTGGACGAGGAGGTTTCCGCCGAGCACGATGGTGCGGCGATCGTCGAGGTCGAGACGGTTGGTCAGCACCGAGTCATGGCCGAGCGCGAGAAGACCATGGTGCAATGCCTCGGCAACCTCGTTGAAAGCTCCGCCACTGATGTCGTGCTGGTCGGGAGGTGACACAACCGCGACGGCGAAATGCATGCGTGCAAAGTACCGCAAGGGGAACTGCGCTTGATGCGTTTAGTGCAGAAGGATCGGGCAGCTTGCGCCATCGAAGATTTGGTATTCGAAGTCGAACGAACTTAATGCGCAAGTCATCTTGCTTCCCACATCGGGAAAGCCCGCTAAACCACCTAGGATTGTTGAGGCACATCCCCGACCTCACGCTCAAATTCGGTGGGGCACGCCGGATTCTTGCCTTGACATCAGGATTCCTGACATGGTGTCATGCCAGGCATCCTTGGACACTGAAGGATGTTGCAGATCGCGCTGCAGCGGCAGGGACGCGGGCGAAGGTGTGCTGATAGCGGCCGATGGGGTCGTCAACAAGCGTTTCGCCGTGGATGAAGCGGCGCCTTCGGCGAGAAGGGATGGGATCGCCGCATGGCGGTGGAGATATCCGGGGTCACCCTGTTTCCTGGCAATGACGTGGTCACCGCCGCTTACCTCGACTACCCGCACACAGGTCCGGTTGACGGGTATGCATTCGAGGTATCCGGCTGGGTCGTAAGCAAGGCGCCGGTAGCCGAGCTGGAGTTCATGCACGAGGGGAGCGTATTTGCGCGCTGCGAGCTAACTATTTCACGGCCAGATGTGGCCAACGTATATGGCGGTTCTTCACAAGTGGGGTTCCTGAAAGCGATCGGAACCGTAGGTCTCGCACCGACCTTCACGATCTTCATCACGGCCGTCTCCCCGGATGGACGCCGGGACGCGATAGCGGAGATACACGGCACGCAGCAGCTGACCTCGGCGTTCATCCCCTCTACGCAGCCAGTCATGGTCAGCAGTCCCGGCCGATCGGGCAGCACGTTGCTGATGAGGATGCTTGCGGAGCATCCGGACATCATTGTCGAGGAGCGATATCCCTACGAGACGTATGTCTGCAGCTATTGGATGCATTTCATACGAGTGCTTGCCACACCTATGGAAAACTCGCCGCAATCGCACGAGTTCTGGATGGATTCCAACCGGCTCCCTCCGTTCCCTTATTTCTTTATCGACCCGACCACCGGGCCGATACCAGCAGAGCAAGCAACCATTGACCGCTGGTACGGCACCGATCAGGTCGAGGAATTCGCCCGCGTGGCGCAGGCGGCCGTTGAGTCGTTTTACCGCGAGTACGCCGGCGCGCGAAACAGCACAACGCCTGCATTTTTCGCGGAAAAGCTCGTCCCGGCAGGCCACTGCCGCTGGATAATGCGGCAGCTCTACCCGCAGGCGCGGGAAATATTCCTCGTTCGGGAACCCAGGGACACCCTAGCTTCCGTAATGGCGTTCCATGCTCGGCACAGGGTCGCAGAAGGCTTCGGTGTCCACTCGGTTGGGACCGATGAACAACTCGTCGGCCTCGTCCGCGAGAGCATATTGTCACTTACACAACTGTGGAAAGGCAGATCGCAATACGCCGCGCTTGTCCATTATGAAGACCTCGTACGGTCGCCTACCAAACAAATACGCGAGATGCTTGACGCGCTGGAGCTGGACTCGTCGGCGAATATTGTTGACTCAATGGCAAGAGCCGGAAGTGAAATGACCGATGATGCAAATTCGCATCGAACATCGGCTGGCGGCACGTCGTCGATCGGCCGCTGGAAACAGGACCTTGAACCACGGCTGCAGAAAATCTGCGACGAGGCGTTTGACGGGTTACTCGACGAACTGGCGACAGCACGAGTCAATTAAGACTGAGAACACGTCAATGTCTAGATTGCACTGACCGGTTGTAGGCGATAAAGTCCACACCATGAGCCTCGTTAGAGATAAACTTGATATCATCGATCAGGCCTTCTCATCTTTCGGTGTCCAGTCGTTCGCGGATCTTGGCGCCGTTTGGGGAGTTGAAGGCGGGTATTCGTTCCACGCACTGGACAAGCATGCGGTAAAGGACGCTGCATTGGTCGATACGAACATGACCCCAACTGTTATCGAGCGCGCAAAGAACTATCCACAGTTTCGCCTCATCAATGGAAATTTTGGGGATCAGTCCGTCGTCGACCAAGTCGGCAACGTCGATGCAATATTCCTGTTTGACGTGTTGTTGCACCAAGTGGCGCCCGATTGGGACGCCATCCTCGAGATGTACGCAAAGAATGTGCGTGTCTTCGTAATCTACAATCAGCAGTGGACAGGTTCAGACACCACAGTCAGGCTGCTGGACCTAGGCGAAAAGGACTATTTCCGGAACGTCCCGGGAGACCCGAAGCAAGAGCCGTACAAAGGCCTCTTCAAGAAACTTGATCAGAAGCATCCATATGCCGACAGGCCGTGGCGTGACGTGCATTCTATTTGGCAATGGGGCATCACTGACGATGATCTCGAGTCGACCGCCGCCCGTTTAGGATTCAAGCTCCGTTACAAGAAGTGGTGCGGCAAGTGGAACGAGAATTTCGAAAATCAAGCTTTTATTTTCTCCCGCTGAGGATGGCACTTCTGGACACTTCCGTGGGATCGACGAAGGCCTCGTAGCGAGCCCCTTACGGGGCCGCGACGGCTGCGCAATGACGCGCAATAAACCGGACACGGAAGTTGCCGCGCTCACTCCTAGGTGGCCTCAGCTTTCCGAACTTCGCATCAATTGACGTCTAATCAGGTCAGGATGTAAGGAATAGCTGGGGAAATCCACGAAATGTCCGCCCGAGCCTCGTGACGAGTTTGCGATGACTGATCGACGAGGCGACTGAGATTCATATAACCGTCGGGGGCTAGTGAGAGAAATACTGGACCGCGCACGGCGCTGACGAAAGCCGTTGGAAGTATCCGCGCTTGCCAGATTGGGCGAACCCGAACAACGTCCTCGAGAACCGGAAGTTGCGAGCCCTTCCTTCAATTAGCAGCGGCGCGTCTTCGCGAGTTAGCTAGTGCGCTGGAAAGTTTGCCACGCACCCTGGTGACCTAGGGATGTATCACCGTGGACGATGCCATCAGGCCAACCACTCGGCTGACGCCCTCACACTCGAGCTGACCGGACAACGGGCGTCGATCCAAGACCCTGAT
Organism: Mycobacterium sp. IDUB_37; assembly: GCF_055419245.1. Classification (NCBI taxonomy): domain Bacteria; kingdom Bacillati; phylum Actinomycetota; class Actinomycetes; order Mycobacteriales; family Mycobacteriaceae; genus Mycobacterium; species Mycobacterium sp. IDUB_37. The sequence goes on along the minus strand of NZ_JBVAXG010000011.1, from coordinate 85,532 downwards.
AGTCGGAACCGCTGGCCTTATGCACACGGCAGCCCCATCGGCGGCGGTGTGGCGTGGGGGTGGAGGGGCAGCCCGCTGCCCCGCAGCCGTCAGCAAACTGTTGGCGGATGAATTCCTGGCTGCCCGACCAAGAGTGCCACCCGCTCGGACAACCGGGGCCGGTCGAACATTGGATCTCGGGATCGGTCGCGGCGGCACCAGTCAGTGGGTGACCCTTCAGAGGATCCTGCGAGCCGTTCAACCGATGTTGGCGGGGTGCATTCACTGCCCACGTTGCGTGTTGCCCGCCTGCCCGCCGCTCGACTACGCCCGGCGTGTCACGAACAGCCGAGGCTCACGCAACGGCGCACGTCGCGACCTTGCCGACGCCCCGGGAACGCAAAACCGGACAAAGTCCATTTTATTAAACCGACAAAGTCCATTTACTAACCGGACCGACTCCATTTTGTGAATGTCAAACCGGACGCGATCCAATCAATTAACCCGACGGCGTCCAATCTATAAATCCGATCATGTCCAGTCAGTTGAAAAGCGTACTGATAACCGCGTGGCCTGCGGTAACGTCTCGATGCAGTTGTACATGTGCAAATTACGAGCCTGCTCGGGCACATTGCGAGAAAATGGGGGTACCACGACATGACCGGTCCTTTGTACGTCTCTCCGGCCGTCTTCCAATGGGTGGCTGCGAATCTCGACAGCATCCGTGCCGGGGTAGCCGACGCCACCGCGGCGGCGGCCCTGCCGACGACCGGGATGTTGCCGGCGGCCGCCGATGAGGTGTCGGCGGCAATAGCAGCCCTGATGTCCCAGTCCGGGGCGGAGTATCAAGCACTTGCCGCGCAGGCAGCGGCGTTCCATGAGCAGTTCACGCGTACCTTGTTGGGCGCCGGGGCTGCGTATCAAGGCACCGAGGCGGCGGCGGCGCAGGCGCTAGGCGCGTCGACTGACCCGTTCAATGCGGCATTCATTGCTCTCACGGGACGTCCATTGTTCGGTGACGGCGAGGCTGGAATTTCTGGGGCGCAAGGGGCGAACGGCGGCGCCGGCGGGTGGTTGTTCGGCAGCGGCGGCGCTGGCGGTAACAGCACAGCGACAGGCGCGGTCGGCGGCGCTGGCGGGGCTGCAGGTTTGATCGGTAGCGGTGGGCGCGGCGGCTTGGGTGGTGCCGGTGGTGCCGGCGGCGCCGGTGGCTCCGGCGGGTGGTTGTTCGGTAGCGGTGGTGCCGGCGGTAACGGTGGAGCAGGCAACGCCCTTGGCATGGTTGGTGGTGCGGGTGGCGCCGGTGGTGCCGGCGGGTTCTTCTTCGGCCAAGGGGGTCATGGGGGTACCGGCGGGGTGGGCGCCCCAGGTGCCAACTCTCTTATCCCTGCTGTTCCGGGCGGCACCGGTAGTGCCGGTGGTGTTGGTGGTGCCGGTGGCCGAGGCGGGTTCCTCTTCGGCGCAGGCGGTGACGGCGGTCAAGGCGGGCAAGGCGGCACCGGAGGTGCGGGCGGCCTCGGCGCACCCGGGGGTACCGGCGGTCCCGGCGGTGGAGGCGGCGCCGGAGGTCCCGGCGGATTCTTGGGTGCCCAGGGGGCCAACGGGGCACAAGGCGCGCAGGGTGCTTTCGGAGCGACCGGGTAGCTACTCGCCAATTGCCGCGTGACTTGAGTGTCATGTGCAATCAGCCTCCGCCTTCATTTGGCGGCATGCGGTCGGATAGTGCAGCTGGCGAAACCCGCTGTACAGCAAGCAGATCTGGTTGCTAGCGACAGCTCACCAGCACCAGTGGACGCAACAAGAGTCTGCGGCCCAGAGCAGAATTACGTTCGTACCCAACGCCATCGGCGACAGCCTCACATGGCCTGCGCTCAGAGATGCACATGATGGAAAAGTCCTAGCGATCGCTCAGCTGCGGCGTAGGTCGCATGGTTCGCTGAGTGCGCACGACCAATCATCCTCAGCCACCTAAACTTCGCATACAACCCGATCCCCGAAACACGATTGCTATGTAGACTCTGATCGGTGTCCAAAGGAGTAACCGCACGCCCTGCGATCTGCCTGAACATGATCGTGAAAAACGAGGCCGACGTCGTTGCGGAGACGCTCGATTCGGTCGCGCCGTACATCAGTTCGTGGGTGATCGTCGACACCGGCTCCACCGACGGGACCCAGGACGTAATCGCCAAACACATGGCCCGCCTGGGTATCTCAGGTGAGCTGCACGAACGACCATGGCGCAATTTCGGCCACAACCGCACCGAAGCGCTGAACCTCGCCCAAGGTCACGGCGACTACATCTGGGTCATCGACGCCGACGACATCGTCGTGGGCACAACCGACTTCAGCCAACTGAGCGCCGACGTCTACCGCATGCGCCTCGGGAACGCTTCCTTCACCTATTGGCGCCCGCAGTTGTTTCGCGACGGTGTGCGCGTGCGTTATGAAGGCGTCGTTCACGAGACGGCCGTATGGGAGTCCGACTGCGCCGTTGGGCGGCTCAAGGGCGACTACTACGTCGTATCTCGTCGCCTCGGTGCCCGCAGCCAGGATCCCCAGACGTATGCGCATGACCGCGATCTGTTGTTGGCCGCGGTCGAACGCAACCCCGAGGATGCGCGGGCGGTGTTCTATCTAGCCCAAAGCTACTTCGATTTGGGCGATTTCGATAACGCGCGCAAGTGGTATGAGCGGCGGGTCGAGATGGGCGGCCTGGACGAGGAGATCTATTACTCGAAGGTTCGGCTCGCGGAGTCGATGGCAAAACTCGACTCGCCGTGGCAGGTTGTCCAGGACACCTACCTGAAGGCCTGGGAGTTTCGACCGACCCGCGCCGAAGCGCTGTATGCCATCGCTCGGCGATACCGTGAAGATCAGCGCTTCCTGCCCGGTCACATGTTTGCCCAGCGCGCCGCCCAGATCCCGCTTCCCGAAACCGACAATTTGTTTATCGGCGCAGACGTCTATGCCTGGCGCGCGATAGACGAACAGGCGGTGTGCGCCTCCCAGCTCGGCTTGCACGCGGAGGCGTTTCAGCTGTGTCGGCGCCTGCTGGCGCTCTCCGACATCCCCGCCGATGACAGACAACGGATCGCGGCCAACCGCGACGTCAGCGTGCCGGCAGCGCTCGAGGCGGCGTCATCGTATCCCGACGCGCTGGTGCAGCGCCTGGCCGCCGGTCTGGACGAGGCCCAGGTGGTCGTCAGCCTGGTCGCCGGACCGGACCGCGAGAGCACCGAGCAAATGCTCAACTCGTTTCTGACCTGCTGCCTCGATGTGTCACTGTGGGTCGGTCGCTTTCTGGTAGTCGATGCCGGCCTATCAGCGCCCGACCGCGCGTTGCTGCGTGAGCGCTACCGGTTCCTCCGATTTGTCGATTGCAGCCCAGGCGACGCGCCCGCAACGCAGCTCGCTCGGCTCCGCGCTCACATCCGGGGACGGTTCTGGCTGCACCTGGGACATTGCTGGCGGTTTTTTGCGCCGGAGAACCTGATCACCCGCCTGATCGCGGTGCTCCAAGCCGAACCACAGGTACTCCAGGTGGGAATCAACTTCACCGATGCGGTCGAGCTGACCGGCGTTTGCGCGTCCGATGCGGCGGTGCGCCGGGCACCCTATGCCGGCCGCTACGTGCTAGCCGATGCGATGGCCAGCGGCCCGGCGATGTTCGACACCGCGCGCCTAGATCGGGCTGGCGGCATAGGGGGGAGCGACCCAGATCCCATCGCCGAACTCGGTTGGCGGGCGGCCGCTGTCGGACTACAGACCGCCAGCCTCGACGAGGTGCTCTGCATCGCCCCAGCCCAGCCCGTCCAGCAACCCAAAGGCCGGGCACGGGTCGCGAAGAAGGCCCCAGCCCGACCCAGGCAACAACAGAAAGCCCGAACACAGGTCGCGAAGAAGGCACGTCGGCCGAAAACACCGCCCAAATAACCGAACTGATACGAGGCGACGTTCATCAACTCATTGATACCCGTACGCAAAGCTCGAATCCCAACATAGGTGTTCCATGTGCGAATAGGCTGCGCTGATGCGGTCAAGCTGACCGTGACACGCCTCACTTGCGGCAGAGGCGGTAACCCGTAATCCCTACCCGCGATGCTGCACTCAGCTGACTACGGATCCGGGACCCTCGATCAGAGTCGACGAAAGGGCCTTCCTTTGCAATGAATCAGGATCCGAACACAGACACCGTCTCGCGCCGTTACGACAGGTACCCGGAACCCATCCAAGACCTTGAGGCATGGATCGACAGCAATTGGGAGTGGTTCGACCCAGCCCACGCTCACTCAACTTTATGGCCCGACCGCGACTACAAGCCCGATCTCGATATTTTGATCGCAGGATCCGGTACCAACCAAGCTGCAGTTTTCGCGTATACCAACCGTTCCGCAAAGGTGGTGGCGATCGATATCAGTCAACCGTCGCTGGAGCATCTGAAATATCTTAAGGACAGGTACGGGCTGTCGAACCTGGAATTGCATCGGCTTCCGATAGAGGAGCTATCAACGCTTGAGCGCAACTTCGACCTCATTGTCTCAACCGACGTCCTGCACCTCTTAGCAGACCCAGCAGCAGGCATGAAGGCACTCAAGGGTTGCCTTCGGCGAGATGGCGTTCTGGGCGTGATGCTCCATTCGAAGTACGGTCGAATGGGCATCGAAATGCTGCAATCAGCCTTCCAGACCTTGGGGATTGGTCAGGACGATGCAGCTGTCCAAATGGTCAAAGAAGTGATCACTGCTCTACCGACGGAACACCCCGTCCACAATTACTTCAAGGTGGCGCCGGTTTCCGCCCAGTCCGATGCCGCCCTGGCCGACACCTTCCTGCATGGCCCTGAGCGCAATTACAGCGTCGATGAGTGCATCGACCTCGTGACGTCAGCCGGATTGGTATTTCAGGGCTGGTTCATCAAGGCCCCGTACTACTCGCATGATTGGTTCAGCCCCGGGAGTTCACTGCATCAGGCGGTGGGCGCGCTGCCCGAGGCTGAGCTTTGGGCCGTAGTTGAGCGCCTCCACGTGATGAACGCCTCCCATTTCTTCATGGCATGCCGTTCCGACCGGCCGAAGAAGAGCTACGAAATCAGTTTCTCCACTCCTGAGTGCCTCGATTACGTCCCGCAATTGCGAATGCGCTGCGGCATTGAGAGTCAAGAGATCTTTCGGCCGAATTGGCGCACGAGCGTCACACCCGCTCAAATTCGCTTCTTACAGCATATAGATGGCCGCCGCACCATTCGGCAGATTGCTCATCAGTTGGCGAAGAGCGGAGAGCCGCTAGGCGTAGGCGACCTCGAAGAGTTCGGCCGCAGGCTGTTCGAATCGCTGTGGCTGCTGGATTTCGCCGCCATGACACTAAAGGAAAATCCGTCCGAATAGGCAAGTCGGAGGCGAATTATCGGTGGCCTGCGGCCATATCGGGCCGGCCCAGGTTGACCTCGACGTACTCGTCATCGTCGTGGCCGTCGTCGTCGTACATCGGTAGCTCGGGGCCCACTGGTCCGACGAAGCCGATCAAGAAGAGCGACGCGACGATGCCGAACAGGGCGATGAACGCGGGAAGCAGCGCCGACTGCGCCATAGCAGCCGAGAACGCCTCGCGCACGAACGCGGGTAGCTGGACTGTGCCGGCGGTGCCGGTGGCGGCATCGACGCCGGGCGGCATCTCCGCGGAGATGCGCCAGGTCATAAAGGCGGCCATGCCCGCGCTGCCCAGCACCGCCGCGACTTGCCGGGTGGCGTTATAGACGCCCGAGCCCGCACCGGCTCGGTCAGGCGACAGATTCCGGGTCGCGGTGGCGGCCAGCGGTGACCAGATGAACGCCATGCCGACGCCTGCGGTGGTGAACGGAAGCACCAGGCGCCAGATCGGGGTGCTCGGATCCAGCTCCATGGACAACCAGGTCAACGAGATCGCCAGCACCGAGAAGCCGAACCCGAGCACATGCAGCGGATGGACCCGGTCCACGATCATGCCAACCACCGGCGCCAGCAGTCCGCTGGCGATCGCCATGGGAGCCATCAGCAGCGCCGATCGGGTCGCTGACAACCCGCACACCGACTGGGCGTAGAACGTCAACGGCAGCATCACCGCCGTCGTGGTGAACGAGATCACCGCGACTCCGACGTTGCACAGGCTGAAGTTCCGGTCGCGAAAGATGCTGAGTGGCACCAGCGGCTCGTGCCTGTTGAGCGCCTGCCAATAGATGAATACCGACATCAACCCGATACCGGCGACAATGACAGCCCAGATCCACGGCTGCCAGTGCTCGGACTCGCCCTCCTGCAGCCCGAAGACGATCAAGAAGATCCCGACCCCAGACAACACGACGCCGGCCCAGTCGAAGCGGTGCAATTGGGTCGGCAGAACGGGAATGAGCCACACCGCCAACGCGATGCCGATGATGCCGACTGGGATATTGACGAAGAAGATCCACTCCCAACCCAAGGTGTCGACCAGTACCCCGCCGGCCAGCGGTCCCACCAGGCTGGCCACGCCTGCGGTGGCACCCCACACACTCATCGCGACGCCGCGGCGTTGGGCGGGAAAGATCCGGGTGATCGTCGACAACGTCTGCGGGGTGAGCAGCCCGGCACCCAACCCCTGTACGACCCGGGCTGTGATGAGCATGGCTGCGCTGCCGGACAGCCCGCACCACATCGACGACGCGGTGAACACCACCAGACCGATCAGATAGAGGTACTTGGTGCCGAACCGATCGCCCAGTCGGCCGGCGACCAGCAGCACCACCGCATAACCGAGCAGGTAGGCGCTGGTCATCCACACCACCGTGGCGTAGCCGATGTGCAGTCTGGCCATGATGGTCGGGTTTGCGACGGCGACGATCGTCGAGTCGAGCATGATCATGAAGAAGCCGACCATCATCGCCCACAGCGCGTGCCAGGGGTTTCCGGAGTAGCTCTGCCCGTCCACCCGAGTAGTCGCCGCGGTCATGTACTTACCTCGTTTCGGCTACCGACGGTGCGTCAGTAGCGCAGGAATCAAGTCCGCATTATTCCCGGTTCGCACCCGTGGCGTTGACATCAGGCACCTGATTGCCCAGTTGAGTATGTGAAGCTTCCCCGCCCGCGCGGCATATTGCTGGACGGCAGCTAGCTCCGATGGCGGCGACCCACAGCGCCCGGCTCAGCGCCGTGCTTGCGATCGCCGCTAACCCCGATGGCGGCGACTAGCAGCGCCCGGCTCAGCGCCGCGCTTGCGATCGCCGCTAACCCCGCTGGCGGCGACCCGCAGCGCCCGGCTCAGCGCCGCGCTTGCGATCGCCGCTAGCCTGGGAAGGAGCCGTCCGAAGAGAGGCACTATGAGCTTTCGACGAAGCAAGTCGACACAAGAGCCGCAGGCCGACGCGGCCGCCGGCAAACCGAAGATGTCCTCACGCGCATTGGCGCAGGTCATCGAGCGTAGCTCGCATGTCCAAGGGCCCGTCGCCGAGGCATATGTGGCCCGCCTGCGCAACGCGGCGCCGGGTGCCGCTCCGGCCGAGATCGTCGCCAGGATCGAGAAACGCTACGTAGCAGTCGTGACGGGCAGCGGGGCAGCCGTCGGCGGGGCCGCGACGTTTCCCGGGATCGGCACGGTAGCTGCGCTGTCCGCGGCGGCCGGCGAAACCGTCGTATTCCTCGAGACCACGGCGCTGTTCGTGCTCGCACTCGCTTCGGTCTACGGCATTCCGCTTGACGAACGGGAACGCCGTCGTGCCCTGATACTGGCGGTGCTGGCCGGCGAGAACAGCGACGGGGCGGTCTCCGAACTCATCGGTTCGGGCCGGACCAAAGGTGGCTGGGTGTCGGAGAGCATGGCAACACTGCCGCTGCCGGCCCTGTCGAAGTTCAACACGCGGATGCTCAAGTACGTCATGAAGCGGTTCGCCCTCAAGCGCGGCGCGCTCATGTTCGGCAAGCTGATGCCGGTCGGTGTCGGCGCGATCATCGGCGCCGTCGGCAACCGCATGGTCAGCAAGAAAATTGTCCGCAATGCGCAGTCGGCGTTCGGCCCCCCACCGGCCCGCTGGCCGGCCACTCTGCACCTGTTGCCACCCGTTCGGGACGCCAGCTAAAACGCGTTGGGATGATTCCCATGGTCGCGACCCGCTACGCCCGGCTCCGCCTAGTGTGACGACCCGCTGCGCCCGGCTTCGCCGCGCTTGCGATCGTCACGGCCGCGCTTGCGATCGCGACTACCTAATGGTCGCGACCCGCAGCGCCCGGCTCCGCCTAGTGTGACGACCCGCTGCGCCCGGCTTCGCCGCGCTTGCGATCGTCACGGCCGCGCTTGCGATC
>NZ_JBVAXG010000011.1:0-77151 GCF_055419245.1 Mycobacterium sp. IDUB_37 | reverse complement strand
GATCGCGACAGTCCCTCTGGCTTATCGCGGGCAAAGCGTTAGCCTTTATGGGTCTGAAATGGCCGGGACCTTGAACCGGCCGCCGAGGGTATGAGGCTGCCCCGCGACCCGGGGCTGGAAGTGGACTGTGGGCGTCGCCGAAAACGCTTGCGCCACTTCCCTTAACAGAATTGAGGGGAACAGCGGCCGTGGCCAACATAAGTTCACCATTCGGGCAAAACGAGTGGCTGGTCGAGGAGATGTACCGCAAGTTTCGCGACGACCCCTCGTCGGTCGACCCGAGCTGGCATGAGTTCCTGGTCGACTACAACCCTGAGGCGGCCGGGGAGCAAGCACAGGACGGGCCCGCTTCGAGCCAGGCCAAACCGGTGAGCCAGCCCAAGCCCGCGAGTCAGCCGGCCCCGGCGAAACCCGCTGCGCAGGCAAAGCCGGCCACGCCCGCGATCCAGCCCGCCAAGAGCACCGCGGCGGCCGACAACGGCGCAACGGCCAAAGCCGCACCAGCAAAGGCGGCCCCGCCCGCGCCCGCCGAAGGCGACGAGATGCAGGTGCTGCGGGGCGCCGCGGCGGCCGTCGTCAAGAACATGTCGGCGTCACTGGACGTACCGACGGCGACCAGCGTCCGTGCCGTTCCGGCCAAGCTGATGATCGACAACCGAATCGTCATCAACAACCAGTTGAAGCGAACCCGCGGCGGCAAGATCTCTTTCACCCACCTGCTGGGCTACGCGCTGGTGCAGGCGGTGAAGCAGTTCCCGAACCTCAACCGGCATTATGCCGAGATCGACGGCAAGCCGAACGCGGTCACGCCGGCGCACACCAATCTCGGGCTGGCGATCGACCTGCAGGGCAAGGACGGCAAGCGCGCCCTGGTCGTGGCCGGCATCAGGAACTGCGAGGAACTGCGGTTCGCCGAGTTCGTTTCCGCCTACGAAGACATCGTGCGCCGGGCTCGCGACGGCAAGCTCACCGCCGAAGACTTTGCCGGCGTGACGATTTCGTTGACTAACCCCGGCACGATCGGCACCGTGCACTCGGTGCCCAGGCTGATGGCCGGCCAGGGCGCCATCATCGGTGTCGGCGCGATGGAGTACCCCGCCGAGTTCCAGGGCGCCAGCGAGGAGCGGATCGCTGAGTTGGGGATCGGCAAGCTGATCACCCTGACCTCGACCTATGACCACCGCATCATCCAGGGCGCGGAGTCCGGCGACTTCCTGCGCACCATTCACCAGATGCTGCTCTCGGATGACTTCTGGGACGACATCTTCCGCGAGTTGGGCATTCCGTACCTGCCGGTCCGGTGGAGTATCGACAACCCGGACTCGATCGTCGACAAGAACGCCCGCGTCATGGAGTTGATCGCGGCGTACCGCAACCGCGGCCACCTGATGGCCGACATCGACCCGCTGCGACTGGACACCACCCGGTTCCGCAGCCACCCCGACCTCGAGGTACTGACACACGGCCTGACGCTGTGGGACCTCGACCGAGTGTTCAAGGTGAGCGGGTTTGCCGGCGCCGAGTACAAGAAGTTGCGCGACGTGCTCGGCTTGCTGCGTGACGCCTACTGCCGCCACATCGGCGTCGAGTACACCCACATCCTCGACCCCGAGCAACTGGCGTGGCTGGAAGAGCGGGTGGAGACCAAGCACGTCAAACCCACTGTGGCACAACAGAAATACATTTTGAGCCAGCTCAACGCCGCCGAGGCCTTCGAAACGTTCCTGCAGACGAAGTACGTCGGACAGAAGCGGTTCTCGCTGGAAGGCGCCGAGAGCACCATCGCGCTGATGGATGCGGCGATCGACCAGTGCGCCGAGCACGGCCTCGACGAAGTAGTCATCGGAATGCCGCACCGCGGTCGGCTCAACGTGTTGGCCAATATCGTCGGCAAGCCCTATTCGCAGATCTTCAGCGAGTTCGAGGGCAACCTGAACCCATCCCAGGCGCACGGGTCCGGCGACGTGAAGTACCACCTCGGTGCCACCGGCAATTACATGCAGATGTTCGGCGACAACGACATTCAGGTATCGCTGACCGCAAACCCCTCACACCTGGAAGCGGTCGACCCGGTACTGGAGGGCCTGGTGCGAGCCAAACAGGATCTGCTCGACCACGGTGCCGACGACAGCGACGGCGAGAAGGCCTACTCGGTGGTCCCGTTCATGCTGCACGGTGACGCCGCGTTCGCCGGCCAAGGCGTCGTTGCGGAGACGCTGAACCTGGCGAACCTGCCCGGCTACCGGGTGGGCGGCACCATCCACTTGATCGTCAACAACCAGATCGGCTTCACGACCGCTCCCGAGTACTCCAGGTCCAGTGAGTACTGCACCGATGTCGCGAAGATGATCGGCGCCCCGATCTTCCACGTCAACGGCGACGACCCGGAAGCGTGTGTGTGGGTGGCGCGACTGGCCGTGGACTTCCGTCAGCGGTTCAAGAAGGACGTCATCATCGACATGCTGTGCTACCGCCGGCGCGGGCACAACGAGGGCGACGACCCGTCGATGACCAACCCCTACATGTACGACGTCGTCGACATCAAGCGCGGCGTCCGCAAGAGCTACACCGAAGCCCTGATCGGTCGTGGCGACATCTCCCTGAAGGAAGCCGAAGACGCGCTGCGCGACTACCAGGGCCAGCTGGAGCAGGTCTTCAACGAGGTCCGAGAGCTGGAGAAGCACGGCGCACTGCCCAGTGAATCGGTCGAGGCTGACCAGATGATCCCGGCCGGACTGGACACCTCGGTGGACAAGTCACTGCTGGCCCGGATCGGCGACGCCTTCCTGTCCGCACCCGAGGGGTTCACCACCCACCAGCGGGTCCAGCCGGTGCTGGACAAGCGCCGGGAGATGGCCTACGAGGGCAAAGTCGACTGGGCGTTCGGCGAACTGCTGGCTTTCGGCACGTTGGTCGCCGAGGGCAAGCTGGTGCGGCTGTCGGGGCAGGACTCCCGACGCGGCACCTTCTCGCAGCGGCATTCGGTGCTGATCGACCGCAAGACCGGCGCGGAGTTCACTCCCCTACAACTGCTGGCAACCGACAAGGACGGCCACCCGACCGGGGGCAAGTTCCTGGTCTTCGACTCCCCGCTGTCGGAGTACGCGGTCGTCGGCTTCGAATACGGCTATACCGTCGGCAACCCGGATGCGGTGGTGCTGTGGGAGGGGCAGTTCGGCGACTTCGTCAACGGCGCGCAGTCGATCATCGACGAGTTCATCAGCTCCGGTGAAGCCAAGTGGGGCCAGCTGTCGACCGTGGTGCTGCTGCTGCCGCACGGGCATGAGGGGCAGGGCCCGGACCACACGTCCGGCCGCATCGAACGCTTCCTGCAGCTCTGGGCGGAAGGGTCGATGACGATCGCGGTGCCGTCGACGCCGGCCAACTACTTCCACCTGCTACGGCGGCACGCGCTCGACGGCGTGAAGCGACCGCTGATCGTCTTCACACCGAAGTCGATGTTGCGCAATAAGGCCGCGGTCAGCGACATCAAGGAATTCACCGAGATGAAGTTCCGGTCGGTGATCGAGGAACCGACCTACGACGAGGGTGACGGAGACCGCAGCAAGGTCAAACGGATTCTGCTGACCAGCGGCAAGATCTACTACGAGTTGGCGGCCCGCAAAGCCAAGGACAAGCGGGACGACGTCGCGATCGTGCGCATCGAACAGCTCGCCCCACTGCCCAGGCGCCGGCTCGACGAGATTGTCGGACGTTACCCGAACGCGAAGCAGTACTTCTGGGTCCAGGAAGAGCCAGCGAACCAGGGTGCCTGGCCGTCGTTGGGGCTGACGCTGCCCGAGGTGCTGCCGGACCGGTTCTCCGGGATCAAGCGGATCTCCCGGCGGGCGATGTCGGCGCCGTCTTCGGGTTCGTCGAAGGTGCACGCCGTCGAGCAGCAGGAGATTCTCGACACCGCGTTCGCCTAGCCGACGACGGCGAGCGCCGGTACGGCGGGAGTAAGGAGTCGGGCAATCCGGCCCTGAGTGTTGCGCGGCCGAGCGTGAGGCTGGTTTCACGCTCGGCGCCCAGCGTGAAACCAGCTTCACGTTCGAGCGGACCGTGAGTGTGGGCTTGACCACCTTGCAGTATCCGCAACCGCTGGTACCGGTTAACCTCGATGAAAATGAGCTGACACGAAGGAGTGTTCATGCAGGGGTTCGCGGGAAAGGTAGCCGTGGTCACCGGCGCAGGGTCGGGCATCGGGCAGGCGCTGGCCATCGAACTGGGTCGCTCGGGCGCCAGCGTCGCGATCTGCGACGTCGACACCGAGGGTCTGGCGCAGACCGAGCAGCGACTGAAGGCGATCGGGGTGCCCGTCAAGGCCGACCGGCTCGACGTCACCGAACGCGAGCGCTTCCTGCTGTACGCCGACGAGGTCAAGGAGCACTTCGGCAAGGTCAACCAGATCTACAACAACGCAGGCATCGCCTTCAGCGGCGACATCGAGGTCAGTTCGTTCAAAGACATCGAACGGGTGATGGACGTCGACTACTGGGGCGTCGTGAACGGCACCAAAGCATTCCTGCCGCACCTCATCGCATCCGGCGACGGTCACGTGGTCAATGTCTCCAGCGTCTTCGGGCTCTTCTCGGTACCGGGTCAGGCGGCTTACAACTCGGCCAAGTTCGCCGTCCGCGGCTTCACCGAAGCGCTCCGCCAGGAGATGATCGTGGCGCAGCACCCGGTCGCGGTGACGACCGTGCACCCCGGGGGCGTGAAGACCGCGATCGCCCGCAACTCCACCGCGGTCGAGGGACTCGACGTCGCGGATCTGAGCAAGGCGTTCGACCGACTGGCCCGCACCAGCCCCGAGCGTGCCGCCCGGATCATCTTGGACGCGGTGAACAAGAAGCGCGCCCGGGTGTTGGTCGGCGCAGACGCCAAGGTGCTGGACGCCTTGGTACGGCTGACCGGTTCGGGCTATCAACGGCTGTTCCTGAAAGCGACGAGCCGACTGCTGCCTAGCCGCAACGCCCAGGTTTCGACTGTCATGCCAGAAGAGAAACTCGTGACTGCTGTGGAACCGTCTCCGGCTGCCGCTCCAGCCGAAACACCCGAGACTTCTACATAGTTTCCGGCCGACGCGGTTGCGACGTCGGTCAACCGTCGAGCGACTCATACCGTGGCAGATTGTCCGCAGATCGCGCCTTGGACGGTACGCGCTGCGCCGCCGCCCGTACCGGGCGCGATCCGGCAACACGCAGTGCCGTGTGCAATGCAGTCAGACCGGCACGCGATTTCGGGTGGGCCAACCGGGGGGCGCCGGGCGGCAGTTTCTGCGCCCGGTTCACCACTGGGCGCATCCGGGCCTCGAAAGCCCGCAACCCGGCCGCAACCGTTGGCGCACATGACAACTCGCCGGCCAACAGATAGGCCCCGGTCAGGGCTAACGACGTTCCCATTCCGCTGATCGGCGTGGCGCACCAGGCCGCATCACCGAGCAGAACGGTCCGTCCCCGAACCCAGTCCGGCGCACGGACCTGGGTGAGGTCGTCGACGTAAAGCTCGTCACTGGCGGCAAGCGCGTCAAGGATGCGCGGCGCTTTCCACCCGACGCCGGAGTAGTTGCTGCGCAGCGCTTCTCGCTGTTCAGCGGGAGCCAGATCCTGGTAGTCCCGCTCGCCCGATAGGAACGACAACGCCACCCGGGTGGTGCCCACATTGTCGGGTCGCAGGGTGATGGAACGGCCGCCGACGGCGTTGAACCAGGTCCACCATTGGGTATCCGCGACGTGCCGCTCGATCGAGCCGTAGGCGACATACAGTCCCAACCGTCGCAGCGGTACTTCGCCGAAAATCATTCTGCGACTGAGCGACTGGGCACCCTCGGCAATCACCAGAAGATCGAATTCGCGCCGGGATCCCCCCGCGAAAGTGACATCCACCGTGTCGCCTCGCTGGGCCACCCGTTCGATGTAGTCACCGAACTCGTAGGCAACTTGCGATCGGCCGGCCTGAACCAGGATCTCGGCCAACGCTCCGCGCAGGATCTCGAGTTCCGCAGTCGCTCCGGCGCTGTCATCGCGACCCGCCGGGAACTCCGCCAGCACCGCATCGCGCTCGTTAACGAACCGGATACCGAGCTCACCGGTTTTCTGTTCCAGCGCAACGTCTTCCAAGTCCATTCTGCGCAACACTTCCCGGGCCGGCCCGCGGACATCGATGTTCTGGCCCGCTCCACGCAGCCTTTTGGCGCGTTCCACCAACGTCACACGGTGCCCCGCCCGGCTCAGCCAGAAAGCCACTGCCGGGCCGGCGATGCTGGCCCCTGACACGAGGACATTCAGACCGGAAACCATACCTGCTAGTACCCGGCGGCGGACGGGTCACACGAATCGAAAGCAGGTAGTCGACAGCGCAAGGCATTGGCAAATCAAGTAGTCGGCTACGGGTGAACGCGGGTGCCCGGTACGCGATTGTCGAAGAGTCTTAGATAGCAGCTCCGGCGCAAAGGATTGTCATGACAACGGGCGGGAAGATCGATGCGGCACTCCGCAGCTGGGATGACGCGCATTCAATGGCACTTCGCCTGCAGAAGGCCGGCGTAGCCGACGAGCTGATCTGCACATACCTGCATAACGAGGCCGAGTGCCTCAGCACCTTTTTCGACGTGGCGCGCCGCAGGGTGGACAGCGATGTCCTCACCGCCGGGGCCAACAGCCCCTCAATCGCCCGACGCGCCGTCTGAGTCGTTGAACAGCTGCACCAGTGCGGCCAGTTCTGCACGCGAAGAAACCCCAGCCTTATTGCTGGCTTGGTACACGTGACCCTCGATGGTGCGAATCGACAGCGACGTCGCTTCGGCGATCTCTCTGTTGGACAGGCCCCGTGCAATCAGATTTGCAATCTCATGCTCGCGACGGGTGAAGTGCAGCGGCACCTTGCTGGCGGCCAACGCCGGGCTGACCGGCCCCCCGCACTGTCCGGCGAGCAACTGGGCTCGGGCGTTCGACGTGAGCGCACTACCGCGTCGCCCGGCCGCGCGGTGCGAGGCGGCCGCCTGCGCCGCGGCATCGGCCGCCGCCAGGACATCGCCCATTGCCTCGAAGCCGCTTGACGCCGCATCCAGTCCGGCGGCATCGTCGTTGGCCAAAGCACGGGCGTAGCGGGCCGCCAGCGGCGCTCTCGGGCCTTCGACCTGCGCGGCCAACTCGTCGAGTCGGGACGCTGCGCCGAGGTCGCCGAATTGCACTCCGGCCTGCAGGCAGAGGACCTCGCGCGCAAGTTGGTGGTGATCTCGGGCGAATTCCGTTGCGCGTAAGGTTATCTCGCGCGCAACAGTGGTTCGTCCCTGCACTGCGCTCACCCATGCGGTCGACAACAGGTATCCGGACTCGACATACAAGTACGCCGGATGTCGACTTCGCCGGGCCCGTTCCTGTGCGGCCACGGCAGCATCGATGGCTCCGGACCGCGCCAGCGCCTCCGTCTGCAGGATCATGAATCGGTAGAACAAACCGGAGATCTCGCCGTAGCCGCCGAAACTATCGTCTGCCGCTTTCAAGTACCGCAGGGACGCAACCAGATCACCCTTGCCAAGCGCAGCCATGCCCTGGGCACCAACAGCCATCGACCGCGACATACCGGGCAGGTCGGCGTACTGGCGATACTGCTCGTCGGCAACCGCCACCGCCTCGTCGACGTATCCCGCGGCCATCAGTGCGTAGGCGTGAAACTCTCCGAGACCTGAGCCGTGAAACGTCGCCTCCTGCGGAGATTCGGCCAGCACCCGGTAGCCCGCCGTGGCCCGCTGCGTTGCGTCGTCGACGCGTCCCCGGTCGCCGAGCGCAATTGCCTCGGCCGCGTAGCCGACAACCCGGCCGAAATCATCCAACCGGTCGTAGTCGACCGCTTCCATGGTGGCGATCGCAACGGTTGGTTCGGCGGCCATCACTTCCATCGTGGCGCGGAAGGTGCGCAGCGAATGGTTGCGGTCGTCGTCGCCGAGTCGCATCGCGTCTTCGATCACGACACGGGCCTGGTCAGGTTTCTTCAACAGCCGCAACAGATTCGACGCACGCAGGATGGATCCGTCCAGGAACCCGCGGGTGGCGAGCTCCGTCGCGCCGAGCGTGTCGAGGACTGCTTCAGCGTCATCACCCTTCTCCTGCAGGAAGAGGATGTAGGCCAGCGGGATCTTCGTGTCGGGACCGGGTTGTGCGGTGACGGCCGCACGCGAGAGCCGCTCGGCGAGTCCGACATCCAGTCGCGACGCGGCGATCTTCGCGGCCTGGGTCAGGATCTCCGCGTCCGGCGGCAGATCGGATTCCAGCCACAGCAGTCCTACCCGAAGCAGATCGGCATCCGCCGTCTTGGCCATTGCGGCAGCCACGCTGCCGCGTAATCTCCTCAGCCGCAACGGCCCACAGTGACTCAATCGGATCTCGCCGTACAGGGGATGACCGACAAAGACCGCATCGGTTGTCGAAGCCGCCGCGATCAGTCCGCGCCGCTCGGCGGACTCGATCGCTTCCGGGTCCGCCAGCGTGCCCAGGAGTTGTCGACCGATGGGTTCGGCGATCGCCACCAAATCCACCACCTGCTGTATGTCGTCGGCCACCGCGCCGATCTGTTGCTCCACCAACTCGATCAGCGACGGTGATGCCGATAGTGCTCCCCCCCAACGCCATTCGGCATCGACCAGCGCGAGACTGCCGGATTCCCAATCGTGTTCGACGAGATGACGCAGGAACAGCACATTTCCCTGACTCAGCTTCCACAGCCGGTCGGTACTGTCCGGGCTGATAGGACCGCCCAGAACGGTTTGCAACAAACGGTCAGTTTCGTTGCGGGACAACGACTGTAGATCCACCCGGCGCAGTAGATGGTCCTTCCACAGCGCTGTGATGGCGTCAGGCGCGGGCTCGCCGGTACGGATCGTGACGATCACGCTCGCAAAATCTTGTAGTACGAGTTGATGGACAATCAGCGCCGAGAGATCGTCGAGCAGGTGCGCGTCATCGACGAACACCAGCAGCGGGGCACCGTCAGTGTCTTCGGTCAATCCGGCAAATACTCTGCGCACCAAGGATAGTGACGATGTATCTCCGTCGCCGGCCCACCGCGCGAATGCCCCAAGAGTCACTGCGCGACCGGTGGCGGTGCCGGCCACCCGGCGCACCGACCATCCGGTGCGCGCCGCCTCGTCGACGGCTGTCCGGGCCAAGCGGGTCTTGCCGACGCCGGCGGCTCCGGCGACAACCATGCCCTTGTATTCGCCCCCGGTCAGCGCCTCACCGATCAGGTGAAGTTCTTCCGCACGACCTGTCAGCGGCCAGCGGTCCCCCATGGGAACAAATGTTAGTCGATCAATCTAATGAACCGAGGCGCTGCTCAGCGCCCCAGCGGGTGCTCACCCAACCACCCGTCGGCCACCGCCTGCGGGTCGGCACCGGCCGCCACCTTGCGGCGCATGTCGGCCAGCGCGGCGGTGTCCAGCACGCCGGCTATCTCATTGATGGCCAAAAGCTGCCGGGTGCTCAGCGCATTGCGCCGATACAGCGGCACCACGCTCTCCGCCTCGATCAGCGAATCTTTGGTGCTGTCGGCCAACGCAATCAAGTCCGACGGAATACCGGGATCGGCGGTGGTGGCCCACGCGGCGGTCAGTTCGCCCGTGCGCAGTGCCGCGAACATCGTTGCGTCATCGGGGAATTCGCGCGGAACGGGCAGTCGGCAGGCGCCAACCGACGCGGGCGTGTGCATGCCACCGACGACACCCGCCCGCAACCCGTCACAGTGGCCGGGCAGCAGACTCAGGTCGCTCCCGCCCCACGCCCGGGCGGTGGCGCCGGTAACGACCAGCGTCGGTTTGTCCTCGGCCGCGGTGGCATAGTCGCCGGCCGCGACGCCCTCGGGCAGCGCCGCATTCATTGCTTGATAGACCTGCTTGTCGGACAGCGCCGTGGCGCCGGGTTGCAGACTCTGCAGCACCCTGCCGGTATAGGAAGGCACCACGGTGAAGGCGCCCGAGTCCAGCTTGGCCATCGGGTCCTCGGCGGTCTCGGCATGTGCGGGGAATGCATAGGAGCGCAACGCGGCGATGTAGAGGGCAGCCAGCAATCTCGAATTGCCATCCGCCTTGGACCCGACCACCAGGTCGGGATTGCGGTCTCCGGTGCCGGACGAACACCCGGCCAGCACCAGCATCAGAGCCAGCAGCAGCGCGGCCGGCCTGCCGATGCTCACCCCCAAGAGGCGTCGGAGGAATCTGCGGCCATGGCCACCGCCGCGGCGACCGCTTCACCGACCCGCCGGTCCAGCGGACTCGGCACGATCCGGTCGATCGCGAGATCCTCGCTGGCCACCGCATAGATCGCCTCGGCCGCCGCCACCATCATCTTCTCGGTGATCCGGCGCGCCCCGACGTCGAGCGCGCCGCGGAAAATACCGGGGAACGCCAGCACGTTGTTGATCTGGTTGGGGAAGTCACTGCGTCCGGTGGCCACTACCGCCGCGTACTTGGCCGCGACATCGGGATGGATTTCCGGGTCGGGGTTGGATAGCGCGAAGACGATCGAATTCGGCGCCATCGTCGCGATCAACTCTTCAGGCACCACGCCACCGGACACCCCGAGGAAGACGTCGGCGCCGTCCAGCGCTTCAACCAGGCCGCCGGTGCGTCCGCTCGGGTTGGTACGGCGCGCCAGATCGATCTTGACGCTGTTCATGTCGTCCCGGCCACCGTGCACGATGCCCCGCGAGTCCAGCACCGTGATATCCGAAACACCCATGGCCAGAAGCAGATTGGTGCACGCGACACCGGCCGCGCCGGCGCCGGAGACCACCACCCGCACCGAGGACATGTCCCGGCCGACCACCTTGGTGGCGCCCATCAGCGCCGCCAGCGCGACGATCGCGGTGCCGTGCTGGTCGTCGTGCATCACCGGGCAATCCAGCGCCTCGATCACGCGGCGCTCGATCTCGAAGCAACGCGGGGCGGAGATGTCCTCGAGGTTGACGGCGCCGAACGTCGGGCGCAGTCGCACCAGCGTCTCGACGATCTCGTCGGGGTCCTTGGTGTCCAGCACGATCGGGATCGCGTTGAGCCCGCCGTACTCCTTGAAGAGTGCGCACTTGCCTTCCATCACCGGCAACGACGCCGCGGGACCGATGTCCCCCAGGCCGAGCACGGCACTGCCGTCGCTGACCACGGCGACCAGTCGGCTGGCCCAGGTGTACCGGGCGGCCAGGGTGCGATCGGCCGCGATAGCGCGACTGACCTGCGCCACACCGGGGGTGTAGGCGATCGACAACGCACGCTTGGTGTCCAGCGGCGTCGTCATGTCTACGGACAGCTTGCCGCCTACGTGTGCCTCGAAGATCTCCTCATCGGTGATGAGGACTTGTTGGCTCTGCTCGGGAAGACTTTTCACCATGTCAAGCGTTTCGGACACGGCCATCAGGGTACTGCTCGGCCCCTGATGGCCATAATCGCCCGCTGTGCCCAACTGTGCCGACCCGCTGCGCTCGGCTCCGCCGCGCTCGCGATCGACACACTGCTCAGATCAGCCCGAGTTCGGTGACTGCCTTGCGCTCGTCGGCCAACTCCGCGGTGGACTTGTCGATCTTGCCCCGGGAGAACTCGTCGATCTCGAGGCCCTGAACGATCGACCAGTTGCCGTCCTTGGTGGTCACCGGGAACGACGAGACGATTCCCTCCGGCACTCCGTACGAGCCGTCCGAAAGGACCGCCATCGATACCCAGTCGCCCTCCGGGCTGCCCAGCAGCCAGGAGCGGGCGGCGTCCACGGTCGCCGACGCGGCCGAGGCGGCCGAAGATGCGCCACGAGCGTCGATGATCGCCGCACCGCGCTTGGCGACAGTCGGGATGAAGTCGTTCTCGATCCAGGCCTGGTCGTTGACGACCTCGGCGGCGTTCTTGCCGCCGACCTCGGCGTGGAAGATGTCGGGGTACTGGGTGGCCGAGTGGTTGCCCCAGATGGTGATCTTCTTGATGTCGGTGACGGCGGCACCGGTCTTCTTGGCCAGCTGCGAGATCGCGCGGTTGTGGTCCAACCGGGTGAGCGCGGAGAACCGCTCGCTGGGGATGTCGGGCGCGTTGCTGAGCGCGATGAGCGCGTTGGTGTTGGCCGGGTTTCCGGTCACGCCGATGCGCACGTCGTCAGCGGCGACGGAGTTGAGCGCCTTGCCCTGTGCGGTGAAGATCGCGCCGTTGGCCGAGAGCAGGTCGCCGCGCTCCATGCCCGGGCCACGGGGACGCGCACCGACCAGCAGGGCCAGGTTCACGCCATCGAAGATCTTGTTCGCGTCGGCGCCGATCTCAACACCGGACAGCAGCGGGAATGCACAGTCATCGAGTTCCATCACGACACCCTCGAGCGCTTTGAGCGCCGGCTCGATCTCGAGCAGACGCAGCTCGATCGGGCGATCCGGGCCGAGCAGCGAACCACTGGCCAAGCGGAACAACAAGCTATAGCCGATCTGGCCGGCGGCACCGGTGACGGCGACCTTGAGAGGACTTGCGCTCACGTCGGTTTCACTCCTTATAGATCTTTGGGTGTCGGGGTCGAAACTAGCGCACTGCCGTCGTCGCGATGCCGCCGGTCCGTCGACCACCAGTTGTTCATCTACACCTTGCTGGGAATTAGCTGCTGGCGGCATTACTTCATTCCGCTCCGCGGGTTAGGGGCGCGTACCCTGGAGCAGCTCATCGGCGCGATCGGAGGTGGATGTGTTCCAAGGGTTTGACGCGTTACCCGAAGCACTGAGACCGGTCGCAAAGCCACGTCATCAGCAGCATGTACACCCGGTCGCGCATCCGCCCGCCCAGATACTGGTCGACTGCGGCGTGTACGTCGACGGCAACCGGCTGACCGGCACGTTCACGCCCGCCGAGGCGCTGGCCAAGGTCCGCGAGATCGAGCACCCCGGACAGGAGGCGTTCGTCTGGGTTGGGCTGCACGAACCGGACGAGGGCCACATGCAGGAAGTAGCCGACGTCTTCGGGCTGCACCCGCTGGCGGTTGAGGACGCCGTGCACGCACACCAGCGCCCCAAGCTGGAGCGCTACGACGACTCGCTCTTCCTGGTGCTCAAGACGGTCAACTACGTCCCGCACGAGTCGGTGGCGCTGGCCCGCGAGATCGTCGAGACCGGCGAGATCATGATTTTCGTCGGCAACGACTTCGTGGTCACCGTCCGCCACGGCGAGCACGGCGGATTGCACGAAGTGCGCAAGAAGATGGACTGCAACCCCGACCACCTGCGACTGGGCCCGTACGCGGTGATGCACGCGATCGCCGACTACGTGGTGGACCACTACCTGGGCGTCACCAGCCTGATGGAAGACGATGTCGACGCCATGGAGGTGGTGGCCTTCTCGCCAGGCAAGAGCATCGATGTCGAGCCGATCTACCTGCTCAAGCGTGAGGTCGTCGAACTGCGCCGCTGCGTCGCCCCGTTGTCGAACGCGTTCCAGCGGATGCAGCTGGAGAACAAGGAACTGATCAACAAGGAAATTCGCCGCTACATGCGCGACGTCGCCGACCATCAGACCCAGGCCGCTGAGCAGATCGCCAGCTACGACGACATGCTCAACTCTCTGGTCCAGGCCGCGCTCGCGCGCGTCGGCATGCAGCAGAACATGGACATGCGCAAGATTTCGGCTTGGGCCGGCATTGTCGCGGTACCCACGATGGTCGCCGGGATCTACGGAATGAATTTCCACGACATGCCTGAGCTGAACGAGAAGTGGGGTTACCCCACGGTGATCGTCATCATGTTGGTGGTCTGCGTGTTCCTCTACTTCAATTTCCGCAAGCGGGAATGGCTCTAGGGGCCTAGCGCGCGGGATCGACCAGCGCCGCATAGACGATGGACCGCGATATCCCGCGGATATCGGGCATCGGGTAGGGGCGGCCCGTCATCGCGTTGCCGGCGCTCTCTTGCTGGACCATGCCGACGACGATGACGTCGTAGACCGGATCGACCCAGAACCAGGTGCCGTGCACGCCGCCCCAGTAGTAGGTGCCCGCGCCGATCGCGCCACCGTTGAAATCGGCCCGCGCCGGGTCGAGCACAATGCCGACTCCCATGCCGTAGCCGACGCCCGCGAACGGCTGATCGAAACGCAACGGCACACCGTCCGGGAGCAGGTTCGTGGTCATCAGCTTGACCGAAGTCGGCGCCAATATCCTTGCTTCGTCGAGGATTCCGCCATTCGCGAGCATCTGCGCGAAGCGCAGGTAGTCCTGTGCGGTCGAATAGAGACCGGCGATCGAGAGCAGGTACTTCGGCTTCTCCCCCGCGGCAACTCCGGCCAGCACCGGAAACGGCGACTGGTCCTCGGCGAGAACGATTTTGAGGTTCTCGTCCAGGGTGTAGCGAGGTGCGATGCGGTCCCGCTTTTCCGGCGCCACGCCGAAGCCGGTATCGGTCATGCCCAATGGTCCGAAGATGCGCCGTTGCAGGAAGGTATTGAGCGTCTCCCCCGATATCCGCTTGATGATCGCGCCTTGGACCTCCTGCTGAAAGCCGTACCGGAACAGCGTGCCGGGCTGGGCTTCCAGCGGGAGTTTGGCCAGCTTGGCGATCATCTCATCGTTCGTGCCGCTGAAAAGGTTTGCCGCGACGTACATCTGGTCGACCTTCGGGTTGGTGCTGCCCATTGGGGCGCCGAAAGCGAAGCCCGCGCAGGACGCCATCAGATGGCGCATCGTCATCGGACGATCGAGCGGGACGAGCTTGTCGTCCTGCAGGACGCGTACGTCGGCTAGCTCGGGAATGAATTTGCTGACGGGATCGTCGAGCTGCCACTTGCCTTCTTCGTAGAGCGTCATCATCGCTACTGCGATGATCGGCTTGGTCATCGACGCGATGCGAAAAATTGCGTCTTCCCTTAGTGGCGAACGACTTTCGAGCGTCTGGTATCCGAAGCGTCGGGACTTCACCAGTTTGCCGTGCCGGGCGACCATCAGACTGATAGCGGGATAATGACCGGCGTCGATCTCCGCCTGCATCGCCTGGTCGATACGGTCCAGACGCTCGGGGCAGAAGCCGACCGAGTCCGGTGATGCCAGCGGCAACGGGGTCGTCGTCATCACACGCTCCTGGCGAAGTCGGTGATGCTGGCCGCGGTGTCGCGGCTGATGTCGGGACAGACGACCGGCATGATCTCGGTGCCGTGGACGGTGCCCATCACCTGCCGGCACCGCGCCGCAACACCACTTTCCAGCAAGAGCCGGAAAAAGCCAATGCCTTCGTCGCGCAACGGATCACACTCGTTGACACTGATGATCACGGGAGGCAGGCCTCGCACATCCTCGGGTGTTGCCATACCGGGCCAGGCGAGCGGGTCACGGGCGTTGAAGGCGTCGATGCCATAGGCCATGGTGCTCCGGTTGTCTTGGAAGGACAGGAAGATCCCCTCATTCTCGACCGACGAGGGGTTCTGGGGCAGCGGCCACTCCCCCGCGATGAAGGGGCACATCGCGTACAGGCCTCGAATCAGGCCCGGTTCGCCGTCCCGCTTCAGCTTCATCCCCACCGCGAGAGCCAGGTTGCCGCCGCCACTTTCGCCGGCGACAACGATGCGTGCCGCGTCGATGCCCAGCAGGTCGGCATGGGCATGGACCCACTTGAGGCCGGCTACGCAATCGTTCAGGCCGGCGGGAAACGGGGCCACTTCCGGCGCTGAGGAGGGGTGCACGGAGTTCCGGAAATCAACCATTGCCACCGCGACACCGCGAGCGGCGATCATGCGGCCCCAGGTTCGGTAGTTGCCCTGATAGCAGGAACTGAACTGCATGCGGCCGCCGTGGATGTAGTAGACGCAGGGCAGGGTCTCGTCGTCATCGGGCCGGATGTACTGGATCTTGACGGTGTTGCCGTCTGGGGTAGAGGCGAACGTCTCAGTGCGAATAATCAGGCCGGTCGAAGGCGCGATGTCCTCGCTGTCCATCGTGTTGAAGAGGAAGTCGACGCGGTCTTGGGCGGCCTGCGCTTCAGGGGTGTTTTCCTGTGCCAGTAATTCCTCTCGACTCGAGACGTCAGGCTTTCCTGTCCCTACGTCCATGCCGGCGAAGTAGGCCTTTATCCGCGGGTCCAGGCGGGTGTCGAGCTGCATTTTCGAGGTCATTCGCCCACCTATCCGCTGGCTTCTTAGCGCAGAAGAATTGCGTTAGTGAACAATATCTCGGCGCTCTGATTAACGCAATATCTTTGCGTTAGAGTGAAACAATGACCGAACCGACCGGCCGTCGCCGACCGGGCGGGCGCTCCGCACGAGTCCGCCAGGCGGTGTTGGAGGCAACGGTCGACAAGGTCGCCGAGGGCGGCGCCGATGCGGTGAACATCGGCGAGATAGCGCGCCAGGCAGGGGTGCACGACAGCTCGATCTACCGGCGCTGGCCGACCAAGGAGCACTTGGTCTTCGATGCGCTGGTCGACTACAACCGCGATCGTCTCCCCGTACCGGACACCGGAACGCTACGTACCGACCTGCTCGCGTACCTCGCGACGCTGAGCAGCTATGCGGATACCCCGATGGGACAGGCGATGATCAAGGCGATGGTCGGCACCCGGGACGACGCAGCGATGGCCGCCAGCCGCGCGCTCTTCTGGCAATCGCGGCTTGACCACACCCGCGCCATGTTCGACCGCGCCGTCGCCCGAGGTGAGGTGGGCGCCGACACCGACCCGCGCGCGGCTCTCGAACTGCTCACCGGAGCGATCTACTTCCGCCTGTTGCTGATCCGCGAACCCGTCGATGACGACGTCACCAGCCACTTCATCGACATGCTGATGACGGGACTCGCCCCCTAGAGGCTTTAGTCCGGTTGTGCGGCAGGTCGTTTCGTGTCCAGCACATCGACGCCGTCGTTCAGCCACGCCTGACGCATCGCCTCGGCGCCCTTGAGTCGAACCCAGGCCGCCTCAGTGGCCGTGATGGGGGTCGCGGACAGAAACTGCACCGGATCACGCGGCGGGTCCAGCGGCAGATCGGCAATATCGCTGCGACCCAACAACACTGCGGTGAACGGCACCCGCACACCCGGCGTCCCCCACAACGGCGCACCCAGGTCGATCAGCGCGTCCGGCACCAGCACCACACCGTCGACCGCAGGCGTCGCGGCCAGAATCGCGAGGCTGCGCGCCAGACCGGTGGCCGGACCCGGGTCGCGCAGCGACAGCACCACCTCGGCCCGCGGTCCGCGCACCTGATCAGCGACCAGGTCAGTGGGATCGTTCATCGGATAACGCGAGCAGCCCAACGACAGGTAGTGCACTAAATCGTCTGCGCCAGAACGGAATCTAAGTATCTGGATGGGTTCGGCACCCAGGAACGTCACACTCGCCGCCGCGGGCTCTGAGTTGAAGTGGGCGCGCACATGTCTACGCACCTCGTCGAGGATCTGTGTCACTCGGCCAGCGGCACCGTGAGGTTGGCGCCGGAATCGGCGTCGAACACCGCAAGTTTGCCGGGGCCGAATGCCAACTCGAGCGACTGGTCGGCGACCGCCTTCGATTCGGTGGGAACCCTTGCCACGAACTGATTTTCGTGTACTTCCGACTCCGCAGCCACTTCGTCGAGTCGGGCGGAGTGCACGTCGGGACCGGCGGTGGTGAAGTAGACGTACTTGTCGGAGCCCAGCGATTCGACCAGGTCGACGTTGACTTCGAAGACCAGCGAACTGATGCGCTGGTAGCCGTCGATCAGCGAGGCGTCCGCAATGTGCTCGGGCCGCACCCCCACGATGATGTTCTCCGGTTTCGGGTGTTGCGCGATCACCTCCTGAACCTCCGCAGGCAGCGTCACCTCACCGAACGCGAGCGTCAACCCGAACGATGTCAAGGTTGCGGGGAAGAAGTTCATTGCCGGCGACCCGATGAAACCCGCCACGAACAGATTCGCCGGGTGCTCGTAAAGCTCTGTGGGAGTGCCGATCTGCTGTGCGATGCCACCGTGCATCACCACCACCCGGTCGCCCAGTGTCATGGCCTCGGTCTGGTCGTGGGTGACGTAGACGGTGGTGGTGCCCAGTCGCTTCTGCAGCCGGGCGATCTCACCGCGCATCTGTACCCGCAGCTTGGCGTCCAGGTTGGACAACGGCTCGTCCATCAGAAACGCCTTGGGGTGACGCACAATTGCCCGGCCCATCGCGACGCGCTGCCGCTGGCCGCCGGACAACTGCGACGGCCGACGATCCAGCAGGGCTGTCAGATCGAGGATTCTGGCCGTCTCGTCGACCTTCTGCGCAATGTCGGCCTTGCTCATCTTTGCCAGCGTCAGCGGAAAAGCAATGTTCTGCCGCACCGTCATGTGCGGATACAACGCGTAGGACTGGAACACCATGGCAATGTCCCGGTCCTTTGGCTCCCTCTCATTGACCCGTTCACCACCGATACGCAACTCACCCGACGAAATGTCCTCGAGTCCGGCGATCATGTTCAGGGTCGTGGTCTTACCGCAGCCCGACGGCCCGACCAGGATGAGAAACTCCCCGTCGGCGATGGTGATGCTCAGATCCTGCACCGCCGTGTGACCGTCGGGGTAACTCTTGTTGAGGTGCTCCAACACAATCTCGGCCATCGCTATCCCTTCACAGCCCCAGAGGTTAACCCGGCGACAATCCGTCGTTGGAAGATCAGAACAAAGACAATGATCGGAATGGTGATGACGATCGCCCCCGCCGCGATCGATCCCGTCGGCTCCTCGAACTGAGAACTGCCGGTGAAGTTGGCGATCGCGACCGGCGCGGTGACGGCAGCCTTCGTGGCGGTCAGGGACAACGCCAGCAGCAGGTCGTTCCAGGCGAAGATGAAGACCAGAATCGCCGCGGTCACCAGGCCCGGCGCCGCCAGCGGCGCGATCACCTTCCGCAACGCCTGCCCCGGCGTCGCCCCGTCCATCTTCGCCGCCTTCTCCAAATCCTTTGGGATTTCGCGGAAGAACGCTGACAACGTATAGATGGCCAGCGGCAACGCGAAGGTGATGTACGGCAGGATCAGCCCGGGCCAGGTGTCGAACAGCCCGATCGCGCGTTCGATATCGAACAGCGGCGTCACCAGCGAGATCGCCGGGAACATCGTGATCAGTAGTGTCACACCGATCAGCAATCGCTTGCCCGGAAATTCAAGCCGCGCAATAGCATAGGCCGCCATCGCCCCGATCAGCACCGCTATCACGGTGGTGATCAACCCGATTCCGATCGAGTTGATCAACGCCGAGCTGAAAAGATCGCCCCGGAAGATGCCCCGATAGTTGTCCAGGGTCACTGAAGACGGAATCAGCTTGCCGTCCTTGACCATTGACGTCGGCTTGAGCGACAGGCTCAATATCCACAGCACCGGCAGCATGGCGTACACCACCACGATGGTGTCGACCACCACCCAGAAAGTGGTGCGCCGTGCGGCAGTTGGTTCGAAGTTACCGGGCATCGGCGTCGCCCCCTGGCGCGGCCGCACCGAACAGCTTGATGAAGATCACCGCGATGATCCCCACGCACAGGAAGATCAGCACGCTGATCGCCGAGCCAAGTCCAACGCTGAAACCCTTGAACAGATTGTCGTAGCCCAGAATCGACACCGAACCGGTGTCGTTGTCGCCCGCGGTCAGCACGTAGATGTTGTCGAAGATGCGGAATGCGTCCAGCGTCCGGAACAGCAGCGCCACCACGACCGCCGGCTTGATGATCGGCAGGGTGACCCTCGTCAACCTTTGCCAGGCACCCGCACCATCGACCTGGGCCGCCTTGAGCAGGTCCTCGGGAACCAACGCCAATCCGGCCAACAGCAGCAGGGCCATGAACGGCGTCGTCTTCCACACCTCGGCGAGCACCACCACGGCAAGCGACGGAATCTGTTGGGTCAGTGGCGCACTCCCGTCCGGCAGCAGATCTGCCAGATATCCGGTGCCCGGCGTCCAGGCGTAGTACCAGCTGTAGGACGCCACCACGGTCACGATGCCGTACGGGATCAGCACCGCGGTGCGCACCAGTCCCTTGCCGATCAGGGTGCGGTGCATCACCAGCGCGAGCGTCAATCCGAGCACGAACTCGATGGTCACCGAGACCACGGTGATGCCCAGCGTCACGCCCAGCGCGCTCCACCAGTACCGGTCAGTGAGGATGGTCTGGTAATTGTCCAGCCCGATGAACGCGGTGTCATTGGGGGTGGCCAGGTTGTTGCGCTGCAGGCTCAGCCATACGGCGTAACAGATCGGATAGGCCGTGACCGCCAGCATCAGCGTCACCGCCGGGGCGATCAGCAGGTACGCCAGGCGCCGCTCGGAACTGATCTTCAGCTTGTCCCGGCCGACACGGATCGTCGGCGTCCTGCGTGTGTGGATCGTCGGCCCCGCGGCACCGGCACGGTGATGCCCGGCACGACTGGTCACGGGAGCAGGCCCTTGCCGTCGATGGCCTTGCGGACTTCGGCGGTGAGTTCGTCGGCCGTCCGCTCCGGGTCGAGCCTGTTGACCGGGCTCAGCGCTGCCGCCAGCCGCAACGACACCGCCTGGTACGCGGGCGTCGCAGGTCGCACCGCGGCATCGGTGAGCTGCTGGCGAATCGTGCCGTACATCGGATATCTGGCCTGGAACTGCGGGTCGGAGTACACCGAGGTGCGCACTGGCGGCAACCCGCCCTGGATCGCGATGTACTTCTGGTTCTGCAGGTTCCGCAGACAACGGACGGCTTCGAAAGCCTCGGCGCGATGGCGGGTAGTGCTGGCCACCGCCAGGTTCAGCCCACCGATGGTCACCTTGGCCGGGCGGCCGGGCAACACCGCGGGATATCGGGCGTAGCCGAACACCTTCTGGCTGGCCGCGTAGGCGATCTCGAACTGCTCGTCGCTGGGTGCGAAAGTGCCGACGTTGTTGACGCTGCCGGCCAACTCGGGAAGTCGGTTGAGCGGCAGGAACGGCACCCCGCCCTTTACCGCGTTCTCCAGCATGGAGGCCAGCACGTAGGGCCAGTTCACCTCGAGCGCGGCTTTGCCCTGTTCGACCGCCAACCGGGTGGTGCTTTCGTTGCCGCGGGTGAAAGACGGGTCGGCGCCCGGCGCGGTTGCCACCGACTTCATGATTCGCAGCGCTGCCACTGTCGCGGCGCGGTGTTCGGGAGTGTCGGTCAAGGTGACCCGCTTCCCGTCCTCGGCGAGCACCTGGCCACCGCCGCTGACCAGCAGGGTGTTGAACCACACCACCAGTCCTTCGCCCTCGCTGCCCTGCCCTGCGATCCAACTGGGCTGGCCCGCGTCGTGCAGCCGGGTCGCCTCAGCCACCATGCCGGCCCAGTCACGCGGCGGTTGACGCACCAAGTCCGTTCGGTACCAGAGCAATTGGGTGTTGGTGGTAACCGGAGCGGCATACGGTCGGCCGCCCCAGGTGGCCGTCTGCAACGGACCCGGCAGGGTATCGGCGGCGGCATCTGTCTCGGTCAGCCCGGACGGGTCGTCGGACAACGGCAGCGCCCACCCCGCCTCGGCGAACTCTGCCGTCCACACCACGTCGAGGCCCATCACGTCCATGGTGTGATCGTTTCCGGTCAGCCGCCGGGCCAACTGGAGCCGCTGTTCATCGGGCGATCTGGCCAGGCTGATCTGCTGGATGCTGTAGCGGCCGCCGGCTTGTTGCGTGCACCTTTGCGCGACCGCGGCGAAGGTTGCTCCGTCAGTGGCGGGAGTGTAGAAGCTGATCACCAGGCCGTTGCTGCCGGAACCGCAGGCCGAAGCCATGGACGCGACGAGCAGGGCCGCAAGCGCAGCCGTCCCGCACCGCCACAGTCTGCCGCGACGATTCTGCAAACGCGGCCCCGGCAAAATCCCCGCCCCCCGCAAGCCCTCCGCCCCCCAGCGTCAGATCGCCAGGCGGGCTAGCAGATCTCGCGCCTTCTCCGCGTTCTGTGGATCGCAGAGCACGTCGTAGCGTCCGGCCACCAGTTGCATCGTCGAACTGAAATCCCGGGTGCCGCGCGCCATGGCGTACGGAACCGCCGACGTGATCAGTCCGAAGAAAACTCCTGCGACCAAGCCGGTGACCAGAGCGCCCCACGGACTCGGGCTGAAGAAGCCGAGCACCGCCCCGATGAACAGGCCGAGCCAGGCTCCGCTGATCACGCCGCCGCCGAGCACCTTGCCCCAGGTCAACCGGCCGGTCACCCGCTCTACCTGCATGAGGTCGACACCGACGATCGTCACCTGCTGGACGGGGAACTCCTGTTCGGACAGGAAGTCGACGGCACGCTGCGCTTCGGCGTAAGTGGGGTAGGAGCCGACCGGCCAGCCCTTGGGCGGGGTCGGCAATGCGGGCACACTGCGGCGCGCCGCCGACCCACTCGCTGGCGTCTGTCCGGGCTGAAATGGGCTAGTCATCGGTACTGATTCTCCTCCTGCCTTGCATATCGTTCCATTACCACCACCACAGCGCACTATTCCGACACACTGCGGGCGACTATGCAATACACATCCCGACTGCCCGCCAGTCGCACATTTGCGCTGGCAGCGGCTGCCGCGGGCGACCGGTTCGCGGCCGTACCCGGTATCAGCCCATAGGTTAGGTTGATCACCATGACAGCTCCCGGCGGCTCCTCCGGCGAGGGCGGCGACGGCGTGCCCGCATCCCCCTGGGCCGGCGATCAGCCTCTTGACCAGCCAGTTTCCGATGCGCCATGGGCATCCCCGGCGGCTGCGCCGGTGGCGGACTATCCCGCCACCCAGGACCACCCGCTGCCCGGCTACCCGCCTCCACTGCCGTACCCGGGCGGTTACCCGTCCGACCCGGCGGTCAGCTATCCCACCTATCCGCCGTCCGGCTACCCGCCCCCGGGTTATCAGTCGTACGGCGCACCCGACGGCTTCCCGCCCTTCGGCGGCGGCACACCGTATCCGCCGCCACCACCCATGCCGGGTCCCTACGGCGCGATGCCGGGCGGCTACCCCGATGCGTATCCCGGCGGTTACTACCCGCCGACGGATTATGGCGGCTACGGCACTTTGCAGTCCGGCATGAACACGATGGCGATCATCTCGCTGGTATCGGCCATCATCGGCATCTTCTGCTGCGTTAGCTCGATCGTGGGCATCGTGTGCGGCGCGATCGGGCTCAACCAGATCAAGCAGACCCGCGAAGACGGCTATGGCCTGGCAATTGCGGGCATCGTGCTCAGTGTTGCGACCGTGCTCGTCTATTTCGTCGTCATGGCTGTCAGCGCGGGTCAGTAGGTCCCCGCGTCGCGACCCGCGGCGCCCGGGCTACATCTGTTGTGACGATCCGCCGCGCTTACAATCGTCACGGCCGCGCTTGCGATCGTCACGGCCGCGCTTGCGATCGCAAATAGCAGGCTGTTCCCGCCGCGGACGATCCCGCCCCAGGCTGCCGTACCGCGGGCCGCTGCCTACGCTCTTGAGTCATGGGTTCCGTCGACAGGGTGTACGTGGCGCGCCTGCCACGCATGATGGTGCTTGGTCCACTCGGTGAATCCTTCGGGCGGGTCCGTGATGTGGTGATCAGCATCAGCATCGTCCAGGCACAGCCCCGGGTGCTGGGGCTCGTTGTCGACCTGGCCACCCGCCGCAGCATCTTCATACCGATTCTTCGAGTCGCCGCGATCGAACCCGACGCGGTCACGCTGCGCACCGGCAACGTCTCGCTGCGCCATTTCGAACAGCGCCCCGGCGAGGTGCTGGCCATGGGTCAGGTGCTCGACACTCAGGTCCGGGTCAGCGACCCCGCCCTGCCCGAACTGTCCGGCCTCGACGTCGTGGTGGCTGACCTGGGTATCGAGCAGAACCGAACGCGGGACTGGGTGGTGACCAGGGTGGCCGTCCGCACCCAGCGGCGGCTGCGACGACGTGGCCCGGTGCACGTGGTGGATTGGCAGAACGTGCGCGGGCTGACACCGTCGGCGCTGGCCATGCCCGGTCAGGCGGTTGCTCAACTGCTGAACCAGTTCGAGGGAAGGCGGGCGGTCGATGTCGCCGACGCCATCCGCGGACTACCGACCAAGCGCCGCTACGAAGTCTTCAAGGCACTCGACGACAACCGAGTGGCCGACATTCTGCAGGAGTTGCCCGAGTTGGATCAGGCTGAGGTGCTGGCGCAGATGGGCACGGATCGCGCCGCCGACGTACTCGAGGAAATGGATCCCGACGACGCCGCCGACCTGCTCGGCGTGCTGAATCCAAGCGACGCCGAGGTTCTGCTCACCCGGATGGATCCCGATGACTCCGACCCGGTGCGACGGCTACTCAAGCACTCCCCCGACACGGCGGGCGGTTTGATGACGTCCGATCCGGTGGTGCTCACCCCGGACACCGCGGTCGCCGAGGCGCTGGCCCGGCTCCGCGATCCCGACCTGACTGCCGCGCTGGCGTCGATGGTGTTCGTTGCGCGACCACCGACAGCCACGCCAACCGGCCGCTACCTGGGCTGCGTGCATATGCAACGGCTACTACGCGAGCCGCCGTCCGAACTCCTCGGCGGAGTCGTCGACACCGATTTACTCACCCTCACCCCGGAGACCCCACTGGCTGCGGTCACTCGATACTTCGCGGCCTACAACCTGGTCTGCGGTCCGGTGGTCGACGACCAGAACCACCTGCTGGGCGCGGTGACCGTGGATGACCTACTCGATCATCTACTGCCCCACGATTGGCGCGTCGACGTGCAGCAGCAGGATCCGGCCGGCCGCCCGCCGCGTTCGGGAGGAGACCAGTGAGCAATCCAGCAACCCCGCGCCGGCTCAGCACGCCAAAAACATCGCGCCGATTCACGCCGCGGGTGAGTGCGGAGACGGTCGGGCAGTTCACCGAGTCGATCGCGCGGTTCTTCGGAACCGGCCGCTACCTGCTGTTACAGACAGTATTTGTCATCATCTGGATTGCGCTCAATCTGATCGCCGCGGAATGGCGGTGGGACCCCTACCCGTTCATCCTGCTCAACCTGGCCTTCTCCACCCAGGCGGCCTACGCGGCTCCACTGATCCTGCTGGCCCAGAACCGGCAGGAGAACCGCGACCGGGTCGCGTTGGAAGAGGACCGTCGCCGCGCATCGCAGACCAAGGCCGACACCGAGTACCTCGCGCGCGAGTTGGCGGCCCTTCGACTGGCCATCGGCGAGGTCCCGACTCGTGACTACCTGCGCCACGAACTGGAGGACCTGCGATCGCTGCTGGAGAACCTGCAGGCGGACGCTGGACCGACTCGGGTGTCGGACGCACCCAAGCGACGTGCTAAGAAAACGAGCTGAGAACCTAGTCCGCCATTGCGCATCTCGAGTGACGAGAGTTATGTATGGTGATCTAGTTCACGAAGCTAAGCAGATGTTTTTCCCGGCAACTCACAAAATCTGAGGACGGTCGCGGTGCGCATATGGGGACGCTGGGGCACTAACCCGGCTGTCACAACGGTGCGACAGCAGGCTGTCCGCGTGACGCGGACGCCTGCGTTCGGCGTCGCCATGATTTCCCCGTTGATCCTCGCCAGTGCGGTCGGCGCCGCAGCGCCGACCTTCCACGGTAAGAACGAACCGTTCCGCACCGCAATCACGCCCGTCGCCGCGGTGGGCCCGTCCCCCCGAATCGACCTGTCCGGCCCGACGGTCATCTCCATCCGGCGAGTCCCGACCAGCTTTCACGTCGCGTCGGCCACCAGCTCCGCGCCGCCGCCGCCGACCATCGTGAATACGCCTGGCGCACTGGGCATTCCGATCATGGCCCTGTCGGCGTACCGGAATGCCGAGACGAAGATGGCGGGCGCCCAACCGGCCTGCGGGGTCAGTTGGAACCTGCTCGCAGGTATCGGGCGCATCGAGTCGATGCATGCCAACGGTGGCGCTACCGACTCGCGCGGCACCGCCACCACCCCGATCTACGGCCCATCGCTGGACGGCTCACTGCCCGGCAACGAGGTCATCATCCAGAGCAACCAAGAAAATCGGGTGCAGTACGCCCGCGCCATGGGTCCGATGCAGTTCCTGCCCGGCACCTGGGCGCGTTATGCCGCCGACGGCGACGGCGACGGCATCCCCGACCCGCAGAACCTGTTCGACGCCACCCTGGCCGCCGCCCGTTACCTGTGCAGCGGTGGGCTCAACCTGCGCGACCCGCAACAGGTGTTGTCCGCGATCCTGCGTTACAACAACTCGATGTCCTACGCCCAGAACGTGCTGGGCTGGGCCGCGGCGTACGCCACCGGCGTGGTCCCGGTGGACCTGCCGCCGATCACCGGCCCACCACCCCCGATCGGCGATGCGCACCTCGAGCACCCGGAAGGGCTCGGACCGAACCTGCCGCTCAATGTCACCGGCCTTGGCGTGAACGACCCACTGGGGCAACACATGCCGCTGATCGACTTCGGGCAGCCGCAGATCGTTTCGCAGTACCCGATGGGGCAGTACCCGATGGGCCAGACACCCATGTGGCCGTGGCTGCCGCCCGCTCAGGCACCGGCGCCCGTGCCGGCCAACATTCCCGGGTGCACGCTGATCTGCATCAGCTCGCAGACCCCGGACTCGCTGCCGCCCGGGGCGCCCGTTCCCAACGGTGCACCCATCCCCAATGGCGGAATCGTCCTAGCTCCGGCTGCGCCTGCCGCGCCGCCGGTGTTCGACCCGTTCGCACCGCCCCCGGCCGCCCCGGCACCACAACCTCCGGCTGCTCCTGCAGCTCCCGGGGCGCCCGCCGGACCGGCCGCATCAGCACCCCGGGCACCCAACGGTGCGCCTGCGCCCAAGCCCGCAGGTCCGGCGCAGCCCAGCCCGCCGGCCCCCGGCGAACCGGTGCTCGCGCCGGTCAGCTGACCGTTCGGCCGGTCCACAACCCAGCGGCCTAGACTCGGCGGTGATGTCCGCAACCCGAGATGACGCTGCCAACCCACATCCGCTCGTGCGCCCGATCCGTGCCGCGCTTGCCAAAGTAATCGACCCCGAACTACGCCGTCCCATCACCGAGATCGGGATGGTCAAGAGCATCGACGTGGGCCCCGACGGGAGCGTGCACGTCGGCATCTACCTGACCACCGCCAGCTGCCCGAAGAAGTCCGAAATCAGCGAAATGGTGACGCAGGCGGTGTCCGACGTGCCCGGCACCGGGGCAGTCCAGGTCAGCCTGGACGTGATGAACGACGAGCAGCGCACCGAACTGCGCAAGCAGTTGCGCGGCGATGCTGCCGAACCCGTCATCCCGTTCGCCCAGCCGACCTCGCTGACCCGGGTATATGCCGTCGCCTCTGGCAAGGGTGGCGTCGGAAAGTCCACGGTCACCGTCAACCTGGCCGCGGCGATGGCTGCCCGCGGCTTGTCCGTCGGCGTGCTGGACGCCGACATCCACGGGCACTCCATTCCCAGGATGATGGGCACTACCGACCGTCCCACGCAGGTCGAGTCGATGATCCTGCCGCCGATCGCCCACGAGGTGAAGGTCATCTCGATCGCGCAGTTCACCCAGGACAACACGCCGGTGGTGTGGCGCGGGCCGATGCTGCACCGCGCACTGCAGCAGTTCCTCGCCGACGTGTACTGGGGCGATCTGGACGTGCTGCTGCTCGACCTGCCGCCGGGAACCGGCGACGTCGCAATCTCGCTGGCTCAACTGCTGCCGAATGCCGAGATCCTGGTGGTGACCACTCCCCAACTGGCCGCCGCCGAGGTGGCCGAACGGGCCGGCAGCATCGCGATACAGACCCGTCAACGTATCGCCGGCGTGGTGGAGAACATGTCGGGCCTCACGCTTCCGGACGGCACCACAATGCAGGTGTTCGGTGAGGGCGGTGGCGCCCAGGTCGCCGAGCGTCTGTCGCGGGCCATCGGTGTCGACGTGCCCTTGCTGGGACAGCTGCCGCTGGACCCGGCGCTGGTGACCTCCGGAGATTCGGGTGTACCCGTGGTCCTCAGCGCGCCCGACTCACCGGTGGGCAAGCAGCTGATCGCCATCGCCGACAGCTTGTCGTCGCGCCGGCGCGGTCTGGCGGGCATGTCGCTGGGGCTGGACACCACCCGCCGCGGCTAATAACGACGAGGCCGGACGCGCAGCGATGACGCCGAGGGGGGCCTACGCACAAGGGCCGGGTCGAATTCATCCACAGCCCACACACTCGACGGCTCCCGGCGCGAGAGTCTACGTCGCGTCGGTGTCGAAGGGGGTGTGGTCGGGGTGTGCCGACGGCCCCGGCGTCGTAGGGGCAGCGCCTGCCGGCTTGGCCGGGGTGGCGCCATTCTGACCGGTGCCGTTCTGGGCGGCCGGTTGGTCGAAGTTGCCGGTGAAGATCGAGTCGTCGCCATCAAGCAGATGCTTCGTCAGCGCGGCGCGCGGCGTCATGCCACGCAACTTCTGCAGCTCGCCGAGTTGCCCGCGCAGGTCGTCGAATTCGGGTCCCATGTCGTCCCGTAACTGGCTGGTCATGCCGCTCAGGTAGTCCCGCGCCTGCTTCAGAGCGCTCGTGGTCCACCGAATGGCGCCCGGCAGCCGTTCGGGCCCAAGCACCACCAGCCCGACTACGACGAGTACGAGCATCTCCCCCCAGCCGATGTTGGCAAACATCAGATCGGAGGGTGATGACCCGCTGCGCCCGGCTGCGCCGCGCTTGCAATCATCGGAGTTGGATGGTGATGACCCGCTGCGCCCGGCTGCGCCGCGCTTGCAATCATCACGGGCTCGTGTCGGCGTCGGGCTTGACGGTTAGCGTGACAGGGCGACCGTCACGGACGACCTCGATCTGGGCGTCTTGGCCGATGTTCAACTGCCGCACCGCCACGACCGCCTCGTCGGAGTCAGCGACCTTGCGATTGCCGATCTTGACGATCACGTCGTTCTCCAGGATGCCGCCCTTTTGCGCGGGACCGCCCGCCTTCACATTGGCCACCTGCGCGCCGGAGGCGATCGCGTTGCTCACCGAGCGGGTGCTGATGCCAAGTGTCGGGTGCTGGATCTTCCCGTCCTTGATCAGCGTCTGAGCGACGTTCTTCATCTCGTTGACCGGAATCGCGAAGCCGAGTCCGCTGGCGCTGTCCGACAGCGATTTACCGGCGGTGTTGATGCCGATCACCTGGGAATCCATGTCGATCAGTGGCCCACCGGAGTTGCCGTGGTTGATCGACGCGTCGGTCTGCAGGGCGTCGATGACGGTGTCGGTGTCCGAACCCTCCCCTGACAGCGGCACAGGCCGGTGCAGCGCGCTGATGATGCCGTGCGTCACGGTGCTGCGCAGGCCCAGCGGGGCGCCAGCCGCGATCACCTCATCACCCACCCGCACCTTGTCGGAGTTCCCGAGCTTGGCCACGGTCAGGTTGTTGACGTTGTCGACCTTGAGCACCGCCAGGTCGGTCTTGGGGTCGCGGCCGACCAGGCTGGCCGGTACTTCCTTGCCGTCGTTGAACACCACGGTCAACTTGAACTGGCTGGGATTGTTGGCGGCCTCGGAGATGACGTGGTTGTTGGTGACTATGTAGCCCCGACCGTCGATGATGACGCCGGAGCCCTGCATCCCCTCCTGGTCGCTCTTCGCCTCGATCGTCACGACGGAATCGGCAATCGCGGCCGCGACCTTGGTGAACCGGCCGGCCGGCTCCTCGGCGTTTCCGTTGGTCGACAACGTCACCTTGGAGGTCGTGAAGGCTTCTGCGACTTCAGCGGTCTTGCGGCCGATGACGCCACCGATTGCTCCGACCACCAGCGCTATCAACAACAGAATCGCCAGCGCGAGGTAGGAAACCTTGCCGCCGAACAGCACATCGCGCACACCGAGCTTGCCGGAGTGCCGCAGCTCGGCGTGGGTCACTTCCGCGGGCACCGCCGGGGTGCCCAGCGCGGCGGCAGCGCCTGGATCGCGCCACGGATCGTCCGGCTCGTCCGGTTGGTCACCGTTCTTCTCGCTGGCCAGCGCGACCGCGTCAACAGGGTGACGCTGCAGGGTCTCGGTGCCGCCGCCTAGGGGGCGGCTGAAAGCCTCCGCCAACACCGGGTCGGCGGGTTGTTCGTGGGGCCGGAAGTCGGTTTGATCCCGAAACTTCTGGGGTCGCACCCGGTCGGCGACGAATGACCCCTTCTGCCCGAAGGGGCGCCCGAAGGCCTGCCGCGACGCGGGGTCTACCGCGGGCCGCTGGATGGGGCGCGGCGCGAGCCGTTCGGTGTCCTGGCCGCTGTTCTTGCCTTCGTCGGAGGTCACGGTTCCTCTTCTAGATCCATTACAAGCTCGTTTTCAAGCCCATGTTGAGCCCGTCACCGGGCTTTGCGCGCAGGGAAAGGACGGCACAACCCTGAATCCACCGTCGCGTCCACCCTAGTATCCACGGATAACTGCCGGTCGGCGTGAACCCACACTCAGCGACTCGCTCGACGCATGTCAGCCGGGCTGGGACGGCGAAAACTCAAGCTAGCGACGCTTCCGCTGGTCACGAGCATCAGGGTCGGCGAAGGTGTCCGACAGCGGGGACACGTTCTCGTGCAGGTAATGCGGGATCTCCGACAGCAGCCCGAGCAGCGAGGAAGGCATGCTGATCGGATTGGAGTCGCGCAGGGCGGCACGCGCCCGACTGTGATCGTCGACCTCTGCCGCGCACTGCGAACACAACGACAGGTGGTGTGCGGCCCGCAGATGCGCGTTCATCCGCAACTCGCCGTCGACGAAGGCGGCGATGGCCTCGATGGACAGGTGCTCAGTGGATCGGAAGCGACGCGGAGCGCCGACCGGCGCGTCACTTTGCGACGCGAACTGGGCCGGGAGCCAGGAGAACGCGCGCCGAAACACATGTCCCCGGTCGGTCATCACCGACTCCCTTCGCATCGTTCGCAGCCTTGAGGAACCTTGCCTTAAAGAACCCTCAGAGTTCGAATGTAGCGCGATGCGGTGCCTGATAACCATGTTCAGCCCCTAAAACCCCAGGATTTGGGACCAGCCGGCAATCATTGGGTGGCCAAAACGACTGTTCGGCCACACCTGATGCCTAGCTGGCCGCGTGCACCGAACGGTCGTCGATGTTGCGGCCGTGTTCGGGATGGGCGGCCAGGTAGTCACGTAACGCCTGGCGGCCGCGGTGGATGCGGCTGCGCACGGTGCCGAGCTTGACGTCGAGGGTCGCCCCGATCTCCTCGTAGGAGAGACCTTCGATATCGCACAACACAACCGCGGCACGAAACTCCGGTGGCAGCGAGTCCAGAGCGGCCTGCAGGTCCGGCCCCAACCGCGAGTCGTGGTAGATCTGCTCGGGATTCGGCTCGTCGGCCGGCACCCGGTCGTAGTCCTCGGGCAACGCTTCCATGCGGATACGCGCCCGGCGCCGAACCATGTCGAGGAACAAGTTGGTGGTGATGCGGTGCAACCAGCCCTCGAAGGTGCCCGGCTGGTAGTTCTGCACGGACCGGAAAACCCGGATGAAGGTTTCCTGGGTCAGATCCTCGGCGTCGTGCTGGTTCCCGGAGAGCCGATAGGCCAACCGGTACACCCGGTCCGCGTGCTGACGGACCAACTCGTCCCACGACGGCATGGACGCCTTGTCCCCAGTCGCGTCGAAGACCGCAGTGCCCAGCAGCTTGTCTGTCGGCTCCACCCAGTCTTCTGGGACCTGCTGGGGGTGGGACATCGTGGTCGGGCTCAAAGTGGTGATGGTGAATTCCTCCGGACTTTCCTTGCCATCCAGGGTTGGCATTTCTTCACTCGGCCAAACGCGAAGTTGCCATCCCGTATTCCCGCCGTTATTCCGGCCGTCTTCACTCCACCGTGCGCCGCGTTCCATAACGCTCACCGTCGCCTATCCGAGTGTGGGTCAGATATGAGCAATCTGAGCTTTGGCTGAGAAACCATACTGTTACCTACGCTTTCCAGCGCTTATAACAGCCGCGGTGACTTGCGTCGCGGAAGGACCCCGGGCGTGTCGGCCCGAGCCGCACCGGGCGCGCCTGAACGACGCCTCCATCCGTTCGGCATACTCTGCGGTCATGGACGGCAGCAGTGACAGCGTGGCTAGCCAGGAGACCCGCAGCAGGGCCGATTCGCTGGTAGCGCACGCCGAGCAATCGATATCCGAGGATGCGATCCTGGCCAGCGTTCGCGAGCGGGCGGTGGACAGTGGGGCCGGTGCGATCACGCCTTCGGTTGGCGCACTGCTGAGCCTGTTGGCCAAGCTCAGCGGGGGTAAGGCGGTCGCCGAGGTCGGCACCGGGGTGGGCGTCAGCGGGTTGTGGTTGCTTTCGGGCATGAGCGACGACGGTGTGTTGACCACCATCGACATCGAGCCGGAGTACGTCCGGCTGGCCAGGCAGGCATTCGCCGAGGCACATGTCGGGCCGGGGCGCACCAGGCTGATCAGCGGGCGCGCCCAGGATGTGCTGACCAGGCTCGCCGACGATTCCTACGACCTGGTGTTCATCGATGCCGATCCCATCGACCAGCCGGATTACATCGTCGAAGGGGTGCGCTTGCTCCGATCCGGCGGCGTCATCGTGGTGCACCGGGCCGCGCTGGGCGGCCGTGCCGGTGACCCGTCGGCGCAGGACGCCGAGGTGACTGCGGTACGCGAGGCGGCCCGACTGATCGCCGAGGACGAGCGGCTGACGCCGGCGCTGGTGCCGCTGGGCGACGGTATTTTGGCCGCGGTCAGGGATTAGCTGTAACGCCCTTACATTCCGCTGAAGAACCCCGACTGGCCTAGGCCTGAGTTGAATCCGCCGGAGTCATACGAACCCTGGTTGCCTACGCCCGAGCTGTGCTGGCTCGAGTTGAAGAATCCGGTGTTGTAGTAGCCCGAGTTCATGAAGCCGATGTCGTGGTCACCGGAGTTGCCGAAGCCCACTTGCAGGCCGTCGTCGCCGTGGTTGAAGAAGCCGGTGTTGGTGCCGCCGGCGCTGTTGTTGAAAAAGCCGACATTGTCGCGGCCGCCACCGGTGTTGCCGATGCCCGATCCGTACCCGCCGCTGGCGGTGTTGTTGACCCCCGTATTGAAGTTGCCCGAGTTGAAGAAGCCGGAGTTGCCGGTTCCTGAGTTCCCGAAGCCGGAATTGCCGGTATTGATGCTCGTGTAGCCGAGGCCGGTATTGACGTTGCCGGCGTTGAACAGGCCAGTGTTCGTGTTGCCCGAATTGAACAGGCCCGTGTTGGTGAAGCCGGTGTTGAAGAATCCGGTGTTGCCGCCGAGGCCGGCGGTTCCGGGCCCGAAGACGGGATCGGTGCCGTTGCCTCCGGGGTTGAATGCGCCGACGTTGTTGATGCCGGTGTTGGAATAGCCGACATTCCCGAAGCCGGCGTTGAACGAACCCACGTTGTGGTTGCCGGCGTTGAAGAAGCCCACGTTATGACCGAACAAGGCGGTGCCCCCGGAGTTGAACGCACCCAGGTTGCCGTTGCCCGCGTTCGCCAGGCCCATATTGGTACTGCCGCCGTTGAACGATCCGCTGTTGAAGCTGCCTGCGTTGAACAAGCCGGTGTTGACGGCTCCGGCGTTGCCGATCCCGCTGCTGCCGAAGCCCGAATTCAGCAGTCCTGCATTGTGGATGCCGCTGTTTCCGATGCCGAAGTTGGCGCCGCCGGAGTTGAAGAAGCCCGAGTTGTCGACCCCAGAGTTGAACAGGCCGGTGTTGCCGCTGCCTGAGTTGAGTCCGCCAAAGCCGAACTGATTGTCGCCGGTCAGCCCGATGCCAACGTTGCCGTTGCCGGTGTTGGCGAGCCCGAAGTTGCTATTGCCGGTGTTGGCGAGGCCGAAGTTGAAACTTCCGTTGTTGCCGAAACCGAAGTTCCCGCCGGTGTTGTTGGCGTTGAGCCCACCGATTCCGAATTGGTTGTTGCCGGAGAGTCCGATGCCGATGTTGTTGTTGCCGACGTTTCCGATGCCGATGTTGTTGATGCCGATATTGCCGATGCCGGTGTTGTTGGTGCCGAGGTTGTCGATCCCGTAGTTGAACGCCGACGGCATCCCCCCGATGGCGCCGGCCAGGTTTCCGTTGCCGAGCCCGAAGTTGCCAGTGCCGACGTTGCCCAATCCGACGTTGAAGCCACCGATGTTGCCGAAGCCCACATTGTTTGTGGCCGACCCGGGATAGGGCGCTCCGGCGAGGCCCAGGGTGGCATTGCCGTTGCCGGCACCGATGTTGGACGAACCGAAGTTGCCAAAACCGAAGTTGTTGAAGCCGCCCGAGCCCGGCCCGCTGTTGGCGGCGCCGATGTTGAAGCTGCCAATGTTGCCGCCGCCGATGTTGAGGGTGCCGATGTTGCCGATCCCCAGGTTCAATCCTTGCACCAGCTGCTGGAACGGCGCCAACTCCGCAGCGGCCGCGGACACCCCCGAGTGGTAGCCCGCCATCGCGGTCACATCCTGGGCCCACATCTGCTCATACAACGACTCGGCGGCCGCAATCGCCGGCGCGTTGAATCCGAATAGGTTCGACCGCACCAGCGCGACGAACTGAGATCGGTTGGCCGCCACCGACTCCGGGTGCACCGTGGCGGCACGTACCGCCTCGAACACCGCGGCGACCGCGTTGGCCTGGCCGGCGGCCACCTCGGCTTGGGCCGCGGCGGTGCTCAACCACGCGGTGTACGGCGCGGCCGCTGCCAGCATCGCCGACGAAGCCGCACCCTGCCACGACGTTCCCGCCAGTGCCGAGGTGACCGAGCCGAATGAGTCCGCCGCCGAACCCAACTCGGCTGCCAACCCGCCCCAGGCCGTCGCTGCAGCGACCATCGGACCGGACCCTGCGCCGCTGAAAATCTGCGCCGACGTGATCTCAGGCGGCAACACCGAGAAGTTCATTGATCTCCCTGCAAGTGGGGCCGGCCTAGCGGTCGCCCAGCTGACGGAATGGGCGAAACCGTACCCAAATGCGTGGCATAGCGGGCCCTTTCAGCGCGCCGTCACCGATTGTTTCATACCGCCGTCCGCTGACCTATCAGGCACCGACCAACGCCCCGACCAAGTCCTCGGTGACCGCGAAGGGGAAGTGAACGGTTGCGCTGGCCACGTTGCGGACACCGTCGCGAACTGTGTTGACGATCGTCGCCGGGTCTCCGGAAAGCAGGGCCTGTCCGAAGTCGAGGGTCGCGAATTGCGGCGCGGTGATCAGGTTGCGCACGTCGACGAACAGTTTCTGCGGCAAGTTGGCCGGCGGGACAGGCGTCCCGTCGTAACTCACCATCGTCCAGCCACCTTGGGGGCTGCCTTTGACCACGACAACGCCGGTGTTCGGCAGCGAGTGGGTGAACATCAGCAAGGGGTTGGGGTTGTCGACCATCATCAGGGTCCCCGTCTCGATGGTCAGGGCACTGGAGTAGGAGACCACTGTGATGTTGCCGTCGGCCGCCAGGACGGGATTCGCCAGAGCGGTGTTGTACATCGTCTGCACCGCGTCGTTGAAGCCGTTGGCGAAGAATACGCCGAACGGGGTCGTGGACCCGGGCGTCAGCATCGGGAAAGCCGGGAAGCCGAGCGTCCACGTGAACGGTCCGACGATGTAGAGCAGCCCAGCGGGGATCTGCCCCAAGCCTTCGAAGAGGCCGGCATTGATCTCGTTGAGCCCGGCCAACACCTGCGGGGTCGGCATGCCCGGGTACGCCGCCAACGCGGCAGCGGTCTGCTGCGTCCTGATCAGTTGCGAGTCGAAGATGCCGGCGTAAGGCCCTTGCGGTGCCAAGATGGCGGCGATGTTGGCCGCCTGTTGCTGGCCAAGTGCAGTGAGCGGAGGTCCGGGTACCGCCGTGTCGAGCAGGTTCGCGACATTGCCCGGCGTCTGCCCGTGTCGCACGAAGTCGATGACGATCGTCTGCCCACCGCCGGTCGGGGTGGTCGGACCACCCTGGCCCACGAACAACCCACCGAAACCTTGTGCGCCTGCTGCCCCATTGGTGATGCCCGCGCCGCCAACTCCGCCCAGGCCACCGTTGCCGAGCAGCAAAGCCTGTCCCCCGACACCGCCTGCGCCACCGGTCCCGGCCACGAGCGCGCCACCCGCGCCACCCAGTCCGCCGTTGCCCATCAGCAGACCGCCGACGCCGCCAGTTCCTCCCGCGCCGCCGGCAAAGCCGGTGCCGCCGATGCCACCGTTACCGATGAACCCGGCAACTCCGCCGGCGCCGCCGGCCAGGGGCAGTACGCCACCAGTCGGGCTGTAACCGGCACCGCCGTCGCCGAAGAGAATGCCGCCCGCACCTCCGGTCGGGGACGCCGCCGTTCCGGGGGCACCGTTGCCGATCAGGGCGCGTCCGAACAACAACTCGGTCGGAGCGTTGATGATCGGATCGAGTGTCTGGCCGATCGGACTGGCGATCCACGATTGTCCCGCCGAATAGACCGGACGATAGACGATGGCCTGAAAACCTTCGGCGACAACAGCATTCAGCGCGGTCAGCGGAGCGCCGAGCGCGCCGCCGCCCAGGAGTGTGCTCTCCAATGCCGATGCGGCAGACGCCTCGGCACCGGCGTACGAGACTGCCGACGCCTGCAGAGCGCCGACAAAATCCTGGTGGTAGACCGCCGCCTGCGCCGCCGCGGCCTGGTACTCCTTGGCGTGCGTACCGAACAACGTTGCAATGGCCGCGGACACTTCATCTGCGGCTGCCGTCGCGACATTCGTCGTCGGTATGGCCGCGGCCAGGTTGCCGGCGCCTA
Organism: Mycobacterium sp. IDUB_37; assembly: GCF_055419245.1. Classification (NCBI taxonomy): domain Bacteria; kingdom Bacillati; phylum Actinomycetota; class Actinomycetes; order Mycobacteriales; family Mycobacteriaceae; genus Mycobacterium; species Mycobacterium sp. IDUB_37. The sequence goes on along the minus strand of NZ_JBVAXG010000011.1, from coordinate 40,598 downwards.
GCGCTGAACCGATTTGCGCCGCGTCAGCCGTTGCCGTCTCGAACGCGTCCAACACCGCCAGAACAAATGACATCGCCTACTCCACATTGAGTTAGTCAGCCGAGCTAATTGATTCGCGCCATCATGGCACCCCGCCGCTGGAAAAGGGCTGAAATTCGACGAAATGTCGCGGCTCTTCTACGCGGGCTCACCCGCAGCCTTGACGACGGCTGAACGAGTGTTTAGTGTTTTAAACATGCGTTCAGCCGACCTCACCGCGACCGCCCGTATCCGGGATGCGGCCATCGCGCAGTTCGGTGAGCACGGCTTCGGCGTCGGGCTGCGCACCATCGCCGACGCGGCAGGGGTGAGCGCGGCCTTGGTCATTCACCACTTCGGCTCCAAGGACGGCCTGCGCAAGGCGTGCGACGAATACGTCGCCGAGGAAATCCGCAGCCAAAAGTCCGAAACCATCCAATCCAATGACCCGGCAACCTGGTTGGGTGCGATGGCCGAAATCGAGGCGTACGCGCCATTGATGGCGTATCTGGTGCGCAGCATGCAGTCCGGTGGCGAGTTGGCGACGATGTTGTGGCAGCAGATGATCGACAACGCCGAGGACTACATGCAGGAAGGCGTGCGGGCCGGCACCATCAGGCCCAGCCGCGACCCGCATGCCCGGGCCAGATATCTGGCCATCACCGGCGGTGGCGGTCTCTTGCTCTACATACAAATGCACGAAACCCCCACGGATCTGCGCGCAGTGTTGCGCGACTACGCGCGTGACATGGTGCTGCCCGCCCTCGAGGTCTATTCCGAGGGCCTGCTGACCGATCGCACCATGTACGACGCGTTTCTTGCCCGAGAAGACCAAGGAGGGTCTCATGGCAGCTAACCAACAGGTGCCCATCGATATTCGTGGGCTTACCAAGAACTTCGGCTCCGTCCGAGCGCTCGACGGCCTCGACCTCACGGTGCACGAAGGCGAAGTACACGGCTTCCTCGGCCCCAACGGCGCCGGCAAGTCGACGACGATCCGCATCTTGTTGGGTGTGGCCAAAGCAGACGGCGGCACCGTCCGCCTGCTGGGCGGCGACCCATGGACCGACTCGGTCCAGCTGCATCGCCAAATCGCCTATGTACCAGGTGATGTCACACTATGGCCGACGCTCACCGGTGGTGAGACCATCGACCTGCTGGCCCGGATGCGGGGCGGCATCGACGAAGGACTGCGGGCCCAGCTGATCGAACGCTTCGAGTTCGACCCGACCAAGAAGGTGCGGGCCTACTCCAAAGGCAATCGCCAGAAAGTGTCGCTGATTTCCGCGTTCTCCTCTCGGGCCAGGCTGTTGCTGCTCGACGAGCCAACGAGTGGGCTGGACCCATTGATGGAGAACATCTTTCAGCAATGTGTTATCGAAGCACGCGACCGCGGCACGACCGTTTTGCTATCCAGCCACATCCTGGCCGAAACCGAAGCGCTGTGCGAGCGGGTGACCATCATCGCGGCCGGGCGGACCGTCGAGAGCGGTTCGCTGGAATCCATGCGGCATCTCAGCCGAACCTCGATCAAGGCCGAAATGATCAATGACCCAGGCGATCTCACTCGTATCAAAGGTGTGGCCGACGTCAGCTTCAAGGGCCGCACGCTGAGCGCGCAGGTCGAAAGCGAGAGCCTGGGCGAACTGATCCGGGTACTCGGCGACGCGGGCGTGCGCAGCCTGACCAGCCAGCCGCCCACGCTCGAAGAGCTGTTCATGCGGCACTACAGCACCAACAGCGCGTCCCGGGAGGTGCCGGCACGATGAGCACCGCAGTCCTGGACCGGCCCGCGCAACATCATGGGCCACAAGGTAGTTCCAACTTTGCCGGTACCCTCGGGCTGTTGCGGCTGTATCTGCGCCGCGATCGGATCGTGCTGCCGCTGTGGGTGTTACTACTCTCGGTTCCGTTGGCCAGTGTGTACATCGCCAGCATCGAGAAGGTTTACCCCACCGCAGCCAATCGCACTGAGTTCGCCGCCTCGATCATGGCCAGCCCTGCCCAGCGCGCCATCTACGGCCAGGTTTACAACGACAGCCTCGGCGCGGTCGGCATCTGGAAAGCCGGCATGTTCCATCTACTCATTGGAGTTGCGGTGATTCTCACCGTGATTCGCCACACCCGTGCCGACGAAGAGACAGGCCGGGCCGAGTTGATCGACTCGACTGCCGTCGGCCGTCATGCCAGCCTCACCGCCGCGCTGCTGTTGTCCCTTGGGGCAGCACTGGCCACCGGTGTGATCGGCGCGGCCGGGCTGCTCACCACCGACGTCGCACCAGGTGGCTCACTGGCTTTCGGCGCAGCGCTGACGGCCTCCGGGTTCGTCTTCACCGCGGTCGCCGCGGTGGCCGCGCAGCTGTCGCCGAGCGCCCGAGTCGCCCGTGGCATTGCCTTCGGTGTTCTGGGCGCGGCCTTCACGTTGCGGGCGATCGGCGACGCCGGATCCGATGCGCTGTCCTGGTTCTCCCCCTTGGGGTGGTCGCTGCAGGTCAGGCCCTACGCCGGCGACCACTGGTGGGTGCTGCTGCTACACCTGGTGACTACCGCGGTGCTGATCGGGGTGGCCTATCGGCTACTGGCGGGACGAGACGTGGGTGCCGGACTGATCGCTGAACGTCCCGGCCCCAGCACCGCCGCGCCCGCGCTGGGCAACGTCTTCGGGCTGGCCTGGCGGCTGGGCCGCGGCTCGCTGTTGGTCTGGACGGTCGGGCTGAGCTTGTACGGCCTGTTGATCGGCAGCGTGGTGCACAACATCGGCGACGAGTTGGGCGCTGGCGGTAGGGCGCAGGAGATCGTCGCGCGCCTGGGCGGTACCGGCGAGCTCGAGCAGGCGTTCATCGCGGTTGCTTTCAGCATGCTGGGCATGGTCGCGGCGGCGTTTGCCGTATCGCTGACATTGCGGCTGCACCAGGAGGAGGCCGGCCAGCGCGCCGAAACCCTGTTGGCCGGCGCGGCATCCCGGATTCGCTGGATGGCAAGCCATTTGGTGATGGCACTCGCCGGATCGGCGGTGGCGATCCTGATCGCCGGTATCGCTGCCGGGCTCACCTACGGAGTGGCCGCCGGCGACGTCGCGGGAAAGATGCCCGGAGTCGTCGGCGCGGCGGCAGTGCAGCTGCCCGCGGTATGGCTGCTGTCGGCGGTGACTGTCGGATTATTCGGATTGGCAACACGATTCACGCCGCTGGCCTGGGGCGTATTGGTCGGATTCATCGCGCTGTATCTGCTGGGATCATTGTCCGGATCACCGCAATGGCTGCTCGATCTGGAACCGTTCACGCACATACCGCGGGTCGGCGGCGACTTCAGCCCAGTGCCGGTGCTCTGGCTGCTGGCGATCGACGCGGCGCTGATCATGTTGGGCGCGGCAGCCTTTCAGCGAAGGGATCTGCGATCATGAAAACGGTTGTGCAAGCACTCTTCTCGGGAATGCTCGGACTGGCCATCTTCGGGTTCGTGCTGTTCTACCCGGCGGGCACGTTCCACTACTGGCAGGCATGGGTTTTCATCGCCGCGTTCACCGTCGCAACGATCGTGCCCACCCTGTATTTGAAACGCACTGATCCGGCCGCGCTGGAGCGACGCATGCACGCCGGCCCCAAGGCGGAACCCCGGACCGTACAGCAGTTCATCATCGTCGCCGCGTTCTTGTCGGTGTTCGCGATGATGGCCGTGAGCGCTTTAGATCATCGCTTCGGATGGTCGTCCGTGCCGACGGCGCTGGTGCTGATCGGCGACGTGCTGGTGGCCGCCGGACTCGCCATGGCGATGTTCGTGGTCACGCAGAACAGCTACGCCGCCGCGAACGTGACGGTGGAGGCGGGCCAAAAGGTGGTATCCAGCGGCCTCTACGGCGTTGTGCGGCACCCGATGTACGTCGGAAACCTGATCCTGATGTTGGGGACACCGCTGGCGCTGGGTTCCTACTGGGGGCTCGTCGTCATCGTTCCCGGCCTGCTGGTGCTGGTCTTCCGCATCCTCGACGAGGAGAAGGCACTCGTAGCCGGACTTACCGGCTACCGCGACTACACGCAGCAGGTGCACTACCGACTTGTGCCCTACATCTGGTAGCTCCAAGGAACATTATTTAAGGTATCGGCGTGGCGCGAGACCCGGCACCTGCCCTGGATCGACCGTGGCGCCGTCCCGGCGCTATGCGGTACGCGCTGGACCGCCTCCGCATGGTGGCCAGGCCGCCCGTCACGGTGACCGATCCGCCGTCCGATCTGCACATCGAACGCGACGTCGAAGTGCCGACCCGGGACGGAACGATCCTGCGCATCAACGTCTTCCGGCGGCCAGACCAGGCGGCCGCGCCGGTGGTCCTCAGCATTCATCCGTATGCCAAGGACGACCTGCCCAAACGGCGGCGCAAAAAGTGGACCTCTTCCAAGCAGTACCGGGTGATACGACAGCCGACACCGATCGAATTTTCAGCCCTGACCGGTTGGGAGGCCCCGGATCCTGCCTGGTGGACCGGGCACGGTTTCGTCGTGGTCAACGCCGACAGTCGCGGCTGCGGCCGCTCCGACGGCACCGGAAAACTGTTGTCGCGTCAGGAAGCCGAAGACACCTACGACCTGGTGCAGTGGCTGGCCCAGCAGCCTTTCAGCGACGGTCGCGTCGTCATGCTGGGGGTGTCTTACCTGGCCATCTCCCAGTACGCGGTGGCCGCCCTGCAACCGCCGGCGCTGCGGGCGATCTGTCCATGGGAAGGCTTCACCGACGCCTACCGCGACCTGACCTTTCCGGGCGGAATTCGCGAGTCGGGGTTCACCGGGTTGTGGTCACGGCTGTTGCGGCGTGGCACCCGCCAGGAGTACGACCTACACCAGATGCAGGACATCCACCCGTTGCGAGACGACTTCTGGCGCTCGCTGGTACCCGACCTGTCGGCGATCACCGTGCCGATGTTGGTGTGCGGCAGTTTCTCTGACAACAACCTGCACAGCCGCGGCTCGATGCGGGCATTCACGCAGGGCGGTTCCCGCCATGCGCGGCTCTACACCCACCGGGGCGGCAAGTGGTCGACGTTCTACTCCGAGAACGCACTTGCCGAACAGTTGAAGTTCTTCCGGAGTGCGCTGGATGGGGCAACGGCGACGCGCAGTGTGCGCCTCGAGGTACGCGAGGACCGCAACACGGTCGTCGCGGTGCGCGAAGAGGACGAATGGCCGTTGGCCCGCACGCGTTGGCGGCCGATGTATCTCGCCGGGGCTGGGGTACTGGCCCCCGATCCACCCAGGGCGGCGGGCAGCGTCACTTTCGAAACTCACTCGCGCGCGGCGGCATTCAGCTGGACGGTGTCAGAGGACATCGAACTCACCGGCCCGATGGCAGCCCGGCTCTGGGTTCAGCTGGATGGCTGCGACGACGCGAATATGTTTGTCGGCGTGGAGAAGTGGCGTGACGGCTGCTACGTCGCATTCGAAGGCACATACGGTTACGGCCGCGACCGGGTAGCCACTGGTTGGCAACGTGTGTCGCTGCGCACGCTGGACCGCGAGCTTTCCCGGCCGTCGGAGCCGGTCCCGGCCTGCGACCGGCCGGCGCCGGTGCCCGCGGGCGGGGTGATCGCGGTCGATGTGGCGCTCGGCCCGTCGGCGACCCTCTTCCGAGCCGGCGAGCAATTGCGGTTGGTGGTCGCCGGGCGATGGCTGTCGCCGCGCAATCCGCTCACGGGCCAATTTCCCGCGGCCTACCCGAACCCGCCGCGCGGTCTGGTGACGCTGCGGTGGGGCCCCCGGTATGACGCGCACCTTCTGATCCCGGAGATCCCCCGCTAGCCGCTAGATCCAGACGCCCTTGCCCACCGCGACCACGCCGCCGGCGCTGATCGCGAAGCGCTCCCGGTCGCGTTCGAGGTCCACGCCCACCATCTCACCGGGCCCGACCACGACGTTCTTGTCCAAGACCGCGTGGCGCACTACTGCGCCGCGACCGACCCGCACACCCGGCATGATCACGCTGCCTTCGACGATCGCCCCGTCCTCGACCACGACGTTCGACGACACCACCGAATTGCGCACCGACGCGGCCGAGATGATGCTGCCTGCGCCCACCACGGACTCCTGAGCCGATCCACCGTTGACGAATTTGGCCGGCGCCAGGTTCTCCGACGCGCCGCGGATCGGCCAGCGCTTGTTGTACAGGTTGAACACCGGATGTACCGAGACCAGGTCCATATGTGCGTCGTAGAACGCGTCCAGCGTCCCGACGTCGCGCCAATAGGCCCGGTCACGGTCGGTGGCTCCCGGGACTTCGTTGTCGTTGAAGTCGTAGACCGCGGCCTGCCCGTCGGCGACCAGACGGGGAATGATGTCGCCGCCCATGTCGTGGTCGGAATGGTCGTCGTCGGCGTCGGCGCGGATCGCGTCGATCAACACCTTGGTGGTGAAGATGTAGTTGCCCATCGACGCAAACGTGGTGTCTGGGTCGCCGGGGACGCTCGGCGGCTCGAGCGGCTTCTCGACGAAGCTGCGGATCCGGCCCGACTCGTCGGAGTCGATGCAGCCGAAGGCGCTCGCCTCGGACCGCGGCACCCGGATGCCCGCCACCGTGGCGCCGGCCCCACTGTCGATGTGGAACTGCACCATCTGCTCGGGATCCATCCGATAGACGTGGTCGGCGCCGAAAACCACGATGTAGTCCGGGTCATCGTCGTGGATCAGATTCAGCGACTGGTAGATCGCATCGGCGGAGCCGGTGTACCAGCGCGGCCCGAGGCGCTGCTGGGCCGGTACCGGGGTGATGTACTCGCCCGCCAAACCCGACAACCGCCAGTTCTGCGAGATGTGGCGGTCCAGCGAGTGCGACTTGTACTGGGTGAGAACACAGATCCTCAGATAGCGAGCGTTGACCAGGTTCGAGAGCACGAAATCGATCAGTCGGTACGCGCCGCCGAAGGGCACCGCCGGCTTTGCGCGATCGGCCGTCAGAGGATAGAGGCGCTTGCCCTCACCGCCGGCCAGGACGATGCCCAGCACCTGTGGGGTTACCCGCATGGGTCAAACCTATCGGCAGGCGCGCAGGGCTGCCACCGGTAGCCCCCCGATTGGGGGTGGACGCAATCGGCTGTGGGAAGACATTAGCCCCAATGTGTCCGACACCTCAACAGCCCGACATGCGGGCCGCATCCTCGTCGAACTACGGTGCGGGTATGCGGGTGGCGATGATGACTCGGGAATACCCTCCGGAGGTTTACGGCGGAGCCGGCGTACACGTCACCGAACTGGTTTCCCAACTACGCCGGTTGTGCGCGGTGGACGTGCACTGCATGGGCAACGACCGCCCCGGCGCCATCGCGCATCAACCAGACCCCCGCCTGGATGCCGCCAACGCGGCCCTGTCGACGTTGTCGGCAGATCTGGTGATGGCCAATGCCGCGAGCGCGGCCACCGTGGTGCACTCGCACACCTGGTACACCGGCCTGGCCGGGCATCTGGCCAAGCTGCTCTACGGCGTTCCGCACGTGCTGACGGCGCATTCGCTGGAGCCGATGCGCCCGTGGAAGGCCGAGCAGCTCGGCGGTGGCTACCAAGTGTCGTCCTGGGTGGAGAACACCGCGGTGTTGGCTGCCGACGCGGTCATCGCCGTCAGTTCCGGCATGCGTGACGACATCCTGCGCGTCTATCCCACGCTGGACCCCAACGTGGTGCACGTGATCCGCAACGGGATCGACACCGAGGTCTGGCACCCGTCGGGAGCGGTGCGTACCGGGTCGGTGTTGTCCGAGCTCGGCGTCGAACCGGACCGGCCGGTGGTCGCATTCGTCGGGCGAATCACCCGGCAGAAGGGCGTCGCTCATCTAGTGGCGGCCGCGCACCACTTCAGCCCGGACGTTCAGTTCGTGCTGTGCGCCGGCGCCCCCGACACCCCGGAAATCGCCGAAGAGGTACGGTCCGCGGTCGCCAAACTGGCTCGCAGCCGCACCGGGGTGTTCTGGGTCCGCGACATGCTGCCTAAGCCAAAGCTACGCGAAATACTCTCGGCAGCAACGGTTTTCGTGTGCCCTTCGATATACGAGCCGCTGGGCATCGTCAATCTGGAGGCCATGGCCTGCGCGACGGCGGTGGTGGCCTCCGACGTCGGCGGCATCCCCGAGGTGGTCGCGGACGGCGTCACCGGATCACTGGTGCACTACGACGCCGACTTTCCGGACGCGTTCGAGACCAGACTGGCCGAGGCGGTCAATGCGTTGGTCGCCGACCCGGCAAGGGCAGCGCAGTACGGCCAGGCAGGCCGTCAGCGCTGTATCGAAGAATTCTCGTGGGCACACATCGCCGAGGAGACGTTGGACATCTACCGCAAGGTGTGTGAGTAGACAGCCCGGTGGCCCGGGCCTGCCTGACTAGCTGGTGACGCCCTTGAGCTCGTCGCCCAGTGCGGAGGCTTCGTCGGGCGTCAGCTCGACTACCAGGCGGCCGCCACCTTCCAGTGGTACCCGCATAACGATGCCGCGCCCCTCCTTGGTTGCTTCTAGTGGACCGTCGCCGGTCCGGGGCTTCATCGCCGCCATCGAGTGCTCCCTCCAGATTCGAGCTGGCCCGCGCTCACGGACCTGGTCGGCGCCGAGCATGCCCCACCAGTGAATTTCCAGCCATACCCGACATTGAACTGCCAAATCACCCAACCCATTGTTCCCTATCCGTGTCGCAAGGTGGACAAAGACCCGGAACTGAGGCGAACTGAGACCATTCGAGGCCCTCAAAGAGGGGTCGGCTCAACCCAGCAAGCACGGATGTGATCGTCGACCATCCCGGTCGCCTGCATCAGCGCGTACGCGGTGGTCGGCCCCACAAAACGGAAGCCGCGGCGCTTGAGCTCCTTCGCCATCGCTTTTGATTCCGTACTCGCCGAGGGGATTTCAGACAAATCGGCGAAACGGGGACGCGGTTCGGGCGCAAACGACCACAGCAGGTCAGACAGGTCTTGCGGCGACCCGAGGTCCAATGCCGCGCGCGCATTGGCAATCGTCGCCTCGATCTTGGCGCGGTTGCGCACAATTCCTTCATCGGTCAGCAGTCGTTGCTGGTCAGCATCGGTGAAGCGGGCGACCTCCGCCGCATCGAACCCGGCGAAGGCTCGCCGGAAGTTATCCCGCTTGCGAAGGATGATCAGCCAGGAAAGGCCGCTCTGGAACGCCTCCAGGCTCATCCGCTCGAACAGGGCCGTGCCGTCCTTCAGCGGGCGGCCCCATTCCTCGTCGTGGTAATTGCGGTACAGCTCGGCGTCGGGTCCCGGCCGAACCTCCGCCCAACCACAGCGAATCAGCCCGTCACCGCTCATGTGGGGCCGGACCGCTCCGCTTCGACGGCTTCGGCCGCCGACAGCTCAGCGGAGTCGGACGGTTCGAACGAGTCCGGCTCCGGTTCGCTGCCGGGTGCTTGCAGAGCGGCGAGCTGGCCGCGCAGCACCTCGAGCTCCCGGCCGAGCCGGTCCAGCACCCAGTCCACCTCGCTGGTCTTGTAACCGCGCAGCACCTGAGTGAATTTGACGGCGTCGACGTCGGCGCCGGTGACGCCGTAGGCCGGCAGCACGGTCGCCGTCGATGCCCGTGGCAGCGGCGGCAGCTGCTCACCGCGCCCGAACAGCAGGCTCGCCGCGCCGAACAGCACCAACGCCACCAGGACCAGCACCACCAGGTAGAGCAACACCAATGCCACGTCGTCGATCTTGCCCTATAGCGCCGACAAGAAACCTCTCAGCGTGGCCGCACCACATTCATCGGCGGCCGGTCCACCAAAGACACCGGCGAAGTGTGCGCGGTGTAGCCACAGCCGTCGGGGCCAGCGGCGAAAAACTGGGTCAACTCCACACCGGAGTCGGCGATCCCGCACCGGGACAACAAGGTCGCTATGACCTGGCGGCTCATCGCCCCCAGCGCGGCCAGCGGCCGGTTGCGGTGCGCGCGCACACCCAGGTTGACCTGCGCAATCGCATCCAAGCCGAGCCGATCGAAGGTGTCGATCAGCAGGCCGATCTCAACCCCGTAACCCGGGGCGAACGGCAGCGCGGTCAACAGCTCCCGGGTGGCCGCATACTCGCCGCCGAGCGGCTGCAGGATGCAGCCCAGCTCAGGCCGCAGCGCCGCCAGCAAGGGCCGGGCCACCAGCTCAGTCACCCGCCCGCCGCCGGTCGAGCCAACCTCGCCAACATCACTGACGCCGTCGGCCTCGCGAACCATCAGCGGGCGACGGTAGACGCTCTTGACCAGATGAACTCCGTCGACGGTCAGCAGCGGTTCGACCAACCACGGCACGAACATCGGGTGCGGATCGATCAGGTCAGAGTCGATGAATACCACGATGTCGCCGGTGGTGACCGCAAGTGAGCGCCACAGCGCCTCACCCTTCCCGGGCAGCGTCGGAATCTCGGGCAACGCCTGTTCGCGACTGACGACTCGGGCACCGGCCGCGATCGCGCGGATCTCGGTGTCGTCGATCGAACCCGAATCGAGCACAATCAGCTCGTCGACCAGACCCCCTTTGTCTGAGACCAGCGGCTTAATGCTGTCGATCACCGACTCGATGGTCTCTTCCTCGTCGAGCGCGGGAAGCACCACCGAAATCGTTCGTCCAGCTTTCGCCGATACCAAATCCGCGATCGTCCGGCCGGATCGCTCCCAGCTGCGACTGGCCCGCCAGACGTCCCCTGGCCGGCCGCCGAACCCGCCAGCATTGGCGAGGTCGCCGGCAACCAGCTCCGATGCCGTCATGCCAGTCCCCTCACGGTGCGCGTCGGCGGGCGCGTCCCCTGGATCGAGGCCACCATTTCCAGCACTCTGCGCGTCGCTGCGACTTGGTGGACCCGAAACATGCGCGCACCGGCGGCGGCCGCCAGCGCGGTCGCTGCCAGTGTCCCCTCAAGCCGTTCGTTCAACTCCACGCCCAAAGTCTCCCCGACAAAGTCCTTATTGCTCAACGCCATCAGCACGGGCCACCCGGTCTTAACAAGATCGGGGACATGTCGCAACAGGTGCAGCCCGTGGAAGGTGTTCTTGCCGAAATCGTGAGTCGGGTCGATCAGAACCCGGTCGCGCGCCACCCCGACCGCAACTGCCCGTTCGGCGGCTCCCGTGACCTGACGAATCACGTCGTCCACCACGCCTCGGGTAGTCGTACCGTAACTCACCCGGAAGGGACGCGTGCGTGGCAGCGCTCCCCCGGTGTGCGCGCACACCAGGCCCGCGCCGAACTCCGCCGCTACCTCTTGCAGCTCGGGGTCCACACCGGCCCAGGTGTCGTTGATGATGTCTGCGCCGGCCGCGCACGCCAGCCTGGCTACTTCCGCACGCCAGGTGTCGACGCTGATCAGCTGATCCGGATAGGCGCCGCGAAGCCACTCGATAAACGGCACCAGTCGGGCGATCTCAGTGTCGGTGTCGACGGTCTCGCCGGGGCCGGCCTTGACGCCGCCGATGTCGATGACGTCAGCGCCTTCGGCTATCGCTCGGTGCACGGCGTCGCGGGCCGCCTCGTCAGAGAAGGTAGCGCCGCGGTCGAAGAAGGAATCCGGGGTGCGATTGACGATCGCCATGATCAGCGCACGATCACGCGCGACTGGGCGACCGCACAGGGTTGACTGCACGACTCCATAGTGCCTGCCGGTCACGAGTGAGACTGCGGTGGTGGCGCCGAGCCTGCGATGAGTGCTAGAGACGCGCCGCCCCGGCCTTTCAGCCCTGGGGCCGCTTTCCGCCCGCTACCTCGTTGGGGTACTCGTCGTAGTACTCGACATACCCGTCCTTGCGGCCGGCCAGCACGTATAGCGGGTCTTTGAGGGGTTCGTCGGCCGAGCCGTACGCCTCCTTGCGCAACTCGACTTTGCGGCTCTTGAACGTCGTGGTGTGCTCCAGCGACTCCACGACCCGCACGAACAGCGGCAGCGCATAGGCAGGCAGCTGGTCGTACACCGAACGCGCCAGCGACTGGCCGTCGAACTCTTTGCCCTCGCGCAGTTTGACCGCCGCCATTCCGGCCCGCCCGCCGGTGTCGGGCACCTCGACGCCGTAGACCGTGCACTCTTCGACGTTCTTGTCCGTGGACACTGCCGCCTCGACCTGGGTGGTGGCCACGTTCTCGCCCTTCCACCGGAACGTGTCGCCCAACCGGTCGACGAACGCCGCGTGGCCCATTCCCTGCGGGCTCATCACGTCGCCGGTGTTGAAGTAGGTGTCGCCTTCTTTGAACGCGTTGCGCACCAGCTTCTTCTCACTGGCCTTCTTGTCGGTGTAGCCGTCGAACGGCTGCAGCCGGTTGACCGGGCTGAGCAGCAGGCCCGGCTTTCCGGACGGTACGCGGCGGACGCGCCCGTTGTCGTCGCGCACCGGTTCGCCTGTGTCGGGGTCGTATTCGACGTAGGCGAGCGGCATCGGCGAGATTCCGGTGCTGCCGGGCACATTGAAGACGTTGATGAACGCGGTGGTGCCTTCGCTGGCGGCGTAGAACTCGCAGACCCGCTGGATGCCGAACCGCTTGGTGAACTCACCCCAGATGTCCGGACGCAGCCCGTTGCCGGCGATGACACGGATCTTGTGCTTCCGGTCGGTCGGTTTGGCCGGCTGGTTGAGCAGATAGCGGCACACCTCGCCGATGTAGATGAACGCGGTGGCATCGCTGGCAATCACCTCATCCCAGAACCGCGACGCCGAGAAGGACTTGCCCAGCGCCAGCGCCGCCCCCGAATTGATCACCGACGACACCGCCACCGTCAGCGCGTTGTTGTGATAGAGCGGCAGCGCGCTGTACAGCGTGTCGGTGGACTTCAATCGCAGCCCCAGTCCGCCGAACGCGCCGAGGGCCTTGAGCCACCGGTAGTGCGTCATCACGCTGGCCTTCGGGTAGCCCGTGGTGCCCGAGGTGAAGATGTAGAACGCGGTGTCCTTCGCCCGCACGGACGACGCCGACGCGGGATTGGTGGCGGGCGCTGTGGTGGCGAATCGCTCCAGGTCTTCGAGGGTGAGCACCTCCCCCGCCGTGCCACCGGACTCGCTGACGGCACTCACCAAATCGGACTCGGCTACCAGCACCTTGGCGTCGAGCAGACCCAGGCTGTGCGCCAGGACCTCACCCCGCTGGTGGTAGTTGAGCATCCCGGCGACCGCGCCGCACTTGACCACGGCCAGCATCGACAGCACGGCGTTGGGTGAATTGCGCAGCATGACGCCGACGACATCACCCGGGCCGACACCGCGGGCGGCCAGCACCGCGGCGTACCGGTTCGCGGTCGCGTTGGCTTCGCGGTAGGTCAGTTGCTCGTCGCCGAACTTGAGGAAGATCCGATCCGCATAGCGGGCGGCGCGGTCCTGAAACACCGCGCCGATCGAGGTCTTGGAACTCGGGCGCGGCAGCAGGCCGGTTCTGGCGGCGCGCAGGATCGACGGAGCATCGGCCACCAGCCCCGGAACTCTGGCCGCGATATCGGTGAACTTGACTCGTGTGCGCGCGCCACTTTCGTGATCGGCCACGTGATCCCTCGATTCCCTGTCAGGCAGGCACACACGCCTGCAGCGCATCGCCGACTTTATCCACCACGATGAGCCTGTCGACTGCCGCCTTCGAGACGAAGCCGCGCTCGTGCAATTCACCGATCCACGCCCGCATGCCGTCGTAATGCCCCCACGGGTCCAGGATCACGATGGGCTTTTCGTGCCCGCCCAGGTATCCCTCGGTCCACGCGCTCAACAACTCGTCCAATGTGCCGACTCCACCCGGCAGCGTGATGAACGCGTCGGCACGCTCTTCCATGACCTGCTTCCGCTCACGCAGGCTCCCGGTGACGATCAATTCATCCGAGTCGTGGTCGGCCAATTCGCGGTCCATCAGCATCTGCGGGATCACCCCGACGGTCCAGCCACCATGAGCCCGCGCCGCCGACGCCACCGCCCCCATCGCCGAGACGTGGCCCCCGCCCCACACCAGCGTCCAGCCTTGCTGCGCGATCGCCGCTCCGAGTGAAGCGGCGAGTTCCAGTAACTCGGGGTCCGTCGACGAGGCGGTGCAGTACACAGCCACCGTCGGCCGGCCGCTGGTTTCTGGGGACATACTCCGAAACGTAGACCACTCGCGCGGCCCTGCGTCTCCGCGGGCCATAAGATTCCAACGGTGCCGATTCGTTGGAACGTCCCTCAGCACGCGGCGGCGTTAGAGCGCGTCGGTGTAGCGCTGGGCGACAAGGGCGGCGCTGTCGTGCTCGGGTTCGACGGTGCCGGCAAATCGACTTTGGCCCGGCTTGCCGCCGAGCAGTATTGCCGCGAACACCCGGCCACTTTGACCCGCTGGGTCATCGGCACTCCCGCCGAGCGGGTGGTTCCGTTCGGCGCCTTCGGCCATCTGGTGGACATCTCCGACATCGGCAAGCCGGCGGCGCTGTTGCGGGCGGCCAGAACGTCGCTGACCCGCGTCGCGCAGCAGGGCGATCTGCTACTGATCGTCGACGAGGCTCACGACCTGGACATCCTGTCGGCCACCTTGGTGTATCAGTTGGCATTGACCGGTGCGGCGCGGATGATCGTCACCGCCCGTGCGGACGCGGCACCACCGGCCATCGCGGCGTTGTGGACCGACGGCCTGCTGGACCGGATCGACATCGAGTCCCCGGGTGGGGCGGCGACGCCCGCCGAGGTCGACAAGTTCCTCACCGAACTGCCGGGGCCGGCGCGGGCGGTATTGGACTATCTCGCGGTCGCCGAGCCGCTGTCGCTGGCCGATCTCACCGTGCTGGCCGGCGACGGCGCGGTCAGTCAGGCCGAGGATTATGGCGCCGCCGAAACCCGGGTGCGGGGTGGTAACGCCGATCAACCGGTGGTGTACACCGCGCACCCGCTGTTCGGCGAGCGTGCGGAGGTGGCATTGGGCCGCGACGGTACCCGGCGGCGGCGCACCGACGTGGTCAACCTGCTCTCCCAGCATCCGTCCGACCATCCCAGTAACGCGATGCGACTGGCCTCGCTGGCGCTGGACAGCGACGCACTGCAGCCGGTCGCCGAGGTCGCCGCTGCCGCCGAGCAGGCGCTGCGACTGGGCGACCTGCGGCTGGCGGAACGGCTGGCCCGGGCGGCGGTGGACCGGTCAGGCGGTCTGGACGCACGGCTGGTTCTGGCGCAGGCAATCGGTTGGCAGGGACGCGGTCGCGAAGCCGGCACCGTGCTGGCGGAGGTGAACGCTGCGGAGTTGTCCGAGGCCGAACTGATCGCCTGGGCGGTGCCGCGCGCGGCGAACCAGTTCTTCATGCTCGGCGAACCCGAGCGTGCCACCGCGTTCCTGCAAACCAGCCGCAATCGTGTCACCGGTCCGGAGGCCCGGGCCGTTCTGGACGGGCTGACCGCCACGTTCGCGATGAACTCCGGCAACTTGCAACGCGCCATGACGCTGGCCACCGAAGTGCTGTCCGGATCGGTGGCCCCCGATATCGCGGTGGCGTGGGCGGCGAGCGCGTCCGTGTTGTCCTCGGCGCGGATGGGCCGATTCGGTGACATCGAGCAACTGGCCGAAAAGGCCTCGGCCGTAGAACATCCCGGGTTGCTGCGGTTCACGGTAGGGTTCGGTCAGATCACGTCGCTGCTGATGGCGGGTGAGGTCGCACCAGCGCAGACCCTGGCGCAGCAGTTCACCGACTTCGCGGAGTTGCAGCAACCCGGCCGGGCGATCGGTGAGACGCTGCTTGCCTACGTGCTGAACTTCAAGGGCGAATATGCTTCTGCCGCAGCACTATTGGGACCAGCTGCCGCCGAATTGGAACGTAGCGGCTATTCGTGGGGCCCGTTGTCGCTGATGTTGTTGACGACAGCCATTGCCCGCCAGGGTGACATACCAGGATCGGCAAAAGCGTTGCGGCGTGCCGAAACTCGACACGGCACCAAGTCGGCGTTGTTCGCGCCCGAACTGGGGCTGGCCCGAGCCTGGACCAGGCTCACCGCGCGGGACAAGACCGGCGGGATAGCCGCAGCGCGTGATGCCGCCCGGATGGCCGAACGCTCCGGACAATCCGCGGTCGCATTGCTGGCCTACCACGACGCGATCCGGATGGGCGATATCCGCGCACTGGACGCCGTTACTCGGCTGGCGACTCAAATTAATTGTGCAGTAGGCGATCTCGTCGTCAGGCATGCTCGGGCAGTGACCGATCGCGACGCGGCCGCGCTGACGGGGGTAGCCGAGGAATTTGCCCGCATCGGGATGGGCGCCGCGTCGGCGGACGCCGCCGCGGCCGCTGAGCGGTTGAGCGCGAACGGCTAGGGCTACCGGCTCAGGTAGCCGCGCAACATCTCCGCCGCGGCGGAGATGTTGCCGACCGGGACCCGCTCGTCGCGCTTGTGCGCCAGATTGGGATCACCGGGTCCGTAGTTGAGCGCCGGGATACCCAGCGCGGCGAATCGGGACACGTCGGTCCAGCCGTATTTGGCGCGGACCTGCCCCCCGGCCGCCTCGACAAGTGACTTCGCCGCCGGCGCCGACAGACCGGGCAGTGCACCCGCCGCGGAGTCGGTCAGTTCGATCCGCACATCGAGGCCGTCGAGCACCTCGCCGACGTGCTGGAGTGCGGTTTCCGGGGACCGGTCCGGCGCGAATCGGAAATTGATCGTGACCGAAGCCGCGTCGGGAATCACGTTGCCCGCGACGCCGCCCTCGATGCGCACGGCCGACAGACCCTCGCGATAGACACAGCCGTCGATGTCGACGCTGCGAGCTTCGTAGGCAGCCAGCCGGTCCAGCACAGCGCCGAGCTTGTGAATCGCGTTGTCGCCCAGCCAGGAACGTGCCGAATGCGCGCGAGTTCCGTTGGCGCTGAACACGACTCGCAGCGTACCCTGACAGCCGGCCTCGATGAAACCTGCGGTGGGCTCGCCGAGGATGGCCACGTCGGCAGCGAGCCAGTCCGGCAACTCGCGCTCGATGCGGCCCAAACCGTTTGCCGCCGAATCGATTTCCTCACAGTCGTAGAACACCAGAGTGAGGTCGTGCACCGGGTCGGCAACGGTGGCGGCCAGGTGCAGGAAGACCGCGTCACCGGATTTCATGTCGGCGGTGCCGCAGCCGTGTATCTCCCCGTTCTCGATCCTGCTGGGCAGGTTGTCGGCCACCGGCACGGTGTCCAGGTGCCCGGCCAGCAGCACTCGCGACGGCAGGTTGCGTGCGGTGCGCGCCAGCACCGCGTTGCCGTTGCGGATGATCTCGAAGCCGGACGTCTGCGCGCGCAGCGCCGCCTCCACCTCGTCGGCGATGCGTGCTTCGTGCCGCGATTCGCTGGGTATGTCGACGAGTGCGGCGGTCAGTTCAACGGGATCACCATGCAAGTCCAGCACGCCCCCAAGTATGCCGAGTCTTTTGTGTCTGCTCGGCCAGGTAAGTAACCTTGCCGCCGTGACTGGAGCTGAAGGTATTGGCCTGGCGACGCTGGCCTCTGACGGATCTGTCCTCGACACCTGGTTTCCGGCGCCGGAACTGATCGAGTCGGGTACCAGCGCGACGTCGCGCCTGGCGCAGTCCGACGTTCCGCCCGAACTGGCGGTGCTGGTTGGGCGCGACGACGACCGCCAGACCGAGACCATCGCCGTGCGCACAGTCATCGGTTCGCTGGATGACCCGACCGCCGACGCATACGACGCCTACCTGCGACTACACCTGCTCTCGCACCGACTGGTGGCGCCGCACGGACTGAACGCCGGCGGCCTGTTCGGGGTACTGACCAACGTGGTGTGGACCAACCGCGGCCCCTGCGCCATCGAGGGCTTCGAAGCGGTACGGGCCCGGATGCGCCGGCACGGACCGGTTTCGGTGTACGGCGTCGACAAGTTCCCGCGCATGGTCGACTACGTGATGCCGTCCGGTGTACGCATCGCCGATGCCGACCGGGTGCGCCTCGGCGCGCACCTGGCGGCCGGCACCACCGTCATGCACGAGGGTTTCGTCAACTTCAACGCCGGCACCCTGGGCACCTCCATGGTGGAGGGCCGCATATCGGCGGGCGTCGTCGTGGGTGACGGCTCCGATATCGGCGGCGGGGCGTCGATCATGGGCACGCTGTCCGGCGGTGGCGAACAGATCATTTCGATCGGCGAGCGCTGCTTGCTCGGCGCCAACGCCGGCATTGGCATTTCGCTGGGCGACGACTGCGTGGTGGAGGCAGGTCTCTACGTCACCGCGGGCACCAAAGTCGCCACGCCCGACGGCAAGTCGGTCAAGGCGCGTGAGCTCTCCGGCCGCAGCAACTTGCTCTTCCGGCGCAATTCGCTCACCGGCACGGTCGAGGTGGTGTCCCGCGACGGCCAGGGCCTCGCGCTCAATGAAGAACTACACGCCAACTAGCGCCGGCCGCGCGGCCGGCTCATCGAGTGCGGTTCCACCGGTTTCCGGCAGTAGGTAGGTCGCTGCGAGGCTGGCCGACACCAGTGCGGCCATCATCAGCCCGATCGCCCAGCTGCCGAAATGCACCGACAGCGGACCCGCGATCAGCGGCGGCACCGCCCCACCGACAATGCCGGCGAGATTGATCGACAGCGCGGTGCCCGTGTACCGGTAGCGGGTAGCGAACAACTCGGGCACGAATGAGGTGATGGGCCCGAAAACGGCTCCGTCGACCGCGTACAGGCCGACGATGGCCACCGCGAACAGGACCGGGCTGCCGCGGTCGATGAGCGGCATCACCAGCAGCGACCACGGCAGACCCACCGACCAGCCGACCAGGATGACCCGGCGGCGACCGAACCGATCGCACAGGATCGACCCGACCGCGGCGCCCCCGATGCACGCCAGCCCGCCCAGCACCCCGACGAGCAGGATGGCGTTGCGCGAGTAGCCCAGGTGAGTGTGCGCGTACGCCGTCAAATAGGTGCTGGCCAGATAGACCAGACCGAAACAGCCCAGCACGCACCCAGCGGCCAGCAGCACCTCACGACGCTGCAGCCGCATCACCTCCGCGAGTGGTGCTGCCAGATCGCCATTGCACGCTTGCTGCCCGGCGAAGACGGGCGTTTCGCTGATGTTGAGGCGCACGTACAACGCGATGACGATCAGTACCGCGCTCAGCAGGAAGGGGACGCGCCACCCCCAGGTCATGAAGGCCGAACTGCCTTCGCCGATGGTGTAGTTCACGCCGAGGAAGGTCAGGCTGGTCAGCACAAGCGCGATGGCGCCACCCACCACCGTGAACATCCCGTAGCGCCCACGTCTGGCCGCCGGCGCCGTTTCGGCGCTCAGCAGGGCCGTACCGGCCCATTCGCCTCCGACCGCGAATCCCTGCAGCAGTCGCAGCGCAATCAGGATCAGCGGGGCGGCCGCACCGATGACCGCCGTACCGGGTACCAAACCCACCGTCACCGTGGACAGAGCCATGATCAGCAGCGTGGCAACCAGAGTCCTCTTGCGTCCCAACCGATCTCCAAAATGACCGAAGACCGCGGCACCGATCGGCCGGGATACAAAGGCGGTGGCGAAGGTCCCCATCGAGGCGACGGTCGCCATCGTCGGGCCCAGGTGCGGGTAGAAAACGGTCGGAAACACCAGCGCCGCGGCGGTGCCGTAGATGAAGAAGTCGTAGTACTCGACGGCGGAGCCGACGAGGCAGGCGAGCGCCACGCGCCTCATGGGCGTGGCCGACGAGTCAGGTACAGACACAGCGCTGAGGTTAAGGCGTCATTCCCGTTGCGCGCCGTGAGACGGCTGCGAGTTTGCTGGATATTGCTGCGGCGGCAATCACCACAGCTTGGGTGACCGGAACACGTTGGCGGGGTCGTCGCTGCCCGTTCGGGACACTTCGCCGATCGCCCGCAGCGCGCGCTGCAGCGCTTCCAGGCCTGACTCGTCGATGCACTCGACGATCGCGCGGTCCAACTCGGCCGCCGCGCGGCGGCGCGCTGTCACGTATTCGAGCGCCTTCGGCGTCAGCACCACGACCTTTTCGCGTTGGTCGGTGGTGGACGCCGTGGTCTGCAGGTAACCCTCGCGGCACAGTTCACCGACGAGCTTGCTGGCCGCCTGGCGGCTGACGTCGAACTGCCGTCCCATCTCGGAAATCGTCATCGGACCCGGCTGGGCATACAGGGCGAACACGTAGTTCATCGCGAAGCGGCGCTGGGGAAAACCCGCGGCTTCCATCTCGGTATCGAGACGGTGGACATAACTCCACCAGGCCATCCGCAGCGCCTGCCCGAGCTCGGTCTGAGGTGACTTCAGAACGCTATCGTCAACCATGATTGACAATGTAGTGCACCGCGCCTACGCTCCGTAATTGTCAACCACAGATGACAATTAGGAAGGAGCCTCCAGTGGCCAAGATTCGTATTATTTCCGCGGGGGTCCTGTGCGCCGCGGGCCTGTCGCTTGCCGGTGCACTCGCCGGGCCGGCCGTCGCCTCGGCGGCCCCGGGTCAACCGGACATGGGACCGTCGGTCGGCGGCCAGATGCATCCGGGCGGGCCGCCGATGCGCCCGACCCCGCCGCCGACACACCCGATTTACCACTACACCGATGATCTGACCCACCCGGTCTGGTCGGTCACCCACCCGTTCTGGGCGCTGATGCCCTAGTTCGGGCAATACGGGGACGTCTAGACCCGTTCGGTCAGGTCCGTTCCGGCGGTTTCCGGGAGCAGATAGATGCAGCACAGGCTGATGCTCACGATGATGACCAGCATCGCAGTGATCGCCCAGCCCCCATAGGTCGCCAACAGCGTGCTGGCGATCAGTGGCGGCACTGCACCGCCCAGGATGCCGGCGAGGTTCGCCGCGAGCGCGGTACCGGTGTACCGGTAGCGCGTGGCGAAGAGTTCGGGGATGAACGACGTGGTCGGCCCGGAACCGAATGCGGCGATGGCGTACATGCCGATCACCGCCACGGCGAACAGACTCGAATTGCCGGAATCGATCAGCGGCATGACCACCAGCGACCACGGCAGCGCGACCGCCCGGCCGAGCAGCAGGATGCGGCGGCGCCCGACCCGGTCGCACAGACCCGCCGACAGCGCCGACAACACGATGCAGACCACCCCGCCCAGCACGCCGTCGAGCAGGATCAGGCCGCGGGACAACCCGAGATGGGTGCGCGCGTAGGTGGCGAAATAGGTACTGGCCAGGTAGATGAAACAGAAACCGCTCATCGAACTGCCCGCCGCCAAGAGGATCTCCCGTCGCTGTCGGCGGATCACTTCCATAAGGGGCGCGCCAGGCTTGCCGTGCCGATTGGCCTTCTCGCGGGCGAACACCGGGGTTTCGCTGATATTGAGTCGCACATACAGGGCAATGGCGATCAGCGCGGCGCTGATCAGAAAAGGTATTCGCCAACCCCACTGCATGAACGCGGCGCTGTGTTCACCGATAGTCCAATTCACGCCCAGAAAGGTCAGGCTGGTCAGGACCAGCGCGATGCCTCCGCCGATCGGGGTGAACATGCCATACAGACCGCGCTTGCCGGGAGGCGCGTATTCGGCACTGAGCAGCGCCGACCCGGCCCACTCGCCACCCACGGCAAATCCCTGCAATAAACGCAGGCCGGTCAGGATCAATGGCGCTGCCATTCCGATGGCAGCCGTGCTCGGAACTAGGCCCACGGTCACTGTCGATACGGCCATGATCAGCAAGGTGGCGATCAGGGTCTTCTTTCGCCCCAGCCGATCGCCGAAGTGCCCGAAAACGGCCGCCCCGAGTGGCCGTGACACGAATGCGGCGGCGAATGTCCCCATCGAGGCGATGGTGGCCACCCCTGGGCTGAGATGCGGGAAGAAGACGGTGGGAAACACCAAGGCTGCGGCAGTGCCGTAGATGAGGAAGTCGTAATACTCGATTGCCGAGCCGACCAGGCAGGCGGCCGCAACTCGCCGCATCGATGTATTCGGTGGGCCCGCCTGATCCGTGTCCCCCACCACAGCCAGGCTGTGTCCCTCCACGCCAAGGACGGTATGCGCGGACGGCGCCGCGCGCTCGTATCCACGCCCATGAACCTGCTGGCAACATCCTGGATGTTGCCCAGTCGTGACTTCCCATGCTGATGCGTTACCGGATCGAAATCGCTGGTCGGCCCCGCATTTGCGCACCCCTGCGTCAATATGTGCAAGCAATCACACTATCTTTACTCAATAGTTTCCTATGGATATTGTCTAGCTAATGTTCAGATGCGCCAGATAGGTGAAGCCGATGAGACGTCATGCGATGAGTAACGGAACCGCTGTTGCCACTGCTGTGCGCGCCAGTCACCGGGTCGCCCGCAGTCGCATACGTCCAGTCCATCGGACTATCAATCATCGCGCGAGTGTCTTTGCTCTCGGCCTGGCCGCAGCACCGAAAAACATCAAGAAGTCACGACACGACCTCGCTCAATGGTTGCAACCTCTGGCGCTCGACCCAGACCAGGTCGACGAGATTCTTCTCGCGGTCAGCGAAGCCGTCACCAACGCCGTTGAACATGGCAGTGACTGCGACGAAAGCAAGTGCGTGCTGATCCAGGCTGCTGCGCAAGACCGGACAGTGACCGTGTCGGTCAGAGACAGCGGACGCTGGATAACGGAGCACCCGGATCCGGCCGCCCGCACTCATCGCGGACGCGGACTGCTCCTGATCCGGGAGGTCGCGGACAACGTCGAAATCACCTGCACGCAGAGCGGCACCCAAATCGTCATGCGGTTCGACATGCTCGGGACCGCAGCCGACCAAGCTGCCAGCTAGTAGTCGACCGCGAGCTACCCTTCGGCCAGTAGTTGCTTCTTGAGGACCTTGCCCAGCGCATTGCGGGGCAGCGAATCCACCAGCCGTACCTCGCGTGGCCGCTTGTGCACCGAAAGCTGTTGGGCGACATAGTTGGTCAGCTCAATGGGGTCTGCGGATCCGACCACGTACGCGACGATGCGTTGGCCCAGATCCTGGTCGGGCAGACCGACAACCGCGGCCTCCGCCACGCCCGGATATCCGAGCAGCACCGTCTCGATTTCGCCTGCGCCGATCCGGTATCCGCCCGACTTGATCAGGTCGACGGACTCGCGACCCACGATCCGGTGCATACCGCCCTCGTCGATGACGGCGACGTCCCCGGTTCGATACCACCCATCCTCGCCGAGCGCTTCAGCCGTCGCCTCGGGCCGGTTCAGGTAGCCGTCGAACAGCGTCGCACCCCGAATATGAAGCTTGCCAACAGTTTCCCCGTCGTGCGGGACCGGGTCGCCGTGGTCATCGACCAACCGGGTCTGCACACCGGCCAGCGGCAGACCCACCCAGCCGGGCCGGCGCTCCCCGTCGGCCCGGGTCGACAGCGTGATCAGGCACTCCGAGGCGCCATATCGTTCGATCGGCTGATGTCCGGTCAACCGCTCGAGCCGTTCGAACACCGGTACCGGTAGCGCTGCGCTACCGGACACCAAAAGCCTTGCTCCCCTTAAGGATTTGGCTGCGGATTCGTCACCCGCCACCCGCGACCACACGGTGGGCACGCCGAAGTACAGCGTGCCGTTTGCCGCCGCATACCCGGCGGGCGTCGGTTTTCCGGTGTGCACGAAGCGATTTCCCACCCGCAGCGAGCCGAGCAGACCCAACACCAGACCGTGGATGTGATACAGCGGCAAGCCGTGCACCAGCACATCGTCGGCGGTCCACTGCCAAGCCTCGGCGAGCGCGTCCAGATCGGCGGCAATGGCCCGCCGGCTCACCTGGACGCCCTTGGGCAATCCCGTTGTGCCCGAGGTGTACACCACCATCGCCAAGGCGTCGGGCGGCGGCTCGGCGTAACGGTGCCACGATCGGGCATGCAAACGCACCGGAATGTGCGGCAACCCCTCCGACTCGTCGGGCGTCGGGCCCAGCCAGGCTTGCGCGCCGGAGTCGGTGATCATGTGCCGTCGTTCGGCGACGCCGACATCGGCGGGTACCGGAACAACCGGCACCCCGGCGATCAGGCATCCGGTGATCGCCAACACCGTCGATGCCGTCGGGGTGGCCAGCACTGCAACGCGATGTGCTCCCGCCACCCGCTCGGCCACTGAAGTGGCGGCGCCGACCAGATCGCTGCGGCTCAGGGTGAGCCCGTCGATAGTGACAGCGTCAGGAATGTCGGTGGCGGTAACAGCGGCGGGATTCAGTGAGCTCAGCAGCACTCCAGCGAGGCTACCGCGACCCGCTGGCTGCGATGCGAGAGGCGCTGTGCCGGACGTTACGCGTGCCGGGGCTTACGAGTGCGGTGTCGGAAACAACGGCCGCAGCGCCGCCGGGGCCCGGAATGGGGTCCAAGTGCCCGCCGGCTGAGCCAGCCGATCCGCAATCGCCCAGATGGTGGCCGGGTGGTGTCCGTAGCCGATGTGGCTACTGAGCACCTCGATGTTCTCGGCACGCTCGGACGGCGCGTTGATGCAGGTCTGCCAGGCCACCATGCCGTCGTAGCGCGAATAGATCGAGGTCGCGGGCACCGGCATGGGCGCGTCCTCGCCTTTGAGAGGGTAATCGGCCCGCTCGACGTGGTTGCGTGCATGACGGTTGAAACCGCGCGCCGCGTGGGACTGACCTTCGTGCTGAATGCCAAACGGGCTGCCCAGCGTGATCACCTGGCGAACCGCCGCCGGATTGTTGCGGGCCAGGGCGCGCGCGAAGATGCCGCCCAGGCTCCACCCGATCAAGCTGACCGGGGCGTCGTACCGGTTATGCAGCCGGTCCAGAAGGTCGGGCATCCCGGACACCGCCTTCTTCGTGGGGCCGGTATTGCGGCCCAGTCCCCAGCCGTGCACCCGGTATCCGAGTCGCCGCAGCAGCCGTCGCAGCGTCCAGGTGGATCCGTCACCGGCCAGCAGGCCGGGCAGCACCAGGACCGGGTGGCCGTCCCCGACCGGCAGCATCCGACGCAGCGGCAGCACCGTCACGAGCTGGCCGTATTCGGCCACCGCACGCGGGACGTCAGTCAGATAGAGAGCCCTGCTCGGGGCGACGGCGAGTCCGGCGGCCAGGGCATTTACCGGCGAATTCACAGCTTCGGCCGTCCACATCACGCCTCCTCGTCCCAGATCTTCATCAGGGTGGCCAGAATCTCTTCGCCGCGGCCGAGCCCCGCGAGGTGACTTTCGCCCGGCAGGTGGAAGAGCTCGGCGTTCGGGAGCCGGGACACGACGTGCTCGCCGTGCGCGAACGGGATGATGTGGTCGTGGTCGCCGTGCCACCAACGGACCGGGACCGTCACGTCCGCCAGCCGGAATCCCCAGTCGCGGGCAAAGATGATCACGTCATTGAAGGGCGCGGCCAGCTGTTTGCGGCTGCCGTTGAGCAGGTCGTCGAGGAACATTGCCTTGAACTCGGGACGGGCAAACATGTGCCGGTCAGCTTGCGGCGAGAGCAGGGCGTAGACGTCGAGCGCAGGCGAGGCGATCGGCCGGGCCGCCCGAATCAGCAGACTGGCACCTATCCGTAACGGGTTTCCGCCGATCCGCAGCAGCGGAGCGATGCGAATGCCGAGGTCCATGGCGCCACCACTGATGGCGTCGGGGCCGTGCGTCGGCGCCACGCCACCGAGCACCCCGACCGCCACCACGCGGTCGGCCAGCCCCGCAGCGCTGGCCAGGGTGTAAGGGCCTCCACCGGACAGGCCGACGACGGCCATCTTGTCGATGCCGAGGGTGTCGGCGACGGCACGCAGGTCATCGGCGAACGCCGAGATCGTCTCGTACTGATGCGGGGTCGACGAGCCGATTCCGGGCCGATCGACGCCGATCAGGCGAATGTCGTGGTGTTCGGCGTACACCCGGGCCTCGGTCGGGATCTGCCGGCGGGCCCCTGGCGTCCCGTGCAGCCAGAAGACCGCACGGCCTTGCGGCGCACCGAACTCGGCGAAGCCGATCTGGCGGTCCTCGCCGACGGCGATGTTTCCTTCGAGTTTCGGGCGGGCAATCGCAACGACCATGGCCAGCAGCCTTTCATGCGAAGCGGCCTCGATGCGACGTTATCTGGCTAACTGCACTCCAGGCGCAGCAAGAAATCAGCTGGCGTGGGCTCGCCGCTTGCGGGTCCGGCAGGCTCCGAAGCGGAGCAATACCGTGGTGCCGTCCGCCCGTCCGTCGATGGTGCAGTCGTCGGCAAGGGCGCGCATCAGGATGAGTCCGCGGCCACGGATGGAAGTCTGTGTTCGGGGGGCGGGCTCGACCCATCCGCCCTGGTCGGTGACGCTGATCTGCACTTGCTGAGCACTCGCGTCGTACGACATCCGCAGTGTCATCAGACCGTTGCTATCGGTGTCGTCGTAGGCATGGTCGACGCAGTTGGCCAGCGCCTCATCGGTCGCAAGCAAGATGTCGCAGAGCCGCTCGTTGTCGATATCCACCGCGCCGGTCAGCCAGGCTTTCACCTTCTCGCGAAAATTGGCCACCGTCTGTCCGTCGGCGAAACCGCTTTCGACAAATGATTCGGCAGCGCTCGCCGGCATAGGAGAAGTCATACGGAGTTACCCGGCCTCAGCTTCTTCGAGATCCAGACCTGCGACGGCGTCAGCCACCGTCCGGTAGACCCCGATAAACGTATCGATCGACAGAATGTGCAGCGGCCGACTAGTGGCGGGACCGTCGGCGACCACCGCATAGGGCATGTCGCCGGCGGTGTTGTAGGTGTTGATCAGCACCCCGATGCCGGCCGAACCCAAGAAATCCACCCGCGACAAGTCGATGATCAGAGCGGATGGCTGGCGCGAAGTCGCGCTGTCCACATGTTGTTGAAACTGCGGTGCCGTCAGTAGGTCGATGGTGCCGATGGCGGACAGCACGACGGCGGAATTCACCGTCTGCTCCACGACCATCAGGCCTTGGTGAGCGTGTTCGCGATGAGCCATGATTTGCCCGTTCCGTCCTTGCTGGTGATTGGGCGCATGAAGGCAGGGTTTAAACCGGCACACGGTCTATCAACAACTGGCGATTCAATATTTACTTCGCTGTTAGGGTACCGCGGCTTGTGTTTTCCCGGTACCGCGTCAAGCTAAACGTTCAGTACCCGGTTCCCGATAACCCGCCGCTCCCGCAAGTCGGTCAGTTCGCTATCGGAAAGGCCGAGCCCGCGCAGGATCTCGTCATTGTGCTGACCGAGCGTCGGCGCTGCGCTGCGATGGTGGCGGTCGGGACCGGGAGTGATGCGGAACGGCCAACCGGGATAGCGGTGCACCCCGCCGACTGGGTGCTCGAAGTCTTCATAGAACGCCCGGACCTCGAGTTGAGCGAAGTCGTACATCCGATCGCCGGTCGTCAGCTTCTCAGCCGGAATGCCCTGTGCGCGAAGGGTTTCGACGACCGATTCTGCCGTCTGGGTGCGAGTCCAGGCTGCCGTCAACTCATCGAACACGTCGTGGTTTATCGCGCCCTGGTCCGGAATCGACAACGCCACCCAGATCCCGTCCGCACTCGTCGGATAGACGCCCTGCAGATAGCCTCGCGCACGGTTGCCTTCCCGCGCTCGCACCAGACCATTCATCGAGTACTCGATCACTGGTTCGGCGGTGAGACAGGCAGCGACTTCGATCTGGGCGATCTCGATCAACTGGCCCTCGCCGGTGCGGCGACGGTGTTCCAGCGCGGCCAGCAATGCGACGCTGGCATGCACGCCGACGATCGGATCGGCCGGTCCCTGCAGGTTGCACGGCGGGCCGTCGGCGTAACCGGTGGCGGCCGTCATCCCGGACGTCTGTTCGAAGTTGAGCGCCCAGCCCACGTAGTCACGCCAGGGCCCCTCGAGGCCGTATCCGGGCATCCGAACCGCGATCACATCGGGGTTGCGCGTCACCAAAGACTGGTAATCCAAGCCGAACTGCTCGACCACCCGCGGCGAGAAGTTCTCCACGACGACGTCGGCGTCCGCGGCCAGGCGATGCGCGATCTCGCGACCGCGCGCCGAGGTGAGGTCGAGCGTGATGTCTCGCTTGTTGAGGTTGGTGGCCTGCCACATGGCGCTGCGCTCGTACCAGTCGTCGCCCTCGAACGGGTAGGCGCCGGAGTAGCGAAACCCGTCGGGGCGCTGGATGGATTCGACCTTCACGATCTCGGCTCCGAAGGCACCCAGGTAGCAGGTCAGATACGCACCGGCCCAGAAGGTGCTCAGGTCCAGCACCCGAATTCCTGCGAACGGCGATGAATCCGCGGGATCGTTTGCAGGCGACGACAATTCGGCTTTTGTAGTCCATCGGACCGACGATTCCCCGCGACGTGGCGCCGAACCAGGCTGGGACACCGGAGTTTTCGACATCCGAAACGGCGCCCCTGGTCTGCGGAAGCCGCCGGACTCGACGAAGAAGCCGCGCTTGGCGTACTGCGGAGACTCCAGAATCGTCGCGCCGTCGTTGACCGGCGCGGCCGGAATGCGCATGGCCTGGCTCAATTCGATGGTCTCGGCCACCGTCCGCTCGGCAAGCAACGGTTCTGCCTTCGCGAAGAATTCGGCCCGCTCGGGGCCACCCATCATGATGGCGATCTGGTGCTCGCCGAACTCCGGCAAACCCAGCATCGCGCACACGTCGAGCCAATGTTGCCCGGTCAGACAGTTGATGCCCACCCAGCCGTCGGCGGCGCGGACGACACCCAGCAGGGGCCCGCCACGCACGTTGGACGGTAACCCCAAGCTGCGCATCCGCTCGGCCATCAACATCGGGTACGGCAGGGTCGACAGCAGCGACTCGAACTCCGACACGTCGACCTCGGTCACCCGGCCCGACTTGGGCAGTCGCAGTGCGGTCAGCGCCCCCAGTGCGCCGTATCCGGCCGCGACGTACTCGGCGATGCGAGCGCCGGCCTGGACCGGCGGACGCTGTGGATCACGGAGGCTGACCCAGCCCGACACCGCCTGCATGGTCAGCGGTGTGCCGATCCGGTCCCGCCACGGCCCGGACTGCCCGAAGTAAGAAAGCCTGAGTAGCACCAGATTTGGGTTGATCCGGGACAGCTCCTCGGCACCGAGTCCCCGGCTTTCGAGCGTGCCGGGCGGAAAGTTTTCGACGACGATATGGGCATGTGCGATCAGATCGCGGGCAGCAGCCTGGTCGCCCGGCTTGTCCAGATCCAGGGTCGTGGCGCGCTTGCCGGCGTTCAGGTACTCGAACAGGCCGCCGTGGTCGGGGGCGGGGTCGCGACCATTGGTCGGGAACGGGCCCCACCGGCGCAGCGGGTCACCGGCGGGCGGTTCGATCTTGATGACCTCGGCGCCGAGGTCGACGAAAAGCTTTGTGGCGTAAGGACCAGAGATCTCTGTGGCGATTTCGACGACGTGCAGCCCCGCGAGGGGTCCGGTCACAGCGGGACCCCGATGGCCATCGGTTCCATGTACTGGTGCAGGCCGCCGATCCCACCGCCTTCGCGACCCAACCCGCTGAGTTTGAAACCACCGAACGGCGCGCCACCGGCACCGCACCCGTTGACCGCAATCTGGCCGGTGCGAATCCGGCGGGCGACACCGACGGCACGGTCCACGTCGGCGCTCCATACCGCGCCCGACAGGCCGTAGCGCGAGTTGTTCGCGATCGCGACGGCGTCGTTGTCGTCGCGGTACCGCAACACGCTGAGCACCGGCCCGAACACTTCTTCTTGTGCAATAACCGAATTGGGCTCGACGTCGGTGAGAATCGTCGGCTCGAAATAGAAGCCCACGTCCAGGCCCGCCGGACGGCCGCCTCCGGTGACCACCTTGGCCCCGTCGCGCAGCGCCGCGGCCACGTGTGCCTCGACCCGGCCGCGCTGCGCACCGGTGATCAGCGGGCCCATCTGCACATCGGGATCCGTCGGGTCGCCCACCTTGACCGCACGCGCCAGCGCGACCAACCGGTCGACGACGTCGTCATGCAGCGAACCGGGCAGCAACAGCCTGCTCTGCAGGATGCAGGCCTGTCCGGCATGCAGAGAGCAACAGTCGAACAGCATCTGCTGCAGCATTTCGTCGGTGACCTCGGCGTCGTCGAGGATGATGCACGCCGACTTGCCGCCTAGCTCCAGCAGAATCCGCTTCAACGTGTCGCCCGCGGCGGACATGACCTGGCGTCCGACGACCGTGCTGCCGGTGAAGCTGATCATGTCGATCCGCGGGTCCGTGGTGAGCAGCTTGGCGGCCTCGACTCCGGACGGCGTGACGACATTGACCACCCCCGGCGGGAAGTCGGTGTGCTCGTCGATCAGTCGCGCGAGCGCCAGCCCCGCCAGCGGCGTGAGCGGTGAGGGCTTCAGGACGACGGTGTTGCCCGCGGCCAGCGCGTGGTTGAGCTTCATGACGTTGAGGCAGTGCGGGAAGTTCCACGGCGTCAGGACCGACACGACGCCGAGCGGTTCGTGGCGCAGCAAGGTGGTTCCGGCGCCGATTCCGGTCACCTCCTCGTCAGCCAACTGGGTCGCGAGCTGCGCGGCGTGCATGGACATGAATGCGGCACCGTCGACCTGCATCAACCGCTCGTTGGCGATGCATCCCCACTCCTGCTGCGACAGGGCGTAGAAGTCGTCGGCATGTTTGAGCAGTGCATCACCGAGTTGGCTGAGGCACTTCGCTCGGCCCTCGGCGGTCGTGGTGGCCCACGGACCGTCGTCGAATGCGCGGCGCGCGGCGCCGATCGCGTCGCTCACCTGGTCGACACTGGCATCGGGCGCGGTGGCGAAGGCCCGCTCGGTTGCCGGTGAGATGTCGTCGTATCGACCGTCTGCGGGCTCTACCCATTTTCCGTCTATGTAGAGCTGGTAGGTGTCGATCAGTGGTGCAGTCATCTGCGTCCTCACCCAATTTCGGTCATCTACCAAATTTGTGTACACCCGCTAGACGCGGGCGTCAATCACCGATCGACCCAATTGCTGCCCATTCCAACGTGTTGAGGCTGTGTTGACAGCGGTACACAGCCCAGAGTAGACACGTCTCGTAGGACACTTTAAGCCAATGTGTCGGATCGGAGGATTGCTTGCCGTGCACCCAGACCCTCCGCTGCACTCGTCGGATGCCCCGCTGCACTCTCCCGACTTCTACGCCGGTGACCCGTATCCGACCTATCGGGAGCTGCGCGCGACGTCGCCGGTGCATTGGAATGACGTCACCAAGTTCTGGGCGTTGCTCAAGTACGAGGACATCCGATTCGTCTCGAGCAACCCGGCGCTGTTCACCTCGACCAAAGGCATCACGATCCCCGACCCGGAGATGCCGAATCCGGTGCAGGACGGCAACCTCATCTTCACCGACCCGCCGCGGCACCGGCAGATGCGCAAGCTGATCAACGCGGGTTTCACTCGCCGCCGCGTCTCGGTGCTGGAGCCAAAGATCCGCGAGATCGTGCGCGGCGTCCTCGATGAGGTCGAACCCGGTTCGGTGCACGAGTTCGCCGAAGAGATCGCCGCTCCGCTACCCACCCGAATGATCGCCGAACTGATCGGCGCCCCACCCGAGGACTGGGAGCAGTTCCGAGCCTGGTCGGACGCCGCCACCGGGGCGGCGGACCCCGAGATCGAACTCGACTCGTTTGTCGCACTGGGCCAGTTGTTCGAGTACTTCCAGAAGTTGATCGCCACGCGGCGCGCCGAACCCCGCGACGACCTGCTGTCGGTACTGGCCGAAGCCGAGATCGACGACGAGCGACTCACCGATGAGGACCTGCTCAACTTCGCGTTCCTGCTGCTGGTGGCCGGCAACGAGACCACGCGCAATCTGATTGCGCTGGGCACGCTGGCCTTGATCAATCACCCCGACCAAAGCCGCCTGCTGGTTGCGGACCCCACGCTGATCCCCGTCGCGGTGGAGGAGATGTTGCGCTGGAACAGCCCCGTGGTCAGCATGTCGCGCGTCGCGACAACGGATATCGAGATCCGCGGCCAGCAGATTCGCGAGGGCGACGTGGTGTCGATGCTCTACGGCTCGGCCAATCGCGACGAGGACATCTTCGGCAGCGACTCCGAGGAGTTCAAGGTGACCCGGCACCCGAATCCGCACATCGCGTTCGGGTGCGGCGAACACTCCTGCATCGGAGCACAATTGGCGCGCCTCGAGGCGACCGTGCTGTTCGAGGAGCTTCTGCAACGCTTCCCCCGGTTGGAACTGGTCGGCCAGGTGGACCGGATGAGGGCGACCATGGTGCCCGGGGTGAAGCGGATGCCCGTACGACTGGGGGCTTGAGCTGATGGAACTCGAATACACGCCGGAACAGGAGCAACTGCGCGCCGAGATGCGCGCGACGCTCCAGCAGGTGATGACGCCGGAGCGCATCGCGGCGATCGGCGAAAAGGTCGAAGGCGGCCCCGGTGTGCGCGACTGCGTCCGCGCGCTGGCCGAGGCCAACCTGCTGGGCGTAGGCTGGCCCAAAGAATATGGTGGACGCGGCTTTTCGGCCATCGAGCAGTTCATCTTCGCCGAGGAGGCCCGTCGGGTCGCCGCCCCGGTCCCGTTGGTGACACTCAACACCGTCGGACCCACCTTGATGCAACGCGGCAGTGAGGAACAGAAACAGCGGTTCCTGCCGGCGATTCTGGACGGCACGGTCGAATTCGCCATCGGCTACTCCGAGCCGGGTGCGGGCAGTGACCTGGCGTCGGTGCGCACCACGGCGGTCCGCGACGGTGACGAGTACGTGATCAACGGCCAGAAGATGTTCACCAGCGGCGCCGCCTACGCCGACTACATCTGGCTCGCCGTCCGCACCGACCCGAATGCCAAGAAACACAAGGGCATTTCGATCCTCATCGTGCCCACCTCATCGCCTGGGTTCTCCTGGCAACCACTGCACACCATGCCCGGCATCTCGACGTTCTACACGTTCTACGACGACGTCCGGGTACCTGTCAGTGCATTGGTGGGCGAGGAGAATCAGGGCTGGCAACTGATCACCACCCAGTTGAATTTCGAACGCGCCGCCTTGGGGAATCTGGGCGCGCTGGAGCCGCTGTTCGAAAAGACCCTGGCCTGGGCGACGGCCACCGAACTCGACGGCGGGCGCGTCATCGACCAGCCCTGGGTGCAACTCGCACTGGCCCGTGTCGAAGCACAGGTCGCCGCATACAAACTCGTCAACCTGCGGGTGAACGCGGCCATGACCAAGGGCGCGCTCAACATGGGCGAGGCGTCGGCGGCGAAGGTGTTCGGCACCGAACTCACCCAGCAGGTCGCCCGCGAACTCATCGAAGTGCTGGACGGCAACGGCATTCGTCGCGGCGCGGATGCCCCACTGCGGGGCGCGCTGGAATCCGCCTACCGGCAGGCGGTTATCAACACGTTCGGCGGCGGCGCCAACGAAATTCAGCGCGACATCATCGCCATGGCGGGTCTGCTTATGCCGCGGGCACCTCGTGACCTGCGGGCCACAACGGAGTCGGGAGGATCGAGTAAGTGACAGACGCTGAGCTCCAAGCAAAGGTGCGGGCCCTGGTCGACCGGCCCACCGGCGGTTCCGGAAAGCCCTCGGTGGCACCGGATCCCGTCAACCAGCCGATGATCCGGCACTGGGCGTACGCGCTTGCCGACCTCAATCCCGTTTACATCGACCCGGATTTCGCGGCGACTTCGCGGTTCGGCGGGATCGTGTCGCCACCGGTGATGTTGCAGACCTGGACGATGCCATCGCCGAAACTCGAAGGGATCGGGGAACGGGGCGGCGCCCCAATGGAAATCAAGTCCAACCCGACGGCATTCCTGGACGAGGCCGGCTACACCAGCACGGTGGCCACCAATTCAGAGTTCGAGATCGCACGTTATCCGCGCCTTGGCGATGTGATCAGCGCGACCACGGTGTACGAGTCGGTCTCCGACGAGAAGACGACAGCGCTGGGGACCGGCTTCTTCCTGACCTGGCTCACCACCTACACCGACCAGCACGGCGAAATCCTTGGGCGGCAACGTTTCCGGGTGCTGCGATTCAGGCCGGCGGCACGCTGATGGCAACGCGCATGGCACCGGCCATCAGCCCGGACACCGAGTTCTTCTGGAATGGGTTGAAGGAGCACAAACTCCTGATCCAACGGTGCAGCGGATGCGGAGAACTGCGCCACCCGCCCCGCCCGATGTGCCCGAACTGCCGGTCACTGGACTGGGAGACCATCGAGGCATCGGGTAAGGGCACGGTGTACAGCTACGTGATGCCACACCAGCCGCGGGTGCCGTTCTTCGACTATCCGTACGTCGTTGCGCTCATCGAACTCGAAGAAGGCGTCCGGATCGTGTCCAACCTGACCGACATCGACCCGGCCGACATCACCGTCGGATTGGCGGTGCAACTCTACTTCCAGGCCTATGACAACGACCTTGTGCTGCACCAGTTCCGGCCGAGTGGGTAGGTAGCACGCCATGGACTTCACCTTCACCGAAGAGCAGGAAACCATCGCCAAGATGGCCCGCGAACTGTTCGAACGCCGCGCCACCCCGGACCGGCTCACCGAACTCGAGGGCGATGGTGTCCGCTACGACGAGGGGCTCTGGAAAGAGCTCGCCGCCGCCGACCTGCTGGGCACCGCCTTGCCGGAGTCGGTGGGCGGTAACGGCGGCGGTTTCGTGGAACTCGGGGTGCTGCTGGCCGAGGTCGGCTGGAGCGTCGCCCCGGTACCGGCTTACGCCACGCTGGTGTTGGGCGCCGACCCGATCGCGCGGCACGGAACTCCCGAGCAACAGCAGCGTATTCTGCCGGATGTCGTTGCCGGACAACGTATTCTGACCGCCGGCCTGGCCGAGCCGGGTCGCTCCGATCCGAGATCTCCCGTGACGACGGCTCGACGGGACGGATCGAACTGGAGACTGGACGGGGCAAAAGAGTTGGTGCCGGCCGCTACCCTGGCCGACACGGTGCTGGTTCCAGCGTCTACCGACGACGGGCAGGTAGACCTGTTCCTAATTGCGGCGAACTCCGCTGGTGTGGAGATTCGTCCGGTGAAGACCACCAACCGGGAGCCGCACGCCGACGTATTCCTCGATGGTGCAATGATATCCGATGACGACAGAATTTCCGGTGATCGGCTGATCGACTCGCTCTACACCAGAGCCCTGATCGGGCTCTGCGCGATTCAACTCGGTGTCGCAGACCGGGCGCTGCACATCGCTGCGGAATACACCACCGGGCGTGAGCAATTCGGCCGGCCGATCGGTAGCTTCCAGGCCGTGCAGCAGCGGATGGCCGACGCCTTCATCGACGTCGAGGCGATCCGGTGGACCACCTGGCATGCGGCGTGGCTCGCCGCCGACGGGCGGCCCGCCGACCGCGCGGCACGCATCGCGAAGTTCTGGGCCGCCGAAGCCGGCGCTCGCGTAGCCGCCACCGCCCAGCAGGTACACGGCGGGATCGGTATCGACACCACCTACCCGCTGCACCGTTACTTCTTGTGGGCCAAGCACAACGAGCTCACCCTTGGTCCGGCTTCCCAGCAGCTTGCCCTCCTGGGGGCGACATATTCGGAAGGACACGCATGACGACCACCGCCAGCCGCCACAGCACTCTGCGATGGAGCGACATCTCCGAGGGCGATGAGGTGACCCCGCTGGACATCGCGATCACCACCACGATGATCGTCGCGGGTGCGATCGCGTCCCGCGACTTCATGCCGGTGCACCACGACCGCGACTACGCCAACAAGCAGGGCTCGCCCAATCTGTTCATGAACATCCTGACCACCAACGGGTACTGCGTGCGATTCCTCACCGACTGGGCCGGTCCTGAGGCGATGGTGAAGAAGCTGTCGATTCGCCTAGGCGTGCCCTCCTTTCCGGACGACCCGCTGCATTTCACCGGCAGCGTCACCGGCAAAAGCGAAGGCACCGACGGTGAGAACTTCGTCGAGGTGACTTTTCAGGGCGCCAACAGCCTGGGCAACCACGTATCGGGCACGGCGGTGCTCAGCTTGCTGGACGGAACTGGCGCATGAGCAAGCTTCCCGGCGCGGCGGCAATCGTCGGAATCGGTCAGACGGAATTCTCCAAGGAGTCTGGCCGCAGCGAACTGCAGTTGGCGTGCGAGGCGGTGAACAACGCACTCGAGGATGCCGGGTTGGCACCCAGCGACGTCGACGGCATGGTCACGTTCACCATGGACTCCAGCGACGAGATCGATATCGCGCGCAATGTGGGCATCGGGGACCTGAGTTTCTTCAGCCGCGTGCACCACGGCGGGGGCGCGGCTTCCGGCACGGTGGTGCACGCGGCGATGGCCGTCGCCACGGGTGTCGCCGACGTCGTGGTGTGCTGGCGCGCCTTCAACGAGCGCTCCGGCTTCCGCTTCGGTGGCAGCGGGCGCACCAGTGCCGAAACCCCGTTGTTCATGGCGCATTACGCGCCCTTCGGCTTGATCACCCCCGCCTCGTGGGTGGCGCTGCACGCCCAGCGCTATATGTCGACCTACGGTGTTACCAACGAGGACTTCGGCCGCATTGCCGTCGTCGACCGCGCACACGCGGCCCGCAATCCCGACGCGTGGTTCTATGAGCGACCAATCACGTTGGAAGACCACCAGAATTCGCGCTGGATCATCGAACCCGTGCTGCGCCTGCTGGACTGCTGCCAGGAGAGCGACGGCGGCGTCGCGTTGGTGGTTACCAGCGCCGAACGCGCACGCAACCTGCGCCAGCCGCCGGCGATCATCACCGCCGCCGCCCAGGGCGCGGCGGCGAACGGCGAGATGATGACCAGCTACTACCGCGACGACATCACCGGGTTGCCCGAGATGGGAGTCGTCGCCGACCGACTGTGGCGCGACTCGGGTCTCAAGCCTGCGGACATCCAAACCGCCTTCATCTACGACCATTTCACGCCGTTCGTGTTCACTCAGCTCGAGGAACTCGGCTTCTGCGGGCGGGGCGAGGCGAAGGACTTCGCCACCATCGAGCGGCTGTCGCTGGGTGGGGAGTTCCCGATCAACACCAACGGCGGTCTACTCGGCGAGGCCTACATCCACGGCATGAACGGCATCACCGAAGGGGTCCGCCAGGTGCGGGGCACGTCCTACAACCAGGTCAACAACGTGGAACACGTACTGGTCACCTCGGGTACGGGAGTGCCGACCAGCGGGCTGATTCTCGCCGGCGCCGACTAGGAAGCTGACTCGGTGCCGCAATGACCCAGGCCTCGCCCGAAACGCGAACCGACACACGCGAACTCATCATCGACTCGGCGTATGCGTGTTTCAGTAAGCACGGCCTGCTGAAGACGACGATCGTCGACATCGCCAGGGAGGCAGGCGTTTCGCGCAGCACGATCTATGAATACTTCAGCGACAAAGGCGCCATCCTGGAAGCCTGCGCGGAGCACGCCTCCGAGCAGTTCTACCGCGAGATGACCCGGGCGATGAACCGCGGCGATTCGCTCGAGGAAAAGCTGTCCAACGCAGCGGTATTCGTCACTGCGGCGCGGCGAGCCATCGCCTCCGAAGAGTACTTCGACGAAGACGCGATCAGCTTGCTGCTCACCAAGGACGCCGCGGTGCTGCTGCGCGAGTGTATCGATTTCTTCGCGCCCTACCTGTCCGCCGCCAAGCTCACCGGCGAGGTGCGCAAGGACCTCGACGTCGAGTCGGCGGGTGAATGGTTTGCACGAATCCTGTTCTCGTTGTTCAGCACCGCGTCGCCGATCCGCGACATGGACGATCCCGACGTGGTGGCCAAGTTTGTCAGCGCCCATGTGGTGCGGGGCTTCGCCGACGATCGGCGAGGTCCGGTTCGAGGTCCGGTTCGTGGACCGTCGCGAAATCGAGTGCCCTAACCTTCCAGCGAGGATTTGAGTTGCGCGCCGTACAGGCTTAGCGATTCGGCAGTCAACATTTCCTCGTGTGAGCAGCGGATCGAGTACTCGGTAATGTCGCCAGCAACGTAGGGTCGCCATTCTTCCAGCAGTGACGAACTGCGATGGCTCTCATCCGGCACAGCGGAGAATATGACGATGTCACCCTCCAATGCACCCGGTTCGTGAGCCCGCTGCAACCCTTTATTGGTATCCAGGTTCTGCACAATCGAATCCAGCAGCTCTTTTTGTCGGGGAAACTCCACTGCTGCCCGTTCGCGAATCAGTTCGTCCACCTGCTCGTAGCTGAGCAACCCATCCTGTTCTGGAACATCGATGCGGTAGAACCGCAGCACTTCCTCCAGCGTCTCGTGCTCGACCGAGACAGGGTCTGGTAGCGCGACGCCGGCGTCGACGGTGGGTTGAGCGTCGAGAAGGACGACGCGTGCGACCAAGCATCCGCGACGGCGGAGTTCGATGGCAAGTTCATGGACGACGACGCCCCCGAAAGACCAGCCGAGCAGGTGGTAGGGCCCGGCAGGATGCACCCCTTGAATCCTGTCGGCATAATTTTTCGCCATCTCGCGAATTGACTGAGGTTCGGTTTCGTCGCCGTGCAGGGTTTGTTGGATGCCAATGATTGGGCAGTCCAGGTAAGTACCAAGACGCTGATAGGGCCAACTCACTCCGCCCCCGGGATGGATGCAGAACAGCGGAACCCCGGTGCCCTCCTTGAGGACCTCGATCGGGACTACTTCCACCTCGCTGGTATCGCTGCCCAACTGCTGGCTCAAGCCACTGACCGACGGCGCATGGAACAAGGTGCGCACCGCCAGGCGGGTATCCAGGCGGGTATTGATCGCGGCGACCACCCGCATCGCCGACAGCGAATCCCCGCCCAGATCGAAGAACGAGTCGTCGACCCCGACCAGATCGAGCCCGAGGACTTGGGCGTAGATCTCGGCCAGGATCTCCTCGGTCGGCGTGGCCGGTGGGCGGTAACGGTCGCCATCGGAATACTCCGGCGCCGGCAACGCCCGTTTGTCGAGTTTGCCGTTGGGTGTCAGCGGCAGCGACGGCAACACCACCACCGCGGCGGGAATCATGTATCCAGGCAGCCGGTCGGCCAGCGCGGCGCGTATCTCCGCCGGGTCCGCAGTCCCGGTCACATATCCGACGATGCGCTTGTCACCGGGACGGTCCTCGCGGGCGATCGCCACCGCCTGCTCTACCCCAGCCAACCGGGCCAACGCGGCTTCGATCTCCGCAAGCTCGATGCGATACCCGCGGATCTTGACCTGCTCGTCGGCGCGCCCCAGGTACTGCAGTTGCCCGTCAGCGCCCCACCGCACCAGATCCCCGGTGCGATACATGCGTTGTCCTGCCGCCTCCGGGAACGGGCAGGCCACAAACCGGGACCCGGTCAATCCGGCCCGCCGCCAATACCCGACGCCCACACCGGCGCCGGCCACGTACAACTCACCGACCACACCGACCGGCACCGGACGCAGCAACCCGTCGAGAACAAACAACGCCGCTCCCGACACCGGCGCACCGATCGGCGGCGCCCCTGAGCCCGGGGTGAGCGGCGCGCTGATCGAGACATCCACCGTGGTCTCGGTGGGACCGTAGGCGTTGATCATCATCCGCCCGGGCGCCCAGCGATCCACCAGCTCGGCCGGGCAGGCCTCACCGCCCACCACCAGCGCCGCTGACTCCAACCCCTCCGGAGACAGCACCCCGAGCGCCGACGGCGTCTGGGAAATGACGCTGACCTGTTCGGTGATCAACAATGCGTTGAGGTCATCCGCGGAGCGGGCCGCCGACTCGGGCACCACCACCAGCCGGCCACCGTGGAACAGCGCACCCCAGATCTCGCGGACCGAGGCGTCGAAGGCGTAGGGATGCCACTGGGTTGAGACCTTTACCGGTCCCGGCCAGGGTTCCGGCGCAGTCAGGCCGGCGTCGAGCGATGACATCAGCTGAGTGACGTTGTGATGAGTGACGGCAACGCCTTTGGGGACGCCACTGGTGCCCGACGTGTAGATGAGGTGGGCGACGTCGTCGGGAGCCGGTGCGGGTGGGGCGGTGCTGGGTTGGATGTCGAGAACGGGGTCGTGCACGTCGATGACTGGTAGTCCATACCGGTCTAACCGGACGGCCAGGTCAGCGGTGCTGATCGCGGCGACCGGCGCGGCGTCGGCGAGCATGAACCCGATCCGTTCAGCCGGCAACGCCGGGTCGATGGGCAGATAGGCCGCTCCGGTCTTGAGCACCCCCAGGATCGCCATGACCGCCTCGGCCGACCGCTCCAAGAGCAGCGCCACGATCGCACCGGGGCCCGCACCGCGGGCGGACGACAGCTGCGCGAGCCGGTTGGCGGCCTCGTCGAGTTCCCGGTACGTCATCGACCGGCCCTCGAAGCTCACCGCAATCGCGTCCGGGGTGCGGGCCACCTGCGCGGCGAACAACGCCGGAATCGACACCGGCGGCGGCGCGGCCCGGGTAAGCGCGGCACGGTTGCCGACCTCAGCCAGCCGCGCATGCTCAGGCTCATCGAGCACATCGATCAACGAGACCCGCTGGGCCGGCTCGGCGGTCATCGCTCCCAAGACCCGCCGCAGCCGCTCGATCAGCGCCTCGATGCTGCCCGCGTCGAACACGTCAGTGCGGAACTCCACCCTGCCGCCGATCCCGGCGGGCTCACCGGCCTCGGTCCAGCGTTCGGCCAGGGTAAAGGTCAGGTCCATGCGGGCGGCGTGGGTGTCGACCGGCAGTGGGGTGGCGTGCAGATCACGCAGTGCCATCCCGGCGCCGGGTGCTTGAACGTCTGCAGCGTCCGGCCCGGCGAAGTTCTGCCAGGCCAACATCACCTGGATCAGCGGGTGATGGGTCAGACTCCGGGCCGGATTCAACCGCTCCACCAACAGCTCGAACGGCACAT